>CAVRCO010000006.1:0-155933 GCA_963719605.1 uncultured Verrucomicrobiae bacterium
CATTTCGCTTGGATGACGTTTGCGATGGAAAAGGATGTAGCGCCGAATCCAATCCACGTAAGCCTGCTCGGTTCGGATCGAATAGTGTTTTACGCGCAAATGCCACCGAACGCGGTCGAGTAATTTTGGTGAAGAGGCTACGGCAGCGGTAGTGGGCGGCACTTACCGAGGATGGCAAATCGCTCAAGCAATGACAAGCCAGAGACAAGCTAGGCTCGCACGGGCACGCTGGCGGTGCGTTCGAGTTTGCCCCAGCTGACCCAGGCGCCTTTGATCGCGCGCAGGATCGCTTTCCAGATGCAGTAGCTCATCATGGGACGGTAAATCAAGCGCATCGGCAAAATGCGCCAGGCACGCAGGATCGGTTCGCGTTCCAAAATACAAGCGAGCGTGGCGAGCAGCACGTCCATCGCAAGGAACGTGATAACGAACGGCAGCACCGCGTTCCAGGCGCCGAACGGGAGGGAGACGAGCAGGAACAAGTCTACCATCGGCGTAATGGCCACGAGAATGATCTGGAAAAACCAGATGCTCGGCAAACTGAACCAGCCGAGCGCGCGATAGTTCCAGTTGAACACCATGTCGCGATGTTTCCATAGACATTGCAGCGTGCCATAAGCCCAGCGGAATCGTTGTCGTGCAAGTGTGCGCACGCTTTCGGGCGCTTCTGTCCACGCGATGGCGTCGGGTACGTAAACGATCCGTTGCCGATGCCTGTGCAACATGAGCGTAAGATCGGTGTCTTCGGCGAGCGTTTGCAGACTCAGCCCGCCCGCTTCATCGATCGCATCCTTACGCACAGCGCTGATCGCACCGGGGACCACGGTAATGCAATCCCAGCGGTTGTAAGCACGCCGGTCCAGGTTAAAACCGCACGTGTATTCCAAAGCCTGACAGCGCGCGATGAACGTGCGCAAATTGCCGACTTTCGCGTGACCTGATACTGCGCCGATGCGCGCATCAGCGAATGGCTCGAGCAAGCGCGGGAGCGTATCGCGCTGACATTGTGTGTCGGCATCAATGAAAACAACGATGCCGTGACGCGCGGCTGCGAGGCCGCGTTGGAGAGCTTGCGCCTTCCCACAGTTTTCCTGTCGCAATAAGCGAACACGCGGCTCGCTATTTGCAGCGCGTTGAACCTCTTCAGCAGTTTGGTCGCGCGAACCGTCATCCACAACGACAACTTCGATTTCGCCTTTGTAATCTGTGGCAAGCAGCGTGCGCAAAGTTTCTGCAATCACTTTGCCTTCGTTGTAGGCAGCAATTACGACGCTGACTGGCTCCGCGAAATTTGTCTTTGGTCCGCGTCGAAAACGATAAGCGAGCCAGATAACGATCAGCGTGCGAACGACCACAAGCGCCGTCGCTACGATCATGAACGCCCAGAGGAATTCCTCGATGGTGTGGTAAACGCGGAAGCCGGTTCCGCTCACCAGACGCGTGAGCGATTGCCCATTATTTTGCACGACCGGCATCAACGCGTCGCGCGTCGTGCCCAGCAGTGTGCTCAAAGGCACCACGGTATCGCCCCGCTTATGCAGCCAATCCAAAATGCGCGGAAGCGCTTCCACTGTTTGCGAACGGTCCCCACCTGCATCGTGCAGCAAAATGATGCTGCCATCGCGCCGTTGTTGTTTGACGCGCTGCAGGATGACGTCCGGCCCGGGCTTTGCCCAATCCTGTGGGTCGATACTCTCCAGAACGATGAGATAATTGAGGTCTTCGGCGATCTTCAGCGGAGTTAGTTCACTCAGTTGCGTCGGGCTGCTATCAGCGGCGTAAGGCGGACGAAACAATGTGGTGGCGCGACCCGTTATTGTTTCGAACAAAAGCTGCGTCGCATTCAACTCCACCCGGATGTGCTCGGGCCAGCAGAGCGCGAGATTGGGATGATAGTAAGTGTGGTTCCCAAACTCATGTCCTTCGTCGACGATGCGGCGAACAAGGCCCGGGTATCGTTCCGCGTTCACTCCCACGAGGAAAAACGCCGCTTTCACGTTTGCTGCTTTTAGGATGTCCAGAACCTTTGGCGTCCATCGCGGGTCGGGGCCATCGTCAAAAGTGATTGCTACCTGATGTTCGCCGCCCGCGCCCTGGTGATAAAGCGTCGGGAATTCCGCAAACTTCACGTATTTCGCTGTGACATAGCCCTCGCCGTCCACAGCGAGTTTTCGCACTCCGTCACTGCGGTCCTCGTCAACAGTCACAATCTCGCCGTCACCGACGTCGGTTATTGTGTCCGTCGATTTTATCAGCTCGAGCGCCTGCCGCGTCTGATTGTCGAACTTGAAATCCCGCGGAACATTTAACGCATCCCAAATCGCTGGATCTTCGCTGCCGAGCCGATAAAGCGCGAACCCGCCCGCTTTTTTGTCTCGCACCTCGCGCAGTTGGTTAAGGAAGGTCACCGTATCCAGGAACCAGACGGCGTGCTCTTTGTCTTCGTCCTGAAAATAAAAATACGGGCTGTAACCAGGACCCTGCACTTCCACGCTGTCGATTTCCGCGTCATTAGCTCGGCTCATCGCTTCTGAAAAGCTGATCATCTCAGCTTTTCTTCCGCCGATCGTCCAATCGTATCCGTAGCTGCCGATTGTGATGATCCATTGCTTGCTGTCGGCATCTTCCAGAAGGCTGTGCAACCAGCCTTCAAACCACGAGCGCGATGCCAGCGGCCCCGGCGGATCGGTGTCGGATGTCTCGTCAAACAACATCGCCACAAAACGATCGACGTTTTCGCCGAGCGCCTCGAAGTCGATGTAATCCAATTCCTGGTTCGGCTGAACGCACAGCCAAAGCTCCTTGTTATCGTCGTGCAGCGCGTCAGCAAACTTGTCGATGAATCCAGTGATGTCTTTCTTGTAAGCCGGGTCGATCTGCTGCCAGTCGACCACAACGCCCGCCGCCTTCGCGTTGCGCAAAACGGAAAGCACGCGCTGGATAAACTGGTCCTGTCGTTGCGCCGGTCCGTGCGCGAGATTTTCAATCGCCTCCGGCTCCCACGTGTCACCGACAAGGTTTGTCAGCAGCGGCAGAAGCGCGATGCCCTTGCTTGCGGTCAGTTTCGATAGCCGAGTGTCTCCGTCGATTTGTAAATCGCCCAAGCCATTGATTACCGTCATCCATTCCGGACAGAGATGTGTAATCTGCGCTGCGTGTTGCTCGAGTGACGCGTAGCTATACGGATCACCGTTCGCGTAGAACGCCAGACGCACTTCGTTATTGGGCGATTTCTTGGCCGAGAGCTTTCGGGGAGAAGGCGCCGGCGCCGCGCCGGCAAGCCTTCTCGCCGTTTGGCGCGCTTCCGCAAATTTCCGCCACAATAGCGAACTTGCAGACATTTGGTCGGCTGGATTCTGCTTTTGCAACGCTTTCAACTGGCCTTTCAACTGTCGCAGGGAAAACGGCAGATTCATTTTCGGCGTGACGAAAAGCGTCTGAACGAACACGACCGTCCCCAGAAAAAATAATACGCCCGCAATAAGCACGATCAGACGCAGACGCGGCCAACGCTTTCCCGTCGGATCGGAGAAAACGAACGGCGTGACTTCTTCTGGAGGGAACTCCCGCATGCGGTGCCTATAATCGCTCAAGCGCAAAAATAAGAAAATCCCATTCTCTCACTGGACATCCTTTGTCACATCTGCAGATGCCAGGCGGTCAAAACGTGCCGGAGGCGAATGGGTCGCCTCGCCCTTTCACGGAGAAGGGCGGGTGAAGGTGTAGTTTGGTAACCGACCTCTGCGTTCGACGGTAACTAGCGTGGATCGCTTCTCTTATCACCCCGAAATTCGGCGTTGGACGCTGAGCGGACGATGTTGAATCTTCGTTGCTAATGGATATTGAGCCGGATTCACTTCCAACTGGACACGCCGGTATCGCGGCGCGTTTAAAAAAAGGTCCAACGATCCATTCCAGCGCATGGGTTGTCCCAGGAGCAACCGTGATTGGCGACGTGATTCTGGAGGAAGAATCGAGCGTTTGGTACGGCGCGGTGCTTCGTGGCGATATCAATCGCATCGTCATCGGCCCGCGGTCGAATATCCAGGATAACGCCGTGGTTCATATCGACACAAATTATCCAACAACCATGGGCGAACTGGTCACCGTTGGTCACACCGCCATCGTACACGCGTCCAAAATCGACAATGAAGTGCTGGTTGGCATGGGCGCTATCATTCTCGACGATGTGGAAGTCGGGGCGCGCTCGATCGTCGGCGCAAACGCCCTTGTCACAGTCGGGACGAAAATTCCACCGGGGTCGCTCGTGCTCGGGTCACCGGCGAAAATACGCCGCCAACTTACTCTGGATGAACAAAAGGATATCGCCCGGTGGGCTTGGAGCTACGTCGAAACAGCAAAGCAATATCGCGAATTTTACTGAACGATTTGCCGCCAGAAAACTACCAAACAATCTATGAAAACTATCTTCGGTTCCGCACTAGCTATGCTCTTAGCCATGGTCTTCTCTTTGGCGCGGTCCTCTGCCGAAGAGACGCAATCCGTAGACATGCACCTCTATGCGCCGACGACTCTTGAATGGAAAACAGGGCCAGCGGCTTTGCCTCCTGGCGCAAGGATGGCTGTACTCGAAGGCGACCCAACGAAAGAAGGCCCGTTCGTAGTGCGTTTTCAGTTTCCTGACGGCTATCATGTCCCGCCGCATACCCATCCAAAGACTGAGCTAGTCACTGTGATTTCGGGTGCTCTTTATCTCGCAACCGGAGACACGCTCGATCGTGGCAGCGCAAAAAAACTTCCGGCTGGCTCCTTTGGTTACTGGCCCGCCGGCATGAAACACACGGCGTGGTCTGAAGGTGAAACAATTATCCAACTTCATGGCGTCGGCCCCTGGCAGATCAACTACGTGAATCCTGCCGACGATCCGAGGAACGCAAAGAAATCGCCCTGACAGCCAGGGCGACTGAGCTTCTATAGACTCCTGGCGAGTTCGCGGGCTTTCTCGCGCAATAATTCGCCAGCACGTTTCATCTGTTCCTTCTCGCTCATGCCGGAGCGTGCGAGTTGATAGACTTCATCAAACAATTCGCACACGTTTCGGTTTGCATCGGTTCTCCCGGCAATTGCGAAAACTTTCTTGCCAAGTTTTCGTGCCAATCTTGCAACGCCTGCGGGTGTTTTTCCCTCCAAGGTTTGCCGATCCAAGCTCCCCTCGCCCGTAATCACAACATCGACACCTTTCATTTTTGACTCGAGCCCGACGGCTTCTGCAACGACATCGAAGCCGGGCCGAATCGTCGCGCCGCAGAAACTCATCAGGCCAAATCCGAGTCCACCCGCTGCGCCCGCGCCGGGTTTGTCGCGATAATCAAAATTAAACTCCTTCGCGACAACGTCGGCTAGCCTGGTCAGCGCCTGTTCCAAGATCTTGAGTTTATCCTCACTTGCCCCCTTCTGCGGACCAAACACTCGCGTCGCTCCATTTTCGCCGAGCAACGGATTTTGCACGTCTACCGCCGCAATGATTTTCGGCAGATTCAAACCTTGCGGCTTTTCGATCCGACTGAGATTGACCAAATCAGTCACGCGGTCGCGCCTTTCGTCTTGGACTGGCTCAACGCCGCGGTTTGAACTTGACGGCTTTAAGCCGCCAAGTCTGCGTCCGCAATGTGTGAAGGACTCAAACCCAAGCGCTGTCGCCATCCCAAATCCGCCATCGTTTGTTGCGCTGCCGCCAAGACCAATAATGATTTCGCTCGCCCCTCGATTGGCTGCGTCTAAAATCATTTCACCAACACCGAACGTGGTCGCGCGAACCGGATCGCGTTCGATTTCAGATAACCGTCGCATTCCGGCGGCTTCGCTCATTTCCATTACAGCCAATTCCCCGTCTTTAATCCACGCGTAACGCGCTTCGATTTCGCGACCGATGGGATCGTGTGCTTTGCATTTTAACCATGACCCTCCGCGCGCTTCGCAAATCGCTTCTGCCGTTCCCTCGCCGCCGTCCGCCATCGGTACGATGTCGATCCTCGCGTTCGGCAAAGCATCGCGCAGACCTTTCGCAATATTTTCTGCGACTTCTCGCGCGTTGAGTGCGCCTTTGAATTTATCCGGAGCGATGAGAATCCGCACGGCTACAATTTCACCCCGCGTGTTCCACTTGTCATCCTGAGCAAAGCGAAGCGGAGTCGAAGGATCCCGCGGTATTGCCCAAAGGTTACATCACGGGATTCCTCGACTTCGCTCGGAATGACATCGTGGAGTTAGCCTTTCAGTTTACGCTCTAAAATTTCGCCGGCCAACTGCGGATTAGCTTTCCCTTTTGATAATTTGATCACCTGACCCTTAAGAAAATTGAGGGAGGAGATGTTACCGGCTTTGAAATCTCCGACAGGCTTGGGATTCGCGGCGATTACTTCGTCGCACAATTTTTCGATGGCGCTTGAATCGCTAAGTTGCTCGATCCCCTTTTCTTTCACAATCGCGGGCGCGCTCCTGCCACTCGCAAACATCTGCGCAAAGACTTCTTTGCCTTGCTTGCCGCTGATTTTTCCGCTGTCGATCAGATTGACCAACTCATCAAAGGCCTCTGGCGAAATCGGACAATCGCTGATCGTTTTACCGACGCTACTCAGGGCGTTCTGCAGGTCGTTCAGAATCCAGTTTGCGATATTCTTCGGTTTCTTTGCACCTTTGGCCGCGGCTTCAAAATAACGCGCGAGATCAAGATCGTTCGCCAGCACGGCGGCATCGTACGGACTCACCTGATATTGCTGGACAAAGCGGCCTCGTTTCGCTTTCGGCAATTCAGGCACCCGCTGTCGTACTTCGGCCAGAAGCACTTCAGTTTTTACCGGCGCAAGGTCAGGATCCGGGAAGTAGCGGTAATCATGCGCGAATTCTTTTGTCCGCATCAAAAACGTCTCGCCGGCTGTGTCGTTCCAACCACGTGTCTCTTGCTCGAGTGTTTCGCCGTTCTCCAGTGCCCTGACTTGACGTCCGATCTCGTACGCCAGGGCGCGTCGCACTCCGCTGATTGAATTCAGGTTCTTGATCTCGATCTTCGCTCCAAGCTCTGTCTGCGACCCCGGTCGCACCGAAACGTTACAGTCACAGCGGAGCTGTCCCTTCTCCATATCGGCATCGCTTACCGCTCCGTAGATTAAGATTTGCTTGAGGGACGTGAGAAACGCGAACGCTTCCTCTGGCGAGTTGATTTCCGGTTGCGTCACGATCTCCATCAACGGTATGCCGGCACGATTAAAGTCGATTCCCGTGCTGTTCTCCAAATGGAAGCTTTTCGCCACGTCTTCCTCGAGATGAATACGCACCAGATGCACTTCCTTATCGGGCGTAGCGATATTTTTCTGTGCGTCCTTCGGGTAAGCCAGATCGTGTAACGGGACGGCGCCATTAGTGCAAAGCGGCATGTCGTACTGCGAAATCTGATAGTTCTTCGGCATATCCGGATAGAAATAGTTTTTGCGATCGAACTTGCAGATGGGTGCGATGTCGCATCCGAGCATGAGTCCAGTCAGCACCGTCAGGCGCAGCGCCTGATGATTCATCACTGGCAATGCGCCGGGCAAACCGAGGCAAACCGGGCAAGTATGCGTGTTCGGTTCCGCTCCAAACTCAACGGGAGAAGCGCAAAACATCTTCGAGCGCGTCTTCAGTTGGACGTGCACTTCCAGACCGATCGTGGCGAGATACTTCATGCGATTTTGTATATTCGTTGAAGCGTTAGAGCGTTAAAGCGTTAAAAACACGCGTCATTCCGAGCCAAGCCAGGCACCTCACAAACACACGGCGGGCTCGCGAATGACTTGGTGCTCATCGCGTCATGCGTAACTTGAGAGATCCTTCGCATTCGCTCAGGATGACCACGCTCCCGCTTCAACGCTTCAACGCTTCAAGTCTTTAGTGGTTGACGAATTCTGCTCCAGTGCATAATCGAGGGCGCGCTGAATATCGAATTTCCTGACGCGCTCCGCGAGGACCGGATCATTTGCCGCATCGATGACACGAGGATTTTGAAGGAGATCGACGAAGCGCCTCTCCGCGATCAGATCGACGATTTCCGGATCGCTTCGCAACGCAACGATCTTTGGATGTTCGCTCAATTCGCGGGCACCCGGGAACGTTAGAAATTTCTGCGCACGTTCCGGGCTGGAAAGAACGCTCGCCGCTTTCTCCAGCGTTTCATATGTTCTCTGCGAAATTGGGTCGGTGTCCTTGAACACGCTTCCAAGCAGACCTAGTTCGAGCGAATTCTTCAGGCGTGCCAGTGATGTCGCGAACGCCGGCACGCCGTCGTCTGATTCTGAAAGAAAACGGCGGCGCACATCGAGAGCATGCGAGGTTGCGTCTTGTGCACGATGCGCTGCCGCGCGCGACCGGCTGCGAGCTTGCCCTTCAGCGAGTGCGCCGACCGCTCGCACACTCGCGACGGTCAGCCAAAGCAGAAAAACGCCGAAAAACAATCCAAGAGTTGCACCCGCAAAACCGTAAATAAGATAGAGCAGTCTGGATTCTTGTTGGGTAGTTCGCTTAAACAAAATCGCTCCGATGCCGCTTACGAGCGCATAGGCGACCAGCGCAAGTGATCGCGCCGCATAAGATCGACAAAACGGCGTCAGGCATTTTGAAAAAGGACCGCGCCATGGGAACACACAAGCTGCCTCCAAGAAACGCAGCCCCGTACGCGGCGCCAAAGGCGAAAAGCCGCGTAATCTGACGCATCAAACCCAATCGCCAGCCCCGCACGACTTCGAATAAAATCAAAATGACTCCAAAAGAAATGAAGACCACTTGCCAAAGTGGCGACCCGGCCACCGCTTGGGTTTCAGAAGTCACTGTGGTCAACCATCAATTGCTCGCTGCCGCAAAGCATGATCGCAAAGCACCAGCGCGGCCATCGCTTCCACGATCGGCACCGCTCGGGGAAGAACGCACGGATCATGGCGTCCGCGTGCAGCGAGCTGGGTTTGTTTGCGCGAACTGGTCACCGTCTTCTGTTCGTGGGCGATCGTAGCTGTCGGCTTAAACGCGACGCGAAAATAAATCTCTTCGCCATTACTGATTCCGCCCTGCACGCCGCCGGAATTGTTGGTTGTCGCGCGAATTTTCCCACCGCGTATTTCAAACGGATCGTTGTGCTGAGTACCCCGCATCCGCGTCGCCGCAAAACCCGAACCTACCTCGAATCCTTTGGTTGCCGGTATGCTCAGCATGGCTTTAGCCAGATCCGCATCGAGCTTGTCAAAAACCGGTTCACCGAGTCCCGGTAAAACGCCGCGTACCGACGCATTCAATGACGCCGCCAATCGAATCGCCCTGGCCGCGGACCTGCTCGATGAGGGAGATCATCTTTTTCGCCGCCATGGCATCCGGGCAACGAACGATGTTCTTCTCGATGTCTTTCGCTTTCACCGCGGAACGATTGATTTTCGCAACGACTTCGTGAATTTGCGTGACGTAGGCCACGATCTCGAATTCCGCATAGAGCGCCGACAATATTTTTTTTGCAACTGCACCGGCCGCGACCCGACCAATCGTCTCGCGCGCCGAAGCGCGGCCACCGCCCTGCCAGTTTCGTATTCCATACTTGGCTTCATATGTGAAGTCGGCATGTGAGGGCCGAAATTTCTGCTGCGATCTCTACGTAGTCCTCCGGTCGCGCATCTTTGTTGCGCACCAGAATCGCGATCGGAGTACCCAGTGTTTTGCCCTCAAAAACGCCAGAGAGAATTTCGCACTGATCTTCTTCTTTCCGCTGCGTAGCGATCTTACTTTGACCGGGACGGCGCCGATCCAGCTCCCATTGGATTTCCGTCTCCGACAGTTCGATGTTCGGCGGGCAACCGTCGATGACCACGCCCACGCCGCCCCCGTGCGATTCGCCAAAAGTGGTGACGCGAAAGAGCTGGCCAAAAGTGTTGCCCATTGTGGGAAGATGTTAAACCAAGGCGCAAAAATTGTAGAGCGTTTCTAAAATGCTCTGCTGGGGCGCGACCGCCGGGCGCGCCGCGACGGTAACGGACGGCTCGGCGATCGGTCCTCATCGCATTGCCGGATTCGAATAATCAAGATTTCGAGGGCGAACTTTGTAGAAAGATGTCTGCGTCGTAATCTTTTGATCCAAGTTAACTCTATGCATCCTGATTATATCGACTTCTTAATTAAACGATTTGAGAGCCCGGATGAGGTTCGCACTTTTGAGAAAGGACGGTTTGAACTCATTAAGATCGGCGGAATGACGATCGGGCGTGCGACGTATGAACCCGGCTGGAAATGGTCGCAGCACGTCGCACCAGTTGCTGGCACTCCCCTCTGTCAGGTGGAGCACATTGGCATGGTGATCTCGGGGCAAGCTGCATGCGCCATGCAGGATGGAAGATCTTACGTGATGAAGCCTGGGGACGTCTTTTACATCGGTCCCGGGCACGATAGTTGGGTCGTGGGCCAGCAACCTTATGTTTCGCTTCACTTTCTCGGAGCGGAAAAATATGCGCATGACTGAGAGGACCGCTCCTGTTTCGAAATCCACCGACGAAACGAGTGCAATGAAGACGTGGTTGAAACCACGCATCTGCGACCGCGTGGCTAAATCGCTTCGAGCGCGCTTTTCAAATCGTCGATTAGATCGCGGACATCTTCCACGCCCACCGAAAGCCTGACCAGCGAATCGGTAACGCCCAGCTTTTCACGCTGTCCCTTTGGGACCGAAGCATGCGTCATGAGCGCCGGGTGATTGATCAGGCTTTCCACGCCGCCCAAACTTTCCGCCAGCGAAAAAAGGTGCGTGTTTTCCAGAAAGCGCCTGGTGTCCGCGAGATCGCCTTTCAAGATAATCGTTACAATTCCGCCAAAGCCGCGCATTTGCTGACGTGCCAGATCGTGGTGCGGATGGGACTTTAGTCCCGGGTAACGGACGGATTTTACCTCTCGCTGTTCCTCCAACCAGCGCGCAATCTCAAGAGCGTTTGCGCAATGGCGCTCCATTCGGAGCGGCAAGGTTTTCAAGCTGCGCAGCACAAGAAAACTGTCGAACGCGCCGGCGATTGCACCGACTGAGTTTTGCAGGAATGCAATTTGATCGGCGAGCTCCTTGTTGTCGCCGACTACAACTACTCCGCCCACCAAATCGGAATGACCGTTCAAATACTTTGTCGCAGAATGCACCACGATGTCGAATCCTGTCTCAATCGGGCGTTGAATCCACGGCGTTGCAAATGTGTTGTCGCAAACTGAAATGATTTTGCGCTCCCGCGCGATCTTTGCGATTGCTTCGAGGTCGATCAGCTTCAGTAGCGGATTGCTTGGAGTCTCGATCCACACCATGCGGGTGTTTGGTGTGATTGCGCGGGCAAAATCCTCCGCATCGGTCAGATCAACATAAGTAAAATCAAGATTCGCCGAGCGACGGCGCACCTTCTCGAACAACCTGAATGTGCCGCCGTAAAGATCGTCACTTGCAACGATATGCGAGCCGCTCTCGACCAGCTCGAGCACAGTCGCCATTGCAGCGAGGCCGGAGGCAAACGCGAATCCACGTGTGCCGCTTTCCAAATCGGCGATGCACTTTTCATAAGCCAGCCGGGTGGGATTGATTGAGCGCGCGTAATCGTAGCCTTTGTGCTTTCCCGGACTTTCCTGCACGTATGTCGATGTTGCATAAATCGGCGTCATCACCGCGCCAGTGGAAGGGTCGGGCGCCTGCCCCGCGTGAATCGCACGCGTGGCGAATTCGAGTTGCTTTTTCATATCAACGCAATCTAACTGCGAATCAGGCGGTTAGCCCCTGATAAAAATCAGAGTCGAGGCCGTACGAGCGAAGATTCACTGCTTCGGCATGTGCAACCGCAAGTATGAGAGCAGATCGGAACGCGTGACCAGTCCGAGGAATTTGTCATCTTCCATCACGATGGCGACGCGGCCGCGATCAAATACATCGAGAAGATCCTTGATCGTCGCTTTTGGCGAGAGTGTTTCGAGCTTAGACGTCATCGCTTTTTTGACCGGATCATTAAAATGCGACGGATCGCGGTGCACTTTCACAAGCACATCGGATTCATCGATAATCCCAAGCGCACGTCCGCCTTGATCGACCACGGGAAGCTGCGAGACATCCGCGCCGCGCATCCGTTTGAACGCGGTCAGCAACGTGTCCGTCGGTCCAATGGAAATTACTTCGCCGGCTTCGTAACGATGCGAGATCAGATCGCTCAAATCGCCCTGCGGCGGACGATGAATGAACCCCTGCTCCGCCATCCAGAAATCATCGAACATCTTGGAAAGATATTTGTTTCCGGTATCGACCACGAAGCTGACGACCCGCTTCGGTTTCGTCTGTTTACGGCAATAACGCAGCGCCCCAGCGACGAGTGTGCCCGTGGAAGACCCGCCGAAAATTCCTTCCTTGCGCAACAGCTCGCGCACCGTTGCAAAGCTTTCCGCGTCATCAATCTCGAACGCTTCGGTTACCAGCGACATATCGGCGATCTCAGGAATAAAATCCTCGCCGATGCCTTCGACCGCCCAACTGCCCGCTTCGAGCAGGTTGCCTGACCTGACATACTCGGAAAGTATGGAGCCCTTTGGGTCGGCTAAAACCATTTCGATGCCGCGCCGCGGTTTAACGCGGTTAAAAAATCGCCCGAGACCAGTCAGCGTCCCACCAGAACCGACGCCTACGACAATCGCATCGACATCGTGCCGCATTTGTTCCCAAATTTCCGGTCCGGTGGTGCGCTCGTGTGCCAAAGGATTTGCAGGATTCCCGAATTGATTCACGTAGAACGCGCCGGGGATTTCCTCGGCAAGTCGCGCAGCCACATCCTGGTAATATTCAGGATGGCCGCGCGTCACGTCCGAACGGGTAATTCGCACTTCGGCGCCGAGCGCTTTCACATGCGAGATTTTTTCCTGCGACATTTTATCGGGAATTACGAGCAAGACACGGTAGCCTTTCGCGCCGGCAACTAGCGCAAGGCCCAAACCGGTGTTGCCTGCTGTGGCCTCAACAACCGTGCCGCCGGGCTGCAATTTCCCTTCGTCTTCCGCAGCTTCGATCATCGACAGCGCGATCCGATCCTTGATCGATCCGCCTGGATTTTGATTTTCAAGCTTGAGGAAAAGCTGACATGGACCGGTGTCGAGCTGCGTGATTTCTACCAACGGTGTGTCGCCAATCAGCGACAGGATTTGCGGCGGACGTTTTGGATTGATGTGAGGAACAGTTGGAATTTCGAGCATTGCAAATCCTTAGGGGGAGCCTATTGCCGGTTCGCCTTTATGCGACCATTCCGATTTGCTGTCTTCAAGAAATTGCTGGAGCACAGGGAAACGGACTTCGCCGTAGTTCAATGCGTAGCGGAGATCGCCGCCTTTGTAAATCCAAGTCGTAGGAATCCACGAGAGCCGCATCCCGGCGAATTGCTTGATTTTGTTGTCCCCTTTGCGCGGCCCCGGGTCAGCCAGGATCGTGACGTTCGGTTGGTCTGTAATTTGGAATTTCTGCAAGATCGCATGGCCGTCCTCGCCATCGTTCCAAATAGACACGAAATAGAATTTCACTTGTGGATTCTCTTTAGCCATTTTGAGCCAGCCGCCGCTCTTCAATTCCGCCTGGCAATTGGAGCACCATGGCGCCCAAAGATGCACGACGCTGAGATCCGGTGATTTGATTGCTTCGAGAATTTTTTGCTCGGCGGGAGACTCGGCGCGGAGCGATGTTGTTGCGAGAACCGTGGCGAAGATCAACAAGCGGAACAGGGACATATTGATGTTGAAAGATAGAGGGGAAACGCCCAACGCTCAACGTCCAACGCTCAGCGTTCAACGCGGGGTCATTCCGAGCGGAGCGAGGAACCCGACATTCGAAGCCTGAGATCACAAGAGTCATGCTGCGTGATGCAGCAGCGAGTGGGTAAGGTCCTTCGCTTCGCTCAGGATGACAGCCCGCGTTAGCCCTCGCATGTCATTTGACCTGCGCGCGGAAAACGCCTACTATGGCGTCCCGCTTCCGCGGCTCAGTTTCGCGGAAATCTTCCCCGAAGAATTTCGGGGCTGCAGCGCCTGAAGGAGGCCCATTTAATTTTATGATTCACATGCAGGATGTAATGGCCAAGCCGATGCCGGACTTCCGGGAGGGAAGCATCGTCAAGGGACGCATTTTGGAAATTCGGCCGCGCGAAGTGTTGGTGGATGTCGGATACAAATCCGAGGGAGTCATTCCGTTGGCGGAATTTGATGATGTTGATTCCCTCGAGGTCGGCGACGAGGTGGACGTGCTTCTGGAGCGGCTGGAAAACGAGGAAGGCATGGTTGTTCTCTCGAAGGAGAAAGCCGCCTACCGCCAAAATTGGAACAAGATCGTCGGTGTGTTCGAAGGTGACGGCCTTATCAAAGGCAAGGTGAAATCGGTAGTGAAAGGCGGCCTGATGGTGAACATCGGGGTTGAGGCATTTTTGCCGGCATCCCAAATCGACGTTGTGCCCCCAAAAGATCTACAGCAATTCGTTGGCAACACGTACGATTTCAAAATCGTTAAACTCAACGACGATCGCAAAAACGTGGTACTCAGCCGGCGCGAGGTAATCGAGAAGGAGCGAAGCGAAAAACGCCTGAAATTCATGGAAGGCGTGAATGTGGGTGACCGCGTAACCGGCACGGTGAAAAACATCACTGACTTCGGCGCATTCATCGATCTCGATGGCATGGATGGCTTGCTGCACGTCACCGACATGACCTGGGGCCGGCTGGGGCATCCCAACGAGTTATTGAAGGTCGGGCAACAGTTGGAAGTCATCGTGCTGGACATCAACAAGGAAAAGGAGCGCGTGTCGCTGGGACTTAAACAAACTCAGAAGAATCCGTGGGACCAGATCGAGGAGCGTTTCCCGGCAGGCCAGCGCATCAAAGGCAAGATCACCAATCTTGTTCCTTACGGTGCATTTGTTGAGATCGAGGAGGGCGTGGAAGGACTAATCCATGTTTCAGAGCTTTCGTGGACGAAGCGCATCATGCGCCCGTCCGACATCCTCAGTGTTGGTCAGGAAGTGGAAGCTGTCGTGCTCGGCGTGAACAAGGAAGAACAGAAAATTTCACTGGGTCTTCGCCAGCTCGAGCAGAATCCGTGGGATGAAATCGAGAAGAAATTCACCATCGGCAGCCAGGTGAAAGGCAAGATTCGCAACATGACCGCCTACGGCGCCTTCGTGGAATTGGAAGAGGGCATCGACGGAATGATTCACGTTTCCGATTTGAGCTGGACCCGCAAGATCAATCATCCCAGCGAAGTCTTTAAGAAAGGTGACGAAGTCGAAGCCGTAGTGATCGACATCGACAAGGTAAACCAACGGATCAGCCTTGGGATCAAACAACTCACCGAAGATCCCTGGAAAACGATCGATGAGAAATACAAGATCGGCGACCTGGTTAAAGGCAAGGTAACGAAGCTTGCCAGCTTTGGCGCGTTTGTGCAGTTGCAGGACGATATCGATGGCCTCGTGCACATCTCGCAATTGAGCGAAGATCACGTTGCGAAAGTGAAAGACGTGCTCAAAGTCGGTCAGGAAGTCGAAGCCCGCGTCATAAAAGTCGACAAAGTCGAGCGCCGCATTGGACTGTCGATCAAGGCTGCGAATTACACCGAGGAACAACTACGCAAGGAAGCCGAAGCGCTCGACATCCTCCGTCCGGGCGAAGACATGGTCGGCCTGGAGAAAGCATTCGCCGCAGCCGAACAGGAAGAATATCGCCCCGGCGAATCTAAGAAGGCAGAAAAGGAATCAAGCGAGCCTAAGCGCGAGTCGAAGAAGGACTCGAAGAAGAAATAGGTTCCGGGAACTGTTCGCGTAAGAGAACAGCTTCAGGTCTGCGGCAGGATCAAAAGCGGCGCAGCGCCGCCGCACTCCAGGACGCGAGCGAGTAATCTGCGCCGGATTTAGGGCGCATGTCTTGCAGAGCGACGCCGTCTCGTCGAGCGAACAAAGACTTTATGTTACGCAGATGAGTCGGTAGCCTAAACTCGTGTTGCCAGGCTCGTGCAAAAAGAATTCCGCAGTTATGCGATTTGGCTGGGGCCGACATACGAGGCTTACGGGACCACTGCTTTCGACAGTCGTGGTGTAAACGATGACGACTAATTCAGGTCAGTACACGATTGGGCAAATTATCCGCCAGCCCGGACTTATACTGGCGGCGATCAACTTCTGCCTTGGGCTCGTATGGATGGCCGTGATACAGCCAATGGATGCTCCCGATGAGCCTGGTCACCTCCAGGCAATTATGCAGGTGCGTAAGCAATACATTCTTCCAGAAATACACTACGCCCCAGGCAATCGTGGGCATGAAATACTAGGTCCATTAAGCGACCCCGAAACGCGTGCCTACATCGCAAAACTCCTCCCAAAACTTCCTGTAAACGAGCAGTACTTTCCTGTTCCTTATGAATCTTTTCAGCCTCCTTTGTATTATCTTACCGCGGGGTTGGTTACGCAGGCCGTGCCGGCCCGTCCGCAAATAGTCCTGTACATTGGCCGGTTGCTCGCAGTCTTATTCGGAGCCGCAGCCGTCTATTTCTGCTGGCTAACGACCAGAGAACTCGTCCCCCAAGCGCCCATCTGGGCCATAGCCTCGGCAGGGGTTGTGGCGCTCCTGCCCGCACTCTGCTTCGATAGCGCGCACGCGAGCAACGACAGCACGGTAAATATGACCGCTACAGCAGCTTTTTATATTTGGATTCGAGGCTTACGCCATCAAGAGTTCGACCGGTGGTTGTTCGGAGCGGGAGCTATGCTTGGGTTGGCCCTTCTCTCCAAGCTGACTGCGGTCGGACTAATACCGGGATTAGCTTTGGTAATCCTTTTTAGAATGTTTCAAGTGCATCCCAGCGTCTTAGGCTTGGGTAACTGGCTGAAACGTAGCCTGTACCTGATGGCAGGAGCGACACTGGGCACCGTGGTGGTCTGCGGTTGGTGGTTCCTGCGCAACATCTTTACCTATGGTGAACCCACCGGCAGCGACGCCGCGCTACGCTTCTTCGCCGGAAAATTCATTAAGGCCGATTTCACTCGCACTCGGACCGCGGGTGATCTTTTGCGCTATACCCTAGAAAGTCTGTGGGGCCGCTTTGGGTGGAACGATATTACACTGTCTCACGAGTGTTACCACTTGTGCAATACCGCTGCCTTAGTTCTCATTAGTCTAAGTGTCCTGGCTGGGATCGTTGTGCTGACGCTATGGGCCACGGGGAGACGACCATCCGATATGGTGAAATGGCAGGCTTCGCTAGTTTTCCTAGCGGTCGGATTGACGCTACTTGCAGGCTACATACAATTCAACCAAAAGGTAGGTTATCAGCCTCAAGCTCGTTACTTCTTCATCATGCTTCTGCCTGGTGCGCTCGTCCTAACGGGCGGCCTCTACGTGTTAGCAGCAAGGCGCGCAGTGAGAGTAGCGGTGTTCGGTGTAATGCTCACAGGACTAGGTCTCTTAAACGCGTCGGCACTTGTGACGGTCAGCAAGGCAGGGACCGCAACCGGCGGCGTTCGCAGCAATCGGCAACATAATGTGGGTTAGATCTTGCTCAAATCTTTGGTGTGGCCTGATCACTTTCTTTGCCTCGCTTGCTGGCACGCTCCTGTTAAGAAATGAGCCGGCTCACCCTTGGGCGGTGCTCCTTCTCATTTGCGCGGCAGTGCTCGCCGTGATCGTCTGGGGACAGCAAGAGTGGATACCGGCGTTTCCGGGCGATCCTGTCGCCGGGGTACTCAGTGCTTATCGCAGCCACTTCTTTTATTTAGTCGGAGCCGTGAGTGCATTCCTACTTGCGCTAGCGGCGAACTTTCATTATCTCGTCGTTCCGAACGAGACGTTTGGCCTTGCCGGTGTTCTGTGGTTAGCAAGCATAGGTTTGTTGCTGTGCGCTGCATTCGTGGGATCGCAGTCAGCGCCAGATGGTACTAACGAGCCGCATCTCACGCCATGGACGAATTGGGAGATCGTGATACTCGCCGCGCTGACCCTCATTGCGTTGCTTACCCGAGTTTGGGATCTGACCGGGTTCCCAGACAATATTTACCCGGACGAGATAATGACCGGCACCATCGCCACTCAATCTTATATTACGGGTACCGGTTCCATTCCGTCAGTCTTCAGCACTGTGTGGCACGGAATCGATCTACCGGCGCTGTGGTTTTGGATCGTATCACGATTTCTCAAAGTGGGTGGTAGCACTCTTGCGATGCTAAGGCTTCCCGCTGCCTTGTTCGGCGCTGCTACGGTTCTCCCGTTATATGGGCTCATTCGCGGAACATGGGGAAGATATGCCGCAATAGCGGGAACCTCCATCCTGGCGTTTAGCGCCTCTAATATCCACTACAGTCGCCTCGCGCTTAATAACATCACAACACAGTTCTTCTGGACAGCCTGCTTCTTCTTTCTATTGCGTGGACTGCGGTCACGCCGGCCGTTGGATTGGGCACTAGCTGGCCTCTCAGCAGGACTAAGCGAATACTTCTACTATGGCACACGGCTATTGCCATTTATCCTGATTCTGTTCATTGGTTACAAATTGGCTTTTAACTGGAGACAGCCGGGTCAATATCTGAGTGGTTTCCTGCTATTGGCTGGTAGCTATGTGATAGGGTTTGGCCCTCTTCTGTCCCACTTTATCTGGAATCCCAATCTGTATTTCGGTCGAGGGGCGAGCTTGATGATATGGTCTCCTCATATTCCAACCAGCTTCAAGGATTTGCACAGCATGTGGAAGACGGTTTGGCCTGTACTCCGCGAGAACCTGCTTGGCGTAAGCACTCATAGCTCCCAAGACATCATATTTTATGCGCCACTACTCTTACCTGCTGAAGCTGCTCTGCTCGTGTTAGGGGTTGCGTTACTCCTATGGCACTGGCGTCACCCAGCTGCATTTCTTATCCTCACCTCGGGACTCGGTGTCTTACTCATAGGCGGCACGCTCGTCGCCTATCCCAACAGCGTTCCTCCTTTGATTAACCACTGGACTCCGGCCTTCCCGGCTTTCTACGTTGCGCTAGCCGTGCCAATAGGTGCATGGATGGCGTCCATTAAAGAATTGCCAGGCCGACCGCGTTGGATCATGTCTGCAATGCTTGCGATTGGCTTATCATTACTTGGTTGGCTAAATCTGAATTTCTACTTTCATCATTATTACGCTGATCCTGCGAGTCTGAAGAGCAACGCCTACAGGTCGGCCCAGCAGAACTATGAAATTCAGACTGCCCAGAGCCGATACCAGGCATCGCTCGGCCCTGGGTATCACGTGTTCACCGTCGCCCATCGCCTGCCGCCGTACGATCCCATAACCACGCGATACCTGGTGCCGGCCAGGAGTGGAGCATGCTAACTAATCCTGAGGCGCAGCTGCCTTCCATAACCGCCGGGACCAAGGGGCTGGCGTTCCTCTTCTTTCCGGGAAATGAACAATATCGGGAACTGGCCCATAACCTTTATCCAGGTGGCGTGGACGGTGAAGTGGCCACAAAGCGCGGCAAGCACCTCTTCTACACATACGTGCTCACCCGAAAACAAGCGATCCATAAATAATACCGGAAAGCTATCTTGATGTTGTAGCCACCGGCCTGTGGCCGGTTTATGTAGCCTGCTTCTCACAGTAAGGGGACCGCCCACAGGGCCGTGGCTACAGTGGCTCCGCAGCTATGCAATTCACTCCAAGCTCGACAGGACGAACTCGAAATGAGTACAAATCGGCAGACGTGTCATTTGGTTTTTCTCAATCGAAGCCGGGATTACGAATAATTGCTGCAATTGTTTTAATGTTCGCCATGGTTGGCTGCGGAAATTCCACCATCGTCGGCAAATGGCGCATGATGGGAGGATCAAATGCAATCCTTTGGGAATTTTCGACAAATGGCGTCGTCTTAGTCGGGGACGTGCGGGGCCGTTACAAATTCGGTGACCAGGACCGAATCAAAATCGAGACGCCATTCGCAACGACAGTTTACCAGATGAAAATTTCCGGCGACCGGATGACACTGCAAGAGCCCGGCGGCTCCAAACTCGAGTTTACGAGGATAAGGGAAACGCACCACTGATCTGTGTTCCGTTAAAGCTTTCAATGACTTCATCACCGTTCACTCTTTTCGTGCCGCGCTTTTTTGTTCGCGCCGCGCCTGGAAGTCTTGTTCCTTTGTAGCGTGCCAGACGTGTCAGTATCGATTGGTGGTGTGTGATGAAGGGCCAGTGCACGGCCGAGCTCTTTTTCATCGGTCAGATCGAGGCGCAATTGAGTAACTGAGACCCAGTTGTGTTCGACCGCCCATCGATCGGTCCCTTCCCCAGCGAAATCAAAATCACCGTAAAACCTTCGGCGCTGATCATTCTGCAGCCAGCTGCGACGATCAAAACATAAGTCGCCAATCAGAATTCGGCACTCCCGGGCGTGCGCGCGAATGGAATCACGTCGCGAATGTTCGGGACGCCCGTAACGAACATCAGCATTCGCTCGAAGCCCAGGCCGAAACCAGAGTGCGGTACGGTGCCGTAACGTCGAAGGTCGAGATACCATTTGTAGTCGGCGGGATCCATGTTGTGCCGGCGCATGTTTTCCTCCAGTACATCGAGCCGCTCTTCACGCTGGCTGCCGCCGACGATTTCGCCAATTCCCGGCACGAGCAAATCCATAGCGGTTACTGTCTTTCCGTCGTCGTTCAAACGCATATAGAACGGTTTGATTTCCTTTGGATAATTGAAGACCGTGACTGGACACTGAAAGTGTTTCTCGGTAAGCCAGCGCTCATGTTCCGATTGCAGATTTAATCCGTAATCAATCGGGAACTCGAATTTCTCTCCGCTCTTTTTCAGTAGCTCTACAGCTTCAACATAGGTGATCCGCTGAAATGGGCGGTCCATGACGAAATCAAGTCGCGCAAGCAACTCTTTGTCCACGAACTTGCCGAAAAGTTCCATCTCATCGGGGCAATGTTCGCGCGCATCTGCAACTAGATACTTAACAAACTCCTCCGCGAGGTTCATGTTGCCCTTCAGATCGCAAAACGCCATCTCCGGCTCAATCATCCAGAACTCGCTTGCGTGCCTGGACGTGTTGGAGTTCTCAGCGCGAAAAGTGGGTCCAAAGGTGTACACTTTGGATAGAGCCAGCGCGAATGCCTCCGCTTCGAGCTGTCCGCTCACGGTCAGGTAAGTCGGCCGAGCGAAAAAGTCTTTTGAATAATCGATCTCACCGTTCGCGGTGTGCGGCATCTTCTCCGCGTCGAGAGTCGTAACGCGAAATAATTCTCCGGCTCCCTCGCAATCACTGCCGGTGATGATCGGCGTATGAACATAAATAAAACCGCGCTCCTGAAAAAACTGGTGAACTGCAAACGCGAGTCTGCTCCGCACGCGAAAGACGCTGCTGAAGAGGTTTGAGCGAGGACGAAGGTGAGCGATTTCGCGCAGAAATTCAGGCGTATGCCCCTTCTTTTGGAGCGGGTAGGAATCGTCGGTAGTTCCCACGATCTCGATTTTGTTCGCAACCAGCTCCCATTTTTGTCCTTTACCCTGCGACGCGACCAGCGCGCCACCGACGGTGACAGATGCTCCCGTTGTGAGCCGTTGAACCGTGGGGTAATTCGGCAACGTATTCTTCGCGATAATCTGAAGATTGCGCAGGGTGGAACCGTCGTTCAGTTCGATGAATGAGAAATCTTTGGAATCGCGTCGCGTCCGCACCCAGCCCTGCACTTCAATCGAATCGATTGGCGCAGTCCTTTGCAAAGCGTCTTTAATCGGAGTTGGAGAAGGCTGTGTCATTTTACATCCAGAGATTGACTCGTTCCTCTCCCGACTCTCTCGCCGCTACCCTCGCGGCGCAACCGTCCATGTCGCTCGTAGCCTACTCGCTCCATTCCTATTTCGCGCGGAATGACAAGTGAGGCGGAGTACCTGGCGGAGGTCGCCAGCTCGAGATCAACTCAGCGGCAGCCAACTACCCGATTGCGGCTGCAGTTTGACGCCGTTGAGCGAGAGATAGGTGTATTCCTGTAAAAGACGCTCGTAATCGTCCAACAGTCTCATGGCATCGTTAGGCTTAAGGCGATCGGTTTTGATGGCGTCGTCAACCTGTGTCTTAAGCAGCCGCATCAACTCGACTTTGTCCCACTGCACCATGGCAAGAACTTCGCCGATCGTGCTGCCACCGATCACTTCTTCGATGTACCAGCCGGACTCCTCATCGGGATCGAGAAAAATGTGCACCTCGGTTACTCGGCCAAACAAATTGTGCAGGTCGCCCATGATGTCCTGATACGCGCCGACCATGAAGACGCCGAGGTAATACATCTCGCCCGGCACAATGCGATGCAGCGGAATGGTATCACGCACATCCTGTAAATCGGTGAACTTCGAGACCTTGCCGTCGGAATCGCACGTGATGTCGACGATCATTCCGTGACGATCGGGCGGCGTGTTAAGCCGATGGATCGGCATGATCGGAAACAATTGGCCAAGCGCCCAGTGATCGAGCAGGGATTGGAAAACCGAGAAATTGCAGATGTACTGGTCGCCCAAGGTCGTTTCGAGCTGCTTGACTTCTTCGGGAATGAAACGCAAGCCCCGATGCATGTTCACGATCTGCTGTGCCAGCTGCCAGTAGATGGTGTCGATCTTTGCTTTTGATTCGAGATCGAGCAGACCAAATTCGAATGTCTGTTGCGCTTCCTCTTTGATCTGCCGGATGTCGTGCAGGCTCTCAATGCGATTGCCGCGCTTAAGCCGTTGTTTCACATCGAGGATATCGCCCACCAGCTTGTGATCTTTCTCGCTCGCGGTAACGCGCAACTTCGGCGCCGTTTTCTCGATGGAACTGAACGCTTCCATCACCAGCACGGAATGATGCGCTACGATCGCGCGACCGCCTTCACTCACTATCGCCGGATGCGGGACACCTTCCGAATCACAAACATCCATGATATTCCACACGACGTCGTTGGCGTATTCCTGGAGCGAATAATTTGCCGAGCTATCGAAGTCGCTGCGCGAACCGTCGTAATCGACGCCAAGGCCGCCGCCGACATCCAGATATCCGAGTTCATGCCCAAGTTTCGCAATTTTTGCGTAATAACGAGCCGCTTCGCGGACCGCGCGCTTGATGATTGAAATGTCCGGCACCTGCGAGCCAACGTGGAAGTGAACGAGTTTGAGGCAATGCGCCAGGCCTGCGGCCTTCAGCATTTCGCTCGCGGCGATGAGACTTGTGGTATCGAGGCCGAACTTCGCGTTCTCGCCCCCGCTCGGCGCCCATTTGCCCGCGCCTTTGCTGTAAAGGCGGACGCGAATGCCGATGTGCGGTTCCACGCCGACTTCCTTTGCTGCGCGGATCGTTTGCTCAAGCTCTTCGAGCTTTTCGGCAACGATGACCACCTTCTTGCCGAGCTTGCAACCAAGCAGCGCGATGCGGACGAACGCCGCGTCTTTATAGCCATTGCAAATGATGAGACTTTCGGGGTCCTGGTGCATCGCCAGCGCAGCGACCAATTCCGGCTTGCTTCCGGCTTCGAGACCGAAGTGAAACTGCTGACCGGCATCGACAATTTCTTCGATAACTTCGCGCAACTGGTTGACCTTGATCGGAAAAACGCCGCGATATGCATTTTTGTAGCCAAACTCCGTAATCGCGTTTTGGAATGCGCGGTTAACCGTTTCGACCCGATGGCGGAGCAGATCCTGAAAGCGGATGACGAGCGGGAAGCTTAAACCGCGATTGCGCGCTTCATTTACGACTTCCAGAATGTCGATGGTGCCACCGTTTTGCTGCAGAGGCTGCGCGACGACGTTGCCGGTTGCGTTGACAGTAAAATATCCTCCGCCCCAACCGTCGACATTATAAGCCGCGATCGCTGCATCAACGTCCCATTCGTTTTTCATTTAGCCAAGGCGCGCGGGGGATGAATGCCGCAAAACGCACAATGATTCAGCGCGCCCAACATGCAAGCGAGTAGGTTCAAAAATCTCATGCGGCTCATATGTTCCCATGTGTCGCATGAAACGAATGCGACCGATGCGATGCGCGTCGCTTGTTTTTCGTTTCTCTGCGGATAACGTTCGCTCGTGAACAAAACGGTGATCGAAGTGCAGGTGCGCGCGGTTTTGCCGACAAGCGGCGGCTGTGCCGTGTTCCTCGGCAATAACGACAAGGTGTTCATCATTTATGTCGATCAAACCGTGGGAAGCGCGATCACGATGTTCATGCGCCAGATTACCAAGGAGCGCCCGCTCACTCACGATCTAATGGCGCATTTATTGACTGCTCTCGGAGCAAAGGTCGAGCGAGTCATTATCAATGACTTGAAAAACGCCACCTACTACGCGCGAGTCATCATTCGCGTCCAAAATGAATTACATCAGAAAAAGATCATCGAGCTCGACGGGCGCCCGAGCGATTGCATCGCGATGGCCACTCAGCAAAAGGCCCCGATCTATGTGAGTCAGGACGTCTGGGACGAAGTGGACGATATGAGCGACGTCTTGCGCAAGATGGAAGAAGAAGGGCTAAAGCCGGATCCCGAGGCGGAAGAGTAAAAGTTAAAGAGTTAAAAGGTTGAAAAATTAACGGGTTCCTCATTCCCTTCGTTGGACGCCATTCCCTTTTTAACTTTGTAACTCTTTTAACCGTTTAACGTTCACTTGGCATTCAGCCCAGCAAATCGCCGTAACGCTTGTCCGCTAATTCCAGACAGCGCGCCAGAATCTCCGAGGACGTATTGAGCTTGAGCGTTTCCGCGACCAAGTCGCGGCATTCGGGGATAGCCAGACTTTGCACCGCGCGTTTGACTCGCGGAACCAGCGTCGCGCTCGCGCTCAGCTCGTCCACGCCAAGACCCAGCAAAAGCGGGACAAGCGCGACATCTCCGGCCATTTCTCCGCAAACACCCACCCAGATGTGATGGGCGCGCGCCGCCTCGGTGATGATTCTTAACAAACGCAATATTGCCGGATGCGTGGGTTCATAAAGGTGCGCGATCTTTTCGTTCACCCTATCGACTGCGAGCGTATACTGGATCAGATCGTTGGTTCCGATGCTGAAGAAATCGACCTCGGATGCGAGGACATTGGCGCAGAGGGCTGCGCTTGGGATTTCAATCATCGCGCCAACCTCGATCTCTTCGCCCAAGGGAATGCCCGACCGGCGCAACTCTTCATGGCACTCAGCAAGCACGGCCTTGGCACCGCGCAATTCCTCCAGACCCGAGATCATGGGAAACATGATTTTTATGTTCCCGACAGCGCTGGCACGAAGAATAGCGCGCAACTGCGTCTTAAAGATGTCTATATGCTCGAGGCAAAGACGAATGGCGCGCCAGCCAAGGAAAGGATTTAACTCATCAGTGATATCCACCGTACCAGGAGCCAGCTTGTCGCCGCCTAGATCGAATGTTCGGATAATTAGCGGATCAGGCCGGACGCGCTCTGCTACTTCTCGATAGGTTTCGAATTGTTCGTCCTCTGTGGGCAGGGTAGTGCGATTCAAATAAAGAAATTCGGTGCGATAAAGTCCGATGCCCTCCGCGCCATTGGCTGCGACGGCCTCGACGTCTTCCTGGAGTTCAATATTTGCGGAGAGCACAATGTGACGACCATCGCGCGTGGTCGATCTTGTCGTGCGCAGTTCTTTGAGTTGTGCCACAACTCTGGCCCTCTTTGATTCAAGGTCTGCGTAATGTGCGATCGTTTCTGGTGCCGGATCGACAATCAGGAGGCCATCACTCCCATCGACGAGCACGTGTTGGCCGGTCTCGAGCTTTGCGGTGATATCGTGCAATCCTACGACCGCCGGGATGTTGAGAGACCGCGCCAGAATTGCCGCGTGCGATGTGCGGCTACCCAGATCGGTCGCGACCCCGAGCACGTTTGCGCGGTTAATGCTTGCGGTATCCGAAGGAGTAAGATTGTGCGCAACGAGAATATGCGGCTCCCTCAGGGCAAGAAACGTCTTCGGAGCTTTGCCCTGCAAATTGCGAATCACGCGCTTTGTCACGTCCTGAATGTCCAGAGCACGCTCTCGCAAGTAGGGATCGTCAATCTTATTCAGGGTCTCGGCGTAACGTGTGGCGACTTCCTGGAAGACCCACTCGACATTGCAGAGATCGTTTTCCAGCTTCCGCAGCACTTCGTCGATCAACGTGCGGTCCTCGACGACGAGCAGATGCGCATCGAAAATGGCGGCATCCTTTGTTCCAATGGATTCCGCAATGCGCTGCTGCATCTCCAGAATCTGCATGCGCGTTTGAATAAGCGCGGTCTCGAACCGCCCGATCTCGTCCGGAACCTGTGAAGGCGCGATGCGGTAACGCGCAACGTCATCCAAGTCATCGCGCACGACATGGACCTTGGCGCAGGCCATTCCCGGCGAAACGCCTGCTCCTTCAAACCGGATTTCCTGACGCGCACCGCCGCTCATGCACCTGCCAGAGTAAAGCAGATGTCAAACAATGCGAGAGCCTCTTCGTGCACGTTAAGAAGGCAGCCCCGTCACGAGAACTGTCGGCGCTCGTCGCAGCGCGCCGACCTTAGGTTACTCCTCGTGAAAACCCGCCTTGATCAATGCCTCCAATTCTTCCATCGCCTTGTCGGCGTCGGGGCCTTCGCAGCGGATATGCAGCTTCGAGCCCTGGCCAGCGGCCAGCATCATCAAACCCATGATACTCTTTCCATTTACTTCTTCCGCTTCCTTGGAAACCCAGATTTCTGAGCGATGACGACTCGCAATCCGCACAAACATGGCCGCAGGCCGCGCGTGAAGCCCCAGCCGATTGGTAATCGGAATGTCTTTTTCGACGTTTTGGGCAGCCGCTGAGCGGCCGGTTTTTCTATACAGCAAGCCCATTAGACCGCTCCCTTCTGCTCCATCAAACCGAGCAGCCTAGCGTTAAAATCGACTGCACTGTTTTGGCCAAGGCCCTTCAATTTTTCATCCATCGCCGCCACCTCAATGAGGCGTGCCATATCGCGGCCGGGCCTTACCGGAATGGTCACATGCGGCACGGGAAGCCCGAGAATTTCATAAAATTCCCGATCCAGCCCAATTCGATCGACCTCTTCCATGTCCTGCCAGTCCTTCAGCGTGACCACGAGGTCGAGGCGTTTCTCGATTCGAATGCTGCCGATGCCGAAAACCTTCGCCACATCGATAATGCCAATACCGCGCACTTCCATGTGATTGCGAGTCAATTCGGGCGCTGTCGCCATGAGCTCGCGCCCTTCGAGCGAAGTGATTCGGGTCACGTCGTCGGCCACGAGACTGTAGCCGCGCTCGATCAGACCCAAGACGCATTCGCTCTTGCCGATTCCACTCGCGCCGCGAATCAAAACGCCCACACCCAGGATGTCCACCATGCTGCCGAACTCGGTTACCGTGGGGGAAAAATCCATCTCTAGAGCGATTGTCGCCGCGTTAATAAACTTCATGGTAATCATTGGAGTGCGAAACACTGCGATTTTTGCCTCCGCCGTCACACCCAGCAACTCCGGAGCAAGATGAAACCCCCGCGACATGACCAGACACGGGATTTTGCGCTCGCATAATTTTCGAAATCGTTTTACGCGCAACGTCGAAGACAAACTTTTGAGATAGGAATTCTCGGCCGCACCCAGCACCTGCACGCGTTTCTCGGCGAAATAAGTATAGAAGCCCGAAAGGGCAAGGCCGGGCCGATTGATGGTGGGCTCGCGAATTTTGTGATGAAACCCCACCCGCGGTCCCTCTAGTTTCATCTGCAGCTTTTCAGCGTGCGAGTTGTAAAAGCTCTCGACCGTAACAACCGGGACGCTTTTCTGTCGATCGCTTGGAGATGTGATCGTCTGGGTCCCGCCTTGTTCCGCCATGAGAATTAACTTCTAGCGTGAATGACGCGCGATTGCCAATTCTCGGAGAGAATCTGATTTATTTGCCTGCGATGTCTGCCGCCGATCAGGGATTTACCTGCTGCTGATTGCAGAGACGTCCTCAACCCCGTCCCATTCACCCAAAACTCGAAGGTCGTTCTGGAGGGCCGATATATCTGACAGACCAGGAGCAGGCGCAACCTCAAAATGCGCGCGGTGCATGTCAGCGAATTCAGTGAAAGCGTTGCGTAGCGCGTTGATGCTTTGCTCCATCCAACGACGCAAGCGATTTGCGAAAAGGCTCAAGAACGCTAGCAATGCGCGATCGTATTCGGTCTCCAGCTTTCGCTGCACGTGCGATGCCAGCATTCCCTTGCCCAGCAACGAAAGCACGCGCGGTTTTTCGACCGTAATTTTTTGGGAAATCTCGTTTACATCCATCACTGGCATCCCAGCCGGTTTAGGCAACTCGTCCGGGGGGCCCCTGTTCAGAAGCTGATGCAGCGACCTGCATCGCCTCGGCTAAAGCACCGCGCGTTTGTTCAATTGAACGGAGAGTGGCAGCTACAGGTTTGGCAATAAGACTCGTCAGTGTCTCGGAAAACATTGACGCGGCATCCACTTCCTCTGACTCTGCCAGAGCTGCCGCAACTCGTTCTGCGGCAATATCGATGATCGCCCGGTGCATCTTCGCAATTTTTCTTGTGAGAAAAAAAGATTCACCTTGTGCGCGCTCTAAAATTCTGTCGCCATTACGGAGTGCCTCTGTGGCTTTCTTCGGCAGCGTGGCACTTGTCTCAGAAACTGCTTTCGACCCGACTTGCAATCTATGCTGCAACGCGCCTATGACAGCTTCACGCAAAGCGCCAATCTTGCGCTTTTGCGAAGTCATCGCGAGCTCATGATGTTGGGCGAGGAAAGGCCGCAGTTCGCTTTCAAACCAGGCGTCGCATAACGCCGCATCCGCACCGAAGACGCTCACGGCGTACACGGAAGCTTCGACGCGAAGCTCGCTGCGAAGGTTCGCTTTTACGTATGCGATCATTTGTTCTCGATCCGCAACGCCAAACAGATCTGCTTTGCTGATGAGGACCATCGCGCTCGCGCCGGCTTGATAAAGCGCTTGCACGACGATGAATCGTCCTGGGTAAGGCCTGCGCTCGCGTCGATCAAAACAATCCCCAGATCGCAGCGCGGCAGATACGCAATGGTCTCCTCCGCGCCCGCAACCGCGAGTGAACCGAGGCCAGGTGTATCAACAAAAGTGACACCTTCCGCGAGGCGATCCGACGGCAGTTTAACGAAGATCCGGGTCACATGCTTTTTGTTCCCGGGATTCTTCTGTTCCGTCGCAAATTCAGGCAATTCCGACAGTGCAATGATTTGCGGCTGCGCTTCGGCAAATTCGATCCCCGCTTCCGCAATCGGTCCGTGGCTAATGCGCGTGGGGATCGCCGTCACCGGCGTGACACCAATCGGTAGCACGTCCGTTTCTAAAATATAATTCAGCAATGACGATTTCCCGGAGCTAACTCTACCGAAAACGCCGACCTCGAATGCCGCACTTTCCATTCGATCCAACAGCATGCTGAGTGTGCCGCGAAATTCTACAAGACCGTGTGCGGTGATAATCCTCTCGATTTCGCTGAGCAATCGAATCTCGTTGCCGGTTTTGCCTAATTGCTGAAGCCGCTGTTGCAAATCGCCACCGACTCCTTGCCCAAATAAGTTCGCAGCTTGGCCACCAGTCCATCCAGCTCCGCGCGAATTCCATCCAATCGATCGGCAGCCTCGGGAGAAAGAGATCCGTAGGCGCACATTCGCTCCGGTGTGAGCTCGCTCAGGGAAATCGAGCAGTACATCAGATTGATCGCTGCGGCCCAGACCGCGCCCGAGTGTGGCTCGGGCGGCGGAATGTTGAGCTCCTCCATCACGCGCCGCATCGCTTCGCGAATCCGTACGATGTAATCATGCGTTACCTTGCGTTGGATCGGCGTTGTATCGTCAGAATGTCTTCGGAAAGGCGAGGGCGAACCGGCATCGGTCATTGTGTACTCAGCTTCAGAGAGCAGTTTGTCGATGCACCTGAAACGTTGTGCGCACATGCCGCTGATGATGTTCCCCAAAAATTGTGGGATTTAGTGTCATCACTCATTTTTGGCATCGCCATTTTCCCCAACGTCCTCGACGGTTAACACCCGCATGCGCTTGCGATAGAGATGTCCCCACGCGTGCATCATCTCGACGGTCGGCTGGAAAAATTTCTGCGCGATCAGCGTCGGCACAAATGCGCTTAAGATGACGACACTGACAAGAATTGTGTACTGATTCTGGTCGATGATCCCGTTTTGCAGGCCATACAATGAGGAAATCGTTCCAAAGGTTAGACCCGTGGCCATAAGCAGCGTGGTGTAGCTGGCTTCCTTGACCTTCATGTAGTGCAATCGAGCGAGCGGAAAGACGCCGACGATTTTGGTCACCATCTTCAGGGCCAAGAAGACACTGATCACCAGGAGCGAAGTCCACAGAGCCGGCAGCGACACGTACAAGCCAGCTTTGATAAAATAGAACGGTGTGAAGACTGCAAACGCGATACTACGCATGCGACGAACTAGTGTCTTGTCTCGAAGAAATACGCCTGCGACCACAAGACCAAGGAGATAGGCTGGTAGAACGGCTTCACTTTTAGCCGCCGTAGCGAGGCCACCGAGAAGGAAAAGGACAAAGAAGATGAATTTTACCTCGGGTTCGCTCACTTGGGTTGCACCCAGGCGTGTGATGATCGCTTGGGTCCAGCGCGGCATGAACCACAGAACGATCAACGTAACGATGATAAACAGCAGCAGCCAGAGGTTATAGTTGGCGAATAGAGTGCCAAGCGCCAGGACCGTTCCGAAATCGGTAATGAAGCACGCCGCCAGGATCATCTTGCCCATGGCAGTGTCACTGAATCCTCCCTCAATCATCACCGCGTAAACGACCGCGACGGAGGTCGTGGAGAGCGCAATACCAGCAATTTGCGCCTGGTGCAGAGGCCAGCCAAAAACGAATTGAGCAAAGAGCCATACGACAGCAAATGGAATGGCAAACGAAAGAACGCCGATAAGCACGCTCGCGCGCCAATTAGCCTTCAGCGAAATGGGATCGATTTCCGCTCCAGCGAGAAACGTGAGCACCCCACTGCCGAGCAAAGCCAGGAAGTTGGTCCACTCCGTCGATTGTAGCACGTGATGAAGTTGGCCACCGTTTGTACCGGCACCGGCAATGCCGATATGCAGCGTGCCGCCCTCCAATCCGACAGCGAAATTGCCGGCAATCACGCCGACCAGGATTTCAACTAATGCGACTGAAATTCCGGTCCGGATCGAGATCAAGCTACCGATCAGAGCTAGCCCCATCCAGACGGCAGCAATAAACCAAATGTTTTCGAGCATAAAAAAACTCCTTTCCTTTTGGAAGGAGTCATTAGCTCGCGCGGTTTTTCCCAGCCTTCAGCTGGGATGGCAAACTCCATTGCCTGCCTCGGACTCTACTGATCGTTCATTTCGGGGTCAACTGACCGTTGGTAGAGATCATCCACTTCGATCAGAATGACATAGGTCACATCTTGAAGCGCTCGCCGAGGTAAAGCTGACGGCTGATCGGGTCATTGATGAGAAAATCCTTTGTGCCTTCGCTCTCGACACGGCCATCGAAAATCAAATACGCCCGGTCGACGATGGAAAGAGTCTCGCGCACATTGTGATCGGTGATCATGATCGCAAGACCCGATTTGCGCAAATTTACGATAATTTGCTGCACATCGTACACGGCGATGGGATCCACGCCGCTGAACGGCTCGTCGAGCATCAACAGTTTTGGCTGCGTGACCAGCGAGCGCGCGATCGTTAATCGCCGTTTTTCACCACCACTCAAGGTGAGCGCAGTATTTTTAGCGATCCGCTCAATGCCAAACTGGTGCAGGAGTTGATCGCAACGGTTTCGCCGTTCGGCTTTGCTTAGCGGAAGCGTTTCCAAAATGGCGAGGATGTTCTGTTCGACTGTCATCTTTCGGAAGATCGATTCTTCCTGCGGTAAATAACCCATGCCAAGCCGCGCGCGCTTGTACATCGGATAGTCAGTGACGTCGGTGTCGGAAAAAATCACCCGACCGCTGTTTGGCCTGATCAGGCCAACAATCATGTAAAAACTCGTCGTCTTACCTGCTCCATTCGGTCCGAGTAATCCCACAATTTCGCTGGCTTCCACATGCATGTTGATTCCGTCCACGACCGCTCGGCCTCCGTAAATCTTAACCAGTTGATCGGTACTAAGAACGGTTTCCGCCTTCGTTGTGGCCGGCGACGGAGCTTTCGAAGTCGAAACAGGCGCAGCTTGGCTAATCATGGTTTTGGCAGAGGCGGAGCGGGCGACGCCTGGACGGCGGGAGTTTGGGAGGGATTTGCTTTTGCCTTTTTTTCTTCGTCTGGCTGCTGGACAATTTGGGTGCGACTGGGTCCGTGCGTCCTTAGCTGACTGCTCTGATTAATGACCATAACAGTATCAGGGCTGGTTGCCACATGCAGGTTTGGTCCCTCTTGCACCCGTGGTGTTCCCATCAATTCAACATCGCCGGTGGCAGCCGTATAGATGGCTTTATCGGAACGGCCAACGGCGTGAGTCGGGGGGCCGCCTTTCGGATCGGGGCGGTCGCGCACAAGTCCAACATTCCCTTCTGCGATGGCTTTCTCCAGGCTCTGGTTTTGTCCCTTTGTAATGAACACTGTCAATTTTTCAGATTGAAGATTGAAACGCGGATCGACTACCTTCACACGGCCGGTAAAGATGCCCATGTTCTTGGTTGAATCAAAAAAAGCCTCGTCCGAATAGATTTCCGTTGTGGTTGGTTGATTGGATTGCACCCCCGCAGCGCTCGAGCCAAATAAGTTCGTGCCGGATGGTTTATCTTCTTTCTTTTTGTCCTTGTTTTTCGCTTTGTCTTTCGCTGGTTTCTCAGCCTTTTTGGCAGGCACGGGCGAGCCTGCTGGCGCAGCGGCAATCTGTCCAGCCGACCGCGCCCCGATCGCGCATGCGATAAACAGGACCAACACCCGTAATTTTCTCATTCGGTCGTGTTGGGTTTTGCGGTCAGATGAGATTTGTCGGTGATGACCATCTTTACATTTCCGATCAATCGTCCGGTCTTCGAGTTTGTGTCGAATTGCACCGAATCTCCAGCGATGTTGAAATCCGACCGTTGAATGGTGGTGCGCTCCTGCGAGCTTAGAATTCGAGTCTTCAAATCCAGCACCGATGTTTGCATGTCGATTTGCAGGTCGGTCTGACTCTCCGGAGTGTAGGTTGTAATCTTAAGATGTTGAAAACCTACGTGTTCCTGATCAATCCGGTGAGCAGTCCCAGCTTCGAATTTTCCCCTTAAACGACCGTCACCATCGAAATCTGGCAATACAAGGCCTTTGGCTTCGTGACCAATTGGCAGCGGAATGTTCGTCAAGCTCTGATCCCCGGGAGACCCGCCCACTGTCGCTGACGTGCCCGCTTTCTTTTTGCCACCTTTTGACTGACCGGATACTTGAGATGCCGCTATTACAACGCACATCAAGACCGACGTTACCCAAAACGACAAGACCCGGCGGAGGTAAGAGCGGATCACTAGAATCTCCCGCTCCCTCGACACTATATCCCTGTTACCCGGGCGATTGCGGTCAATCGCCCCTACCTGAGACGGCAGCATGAATAGCCTTTAACACGCGCAGGTGCTTCGGCAAATCCTTTAGGGGAATCTGATTTGGCCCGTCCGAAAACGCACGGTTCGGGTTTTCGTGCACCTCCATAAAGATTCCATCGCAACCGGTGGCCATCGCCGCTCTAGCCAGCGCCGGCGCCAAAACACCGTCGCCCGATGTCGAGTCCCCTGCCCCACCTGGCCGCTGCACCGAATGGGTCGCATCAAAAATCACGCGATAGCCGGCGTCGCGCAGCCAATACAGTGAGCGCATATCAGCAACGAGGTTGTTATAGCCGAAACTAGTACCACGCTCCGTGAAACAGAATTTTTCATTGCCGAACGCAATCAATTTCTCGGCGATATTGCGGACGTCCCACGGCGCAAGAAACTGGCCTTTTTTCACGTTGATCGCGCGACCTGTTTCCGCGGCCGCGCGCAGGAGATCGGTTTGGCGGCAAAGAAACGCCGGGATTTGCAACATATCGATCTTTTCGCCGGCAATTTCGGCTTCGGCGGGCAAATGAACATCCGTTGTGACGGGAACTTTCAAGTCCCGGCCAATGGCTGAAAGAATCTCGGAACCTTCGCGTACTCCGACTCCGCGAAAAGAGCGCACCGAAGTTCGATTCGCCTTGTCATAAGAGGCCTTGAAAATGAAATCGACGTCTTCGGCGGCGCAGATTTCGGCGATCTTCGTCGCCATCCGCCAGACAAACTTCTCCGACTCGATCACGCACGGGCCGAGGATGAATACCGGTCGTTTGCCGCCAATGATGACTTTGCCAACACGCAACGGTTTCATTTTCTCGCTCATCGTTTTTATACAGCATGTCATCCCGAACCGAAGACGGCGAGGGACCTCACAATCGGGCGAAACATTACGCAAATTAGCCAGTGTAACCAATCACCAACTGTGCGGTTCCTCGCTGCGCTTGGAATGACCGTCTTTTTATTCAGTTGTCGGACAGTTGCGCCTCACAAGATCGTAAATGGCAAATGGCGCATACAGCCCGAGAAAGAACGACAAGGCCAGTCCGTGCATTTGCAGTAGGTAAAGCGGGTGCGAATCGGAAAGAAAACTCAAAATCGAAAATGCTTCCGGTTTGTGCAGCAAAAATCCGTAATTAAAACCTGTCAGTTTGTCGGTAACGAACGTGACCACAAAATAAAACTCCGACCAGAGAAACACGCGCACGATCGACATGGGATAAGGCCGGTATCGGCGAGTTAACATCAGGAAGACCACACCGATGATGATCCCGCAATGTGAGGTAAAAAAGCTGATGAATCGCCAATCTGGAAAGCCAAAACGCAGATTTGGCGTGAGCACAGCCTGCAACGTGCCGCCAATTCCCCAGAAATATGCAACCTCGAACCAGCGTTGATTTCCGGTGCACATTGCTATGATGACAACCACCATGCCCCAATCGCACAGTTGCATTGGCAGCATTTGTTGCCAGGTCGTGGTGCCGCGGCTGCGGATAAAAATCAAATAGACGACGTAGTTCAACACGAGGACTGCAGAGAGAACGCCGACGATCACTTTTTCGGCACGGGACGATCTTGTGCGCCACGCAATCGCGGCCAGCGCGAATGGGAGAACAATCGTGAGAAAAATAACGGCGAGATGCGGCAAACCGTACGGTTGGAATTCAGGCTCCATGCGTTGTTGTAGCGGCGGTTGTATCAACCGCCGAATCTTATAGAAAGGCCTTTGATACAGGCGCCTCTACAAATCCCGCGCAAGCACGGCAGTTTAATTCAACGAATCACCCAGAGGTTACACGGAATGACGTCAGTGACCCAGGCAATATTACTCGGTAATTGGATCGCTCCGGCACTTTTCTGCAGCGGCACCACGAGCAAATCGGCTTTCACGGATTGAACAAAATCCGAGGCAGCCAATCCGGTGTTTCCACGGATGCAGCGTGCTTCGATCGGAACGTCGGTCGCGCCGGCCGACAAAACGAATTCCTCCACGGCGGCTTCCTCATCCTCCGCTCGGGGCTTTTCGTGTCCTTTGGCACTCACGCGAATCGATTCGCGCGCCTGATCGAACGTGGTGATGATCCGAATAACGTAAAGTCGCTCGCATGATTCCGCCGCAGCGAACAGCAGCGTCCTTTTCAGAGCCTGCAGCCCATGATCCGAATAATCGGCGACGAAAACAATCCGGCGGAGCGGTCTCGGTTTTATTACCGGTCTGGTGAAAAGCATGACTGCGCAGCGCGCTTCGCGCACGAGGCGGCGAGCGACATTGCCCAAAAACGGGTGCAATACCGCCTCTTTCTCCAGTGCACCCGCGACAATCATGTCGATTTTTTCACGAGCCAGCGCGCCCAGAATAGCTTCTGCAGGGCTTCCTTTTTCATAATGAATCGACGAGTCGGGCGGAAGCTGCAGTTGCGCGAGCGCGTCTCTAAACTTCTTTATCGTTTCCTCATCTCCTTCGCCCACGTAAATCAGATGAAGATCAGCAGAAAAGCGTTCCCGAATGCGCTTTGCCTCCGCGAGCACCTGCTTGAACCGCGGGGAAAATGTGCTCGCCACGGCGATTTTTCTATATGGCGACGAATCGTTCATCAGAGTGAAGAGCAATCTCGTGTTTCACTGCCATTAGGCAACTCGCAGAAGAACTACCAAGAACGAATGTGAAGCAGGTTAAAACAGTCAAAACTTAAAACATCGAGCCCGCACACTTTTAACCGTTTAACTTTGGACACTTTTACCTTATCCCCATTCGTCATTCGGTGGTTCGTGATTCACTTTCCATTTTCCATTTCCTGCGCCACCGTTTCTTCCATATGCGATGTGCGATTTATCCGGGCAGTTTTGATCCGGTCACGAACGGTCACCTCGACGTAATCGAGCGTGCTCAAAAATTGTTCGACGAAGTGGTCGTGGCTGTGGCGCATAACGACGAGAAGCAGCCTCTTTTCTCGCTGAAGGATCGTCTCGATTTACTGCGCGAAACAGCGGGTAAAATCGACAACGTGCGAATCGCTGAGTTCGAAGGATTACTTGTCGAGTTCGCCAGAAAAGAAGAAGCCGGAGCAGTGATCCGCGGCTTGCGCGCGATTTCCGACTTTGAATTTGAATTTCAAATGGCGCTGATGAACCGGAAATTGGATGCTACGGTGGAAACAATTTTCCTCATGCCGAAGGAGGAATACACTTATCTAAGTTCTCGCATTGTTAAGGAAATCGCGCGCCTCGGCGGCGATGTCTCCGGTTTTGTTCCGGCTTGTGTTGCCAAGGCACTGAGGAGGAAATTTAGCTGAGAATGTTCGAAAGGTTTGACGAATGAAAATTCATCTCAAACAAGTTCCCGCGCAGGGTCTGCATTTGGACGGGGACGAGGATTGCCCGATCCACGACCTTGAAGCAGAGGGAATTCGCTGTGCGGGCCCGCTGCATTACAACATCGACGTGGGCGTTGCTGGAGGAGCCCTTTGGGCAAGAGGCTCGCTGTCACAACCAGTGGAGCTGCGTTGCGTATCGTGCCTGGAGAATTTTGTGCATGACATTCAAGTGCCCGCATTCGCTGTGCACACCGAACTTCAAGGCCCCGAGACGGTCGACCTCAACCCGTTTATTCGCGAGGATCTTTTGCTCAACCTGCCGGCGCATCCACGTTGCGACATCGATGGCAATAGTGTTTGCAAGCCGAAACAATCGAGGACCGTTGAGCAAGATACAAAGCGGAAATTGGATTGGAGTGCGCTGGATAAACTCAACTTAAAAAGTTAAACACTTAAAAGAGTTACAACATCACTCTATTTGCCATTTCAACTTTTAACGAATCACCTGCGCGACTTGTTTTTCAAAAAATGGGTGCTTTGGTAACGCGCACCCATGGGAGTTCCAAAACGCAAAACATCCAAGATGCGGTTACGCACGCGTAAAGCGGCAAACCGCTGGCATGCTCCGCATCTGAACAAATGTCCCCAGTGCGGGAGCACCGTTCCCTCGCACATCGCTTGCCCGTCGTGCGGTTATTACCGCGGGCGGCAGGTGCTGACGCTTGAGGGCAAATAAGTTGCATTCGGCGGCTAAAGTCCGCAAAGTTTCGCACTGATGAAGATCGCCCTCGACGCGATGGGCGGTGACTTTGGCCCGCCTAACCTCGTTGCCGGCGCCGTTATGGCGTTGCGTGAGTACCCTCACATCAACAAACTTTTTCTCGTTGGCGACTCCGCGCAGATCGAAGCGGAACTCAAGAAGCATGGCTGCAACGACAGCCGGATCGAGATTACACACGCGACGCAAGTAGTAGATATGAGCGACCGCGCATGGTCTGCGGTCAGACGAAAGAAGGATTCATCAGTAAGCCGCGCCTTCGATCTCGTGAAGCGCGGGCAAGCGGATGCAGTGGTGAGCGCAGGTCACACGGGCGCGGCCGTCGCCGCGGGCACGATTAAACTTCGCACTTTGCCAGGAATCGATCGGCCAGGTATCGCAGCCGTGCTTCCGACCGAAACGAACGTCTTCGTTTTGATCGATGCCGGGGCGAACATCGATGCGCGGCCAGAACATCTTGTTCAATACGCGTTTATGGGCTCGGTCTATTCACGTCATGTTCTCCATTATAAGAATCCGACCGTTGGTTTGGTCTCACTCGGAGACGAGGACGTTAAGGGCACCGAATTAACCAAGGAAGTGTTCAAGATGCTGAAACTAAGTTCGCTTAATTTCGTCGGCAACATAGAAGGTCGGCATTTGTTTGAGGACCCGGTGGAGGTCGTGGTGTGCGACGGATTCGTTGGCAACGTGATCTTGAAAACGTGCGAATCGATCGCGGTGGCAATGTTTCAATGGCTCAAGCACGAGCTCATGCGCACGAGGATGCGAAAGATCGGCGCATTCCTCGCAAAGAATGCCATTGGAACAATTAAGGCCAAGACGAACTATGAAGAGTACGGCGGCAGTCCGCTTCTCGGCGTGAACGGCATCTGCATCATCGCGCATGGCGCGAGCACGCCACTGGCAATCAAGAACGCGCTACGAGTGGCGGCGGAGTCGATTGAACAGCAGGTAAACCCGCATATCGTCGAGGAGATTCGCCGTTACTATGAAACGACAGCCTCGCTCGAACCCGCGCTCCAATAAAGCGCTGCGGACGGTCTCGATCATCGGCACAGGCAGCTATGTGCCTGAAAAGATCCTGACCAACGCGGACCTCTCGCGCATGGTCGACACCACCGACGATTGGATCACCACTCGCACCGGCATCAAGGAACGCCGTATTGCGGCAAAGGATGAAAACACCAGCGATATGGCGACCAAGGCGGCGCTCGAGGCGATCGAACAAGCGAAGATTTCGGCAAAAGAGATCGATCTCATTATCGTGGCAACGGCCACTCCCGACATGCTTTTCCCAGCCACGGCCTGTTTCGTTCAGAAGAAGATCGGAGCAACCAACGCCGCTTGTCTCGATGTTTCCGCAGCCTGCGCCGGCTTTCTCTTTGCGCTGGAGATCGGACAGCAATTCATTACCTCACATACCCACGACACCGTCCTCGTGATCGGCGCCGACAAATTGACGTCCATAACTAACTGGACCGATCGCAATACTTGCGTCCTTTTTGGAGATGGCGCGGGCGCCGCTGTTTTGCGCCACCGCGGCAGCGCACACGGTGTAATCAGTACTCACATCGGCAGCGACGGGCAGTACACCGACATTTTATTCATGCCCGGCGGCGGTTCGCGCTGCCCGATCACGCGAGAAAATGTCGATATGCATTTGGCAACGATTCACATGACCGGCAAGGAAGTTTACAAACAGGCTGTCACCGCGATGCTGAACGCAGCCAGGAAAGTCCTCGACCAGGCTGGGCTCTCCATCGAGGACATTGCCTGCGTTATTCCGCACCAGGCAAATTTGCGCATTATCGAAGGGATCGCGGATCGGCTCGGTATTTCGCGCGACAAGGTGTTTGTGAATCTGGACCGCTACGGCAATACATCGGCTGCGGCCGTGGCCATCGCGCTGGATGAAGCCAACCGCAGCGGCCGGATCAAACCCGGTGATTACGTTTTGTTGATCGTATTTGGCGGCGGACTGACTTGGGCGAGCACGATTATAGAATGGTAAGGCTGTAAGGCGGCCCGGACGGCGGACGCCGAACCAGAGGTTGGCCTTTCACAGAAACGCCATACAATTGACCCATGCTAATCGAAACTCACGCACACCTCGATTATGCGGATTTCGCCAATGATCTCGATGATGTGCTGCGTCGCGCAAACGATGCCGACGTTACGCGCATCATCACGATCGGCACGTCGCTGGAAAGTAGCCGCCGCGCTATCGAACTGGCAGAAAAACATTCTGCCGTCTTCGCGGCAATCGGCGTACACCCAACTTCTGTTGAAGATGCGGAGGACGACGTGATCACGCCGCTGCGCGAGCTGGCGAAGAACCCGCGCGTCGTGGCGATCGGCGAAACCGGGCTCGATTACCAACGTTTGCCGAGCGAAAAAGTAGCGAAAGAAGAGCAGGTCCAGGTTATGTCCGCGCTGCGAACCGAGACCGACGAAGAAATCGAAGCGCAAATTCGCGACGGCGCCTACAAATCGAAACAGGCGAGCTTGTTTCAGCAGCAACTCGATCTTGCGGTGGAATTGGGGCTAAACGTGGTGATCCATCAGCGCGACGCATGGGAGGAGACGCTTAAAATCATGCGGGCCTACACCGGGAAACTGCGCAGCGTTTTTCATTGCTTCGGCGGCTCGCTTGATGAGGCAAATGAAGTTCTCGATCTCGACCACCTCGTTTCGTTCACTGGAATTGTAACTTTCAAAAACGGCGTGGCTGTGCGAGAAGTTGCGGCACAAATCCCGCTCTGGAAATTCATGGTGGAGACCGATTGCCCATATCTGGCGCCTGTCCCTTTTCGCGGAAAACGCTCTGAACCAGCGTATACACGCATCGTGGCAGAAACGATCGCTGCAGCCCGAGAGATTTCGCTGGAAGAAGTTGCCGAGGCGACAACCGAAACCGCGGAAGGATTTTTTCAGTTCAATCGGACATGAACATGAATAAAGGTAGGGCCCAACCACAGCTTGCTCGCCGCGGCGAGGGTGCGTCGAAAATGCGCGACAAAATGGACGGTTTGACGATCCGTTGCTACGTCCTGCTTCTCACACTTTTTCTTGCATCCTGTGCGGCACCAGACACGCAGCATCAAATTGTCGTCAGCACGCGTGAGCAAAAACTCGCCCTTATTGATCGCGGCAACGTCCTGGCAATTTATCCAGTTTCTACATCGAAGTTCGGATTAGGCGATTGGCGCGGCAGCCGTTTTACGCCACTGGGTAAACTGCAGATCGCCGAAAAAATCGGCGAGGACGCGCCGTCCGGCGCGGTGTTCAAGGATCGACGTCGCACCGGTGAAATCGTTGCGCCGGATTCCCCCGGCCGCGACCCCATTGTCACGCGCATTCTCTGGCTGCGCGGACTCGAGGCTCAAAATGCCAACGCGTTCACCCGAGATATTTACATTCACGGCACGCCGGAAGAGCGGCGCATCGGAACGCCTGCAAGCTATGGATGCATTCGGATGCGCTCGAGCGACATCATACAACTGTACGGCATCGTAGGAACCGGCGCCGCGGTCACTATCGTGAACGTGCCGCTCGCCGCTGCCGTTCCAAGTCTGGTGTCGGCTCATTCGATGGCTGACACTAATCCGGCGCCATTCGTGATGCGATAAGCTGTAGACGCCGACCTCGTGGGCGGCGCGGTGCTTGGGTTGCAAACACATCAGCGCTGAGTTTCGCAGAGCGAAACGTCGACAGAATCCGGCTCGCGACAGCAAAGCCGGTTACGGCAGCTTGCCGAGGTGCTCTCTCGGCGTCTCTCGCGAGAGCAATGCCATATCCGCATCCACCATGATGCGGACCAGTTCGTGGAAACGCACCTTCGGTTCCCAACGCAGAGCCTTTCGCGCCTTCGACGCGTCACCAACCAAGATATCCACTTCTGCGGGACGCTCATAGCGCGGATCGTGTTTGACGTACTGCTTCCAATCCAGGTTGGCGTGGGCAAAAGCTGCTTCGACAAACTCGCGCACCGTATGGGATTCGCCGGTAGCCAGCACGAAATCGTCGCCTTCGCCAACCTGCAAAATTCGCCAGCTGCCTTCAACGTACTCAGGCGCAAAGCCCCAATCTCGCTTCGCGTCCAAATTGCCGAGGAACAATTCCTTTTGAAGCCCGTGTTTGATCGCTGCAACAGCACGCGTGATTTTGCGAGTGACAAACGTTTCGCCGCGCCTCGGGCTTTCATGGTTGAACATGATACCGTTGCTCGCGCAAAGCCCGTAGCTCTCCCGGTAGTTGACGGTCGCCCAGTACGAAAAAACTTTTGCCACACCATAAGGGCTGCGCGGCCAAAACGGTGTCTTTTCGGTTTGCGGCACCTGTTGCACTTTTCCAAATATCTCGCTGCTCGACGCCTGAAAAAAACGGGAACGCAATCCGGATTCACGGATCGCCTCGAGAATACGAATGGTGCCGACACCAGTGACGTCCGCTGTGTATTCAGGAATATCGAAGCTGACACGCACATGGCTTTGCGCGCCCAGATGATAAATCTCGTCCGGCTTCAACTCGTAAAGAAGCTTCACCAGATTTACCGAATCGCTGAGGTCTCCGTAATGCAGAAAGAGTCGGACGTCGTTAACGTGGGGATCAGCATAAAGGTGATCGATACGCGAAGTGTTGAAGGTGCTGGCGCGGCGAATGATTCCATGAACTTCATACCCTTTCTCCAGCAGCAATTCAGCCAGATAACTTCCGTCCTGACCGGTAATGCCGGTGATCAACGCCCGTTTCATCGGCAACGATTGTAGGGCGTTTGATTCGCTCGCGCCAGCTCGCTCACCCTTCGGGCTTCCCGTCCATGTCGCTCAACTCCCGTCGGCTCCATTCTGCGAAACGCCAACGCCAGAACATAAAGCTCGCGTCTGACACAGACACTCTACGATTCCAGACCGTCAACTAGGTGTCTGGCGGTGAAACCATGATTCGCGCCAAGACAGCGCGTTGCGCGCCGATTAGAGCAGCGATGCCTTTGCGCGCGAGCCCTAGCATCTCATCCAGCTGCAATCCCGAAAAGGTCGCCTCTTCACCAGATCCCTGCACTTCTACAAATTCGCCGTCTTCAGTGGCCACAAGATTGAAATCAACAGTGACGAGTTTGTCCTCTTCGTAATTAAGGTCCAGCACGGCCTGCCCACCGAGAATACCGGCGCTCACTGCGGCGAGCAATTTTTGCATTGGAGGGGCGTCGAGTTTTTTTTCCCTCACAAGTTTCCGGCAGGCAATGGCGAGGGCCAGACTCGCTCCAGTGATTGCAGTGGTGCGGGTTCCTCCGTCGGCTTGCAAGACATCGCAGTCGACCCAGATCGTGCGCGGCCCGAGCTTCTCGAGATCGACAACTGCCCGCAGCGAGCGACCGATCAAGCGCTGAATCTCTACACTGCGACCGTCGAGGCGACCTTTTGCGGCATCACGCGGCTTTCGCGTCTGCGTCGAATACGGAAGCATTGAATACTCAGCCGTAAGCCAGCCGCCAGTCACTCCCTGTTCTTTCATCCAGCGCGGCACAACTTCTTCAATCGTGACGCCGCAGATCACACGCGTCTGTCCCATCGAGACCAGCACCGAACCGCTTGCATGCGGCGCGACGTTCAATTCGAAATTGATCGCGCGGATTTCATCAGGGCTGCGGGCATCAGTTCGCTGCATCGGCTGGAATTTAGTTGTACCAAAAATTTCTGCGACGAAAGATTTTTATCATGTCAGATCAGTCCCGGTCCGAAAGAATCAGTGTTCCGATAGCCCATCGATCACTGCTGAAGCCTGAGTAATCGGCTTGACGCACTGGGCCAGCCATCGTTGTTTAGACGCTTTCTAGTGAAAAATAGCGCCCATGACCAAACGGTGATTTGCATCGCCGGCGCGCATCGCTCAGGAACGTCGATGCTCACGAGGCTACTGCATGCTTGTGGCCTCTACTTGGGCCCAAAAAAACAATTGATGCCTCCGCAGGCCGATAACCCCGATGGGTTCTGGGAACATCTGGCGTTCGTAGCGTTAAATGACGAATTATTAAATGAGCTGGGTGGCGCCTGGGATCTACCACCTGAGGCCAGCGAGAACTTCAAACATGTCCGACTCGATCCTTTGCGCATGAAGGCGCGGCTGCTGGCGGAGGGATTTGATCGGTCACGCATCTGGGGCTGGAAAGATCCGCGCAACAGTTTAACGCTGCCGTTTTGGCAGGACCTTTTGCCGGGACTCAAAACACTCATCATGGTGCGCAATCCACTGGAGGTTGCTCACTCGATGAAGGAGCGAAACGGAACTTCCTATTCATTCGGCTTGCGGCTTTGGGAAATCTACAACCGGCGCGTGATTGAGGCAGCAGACCAACAAGAGCGACTGGTTACTCATTACGATTTGTTTTTCGAAGACCCGGAATCGGAGTTACGTCGAATTGCGGAGTTTATCGGTTTGCCCGATGCGCAAGTAAGCACCGCAGGCGCGCTGGTAACAAAGCGAAGACGCCATACGCATTTTACAGTTGATCATCTTATCGACGCTCGCGTCGCCCCGGAGCTCATAGATCTTTATCGCGCTTTGGTTACCGAGGTATCGGCAGGCGGAAAGAAGAAAGCCGCAGCAGCGACGGCTCTGCAGACTGGGAAATCGGAGAAGGCCGATTTGCTTCCTGGAGCGGTTAGCCGGCTAAATGCCTTCGTTCCGGAAAGGATTGCGCAAATCGAGCGGCTCTACGGCGAGCTCCTGGCGCAAACGGAAGCTCGTCACAAAACTGAGATCAAGCACCTCAAGGCCCATCTTGAGGAAACTGAAGTCCGTCACAAATCACAAGTGGAGGAACTCACCGACCATCTGGCGAAAACAGAGGCACAGCACAAGGCGCAAGTCGAGGAACTCAGCGCGCGCACATCAGCTAAGTCTACCAACGAAATCGAGCACTTGCGCGAGCGCATTCTGCAAATGAATGAGCTTCTGCGCGAGAGAAGCGTTAGCCTGGCAGAAAGCGAAGCGCGTGGAGAGGACTTGCGAAATCGCCTGCGCCAGCAACTGAAAGCAACTCAGCGGCTTTCTCGACTTCTGGATGAGGCAGCTCAGGCGGCAGCCCGCCTTCGCTCTTCAGCGCGGTGGCAAATTGCAAATCCGGCCGCTGCCTTAAAAGCAAAACTTTCTCCCGAGAAGTCGCGGCACTTGTTAGGCTACGGGCATCTGGAAAAAATCCTCTCGACTTACGACAAATGGCGAGCCAGCCATCCTGAAGCTGCGGCCATCGACGAGCAAATCCAGGACTTGATTTCAGGCGCAAATTCGACGCCGCCGGAGAAAGCATCAGCGGTCGAACCTCCCGTGCCCACGCGCGCCATTGAGTTTCCGGTACATCAGCGATTGGAAGTTTCAATCGTCATCCCAGTGTTTAACCAGTTTCATTTCACTCAAGCATGTTTGGCTTCACTTCAGCAACATCAGGGAACGGAACACTTCGAGGTCATTGTCGTGGATGATTGCTCGACGGATGGCACTTCGGAATCTATTCCGCGGATGCGCGGCGTCGTTTATATGCGTAACGAAACAAATTCAGGTTTCATTGCGTCCTGCAACCGCGGTGCGGAAAAAGCACGCGGCGAATATCTCGTTTTTTTGAATAACGATACAATCGTAAGGCCTGGGTGGTTAACTGCCCTGCTCGACACTTTTAAAGAAGAGTCAAGAGCAGGGATGGTCGGTTCAAAACTTATTTATCCAGATGGGCGCCTGCAAGAGGCGGGAGGGATTGTCTGGCGCGATGCTTCTGGATGGAATTATGGCAAGTTCGATGATCCGCAAAAACCCGAATACAACTATCTGAGAGAAGTAGATTATTGTTCCGCGGCGGCGTTGATGATTCCAAAATCGCTCTTTGCCAGTGTCGGCGGGTTCGACTCCCGTTACAAACCTGCCTATTACGAGGATACGGACCTGGCGTTCAAGACCCGGCAGGCGGGTTATAAGGTCCTATACCAGCCACTTAGTGAGGTTGTTCACTACGAAGGGGCCACTGGCGGAACGAACCTCTCCGCCGGCACAAAAAAATACCAGGATATCAACCGCTCCACATTCGCGGAAGCATGGGCGATTGAGTTGATGAAAAAGCCGGCAAACGGTGATTTGGCATTTCTGCGGCAGGCTGCCCCGGGTCGCAAGAATATTCTGGTGATCGATCATCATCTTCCAAGCCCCGACCGGGATTCCGGATCGCTGCGGATGTTCCAAATACTCAAGATTCTTCGCCAACTAGGTCATCGGGTCACTTTCATTCCTGATAATCTGGCAAACATCCCTCCGTATACAGGCGAGCTGCAGAAACGCGGAATTGAGGTTGTCTATCATCCTTACGTCAAAAAGGTGCGCGACTACCTTGATTCGCATGGTACGGTATTCGACGCCGTTGTGTTAAGCCGGTGTCATTTCGCGCGCAAACACATAGCTGATGTTCGCTCGTACGCTCCGCAGAGCCGTATTATTTTCGACACAGTTGATCTTCATTTTCTCCGCGAAGAGAGCGAGGCGAACCTGACCGGAGATCCCGAAATGCGGCGGAAGGCAGAGGAAACGCAGCAATTGGAGTATGAATTAATTGATCAAACCGATGAGACTTGGGTGGTAAGCAGTGCCGAACAGCAATTGCTCAAGAAGAAGTGGCCTGACAAGTCTGTTCAACTAGTTTCAAACATCGTGGACGTGCCTGGATCTAAGACGCCGTTCTCGCTTAGACGAGACTTTTTATTCATCGGCGGCTTCCAACACACGCCAAACACGGACGCTGTTCTCTTTTTCCTGCAGGGGATTTATCCGCTCATTAAGGAGCGTCTGCGTGACGCCAAATTCTACATCATCGGGGACAAGGCGCCGCCGGAGATAGTTGCGCTGGCGAATGACCGGATCATTGTCGCTGGATTGCAGAGAGATGTTCGCCCTTTTTTTGACAGTATAAAGCTATCAGTTGCGCCGCTGCGATTTGGGGCGGGCGTCAAAGGCAAGATCAATCAAAGCATGGCTTTTGGCGTCCCAGTGGTCGCAACCTCGCTGGCTGTGGAAGGAACGGAACTGCGCGATCGCGAAGAGATCCTTGTCGCGGACGAGCCGGAGGACTTCGCACGGGCTTTGATTGAGCTATATGAATCGGAAGAACTTTGGAACCGGCTATCGGAGAACGGCATCAGGAAAACACGCGCTCTTTATTCAACCGACGCGGCGCGCAAAAAGCTGGAGTTTTTGTTCAGCGACGACCATTTGGAAAGCTTCCGGCAATCCGCGGCAGTTGAGCAACCAGATATTGTGCTGGCGACAAAAAGCTGATTTTTGATTTCTATCAGTGAGCAAGACGAATCGAACCGGCGAGATCACGGGAAGAATCAATGCGAACCCGAATCCCATTTCACTCGGGCAAGGCAATGTTGAGATTTCATGGGAAACAAACGATCCAGCTGGAGCGGAGCTTCGTGTTTGCATGTCTTCGGGCGAGGAAAAGCTTGTGAGCCGAGGACATTCCGGCACGGTGGAAATTCCATGGATTGAGCAATCGGCGGAATATAACTTCCGAGTTTACGGCGTCAGCCAGCCGGACGTACCTCTCGACACGGTGAAAGTACGACGTGAATCTTCAGGAAACATTCTCGACGAAGTAACGACAGAAGTGAACGCGCGGGAATATCGATCTCTTCGAACTTTCGCAATTCATTGCGGCGGTCATGCCTCGCTGCCTTCACAGCTCAAAGTTTCGCGAGATCTTTCGCTACTGGGAGCGACACGGTTTTCATGTAACACCAGCGCATTTCTATCAACCGCTTCCTGATACTCGGTCTTTGCCTGATACTCTATGGGATCGGCCGAGGGAATTGAGTGGTATCGACATGAACGACGCCATGCAACTGGATCTGCTGCGGAGTCAGTTTCCAAGATTCCGCGCCGAATATAATCAATTTCCCGCCGAGCCCACCGGCGAACCCGGCCGGTTTCATTTTAACAACGGTCTCTTTGACGGTACTGACGCACTGGTCGCTTACTGTATGATCCGCCATTTTCAACCACGACTGATCATTGAAGTGGGCAGCGGGTTTTCTTCTCTCGTCGCCGCCGAGGCCATTGCAAAGAATAGGAAATCAGAGCTGATCTGTATCGAGCCGTTTCCACCGGATTTTCTCCGAAAGGGAGTTCGCGGATTGCATGCCTTGATCGAGAAAAAAGTGGAAGACATCGACCTCAAGTTTTTCTCACAGCTCCATTCCGGCGACGTTCTCTTTATCGACAGCTCCCATACGGTAAAGATTGGTGGCGACGTCAATTATCTGTTCCTGGAAGTGTTACCGCGTCTAAATCCCGGCGTCATTGTGCACGTCCACGATATCTTTTTTCCCTTCGACTACCGCCGCGACTGGGTTATGGATGAACTTCGCTTTTGGACCGAGCAATACCTGCTGCAGGCGTTTCTCACATTTAATTCCGAGTTCGAGGTGCTGATGGCCAACCACTATCTCGCGCATTATTATCTTGAAGATTTTAAACGGACATTCCCACACTCACCATGGTGGAGTGGAGGCAGTTTTTGGATGCGACGGAAGCCTCCTAAGGATTGACTCGCTCCATCAACAACAGGTAGCAGGAAAGGTCGAACGTTAGCGAGATGCAATATAGCCTAAACAAGCCAATTTTTGTGGTAGGATCTCCCCGCTCAGGAACAAGCATTCTCACTTGGTGTCTGGGTCATCATCCGAATTTATTTCCGGTGCCAGAATCGAGCTGGATGGGGGATTTCGCAGTAAATGTCGCTATCGCCTACCAGACTGGTGCAGCACGCGGCGATCATTCGATTTTGAGTGCCATGGACATTCCCGAGGAAGAGTTTTTCGCCGCGTTCGGACAGAAGCATCAACGACTCGATCCTGCGCCACCGCAAGGATCTGGAAGTAAAACGTGAAACCAGAAGCGCCGCGTTAAAACTCAATGCACAATGGCTTGAGGCCACAAGCATGGCGATGGGACCTAAGACGCGCTGGGTCGATGGAACACCGGAGTATTCGTTCTACGTCTGTGCTCTGCGTAAGCTGTTTCCGGACGCTCTCTTCATCCACATAGTCCGAGACGTCCAGGCCGTGGTGCGTTCGATGCTCAATTTCCATCGCGTAGCGGGCTTTCAGTTGGTTTCAAAGGAACAAGAGGCTTACAGCTATTGGTTCCGAGCGGTCAACGCATGCCTCCAGGCTGAGCAAGCTTATGGTCCGAAGTGTCGTTTACCGCATTCGATACGAGGATTTAATCGATAATCCGGAATCGGCGATGCATTCCTTACTTGCCTTCCTCGAGGAGGCCTATACGGCCAGATGCCTCAAGCCGCTTAAGGAACGAATCAACAGTTCCATTGTGCCCGCCGATTTTAGAGCTGACGACCCCGCTACCGATCCAGCAATCGTGAAAAAGGCATCACAACTTTATGTGGAGCTGGGACGAAGCCCCCAACCGGCCGAGGCATCCTCGGCTGCGGCCGATAAAATGGAGGCAGCCTTTCGAGACCGGATCCGATATGTCGCGAACCTGGAACAACGCTTATCAACAAGCACTGCGAACAATGGAAAGTTGAGTGCATCGGCGCTGGCCTCTCACCAAGCAACTGAATTAGCACTTAGTACCGGTAACGATTGACCAAAGCCATTTTTCTTTCTCTTCTCGCCGTCTTGAAGTTCTGAATGGCCTTCAGGTGTCTTCAAGCTTGGATCTTTTCTTGCGCAAGTTACATGAGTAGCTCACAAGTCTCGCCGCCCAGTTCCAACAGAAAGGACGGGCTCAAGCCCTGGTACGAAAACCCGCTCGTCCTACTGCTATACGCTCTCCTGACGATAGCAATGACTTACCCGGCGGTCCTCTTTCTCCATACGAAGGTCATGGGAGGACCCGAGGATAATTTCCACTTCCTCTGGGAGCTTTGGTACGTCGCACACGCGCTCTTTGATCTTCACAAGTCGCCTTTTTTCGATCCCGACGTGTTTGTTCCATTTGGGTTCAGCTTGATTCGTAACCAAGACCTTTCTCCGGGCACAGTGCTTCTGTTCTCGCCCTTAACACGCTGCTTTGGCGAAGTGTTCACCTATAATTTCTTGATTCTGGTGTCCTTCCCTTTGACGGCTTTCGGAACTTACCTGTTGGCGCGCGAGCTATGGTCTAACCGGTCCGCGGCCGTTCTGGCAGGGATTATCGTTGGATTTTGCCCTTACCGCTTTGCACACGCTGCTGGCCATTTGTCGATCGTCTCCACCGAATGGATACCGTTTTTCTTTCTTTATCTCGAGCGGCTAATATCCAAGCCCAAACTCAGGCACGCAGTGCTCGCCGGCATCTTCTTCGGCCTTTCAGCCTGGGCAACCTGGTACTATTTCTTTATGACTCTGATTGCGGCAGTATTTTATATCGCGTTCCGAATCAATTGGAAACTATCGCTGGAAGCTCTTTGGCACCTGTTGAAGCTCGGACTTATTTCGGTCGCGGTAGCTCTAGCTCTTGTTCTGCCTTTTTTGATCCCCTACTATCTAGCGACCCATGGAGCCGTAGTCGATTATCGTGGTCCTGGCGAGTCCCAAGCATTCGCCGCCGCACTAGCCGACTACGTCATTCCGCCTACATCTCATTTTCTATGGGGAGACAAGGTTGAACAACTCTGGCGCCATGGAGCAAACGGCCTGTGGCAGTCCGAATGGCAACTTTATCTAGGCGCCGCCGCTTTGTTGCTTGCGGTGGCAGGCGTTTTTCATCGACACCGTCGCGCCGCTATCGCACTAGTCGCTATGGCGCTGGGATGTCTCTTGTTTTCCTTTGGGCCTGGAATCTATTTCACTCATCCGGCACCTCTTAGCGAATCAACGAACGACGTCGCGCTATCATCCCTTTGGGCGCCAGGCCGATTTCTACGACAACTTCCCGGGTTTAATAACCTCCGTGGATGGGCCCGACTGGGATTCTTTGTTGAGCTCTCGATAGGTCTTCTCGCCGCGGCAGGCTTGGATCGTCTTCTCGATTGGTTGAAAGAGAAGCTTCGTGCGCCTGCCTTCGTGCGAGTGGGAGTAGCCGTAATTGTAATGGGGTTCGTCGTTATCGATTTCTTCCCGCAACCGGCAGCAATGAGCGCTGTCATCCCGCGCCCAGTCGATATGTGGCTTTCAAAGCAACCAGGCGATTTTGCCTTCATGGAATACCCGATACCGAGACACGGCTGGGGCGGACCTGCGATTTACGCCACAAGATTAACCGGCAAGCGCATCATTCTGGGGAGCTCCCAGAATCCGCCAAACCGCGCTTACTGGGGTGATCTCAGCGCATTCCCCTCTCCCTTTACCATCAATCTACTTTGCGATTGGGGTGCAAGGTACGTGCTCGTGGACGAGAATCTGTATCGCGCTGGGAGCTCCTTTTGGAACATCTATCAAACCTGGAACGCCTTGGAATCCGCAATCCAGCTAAACCCCCGCCTAAAAGAAGTCGCTGTCTTGAATGGCGTTCATGTATATCAGATTAGCGGTGGAACTCACGATGTCGGAAGAGAACTGCTTACCAACGGAAGCTTCGAGCAAGGAAGCGCAACTCTTGTCCCTGGGTGGAAATTGGTAGGCAAACCAAGAATCGATCGCACGGGGAAATATTCTAATGGCGGAAACGCAGCTTATGCTGTGACCGCAAAAGACTTTCTGTTATCGGCTCCTATTCCAATCGAACCAGGTCAATGCTACCGCCTCAGTGCTCGCCAAAGGGCGAACTCATCCAAATTGGGAACATTATGTCTGCAGATAGACTGGAAGGATGAATATAAGCGCGACCTCGGTGTCCCAACTACCGTCCTCGATAAAGCACGCTCCGCACAGCAATGGCAGGAGTCAAGTATGGTAGTTCGAACGCCCGCCGGAAGCAGGTATGCTGTTGTGCATGCCGAGGCAGCCAGCGGAAAGCTCCGGGTTGATGATTATTCCTTTAAGAAGATTCTTGATGACTGCGAACCGGTGCTCTTCGTTACTCCGAATCCAGTCTCCGTACCTGCCGGACAACTCGGCCGCGCTGGCGTATCTTGGAATTCCTGTTGCAGCTCGGAAGGTTCTGTAACGTTGACCGTCGATGACAGTGCCGAGGAAGTGTTCGCCAGTGGGCAATCAGGCCTCAAGTTCTTTGACGGGCTCAAACCAGGGACGCGTTATACATTTCGGCTTTACTCATCACAAAAGGCAACTCCGGTGCAAAGTGCGAGCTTAAACGCTATAGAAAGAACAGGCACAATTGCCGCTGAGCCGAATCCGGTTCCAAGCGGCCCTGGCCTCGGCCGCACGAAAATCTTGTGGGCAAAATTGGCCGAAGGTGAGGCGGAAGTCTGTGTCTCGCGGGATGGTGGACCGGAACAGGTTTTTGCCCGTGGAGCGAGCGGCTCGGAAGAAGCCAGTTGGATTGCAGCTGGAAGCAGCTATGAGTTCCGGCTATACTCCACGGACGGGCCACGGCGGCTACTGGCCAAGACTGTAGTTAACCGATGACTCCAGCGAACAAGGGTCGGTTCATTGCAATTCGGCGCGGGTCACCAACCAAGCGAAGATATCGCATGTGTTGCGCGATGCTGCTCGTCAGTTTTTCTATTTGCTTCTGCCTAAGTGCCTGCCACCGCGCACCACGACAGACGAGTCAAACATCAACGGCAAAGCCTATTTTATCCGCCGAACCCAACCCAATTCCCGCCGGGGATCCAAACCAACAGCTTGGAACAACGGTGATCAGGTGGGACACAGGAAATGGAACGATCGGCTATCTTTACGTAAAAGTTGATCGGCAACCGGAGAAATTTGTTACACAAGCGCCTTCGGGGACGTACGAAGTGCCCTGGATCCAGTTCGATTCTGTTTACGAGTTCCGATTGTACGACAAAAAAAAACGATCAAAGCTTCTGGCAAAGCTGGAAGTCACTCGAGACGATTAACAGGTTTCCTGTGATCGTGATGTGTTAAACTCGCCTATTTGAGAATGAAACCAACTGTTCTTCTTAACGACTTCAAAGCGCAGTGGAAATGCGTCCGAGATGATGCGCTGAAGGCGATTGATAGAGTCGGGCAGAGCGGATGGTTTATCCTCGGCGACGAGGTGGCGCATTTCGAACAGCAGCTCGCAACCTATTCCGGCAGGCGTTACGCAATCGGGTGTGCCAGCGGCTTGGACGCGATTGAGTTAGCGTTGCGAATCCTTGCATGCGAAGGCAAACCAGTCATCACTACGCCGCTAAGCGCCTTTGCTACCACACTCGGAATCGTGCGCGCGGGCGGTATTCCAATTTTCGTCGATACCGATAGGAGTGGGCTGCTCGACTTGGACAAGGTTGAGCGATTCCTCGGCAATAACGAGAGCACGCATTACATTTTGCTTCCGGTCCATCTCTTTGGACACACTCTCAATCTCGAACACTTAGAGCAACTGCGAAATCGTTACCATCTGACTGTTGTCGAAGATTGTGCTCAAGCAATTGGCGCGAGGAGCGATGGAAGAAACGCCGGGAGTGCAAGCGAGATAGCAGTCATCAGTTTTTATCCTACCAAGAACCTGGGCTGCATGGGAGATGGGGGCGCTATGATCACTGATGGCGAGAATTTCGCAACACTTGCCAAAGCCTTACGTGATTATGGACAGACTGGAAAATACAAACACACATTCTTGGGAATGAACAGCCGTCTTGATGAAATTCATGCCGCAATCCTGACTGACGCCCTCCTGCCACGTCTGCCTGAGTTCACTAAACGCCGTCGAGAGATTGCCCGATTGTATCGAAGTCGGATTGCATCTGAGATGCTGGAGATTCCGCCCGAGCCTCACGGGTCGAATTCGGTCTACCACCTCTTTCCAATCCTCGTAAAAGCGAGTCGGGAGCATTTTCAAGAACATCTGAAGGCACACGGAATCCAGAGTGCGATTCACTACCCGCTCTTGATACCAGACCAAACCGCTCTGCAAGGGCAACCGCACACCATTCATGGAGAACTAACAAACGCTCGCTTGTTCGCGGAAAACGAGGTATCTCTGCCTATCCACCCATTCATGTCTGATGACGATGTTGAGCGGGTCGTAGCAGCCTCTAACAGTTGGCAAAAGTGATAGCCTTCCCATGTATTCGATCGTAATCCCGGTTTACAAAAACGAAGCGTCCATTTCGGATCTGCTGCTAACACTTGATGAAATCAATAAGAGGCTAAATTCCGCGCTCGAAGTCGTGTTTGTTGTTGATGGAAGTCCTGATGAATCCTTTCAAAGCCTGGCCACACAGCTTCCAACCTCCCCTTTTAAATCAAAGCTCGTAGCGTTGTCACGAAATTTCGGTGCTTTCTCGGCAGTTCGGGTTGGCCTGCAAAAAGCAACGGGACCCTACTTCGCAGTGATGGCAGCCGACCTCCAGGAACCGGCGGCTTTGATTCTGGGCTTCTTCGACGTACTCGCCAGGGACGAAGCTGATGTCGTCGTCGGCACGCGTATATCACGGGACGATCCTTTTCTAAGCAGGGTTGGATCGCAGCTGTTTTGGTTTCTTTATCGAAAGTTCGTTCAGCCCGAATTGCCTGCCGGCGGCATCGACATGTTCGGTTGCAACGCTGTGTTTCACCGTGAATTGCTAAAGCTCGAAGAATCACACAGTTCCCTTGTCGGTCTGCTCCTCTGGTTGGGATTCAGGCGCAAGGCCGTACCTTATAAACGCAGGCGGCGACAACACGGCAGGAGTGCCTGGACGTTCACAAAAAGGATGCGGTATTTGGCAGATTCGTCGTTTTCGTTTTCGGATCTACCAATCAAAATCCTTCTTTGGGTGGGCTCGATTGGGCTCCTGATCTCAATAGTCTTTTCCGCAATCCTATTGTGGTCTCGGCTCTCTGGAAGAATTCAGGTGCCGGGTTATTCCCCGATTGTCTTGACAGTTACTTTTTTTGGAAGCATAAATCTAATTTGCCTCGGCATCGTCGGAGCGTACGTCTGGCGAGTTTACGAGAACACCAAGAAGCGGCCCGCAGCCGTTATCCTGCGCGAGATGGAGTTTAAACAAAGCTATGCAGAAACATAACGAAACCACAGCCGCAGTTTTCGCGGGGTATCAAAAATCGGTTACCGGACGGATGAGGTACGTGTTGGCTCAAAAGAACATCATGCGACTGCATTCTCTTGACCGCCCTTTAAACATTCTCGATGCCGCAGGAGGAAACGGAGTGAATACTCAATGGATGGCACGCCAAGGGCATTTTGTTACGCTTTTGGATTCGGATCCGGCAATGCTCAAGCAAGCGGAGCAAGAATTGGAGAAGCGCGGATTGTTAGATCGGTGTCGGATCGTGGAAGGTACCATAGAGAAGGCTCCTGATCTGGTGTCAGCAGACCATTTCGACCTCGTGTTGTGTCATCATGTCATTGAATACCTTGAGAATCCACACCAACTCTTCACTGCGATGCATCAAGTCTCTAATGAGACAGGCGAGCTATCGTTGATCACTCTCAACCCCATCAGCGAGACAATCCGGGCTATTATTTTTCGCCACGATCCGAAACTGGCGCGTTCGAAGTTAGTTGACCAAAGTTACGATGCGAAGTGGTTCGGGCAGGCTACTGTTTACAGTTACGATCAAATCGTGCGCTGGGGCGAGGAAGCGGGATGGGGCATCGTCGATTTTAGATCGATCAGAGTTTTGGCCGATTATATTTCAGATGCTGAATACGACGAAGCGAAAGAGCAGGAGGCAATCCGACTAGAGGAAGAGCTTTCTGGCCTTGAGCCTTATCGGCGGATTGGGCGATATTTGCAGTTTTCGTTTAGAAAACAACGCCTGTGAGTTTGATTCCCATGATCTTGCGGGAGATAGAATCCAATTAAGCAGGTCCATGGATTATTTCGTCCATCCGCACGGTATCTGCGAAAGCCATTCTGTTGGCGCGGGCACCAAAGTGTGGGCGTTCGCGCACGTTTTATCCGGCGCTGTCATCGGCAAAGATTGCAAGATCTGCGATCATGTCTTTATCGAGAACGACGTTATCCTGGGCGATCGCGTAACAGTAAAGTGTGGCGTCCAGCTTTGGGACGGTCTGCGGGTCGGCGACGACGTCCTTATTGGTCCGAACGTCACTTTCACAAATGATCTGTTTCCCAAGGGCAAGCAACGGTCGGCCGAATTTGCAAAGACTAGCCTTGAAGAGGGTTGTTCCATCGGCGCTAACGCCACCATTTTGCCGGGGATTTCTATTGGCCGAAACGCCATGGTCGGCGCCGGGGCGGTTGTTACGCGATCAGTACCTCCGAATGCAATAGTGCACGGCAATCCCGCCCGCATCCAGGGTTACGTCTCTCAGATACCCGAGCCAGCTCATATAGAAAGTCCTGCGAAACACAGACACTCGCCGATTGCTGCTTCGCATGTCCAAGGTGTCACAATCCATCGACTTCCTGCTTTTGAAGATATTCGGGGCCGATTAGTAGCTGCCGAGATGGCAGACGTATTGCCATTTGTTCCGGCACGCTTTTTCCTCGTCCATGCTGTGCCTAGCAGCGAGGTGCGCGGTGAACATGCCCATCGACGTTGTGAGCAGTTTCTCGTCTGTGTTAAAGGAAGCGTGCACGTGCTTGTGGATGATGGAACGAGTCGACAAGAGATCGTGCTTGATCGGCCGGAAATCGGAATACACGTCAAGCCGCTCGTGTGGGGAACACAATACAAGTACTCAGCAGACGCTGTGCTGTTAGTGTTTGCCTCACATCCATACGATGCCGACGATTACATCCGCGATTATGGCACATGGCTCGACACGCTAAAGAACGCCTAAGTTTACTGCCAAAGCCTAAGGCAGCGCTGTTTCAATCGTTTGGCCTGTCAACCGACAATGGTGAATAACAGCGACATGAGGCCTGTCGACAGGCTAACAGGTTTTTGGCGAGATCTGCGTCATAGGTCCTGTCGCTCAGTCACTCGGTGTTTACACGATCATCGTAATTGTTTTGATCTGGCCAACGCTCGGCCTCTACATGTGGTCGGGACATGATCAATTATTTCCTGTCATTCGAATTTATGAGGTATGCAAAGTATGGCGGGCGAACGGTCCAGGGCACGTGCCATGGGCGCCTGACTGGGCTTTCGGTTATGGCTATCCGTTTCATACCTTTTACCAGCCGTTCGGTTACTACGTAGGGGCGCTCTTTCATTTCTTACTGGGGCTTGATTATGGTCCCGCGACAAAAATGAGCTTTTACAGCTCGTTATATCTTAGCGGGCTTTTCATGTACGCGACCGTTTATATTATCGGCCGGCGAGAAGGCTGGCCACGATTACCATGGTGGGCCATGGCGGCCGCTACGGTATTCGCTATGACCCGGTATCATCTGACAGACCTGTTCGTGCGCGTCGATCTCGGCGAATCCTGGGCCTGGGCCACTCTCGCCAGGCGTGTTTGTGGGAGCGGAAATTGCGCGGCAGCGGCCGTTGTTCGGCATGGTATTCATCGCACTGACTTACAGTTTTCTCATGCTGAGTCATAATATCACGGCGCTTTATGGCACGATTGCAATCGGCTGTTACACATTGCTTACGACATGGGACAAGCGCTGGCCATTAATTGTAATGGCCGGAGGGGCGCTCGGCTCGGCGATGGCCGCTTTCTTTTGGTTACCGGCGATGATATTGTTGAAACTGACAAATGCTGGACTTTCATCGCGCGCAGCGGCCCGCGTCGCGTCGACGTATCTCGTCTCCGCAGGTCCTGCATTTACATGCTTTATACTGGCAGCAGTACTTCACCGAGAGCCTGGGGACGCAGGGTAGCATCCCGGGACCCGATGACAACATGGGGATTAACCTTGGGATCGCCGTACTGATTGGGCTCGTGCTTGCAGCTATCGCTTTGTTTCGGCCCGGGCTTGAGCGGTGGCCAACGCTATCGCCTGGGCATATGCCTGGCGCTTGCTGCACTTGTTCTTTTTGTCACGTCCAATCGGATGAATTGGGCGCGGGTTCCTTCTATGCTCTGTTTCATTCAGTTTCCCTGGCGGTTATTGATCTTTACCGCGTTGTTTGGCTGCCTTGCCACTGCCATTGCATCGCCGGTGTTGGATAGATGGTTGCATCCACTTGTCTGGGCTCTCATCGCAATCGTGCTCGCAATCCCGACTCTCCCGCTAATTCTGACTCTCCCGGGTAAACTCACCGACCATGGCAGTACCGACCGTGTTCTGCGCTGGTACGTACGGCAGGAGAGACTGAATTGGTACGGAGGGAACGCTCCTCAGGAGTTCTGGCCTTTAACAGTCAAGGCACCTCTCACGGATCCAAAATTCCTATACGATAACCCGCCACCGGAAAACCGCCTTACAGCGATTAGCGGTCAAATCACAGTCCAAAATTACGATCACAAAGGCACAGCCTACACCTACAGATATACTGCTCCCACCGATGCCAAAGCTCAAATTGCCGTGATCTATTTCCCGGGATGGGAACTAACGATCGATGGCCAAAAACAAGATGATAAAATTTCCGTAGGTGACACCGGCCTGGTGAACCTTAGTCTACCAGGCGGAACACACACTGCGGAGCTCAAGTATGTCCTATCGCCAATCGGCCGAATCGCCCGAAACATCAGCTACCTCGCCTGGGCTGTGTGGCTGGGCGCGGCAATCCTACTTGCAGTGCGTTATTGGACAAGCTAGGAGCGAAAACCGTTGTCCCCGCAAGCCTCCCCTGCGCCAGGCTAATCGAACTGTCTGCCGCGCGACCGGCCGTTTCGGCGAGCTCAAGGCCCCGAGCTTTTCGAAGGACAGTCGCGCTCTACCAAAGGGCTGGATCTTTTATGTCGACGATAGCTTCTACTGATTGGCGGCTACGCGAGGAGCAGATCGGCTCATTTCGAGTTGGTCACTTATTTTTGCAATTTTTGAATCCTGCTCTTTGAGCCGTGTTGTAAGCCGCGCAACAGCCGATTCCAATTCGTTAACTTTGCGGTGCTCTTTGAGAAACTCATTGAGCAACATCGCGTTGACTGCATCGTAGCGGACAGAGTACGGCTTTCCATCGGAATCACGCACGACGAGATCAGGATTCACTTTTCCACGTCCTCGGCTACGAGACCAAACTGCGCGGTCCTCGTCGGGTCAATCTCCTCTTTGTAACTAAAGGTGACAGGTTTCAGCGCGAGGATCGCTTCGCTGATCTTATCTATCGGCTTGATATCTGCCTTAAACCGCTTTGATGAGGGCGCGACACCAAGCTGACGTTTCCGTCAACAACTACTGCTGTTCCTGTCACTGCGGTTCCACTGATGCCGGCGATGAACGTCGCCATTTGGATAACTCTGAGGACCGATACGGATCGTTCCTGACTCGCGCGCAACGGCGGAGACGCGATTCCCGATATCAATATTGTCGTCGCCGGTTGTGAGCAATTCCCCAGCTGCGACACCTATCTCAATGTTCCTACTCTCTGTGCCACGCAGCAGCGCGCTCGCTCGGATGGCGACATTCTGAGAGCCTGTCGTATTGGCGCGGAGTGCTTGAGCACGGACAGCAACGTTGGAGAAGCCGCTTGTGCTGCTCTCAAGAGCCACACTGCCAATAGCGGTGTTTTGGTCGCGTTGGTGTTGCTGGTAAGTGCAGAAAAACGAAGAGCAGTGTTATGTAACGTGCTAGTGTTGTTCAGCAGTGCTGCAGCGCGAACGGCAGTGTTAAAGGAACCTGTTGTGTTGCTTGAGAGCGCGTTACTACCAATGGCCGTATTGGATTGGCCGGGGCTGTTGCTATACAGGGCTTGCCAGCCAGCGGGCAGTATTGTCGCTTCTCTCCCCAAGATCCGGTCGGCGACTCGGTTTATTGTTGAAGAGCGCCTGAAAACCATCGGCAGTGTTATGGAACGCAATAGTGTTGGTGAAAAGCGTCTGTATATCCGGTAACCGTGTTTCCATCGCCTGTGGTGTTCGTGTAAAGCGCACCACTACCAATCGCTGTATTCCCGTCACCCGTAGTATTGGTAAACAGCGCTCGCCACCCAGTTGCGGTGTTGCCGCTCGCCGTAGAATTTCTGGTGAGTGCCTGAAAACCATTAGGCTGTTATTGACTGGCGGTATTGCTCTTGAGCGCTTGCGCGCCGGGGTTGGCAGTATTCTGCTCGCCTGTGGTGAGAACTAAAGAGCGCTTCAGACTTAAGCGCCGTGTTGTTACTGCCAGTGGTAAGACTGAAGAGCGCTCCGCTTCCTCTCTCAGCCGTATTTAGCGCCGGAATAAGCTCCATCCGGTGTTGGGCTCACCGCTTTAACTGTTGGCGAAAGCCAAAAGCAGGCGAGCAGGAGAGGAACCAGGGCAAACAAACATTCGAATGGATTTTCTGTATGCTGAAGAGGTCTTTTTCATAGTTCTCTTTTTACCAGAGTCCCGCCTGCTTGTATGAGGTGCGAAGAGGGAACCCGTCACCGGTTTTACCGCGGCTAAGCGAAAACAGAACCTCCGCGACCTCTCCCAGAAGCTCGGGCGGATGAGGCGACCTGCTGCTGCTTGATTGGGATCGCGCGTACGAGGGATTGCCGACCACTTGCAGAGCAACTCTGCTTGCCTCCAGCTGCGCGGACACTTTTTCTATTTGCGCCGCCTGCTCTTTCACTATTGTGGCAAGAGCTTTAATTTCCTTTTGTTGCTGAGCAGCATTTACTTCCAACTCCTCGTATGTCCTATCGCCAATCGGCCGAATCGCCCGAAACATCAGCTACCTCGCCTGGGCTGTGTGGCTGTGCGCGGCAATCCTACTTGCAGTGCGTTATTGGACAAGCTACGAGCGAAAACCGTTGTCCCCGCAAGCCTCCCCTGTGTCAGGCTAGTCGAACTGTCTGCCCGCGCGACCGGCCCGTTTCGACGAGCTCAAGGCCCCGAGCTAGTCGAAGGACGGTCGCGCCTTACCAAAGGGCTGGATCTTTTATGTCGACGATAGCTTCTACTGACTGGCGGCTACGCGAGAACTAGATCGGCTCGTTTCGAGTTGGTCGCTTATTTTTGCAATTTTTGAATTCTGCTCTTCGAGCCGTGTTGTAAGCCGCGCAACAGTCGATTCCAATTCGTTAACCTTGCGGTGCTCTTTGAGGAACTCGTTGAGCAACATCGCGTCCACTGCGTCGTAACGTACCGCATACGCCTCGCCTTTTCTATCGCGCACCACCAGATCGGGGTTAACCTTTTCCACTTCTTCGGCCACCAGTCCGAACTGTGGGATTGCACCGGGGTCGAACTCCTTCTTGTAGTGGAAAGTAACGGGCTGAAGCGCATAGAGCTTTTCGCTGACTCCGGCCATTGGTTTGATGTCCTCCTTGAATCGGGCAGACGATGGCGCGGTCCCCAGCTGACCGGATGTATTGACATATACTGGCACTCCGCCAGGGACGGGTGCTCCAGAAATGCCGGCGATAAATGTCGCAGTCTGAACGTCGCCAATGCGGATGGTGTCAGATTCAACAGTCCCGAATACGCCTGCTTCGTTGCCGATATAGATATTGCGATCGCCGCTGACAAGACCGTGGCCGGCAAAAGAACCCAGGGCGATGTTGTCGTCGCCCCCGCTGGAAGTCAGCGCAAAGGCGCCGATGGCTGTGTTTGAGGTGCCCCCGGCAGCGCCCATTGCGCCATTACCAACGGCCGTGTTTTGGTTATCAAACAGGTTACCCGCGAGCGCGCGGGCGCCGATGGCTGTGTTGCCCTGGCCAGTCGAGTTTTGAAGCAGCGCCTGAGAACCAATAGCCGTGTTCTCGACGCCGCTGTTGTTCTTAAACATCGCTCGCCAACCAATGGCCGTGTTGTCGAAGCCGGTGGTGTTGGTAACAAGAGCTTGAAAACCATTGGCCGTATTTCGATCCGCAGTGTTGTTCTTGAGCGCTTGAGCCCCAGTGGCCGTGTTCTGATTGCCGGTAGTGAGACTAAAGAGCGCTTGAGACCCAAGGGCTGTGTTGTTGCTACCCGTAGTCAGGCTGAATAGTGTCCCACTTCCTCCTTCGGCCGTGTTAGCGCCGGAATATCCTCCATCGGGTGGCGGACTAACTGCCTGCATTCTTGGTAGAAGCGTAAAACACGCCAGCACGGCGGCGATGATAGATAAGCCCTGGCGCCAGGACAAACGAGGGATCGAATTTCTGAATGTTAGAGTGGTCGTTTTCATATTTGAATTTTAGAAAGAATCCAACCTGCTTGTCGAGATCAAAACGGAAAATCACTCCGTCAGCCATCGACCCGATCAACACTTCCGAAGGGATCCGAAAGGCTCAAGCTCATCCAGCGTTTCCACTCGCGAGACCGTAACAGCAAGCTTTGTGAGATTCAGCGGATCGTTTTGAATTGACATGCTTGTATCATTTTGTGAGAAACGACGCCATGTTTCGCCATTTTAGATGCTCGTTCGTCGTTTTCGCCGTAAAAGTTGTTGCCACGCTGTTATTTGTAGCGAGCTCGGCATTCGCTGCGACAGACGTGTTGACCTGGCATAATGATCTTGCCCGAACCGGCCTGAATCCGCGCGAATGGAGTCTTGCACCTGGCAATGTAAACGTCACCGATTTTGGAAAGCTCTTCGTCGCTAGCGTCGAAGGGCAAATTTACGCCCAACCGTTGATTGTCACAGGATTGGAGTTCCCAGGCTTGGACACATATAATGTCTTGTACATCGGCACGGAACACGATAGCCTTTATGCAATCGACGCTGATACCGGCTTTTTTCTTTGGCGACGATCCCTGCTCCTGCCTGGCGAAAGGCCGGCGGACACAGATGAGTGCGATTCAATCACTCCCGAAATCGGAATCACCGCCACTCCGGTGATTGATCGCCGAAGCGGGCCTCACGGGACGATCTACGTTGTGACAATGAGCAGGGATGGGGCGGGAAATTATTTTCACCGGTTACACGCTCTCGACCTCACCACAGGCACCGAGGAATTTGGCGGCCCAGTTGAGATCCTTGCCACGTATCCCGGCACAGGCAGCAACAGCTCGAACGGCAACGTTATTTTCGACCCCGCGCACTACCTCGAGCGGGCAGGCTTGGTTCTGAGCAATGGCGTGGTTTACACTACCTGGACATCGCATGGCGATTGCCCGCCTTACACGAGCTGGGTGATCGGATATGACGAGCATACGCTGGCCCAGGTTAGCGTGCTAAATCTCACGCACAATGGAAGCCAGGGTGCGATCTGGCAGTCCGGCGGAGCGCCAGCAGTCGATTCACGTGGCTTTCTCTATGCCATGTTAGGTAACGGCACCTTTGACACAACCCTCGATGCCAACGGCTTTCCTAGTCAGGGCAACTACGGAAATTGCTTCGTGAAATTGTCACCGACCAATTCTCTGCACGTAACTGACTATTGGACGATGTTTAACACGGTCGTCGAAAGCCATACTGATAACGACCTTGGTTCTGGCGGGCCGGTCCTGCTTCCGGATATGACTGACAGCAACGGTGCCATACGTCTTTTGACGCTGGGCAGTGGTAAAGATGGCCACATCTACATTGCCGACCGCGATAACATGGGAAAGTTCAATCCCAACTCAAACCTTAATCTCTATCAGGACTCTCCCGGGTCGTTAGGGGGATTTAATTTCACTACGCCGGCATTTTTCAATGGAAGGCTTTACTTCGGAGCTGTCCGGGACGTGCTGCGCGCGTTCAGTTTCACAAATGCGCGCATGAATGGCGGCGCTGTCTCCATAAGTGCTAATATGTTCCCCTATCCAGGAACATCACCAAGCATCTCGGCCAATGGAACAGCTCACGGCATCCTTTGGGCGGCTGAAAATGCGACACCAGCAGTCCTGCATGCCTATGATGCGAGCGACCTGTCACGTGAACTTTATAACACTAACCAGGCGCCTAATTCGCGCGATCAGTTCGGCTCAGGGGCGAAGTTCAGCGTACCGACGGTCGCAAACGGAAAAGTCTATGTCGCTGCAACAGGCGGCACGGTAGGCGCATTCGGTCTTTTTAACCCGCCACGTCTGGCTAACCTCTCCGGAGAAGCGTATGTTGGCCTCGAGAGTCAGGCGCGAGCGCTAACCGGCGGTTTCGTCGTCCACGGTAAGGGGTACAAGCAGGTAGTGTTGCGGGCGCTCGGGCCCTCTCTGTTCAAGTACGCAGGGAGATTGCAAAATCCCATACTGGAGTTGTACGACAAAAACGGCACACTCATAGCGAGTAACGACGATTGGGCCACTGACCCCAACGCCGGCCAGGTGCAGGCGGCCGGTCTTGCGCCGTCCGATCCGCGCGAATCAGCGCTGGCCCGAAGGCTTATGGCCGGTTCATACACCGCCGTTGTCCGTGGAGTAAACAACAGCGTCGGCATCGGCCGCGTCGAGATGTACGATCTCTCACAGCCACCCACACCAACAATGGCTAAGATGTCCGCGCGAGGCCTTATCGCAGGAGATGACGTGCTGATCGGCGATGTTACTGTAACTGGTCGCGCAAACCAGACCGTCCTTTTCCGGGCGATTGGTCCTGATCTCGTCTCGGCAGGGCGTGGCCTTTGCGCTGCGCAATCCCACTCTCGGCTTTGTACGATGATAATTGGAACTTGATCGCAGGCAACGTTTATTGGAAGAGCGATCAACAGGCGCAAATTGAGTCAACCGGCCTTGCTCCGGGCGATGATCGCGATGCCGCTATCCTGATGAATTTGCGGCCGGGACATTATAACGCCATTGTCCAGGGTTGGGACGGGGCAATCGGCATCGCCCAGCTGGAAGCCTACGCGCTGTTACGGTAAAGGCACCCGCCCCTGCCTGCAGCAGCTTCGCACCGGATGCGAGCGTGGTGGCGGCTGCTTCCGCAAAACCGCGATTCTGATCGTTTGTCGTGACAAGCTTGGCGGCAGTTTTGTCAAAGACGTTTTTGTGCTTAAATGCAACCGCGGCAGGCTGCTTCCTGCCGACAGTTTCCTGCCCGTTAACCCCGCCGGGAAAGAGAAAGCGTGAATGTATGACTTCGTCGATGCAACTCAAACCAACCAACCACCGCCCACGATTCCGCCACGCGATACAAAAGGTCGAAAACCACGCCAGAAGCGTGTGCAAACCGGCGCGATGATGCAGCCATTCTGTGGTTAATCTTCGTCTACCGACCTGCGCTCTGCCGCGGCGACCCAAGCCCATTTCCCGCACCGAAAAACCCTTTTGCCGGCTCCCACTTAAGTTCTTTGCTGGCAGCCGTTCAAACGATCTCTTTGGCAACCGGATTTAGAATAGCACAGCCGCCACCAGTCAAGCGCGATCCAGCAACATGGGTTGCTCAAATTCCAACGCTGAAGAGCTCCTTGTCAGATTTTCACAACCTTTAGGCTTGACACGCCAGAGCGCCGTCTGATATAACGCCGCTCGATCACGTCCTGCGACCTTCCAACGCATCTTCGGCCAGACTGAAGTAGTCTGTGGGGTCGATATACGGTGGGACCGCCGCTCCACGCGATCTTGAAATCCAACTGGAGCCGAAGTTTCAGCCAAATGAATGAGAACGCTCTTAGGATGCGCATTCTTCGGATGATTCCCAGCTCCGCGCGAACTGGAGGGCAGTTCACGCAGTTCAGGGCAAACCCCTACAAAAAATCAATCAAAACAAATGAAAAATCTACCTATAACAACTCTCATCAGCCGCGCGCCTTTGCGCTTAGGCTTTTTGATCCTGCCAATCGCGCTCTGCTGGTTTGCGCTTTCGCCAACCCTCGAAGCGGGTTGCCCATCGCTTGGAGGCTGCTCGGGGCAGAACACGGCGGTGGGCGACGATGCGCTCTTTAAGGTCACGACCGGAGTCTGGAATGTGGGCGTCGGTTTCCAAGCGCTGTTCAACGATGCCGATGGCAACCAAAACACCGGCGTTGGCTACCAATCGCTCTTCAACAATATTAGCGGCGATCACAGCACAGCCATCGGTGGGAACGCGCTTTTCAGTAACACAACCGGCAACGATAATGTGGGCGTCGGGTTTCAAACACTCAGCACAATACGAGTGGCAACAGAAACACCGGTATGGGATATCGAACGCTCGCCTTCAATTCAACAGCTAATGATAACACGGCCATTGGATGGAACGCGCTCTATAACAATAGGGGGACTGCTGGAGCTGGTGAAGCGAACACGGCGGTCGGCTCCCAAGCGGTTTTTTCCAACACCACCGGAGATGAGAACACGGCCATTGGTTCCGATGCGCTCCATGACAACATGATTGGTAGTGAGAACACGGCCGTCGGTTGGTCGGCGATGGCAAGCGCTACTGGTAGTGGCGTCGTATTCAATACCGCAGTCGGCTGGAATGCACTCGTTAACACAACTGCTAACGCGAACGTAGCCGTTGGTGATTTAGCTCTTGAAAACGACACTTCGGGCTTCTTCAACACGGCTATTGGTGCGGCAACCGGCGTCAGCCAAACCACCGGTCATAATAACATCTATATCGGCCAGGGAAGTTTCGGTGTGGCTGGCGAGAGCAACACCTGTTACATACAGGAAATCTATACCAACATCCAGCCGGTAGTCGGGGTTAACCCGGACTTTGTCACTGTGAATAGTAGTGGCAAACTAGGGCGCGCCAATATCTCTTCGCGACGGTATAAGCACGAAATCAAGCCGATGGACAAAGCCAGCGAAAAGCTCTACGCGCTGAAGCCAGTAAGCTTCCGCTACAAAAAGGAGTATGATGCCACGCAGACCATTGCCTTTGGCCTCATAGCCGAGGACGTGGCTCAGGTGTATCCCGATCTCGTGGGACGCAATCCCGATGGGCAGCCAGAATCGGTTCGCTACGAGCAGATCAACGCGATGCTGCTCAATGAGTTCCTCAAAGAGCACAAGAAAGTCGAGGAACAGCAAGCAACCATTACAGAGTTGAAGTCAACGGTCGCTCAACAACAGAAAGGAATGGAAGTGCTCACGGCTCAGCTCAAAGAGCAGGCCGCGCAAATCCAAAAGGTGAGCGCGCAGATTGAAATGAGCAAGCCCATTCAGAAAGTGGCGGCAAATCAATAAAGCTTCAACGTTTTAGCGGCGCTCGATCCGGCGAGCGCCGCTATTGCTGTTGGCTTAAGGAATCCGACGCGTAGAGCGCGCCGCTAAAGAAAAAAGGGATGGGTGTAGTGGTCCGTGTCCCCACGCGCAATGAATCCTCGGGCACGTCTCTCTGGACCAGCCGTGGGTCGCCGCAGGGACCGAAACCTGCTCTCGCGCACCAAAAAAATTGCGACTGAGGACAGCCGTCTCTACAAAATTTCACAGGTTAGCCGCTACGCTTCATTCGGATGGCGGGCTTCGTCTAATCGATTTCCAGGCAGCTTCAATGGCCGACGACGACGAACCAAACAGACGACCAATAATCGCAACTCCCGTTCTCACTTCGGAGCCCCCGACAGATTGATATCCGACCTTGGGAGCGGAGCCAAATTCGGCGGGGGAACCCCTGGGTTCGGCGCTGGGAGCGGAACGGATTCGGGCGCGCCAGCCAATAGGTCGAGATTCGGGTCTGGAATCCGCTGCGGAATCGGCGTAGCTGGATTTGCGGCGACACCTGCCTTTGGATCTCGCTGAATCACGCCGCGTGTGTGCGGACGAGGAATCTGCTGTGCGACTGAACGCTGCACAAAAGAGGAATGAATGGCTGCGATCGGTTGGCCGGGTGCCCGCGGCGCGGAGGGCGGAGCCTGTTGTGACAGGAGCGCTTGATTGAAGGTAATTGTTGCAAACCTTCCATCCTTGCTAATCGTCACCTTGGTCGCTCCCACTTTCTCTGACCATTCGATGCTGGCAATGCTGTAGCCGTCCACCGACTCCTTGGTGTTAAGGTATTTTTTGAAATTATGGTCCGAACTGGAGATGATGGTGACCCAATCGCCCTCAGATAAACGCGCGGCGTTGGCCACGTACAGGTCTTTGGCGAAATCGGGCGTTGCCGAAGGTAAAGCGACCGCGGTCGCAATTGCGAATGGCGAGTGATCTACCATCGCTCTGTACCGATCAAGGTTGAAACGTGGCGGAAGAACGTCGTCAGCACTGACCGAGAACGCGCCAATAACGGCAAAGCCCGACAGAAGCGCCATGGAAAATCTCACCATTAGCAGACTAATATAATGGTCGCGGCATGTAAATATTAAAGACTCGGCAAAGCAAATCCAAAAAGGTAAACGCTCAGCTTGAGGTAACCAAACCTGAGGCTAAAACAGTTGTTAACAATCGGTAAAGTCTGCCCGGCACAGAACTCGCCCGTGACGGGCGTAGTCGGTAGACGGTCCGATCAGAGGGTAGTAAGAGAGATACGTTTTGTGATTGACTAAGGGGCCGAGAAATTCTCAAGACTCGGCGTTGCGAGATCAAGTCCGCGCATAAGCATGCGGCTTCTATTGCACAAGTCTCTTCGGCGACTTGGCCGGCCGCGCTTGAGTAAGGCCTATCCCATAAATTTGCCTGCGCCGTAGCCACGGCGCTGCGCACCGTGAGATGGCCTGCCGCTCCAAGCAATCCAACCGCCCCTCACAGGCGTGGCTACAACATTTATGAGATTGGCTTGTAAGCATTCGCGTGGATCGACGGTTAATGCCCTCGATGCGCGTCTTGCAGCCGGCTTCACAATAAGGCATTATCTCGCGAGACCGAAGACACGAAAAGCGCATATGACCCTATCGCGATGTTGCAATTGCCTACCGTGTTGTCGAAGAGCGCATTTGCGCCTACGGCGACATTGTCCGGACCGCTGACGTTGTAGGGGCCGTTAGTGTTATAAAGTGCCTGGTAACCGAGAGCGGTATTCCGAACAGCAGTGGCATTTCGGTAGAGCGCCCGGAACCCGGAGGCCGAGTTGCATGCTCCCGTTGTGAGGCTAAAGGGGGAGTTAGTGCCCTCAGCCGTGTTACGAGTCCCATAGCCCCCGTCTGGCGGCGGATTAACCGCACGCTCGGATGGAAATCCAAACCAGACGAGCAGCAGTGGAAGTTGCAGCAACATCCGCCGCAAACGCCAGGTAGAAATTGGATTCTTGGTTCGCACAGTTTTCGGTTTCATAACGGTTTGTTTACGAAATCCCGTCCCTGGTTGTTGATAAAGTTTTCTCGAATTTTCTTGCTTTGTTTTTGCATTGCTTATTAATCTCCCGGGCGCTTTCAAAGATCTTCGCCATCATGTCGAAATCATATCCGTACCCCGTGTCTGCGAAGCGCCTTCCGCGCTTTGTGCTTCCATGTTTAATCGCAACCATTGCTTTCTCGTTTGGCGCCCTGTGGCAAATCGCAGCAGAAACGGTTTTGCCGAGCGGATTCGCTGAATTGCAGTACACGCACGGGTTGACGAACCCGACGGCCATGGCATTCGCGCCCGATCCTTGCCCGGCATCAGGGACGCCGGTCCATCGGCTGTTTATTTGCGAGCAGGCAGGAAGCGTTCGCGTTGTTCGCAACGGCGTATTGCAACCAACCGCCTTTTTGACTGTCTCGGCCGATACCCGCGGCGAACGCGGCTTGGATGGGATTGTGTTTGATCCAAACTTTGCAGCGAACGGTTACGTTTACGTGTACTACACGATCAGACCCGCGGACCAATCCCAGCCAACCCATAACCGGTTGAGCCGCTTCACCGCCGATCCAGCACATCCCGATGTAGCGCTAGCTGGCAGTGAGAAGCCTATCCTTGACCTGCCTGATCTTGCCATAGGCTCCTATGTTCACAACGGGGCTGCGATGCATTTTGGACCGGACGGTAAACTTTATATTTCCGTTGGGGAGAACGGTCAGGGCACACCCGCCCAATCCCTGAACACGCTGCTGGGTAAAATCCTGCGAATTAATCCGGTCCCGGAAAATGCCGATGGAACAAACCCAGAATCAACCTTTCCAACCGATAACCCCTTTTACCATACGGTAAGCGGGGTGAATCGAGCAATCTATTGTCTCGGGCTACGCAATCCATTTACATTTAACTTTCAGCGCGGAACGGGAAGGATGTTCATCGATGATGTCGGCGCGAGCACGTGGGAGGAGATCAACGAAGGAATAACCGGAAGAAACTATGGCTGGCCAATCATCGAAGGTCCGTCCCAACCCCCGGTCAACGGTTTTACCAATCCAATTTTTGGCTATCACCACTTCCCGAATCAGGGTGGTACTCCATTGGGCTGTGCAATAACGGGCGGCACCTTTTATAATCCTCTACCGCGTTGCTCGAGTGACCCGCCCTTTGGTTTTCCAACTTCGTACGTCGGCAAATATTTCTTCCTGGATCTTTGCGGTGGATGGATTTACACAATGGATCCGAATCAGATTGATCCCACCAGCCCTTACGGCTTTCATGCTGTTAATCAATTTGCCAGCGGCATTCATGGCTCACCGACGTACCTGACCGTAGGACCGGACACAAATCTGTATTACATCAGTCGGGATGATGGAGCGGTTTATCAAATTCGCTACCCGGCCGCTCTCGCTCCGACCATCGGGACTCAGCCGTCAAACGTACTCGTCGGACAGAGTTGGCCCGCGACATTTACTGTCGACGCCTCAGGCGCGCCGCCCTTACACTATCGGTGGCAACGGAATGATGTTGATATTCCAGGCGCGGCAGATTCGCCAAGCTATACTCTGCATTATCCAACAGTCGCTGCAGATAATGGCGCGAGATTTCGCTGCATAGTGAGCAATTCGTTTGGCAGCGCAACAACGCGAGAGGCTGTTTTGACAGTTATCACAAAGCAGCCGCCTGTGGTTACGATAAGTTCGCCTCTTCCGAACACCTATTACGAGGCGAACGACACGATCACCTTCGAAGGTTCTGCGGTCGATGGCCACGACATCGTCACGGGAGATCCCCAGGACGGAGTCCTAACTGCCGACCAGCTTACGTGGCAAATCTTATTCGAGCATCATAGGTTCGGCAATCCTAACCATCATACTCATCCGTTTTTCCCACCCACCAGCGGAATTTTCAGCGGCACCGTTATCCTCACGTTCCCGGAGACCGACCCCGATGTTTGGTATCGCATTTTTCTGACGGCAACGGATTCGTATGGTCTCTCCACGACCGTTATTCGAGAGATATTCCCGCGTCATGTGCAGCTTAAGGTGACCACTAGCCCGGTACCCTTGCAGGTGATATTGGACGGCTCACCTAGAACGGCTCCTCATCTTTTCTGGAGCGTGGTTCATCTGATGTGGAGCCTCGGTGTACAGACGCCGCAGGTTGTAAATGGGCTCGTTTACGACTTTATTTCGTGGTCAGACCGTGGGAACCGCTTCCACAACATTTTGGCGCCTCGAACTGAGGCTGGCTATGTTGCTCACTTTTCGAAGCGGCCTGGCTACGGTGTTATCACTGCCAATCCAAACCCGATTCACGTGAGCGATGGCAGCGACAAAGGTGCGACCACTCTGTCCTGGTCGAGCGGGCAAACAAATAAAGTGGAAGTGCGGCTAGGCGCCCCTGGAGGCGCGCTCGTGGCACGGAGTGGTTCAGGCACTTTTTCACAGGTGACCAACGATTCAATAAGGGACGGGACAAAGATCTTCCTGCAGGACGTAAGCAATAACCAGCCTCTTACATCGACATACACGCTCGATTCGGTGACTGTGCACGTCGTGAGAGCCACGAACACCACTCACGGCTCGATCACGGCCGATCCAAATCCTTTCGTCGCCGACGTAAACGGATTTGGCCAAACAACCCTTACGTGGACAACAAACGTAGCCAGTAGAGCGGAGGTCCACGTCAATTCTCCAGACGGTCCGATGTTCGCGGGAAGCGATCCGGGGACCTTCTCGCTGGCTACAGGCCAGTGGGTATCGAACGGAATGACCTTTTATCTGCAGGACGTTTCCAATCGCCTGCCATTAACATCCGCGAATACTCTGGCTACGGTGCGCATCAGGGGCATAAGCACCACGCCCGTTGGTTCGATCATCGCCGAGCCAAATCCGTTCCCCGCCAATGCGCAGGGCCTGGGACAGACGACTCTCACCTGGACAAGCGCTGGAACCAACAGCGTTGAAATCCACGCCAATGCACCTAATGGCAATCGGCTTGCCGCAACTGGGTCAGGGACTTTTTCACTAACCACCGGACAATGGGTGCGAAACGGAATGACGTTTTATCTGCAAAATGTTTCCAATGGATTACCGTTAACTTCGGCTAATACGCTCGGAACTGTTAATGTGGCTGCTTCCCCATGAGAAGGAATTGCAGTCCGGGCAGCATCTATTAAATCCGTAGATCGCTTCAAGGTTCCCAAGACTTACTAGGCAGGGCGCGATCGCGGCGTCCATTGATCCCTCGGAGTCGGGTGTTGCAATAACAGCTGTCTCACGTCCATGTACTTGGCGTGCCGCCGCAGAATGCGGTATTATCCCGCATGGATGAGTCCGCCAAAAAGGTCGCTGAATGGTGGGGCGATCCTCAAAGCGAGGCTCCTGGCACACAATGGGTACAGGTGCCAGGGGTTCTAGAGAACATTAATCGCCGCGCGACCGGAGATCCGGCGATCGATTGGATCGACCATTCTGCAGCCCTCCTGGCTAACTTCACAAAGCCAGTCAAAGCCTTGTCAGTTGGTTGTGGCTTTGGTGGAATCGAACGAACCTTACACAAGCGCGACTTTTGCCAGCTTATCCATGGAGTGGATGTTTCCGACGCTGCCATTGAAGCCGCAAGGAAAACGGCCGAAGCAGAAGGCTTACAGGGTTTGACTTATGAAGTCGCCGACCTGAACACGGCGAAATTTCCTGCCGAGACCTATGATGCTGTTTACGCACACGCTGCTTTACATCATGTCTTCCAGCTTGAACACCTTCTGGGTCAGATTAGGCAAACGCTGAAACCGGGTGGGTTGTTTGTTGTGTACGAGTATATCGGGCCTTCGCAGATGCAGTTTCCGCGGCGCGATCTCCAACTCGCCGATATTTTCCTCAAACTTATTCCGGATCGCTATCGCCACATGCGCCGTGAAGAAGGCATCAAGCACGAAGCGCCCCGCTTGTCGCTTGAGATAATGAACAGCACTGATCCTTCCGAAGGCATTCGCGCGAGCGAGATTGTGCCGTTGATCGCAAGCCGTTTTGAAATTAAGCACTTCCGCTACATTGGCGGAACGTTGCTATTTTTGGTCTTTAACGAGATTGCAGGCAATTTCAACGAAAACACGGCTGAGATTATGCCGCTGGTAAAGGCATTGATTGCTCTCGATAACTTCCTAATCGATAACAAGGTCCTGCCATCTTACCACGTTTACCTCATTTGCCAGAAGACCGACAATCCAATGCCGATGCAGACCCGAAATGTTCTCCCGCCAACTGCTTCGACGTACTCCACCGAGGATTTGGAAGCCTTTACTGTTAGGCCAAGGCCAATGGGATTAATTGCTGCGGAGCCAAATCCCTTCCATGCCGACTCCCAAGGCACAGGATGCACTACCGTATCTTGGATGACCCACGCCGCGAGCAGGGTCGAAGTTCGTCTGGAAACTCCAGACGGCCGCCTTTTCGCCAGAACTGGGCCCGGTGTTTTCTCCCAAAAAACCGGCGAGTGGGTCCGCGATGGTACCAGATTCTATTTACAAAACGTTTCGGACGGCCTCCCCTTGACTCCGGAGAATACGATTGGCATTGTCGTGCTCAGATCTGCCTGACCATATTATGATGATTTTCTCGTCAATTCGGCAACTGCGTTCATCTGCGATTCGACGCACAGTGCGTCACGACAACAGAGGTAGCCGCCTTTTCGCATTTGTTTGCGCAATGATCCTCGCTGGCGTCTGCGGCAGGACTTGCTACGCAGCCTCGGAGGATTCGGCGCCTGCGCTCGCGCGAGCACTATCGGAGCTTCCCTCCGATCGTTCGGTTCTCGATGTACCCGAAGGTGTCTACACCATTGCCAGCACATGGGCGATCTCGAAGCCAGGCGTGGTGATCCGCGGTGCCGGCCCCGGAAAAACAATCCTGATGCGCGATCCAAAATTCGACGGTGTCCTCGTGCGAGTGGATGGCGAGAAGAGTACGCTAAGTAACCTGACGCTTGACGGTAACGGAACGGCCACAGTTCTTTCCCTCAATCGGCAAGGCGCCATCGCTGACACGGTCGAAGTGAAAAACTTCGTTCATATTGGCATTGCCGTGCCTGCTTCGGATTGCCGGATCACCAACTGCATTGTTAGCGGGTTCGGTACGGCAGCGGCCCCGAGCATGGGCATTTGGTATGACGCCGGAAAGGCGCCGAATGCATCAACAATCACAATCGAGAACAGCACAGTTGAGGATAATGGGATGTGCGGCATCTATTGCACGGGCGGCAAAATAACGATCGCGAACAATCGCGTCACGGGAAACCACATTATTACGAACATTGGTGGAGGACAGATCGACATAGGGAATGCATTCAGCACAAACACAGTCGGAATCATTAGTGGCAACACAATCGTTAATGGTGGCAGTCTTAAAGCAGGAGGCATCGAAATGGGTGGCGGAACCTTCACCGTGACGAATAACACAATTCGTAATCACGGGAGTTGCGGCATCGGGACGGGCCACAACGTAATTGGAGCCAAGATCACTGGCAACAACATCTCGAATTGTGGTCGCAATCTGGACGAGAAGAACCGGCCACAGTGCAGGTCTGCAATTTATGTCGGATACGGCGCGGCAAACGTGCTGATTTCGGGCAATCGCTGTTTCGACGACCAACCAAATAGAACCCAAACCTGGGGGGTCATTCTCGCTCCACCTCCGTTAAGGGCGGATCTGAGATTTGCATCTAAAGCGAGCGAACATCTTGTTGTAAAACAAAATGATTTGCGCGGAAATATCCATCCGGAAGGTTTGCTGGACGAAAGCGGCGCACAGAACAGACTCATCTCAAACAACGTTCCACCTAGAGCGAATCAATAGGTGCAAGCCGCGGGTTAAATTGGACGCGAATATCGTCAGACCCAGCCTCCCGCGGCCTGTGTCGCCGCCAGATGACGCTCTACTATTCGTTCCGTCCACATCTATTGAAAAGCGACCAGACGGCCTGGCGGGGTAAATGCGGTTACAACGTTAAGATACGATTCGCCATTCAAGCCCACTGTTGGCGAAGCGACTAGACGAAATACTATAAAGCAATGCGGTGTTGAATCAGCGCAGTGGACCGCCATGCTTCCTGCTGTTTTGGAAGCGGGCAAGTTCGTTGACGAATCTGGGGAGTTTCGGCGATCATGCGAAGTAAACAGCTAAATTTAGATGACTACGAAACTGACAAGACAAGGTTCGGCTATCTCGATGCGTACGACAAAATTCTGGTCCCTTGGGTCGACAAAAGCGTCACGCTCCTGGAGCTTGGCGTCTATCGTGGAGGTTCGCTGAAGTTGTGGCGCGACTACTTTCCTCGCGGCACTATCATTGGTATCGATCGCAAGCTGCCAGAGCGTTTTGTGCGTGGCGAGCGTATTCACATCTTTGAGGGCAACCAGGCGGACAAGGCGTTTCTATCTGCAGTTGCTAATGAGACGGCTCCTGAGGGGTTTGACATCATCATAGACGATGCCTCGCACATCGGCAAAAAGGTTAAAAGGACTTTCTGGCACCTGTTTGATCATCATTTGAAATCCGGCGGCTTGTACGCCATTGAGGACTGGGGCACGGGCTACCAGGACGATTTTCCCGACGGCAAAAGATTCAATCCGAAGCCATCGATCCTCAATCGCGTTCGATCGCTGTTACCGCAACGCTTGGCTAAACAACTCAAGGTCCCGTTCCCCTGTCATTCCTACGGTATGGTCGGGTTCATCAAGGAACTAGTGGACGAGCAAGGGGCCGGGAGTATTACAATCGGTCGCAAAGAAGAGTTCCGACTGTCAAAGATCGAAAGTTTGGTTATTACGCCAGGCATTGTTTTCGTGACCAAGATGGCGCCGACTCTAAGTGCTTCTCCGAATCCGGTGCCTGCCGGCGAAGGGCTAGGCAGGACGACCATTTCCTGGAACAGCGTGGATGGAAAGATCTACGTCTCGGAGAATGGACGGGACGAAGTGCTGTTCGCAGATTCGCCGCGTGATTCGCAGGACGCGAATTGGATCCAGGCGGGATCTGCTTATGTGTTTCGGTTATACAACGCAGATCACAGTGAACTCCTCAAGACGGTGCTCGTTACAAAACCGAAGCCAAAGCGGGCGTGATGCGCGCGTCTCGGCTTGCCGTATCTGTTTAGCATAGGCACGTCACGCTTCGCTGGCGAACCAATTTCGTACAAGAGCTCTTTTGGATCAAGCGAGCGATATCGTTGCGGCGACGAAAAGCAACCCTGGGCGAAAACTGTTAGCTTGGAATTCCAAGGCGCGCCCAGTAGGGCGCTATCCTACCTAACGCTGAATGAAACCCGGAATTTATATTTGCAAGAGAGTCGCAATTATTTATGTTCGTATCTCAACTCCGAAGCCCTCGGGGTGGAGCATTCGACTGATTCGTCCATGGGATTTCTGCGATAATGCGAAACAAAATCCTTTTGGCTGCCTTGGGTCATCGCCGGTCTTAGGGAGCCACCACGATGTCAGTCTGCGCGATTACACGCCAAAGCCGACTTAAGGAGATTATTTTCGGGCTGGGTGGCTTCAGTCGCCTGGCGTTTCCCAAACCGGCTCTGGTGATCATCTGTTTTTCTCTCGTCGGCGTCCTTGGCTACATTGATTATTTGACCGGATACGAACGCCCATTGCTTCTGTTTTATCTTTTGCCGATTTCGTTGGCCGTTTGGTTTGGGAGCTTTCTTATTGGATTGGGAATTGTGGTTGCCAGCGTCGTGGCGTGGATGGTGTCGGACATTGCAGCTGGAATCCCTGCTCTCCGTTACTGGAATGGAGGGATGACCTTCACCGCGTATGCGCTGTTTGCCGGAGTGTTAGCCAAGTTACGCACCCTAGTAAAGGAGTTGGATCGCCGCGTGCAGGAACGGACGGCTGCATTGCAACGCGAGGTAGTTGAACGACAGCGGCTCGACCGAGAAATCGCACAAGTGGCGGATCGCGAACGGAGACGCCTGGGACAAGATCTTCACGACCACCTAGGCCAGCACCTGACGGGAACGGCTCTTGCTGCTCAAGTGTTGAAAGAGAAACTTGCAGCCAAAGGCGCTCCAGAGGTAACAGACGCAGGGAAACTCGTGAACTACGTTGAGGAAGGGATCGACGTCACCCGCAACCTGGCACGCGGCTTCTTTTCGCCCGAACTAGAAGCGGACGGGCTAACTACAGCCTTGGAGGGCCTCGCGGAGAACATAAGCGAACGATTCGCGGTAAACTGCATTTTTCGTGGAGAAGAATCTATTCCAGTCCACGATTCTGCGGTTGCAACACAGCTCTATCGGATTGCTCAGGAAGCCGCTACAAACGCCGCGAAACACGCTGGTGCAGAGCAGGTCGATATTCGCATTACTGTAAAGGCTTCCGAACTTACTCTAGCAATTACAGATGATGGAGTTGGTTTTCCAGGTAACCTCTCAGATTCAAAAGGGCTTGGGCTCCGCCTGATGCGCCACGGCGCCGCGTTAATTGGCGGGACATTTAGCGTCCAGCGAAATGGTCGGCGCGGAACGATTGCAACATGTAAGGTAACAGTGTCAAACAACAACGAGCTAAATTCCCTACAATGAATTCAAACGCATCTGTCGCGCGCAAGCATCGGATCTTTCTTGTCGATGATCACCCTCTCGTGCGCGAGGGACTCACCAATCTCATCAACGAACAGAATGACCTGATTGTTTGCGGCGAAGCGGAGGATTCCGCTGGAGCTATATCGGGGATCGAAAAGACACGACCCGATGTCGTTCTTGTGGACATTTCATTGAAGAATGAGTCTGGCTTGGAATTGGTCAAGAACCTGGAGAGCCAATTCCCGCTTGTCGCTTTGATCGTGCTTTCCATGCATGATGAAGCCCTTTATGCCGAGCGCGCCTTGCGCGCCGGCGCGCGCGGTTACGTCATGAAGCGAGAGAGCACAAAAAGCGTCCTCGCGTCCATCCGCCGAGTAATGGAAGGCGGCGTTTATGTCAGTGAAAGGGTCGTTAACAGTATGGCCCGCAGGTTTAGCTCATCGCCCAAGGGAGCTGAGAGTTCTCCGGTGGATCGTTTAAGCGATCGCGAGCTGGAGATATTTCGGCTCCTTGGACAAGGACGCACGACCGCGCAGATTGCAGAGGATTTGCATTTGAGTTTGAAAACTGTGCAAGCCTACTGCGCGCGCGCGAAGGAGAAATTCGGCGTCAGCTCGCTGGGCGAACTGTTACGAGCGGCGATTCGCTGGGAAGATGCGACTAACGTAAAGTGACTTCCCCGGGGCTCGGGGGCGCCCGAAATTTGAAGATTTGCGGAGGTTGAAAAATTATCCTTTTCATTCTCACGGCTTTCATCCAAACCGCAATCAGACGGTGAAGCTGCAAAAAGAAGATGTTCCCCATACCATCAAATATGCCGGTCACACAAGCGGGAAGTTTGCCGGATCTATGCACTTCCTCACTGCAATCGAACATCGCCACAGCGCCCACGGACCTACACACGAAAGATTCGACGCTTGGTGCCTCGCACGAGGCGGACGCTCGCCACACTGCCTTGCACGGGCCGAAAATCTCGGTCACATGCACGCGCTTCAGCGATAAGTTAGGGTCTCCAATGGGGGCTGTGAATTGACCCCATTTGCCCATGGAACGGCGTCCAAAACTGGGGGGCGTCACCCAGTCATGCGATCTAAACCAAGCGATAGTTAATGCAAGCAACAGTGTGTGCTCGATGCCGTTCGACTGGTTCGTCTCACTCGTTGATACAATGGTAGAGCGGTGTTATTCCACATTGGAGCTGGAGATGCCTCAAGCGCATGCCAAACTACTCCTGCTGAAACTCTCGAATTTGCTGCTGTTGAAATATGAATGCGTCCATAAACATACCACCCTAGTGTCCTATCCGTTTTCGTTGATCGTTGACCCTGCGAATGGATGCTCGCTACATTGCCCTGCTTGCGTGCATACCTCCAGTGACAACGCAAGGAATTTCAATTGGCCTGCTGGATTTCTGACTGAGAATCTCTTTTGGGCGTTTCTCGACGAGTACGGTCCTTACGGAGTGGACTTGTACTTCGCCAACTATGGAGAGCCATTACTGAATAAGCTGACGCCGAGGTTCATACAAATGGCCCGCAGGTTTGGCTTGCCAACTTACTCGTCTACTAGCCTTTCTTTAAAGACAATCAACTTTGAGGAACTTGTTTTGTCGGATTTGCAGCTCCTAATCCTGTCAATAGATGGCGCGACCAGCACGACATACGTGCAATACAGACGCAACGGTAACTTTGGATTGGTCATAGACAACATCCGCAAGCTAGTGGCTGCCAAGAGGCGGCTGAATTCCTATACACCTATTCTGCATTGGCAATTCCTTGTGTTCGAGCACAACGTCCACGAAGTGGAAGAAGTCAAACAACTGGCGGCTGCGTTGGGTGTGAATCAATTGAGTCTCGTAACACCCTACGATGTCGCCTGGGACGATCCCTCTATCTTAATCAAGGAGGATTGGTCGAACGAGATACTATTTTTTGATTGTAACATGGATGCGTACAAAGCAGCGTTGGACCAAATGTTGGTTGATCTGAATGACGAGGTCATCGATCGTCATTTTCGTCGGAAATGGTGGGACCGTATCACGTCAAACAGAGCGCCTTGCCGTGGCGCGGAGGGTACACCTGCCGGATACCACAACTGGCGCTCCGATCACATTACTCGGGTGACCAATGTGCCGATCGCTTCGGAGGACGAAAATAAGCGGGCCCGCGTGGGCCGAGACGGCAGAAAATGCTGCGACTGGCCGTATAAGAACATCACGATGGACGCGACGGGCAGGATCATGCCATGCACTGGCCCGCCGGCTATCGACGCGAATCTCGTATTCGCCGATAGTTTCCGGGAAGGCCGCTTCAATTCCGAGTTGCACAGGCTAGCGCGGCAGTTCTTTCGGAACCCGGTGGATTACAGCACACAGGTCGCTGACAAGCCGTCGGGCGAGCTACCGGTCTGCAGCGGTTGTCCTCATTCGAATACCGTGCTGGATATTGATACGCAGCACGTCAGGCAACACTTGGACAACATCGGGCTCTACAAAGGATTATCGGAGGAAGCAAAGGTGGCGTTAACGGATTGGTAGGGAACTAATCACAATCCGCCGCCATAGGAGCACGTGAAATACCGTGTGAACTATGCGCAGTATTTACGAGGAACGACGCCCCGGAGGTGGTTCAAAGGCTTATTTTTGCCTTCGGTTACGTGACCATTTGATGGAACCAATGAAAATGCCAGCTCGTACATTTCGAAGGCGGCGGATAAAACTGTATCCGCGCTGCGCTCTTTCTCCCGTTGCAATTATTCCCGACATGCTTTAGTCACCATTCCCTCGTTTCTTGTCAGCGTCGTAGGCTACATCGATTATTTGACTGGATACGAGCGTCCGCTTCTGGCGCACAGACACAGATGGCGCACAGAGTAAGATAGCGTTCTTGCCTAGTATTCTCCTGGAGACACACCGACATAAGCGCCTCAAGTTGTGAGCGATGCGGGGCCAAAGAAAAATTGTGAAAATTTCGTGTTTGCGGTTGACGCTCAGGCCAGTGTGCGTTATTTTGGTTGCCCCACTGGAAGCGGGGCTCCACTAATTTGGAGTGCGTTCTACGTACATTTTGGGACTGCAAATTGGGCTCAATTTTGTCCCGGCAACAAAGACAGAAACTCGCCACGGCGGGAAGACTGTAATTTTTGTCGGCACGAGATTGAGCTTTTTTGTGCTCAAAATGTAGTGAACTGCTGGTTCTTTGACATCTACATACAGGGTAGTAAGAAATACAACTTTAAGAGCTGAGTCTGAAATCAAGACGCCGTCGCAAGATGGCGAGAGAGTTTCAGTTATCAAAGAATCTTCAGTCGAAAGACTGAAACAGATTGATCAAGCTACAAAGAGCGCATCATGGATGCCTTGGTGCCAATAGGCGATGAAGGACGTGGTAAGCTGCGATAAGCTACGGACAGCGGCAAACACGCTTTGACCCGTAGATTTCCGAATGGGGTAACCTGAGCGAGGTAACACTTGCTCGAGTTCCTGTGAATCCATAGCAGGAACATCGCGACACCCGGTGAAGTGAAACATCTCAGTAACCGGAGGAAAAGAAATCGAAAGAGATTCCGTCAGTAGTGGCGAGCGAAAGCGGAACAGGCTAAACCCGACTCATTCATGTGCTTTGGATCCGAATCATTCAGTTAGAACGCCGCAGGCGTTCGAATCGCTCCTTCCGAGGAGTGGTGATAGAATGAATTGGCCAGAGCGCAAGAATGAGTCGGGGGTTGTAGGAGCCCGATGTGGTAGTGCAAAGGTTAGGTGAAGCTTCTGGAAAGCTGCGCCATAGAGGGTGAAAGACCCGTAACCGAAAGCCCGAGCACGCCTAGGGATTTCCTGAGTAATACGATGCACGTGAAACTTCGTATGAATCTGCGCCGACCACGGCGTAAGCCTAAATACTCATTGGCGACCGATAGTGAACAAGTACCGCGAGGGAAAGGTGAAAAGAACCGCTGCGAGCGGAGTGAAATAGTACCTGAAATGATGTGCTTACAAGGTGTCAAAGCTGGCGCAAGCTGGTGATGGCGTGCCTTTTGCTTAATGAGTCTGCGAGTTACTATCAGTGGCGAGCCTAAGGCGTTGTGCGCTGGAGGCGAAGCGAAAGCGAGTCCGAAATGGGCGATTTTAGTCGCTGGTAGTAGACCCGAAGCGGAGGTGATCTACCCATGAGCAGGATGAAGGTTGCTTAACCGCAACTGAAGGTCCGAACCCGTGAAGGTTGAAAACTTCTGGGATGACTTGTGGGTAGGAGCGAAAGACTAATCAAACCCCGTGATAGCTGGTTCTCCCCGAAATAGCTTGAGGGCTAGCCTCGTGTGCTGACCTGCGGAGGTAGAGCACTGGATGAACTAGGGCCCATACCAGGGTACCGAACTCAATCAAACTCCGAATACCGCAGGGCGTAACACGGGAGTCAGTGCGTGAGGGATAAGCTTCACGCGCGAGAGGCAAACATGCCAGACCAGCAGCTAAGGTGCCCAAATGCCGTTCAGTGGAAAGGATGTGAGGTTGCTTAGACAGTGAGGATGTTGGCTTAGAGGCAGCCATCATTTAAACAGTGCGTAATAGCTGACTCATCGAGCGATCTCGCGCCGATAATGATTGGCGATAAACGGTATACCGAAGCTCTGGAATCCATTTTGGTTCGCCAGAATGGATTGGTAGGGGAGCGTTCTTAATGCATCGAAGCGCAAGGGAAACCGAACGTGGAGCGTTAAGAAGTGAGGATGCAGACATGAGTAGCGATAAGACAGGTTAAATTCCTGTCCGCCGTAAACCCAAGGTTTCCTGGGGAAGGTTCGTCCTCCCAGGGTTAGTCGGGACCTAAGTCGAGGCCGAAGGGCGTAGACGATGGACAGCAGGTTTAATATTCCTGCACCGGCTGTGGTTAAGCTCGGAAGTGACGTTTCTGTGGAGATGGGTCGCCGATTGAAAGTGGCGGTCTGCCCAGCACATTCAGATGATTTGGAGCCTTCGAGGATTCCCGAGTCGTTTGAATGTGCTGGGCAAGGACGTGGAGGCCTCGGCTGAAGCGGATCCATTAAAACAGGAATCAAGAAAAACTTCCGAGTGTTCCCACGGTTGCCCGTACCGCAATCCGACACAGGTGGGTGAGTAGAATATACTCAGGCGCGTGAGTGAAACCTCGTTAAGGAACTCGGCAATCTAGCCCCGTAACTTCGGAAGAAGGGGTACCCGCACCACTTTGGTGATTCCGCCAGATGGTTAATTCGCCGCAGGCGAACAAACCTCCCCCAACTGGCAATCTTCAGTAACAATGGAGAATAAGAGTCGCCAAAGTGGTGCGGGTCGCAGTGAAATGGGTCAACCGACTGTTTACCAAAAACACAGCACTCTGCCAAGTCGTGAAGACGACGTATAGGGTGTGACACGTGACCAATGCGGAAAGATTATGGTAAGACGTCAGCCCCGCGCAAGCGGGGCGAAGCGTTGAACCGAAGTCCCCGTGAATGTCGGCCGTAACTATAACGGTCCTAAGGTAGCGAAATTCCTTGTCGGGTAAGTTCCGACCTGCACGAATCGTGTAACGAGTTGACCGCTGTCTCAACGAGGAGCTCAGCGAAGTTGTAGTGGCGGTGAAGATGCCGCCTACCCGCAGTAGGACGGAAAGACCCTATGCACCTTTACTACACGCTGTTACTGTTGTTTCGGTTTCGATGCTTAGCGTAAGTGGGAGGCTTTGAAGCGGTCCTTTTGGGGATCGCAGAGCCAACAATGAAACACCACCCTTCGGTACTGGGATAACTAACCTTTGCCCGTATAACCGGGAAAGGGACACTGGCAGCCGGCTAGTTTTACTGGGGCGGTATCCTCCCAAAGAGTAACGGAGGAGTACGAAGGTTGGCTCAACCTGGTTGGCAATCAGGTGTCGAGTATATGGATATAAGCCAGCTTAACTGTGAGACACACACGTCGAGCAGATACGAAAGTAGGTCCAAGTGATCCGGTGGTTGAACGTGGAATTGCCATCGCTCAACGGACAAAAGGTACGCTAGGGATAACAGGCTGATCCTGCCCAAGAGCTCATATCGACGGCAGGGTTTGGCACCTCGATGTCGGCTCATCACATCCTGGGGCTGGAGAAGGTCCCAAGGGTCCGGCTGTTCGCCGGTTAAAGTGGTACGCGAGCTGGGTTCAGAACGTCGCGAGACAGTTCGGTCCTTATCCACTGTGGGCGCAGGAGATTTGAGGGGTTCAGACCTTAGTACCGAGAGGACCGGGTCTGACGAACCGCTGGTGTTCCAGTTGTCGTGTCAACGGCAGTGCTGGGTAGCTATGTTCGGCAAGGATAAGCGCTGAAAGCATCTAAGCGCCAAGCCTATCCCAAGATGAGATCTCCCTGAAGGGTCGTGGTAGACCACCACGTTGATAGGCTCCGGGTGTAAGCGCAGTAATGTGTTCAGCTCAGGAGTACTAATAACCCGTTCGGCTTGATCTTTTACTTTTCTGTTAACCCATCCCGCGCTTTGCGGGATGGCAAACAGAAGAGACGAAAGATCTCAAAATAAAACTCAGATTAAGTTGTAGCGTCGGCTGTCCTCAGCCGAAATGAACTCCTGTATGTAGATGTCAGCGGATCGGCAGCAGTTGATTGTTGATAGCTGATAGTTCTTTCCAAGATCGACATCGTCTCCAGAGTTCGGTATCGGCTTGCTCGCCGCGAAGCGGCGACGCCGCCAGTCCGGCATCGCACTCTGGTGACCCTAGCGCAGTGGCTCCACCCGTTCCCATTCCGAACACGGAAGTGAAACGCTGCAGCCCCGATGGTAGTACGGCGACAGGCCGTGCGAGAGTAGGACGTCGCCAGAACTAAGAGCCCGTTGGCTAAGATGCCAGCGGGCTTTTCTTTTTATGGTGTCGCCTACTCGAGCACGGCGCGGCGGAACGCCGCCTGCCGTAAGAGAACCGAGCGGTTGGGAACCGCGAGATAGAACGGTTAGGCCGGCGAGGGTAGCCGGAGAGCGTGTGGGGACACGCGAGTCAATAGGACGTCGCCAGAACCTAGCCTAAGATTAGCCCTGCGGTGGCGAGGCTTTCGCATAAGCTGCCAGCAGACGAGTAACGCAATGCCTCGCGAGATGCGGATCTGAACAAAATCTGTGCGGCTAAATCAGAATTTTATGGAGACTTGTCTTGTCGAATGCACTTACAGGCATTGTTGCAACGCGTCCTCGTAACGACACTTGCGTCATTCGCGCTGACATGTCCAGCCCCGCTGCCCGGAGTGTCTCCTCTGACACAACTAGCGGCGCGCCCAGTTCCCTGGTCATCCTTTCCAACCGCGCGGCGGTGTTCACTGAATCGCCTACCGCCGAGATGATCGGCGTCTTAGGCGGCCCCATTCGGCCAACGATCGCCTGACCGGTGTGAATGCCAATGCCGATTTCAAGCGACGTCTCCAGTTCGCCGACGAGCCGTTCATTCAAGCTATCGAGCCTCTCGAACATCGAGAGCGCGCAACGCAGAGCAGCTTTCGCACCCGCGGCTTTTTTTCCATCCAATCCGAACAAGGCCATCAAACCGTCCCCGGTAAAGTTGGAATAATATCCTCCGGAGTTTTCTACTGCCTCGGCTAACGCAGCGAACAAAGAATTTAGCAAGAAAACGACGTCATATGGCATTCGTCTTTCGGCCAGTGAAGTCGAACCGCGAATATCAACAAACAAAATGGTAACCTCTCGTTCCTCGCCGAAGTCCTCGCCGGCGGCGTGACGTGTCGGCCTCACCAGACTCGGGTGCAAAAGCGGCTGCACGCTCAGATCAACGTCCGGTCGCAGTTGGCAGGCCAGACGCACGTTGCTGGGTGCGCCAATGCGCCAGAGAGCCGCGGCTTCGAGTTCTGCTGGAACAGGTAATTCGCCGGCGGCGTCGGCAATAAGGACGCGGCAAGTTGTGCATCGTGCGCGACCTCCGCACACCGACATGTGGGCGCGCCGCGCCATCCTGCTCACTTCGAGCACTGACATACCGATGGGCGCTTCAATCACACCATCGTCCGGGTAGCTGACTTTGAAACGGGCGTGACGTTCTCGCCAGTTGCGGATCTGGGCGATGACGAAAACAAGCCCGACGACACCGAACCACGATGGTCCTACCCAATCCTTCAGTGTGGCACGCAACCTGGCCCGATTCGGATCGGCCGGCACTCCGCGTGCTTTGATCTCGCGCATCCATCGGGGATCGCTTCGTGCGCGCGCTGTCATTGTCATTCCAACTTCTGCGAATCCCAGCAGCGCGGCCATGGGCACCAGCACTAGCGCGACAAGAATGGCTGGAAAAGCGCGCCGATACCAACCGTGAAGCCGCCACCAGAAATGCAAACCGACGGCAAAATGTCCCCAAACCAATAATACGAGCGCAATTTGTCGAAGACGTGTCCATGGATCGACCCAGAGATTGGCAATCTCGTACGTGTAATCGATGTCGATGCCTGTGAGGATGCGCGTGCCCCGCGTGTTTACGATGTGCACGAGCAAGAGATAAGGAATCATCAGTCCGAGCAAAATTTGGATTGCTTCCCATGCAGGCATGTAATAGTGGCGCCGCCGAAACAGGATTATCAGCGCGATTGCCGCGTGAGTGCTTAGACTGCCATATAACAGCACCTGGCCTGGCGGTGAATGCCACAGCGCCATTACCCATGGCCGCACTGCTTCTTGCGCGCGTACCGAGATCAAACCGAGCGCATGGTTCGACAGATGCATGGTGACATACAGTCCGATGATGAGCCCGGTTACCGAACGAAGATCGGCAGTCGTCAGTCTTCTCATCGATGTACTGGTTCGATGACTTTGCATTAGATCATACAAACACGCTTTCCAAACTCGACATCCAGCGTCTGCCTCTTTTTATCATATCCGACGGCTTAGATGGCGGAAGAACCGAGTCCGACGCGTGGCGTCATTCATCTCGTTGATCGTCACGAGTACATGCGCTAAGACAAGGATTACATCAATCGAAAGGTTCCTATGTTGACAAGTCAGAAGGTTATTGACGCCATTAACGAGCAAATCGGATACGAATTCAGCGCGGAGCTGCAGTATTACGCGATCGGGGCGCACTTCGCCACAGAGGCGCTGCCGCAGTTGTCGCAGCATTTTTTCCAACAGGCCGAGGAAGAGAAAGGGCACGCACTGCGGTTTATCAAATACGTGGTCGATGCCGGCGGACGCGTGGTGATTCCGGCGATCGACGCACCCAAATCGAAGTTCAAGACGCCGCGCGATGCGGTCAAACTGTCGCTCGATCAGGAAATTCACGTCACCCAGCAAATCAACGGGCTTGTGGAGCTCGCTCGAAAACAGAATGACTACATCACAATCAATTTTTTACAGTGGTTCCTGACCGAGCAGCTCGAGGAAGTTTCGTCGATGGATAATTTGCTCAAGATCATCGAGCGCGCGGGCAACGATCTCTTGCAGGCCGATGAGTATCTCGCTCGTGTTGGAGTGCGAGCCATTCCGGAACCGCCTAAAGCATGACGTTACATCCGGTTTCCAGCTGAGACAGCCGCCGCTACAGAGCGGAGGCTGATATGAACTTCAAAGATCATTTTTCGAAACAGGCCGCTGATTACGCGATCTTTCGACCAGGCTACCCGCAGGAGCTATTCGACTATCTCGGCAGCATTGCACCAAGTCGTCAGCTCGGATGGGATTGCGGGACGGGAAACGGACAAGCCGCCGTCCGGTTGGTATCGGTATTCGATCGCGTGATCGCGACTGATGCAAGCGAGAGGCAGATCGCGAATGCCCTGCCACACCAACACGTTGAGTATCGTGTCGCAGCCGCAGAAAACAGCGGCATCCAATCAGGAACGATTGATTTGATCATGGTCGCGCAAGCATTGCACTGGTTCGATCTGGCCCGTTTTTATGCGGAAGCGCGGAGAGTATTGAAGCCTAACGGCGTGGTTGCTGCATCGGCTTACAACTTGTTGCACATCGAGCCGGCGATCGATGAGGTTGTGAATCGATACTACAACGAGGTGGTCGGGCCCTTTTGGCCGCCGGAGCGCGAGCTCGTTGAGCAGTTCGCAGACCTCCCCTTCCCGTTTCATGAGATCGATCCGCCGAAATTCCAAATGACAACGCAGTGGAATCTCGATCATCTGCTCGGCTACCTTCGAACGTGGTCTTCGACGCAGCGGTTCATCGTCGCGAAAGGCAGCGATCCATTAGAACAGATCGCCGATGAACTCCGCAGAGCATGGGGAGATTCTCAGCAAACGCGAAAGATTATCTGGCCGCTGATCTTGCGCATCGGCACCAAGAAGGCCTAACGAGCAGCCGATTAAAAGGCTTGCTCTCGCGCTACCTTCGGGAATTCAATGGCAGCATGAAAATACAAATGTTAACCGCTGCAGTCCTCGCCGGATGCATGTTGGGCTGTGCCTCACTCACACAACAGGGAACGCTGACAATTAAGGGGACGGTGTGCTCGTGTACGAACACTCAGGTCACCGTGCAGGAAGCAGATGGAAAGTACTACGATATAATCCAGCGCACCGGGAGTACAATCATTATCGGCAAGTGTTCGGCTGGACAGACAGTCACAGTGCAGTGCCAGTCTATCGATAATCAAAGGAAAGAAGGCTCGTGTCCAAAGACAGCAGCGAAGAAATTGAGAAGAAGATAGGGGAGCAACGAGAAGAAAAAACCGAACTACTGGTGTCCGCGGTCAACGACCGCGGCTACAACAACGCTGCCAGTCTTTGCAGGATTCTCCGCGAAAACGCTTGAATAGAAGCGATAGGAAGCGGTCTAATCGATTCCTATGAATATAAAAACAGCATTTAGTTTATTGGCAGCAGCGAGTTTGGCGTTCAGCAGCACAGCCTTTGCCGCGGGCGGCAAGACCTATCAAGTGACTGGGCCAGTCCTTGAGGTCACCGACACAATGATTGCGGTTCAGAAAGGGAAGGACCGTTGGGAAATCAGTCGCGACGCGAATACCAAAGTTACAGGCGACCTCAAGGTTGGCGAGAAGGTGACTATCACTTACACGATGTCAGCCACAGAGGTGGAAGTGAAGGAAGGCAAGGGTCCGAAGGGAGGCGCCAGTCCGGCTGGTGCGCCGAAAAAGAAATAATCAAAGGCAAACAAAATCGCCGGGCGCTTAACGCCCGGCATTTTTTTCTGTAGCCGTGTCGCTGTGCGACGTGCAGATAAGGCCCACAGTGTCGTGGCCACAGGCAGCTTATCGCCGGCGGCTGCCGCTGCCACCGAGAATTCCTCCGAGGATTCCGCGAACGAGCTGGCGCCCGATCTGGCTGCTGGCCGCGCGCATCGCGCTCTTTGCCACTGAGGTCGCAAGTGAATCACGAACGGCGCCGCGCGGCCCAATTGTTGGTTGAAAGGCCGCGGTGACCGTTCCCAAGGCTTCCGCAAGCATCGATGGTTGGGTTTGTTCGCCGGCTGGGGCGCCCGCTGCCACAGGTGTAGCCTCGACCGTTTGAACTTTTTCCCCTGCTCTAGCCTGCAGTATTTCGTAAGCCGATTCACGATCAATTGCCTTCTCGTAATGCCCGGCAAGCACCGAGGAATTTATGATCTGTTTTCGTTGATCTGGCGTGATCGCGCCGACCTGACTACGCGGTGGAACAATTTTTGCGCGCTCGACAATTTCCGGACTGCCGTTTTCATCCAGCATCGAGACGAGCGCTTCGCCAACCGCAAGTTGGGTAAGCACCGCCTCGACTTTGAGGTTCGGATTTTGCCGGAAGGTTTCCGCAGCGGCTTTCACCGCTTTTTGATCACGCGGGGTAAACGCCCGCAAAGCATGCTGCACGCGATTCCCCAGCTGACCCAGCACAACATCGGGAATATCGAGGGGATTTTGGCTCACGAAATAAACGCCGACGCCTTTGGAGCGAATCAGTCGCACCACCTGCTCAATCTTTTGTTGGACCGTCGGTGCGATGTCAGTGAAAAGCAGGTGCGCTTCGTCAAAAAAGAAAACCAGCTTCGGTTTCTCCGGATCACCAATTTCCGGAAGATTCTCGAATAACTCCGAGAGCATCCAAAGCAGAAGTGTCGCGTAAACCTTTGGCGATTTTTGCATCAATTTGTCGGCAGCGAGGATGTTAATCACTCCTTTGCCGCCTTGTGTTTGGATCAAGTCATCGAGATTGAGTGCGGGTTCGCCGAAAAATTTGTCCGCACCTTGTGATTCAAGCGCGAGCAGATTGCGCTGGATCGCTCCGGCGCTGGCGGCTGAGATGTTTCCGTATTGCGTTTTGAACTGGTCGGCGTTGTCCGCGACGTACTGCAACATTGAGCGCAGGTCCTTGAGGTCGAGCAGGAGCAACCCATTTTCGTCGGCGATTTTGAAAACGATGTTGAGCACGCCTTCCTGTGTGTCGTTCAAGTCGAGCAAGCGCCCAAGCAGCAGTGGCCCCATTTCCAAAATGGTCGCGCGCACTGGGTTGCCTTGCTCGCCGAACACGTCCCAAAACACCACCGGAGAGGCTTCGCCAGTGAAATTGTCGATCTTAAGCTCCTTGGCGCGCTCGAGGACTTTCGGATTATTTCCGCCCGGCTGACTGAGACCGGCGAGGTCGCCTTTCACGTCCGCCATAAAAACCGGCACACCTCGGGCGCTGAAATTCTCCGCGAGCGTCTGCAGTGTGACCGTTTTCCCCGTGCCAGTTGCGCCGGCGATCAATCCGTGGCGGTTTGCCATCTTCGGCAGCAAAAAGATCTGTTCCTTTGATTGCGCGACGAGGATCGGGTCGGCCATGATTTCAATGGTAGACCTACGCCAGTTGGGCAGCAAACATCGAACCTCCGACATCCAACATCGAACATCCCATTGGAGCAGACCCGACTGTCGCTAATTCCTGCTCGTGCTCATGCTCTTAATCGAAATCGAACCATTCGGGCCTGAGCATGAGCACGATTACGAGCAGGAGTTTCCATGGTCTCCCGGGAACTTCAGGTAGAGATAAGGCTTGGAGAGCGGGAACGCGTTCTTGATCAGCTCGAGGCGCGGTTTGGCGTCGTCGGCAATGATGACTTCCACAACATCGAATCGGAAGAGAATATCGGGATTATCAAGCATTCGTAGCCAGGCAAGTGCACCGCGAGAAATGCGCTTTCGTTTATCGCGATCCACTGCTTCCACAGGGCGGCCGAAATCTTCGCGGCCGCGGGTCTTTACCTCAACAAATACCAGCGTGTCATTCTCACGACAGACAACGTCGATCTCACCGCCGCTACGACCTCGGAAATTGCGGAAGAGGACCTTGTAACCGTTACGCTTGAGGTAGCGGCGCGCTAACTTCTCGCCACGCGCCCCGCGTCGTAGATGGCCGGATACGGACGACTTCCTCCAACGCGAGAAGCGGTTGTGCCACCGGTTCGAAAGATCGACGATGGATTGGGCAAGGCCCGAATTCATGGAGTTTCAGCAGGTGTAGTTCGGTTCCGTAACCTTTGTGCTGGCCGAAGCAATACTGCGGGAATCGGGCGCAAAAGTCACGCATCATCCGATCGCGCGTTACCTTGGCGATCACGCTCGCGGCAGCGATGCTCAGGCTGATGCAGTCGCCGTCAATAATCGCGGTCTGCGGAAGTGGGAAAGGAATGACGGGCAGTCCATCAATCAAAACGTGTTCAGGCGGGTCGATCAATCCTGTAATTGCCAGGCGCATCGCTCGATGGCTCGCGCGCAGAATGTTGATGCGATCAATCTCAACGGAATCGATAATGCCGACCGTCCATCTGACTTCGGGATTGGACACCAGATCCGAATAGATCTGCTCGCGCAATTCCGGTGCAAGCTGCTTCGAATCGTTCAGGCGACGGTGACGAAATTTTTCAGGGAGAACTACTGCAGCGGCCACAACCGGACCTGCGAGCGCGCCGCGTCCAGCTTCATCAATCCCCGCGATACGCGCAACGCCGGTGTCGCGCAGTTTTTTCTCGTAACGAAATCCGCATCGCCGGTACATGCCGCATATTATGCGGAAATTCTAATGGTGAGAAGCGAGATGTGAGATGTAAATCGTAGGAACGCGTCTCATCAATCACTTCTCACATCTCACATTTTTACTCACGCACCGCTGTTGCTTCCTTGCCTTTGCGAGTGCGAAGGTAATTTAATCTGCCGCGGCGCGCGCGACCTTGTTGCTCGACTTCTACTTTTGCAATCCGCGGCGAATGTAGTGGGAACACACGTTCCACGCCTTCGCCGTAAGAGATCCGCCGCACAGTGAATGTTTCGTTGAGTCCTCGACCTTTACGGCCAATCACTATGCCGGAGAATATCTGGACTCGTTCTTTATCCCCTTCCACCACACGGGTATGAACGCGCACGCTATCACCAACAGAAAACTGCGTTACTTCGCTTCTGTGCTGTTCCTTCTCTATGGCATCGATGATCTGATTCATGAAAAATTCCCCTTCTCCGCCCGCCCGGGCGGGCGAACAGTTTCCAGCAGGATACTTGAAATTGCAACCGCCCACAGGATCATTTAACGATCTAACAAGTTGGAGATTCAACGACCAGATAACCGCTGAATCCTCAAATCGCTAACTCGTTAAATTGCGTTATGTTCGGGATTCATTCGCGCCCGTAGTTCAACTGGATAGAACGACGGCCTCCGGAGCCGTAGGTTGCGCGTTCGAGCCGCGCCGGGCGCAGTCACTGTGAAACCGCATAAAGCGTCGCACTACGTTTTGTTTTGAAGACCTTCCGGTGGGCAGGAACTCTGGGAGAAGACTTCCTTGCCAGCGTAAAGAGATGCTTAATCATTCGCCAGCCGTCGCTCCGCTCGGTAAGGGAACACTTCTGGAATTTCGCCTGCTCGGATTTGGTGCTGGATGGCGCGCCAGAAATCGGCCCTAAAAATCTCGCGGTGATGTTCCAGCAGCGCGGCCAGGGCCGGCTTTGGAAAGGCCAGGAATTGCAAAAATTCCTCGGGAAAAATGTCGTTCTCACGCACGGAGAACCACGGTTCGGCGGCGATTTCTTCCTCCGGAGTCGCGCTTCCGGCAGTTTGCGAAAATGGCAATCCGTAAGGAAACAAAGCTCATCGTAATCGTAAAAGACGACGCGGCCATGCCGGGTCACGCCAAAATTTTTCGTGAGCAGGTCCCCCGGAAAAATATTGGAGGCAGCAAGGTCTTTGATCGATTGCCCGTAATCGCGCCCGGCGGCCGCGATTGCCTCCGCCTCGTTTTCCCGGAAAAAAAGGTTGAGCGGGCGAAGACGACGCTCGACATACGCATGTGCGATGATGACGTCGCCGCCTTCCATCTTCACAATGGAAGTGGCATCGCGCAAAAGTTCGGCCAGCAGCTCGGACTCGAAGCGGTCCGCCGGGATGCGCAGATGCTCGAACTCGTGCGCTTCGACCAATCGTCCTGCACGGTCATGTTCAAAAACCAGTCGGTAGCGCCGTCGCACATCCTCGGGGGTGCTATCTTTCGGCAAATCAAATCGGTCTTTGATCAGTTTAAAAACGACATCGTAGCTCGGCAGCGTGAAGACGGTCATCACCATTCCGCGAGCTCCTTCGGCCACGATGAAACAATCGGTCGATTTGCGCAGGTGAGCGATAAAATCGCGGTAAAATTCCGTTTTACCGTGCCGATGAAACCCAATGGCGTTGTAAAGATCAATCAAACGTTTGCGCGGCATCAACTGCTGAAGATAACGCACAAGCCGATAGGGACATTCAACCGCGACCCGAAAATAGGAGCGGGTAAACGAAAACAAAATCGCGAGATCGACATCTCCATGGAGTAACGCATCGAGAATGATGCCGCGCTCATTTTCGTGACGAACACAAAGCGCGATGGGCAAGGGCAACTGTCCTTCGCACAAGACGCGTCCCACCAGATAGGCGCCGCGTCCGCGATAAAAGACACTCGAGACAATCTCCAGTTCGGGCTGCGAATTTTTCGCCTCGCGAATGGCTTCAACTCGCGCCGAAGCCAGTTTCGCTGTCTCCCGCAGATTCCCCCAGCAGGTTTCGTCGAAAGCACCTGTCAACGCCGAACACAGCAGGTCGGGCAGGTTTTGGCCGCGATAAGTTTTCGCGATATTAATCGGGGCGCTCGGCGGCGGTGCGTCGAAATCGGTATCGACAAATTCGATGGCCTGGTCCACGCCGTCAGTGGCAAAAACGCGGCGGGTTAACGAATTGAAAAATGTTTCCGCGATTTCCCACGCCGGCGAGCGAGCAATTAGCGACGAGTAAACAGCTTTGATCCCCATCCAAATGCTGCGTTCCGGCAAGCGAACGTCCATCAATTCGCGTATGCGACTTGTCAGGCCGTCGAGAACATCGTTGTAAAAATGCAGGCGCTCGGCAGCGTCATCGAAACTGCCGGCCCAATCGCGCGCCAAAAAGCGTTCGCGCGCACGCTCGGTGATGGTGTTGAAGCGCGTTTGGTAATCAAAAAAAGCTTGCTGCGCGGTTTCGGCGCAACGCGCGGCGAGACGACTGTCGGTCAGGGCGGAGCAATCTTGCGCAACCTTTTCGCTCCGGACTGTCGATATTGCATTCAACGGAACTGCTCCGCTTCAGTCGAGCCGCCCAACGCCGTGGTCGAGCTTTTGCTGTCGGCGATAATTTGGGCGACGAGATCGAAGTAACCGGTGCCGACTTCGCGTTGATGTTTCGTCGCCGTATATCCATCGCGTTCGGCGGCGAATTCCGCCTCCTGCAATACTGCATATGCCGCCATGCCGTGGTCGCGATAATCGCGCGCAAGATTAAACATGCTGGCGTTAAGCGCATGAAATCCAGCAAGCGTGACGAATTGAAATTTGTAGCCCATCGAGCCGAGTTCGCGCTGAAATTTTGCGATGCTGGCGCTGTCGAGTTTCTTTTTCCAGTTGAACGACGGCGAACAATTGTAAGCCAGTAACTTGTCAGGGAATTTTGCGCGCAGGTTTTCGGCGAATCGCTTTGCTTCCGCCAAATTCGGTTCGCTGGTTTCGCACCAGATCACGTCGGCAAACGGCGCGTAACTTTGCGCACGCGCGATCGCCTGATCGAGTCCGGCGCGCACACCAAAGAAGCCTTCCGGCGTTCGTTCGCCGGTGAGAAATTCACGATCGCGCTCATCCCCATCGTTCGTCAGGAGGGCGGCGGCGTTCGCGTCCGTGCGCGCGATCAGGACCATCGGCACGTCGCAAACATCGGCCGCCAAACGCGCGGCGATAAGATGCTTGATGGCGGTGCGGGTCGGCACCAACACCTTGCCGCCCATGTGTCCGCATTTTTTCTCGCTCGCGAGTTGATCTTCGAAATGAACGCCGGCCGCGCCGGCTTCGAGCATTGCCTTCGTCAGTTCGAAAACATTCAGCGGTCCACCGAAACCGGCCTCGCCGTCGGCTACGATAGGCGCGAACCAGTCGAAATCGGTGTTACCTTCGGCGTGGTAAATTTGATCGGCGCGCTGCAAGGCTTGATTGATTCGCCTAACGAGTGCCGGCACGCTGTTCGCTGGATACAAACTTTGATCGGGATACATTTGGCCGGCGAGATTTGCATCCGCCGCCACCTGCCAGCCGCTCACGTAAATTGCCTTCAGACCCGCTTTGACCTGTTGCATTGCCTGATTGCCAGTCAGCGCGCCGAGGGCCGCGACGTAATCTTCGTCCTGCAACAGTCGCCAAAGTTTTTCCGCACCGCGCCGCGCGAGCGTGTGCTCGATGCGCAGGCTGCCGCGCACGCGCTCCACATCTGCCGACGAATATGGTCTTGTTATGCCGCGCCAGCGCGCGTCGGCTTCAGTCGAGTTTCTCATAGCCCGGCAATGTTAGAAATTCCGCGAACTCATCGTCGGTGGTCATCTGATCGAACAAATCGCGCGCGACTTCGAATTTCCCTTTGGCGAAACGATCGACACCGATCGCTTGCTTAATTTTCGTCAGTTCTTCCGTCAGCACTTCGCGAAACAGTTTCTTTGTCACTTTGCGGCCGTCGCTCAATTTTCCATCGGGATGTCGAATCCATTGCCAGACTTGCGCGCGAGAGATTTCCGCCGTGGCGGCGTCTTCCATCAAATTGAAAATGGGGACGGCGCCGCTGCCGCGCAGCCAGGCCTCCAGATATTGCACGCCCACGCTTACGTTCGTGCGCAAACCTTGTTCGGTGATCGGGCCGCGCGGACCGAAATCGAGCAGGTCTTTCGCGCAAATATCGACATCGTCACGTTGGCGCGCGATTTGGTTAGGCTGCGGCATCAGGCGGTCGAATGCTTCGGTCGCGAGCTGGACCATTCCGGGATGCGCCACCCACGTTCCATCGTGACCATCGCCTGCTTCGCGTTCCTTATCCGCGCGCACTTTGGCGAACGCTTCTTCGTTCGCGCCCGGATTGTTCTTCACCGGAATCTGCGCTGCCATTCCACCCATCGCGAAAGTTTTCCGACGATGACAGGTCTTGATGCAGAGCAACGAATATGAATGCATGAAATGCGTCGTCATCGTAATGACCGCGCGATCGGCGAGAACGAAATCCGGTTTGCGGCGAAATTTTTTGATGCAGGAAAAAATGTAATCCCAGCGGCCGCAGTTGAGCCCGGCAGAATGCTCGCGCAGCTCGTAAAGAATCTCGTCCATCTCGAATGCAGCTGGAATGGTCTCGATTAGAACCGTCGCGCGGACCGTGCCTTGTTGAACGCCAAGCTCATCCTGCGCCAGCTTAAAAACGTCGTTCCAAATGCGCGCTTCGAGGTGGCTCTCCATTTTCGGCAGATAAAAATACGGGCCGCTCCCGCGCTCGATCAGTTCTCTGGCGTTGTGAAAAGAGAAGAGACCGAAATCAAAGAGCGCGCCGGCAACCGGCTCGCCATCAACGAGAAGATGTTTCTCATCCAGATGCCAGCCACGCGGCCTAACGAATAAGACGGCGGTGCGTTCGTTGAGCCGATATTCTTTTCCCTCCGGATTCGTGAACCTGATCGTGCGCCGAATGGCGTCGCGCAAATTGATTTGACCTTCCACCATGTTGGCCCAGGTCGGCGCGTTGGCGTCCTCGAAATCGGCCATGAAAACTTTCGCGCCGGAATTGAGCGCGTTGATCACCATTTTGCGATCAGTCGGCCCTGTAATTTCCACTCGCCGGTCCTGCAAGTCGCGCGGAACCGGCGCGCAGCTCCAATCGCCTTCGCGAATGTGTTTGGTTTCCGTTAGGAGATTCAGCGATTCGCCACGGTCGAATGTCTCTTGTCGATCTCGTCGGCGTTGGAGGCATTCGCGGCGACGCGATTCAAATGCGCGATGCAATTTCGCGACAAACGACAACGCGTCCGGTGTGAGAATTTCGTCGTACCCCGTAGCGATGGCGCCCGTGACTTTCACTCCGTGAGGAAGATCGCGGACTGATGATTGCGTCATAATCAAACGTTGGCAGTTTAGAGCTTTGTAATGGGGCTTACAATCTCGGTTTGAAATTCAAAATTCGACCGCGCCTGGCGCATTTAGGAGAAAATGAGAAGTGAGAAAGTGTTTGGTGAGATCCGGTCGGAGCAAACCTCTCACTAATCACATCTGACTTATCACAGGAAATTTTCGCGCCGCGCAATCTCCCATCTCACCGCCTCGATTCGGATCAACAGTAACCCTGGCCTTACGCGGTTGTAAGACTTGCGCGAATTACAGTGGATATGAGGATTGACGCAAGCGCGGCCTCGTCACGACGGTTCCGGAGTTGTTTTCGTATGCTCTTGAAGGCGTCATGCGTTAACACCACTGCTTCCCGAGGATCATCGGTGAATCGAGAAGCGAAGTTATAAACGGCAGGGTAGTAACGAGCGACCAAACTATCAAAACGTGAGGCTTTCACTTTCATTGGCGGCTTCCTTTTTCGATTGGTCGCGATCCAATTGAGTTTCCTTGCATGTCTTGCCAGCAGTGGCCTGCGATCAACGCGTATGTTCATTGTCACCTCGTTCTACGGTAACGATCGAGTGAAGTTCTCGAAATCTTGTAAACGCGTGCCACCGCGGCGAGTTTAAGGGAGTTTTTGCAGCGCACCTATCCTGCCAGACACGAACTTACTCTTGGAGGAATTTCCATGTTGAAACAATCATTGACTGCTCTCTTCATTTCGGCATTCGCTTGCGCAACCCTTAAGGCGCAGGTGCTGTCGCCAAATCATCTTCATCAACCCACGCTGACGCCGCAGACCAGCGGAACGACTAACGGTCTGATCGCGGTGTGGCCAGTGAACCCGCAGGTTGTTTGGGCATCGGGTCGTGCTGGCACGTTTACCGTCACTACTGACGGCGGACAGACGTGGAGAACCGGCGTCGTGCCCGGCGCCGAAGCACTACAATTCCGCGATGTGCAGGCCTTCAGCGCGAGCGTTGCTTATCTTATGTCCATTGGAACGTCGGGAGATCCAACGGATTTTCGCATCTATAAGACAGAGGACGGCGGCGCGACCTGGACGATTCAATTTGAAAATCAGAATCCGAATGCTTTCTACGACGGATTGGCGTTCTGGACGCCGAACCGGGGCATCGCACACAGCGACTCGGTGAATGGAGTCTTCCCGGACCTGCGCACAACCGACGGAACGACGTGGGAGGATATCAGCAACAACATGCCACCGGCATTGCCGGGCGAATCCTCGTTCGCGTCGAGTGGGACGTGCGTTACGACGCAAGGTGGGCGGAACGCGTGGATCTGTACGGGTGGATCGGATATTGCACGGGTGCTCGCCACCAGAGACGGAGGCGACACTTGGAATGCGTATAATACTCCCTTGGTAAGCTCACCCAGCGCAGGCGCCTTCACGATCGATTTTCGTGATCCACATCACGGCATCGTGGGGGGCGGTGATTTGGACCCTGGCGATCCCAACAACGCTCGCACGGCAACTTCCAGCGATGGCGGTCAAACCTGGACTCTTACCAACCCTCCGCCAGTTACGGGAGCCATCTTCGGCTTGAGCTACGTAGGTCACTCTGGTGGCGGTGTCGGAGACAACGGCCGCGCCGTAGTGATTACGGCCAACGACGGCGGCGCCGCTTGGACTCCCGATGAGGGAAACACGTGGTTCGCGTTGCCTGGTGTGAGCGGTTTTTGGGCGGTAGCTTTTGCAACTCCCAAAGCCGGATGGCTCGTGGGCACGGATGGTCGAATTTTAAAGATCAGCTTCTAACAGCCGTGTCACCCGCGGCGACGCTCGGCAGGCTAGCGTGACGGCTGCGACAACCTCGGGCACTGCCACTATTTGCTTGGAAATTTTGAAAAATTTCCTCAGGCCAGCGCTTCGACTCGATTCAATAAGTCTTTCTTGCTAGTGACTCCCGTGACTTGATCACGCAGTTGGCCGTTCTTGAAAAAGAGTAAAGCAGGAATAGCGCGAATATTGTACTTGACCGAAAGGCTCTGGTTCTCGTCTACGTTAACTTTTGCTACTTTCACCGAGCCTACTTTTTCGCGCGCAATCTCATCCAGTAACGGTGCGATCATCTTGCAGGGACCACACCACTCCGCCCAAAAATCGACGATCACAGGCTTGTCGTCCTGTTTCAGTTCACGGTCAAAATTGGATTCATCGAGCTTAATAACAGAGGAATTATCCATGGCTTTAGGAAAGATAAGTCCAAATCTGAATAATCAAAATCACCGCAGAAATACCAAGTAGCATCCACAACAGCGGCATCGGCTTTTTCTCGACTGGCGCCACAGCGACTGAAGGAGTCTGCGGTACTACCTCAGGCATGGCGACAAGGGGTTGGGTCTTTTTCGTCTGCACAGGGCCAAGAGGAATGCGCACCGTCTCTTTTATCGGCCCCGATGACGGCAGATCTGGTGCAGGCATCACCGAGGCGCTTACCGGCACCGGCGGCGGTTTTGGCGGCTGGAAGAATTGGGCAGGGACTACTTCCTGCACGGCAGAGTGCGGTTCGGGTAAAACGTGAACAGGCGGCTCACGAAGCGGCAACTGGATTCGAACCGTGTCGCGCGATTTCGTGTTCGGGTCTGGCGGTTTTTCCGCGGCCCCAGGAGCAAAGGAAATGCGAGTCGTCTCTTTTTTCGGTTCGTTTGGTTCGGTCATCCAGCGAAACAATTACCGGAAAGTTTGCTCGGGAAAGGGACAGCTGTCACGCGTGAAATAGGCTCTGCTAAAAAAATCCCTTTTGTAAGCAGTCGACTCAGGCCAACAGATCGTAGCCACGGCTTCCGACGATCGGCCGACAAACGAACTCGCCGACCGGCGCCTCTTTCGACAAAATAACGCGCGTATCGACATCCGGAGCATCGGCTTCGCTCCGCGCGACATGCGGTTGATCCACTAATAATTTCAATTCTCTTCCGATTTTTTCACGCGCAGTTTGATGCGCGATTTCTCTCTGAATCGACATCGCGATCCGGTAGCGCGCGTTCTTAATTTCTGCGGGGATCTGGCCTGGCATTTTCGCGGCGCGCGAGCCTTCTTCCTGCGAATACTTGAAGATTCCGAGGCGCTCAAATCGAGTGCGCCGGATGAAATCAAGAAGATTGCCGAATTCCTTTTCGGTTTCCCCGGGAAATCCGACGATGAAAGTGGTACGCAACGTCACGCCCGGAACTCCAGCGCGCAGTTTGTAGATCAAATTTTCGATGTGCTGACGCGAAGTTTCTCGTCGCATGCGCCCCAACATCGACTGGTCGATATGCTGCAGAGGAATATCGATATAGCGAGCGACCCTATCGCACTGCGCGATGGTGCCGATCAGTTCGTCACTCCAGTGCGCTGGGTGCGTATAAAGCAAGCGCACCCAGAAGTCCCCCTCGATTTCTTGAATTTCGCGAATAAGGCTGGCAAGCGTTGGGCCGCGCGTTGAGTCCACTGGTTGACGGGGCCCGGCCTTCGCTGTCCAAAGATCCATCCCGTAATAGGTCGTGTCCTGGCTGATCAAATTAATCTCGCGAACCCCTTCGCTGACGAGCCCTCGAATTTCCGCCAGCACCGACTGTGGCGTGCGGCTGCGGTGTTTCCCCCGCATCTGCGGAATCACGCAAAAACTGCACGGATGATTGCAGCCCTCGGCAATCTTTACGTACGCGGAATGCGCGGGCGTAAGTCTGAAGCGCGGCGTGTCGTAATCGGGAATGTAAGTAGGACGCCTGTCTGCAAAAGCGAGACCGGCATCACCGTCGTCAGAATCGATATCCGACACTGAACTGCCCGCGTTAAGCGTCGCGCGTTTTTTTAGAATCTTCTCCACAATATCCCCGAGCTGACTGACCTGATCCAGTCCAATGAACGCGTCGACTTCGGGCATTTCTTCTCGCAGTTCGCGTGCGAACCGTTGCGACATGCAGCCGCTGACGATGAGTTTTTGACCGGACTTTTTGTTGAAGCCGCGATGCTGGTGCGCTTCCAGAATCGCTTCGATGGATTCCTCCTTGGCTGAATCAATGAACGCACAGGTGTTGACGACGAGGACGTCGGCGTCTTCCGCCAGCGAAGTGATTTCCATGCCGCGCTGCAACACGCTGCCGAGCATGATCTCGGCATCGACGAGGTTCTTCGCGCAGCCAAGGCTGATCATGCCGACTTTAGTGCGTGGTACGGGCGAGCGAGTCTGCCACGCAGGAGCTTTGCAAAGCCGTTTCGCCTCCTCCTCAGCTTGCCTACAGGAACTTGCAGCCGACACGGCTGCCTCTACAAATGGCGAATTCATGACCCGGCCTCAGTTAACCGTCACGTCGTCGTCGCCGTCCTCCAGCGCCTTTCCATTTTTTGTGATCTGGACTGCATCCGGATCGAGAACGCGAATCGAGACATGTTTCCCGCGAAATTCCACAGGCCCATCTGCGGGAGAGACCCAGCGTTCGAAAGCGGGACTTCCGCTTTTGTCGCCGACCGTCACTCTTACATAGGTCCTTTTAAGTGGCTTAATAGCGACGCGATTCTGCTCGTCTGATTCCGCGGGCGACGAGTTCGTAGTCTCCTGCGTTTTCCCCAGATCCTCGCGAGTCACAGGCTTCGCCCGACGCACCTCCGGTTCACTTGGCGCTGCGGAAGCAGCCAAAGCCTTCCGGGTTTCTGGTGGCCGGGCTGTGGCAACAGGTGAGGTGACAGCTTGTGGCGGCGCTGAGGGCGCGACTATGGGAGCAGATGCAACGGTGCCTGGCGATACTTCGGTCGTCCCAGATTGCACGACCTTGGCACTTGCTCCCGGCGACGCACTCGGTGAGACCTGCGCTGGGGACGCCGCTTTTCCGGGCGCAAGCCGCTGCACGTTGAGGATCAACTTCATCACAGAAAAACCAACCACCAACACAAGCACGCCGAAGATGAGCGGCATTGGTGAGATGCGGTCGCGGGTAGTAGTAGTAGTCGCGGGACGGCGCCGCCGAACCACCGGCGCAGCAACCGGCTTCTGAGGTCGATTTTCCTGGAGGTACGAGTAGCCATCGACCGTCATGCGTTCGGAGTCTTCAAACGCGTCCAGATACGGCGTGACATCGACATCTAAAAATTTGCCGTAGATAAGGAGAAAACCTTTTGCATATGCGAGGCTGGGGAATTGGGAAAAATCATCCGCCTCAATCTCTGCCAGCCGCGCGGGACGAATCTTTGTCATCCGGGCCGCTTCGTCGAGCGTAAGATTTCTCGCGAGCCTCGCTTCCTGAAATTTTTTACCAAGCCCTTCTATCGTCATTGCGCAGAAAAATAGCGGCTAAACGGCAGCATCGAGATCGACCAGAATCTCGCGTGGTTTGGCGCCTTCGCCGGGACCTAAAATACCGCGCTGCTCCAGAATATCAACGATTCGCGCGGCGCGCGTGTAGCCCAGTCGCAGGCGGCGCTGAAGCAGCGAGGTGGAGGCGCGTTTCTCTTGTCGAATGATCTCCAGACATTTTTCGACCAACTCTTCGTCTTCATCTGTGACATCTTCCTCCGTCGTTGCCGCGGATTGGAGCTTCTCATGCATCGCGGTATCAAATGCCGGCGGACTTTGCGCGGAAACAAATTCCACCAACCGATGAATCTCATCATCTGTAACGAGCACGCCTTGGGCGCGAATAAGACGCGAAGCGCTTGGCGGCAGATAAAGCATATCGCCCTGCCCAAGCAGACGATCGGCTCCGTTTTCATCCAGAATCACGCGACTGTCGATCTTGGAAGCGACCTGAAATGCGATCCGACTGGGAATATTGGCTTTGATCACGCCGGTGATGACGTCTGCGCGGGGAGTTTGCGTTGCCACGATGATGTGAATCCCGGCAGCGCGCGCCATTTGCGTGATGCGCGCGATGCCTGTTTCGACGTCCGCGGGAGCGGTCTGCATTAAATCGGCCAACTCGTCGATGATGACGACGACATAGGGCATCTTCTCGGGAATTTGCGGCTCATCTTTTGTAGCTGCGGGCGCTGACCGCGGCCCCTCCGTGGAAGTTTCATCGTCGTCGCCGCGGTCAGCGCTCGCAGCTACAGGCTTCGTCGGCCGCGCGTTGAAACCCACGATGTTGCGCGCGCCGACACGGGCAAAAATTCTGTACCGACGTTCCATCTCATCGATCAGCCATCGCAACGCAAGCATCACTTTTTTTGGATCGACAACGATCGGGAACGCAAGATGCGGCAGCGAACTATACGCCTGAAGTTCAACCATCTTCGGGTCAATGATTACCAGACGCAGCTCTTCTGGCGTAAAGCGAAAGAGCATGCTGGCGATCAGCGCGTTGATGCAAACGCTCTTCCCACTGCCGGTGGTACCGGCGACTAGCAGATGCGGCATTTGTGCGAGATCGGCGATAATCGTTTTGCCGTAAACGTCTTTACCCAGCGCGAGCGGAATTTTGGCGTGTCCCTTTGCCTCTTCCCAATCGGATGATTGCAAGAGTTCACGCAGTTTTACTGTCACTTTTCGGCTGTTCGCCAGTTCGATGCCCACGGTGTCTTTTCCGGGAATCGGCGCGAGAATGTTAATCCGTTCGGCACGCGTCGCTCGAGCGAGGTCACGCTCGAGGCTTACAATCTTGTCTACACGCACGCCTTTGGCCGGATAGACCTCGTAGCGGGTGATCGTTGGGCCCTTTGTGATGTCGCCTGGCGCCACCGCGATCCCGAATTGCCCCAAGGTTTCGATTAGAACTTGCTGGACATCCTCCAACTCTGAAGGATCAGCAGTGCCGCGTCCCTCCAGGCTGTGCTCGTCCAGTAAATCAAGCCCAGGCAGGACATAATTTTCCGACGTCCAAGCCGGAGTCATCGCACTTGGAGCCGATCTTCCCTTCTGTTCGCCCGCCCGCAATTCGGCAAGAGACGGTTTTCTGCGGGTCTCCTGCTCGCTCGGCAATGCAGTTGTATCGACGACTTTCGGCTTTGGCCGATTCGCCAGTTCTTCCGGCGAAATCATTGGCCCACCTAATTCAGCAACGGGCATGCCTTTCTTCTTTAATTGTTTTTCGAGGAATCGCCGCTGCTTGGCGAGCTGCTCCTCACTGATCTCCAGTTTTCCCTTGAGATCCGATCTACGTAGCCTGTCGCGCAATCGCCACTCCTGCAGTTTTACACTGGTGCGTCGCATGGCGGCGACGGTCTCGCGAACAAGATGAATCGGACGCAGTCCTGTGACCAAAATTAGTGTGGTCACGTAAATTCCAACTAGCAGGAGAAGCGTACCGAGTGAGCCAAGGGCGTTGCGGAGCAACCCACGGTGTTCATCGGCGAAAGCGTATCCGATCCATCCGCCCGGCCCCTGGATGTTGAAGGCGGCGTGCCAACCCCGCAAATGATACGGCTGCACATGCAGCAAACAGGCACCCGATATGATAAAGAGACCGATCCAGGCCAACCGCGGCACGACCCGTAATCGGGGGTAAAACAGTTTTGCAGCCCCAAACCCAAGCAGAATTGCCGCTAAAAGGTACGCGGCCGCTCCAATGAATTGATAGCAAATTCCCGCGATAATTGCGCCCACTGGCCCAATGAAGTTCTGCGCAGGATGGTTCGCCGGCGAAATATTGCTGAACCAAATCCAGGAAGGCACATCCTTCGGCGTATAGGAAATCAGCGCAAAAAACAGCAGGGTCCCTGAGAACAGTAAAACGAGCGCGAAGACTTCGTTCCAAGCGCTGTGTCTGTCTGTGCGAGCCACCGCGTCTGATAGTAATCCCCCATCGGCGTCTTTCAATCTTTTGTAGAGGCGACCCTGCTCATGCTCATCCCCTGCTCGTGATCGAGACGCGGCGCGCCCAGCGGTCGCGCCCTACCATTGCGGTTTAATCTTGCGCGCCCATGCGGAGGCTGATAACTGTGCCAGCGCATTATGGCTCTCTTCCTCCGCCACGGCGTTACTGCTGTTGCGCTCTGCATGCTGCTGTTTTGCATATCTTGCGAAAAACATCCGCTCGGCCAGATGCCGGACGTCCAGCGGGAACAGCCCGATCCGGCAACAAGAGTCAGGTCTGAAAAAAGCGAAACCGAGTCTGAAGAATCGGCGCCGACCCCGGCGGAAGCTGTTCCGCACGAAGCTCGTTAGGCAAAGGAGATCATATGGCTAAACACAAATACGCAACCTCGCCACCAAACTTGAGCACATGCCGCCGGGAGTGCCGTACATCATCGGCAACGAAGCGGCCGAGCGTTTCTCCTACTACGGGATGAAGTCGGTCCTGACCGTTTTCATGGCGCATTACATTTTGAATCAGTCCGGTCGTGCTGGCGCCGATGAGTGTCGAACGAGGCGTACATGTACACGCACTACTTCGTTTTCGGCGTTTATTTTCTCCCGATTCTCGGCGCGATCATCGCCGATGGCTGGCTGGGCAAATATTGGACTATCCTGTCGCTCTCCATCGTTTACTGCCTGGGCAATCTCACGCTCGCGTGCATGGCCACGACGTGGGGGGTCGCCATCGGGCAGCGAACGATGCTCGCGATCGGATTATTTTTGATTTGTTTGGGTGCAGGCGGCATCAAACCGTGCGTGTCGGCGAACGTTGGCGATCAGTTCGGCGAATCGAACAAACATCTGCTCTCGAAAATGTTTGGCTGGTTTTATTTCTCGATTAACGCCGGCTCTTTCATTTCTTCGATTCTTTGTCCCTGGCTTCTTAGCGAATCCGAAGTACGGACCGGGATGGGCATTTGGAATCCCTGGGATCGCGATGTTGATCGCGACTTTGTTCTTCTGGGGCGGTCGCAAGAAAATGGTTCACGTGCCGCCGGCTGGACTTGGTTATTTCCGAGAAACGTTCAGCAAAGAAGGTCTCATCACGCTTGCGCCGAATCGCGATGGTTTACGTTTTCATTTTGGTTTTTTGGGCGCTGTGGGGAATGAGCAACGGCGCCGAATGGACGTTGCAAGCCGAGAAAATGGATCTGCACGTGTCCTGGCTGCCGTGGATTAACATTAGCTTTGCGCCTCTTCACGTTTCAGCTGGATGGGGTTTGGATTTGCTCGCCGCGCAGGTGCAAACCGCGAACCCTATTTTGATTTTGATTTTTATCCCGCTTGGTGAATTATGCGATCTACCCGCTGATTAACACTGTCTTCCCGCTGACCCCGTTGCGAAAAATCGGGATAGGCTTGTTCATTACCGCCCTCTCTTTTGTCGTCATCGTTTGGATCCAAGGGTCGGATCGATGCAGGTTTAAGACCGCACATCAATTGGCAGTTCTTGGCCTACGTCATTCTCACGCTCGGTGAAGCGATGGTATCGATCACCGGTTTGGAATTTTCCTATACCCAGGCGCCGAACACGATGAAGAGTTCCGTGATGGCGCTGTGGCTTCTCACTGTCGCCTCAGGTGAACTCTTCGTCGGACTCGTCAATAAATGGATCCTGGGCGCAGGCGCCGCGCATAAGCTCAGCGACTATCAGTACTTTACCTTCTTCACCTGGTTGATGTTTGGAGCCGCTGTCGTTTTCGTTGTGGTCGCCTGCTTCTACAAGGGCAGCACCTATCTCCAAACACAGCAACCCACGTTGGATGAAATCGCGAGCGAGCCGATTCTTCATGGCGGGACGCCGAGCTGACACACGATGAAAATCATCATCGCTGCTGCGTCCGTGCTGTCGTTGTCGCTCATCAATGCATCGGCTACTCCACAGGATGACGCGTTTCAAAAAATCGCGCACGACTACATCGAGCAATATTTGCGGGCGAATCCGGAAGATGCGACGGAGCTCGGCGACCATCGGTTTGACGGTCAGCTGACTGATTACTCACCCGGGGCACTGGCCAAAGAACTGGCAACGCAGAAAGAGTTTCGCGATAAACTAGATGCAATCGACGGTTCGCAGCTCACCGGCGCGAATAATATCGATTTTCGCATCCTGAAGGAGAACATCGATTATCAAATCTTCCAAGCTGAAGAGTTGAAACAAGCGGAGTGGAATCCGCTTGGTTACATGCAGAGCCTGGCGAACAGCCTTTATCTGTTGGTCGCTCGCGATTTTGCACCGCCAGAACAACGAATTCCAAATTTGCGGCAGCGCATGGAAGCCATTCCACGCGTGATCGCTCAGGCAAAAGCCAATCTGCAACATCCGCCAAGCATTTACACGGAAACAGCGGTTGAGCAGACGCAGGGCGCAATCAATCTCGTGCGTGAGGGACTCGCGCCGGTTCTTGATCGCACACCGCAGATGAAGAAAGATCTGGCGCCTTTACAGGAAAAGACGGCCGCCGCTCTTGATGATTACAAAGAGTGGCTGCAAAACGATCTGTTGCCGCGTTCCGACGGCAATTTCCGCCTCGGCGCGGAGAAGTTTCGAAAGAAGCTGCGTTTCGCGCTCGCATCGGACTTGTCCATGGAAGAAATCATGAAGCGTGCGCAGGCCGACCTAAAACAGGCGCAAACCGCGATCTACGAAACTGCGCTGCCTCTCTACAAAAAATATTTTCCTAACGCAGACTCGGCAACGCTCGCCGACAAACATAAAGTAACGGCGGGGGTACTGGGCAAGCTTGCTGAACAACATCCCGACGACGCCACTGTTGTCGGATACGCGAAAGAAGTTGTTACGGAAGCAACCAATTTCGTCAGGTCCCATAATCTCGTTGCCATTCCGGACACACCGCTGGACGTAATCGCAATGCCTGAATTCAAGCGCGGCGTGGCTATTGCATATTGCGATTCTCCCGGTCCACTCGACAAAACTGGCAAGACGTTTTTCGCCGTTGCGCCGACGCCGAAAGATTGGTCAAAGGAACGGAAAGAATCGTTCTTTCGTGAATACAACAGCTATATGATTCGCGATTTGACGGTGCACGAAGCGATGCCAGGGCATTATTTGCAGCTCGCTCACGCAAATGAATTCAGCGCGCCCACCTTAGTCCGGGCGATCTTTCGTAGCGGCACATTCATTGAAGGTTGGGCGGTTTATTGCGAACAGATGATGGCGGAACAGGGCTACGGCGGCCCGGAAGTGAAGATGCAGCAACTGAAGATGCGACTGCGCGCGATCGCCAACGCCATTCTCGATCAAAGCATTCACGCCGGAAACATGACCGAGAAGGAAGCGATGGATTTGATGATGAAAGAGACTTTCCAACAGGAAGGCGAAGCCGTGGCCAAATGGAAGCGTGCGCGACTCACCTCGGCTCAGCTCTCCACTTATTTCGTCGGCGCCACTGAGCATCTCGATCTGCGCGCGGCGGAGCAGAAGAAACTAGGCAAGGATTTCGACCTAAAGAAATATAACGACCAGGTTATCTCCTACGGCAGCCCTCCAGTAAAATATGTTCGCGAGCTAATGGGGCTATAGATGGTACGCGTTGTCCTCAACGCGTTGCGAATTACTTGGCGCGATTCTTTTTATGTGGCTTGCGTCTGTGCGGCGCAGCGCGAGTTGTCTTTTTCGCGGCCGACAACCGCACCAGTTCGTCAAGATTAAATGTCCGACGCCGATTCGTTCCAATTTCTCGAAAATCGACCTGATACCACCCATTCATTCGGATCACTCGATAGCGTTTTTGCCCGATGCGCATAGGTTCGCGCACGATTACCCGATGGATAATCTTCTCGTATTTAGAGCGCGACCAGCGTCGCTTCCGGCGGCGTCCCCAATCGATCCCCTTCCCGACGTCGTCGTAAGTTTCAGGACGCTTCTCGAAGTCGAGAAGCGAGCGCGCATCTCCAGCGAAAACTGCGGCAATGTGCTCCGCGGTGCTCAGATCGCTAAGCTGTCGAATGCGCCGCCGAAACGGGATCAAAGTTTCCGCCGCGATTGCACGCAGGCTGAGTATTCGACCGTCGCGCACCTTCCAAAGTGGCGCGCTGATGTCTGCGGCGAACGGATTTCGGCCGCACGAATGGACCGTGACTCGCCAGCCGCGGCGCGAAGAGTGCTTTCGCAAACGAAACGGTCTTATCCGAGGAATTCCATTACGGTCCAATTGCCTTAACCCAAAATCCTCCCAACGAAGGACGGTTTCCACAGCGCCCGCTATGAAAGCGCATGTCGCCAGCATTAACGCGGGATCCGGCGTAAAATCAGCTGTTACCTCAAGCCGGGTCCTGCGTGGACGAACGCCGACCGCACTGCTCTGCCGGTTCGTGGCCAGCAAAATCACGGGCACTGGCAGAATGTGCGCGAGCAGATAGGCAAACTTCGGTGCGTTGCGAAATTTTGATCTTCGCGCATTGGGAAATGAAAAATTATAATGCGTGCTAAAACCCTGCAGACGGCATTGGGAGCGGTTTCGTTTCGCCCAGTGATCGAGCTCCACTCGCAAATACCGGATTTGCTCCCAAAGCAGGCGCGTAGCACGATAACAACAGCCAGGCTCCAGTTCGACAATCGGCGTCGCGACTTCGATTACGCCCGTGTCGAAATAAATCGCCCCGCCAGCTGGAGATTGAAACGATTTGCCGGTCCGCGGAATCATTCTCTGGCGCACCAAGCGGCGAGGATCACCAAAGACCCTTTCGGGACGCCGCCGCCGTCCATTTACCAAAAGATTAAACTCCGCTTCCAAGCCAATCACCGCCCGAGGCGGGGTTGCGAGAGCCGCGCGCTCGCGAAAAAATGGGGCGCGCCGTACTGTTCGGAGATCCTTCATATGCCCAATAGGAGATCAATGCGCTTCGCTGCATCTGCGTGGAGTCAGCGTCGCAAATCCTAAATCGATGTGAAGATGGTCGTTGGTTTCACCCGGTTTCGAGCCGAATGGGCGAACAAAGACCGCTAGACTGAGCGACGCCGCGACAGCTCCATATTTCTCGATTGACTTCGCGTCTGAGAGAAAAATGTCTCCGATCCGGTATATGTTCGCAGCCGTTCCCCAGACATGGATGCTTTTTGCGCCGCCAATCTGATGTGCTGGCGACCTGTACCCGCCATTTGCACTGATGAAAACCGGCGCATCGACTTCGTGGCGAAAATTCTCCAACCATGTCGCAAGCAACGCGATTGCGCACGGCACATAATGGGGAAACTGACCGAGAAGCAGTCTCGCCTCTCGGCAATCCACCAACATCAATTCCGAGAGCCTGAAGTGCCGTGCCAGCCGAACTTCGTGCGCTTCCTGCCAGCTGGCGATTTCGTAAAAAAAGCGTGGCAGATGATGAACGTTGCCGTGGAAGTCCGTTTCCGCTTCGCCAGGCCGCAGTAATGCTTGCATATTCTTCAGGCAGATTGAAGCCATCAACCACGCGCAACCCCTCAACGCTCATTTGATCTCGCCTTCCATTCCCATCACCGATCGATAAATCACTTCGGAAATAGCTGCGACGGTCTCGCGACGCCCTTCCTTCTCGGAATCAAATTCCGTCAAAATGACAGCAATGTACGGTTCGCGTTCGGGCAAATAGACAATTCCCATGTCGTGGCAGGCAGTCGAGATCTCGCCTGTCTTGTGCGCTACTGCCGCGTGCGACGGTAGACCGGCAGGAATCATCGAGTTGAATCGTTGTTCCAGCAAAATACGGATCGCTTGTTCTTTGCTTTCGCTGCGAAGAAAATCACCACGCAGGGCGGACAACAACGTCATCAAACCATCAGCAGTTGCTTCGTTGTTTATGCCTTTTTCGTGTGCCGCGTGGTCCTCAACACCTCGCCGCAGTTCCACTCCTTGAACTTGCGCGTCGCCCAAAACATTTCGCGCATATGCCACACCCAGAAAATCGAGCAGCAAATTGGTCGCGAGATTGCTGCTCGCAGAAATCATTCCTCCCGCAAGCGCAGAAATTTTCGCTGTTCGTCCGATCGCTTGGTACAGCTCAGGCATTGCGTCGGAGTCGCGGTTGAGCTGAAAAGGAGAGCCGTCCGCTGCGCTGAAAAAGCGGTTTCGCACGTGCAGCGAGTCATCCAGTCGGACTCGCCCCTCGTCCACGGCGCGAAAAAGGGCCAGAAGCACTGCAACCTTAATTGTGCTTGCAGCGTGAAACCAGCGATCACCCCGCAGGGAAAAACGCAAGCCGCTCTCGAGATCGTGGACCGATACTGCAGTCGCTCGAGCCTTGCTTTCGGCCGCCAATCGTTCCACTTGCTCAGTTAAAGTGCTGGAGACGTCACCGCGCGACATGGAAGTGCTCTTTACATACCCGTTAGCAAGTCGCAAATTCGACAATGCCAAATGTCGCCATCTGGATGCGCCCGAAGGACGAAAAATGGTTTCGGCCATTTTTTGCGAAGCATCGTGACATTCATGTTTTTGATGCGCACAAAGGCGATGTTCCGATGGAGGAGATGGACGGCCTGCTCCTGACAGGCGGCTCCGACATCACGCCTGAATTTCTGCGCCAGAAAAATGTCGATCCGACATTGATCCACCAGGATGATCTTGACCCCCAGCGGGACCGCTGGGAGTTCGAAGCGATTTCAAAGGCGCTCGCGCGTGGACTGCCGATCCTCGCCATTTGCAGAGGCATCCAGGTATTGAATGTGGCGCTCGGTGGCACCCTCACACTTGACATTCCCGGTCATGGTCTGCCGGAACAAAAAGACCAGGACATTCAACCGTTGCGTTACGACGGCGGGGTGAAACATCGATACGAAAACGTAAACAGTTCACATCATCAGGCGATCGATCGCGTCGCAGATGGTTTCGACATCGAAGCGTGGTGCACTGATGACGACATCATCGAGCAAGTGCGCCTGCGCGATTATCCATTCGCTCTGGCGGTCCAATATCATCCTGAGCGTGGAAAGATCTACGACGCGCTCTTCGAAGATTTCTTTGCCCGGCTCAAATCATCGAACCATTGAAGGGTTGAAAGCTTACGAAGGTTAAGAAGGTTAAAGGCAAGGGATGGCGGCCTTTTACAAGAGCCTGCTGAAATATTCAAGGAATTCCTCGATCAACATGCCGACGGCTGCCAATGCCGTCGTTCCTTGCTAGTTACCACGGTAAACGCAGCGTGCTGTTGGGGTTTCGTGCACGACGATCTCGCAGAGGCCCGGACATTGAGATTCTAATTTCTTCCAAAACCATTCTGCCATGTTTTCGATTGTTGGATTCTCCAAGCCTTCGATATCGTTTAGATAAGCGTGATCCAACATTTTCAGAAGCGGTTTCATTGCATCACTGATTTTTGCGTGATCGTAAACCCACCCGGGTTTTGGATCGACATCGCCTTCCACTGAAACCTCCACCTTAAAGCTGTGCCCATGCAATCCACGGCATTTATGCCCCTCCGGAGCATTCGGCAAAGTTTGCGCTGCTTCAAAAGTGAAATCTTTCGTCAGTCGTGCGCGCATAAACTTGGATAAAAACTGCACCGCTCTCGCGCACATTGTCATCACGAGCAATGGAGGGCAGAGCTCTGCGGCGCCACACGTGGCGGCGAAAACGGGCCAGACCTAAGGGCTCGCAGGAGCTCGCCTCTCCTGCTGCGTTGTCATCGGGAATGAAGAGAGGGACCTCCCATAAGCTCTGAAGATCACGCGAGCTACTTTTGTCTGTCGCGAGGTCCTTCGTCATCTTCGAGACTCAGGGTGACGGTCCGAGGCGCAGATGTTCAAACTCTTCGCTGGGTCGGGCTCCAGATGAATTTGTGCATCTGAAGTTGAAAACGAACATTTAGTTTGTCCGTTAAAATCCATTCGACGATTTCGCGTGGATCGATCCTGCCGAAGATCGGCGAGAAGAGCACGGCATGGCAGCGAGAAGGAAGATCGTAGCGCTGCACCTTATCGCGCGACCATTCGTAATCTTCGCGCGATCCCATCACGAATTTCACTTCGTCACGCAAGGCGAGATGATCAATGTTCGACCAAAGATTCTTTTCCGCTTCACCGCTGCCAGGCGTTTTCAAATCCATGATCCGATGGACGCGCGGATCGACCTCCGAGATATCGTGAGCGCCGCTAGTTTCGAGCAGAACAGTATAGCCGGTGTCGCACAACGTCGACATCAACGGCAATACGTTGTTCTGGAGCAATGGCTCGCCTCCCGTGACCTCGACCAAAGAACAGCCAAACCCTGCGACAGTATTTACAATCTCTTTCAGAGTTCGCTTCTTTCCCTCGTAAAACGCGTACTCGGTATCGCAATAGTTGCAGCGTAGATTGCAGAATGTCAGCCGCACGAACACACAGGGTTGTCCGACCCATGTGCTTTCGCCCTGAATTGAGTGATAGATTTCGTTAATCGTCAGCGTCTTTTCGGACTCGGGCATCACGTTAGAAACGTCTTACGCGAAGAATCGCAAAGCAAGTAACCGTGAGGCGCGCCGCAGACCGCAATCGCCGTAGCTTGACGCTCCAACCGGCGTCCATAATCTGAAATTCGGTGGCAAGCCGCAGTTGATCTGGCAAGGCGTTGAAAACAACGCGTTCCACTGTTCCTGTAACATGTTTGTAGTGTGAATGTTTTAGCAGCTTTTTATCGTTCGTCGGTCGGGAAAAAAATGATCGTCGCTATCACCGGCATCATTCTGATCCTTTTCGTGATCGGACATTTGCTCGGGAATCTGCAGATTTTCATCGGCCCGGATTGGATCAACGGCTACTCGCAACATCTGCGCGATCTCGGTCCGCTGCTTTGGCTGATCCGAATTTTTCTGCTCGCCAGTGTCATTATTCACATCTGCGTGACGATCCAATTGGCAATTGAAAACAGGCGTGCCCGCCCTGAGCCGTACATCGACAAGAACTATGTCAAAGCAACGTTTGCGTCGCGTCACATGGTAATGAGCGGGTTGATTGTCCTGGCATTTATTATTTATCATCTCGCGCACTTTACAGTGCGGGTGACTGATCGCCGGTTTGGCTTACTCAAGGCTGATCCCCTTGGCCATTACGACGTTTACTCGATGATGGTGTACGGATTTCAGAATTACTATGTGTCGGGATTTTACATCCTCGGTCTATTTTTGCTCGCGCTTCATTTAAGCCATGGGTCATCCAGCTTTTTCCAATCGCTTGGGTTGAATGATAAGAAACTCACGCCAGGCCTCGCCGTGGGCGGCCGAATTTTCGCATGGCTCATGTTCATTGGTTATACGTCGATACCGGTGGCGGTTCTTCTCGGTTTGGTTAAACCAGCGCAACAGCTATGAGAAGTCCGACTGTGAGCGTGGGAGAGTTCGTTTCGGCACACCCGGCGGTCGCGCCCTACCACATCAAGCCCGTCTAAGAGCTATGATTGGAAGGTTCGACGCCAAGATTCCACCCGGTCCGCTCGTCGAGAAATGGCGTAACCATCGCGACCATTCGCGATTAGTTAGCCCAAACAACCGGCGAAAGTTCGAAATCATTGTTGTGGGAAGCGGTCTTGCCGGCGGATCGGCTGCGGCGACGCTGGGCGAGTTGGGTTATCGCGTAAGATGTTTTTGCTTTCAGGATTCGGCGCGCCGCGCGCATTCGATTGCGGCCCAGGGTGGGATCAACGCAGCGAAAAATTATCAAAACGACGGCGACAGTGTTTACCGATTATTTCACGACACGATCAAGGGCGGCGATTTTCGTTCCCGTGAAGCCAACGTGTATCGCCTGGCTGAGATCAGCAACAACATCATCGACCAATGCGTCGCGCAGGGCGTGCCGTTCGCCCGCGAATACGGAGGGCTACTCGCTAATCGTTCCTTCGGCGGCGCCCAGGTGTCGCGTACATTCTACGCGCGCGGACAGACCGGTCAGCAGCTTCTGCTCGGCTGTTATCAAGCGCTTTGCCGACAAATTGCGGCCGGCACGGTCCAGATGTTTCCGCAAACGGAGATGCTCGATCTCGTGATTGTCGAGGGACACGCCAAGGGAATTGTTACTCGGAGCTTGTGTTCCGGAAACATTGAAAGACACGCCGCGGATGCTGTCGTGCTCGCCACCGGCGGATATGGAAACGTGTTTTATCTCTCTACCAACGCACGCGGGTGCAATGTCACGGCGACCTATCGCGCTTTTAAAAGAGGCGCGCTCTTCGCGAATCCGGCCTTCACGCAGATTCATCCCACCTGCATCCCGGTCAGTGGCGAATATCAATCGAAGCTCACGCTCATGTCCGAATCGCTCCGGAATGATGGACGCGTCTGGGTTCCGAAACGTAAGGAAGATCGCAACAAGGCGCCCGGTGAAATTCCCGAGTCGGATCGCGATTACTATCTCGAGCGAAAATATCCGAGCTACGGCAATCTTTCGCCGCGCGATATTTCCTCACGCGCAGCAAAAGAAGTTTGCGACGAAGGCCGGGGCGTGGGCCCGGGCGGACGCGGCGTTTATCTCGACTTTGCCGACGCGATTAAACGCCTGGGTGAACATACGATTCGCGAGCGCTATGGAAATTTATTCGAGGTCTATGAAAAGATCACCGGCGAAGACGCCTACAAAGTGCCGATGCGGATTTACCCGGCTGTTCACTACACGATGGGCGGTCTCTGGGTCGATTATGACCTAATGAGCAATGTGCCCGGGTTGTTTGTGATCGGCGAAGCGAATTTTTCCGATCACGGCGCAAACCGGCTCGGCGCGAGCGCTCTCATGCAGGGGCTGGCCGATGGATATTTTGTTTTGCCCAACACGCTGCCGAATTACCTTGCCGGGCAGATGGGAAAGCGGCCGTCGCCGAATTCGCCGGAGTTCCAAGAAACGGAAAAAGATGTTCGTGCCAGAATCGAGAAACTGCTCAACGTCAACGGCACTCGTTCGGTCGATTCGTTCCATCGGGAGCTTGGCCTGCTTCTCTGGGACAAATGCGGAATGTCACGTCACGAAAAAGGATTGCGCGAGGCGCTCAAAAAGATCCCTGAACTTCGCGAACAATTCTGGCACGAGGTACGGGTGCCGGGGGACGGCGATGATTTCAATCAATCTTTGGAACGTGCCGGACGTGTCGCCGATTTCCTGGAATTCGCCGAGCTGATGTGTATCGACGCACTGGAGCGCGACGAATCTGCCGGCGCACATTTTCGCGAGGAACACCAGACCGCGGAAGGCGAAGCACTGCGCGACGATGAAAACCACGCCGCGGTGTTTGCCTGGGAATTTCAAAGGGATGGAAAACCGCCGATGTTACATCGTGAGCCCCTCAATTTCGAAACCGTGCACTTAACACAGAGGAGCTATAAGTGATCACCTTTGTCATTCCGAGCGAAGTCGAGGAATCCCGTTGCGAAGCCCTGGGTATCTCAACAGGATCCTGCGACTCCGCTCTGCGTCGCTCTGGATGACGTGAGAATATGAATTTCAAACTCAGAATCTGGCGCCAAGAAGATCGACACACACCAGGCAAACTCGTCAATTACGAAGTGCGCGACATTTCGCCGAACACGTCGTTTCTCGAAATGCTCGACATTCTCAATGAGACTTTGGTCAGAGGCGGAAAGGAACCAATCGCGTTCGACTCCGATTGCCGCGAAGGCATTTGTGGCACCTGCTCGCTCACGATCAACGGCGAACCGCACGGACCCGATCATCCTGGCGCGGTGTGCGAGCTTTATATGAGAAAGTTTCGCGACGACGCTACGATCACAGTCGAGCCTTTTCGCGTAGGATCGTTCCCGCTTGTGAAAGATTTGGTAATCGATCGCGGCGCACTGGATCGAATTGTGCAAGCTGGTGGATTCATTTCTGAGCGCGCAGGTTCCGCCCCAGAGGCGAACTCGATCCTGATTCCCAAGCATGATGCCGATCTGGCAATGGAAGCGGCTGCTTGCATCGGCTGCGGCGCATGCGCCGCAGCCTGTCCAAATGGATCGGCCATGCTTTTCACGGCCGCGAAGGTCTCGCATCTATCGCTCTTGCCCCAGGGTCATCCGGAACGAGAGAGTCGCGTGCTGCGAATGGTCTCCGTAATGGATGCAGAAGGATTCGGCAATTGCACCAATACATACGAATGTGAGGCAGTTTGCCCAGCCGAGATCAGCGCCAGTTTTATTGCCAAGCTGAATCGCGAATACGCACGAGCCGCGGTGCAGCGTAGCGCAGGCGAATAAGGCAAACGCGTAACTCCTGCCCAGCTTGTTCTGGACCAAGGGGATCTTGTAGTGCCGTTATGAGCATGCGATAAAATCGCAATGCCGAAAGCAAAAACAAAAGCGGCAAGCGCAAACACATACGCCGTACTCGGTTCCGACGAAGCGGAAGTTAAACGCGTGGCCTCAGAGCTCGCGTCTAATCTAACGCCACCCGGCGCAGGCGATTTCGGATTGGAAGTTATTGATGGCGCTGCCGACAACGTCGATCAGGCCGAAGGACGAGTAAGATCGGCAATCGAGGCACTGCAAACACTGCCTTTTTTTGGCAGCACAAAAGTGGTTTGGTTAAAGAATGTTAATTTTCTCGGCGACGATCAAAAAGCGCGCTCGGCCGCGGTGCAATCAGCGTTGGAAGAATTGTCGGAGTTAGTCGACGGCGGTTTCGGCCCCGGCATCGCACTCTTGATCAGTGCGACCGACTTGGATAAACGCCGTTCGTTTTATAAGACGCTGCTCAAACGAGCGGAGGTGCAGGTTTTCGACCGACTCGATTCCAGCCGAGGCGGATGGGAAGAAGAAGCCCTTGAGATGGTTCAGCAGCGCGCAAGAAAAAGAAAACTCCAATTCGATGACGATGCGCTCGAACTTTTTGTGTTGCTGACTGGTGGCGATACTCGGCAGATCGAGAACGAACTGGAGAAGATCGACACTTTTCTTGGAGGGGATCGCGCAGTGAATGCCGAACTCGTCCGCGAGTTAGTGCCGCTTTCGCGCGCAGGCGTCATTTTCGAGCTGGGTAATGCGCTGGCGGCGCGGGATCTCCAACTATCACTGAAACTGGTGCGACGTTTATTGGACCAAGGCGAAAGCGCCATCGGCATCTTGCTGGTGGCAATCGTTCCTACAATCCGCAACTTGTTACTTGCCAGAGATTTGATGGAACGGATATCGCCTGCCGCGGCCGCACTCCCCGTTCCAGTTCATCTCCGCAATCAACCGCCTGCCCACCGAGGCAACGGATCATTTGCCGCGCAAGAAAGATGGCTCGATCAATGCCTACGCGCTTGGGATTGCCGCACAACAGGCGGGTCGGTTCGAAACGACCCAACTAATTCAGGCCATGCGAGCGTGTCTTGAAGCAAATGTTCAGTTGGTTACGACGCAGCTTGATCATGAACTGGTCTTGACTGAAGTGGTCGTTAAGCTGCTTCAGCAGCCGTCATCCTGAGCGAACTCGAAGGATCCCGCGGCGCCGCGGGAAGCTCTCTCGCCGAGACTCCTCGACTAAGCTCAGAATGACAGAATTACGCGCCGCCTTCCACTTGTCTCCGCGCAACCGGGCCAATGTATGGGATATCCCAGCGGACGCCTGTGAACGCCTTTACGATGGTAATGATCATAATCACCAGGAACACGAGATGAACCAACGCCGCGATGATTGCCCAGAAAAATACAAGGATGCCACCAATGCCAGGGATCGCCCCAAACACCGCATGGACTACCGCCGACACAATGTTAAAGAGAAACCATGCACAGCCAAAGATGATCGATTGCATCGCGTAAAAGCGCACGAAAGGATCGTGCTTCTCGAGGATATAAAAAATGATGCCGCCGATCAACGGAATGCAGGCGATGGCTGCAGCCACATTGGAAGGTAAACCGGTTGACGTGGATTTTGCGCTCGTTCCGGGTTCAGGACCTGGCGGAGGCGGAGATTGAGTGGGCACTTCGTCTGGCATGATCTACATACACAAACTGAAAAGTGTATTGTCAAGCAACTTCCTTGCGCCAGTTCTTTTTCGCTTTCACTCAACGCCTAAGACCAATAGCATGCGCGTCCGAGATCCATGCCTAGGAATTCCTATTTCTCGCGCGCCTTCACCCTGATTGAGCTAATCGTTGTCCTGGCCGTCATCGCCATTCTCATGTCGCTGGTATATCCGATGTACACGAGCATTTCGGAGCGCGCCAAAGCGACAAAGGACATGAGCAACCTGCGCCAGATCGGAATCGCGACACAAACTTACTTAAATGACAACGACGGCGTTTTGTTTTCACCTGCAACGACCTGGATGTCGCAACTGGAGCCAAAATACGTTTCCCTATGGCGTGGTTTCCAATCGCCTTTCGACAAGCGCCCCCCATCAGAATTCGGCGACGGAACAACGCCCATCAGCTATGGCGTCAACGCCAATATCTATCCGGGCGGCGCGGCACTGTCCACGACAAAGATTACCAACCCTACAGGCTTTATATTATTCGCGCCTGCGCAAACTCCAGGGGCAACAGTAAGCTTCCTAGGCACGGCGATCTCCGCTGGTCAAGGCGTGACAGTGATAGGAAATGGCAATAATACGGCAACGAGCACCCCCGGCGGAGTTGCCACTGGCGGCACGCACAATTCACGACAGCGGATCAACGCCCTTTTTGGCGATCTCCACTGCGAGACCATGACCTGGACCGCGTTCGCCACTACTACATCGAGCGTCCCGGGCCAACCAGGTCAGTGGACTCCGTATCTTCCGTATCCGTAGCGCCCGTGGAGATTCGTGGCGCTAGACATCGCTACTCAGTGCTCGTTGGCTCAGGCTTAATCGAGCAACTCGGCGAGCGCGTGCGCAAATTTCTGCTTGGCAGAAGGTGCGCAATTGTTACGGACAGCAATGTTGCGTTGCTGTTTGCTGGTCGAGCCAAACGAAGTCTTACATCAGCCGGCTTTAAGCCGACGTTGATCACGATTCCGGCGGGCGAAAAATCAAAAACGCTCAAGCAAGCTGGGGCAATTTGCGAGCGGATGACTACTGCTGGATTCGATCGCCAATCGTTTGTCATCGGTCTCGGGGGCGGCGTGATCGGCGATATCTCAGGATTTATCGCGGCGATTTATCACCGCGGGATTCCTCACGTTCAGATCCCCACGACGCTGCTTGCGATGGTGGACAGCTCGATCGGTGGAAAAACCGGAGTAAACACTGCAGATGGGAAAAATTTGCTAGGTGCGGTGCATCAGCCATCACTTGTGATTGCTGATCTTGATGTCTTGAAAACCTTGCCCCGACGCGAGTTTAATCAGGGATTCGCAGAGATCATCAAGCACGCGATCATCGCCGATGCGGAAATGTTCAGGCAACTTCAATCGTGGGAGGCCAGATCGCCGCGACGACCGCTTGCCCTCCAACAGCTTGTTTGTCGCAACATCGAGATAAAATCGAAAATTGTCGTGAAAGATGAGCGAGATCGCACTGGCAAGCGCGCCCTTCTCAACTTCGGGCACACTGTGGGGCACGCGATTGAGCGCGCGGGAGGTTACCGAAGATTTCTTCACGGCGAGGCGCTCAGCCTCGGAATTGCCGCCGCATGCGCTGTTTCAATTAAAAGAGCCGGACTGCCGCGCAGGCAACGCGATGCCGTTATCGATCTTCTGCAACGATTCGAGTTGCCGACAAAATTGCCGCCACACTTCCTACGCGAGAAAATTTTCAACGCGCTGAAGTTCGATAAGAAATTCGAAGGCGGAAAAATCCGGTTCATCGTAGCTCCGAGAATCGGAGCTGCCCGCGTCGCAAACGATGTAATGCTCGAAGATATCCGCGACGCGGTAGACGAACTGTAGGCGGGGTCGTTGACCGTGGCCGCCGGGGCCAGCGTTTCCGCTACAGACCTCGCGCTTTCGAATAAAATTCGATTAAGCCATCTGTTACGCTGTCGGCGTACTCGCGGAAAATACTTTTGCGTTCCAAGCCATTGACGCTGCGGGTTCCTTCGTAATCGCCGGCTTGAATTCGGGCGAAGGCGTCTTTGCTGTTCATCACATAGGGCTCGCAATAAACCACCGGACAACGATAAAGCCGCGTGGCTAGCAAATTCCGCGCGTACACATAACCGCTGCTGCCGACTTTTGTTGTGCTGTTCGTGGTCGGATATTGATACGGCGGTAGTTGAGTTTCACGTGCCATCGCGGTGGCGATAGTGTCCGCCAGCGGCAATTCCTCATCATAAGCGCGGCTAAGAAGTCGCCGAATCATTTCGAAACGTTCGTCATCGAATTCAAACTCCTGCTGCCAAATAGGAACCGTTCACAAGAAGATGAAGATGGTTGAGGTCGGTCAGTGTCGGATTATTCGGGTCGCCCCAGCCTTCGGCATTGAAATGCAAACAAAGGACGAGGTCAGGATGCAATTTGAAGTTTACCAGCGCCGCCCGACCGCGAATCTCGCTGTAACGATAAAATAAGATTTCGCTCTGCCAGCGAACCGTTTGCTCTTTTTCAGGATCATTTGGATCAAGAACGTCGGTACGAGGCTGTGGCACGCCGTTTCTAATCAGAATTTTTCTGGCCAGTTCCCGAAAATCATCGGGACGTTTTGCCGTGATCGGTTCGTTGCCATTCCGAACAAACAAAACCTTCGCGCCTAATTCGCGTAATCGCGGGGCGAGTAGCCGCGCGACCTTCAAAGTCAGATCCCCTTCCTGAACTGGCTTAGTGTTGCCGACTTGAAACCAGCGCTCTTCCATCTTTGCCCATTTGCCACCCAGATGACCCGGGTCGAGCGCAATGCGCAAGCCTGAGAGCGGCTTGTCCGCTTTCGCCTGTGGCAAGGATTTGGCAGGATGCCAAAGACGCGGCACCGGATTTCGCGCGGTGTCACTCTTTGCGAACCGTAAAGTGAAAAATTTTTGCGGCTCGCGATTGGTCAAAATCCGCGCCGTGTCGGTGTTTACTTCAATTAAATCCGGAGCGAGGCCGTGCGTGCAGTAAACGTTCTGGATCAGCTGGCTAAATTCGTCTTGGGTAATTGTCTCCTGATAGTGTTCGAGTACGCCCCATTTCGGTTTGCTCCCAAGAACGCCGAGATTGTCCGCCGCTTGCAACGCAGGCGTAAAAAGCAGCAGCAAAAATGACAAATGACGGATGACGAAATCCGAAACTGCGCGTGGAGAGCGCGCCGATATTTTGTCATTCGAGCTTCGGCATTCCTTCGTCATTCGTCATTCGGGTTTCGCCGCGTATAAGCCACCCAAGACGCGGGAGAGCAAGTCCCATGTTTTACGCGGTTTCGTCATTGTCTCCGCTTTTTTTTGAAATGAAACATCGACGTTCAGAGCCTCTTCAATACGATGATCGCAAAATGCTAACGATCCTTTTTCTTGGCGATATCGTTGGTGAGCCGGGACGCACGGCCGTGATCGCCAGGCTGCCGAAACTAAAAGAGAAGCACGCCTTGGACTTCATCATCGTTAACGGCGAGAACGCGGCTGGTGGCCGTGGCATAACAGGAAAAATCACTATCGATCTCTTGCGCGCGGGCGTCTCAGTCATCACGACAGGCGATCACGTATGGGACCAAAAAGAAATTCTTGGGTTCATCGACACCGAGCCGCGTTTGTTGCGCCCTGTGAATTATCCTGATGGCGCGCCTGGGAGCGGGTCGATCGTCCTGGAAACAACGAAGGGAAAAGTCGGCGTGATCAACGTACAAGCGCGCACATTTATGCAGCCGATTTTGGAAAACCCGTTTCGTTCGGTCGATGCAGCGGTGGCGAAAATGCGCAGCGAGACTACCACCATCATCGTGGACGTACACGGAGAGACTACGAGTGAAAAAATCGCGCTCGGCCGGTTCCTCGATGGAAAAGTTTCTGCCGTCATTGGAACTCATACCCACGTTCAGACCGCCGACGAGCAGATTTTTCCGGCTGGGACGGCTTTCCTGTGCGACGCGGGCATGTGCGGTCCGATAAACTCCATCCTGGGGCGCGCAGTTGATCCGATCATGAATCGGTTCATCTCGAATCTGCCGGCATCGTTTCCGGTCGCCGGCGGCGAAGTGCGCCTGCGTGGAGCGCTGATCGAAATCGACGAGAGCACCGGTCGCGCCGTGCGTATCACACGTGTCGATGAGCCGGCGCCCGGTGCAACTGCTTCATCGGAGGCGGAGCCAAAGATCGACGTCGAGCAGGCGCCATCTCCAGAACAAACATGAAACAGTCCGCTTGCGGCCAACTGTTCGCGGCCTGAATTTCGAATTGTTTAAGAACATCAACGTCCAAAAGAAATTATGAAAAGAATCTTTGTCTTTACTTTCATCGCGGCTCTGGCGCTTTGTGCTGCGCAGTTATGCGACGCGCAAGCCACCAAAGACGCGAAAGAAGCAAACAAGCTTGCCCGAGACGGCGCAGAGGCCTCCAAGAACCAAGAGTGGGACAAAGCCGTCGACCTGCTTCGTAAGGCGACAGCTCTCGACCACAAATACGCGCCAAATCTCGCGGCTGTTTATCAACAGCGTGGATACGCTGCTGCGACGAACCAGCAATTTCAGGATGCCATTAGCGACTACGGCGAAGCAATCAAAATCAATCCAGAAGACCCACGAATCTACGAACAGCGCGCAGCGGTCGAGATGAAACTGAATGACATGGACAAAGCGCTGGCCGACTATTCCGAGGCGATCAAGCTCAAGCCGAACGAAGTTCGATACCTTAATTATCGCGCTTATATTTACGAGCTGAAAAACGACCTTAAGAATTCGATGGCAGATACTGAAAAAGTTCTAAAGCTCGACGCGAACAATCAGGAGGCGAAAGGGCGGAAAAACCGATTGTCAGCGCGACAAGCGGCAAACGCTCCATTCACGCCGATTCCTGCGCCCCCAAAAAAGCCTTCGCCTACGCCCCATCGCAGACCTTGAGGCGTTTCATATTGAAGGGGCCGACTGGGCGCGCCGAAAGAACAGATTGCAAAAGCGGTTTTGGCTTTAGAGCCGCGTTTTGAGGACAACGCGTTGGAGCTGTGGATCGGGAAATGAGCCTTCTCCCCGCTACGTGCCGGTAGGCGAAACAACGGGTTCCTGCTCTTCCGCTGCGTTTGGTGGTGGGGCAGTAAATCGCCTTTTCCGGCGGTTCGCCGGCAGAGGTGCCAGGGTCATGGTGATATTGCGTCCGGCGATTTTTGGCTCCATTTCCACCTGCGACATTCCCGCGAGATCATCGCGAACTTTGTGCACGAGCTGCATGCCAAATTCCTGATGCGCCATTTCGCGGCCGCGAAATTGCAGTTGCACCCGCACTTTATTTCCCCGATCCAGGAATTCTTCGCCGTGCCGGATTTTCGTCAGATAATCGTGGTCGTCGATGTTAACACGAAACTTGATTTCCTTCAGCTTCGAGCCGGACGGTCTTTTATCCTTGGTATGCTTGGAGATATCGTACCGGAACTTTCCAAAATCAACGATCTTGCAGACCGGTGGAGTGGCCGTTGGGGCGATCTCCACCAGATCGAGACCAAGACTTTGAGCTTTGCGCAAGGCGTCATTTAGCTTGATGACGCCGAGCTGTTCGCCGGTGGACCCCACAATGACCCGGACTTCTCGGGCGCGGATCCGACCGTTTACACGAATTTGTGGTTGCAGATTCGAACTAGCTCCTGGCCGACGGAGCGGGAGTGCGCCGCGCCGCCGTATTTCCATTTATCGCAATTCCCGGCGCCAGCCTTGGCAAACGCCCGGGACACTCTAACTTCGCCACGGCTGCGATTCACCGTGACGAGAGCTCGCTAATAATCGCGAGCCGAAGGGAAGTTGTAGGCAACATTTTCGCGCTGGCAAGGCGAATCTCGTGACAACCAGGTATCGATCTTCCAACGATCACTTTGCCGGCGGGTCGCCAAAATGCGCCCTGTGCGCCGCGTACAAGGCAGCGTCGTCGAGCATCGAATCGAGCGCTGCGGTCAGTGGCTCGAGTTTTACAACCCCGGAAAACACTGCGCGATCGCCAATTTCGGTGTCGATCAAGAATGCCGGACGTTGCGTAATCTGGAGCGCATGAAATTCCGCCGTCGATGCGCGAACGCGCTTTTCAATCTCGTCCGAACGCGCGAGCTCGAGCAGCTTTTTCCTGTCAATGTTGCCAGCCACTGCAGCTATCTCGGTGGCGATTTCCCAATCGCTGACGTTTTTCCCCTCGCGGAGCGCGGCGTTGGCGAGCGCCAGACGAACGCGATCATCAGTGAAACCAAAGTCCTTGGCTGCCTCAGCCACGCAATTCGGCGCAAGCCATTCCGGCAAACTGGGATCGTACCAATCGGTGTTGAGCATGAAAGCCGAACGCATCATCATTCCGCTGCGCCGATAGAACCATTGCTCCTGCTCACGCGAAGTGGGCAAGCCACTCGGATCCATCAACGCGATCTTCCACTGAAACTCAACGCGGCCGACATAACGCTTCTTCAATTCTGCCCACGTTGGCTCGGACCAGAAACACCAGGATGAAACAACGTCCAGATAATCGGTTACAGTGATGCGCATAATTTGAATGTTAAAAAAATTACAAGGTTGAGAAGTTACAACGTCGAAGCCTACGTTGTCATGTTGAGCGAAGCGAAACATCTCTGGCTATCCCGCCACGGCAGATGAACATCTTAAAAAAGAAATCAGCGGTTCTTCGCTTTGCTCAGAATGACAAGCAATGTATCCCGCTTCAACGCTTCAAGGCCTTAACGAAATCATGTCGGCTCGCTAATTCTCGCTGTGGACCTGAATCATATTTTTCTCTTTCTCGCAGTGATTTCGCCGCTGGTAGTTCTGGCCCGAGCATGGCGCCCCGGAGCACCTTATCATGGCTGGCGTATCGCTGCGGTTGTTGTGCTAATTATCACAGCTGTCGCGTGGATGCTCGTTCCCCATGCGGCTGGTTACATCGGCGGTTTGGCTTGGATCGTCCTTCTCCTTCTTCCGGCGATAGGCTTACGCAAAATGACAGAGCTGGCCGCTCGCGGAGCCTACAGATCGGCTGCAAAACTCGGAACAATTCTTCAAATTCTACATCCCAGCGCAGAGCTGCGAGATCAGGTCCGATTATTTCAGCGTTTGGAATCTCGCCAAAACCACCCTGTTCGTTTCGCATCCATCCCAATCGCGGACCGTCTTCGGCATAGCCAACTCCGAAGCGCGCCGGCAGTTCTCGTATTGATTCTGCTCAACGCGATTGCCTTCGTACTCGAAATTTCTGTCGGTGATCTGAATGACCCGGAAGTCCTGCATCGGGTCGGTGCGCTCGAACCTTATGCTGTTGTAGTCCAGGGTGAATACTGGCGGCTTTTCACTGCGCTCTTCTTGCACGGGGGTTTTACCCATCTGCTTTTCAATATTTTCGCGCTTTATATTCTTGGGCCGCCGTTAGAACGATCCATAGGCACAATCCGATTCGCCGTGTGCTATCTGATGTCAGGCCTTGCCTCCAGCGCGGGTGTCGTGGGTTTGACGCTACTCGGTTTCGTACAAGTTGCCCAGCTTGTTGGTGCATCGGGCTCGGTTATGGGAATCGTCGGCACGTGGGCGGGATTTTTAGTACGACATCGTCATGCGCCGCAGGCGAAACAACGCCTGGCAAACATCGCAATGATCATAGTCATTCAAGTCGCCTTCGATCTTTCGACGCCACAGGTCAGCATGGCTGCGCACCTGTGTGGACTAGTCGCCGGATTCTTTCTCGGACTCGTCCTTGCGCCACGCGTCGTAGCCGAGCCGCCTCCCGGCCGGAGCCAAAGCAGGGAATAATCGATCGCCGACACCATCCGATTGAGCAGGAACCGGACGCTTTGTCCGCGTCGTTCCTCGTTATGAGGAGTTGGAAATCGGTTCCGCGACTTGCCGGAGAAGGTTTTCTCGATTAACTGCGGCTCTGTTTCCGTTGCAGGCTCGCATGGCGACTTTTCAAACGTATAACGTAACTCCCATCCTGCCGGCGGCGCTCGAACCGCTGCGCGAGATGAGCTTCAATCTTTGGTGGACATGGGAACCCGCCGCGCGCCGGCTCTTCCGTCATCTGGATCCCGAGCTCTGGAACCGGACAAATCATAATCCCGTCCGAATGCTTCAGCTTTCGCGGCAATCGCGGCTGGAGGAGCTCGCGCAGGACAAAACTTTCCTGCGCGAACTAAAACAGGTCTTCGAGGAGTTCGAGAAATATCTCGGGCGCCCCAACACTTACGGAAAGACGGGGGCAGGAAACGCTATCAAGAATCCAATCGCCTATTTCTCCGCTGAATTCGGTTTCCATGAATCGATCCCGAATTATTCCGGGGGTCTTGGTATACTTGCGGGCGACCATTGCAAGTCCGCGAGCGATCTCGACCTTAATTTCGTTGCGATTGGTCTGTTGTATCGGCATGGGTATTTCCGGCAGCAGATCGATAAGAACGGCGTTCAGGCCGCGATTAACCTTAATCAAAATTTTTATCATCTGCCGATCCGCGAAGTGCACCGCGGCGACACGAGACTTCTCATCTCAGTGCGAATTTTGGAGCGCGAAGTTTTTGCCCGGCTTTGGCAATTGCGCGTTGGCCGGGTAAATCTCTACCTCCTCGATACGGATATCCCGGAAAACAACGCCGAGGACCGATTAATTACTGCCGAGCTTTATGGCGGCGACCTTGAGATGCGCATGCGCCAGGAAATGATGCTCGGAATCGGCGGCGTCAAAGCGCTCGGCGCGCTCGGCATTCAGCCGGCCGTTTTTCATATGAACGAAGGACATTCGGCGTTTCTGGCGCTGGAACGTATTCGTCTCAATGTCGCGGAGAAGAAGCTCGATTTTTATTCAGCACTTCAGCTGGTAGCCGCCGCCAACGTTTTTACCACGCACACTCCAGTCCCCGCCGGCAATGACTCGTTCCCGCGCGAGATGATGCGAAAATATTTTGGTAATTTCGCCAAGGAACTAAACATTAGGTTCGACGAACTGTTCTCATTCGGTCACACACGCCTTAATCCAGACGATCCGTTCAGCATGACTATCCTCGCGCTGCGTCTTAGCCGGCACGCCAATGGGGTAAGCAAATTACACGGCGAGGTCAGCAGATCGCTTTGGAAAGATGTCTGGTCTGGTGTGCCGGTCCAGGAAGTGCCGATTACCAGCATCACAAATGGTATCCATACGAAAACCTGGATGGCGCCGGAGTTTGCGGCACTTTATCGCAAGCATCTCGGCGACTGGGAGGAACACCTGACCGAACCGGAATTTTGGCGCGGCGTCATTGACATTCACGACGCGGAACTTTGGGACACACATCAAAAACTCAAACTCCGCTTGATCAACTTTATCCGTGATCGGGAACGACAACGCCGTGAACGACTGGGCGAATCCCCGGAGTCGATTCGCAAAGTCAATCGCATCCTTGACCCGGAAATTTTGACGGTGGGATTTGCGCGCCGTTTCGCGACTTACAAGCGCGGGACCCTTTTGTTCAGCGACAAGGAACGATTAAAGCGATTGGTGAATGATACCACTCGGCCTGTGCAATTTATTTTCGCAGGCAAAGCGCACCCGCGAGATGAAGCCGGCAAGGCGCTAATCCAGGAAGTTTATAGATTTAGCCACGAAGCCGGCCTGGAAAATCGCATTGTCTTTCTGGAGGACTACGACAGTTACATCGCGCGCCGCCTGGTGCAGGGTGTCGATCTTTGGCTGAATCATCCGTTGCGTCCCTTGGAGGCGAGCGGAACCAGCGGAATGAAGGCTGCGCCTAATGGCGGAATCAATCTGAGCGTACTCGATGGTTGGTGGCGTGAAGGGTACAACGGCAGCAATGGCTGGGCTATCGGTGCAGAAATCAACAATGGCACCACGGAATTTCAGAATGAAGTGGACGCGAGCAGTCTTTACCAATTATTGGAAAACCAGATCATTCCTCTCTATTACGCAAAACCGGACGGCAAACTTCCTCTCGCCTGGTTGCAATTAATGCGAGAATCGATCCGAAGCGTCACGCCGGTTTTCAACACGCAGCGGATGGTGAAGGAATATACCGAGCAACTTTATATTCCGGCCGCGAAATCGTATGAGAATTTTTCCCGCGACGGCTGTGGCAATGCCACGCACTTGAGCCAGTGGAAAACGCAAATACGCAAGGATTGGCCGGAAGTAAAAATCTCGGACGTTCAGATCGGAAACAAAGATCGACAAACCATCTTGGTCGGTGAGTCGCTGCAAATCACGGCGCGCGTTCATTTGGGCTCAGTCGATCCGCAACATGTGCGAGTGGAAGCTTACCACGGCGAAGTGGATAACGGTGACATTCGCAATCCCTCGGCGACTCTCCTCAATCAAAGCGGTAGCGCGGATGGAAACGGCAATTATATTTATCAGGGAGCAGTCCCCGCATCTGAAAGCGGCACGTATGGCTTTAGTGTGCGCGTTGTCCCCACGCATCCGTGTCTGATGCAGATGCACGAGCTGCGCCTAATCACCTGGTCGTGATAACGCTTAACGACTGCCGTTCAATTAGGACAGTCGTCTAAGTAAAATTTTCAAATCGCCGGGTCGAAGCCGATAACCCGTATATTCTAATGTTGGTATTCACAGACCTCGCGCTGGAGGCGTAACGCCCAAGCACGCAACTATCGTCACTACTATCAGGCCGAGGCAGGTCTCACGGATGACATTGCGACGAAGCTCAGCTAGCAAATCTGAGGTTTCGGAAACTCTGGTCAACTTTCTTTTGATGGCGAATCGGTTCCGCGCGCCCAGGCCGACGAGAATGCCGAATGCCGCAAGCTTGGCAAGCAAGAGCCAGCCGTAGCGCGTCGTGAAGAGCGCGTGAATCGAACCGACCAACAACCACGAGTTGGAAATGCCGCTAAGGATAAGGACGCCTACGCAACTGAGGCTGAGCGTGGAGAAGCGGCGAAGGACGAGAAGGTCCTGTTCGCCCAATGACAACGATGCACGCGTGCGCGTCAGAAAAATTGCCAGCGGTAAAAGTCCGCCGATCCAGACACCCGCTGCACAAAGGTGGAGCGCATCACCTACAAGACCGAGCGGTTGCACTCTGGCAGCCGCAGCGTGGCTGATCCAGGCTAACGAGACGAGTAAAACAATGCTTACCAAAAACATGGCCATGATCAGTGCGTGTCGCGCTTGGACTTGCGCCAAGCCGAGCGCGACGAGTGCAAGCGCGAGGACGATGAGTCCGAGGCGAAGCTGCCAGACATGACCGAATTTCGTTTCAAACAAAACCATCTGCCACGCTGTGGTGGAAAAGGCCCGCATGGCCGGCAATCCACTCATGTTCGCGACTTCCAGCCAAAACCAAAGCAGGCCGGACAGGAGAGCCGCGACGAGACTCCATCGGGTCACGCGGAGCAAACGCCGCTGGAGCTTGTGGAAATCGTGGCTGCCGCCCCGACCTGCCGGACCAAGCGTGATTAGCTTGAACGTGAGCGTTCCCGCGAGCAGGATCGTTGCGCCGATGTGCGCGGTGCGAGCGATGATGAGCAGCGAGATAAGCATTTAGTTTCTTTACGCAAGAATGCCTAACGAGTTACCCGGAAGGTGAAGCTTCCGTTCGTCACGTGTGTATCGACAGAAACCACGCGCCACACGACTTTGTAGATTCCCGCTCCCAGCCGCGGCAGAGAAACGTGGAGTTGCGCACGATCCGAGCGATCCAGATGCACGTCGCGCTTATCCACTTCCTTCCCGGACGCATCGAAGACCTGGATGGTGCTGAAGGACGGTTCAATGTTTTCCGTAAACCGGATTCGAACGTCGCCAGGTGATGTCTGGATCGTGCTACCCACGCTCGGCTCCGCGTCCTTGAGAAAAGCGTGCGCTTCAACTCGCGCCGCGCCAGTCAAAACAATGAGAAATAAACTGACAATCGTGTGTTTCATTTGTTTCCTCCGAAGAGTGGACGGCCGATGCTGTGTGGAAAAAGATCGTCCAGATAAAAGTGCAACTGCGCAATAAAGCCGACGTCATTTCCGGTGCGCGAATTGATGGGAATCACCGCTTCGGCGCCGACTTGGAAATACTTGCCAGACCAAATTACGCCGGGATTGACGGTACCGGTGACTAGTCCGCTCTGACCGCGGTCTAGTGGATCACTAAATGAAAACTCCACCAGCGGAATCAGGCGGTCGAATGGTGCGCGCAGCCCGATGTTTCGGACCTGTTCCTGTAAGTAAATAACGCTGTATTCGACCGCAAAACCCCATTGCAAGATCGGCCGGGTTTGGTGATCCATCTGTACTCGCGCTGCTCGGTATAGCGACGCCAATAAGGCCCGTGACCGCAAGTGGTCTCAGCCATGGCAATCCCTGGGGCAAATCGCCCAAGCCTTTGCCGAAGAACAGCCCAGGCGTCCAAGTGCTGAAACTCTCCGCTCCCACCTCCTTGCTCCCAGTACCGCCAACATCTACGCCTAGGCCCAGGGAGACCACGGCTTCATGTTCGTCGTTTTCAAAGAACTCGTATTTCGAGCCGATGGAGAGATTGCTGAACCCATTTACCGCTTTGCCCTGTGAAGGATTGAGCATGATGAACGACTCGCCGAACTCGATATCCCAATTGGGCGTAATGCGGAGAGCGATGTCGGAAGAAACCTCTGTGTCGCGCGTGCCGCCATTGTCCGGCGTGACGATGCTGGAAACGGTTGGGAGCGAAAACTCATCTGCGACAAACGGGTCGTCGGTTGAAAGCGTCGCCGGGAAAAATCGCGCTCCGGCGAAACCATGGCCATACGCCCGGCCCGTCGCGCAGAGCTCGCCCACCGCGCAAACGAACCAAAAAACTGCAGGTAAATGTTTCATGAATATTCCTCCAGTGTGATGAGAAGGCGTCCGCGCCAAGGCGTGACGATTCCCGAGTTGCGGAAGGGAAAGCTGCAATCCGTGCACTCGCACGGCGCAGCCGGCTCAAGCGCGAACTAACTGAGGACGAGCGCGGCGGCGGAACAGGCGGCGAATGCCCGAAATTCGAACGAAGAACGAATCACGTGCTGCGTATTCGAAAGGAACGAATGGTCGCACAAAATGTCGATTCGCGAGAGGCGCACAGATCATGTCGATCTTCGCTGTCGGCGACTGCAAATCCTGTTTCTTTTCGGAATTTTTTCCCTTGCTTACAACATGACAAAGCGAACACGGATGCGCGCCATCAAACGTTTGCGCTATTGCCTGGCACAATGGAGCGCGTTTGGAATAATCAATGATCATAGTCGCCCATGCGAATGACTGAAGGGCAACCCAATGCAACCCAATCGCGCAGCAAAGCGCGACGACCGTTGTAACTCGGGCAGCGCAGCGAAACACCATCGCGAGGCTAGGTCTCGAAAATTTTGATGTCAATTACTCTTTCTTTCCGGTGTTCGGGGCAAAAGCGCCGTTGCCTTCATCGAAATAGATTGTTGAGCCAACACGTGAAATTCGAAGCGATTGTCGCCAGGTTCCTGCCGCGAAATCTTTTTTAGCCTCGATCATTTTCGTTTCCGTTTTTCCTCCAGCCGGCACTTGATCGACGTTAACCATTGCTTCGGACAAAACTCTGCCGTCCATTTCTTGCGGCGGTTTAATTCCAAGAATGTGCAGAATTGTCGGCGCAAGATCGACATTCCCTGTGGGCAAATCGTCCATTTGACCGCGACGAAAATCCGGGCCTGCCGCGATCAGGGTATTATGCATGTCGAATCGGCTGAGTGTGGCGTGGGTCCCCTCACCTGCTGCTCGTTGCCAATCAGCGTCGATCATTCCCGGAGTGCCGAATTGATTTTTCGAATCATTCCAGCGGAAGGCCATGACAACGTCAGGCGCGTGCGGGTTGTCGATTTTGCCATCACTCAAATGGAAGGTTCCTGGCAGACCCTGTTTAGAAAAAATCACTCCTGCAAAATTCGATTGCTGCAGGAATTCGATAAGACGACGCGTCACCGTCGCGTCGTGTTCGACGACATAAAAAAGAACGCTGCCGCCGTTCCCAACCAGCATGATGTCTCCAGGTTTCGGCTCATCACCAAATTCAGTCTTCGCAACGAAACCGGCATCCTTTATGATTTTTCGCAAATCAATCGACCGGTTGATCGTGGAGAAACCATGATCGGAGACGACAAAGACATCTGTCGTTTTACGCACTCCCTGCTGATCTAAAGCTGAAAGAACAGCCGCTAGATTTTCATCGGAAGACTTGATTGCAGCGAGCGCCGATGGCGAGCCTGGCGCGGTCTCATGTTGGGTGAGATCGGGTTCGCCCAGCCACACCACCGAAAAAACGGGCGCACCATCTTTCCAAAGAAAATCGGTTACCGCCTTCGTTGTCCAGCGGTCCTTTTGTAAAGGCGCGGACGGAAACGCACCAAGCGCAGCAGCAATCGGGGCAAGAACGTCACTCGGCAGTGCGCTGGCTGCGAAGAGTGTGATACAGTTTTTCGCAGGCCCACTTCCCGCATTTCGATCCAGCAAAAGACCGACGGTTTTCGCGCTGGCAACTACAGTGCGCCCGCCTGCGCGTTGAACAAGCTCGGCAGTCGTTGGAACGGAAATGTATTTTCCATTGGATAATTGATCGCCCTTCTTCACCACCGCTGGACTCTCGACAGCGATTGCATCGTGAGGGTTGATATCCGGGCGATACACGTAATTTGCAATGATGCCGCTCTTGCCTGGATACACGCCTGTCATCATCGCTGTTCCGTTTACGTTCGTTGCGCTGGGATAGACCGGATGGTGATTGCGAAAAGTGACTCCTTCGCGGGCAAGCTTCCAAAGCGTCGGAGTTGTTTCCTCGCTGACGAAATCGGGACGCATTCCGTCCCATACAATGACGACGACATGCTTGTCGTCGAAGCTTGGCGTGTCCGCGGCAAACAGAATGACGCCCAAAGAAAAAACGAGGACGAGGATCGACATCGATGTGCAATATTTCGGGAGCATGTTGAACCGTAGATTACGCGGAGGCCGTGATGCGCCAAAGCCGAATCCATTCACCGGCTTTGGTATAGCAGGGTCGATCCGGGCTGGATCGATGTTGAAAGCCCCACGACTAAGGACGCCCACGATATTCTTTTTCGTGTCGCTGACGACTGCATTGGCCGGTCCGCTCCTTCCCACTAATCCCGGGATGACGTGGCGATACAGCATGACGGAAGAAGTTGGAAAAGGCCTTACTATTTCGAATTTGAAACAAGACCCTGATAGTAAAGTTCGGCTACCGGTACTCTACCACCTTGTTGGAATGGAGAACGTCGACGGCAAGGACCTTCTCAAGTTCGAAATGCACCGCGCTGGTGCAGTCACTAATACGGATCTTGTTACGGTCGATGACCAGGGAATAGCCTGTTGGTCGCGAATTAATCTTGACGGCGAATTGATCAAGTTTAATCCGCCACAGACAATGGTTGCCGCGCCGCTAAAGCAGGGCGCGACCTGGAATTTCGATGGTCAGGCCGGCGATTTGAAAGTGCATCAGCAGTACGACGTGACTGGAGAAGAAGATATCGAAGTTCCGGCCGGCGAATTTCATGCGTACCATATTCGTGGAGAGCAAAGCTCACCCAGCCGTATGACCATCGATCGCTGGTTCGCACCCGGTGTTGGAATTGTTAAAGATGTTACAACGATGCGCGCCACGGACGGCGATCTACTCCAGCGGATTTCCCTCGAGCTAGCCGAGCGGCCCAAAATCGAAAACAGACCAGAGGTAAAATCGGACCCCACGTCAAAAAGACTGTCGGTGAACTTCGCAAAAGACCAGTTTGGGAAAGCGAGCACGACGTTTTCATCCGATACACCCCAGATTTACGTGCGTTGGCAGGGGCAGCGCTTGCGAAAAGGCGGAAAGGTGAAAGCGGTGTGGATAGCGGAGAACATCGGTGAAGATTTTCCACAAGATTACAAGGTGGACGAAGCGTCAGCGACCGTCCAAAGTCAAAATGCTCGCGGAGCATTCACGCTGGCGCGGCCGGAAGATGGTTGGGCCATCGGTGATTACCGCGTTGAATTCTACGTCGATGATGTTTTGGTCGACGCGGCGAAACTAAAAATCGTGAAATAAAAGTGACGCAGACGATCCTGTCTGCGAATATGATTGCACTCTCGTTGGAGGCAGGATTGCCAGCATCGCGGCTATTTCCTTGAATCCAAAGCGAGGCATCGATGCATCGTAACTAGAGAAACCATTTTTTACATGAAGAAGATTACGATTGTATGTCTGACCGTCTGCATCGCTTTGGCCGCTGGATGCCGATGGGTTGGCGTTCGAGGCAATGGCCGCATCAAAACAGATGACCGAACGATTAGTGCGTTCACCGAGATCGACGCCGGTGGAACATTCGAAATTGAATGGCAAAGTGGACCTCCTGCTCTCCAGATCACGACCGACGAAAACCTTCTTTCATATGTCGAGAGCGACGTTTCGGGCGACACTCTTCAGCTGCGCACCCATGAGCAAATCTGGCCGACGCACGGGATCAAGGTCGTTATCTCCAGCCTAACAAGGGCAGACGCAAGGATCCGCGGCGCTGTAAAACTCACCGCAAAACAGCTCACCGGACCCAAGTTCGCTCTTGAAGCTAGCGGCGCATCACGATGTTTCGCTTGACGGAAACATCGACGAGCTCCTTGCTGATATGACTGGGGCTAGCGAGTTAGAGGCAAGCGGCCTCCAAACCAAGACCGCTGAAATCTCCACAACGGGCGCGGGAGACGCGGAAATCGCGGTCGCCGAGAACCTTGAAAGTGGCCATTACCGGCGCTGGAAAAGTTACATATTCTGGCAATCCGACGATTGAAAAACACATCACCGGCGCCGGCTCGGTTCACCGCAAGGATTAAGGCACGTGCAGACCGCCTACGCCAATATTGAACGCGGCTTAGAGCGGCATGAAATTGTAGGGCAAGCACTGGCGCTTGTCGCGCAGCTGATTTCGGCAAGAACCGAGGCGGACGCCCTGCCACCATCGATTCGAAAAGGACCCGTTTGCGAACGTCAGACATCGCCACTACAGAAATCCGCGATGGAGAATTTCATCTGTGTACAATGCGGAACGCAGTTTTCCGAGACGGCGAAGCCGCCGCTCAGCTGTCCGATTTGCGAGGATGAACGGCAATTTGTGCGCCATGGCGGCCAGGAATGGACCACACTCAAACGCCTCACAGCCGATCATCAAAACCGTTTCGAAGAAGAAGCGCGGCACCTCCTTGGCATTGGCACCGAGCCCGAATTTGCCATCGGCCAGCGCGCTCTGCTTGTGCAATCGCCAGCGGGAAATTTGCTCTGGGATTGCATCACTTTGCTGGACGATCGAAACAATCGCGGAGGTCAACGCGCGCGGCGGCATCCGCGCGATCGCGATATCGCATCCGCATTACTATCTTCGATGGTCGAATGGTCCGAGCGTTTCGATGCACAAATTTTTTTGCACTCCGCCGATCGCGAATGGGTCGATGCGCAAAAGCCTCGAATTCAGTTTTGGGAAGGAACAACGTTGTCGTCTCTGGGATGACCTTACGCTAATCAATTGCGGCGGGTCATTTTGAAGGCGGCACCGTGTTGCATTGGCCGGCGGGTGCAAATGGCAAAGGCGCCTTGCTCACGGGCGACATCATTCAAGTAGTGCAAGATCGGCGCTATGTCAGTTTCATGCGCAGTTATCCAAACATGATTCCGCTCGGGGCGACCGCCGTCGATCACATTCTAAAAACGATCGAACCTTTCTCATTCGAGCAGATTTATGGTGCGTGGTGGAAAGCGAACGTTCTCTCAAACGCTAAACACGCGGTACGAGGCTCAGCGGAGCGTTATTTGCGCTGGATCACTGCGTAATCAGCGCAACTGTGCATGCCAGTCGAAACTGTAGAGGCAGCCGTCTCGGCTGCTTCGACCGTGGATACAGGCGACACACTTACCACTACAGCACAAATTGTCAGTTGATCATCTGATCAACAATTCGTGGCAGAGCGATTGCGGCTGGCTCCCGCACCAATCGTGTCGCAAATCGCGAGAGCGGCGTTTCCTCGGGATTTACTTCGATCAGCTCGCCGCCGCGGTGGCTCGCACGCAGCGCCCAATCAATGATGTATCCAAACATTGCCGTTGTTCCCGCCACGATCACAACCCCGCAACGATTGCGGTATAGATATTTCTCGACGCGTTCCGTTTCACGCGAGGGTAAGGGCTCTCCAAACCAGACCACGCCGGGTCGCAAGAGTGCGCCGCATTTCGGGCATGTCGGAATGACATCGTCCTGCTCGTGCTCATGCTCATCCTCGTGATCATGCTCGTAATCGCTTTGACTAAAATTACAGCGCGAACATCGGCTAACGAAAATGTCTCCATGGATTTGCACCGTCTCATCGTTCGGCAGGCCAGCACGGTTGTGCAGGTCATCCACATTCTGTGTGACCAGCAGAAATTCATCTGCACGTTGGGCGAGCCTGGCAATCGCTTCATGCGCGGCATTCGGTTGAGCGCCGCGAATACTCTGTCGCCGCTCGCGATACCATTGCCAAACGAGTTCCGGATCGCGCGCAAACGCTTCCGGTGTCGCCAACTTTAACGGGTCCAGATTCCGCCAGTAGCCATCTTTGCCACGAAAGGTTGGGATCCCGCTTTCAGCCGAAACACCCGCTCCACTAATAACGAGAACTCGCACCACATAACATGGATAAATTAGCGATGATTTCCAAGTCCGTCGTGGAACAACCTCCGGTTAATTACGAGAGTTAATGTTGCCAGTGCCGCGCTTGCTGGTCCAGAAAATCGGTAACAACCCTCGTCAGAAAAAGATCGCCTTGCCCGGAGTGAAAGCTTATCACTCCCCTGCCATGCAAAAATATACCTTTACCCTTACAGCCTTTACCCTGTTCATCTCCTGTGCTGTTGCGCTCGGCGCACCTGACACTCCCGAAACGCGGCGTCACGAAGCCGAGCGTTACCTCCAGGCGACTCCGCCAAAGGCGCTGTTCGAGGACATGGCCGACAAGATATCCGCGAATCTTCCGCCGGATCAACGCGATAAATTCAAGCAGTTAATGACTTCCCAACTCGATATCGCGGCATTAACGAAAGCGATGATAGACTCAATGGTGAAGCATTTCACCACTGAAGAGTTGAAGGCATTGGCAGATTTTTATGGTTCGCCCGTGGGGAAATCGGCCATGCAAAAGTTCGGCGCCTACATGGCAGACATCATGCCCACGATGGAAGCCGAGATAATGAAAGCACAGGCGAAGCTGAACCAATCGGCGCCCAATCAATCGCCGAAATAGTTGTTTTTCGAGCGAACCCACATCACGCTGAGCGTAACGCGATGCCACTAGTCCCATCCAATCTGCCGACCCTTATTCTGTTCTTCCAACCAGCTCATAAGTGGCTTGAAGTAATCCATCATTGCGCGGGTAGAGATGTCCTCGCCGGTGGCCTCCTTCAAGACTTTGCGCCAGTCTTCGGTTCCACCTTTTTTAAGAATGTTATTCAGCCAGGTGCCGACCTCTTTGTTGTCGGCGTAGTTACATGATTGTGGTGGCTGATGAAGAATGTGGCGTGCGATGTAATCGTGCAATTGAAACTTGAACACGGTCGCGAACGCATAGTTGTAGTAGTAGGCCGGATTATCATTGATGTGCGTCTTGGTAGCGGCATCGCAAAATTCTTCGCCACGCGGGGATGGCGGCTCGATGCCCTGGAAATCGGAAACGTATTTCCACCAGCGCGCGTTCCACTGGTCAGCCGGAAGATTGTGCGCGTAAATGTCTGCTTCCCAATGCGGCATCGTGCCGCAGGAGAAATAGATGAACGGAACCGAACGTGCGAGCGCGTCGTCGAGGAGAAATGCTGTCTTGTCTGGCTTAAAGTCGGCGGGCAAAACGCTGCGTGATTGCAAGTACGGAACCTGACTCGAAGCGAGGGCAATCAATTCACCAACACCTTCATGGAAGCCCGGCGCGGCACCAAGTCGTAACAAGTAAGGCACTTCCGGACGCGAATAGGCTTTAAAGTAATATCCGTGTCCGAGTTCGTGGTGCGCGGTGAAGAACCAGCGCGCGTTTGGTTCGATGCTTTGTAGCGACCGAATGTCGTTCTGGAGATCGATGTGCCAGCAGGAGGCGTGGGTGTTTTTCTTGCGCTTTGAATCCGTCGGCAGCGGATATAAATCCGATCTTTCCCAGAAAGTTTGCGGCAACGGCGAAAAACCAAGCCCGGTGTAAAACTGTTCGGCCGTTTTGATAATCCATTCTGGTTTACGATTCTTGAAATAGTTGTCGATGTCCGCTGCTTCCACCAGGCCGGGCCATTCCTGGCCCCAGCGGTTATTGATCCAGTGCGCTGGAATTTTCTTCGGCACCGGCTGATGAAATTTTTCTGCAAGTTTGTATTTCGCCCACGTGTGCAATTGCAAATAAAGCGGACGCAACGTCGCCATCCAATCTTCCAGCATCTTGAGCATCTCGTCCGTGGTCATTCCGTAGGCAGCAACCTCGAGTGAGAAGTAATCGGGATACTTCATCTCTTGGGCGACGCCGTTACGCAGATCACGCAGCGTTATCAAATTCGGTTTCAACGCCGGTCCAGATTGTTTCGACGCTTCCCAGACCGCTTTGCGCTCATTGAGATCGACGCTCTTATCCAATTTGTCGTCGATCTGGTTCACGCTAATCGGCTGACCGTTGAGCTTGAAGTCGAAACCGTTGAGGATCGACGCTTGCTTTGTCTCTGCTGTGACTCTTTTGGCCACTAGATCCGGGTTTGTCATCGGACCTTCGGCCGCGTTTAGGAGAAGCTGTTTCAACTGTCGAACTGTCAGTTCATTGAGCCCTTTCTCATGCGTAAGTAAATCTCGCGCTTCGCTGATAATCGCCGGGTTTCCATTGAACGCGGCGTAGGCTTTGCCTGTGGCTTCGGCGGCAGCGTCGTGCTGAGGCGTTACATCAGTAACTGCAAGCCATTGTGCCTCACTATTCACCCGGTACAGGGCCTGATAACCAGCATTGGCGAGCGCGAGAAAACGATCCGCCCGTTCCTGAACCGGCGATGCGGCTAAAGCAGCAACTGGCGAGAGTATGAAAAAGATGAAGGTTAACAGTAAGAGGTAGCGGAAAAGAGCGTGGCGATGCATGGCGCGAAAGTTAGCCGAAAGCCGCCTAGTGGGGCAAGCGCTTCGCGTGAAGCAGGCAATGCTGCCTGCGTGAGGCAGGCGAAAGACTCACAGGCAGGATCGCCTGGGTCACTTCGATTGTGCCTGCGCGCGCCGGAGATTGTCGGCTGCGACTTTCAACTCGGGATTGAGACGCAGCGCCGCCTCAAATTCGGGAATGCTTTCCCGCGCGTTGCTCGAGGCGAGCAAAGCCAAGCCCAGATTGTTGTGAGCCTCGGCATTGTTGGGATTTAGCCGGAGCGCTTCGTGAAGTTGCTCGATAGCCTCCGGTATTCTGCCCACCCGTTCCAGCGCGAGTCCAAAGTCAGCCCGAATGTCTGCGTCTTTGGGCGCCAGCTGTAACGCGCGGCGCATCTCCTCAAGCGCGGCCTCATCGCGGTTCTGCTTCCATAGTGCGTGGGCCAGCTGTACGTGCGCTTTCGGCGCGTCCGGCTGTGAACGGATTGCCGCGTGGCAATACTCGATGGCTTCTAGCAGCCGGCCTTGCTTGAAGCGCATGATGCCCATGTTCAACAGGCCGTCGTAGAAATCGGGGTGGATTTGCAGAATCTTCTCAAAATGCGCCGCGGCTTCGTCGTACCTGCCGCTCTTGCCCATGGCAAGCCCCAGACTTTGTTCTATGGGGAGATTAAGTGGAGTGACTGCGAGCGCGTGATTAAACAAAGTGAAGCTATCACTCCAGAGATGAATCTGCGCGTTCGTAAGAGTAGCAAGAACCAGTAGAACCCCGCCGGCTATTGCCGCGCTGAGCGACGGCGCAACGTGTCGCGTTTTCGCGATGTCGGCTAATCCGAACACGAGCGCAATGAAGAAACCGATCGACGGAATATAGAAGTAACGGTCCGCCATGGTTTGCCAGCCAACCTGAACGAGCCCTATAACGGGAACCAGTGTTCCCAGGAACCAAAGCCAGCCTACGATGAGGTAAGGCCGGATTTTCCGTTGGAAAAGACAGAACGCCGTAATTCCAATCAGCAGGAACGCTGCGCCGATGATCTGCCAGGTCGGTATGCCCGTCGGGGCGAACGGGTAACACACGGCCAGATCATGCGGCCAGAACGTGAGCAGTAAGTATTTCGCATACGAGACAAGCGCGTTCGGCAGCCGCAGCGCAATAGGAAAATCCGTGAATGTGCGCACAGCACCTCCATGAGATTGCGCGACGGATGTGACAACCGCGGACGCCGTCACGAGAGCAAACAACGGCAATTTCTCGCGCAGCAGTGGCGCAATCGAAACGAGGAAGTTCTTCCGGCTTGTCGATTGTGACAGGCGGCGCAACGGCCAGTAGTCGAGCAGCAACATTACGAAAGGCCAGGTCACCAGCATCGGTTTGGCCAATAGTCCCAGTGCGAGCGTTATGGCGGTCCACGCGTACCGGCTGATCGAGGGTGCCTCTGCATAGCGCACGTAAGCGATCAGTGATAGCAGGCCGAACAACGTCGAGAGCGTATCTTTGCGTTCAGCCGCCCAAGCGACCGACTCCACGTGCAACGGATGAAGCGCAAAAAGCGCCGCGACCAGCGCGCTCGGCCATCGGGCGTGTGTTGCTCGCAACAGAAACCAGAAGACAAGCAACGTGTTTGCCACATGAATCAGTGCGTTAACGAGTAAATGGCCACCTGCGTTCAGGCCGAAGAGTTGACTGTCGATCATATGTGCAATCCACGTCAGTGGATGCCAGTTTGCCTTGTAAAAAGTGGTGAACGCCCAAGCGAGTCCCGCTAGCGTAACTCCGCGATTCACCATTGGGTTCTCCTTGATATACGAATCGTCATCGAAAGTGATGAACTGATGCCCGATCACCTGCGCATAAATGCCAAGCGTGAGTACCGCCATGGCGACCAGGATAAGGAAATCGGGTCGCCCGAATGTTGCAGCGCCGCTGAGCCCCACGGCCCGTCGTCCCTTCGCCGCAGTAACGCCAGCAGTTTTTCTCTTTTGCGCTGTTCGTTTGGCCATGCCGGTTTGTGAGACTACCAGACCAGGGACAACAGACTACCCGACGAGCGCATAAGTCTAATTACTTCCAACATTAATCTTGATCCGGGATTTCAAGCTCACACAGACGATCTTGTACCCACTGGACTGGCAGGACGTAATAACACGGTGTTGATGGTTTGTGCGGTACCGCTCGTCCTGACCGCGCTGCTCTTGTACCTGGTGCTGAAAACCTGGCAGGCAGCTCGTACAAGCCAAGCCGACGCACGACAAAGAAGACCGGCACGCTCTTACGAATACGATACGCGCCTTCGCCATGAAATTTAAGATCGACATCTGTGAGATCGCCGTTATTGTGTTTGGCGATGAGCGTCGACATTCTTAATTCGACAGACCTTCGAAGGCCGCTCGCCTTCGCGTTGGCGCTCGTGTGGTGGCGATAGAAAGCGACCGTTTCTCAACGGGACGCTGATTTTCTCTCTTTCTCTCAAGCGAGAGATCTGGCGTTTGCACCAATGAAATAACCCAAGGCTACATATGTTGATTGTCATGAAACCCGGCGCTGCTGCGCAGGAAATCGACGCAGTTATAAACGTGATTCAGAAAATTGGGCTGCGTCCTCATCCGATGCCCGGCGCCACACGAACAGCCATCGGCATCACTGGTAACCCGGGCCCTGTCGATGGCAGACGGTTCGAAAACCTGCCGGGCGTCGCGGAAGTTATCCGGGTCACCAAGCCGTACAAGTTGATCACGCTTGATCTGCGTCCGGAAAAGACAGTCGTGCGAGTTGGGGACGCGACCATCGGAGGAAGTGAACTCGCCATCATCGCGGGACCGTGCGCGATCGAGAGCCGCGATCAGGCATTCGCCGTGGCGGAAGCAGTGCAGCAAAGTGGTGCGCGGTTCTTCCGGGGCGGCGTGTGGAAGCCCCGAAGTTCTCCCTACGCATTTCAAGGCCTTGGAGAGAAAGGCTGGAAAATCATGTCCGAGATTCGTGAGGCGTTTGGACTAAAGATTGTCACCGAAGCGCTCGAAGAATCTCATGTCGATCTAATCGAACAGTATGGCGACGTCATTCAAATCGGCGCACGTAACATGCAGAACTTTTCGCTCCTCAGGAAGACTGGCCGCTCGAAGTTGCCGGTGCTCTTGAAACGGGGAATGGCCGCAACGCTCGAGGAATGGTTGCTCGCCGCCGAATACATCATGGCTGAGGGCAATTATAATGTCATTCTTTGCGAACGCGGTGTTCGCACGTTCGCGCAGCATACACGTAACACACTCGATCTAGCTTCGGTACCGGCAATTCGGCGAATTTCTCATTTGCCGGTGATTGTGGATCCATCACACGGCACAGGTAGCGCGTACATGGTTACTCCGCTCGCGCGGGCAGGCGTGGCGGTGGGAGCGGACGGACTCATGGTGGAAGTCCACAACCATCCAGAGCTTGCCCTTTCCGATGGCGCGCAAGCTCTGACGCCCTCGGAATATGCACAGCTTGTCAGAGAAGTTTGTTCGATCCGCGGGATTACAGCCCCTGTTAATCAGAATGGCCTGGCAACAAAGGGAAATGCCTAACGAATTCAGCCCGAAATGCTCCTCCTGATCGATAACTACGACTCCTTCACTTACAACCTGGCCCAATATTTTGGCGAGCTCGGATGCGAGCTTGTTATTAAGCGGAATGACGAAATCTCACTTGATGAAATCGCTTCATTAGCGCCAAACCATATCTGTATCTCGCCAGGACCCTGCACTCCGCGTGAAGCGGGAATCAGCAAAGACGTCGTCCTGCGCTTTGGGGCAAGGATTCCAATCCTCGGCGTTTGTCTTGGTCATCAATGCATTGCTGAAGCGCACGGAGGAAAAATCGTGCGCGCTTCCACTCTTGTGCACGGGAAGTCATCCATGATCAGACATAATGAAAGCGGACTCTTTACCGATTTGGCCACACCGTTCGAAGCCGGTCGATACCACTCGCTCGTTGTCGAGCGGAGTTCCTTTCCCGCGTGCCTCGAGATCATCGCAGAAAGCGAGGACGGCGAAATCATGGCGTTGCGCCATCGCGAGTTCCCCGTGTACGGCGTGCAATTTCATCCGGAATCGGTTCTAACGTGCGACGGTAAGAAAATTCTCGCGCGTTTTCTTTCGGTCGAACCGAAAACTGCGGTAGCGGGTCACAGGTCGCTTCACGTATGAAAACTCGGATAAAGATCACCGTATTTCCGTCCGCCTCTCCCCTTGCCAAAAGGGGAGAGGATGGAGGTGAGGGGTTCTCAAACAGCACTGAAGCGAAAGCGGAAACCCTCACCCTACCCTCTCCCTTGCGAAGGGAGAGGCGAAGCAAGCGCCGATGCAAAGTAAAGAGGCGCTAAACCCACTAGAATCCATGAAAACGCAGATCACTCCGAGCATGGACGAGTTTTACAGCTCGCGCGACGCGGTAACGTTGTCCCGATTTTCGCAGAGTTTATCGCCGATAACGAAACGCCCGTTTCGACATTCAAGAAGTTAGACAGCGGCGGTTACAGTTTCCTGTTCGAATCGACTGAGAAAAACGACGAGTCGGGACGCTTCTCCTTCGTCGGGATCAACCCCCGGATCGTGATAAAAACCTACGGCCGCGAGTTACAAATCGTCGAATTGGGAATCGAGCGGCGGACTGAAATAACAGGCGACCCATTGGATGAGGTCCGCAAGCTGATGGCGCACTATCAGTTTGACTCGCGTCCGGAACTGCCGCGATTCAGCGGCGGTGCTGTTGGTTTTCTGGGCTACGAAGCGATTCATTTCTTTGAACCCAAAGTTCCGGCAGCGGAGCGCGATGAACTCCAATTGCCCGAGATGATCTTCATGATTACAGGCAGTCTTCTCATCTTCGACCATCGGCTACGCACACTAAAGGTCCTCGCAAACGCATTCCTTGAGGATGGCCCACTTGAAAAAGTCTATACGCGAGCGGCTGAATCGATCGACGCTATCATGCGTCAGCTTGCGAAACCCGCCGATCTTCGGCTTCTTCCACCGACGGATTGCGAAACACAGCCCCTTGGTAGAGACGGCGCGCCGCACCGTCCCGACATCGCAGCGCGATGCGACTACCACAGCAATTTTCAACCGGACGAGTTTGAACACGCGGTGGAAAGAGCCAAGGAGTACATTCGCGCAGGCGACATCTTCCAGGTTGTCTTGTCGCAGCGGTTCGAATCCGATTTCAGCGGCGATGCGCTCGATTTTTATCGATGCCTTCGTTTCATCAATCCTTCGCCCTACATGTTTTGTCTCAAGTTCGGGGCGGATTTTGCGCTAGTTGGAAGCTCGCCGGAGATGCATGTCCGGCTGATCGGCGACGCGGTAGAGATCCGTCCGCTCGCTGGCACGCGCCCGCGCGGCGCCACGTCCGCGCAGGACGAGAGGAATGCAGCCGAACTCCTGGCCGATCCCAAGGAACGCGCCGAGCACATCATGCTCGTCGATCTCGCGCGCAACGATGTCGGCCGGGTTTCAGATTTCGGCACGGTGCGGGTGACTGAATTGATGGAAATCGAGCGCTACAGCCATGTGATGCATATCGTTTCAAATGTTACTGGTCGCCTGCGTTCGGGCTGCACCGGGTTCGACTTGGTCAAAGCAACGTTTCCCGCCGGCACTGTCTCCGGGGCGCCGAAAATTCGCGCCATGCAAATTATCAGCGAACTGGAAAGAACCAGACGCGGCTGTTACGCCGGTGTGATCGGCTATTTGGGATTCGATGGCAATGTCGATTCCTGCATCGCGCTGCGCTGCGCGATCTTGAAAAACGGGAAGGTATATTTTCAAACCGGCGCGGGCATCGTCGCCGACTCCAATCCACACTCCGAATACGAGGAAACTGTTAACAAAGCGCGTGCGATGGCAAACGCGCTCTTAATGGCGACGCATATGAAATCATCATGAGGAAAGGGACAGCAAATCCAAAATCGATCAGGCGGACAACGGGCAGTGATGGCGCGTCATCGAAATCTCCCGCACGTGTTCGTGTCAGATCTCTTCGTTCCTCCGGGGAAAATAACGTAGGTCAGGCAGCTTTGCCTGACTCGGCTGGCGGGCTGCCAGCCCGCCAAGACGGCCTGGCAGGCTATCATCGAACTGAAGCTGGCGATTTCGAACTGCGCGAACTAACGCTGCGCCTCATGCGCGGTGAGAATCTCAGCCGTGCGGAGGCTGGCAATTTTCTAGGCTGTCTGCTGAACCCTATTGCTACAGACGCACAAATAGCGGCCGCGCTTACCAGTCTGGCCGTAAAGGGCGAGACCTTCGACGAGCTCGCAGGAATTGCCGAAGCAATGCGAAGTCGTGCGCTGCCATTGCGATCGCGTCACGCGCGTTTCATCGATACAGCGGGCACTGGATCGAGCACTGCAAAAACCTTTAATGTTTCAACAGCGGCGGCCTTTGTGATTGCGGGCGCCGGTCTGCCCGTAGCGAAACATGGTTCGCGGGCGGCAACGTCGCGTTGCGGCAGCGCCGATGTCCTCCAGGCGCTAGGCGTCAACACAGCCGCTCCACCGGAGATCGTTGAGCGTTGCCTCAACGAGCATGAAATCTGTTTTATGTTTGCGCCACTTTTTCATGCTGCGACAGCCCGAGTCGCGCATGTGCGCCGTGAGCTCGGGCTGCATACTACATTCAACTTGCTCGGCCCCCTAACGAATCCCGCGCGGGCACCCTTTCAGATCGTGGGCGTGTGGCGTCGCTCGCTACTTGAACGCGTCGCATCGGCTCTTACTCGTCTCGGCGTTGAGAAAGCATGGGTGGTGCATGGCGCGGATGGGCTGGATGAAATAACGATTGCAGACAGAACGTACGTTGCCGCCTGTTCGTCCGCCGGGGATGTGGAAGCATTTACACTGTCGCCCGAAGACTTTGGATTGGAACTTCAACGCTTCGACGGATTTCGGGGGAACGGACCGCAAGAGAACGCACAACTGATCCGCGCAATTTTGAAAGGTGAGAAGAACGAAAACAATCGCTGCGGCGCGGGACTTGGTCATCGCAAACGCCGCTGCCGCGCTCCATGTCGCAGGCGTTGCCCCGGATCTCCGATATGGGGCAAGCCTGGCTCGTGAAAGCATCGACAGCGGACGAGCGGCATCGAAGCTGGATGTGCTGGTCCGGGAGACAAATCGAAAGCCATGATCAAAAACATTTTCTCCCAAATCCTGGATAGAAAACGAAACGCCGTGGCGCAGCTTCGAGCGGATCCTTCTTCATGCGACGTTCGCGAGCGCGCATTGGAGATTCGAAAGAGCGCTAACCCGCACCGGTTAATACGAGCGCTGGAGCCCGACTCACGGCGACCAAATATTATCGCGGAGTTCAAGCGCAGATCGCCTTCCGCTGGAATTATTCGCGACGATTTGACGGTTACTGAAATTGTCCATAGCTACGAACGCGGTGGCGCTTGCGCGATCTCTATCCTAACGGACGAAGAATATTTTGGTGGTTCGATCCTCGATCTTCGCGCGGCGCGATCCAGTACAAACCTGCCGCTTTTGCGCAAAGATTTCATTATCGATCCAATCCAAATTTTCGAAGCCGCCATAGCTGGAGCCGACGCCGTATTGTTGATTGTCGCCGCATTGGACGACGTCTCGTTAGGCGAACTGCGCGCGCTTGCCGAGGACGAACTCGGAATCGACGCGCTAGTTGAAGTGCATACGTCCGAGGAATTGCGGCGCGCACTGAATTCAGGCGCAAGAATCATTGGTGTAAATAACCGCGATCTCAGGACATTTCAGGTCACACTGAATACAAGCGAGCGTTTGATCGCCGAGGTTCCGCGAGACAGAATCCTGATCAGCGAAAGTGGATTGCAAAGTGCGGACTCGCTGCTTCGCCTTCGTAAAGTCGGATTTCGCGGTTTTCTGATAGGCGAAGCATTGATGCGCGCGTCCGATCCCGAAACGGCTCTTCGCAACTTAGTCGCCGCGGCCGGAGATCGGCAATTTGCAGAAGGTTCAATTGGAGGTCGCTAATGATGACTCCAGTACAAATCAAGATTTGTGGTGTCACGAATGTTAAAGACGCCAGAGCGTGCGCTGAACTCGGCGTCAGCATGATTGGGTTCAACTTTTATCCCCAAAGTTCACGCTATATTGGGCCCAAGCTCGCCCGGCGAATTATCGAGACAATATCGCCTCGAGTTTTAGCAGTCGGAGTTTTCGTAGACGCCAGTGCCGAAGACATTCGAACCACCGCGGACGCAACCGGCGTTCGATGCGTGCAATTACACGGGGGCACGTCAGCGGAAAAATGCAGCGAACTAGCTCGTGAATTTCGTGTGATCCGAGCGTTCTCGACGGATCCGCAATTCCGACCTGAAGAGGTCGCGTTATTCGGCGATTGCGACGTGCTGGTTGACGCACATGATCCGAACCTCCGTGGCGGAACTGGCCTGACGTGTGATTGGCTAGCGGCACGAACAACCCGTTCCTTTGCGCGATCCCTCATTCTCTCCGGCGGCTTGACCGAAGAAAATGTCGGCCAAGCCATCGCAACGGTAGCGCCCCACGCGGTTGATGTTTGTAGCGGCGTTGAGAGCGCGCCAGGAGTAAAAGATCACCAGGCCCTGGAAGATTTTATTATCGCAGTGCGAGCTGCCAATTCCTCGATAAATCCTTTCTGCTCTTCATAACTCCAATGCAGAAATCGCCGATTACAAAAAGCGAGCCGGACGAGGGCGGGCATTGGGGAAAGTTTGGCGGACGCTACGTTCCGGAAACACTAGTAGCCCCTCTGGACGCGTTGACTAACGAGTTCATCCGCGCCAGAGAAGACTCCGATTTCCGGGCCGAACTCAGCCAACTGCTGCGCGATTACTGTGGCCGGCCAACACCCTTGTTTCACGCGCGGCGCTTAACAGCTCACGCCGGCGGAGCGCAAATCTATTTAAAGCGTGAAGACCTTTTGCACACCGGCGCTCACAAAATCAACAACGCTGTGGGCCAAGCGTTGCTCGCGCGTCGAATGGGCAAGCGTCGCGTCATCGCTGAGACGGGTGCAGGCCAGCACGGCGTCGCGACCGCGACGGTTTGCGCCTTGTTCGGATTGCGTTGCGTCATTTACATGGGCGCAGAAGATGTGGGGCGGCAGGCACTCAACGTTTTCCGAATGCGATTGCTCGGCGCCGAAGTGGTTACAGTAAACGCTGGCACGCGCACACTAAAGGATGCAATCAACGAGGCGTTGCGCGACTGGGTAACGAACGTGCACGACACGTACTATCTGCTCGGCAGCGCACTCGGTCCACATCCGTATCCGCTGATGGTACGCGAATTTCAAAGCATCATTGGACGCGAAGCACGCGAACAAATCTTATCTGCGGCGGGCAAGCTTCCGCGCTCACTGGTTGCCTGTGTAGGAGGCGGTTCGAACGCAATCGGTTTGTTTCATCCTTTTATTGCAGACGAAGAAGTCCGGTTGGTCGGTGTGGAAGCCGGAGGACGGGGAGATTCGTTAGGCGAACATGCTGCGAGATTTCACGGTGGAACACGTAGTGGCGGCGGGCAGGTCGGCGTGCTGCAAGGCACGATGTCGTACGTGCTTCAGGATGCGAACGGTCAGATTGCGACGACTCATTCGATCTCTGCTGGTCTCGATTACTCAGCGATCGGCCCTGAACATGCATACCTTCGTGACAGCGGGCGAGCCGAGTACGTCCGGTCAAGTGACGCCGAGGCGCTCGAAGGATTTCAGTTTTGCGCAAAATTGGAAGGAATCATTCCCGCTCTAGAGACGGCACACGCTATCATGCCCGCAATTCGTGTCGCTCGTGAATTGTCACAAGACGATTCTATCATCGTTAATCTGTCTGGCCGCGGCGACAAAGACGTCCAACTCGTTGCGGATTTGCAGTCGCAATGAGTCGGATACGCGACACGTTCGTCGACCTGAAGCGTTCCGGACGCGGTGGATTCATCCCGTTTATCACCGCGGGCGATCCAGATCTGGGAACCACCGAACTTCTGCTGGTTGAACTGGCCGCGGCCGGAGCAGACATCATTGAACTCGGTGTCCCATTCACCGATCCGGTCGCCGATGGCGAGGTGATTCAGCGCGCTTCCGAGCGTGCGCTGCGAAGAGGTGTGACAGTTGGGGACGCGCTAAGATGCGTGTCGAGCGTAAAGAAGCACATCGACGTACCGATTGTGCTCTTCAGTTATCTCAATCCTCTCTTGAAGTTCGGTAAAGATCGGTTGCCACAGGAGGTTCAGCGGGCTGGAATTGATGCAGTGCTTATAACTGATCTGACTCCGGAAGAAGGAGGGCCTTGGATCACGGCGTTTCGTGACCACGCTGTAGATCTGATCTTTCTCGTAGCCCCTACTACCTCGAACGAACGGCTAAGGCGCATCGCTCAGCAGGCGAGCGGGTTCATCTACGCTGTTTCGCGCGCAGGGGTTACTGGCGCGCGAAGCGAAATGGCACCTGACGCCGAATCTCTCGTAAGGCGTGTACGAGCAGTGAGCGACTTGCCCGTCGCCGTTGGGTTCGGGATCTCAACATCGGAACAGGTTCGCCAGGTCTGGCGTTTTGCAGATGCCGCGGTCATCGGAAGCGCTCTCGTGAGCCAAATCGAAAAACTTGCGGGTTCGCCGAACTTGATAGCTGGCGTTGGCGAATTCGCGCGATCACTTCTCGTTCGAAACAGGCGCGCGTGACCTGAATGGTCAGCTCGCTCAATCAAAATTTTCAACGATTCGCTCCGGCCGGGAACATGACTTTATCTGCTCTGCATTGAGAGCAGCAAGCAATTTGGGGGATTAACCGCGCTTGACCGAACCGGCTTCGCGAGGCGACACCAGGTAACGTACGATCGCATTGATCCAGGTTACTTCGTCAACACGAAAGATGACTCGCGGACGCGAACGAACTTCCAGTTCATCAACCGGTGTCCGAGCCAGCAGGTCACAGAAAAGTTCGACGCGCTTCATCATCTCTTCGCCGAGCTCTTTTTCAACAATCTGCTGCATGGTCTCGGCAACAAATTTCAAATCGCACTGATGAACCTTAACCTATGCGGCGAAGGAGATATGCTGCCGCAGTCTTTATCATCCTTGGATATAGTTCTAGGTTCGTTTCACTCTTCTCTCCGGACCACTCAAGACCAAACGTTTTTGCAGAAGCCGCCGAGCTAGATAAGGCGCTGGAAATTGACTGGTATCCGGATCGACAGGATCTGAACGTCGGACTACTAAGCGGCGTGCGCGAGCACGGCGCTCGCATTTCGATAGGCACGGATGCCCATCATCCGTGGCAGCTAGAGTTTATCGAGCTTGGGCTAGCTGCAGCATTAAAAGCGAAGATTTCGCCACACCAAATTATCAATTTCATGTCAATCTCGGCCTTGAGGAACTGGGTAAAGCAAACACGACAATGTAGTTAAAGAATAACGCCATCGTTGCTGTCTGAGTGACCTACTTCAGCCTTCCGCTCACGACCGAATGCGAGTTTGCCTTCGATTATACAATGTAACACGCCGGGGCGTCCTTTCCGAAATCGAGGGAAGATCGGCAGCGGGAATGTTCGCCCCTCGCGGAAAGAAATAAAAAAAGAAAGCACTATGAAACAACTACTACTCAGTATGGCCTTGGCAGTTGCGGCTCCGTTTGCGTGGGCCCAAGTCTCGGAGACTACCACAACAACAACCACGACCGAAGGCAACGGGACGATCACCGAGTACACTCCCGGCAGCACAATCGTACTCAAGGAAACTAGCGGACCACGGACTTACCATTTTGGTAAGACCGTTACTTACGTGACGCGGAGTGGCAAGACTCTGGATGAAGATACCGTAAGAACGAGAGTTAAGGTCGGTATCCCAGTCCGGGTCCATTACGTCGGAACTGGCGACAACATAATGGTTGATCGCGTGATACTCGATGAGGATTAAGAGCCAAAAGAGTTAGGCTCGTTTTTCTCCTCGCGCCTTCCTGTTCTTCTTGTAGGAGAACAGCGAAGGCGCGTCTTGCGTACATGCAGGACAACCTGGTAATGGCCACTCCGCGACCAAACATGAAAGGGCCGTTAACCTAGCATGTTCGTCGTTCAGGCAGCCCGAAGCCAACCCAAGCGAACTCAGGCTAGGATTTTGACTGATACGCCAATCCGGCGTTCGCCCGATTGTATGACAATTCGAAGAACAGCATGCTTTGGCCAATGGCGCTTGTTTCGTCGATCAAATTATCCGATGAAGAAAAACTCGCTATCTTGCAACGACTCGATCAATTCCGGCATTGGCATTCGCTGGATGAGAAACGTTATTGCCTGGTTTGCGGCGAAATGATCACCGGCCGGCAAATCCAAGTGATAATGGGCACACGTGGAAACAGGTCGCTGCGCATCATTTGTCCGACAAAATATTGCGATGCGATGCCGATAGAATGGGTGCAGCCAACCGACGAAGTCTTGATAACAATTGCGATGGTAGAAGCCGAGCGAAGTTGGCTTCGCCTGATTATGCGAGCAGGCCGGGCAATGCAATCCTGCCGAAGCAAAACGACAAGCAGTACGATCAGCAGAACCAGGTCTAAACCGCCACTCGCGTAGCATCAGCAAGCAGAAAGACAGAGGCACGTGGATGCGAAGTACCTTGCGATTCATGAGCATAGATGGCTTTGCCCCCGGTAAAGGTGGAATCGCGCGCTGATGTTTCCGACGACGAGAACCAAGTGGGAAAGGTCACATCCCGTGCCCGCTTACGCACCGCGGAACTATTGCAAAAACCTTTCGATGTCAGGTCGATTGCTCTTACCGGTCTGTTTATCCTGGCACTCTTCTACACCATCTACTTCATGCGCTCGATCCTCCTGCCGATCGTTCTTGCGCTGCTGCTTAGCTACCTATTGAGGCCGATAGTGCGTGGACTCGCTAAATTGAAGATTCCGCTGGCGGTAAGCGCGGCAGTCATCCTCATCGGTCTTCTTGTACTTGTCGGCTATGGCATTTCCGCGTTGGCCACACCCACGGTAGCGTGGCTTCAGAAGGCCCCGGCCGGCTTAGCCGAACTGCAACACAAGCTCCGGCCGGTAAAAAACTCGGTTGCGCAAGTGACGCAGGCGACCAGCGAAATCGAGAAGCTGGCTACAACTAATGCGGAAGCTAAAGCTGTCGAAGTGAAGCGGCATCCCATCACCGAGACGTTCGTCACGCGCACACCGGAATTTATCGCCAGCGCTGTTTTTTTGGTGATTCTGCTCTATTTTCTGCTTGTCTACGACCAAGTCTTCATCGCCAAACTGGTCAAGTTGCTACCCACACTCTCAGATAAGAAGACGGCCGTCGGCATCGCGCAGGACATCGAGTCGCAGGTCTCCCGTTATCTATTTACAATCACGGCGATTAATGCCTGCCTCGGATTGGCTGTCGGAACCGCGGTAGGGCTGCTTGGTCTGCGCAACCCGCTAATGTGGGGTGTGATGGTCGCGCTTCTCAATTTCGTTCCTTACCTCGGCGCGCTCACAGGCATCATCTGTATGACGATCGGCGCCGCTCTGAGCTTCGATAGCCTGGGGTACGCCCTCATCTTTCCTGCCGTCTATCTCGCTTTTGGCACATTGGAGGGGAGCTTTATCACACCGTGGATTATGGGACGCTCTCTTACTTTGAATCCCGTCATCATCCTGCTCTCGCTTACTTTCTGGGGCTGGATGTGGGGAATCGTCGGCATCATCTTAGCCGTGCCGATCCTGGCGGCTTTCAAGATTTTCTGCGCGCACATCAAACCGATGGAGCCGCTCGCAGAATTTCTTAGCTAACGTAACAGTCATGGAGAGGTGCGGCCGTTGGCGAAGGCATAACCGCCGAGGAAATGAAAAACTTATGTTAGCTTAATTGCGGCTGGACTTAGAGAACAAAACACGGCGCATTTGCATTTTGAATGAAATATTTACTGTAATCGATTCCTTCTTCATGGACAATCTATCGACGTATCTCAAAGATCACCTCGCCGGCTCCGTTGCCGCTTTAAATATGATCGACCACCTGATCGACACTTACGAGGAAAAACCGCTCGCTCAGTTTTTCCGCGATCTACGCGGCGAAATTGCCGCCGATCAAGCTAAACTCCAAGGGCTCGTTGAGAAATTGGAAAAAAAACATAACGCCATACGAAAAGCGGGCGCTTGGATCGCTGAAAAGTTTTCGCGCGCGAAAATTCGCGCTAGCGAATCACGCGATGGCGAGATGGGGCTTTACCTCGCCCTCGAAAGTCTAGTCCTCGGCATCACCGGTAAGTACGCGCTTTGGCGTGGACTTGAAGTCGCTGCTGGCGTCGTCCCTAAACTACGCGGACTCGACTACGCGCAACTCCAGGAGCGTGCCAGAGAACAATGCGATCGGGTCGAAGCCAAACGCTTGGAACTCGCCCGGGGGGTCTTCAAACCCCGAAAGCAATAGCACGGGCTGAGGTGGTGCTTGGATGATTACTCTGTTTTTCATCAAGACGTCAGCGCAGGGCACTGGATACGGATTTTACCTAGGACGTCGTAAACAGCAAAGCCCAGAAAAGATTGCCATACGGCGCCGAGCCCTGATAGCATCGCCTTATGCGCACAATTCTCATAATTATACTGCTTATTTTGTTACTCGGGGCTTTGCCCACTTGGCCATATAGTTCTGGTTGGGGCTACTACCCAAGCGGTGGGCTAGGCCTTGTCCTTTTGATTGTCCTAATCCTTTGGCTAATGGGACGAATCTGAGTTGGCGCGCTGCGATCCGCTCGTATTCTCGATCGAAGGCGCAAATGCGCCCAATTCTCCAATCCAGAAGCCTATTTCAAGACGATTAACTGAAAGACGAGCCTCGCATCGCAAACTGTGACAAGGCTAGTCAGAAGTCAGTAAGTAAAACGAAAGGTATTATGGAATCACAACACAATCCGAACGAACCGGGCAAACCTGGTGGTCCCGGACAGCAAGGCCAGGACAAAGATCGCGAGAGACAGGAACGCGAGCGGCAACAGCGCGAGCGCGAAAAACAAGGCGGTGGCGGCCAACAAGGCGGTCATCAACAAGGAGGCCACCAGCAAGGCGGACGATAAATCTGGTTTTATCAGAGTATTCGGACGGCGGGGGCAACTCCCGCCGTTTGCTTCTCCGTGTGCCGATCGCCTTCAGTTGCAAACCAATTTACAACCGCCGCGTTCATAGCGCGCGATCTTGTTCTTATGAAATCGAGCACAAAGGATAAAATCAAGGGCGGATTTAGAGGAAGCGAAAGGCAAAGTGAAAGAAAAGGCCGGCAAGGCGACAGGGAATCCAGACTTGCGCGATCGCGGGACGGCGGAAAAAGCAGGCGGGAAGATACAGCGTAAAATCGGTGACGTGAAGAAGGTGTTCGAGCAATAGCTCGGGCTTGCGCAAATCGCCAGAAAGAAACGCACACTTCAAGGCTAGAGGTCGACATGTACCAAAGCGCGCGCCGCCCGAATATTTGTCTTATGAAAAAGATCATGTTACTCACGGTGCTCTGCGGTTCGCTGCTCGCGTTGACGCCGGGCTGCAATCGAAACACGCTTACCGGGTCAAAGGTGACACTGTCCAACTATGACCAAGTCACAAATGGCATGACGAAGGCGCAGGTCGAGCGGATCATGGGCCCGCCCACCACTATCGAGACAAAGGATATGCTGATCTTCAAAAAAACGACCTATCGCTACGAAGACGGTTCTAAATTCGCACTTTTCACCTTTAAGAACGACGAGCTCGACAGCAAAGAGGGCAACCTCGCCACCCGATAGACTCTCGCCTGGGAGTTTCGCAGCGTGCTCCGGATGCCTTAGCCGTTGCGTGCCCAGGCCTGTTTTGGTCCTGCTCTCCAGTTCGTTATGCGTTGCAATCAGCACATCCCCTGGTTTCCGACCGATTTGGCCCTGTCTACGGAATTGCAAAACGCCCGCTGTGGCGGGCGCTTTGTAATAAGAAGTAGCGACGGCACTCTGCGCCATGCTCCGTTCCTGAGAATGGTGGCTACGATTACGGCTTCGTCGTTGTTGTCGTAGTTTCCGTTTCTTTCTTCTCGTAATACGACAGCGGCTTCGCGAGCGTCACCTTGGTCACGACCATGCGGTCGCCGTCTTTCGTATAGGTGTATGTCACCGGCATATCTGGCTTGAGCGCGGTCCACTCCACCGTGCGGCCCTCCGGATCAACGAGCACGGTCTTCTTCGTGTAGTAATACTTTACCGGAGTAGTGCTCGATTCGGTACGGAACGTGATGTAGTCCGAGCCGGGCGTGTAAGCTGTAATCGTGCCCGAGCCGCTAAGCGTACTCGTGCTCGTGGTGCTCTCGCCCGTTGTGCCTGCCGTGGTTGTGGTTGTAGTTGAGGTTTCCTGCGCGAAAGCTGTAACCAATGCGACCGCGCCGGCCGCGCCCGCGGCCAATAATTTCACTAATTTGGTTTGTTTCATATTTGTCCTTTTGCTTTGAAGCGA
>CAVRCO010000007.1:0-143550 GCA_963719605.1 uncultured Verrucomicrobiae bacterium
CCGCCACGGCCGATTTCCTCCAACAATTCGTAATCGCCAAAGTCGCTAAGTATCTTTGTCCGCCGCGGGACGGACTCGCCGTGGCGAGCTGACCGCGCAGCCTTCTTTCCATCCGATGTTGGCACGCCTGTAGAGAGCCCGAGGTCAACGACCCCGGCTAACAGTCTACCTCGTCGGACGGACCAAGACCATTCTCCAACAGGCAAGCCGGGCAAACTCCGCGTGTCGCGTCAGCGGAGATTTTCGCTCCGCACCTTCCGCAAACTCCCATTACTGTGTTCACGGCTGCTTTTCCTCGCAGAGTTTTTGGAAGCGCGGATCGGCGCGCAACGGATCCCAGAACGGATCCAGCCTAGAAGGGCCGGCGTAATGGGCGTTAGGTGTAAACACCGGCTATCATAGGGCGTTTGTAACAGCTGGGTGAGAGTTGAGATCGCACGGCTATTCTCGCCAAAGATCGTCTGAATTAATGCCAGGTTCTCTTCAATAGCGAGGTCCGCTCATCCGCATCTTTAGCACGGGGCAAAAGCACGATTGCACGTTCCGCCGCCTCTAGGGCCGAGTCTTTCTCCCCCGTCATCAGCATAAGCTTGAGACAGTCTTGCGACAAAGATTCCGTTGTCTGGTTGATCTCTGTAGAGCTGCTCGAGTGTATTGCGCGCCTGTTCAGCGGTAACCTTTGCGCCAGCCGTATCGCCAGCAAGGCGCTGCATGAAAGCAAGCGCCACCTGTCATCGGCCCTTTCGTAACTGAGAACAAAATGGAATTGAGCCAGTCGGGCTTGCAGCAATCGAATGGCCTCACCGTAATTTCGTTCAAGTCTCAACTGAGTGATCTTGAGTCTCGAAGCACCCTCAGAGGGGTCTGCTCGTTTATTCCGTGATAGCAACCTGGCGGCTTGCTGCAGGTTACCTTGGGCCTGATAAATGCCGGCCTTTGCCGCCATCACATCCGGATCGTTTGGCATAATGTCCAGCGCTCGATCATAGAGCTTTAGCGCGGCCGGGAATTGTCGAAGCATGGCGTAAGTCACTGCCGCGTCCATGAGGAACACCACGTTACGTGGGTCCAAAGTGAGGGCTTGCTCGAAGTAGGCAACGCTTTCATCCCAATGTCCCTCGCGTCGGGCAATCGGCCCAGGGCCATTTGCACCTCGCTGCTGCCTGGTAACATCTTATTGACGCGATCGAACGTGGTTTTCGCAGTCCGTAATCCCGCAGCACCCAATATTGATAATAACCCAAGGCGAGCAGGGTTTCAGGCGAGTCCGGCTCCAGCTTCTGCGCATTCTCCAAAGCACGTTTAGCCGCGTCGCGCCGAGCGGCGAGTGGTGTCCTCGGGCAAAGTAAAGACGCGCGTCCGCGCGAGAAAGCCGCGCCCAGGCGACGCGCAAAATTGGGGTCGAGCTGCACCGCACCCTCATAGAAACCCGATGGCTTTCGCTAGAGATCGGGAGAGAGGAAGGTGGCGTAGTTGCGTGCTTCAAAAGCCAGGCCGCGCAAATAAGCATCGTAAGCCTCCGGGTTGTTTGTTGGTTTAACTGCTAATGCCTGCTCCTCGCGACCGCTTAGCTTCGCCTGCAACGACTCTGCTATTCGTTTGGCGATCTCGCTCTCGACGCCAAGGATGTCGGTCAACTTCCGATCGTAGGTCTCGGCCCAGAGGTGGGAATCGGTTTGCGCGTTAATCAACTGAACATTCACCCGCACCTGGTCGGCCGCTTTTTGCACGCTACCCTCAAGAATGTTCGCTACGCCAAGCTGCTTCGCGATCTCGGCGAGATTGCCAGGCTTACTTTGATAGCGCTGCGTGGAAGTGCGTGAAATCACTTTCAAATCTGCGATCTTAGCCAGCCGCGTCAGAATCTCCTCTTGGATACCGTCTGCGAAATAGGCGTTATTCTGGATCGCGCGCTGAGGTTTTCAAATGGAAGTACTGCGATGCTCTTTCGGGCATCAGGTTACGGATTTATCGTTTCCAAACGATTCCGCCTATGGCTCGCTCCAAAGCGACCAACAACGTGATCAAGCAGCAATGCTTGGATTTCCTCCGCACCATTTCCAGCCATGTGTGAAGAATCCACTTGGCTTCGCCTGGATTGGCTCGTGCTTTAGCCAGTGTTCCAGATCTTCGGCCAGCGCGAGTGCGGAGAGTAACGACGCTGCGGATCTTTCTCCAGGCACTTCAGGCAAATCGTGGAAAGATCGCGATCTATTTTACGGTTTAACACGCGCGGTTTCCGCGGTTCAGTGTCCAAAAGTAACCGGATAGTCTCGTAGGTTGTTCCTCCGGCAAAAGGTGGATGGCCAGTGAGAAGTTGGTAAAGCACTGCGCCAAGTCCATAGACATCAGTCGCCTTACTAACCTTTGTGGTTTCACCGGCAGCTTGTTCCGGTGCCATGTAACTGGGCGTGCCCAAGACTTCCAGCGTGCCCGTGACCGTGCTGTCAGCTTCCACCAATCGGGCAAGGCCAAAATCGGTAAGATGCGGTTCGCCGTTTAGATCGAGCAAAATGTTCCCCGGCTTGATGTCGCGATGCAGAATGCCGTGCTCATGCGCGTAATGAACGGTGCGTGCTACCTTGGCAATCAATTCCGCTGCCTGTCGGATCGACATCGGCGTGCGCCTGACTACTTCGTCAAGCTGGCCGCCTTCGACCAACTTCATGCTGAAGTAACACTGGCCATCGCGCTCGCCCACTTCGTAGATGGGAACAATGCTGGGATGATCGAGGCTGGCAGCAGCTTCTGCTTCCCGACGAAAACGCTTCAAGTGCGCCTCGGTAGTCCAAGGACCGAGGCCTATCACTTTCAGTGCGACGGTGCGATTGAGACTCTTTTGATGGGCGCGATAAACCACGCCCTGACCGCCCCGGCCGATTTCCTCCAGCAATTCATAATCGCCAAAGTCGCCAAGCATTTTTCTGTTCGAGCTTACTTTCCATCCGTGACTGGCAGCCTATCTCCGCGGCCGGGGTCAACGACCCCGGCTACAGGCTTCGTCGTCGAGCAGGCCAAGGCCGGTTTCCAGAAGGCAAGCCGGGCAAATTTCTCGTGTTGCGTCGCCGGAGATCTTTGCTCCGCACTTTCCGCAAACTCCGTTGACGATCCGAGTTCATTCAAATCCCAGACAACCACTGTCCCAATAAATACTGCAAGAAATCTTCGGCTGTGTTACGCCCGTAACACAGCAACCAGGTGGCGCAGCTCATCCTCGATATCGCCAGGCACCATTACGGTGTGTGCGATTTCCTCGCGCAAGAGTTGGCGGTAACGCTGACGCATCCGGTAAGACGCTTGCCTCACCGCGCTCTCAGTCATCCCGAATTCGCGCGCAGTCTCTGCCGGCGAAGGGCGATCCGGTTCGTCCGTGAGCGATTTCTGTAACCGATCAAAAAGCGGCATATTGCCAGCTGCACGATATTCGTCTCCCAGTCGTGCCAGCACCTGGTCAAGAACAGTCAGCGCCCAACGACGTTCGTAAATTTGATCCGCAGCCAATGTATCTGACGGCTCAAAACCGACGCGCTCGCGCTCACGCAAATCCTCCAGTGGGATCAAGCGCTGGCCTTCGCCTCGTTTAATTGCCATGGCACGGTTGCGCTCGTTCGTCAGGAAATGTTTAAGTGACGTCAGCAGATAGGAACGCAGGCGGCCCTTCTCCTGGCGGACCGCATTGAAATCCCGGCGTTCCAGCAGCAGAGCAAAAAAACCTTGTGTGAGATCTTTCGCCTCTTCCGGCCTGACGCCCTGTCGCCTTACGAAGCCATAAATCGGTCGCCAGTAAGTTCGGCAAAGTTTTTCAAGCGCTTCGGGCGTGCGGGTGTGGGCCTTGCGCTGCAAGCACAACGCTCCAATGGGTTGTTGTAAAGCGACCGCCCCGATTTGCGTCGGCAACGATTTGCGTGGCGACTTGCGAGCGATTTCGATTCCCCGAGGCCTGATCCTCGTCAACAGGCACGTTGCGATCCAAACAAAAAATTACCCGAAAAGCAAGCTCAAGCTATCATCCGTCGAAGCCTGCATCGACGCATCGTTAGTCTTGTAACTACCAAGGTTGCGGGGCTTGCCGCTCAATCTACAATCTCGTGCGCGTGTTCGAGTGAACGCGCTCGAGCATGCCGCAACGAATCGATTCAAGTTCTTATCAACCGCCGGAGGGTGAACGTCCGGCGGTTCCGGCGCCAATCGAATTGGAGCGTCGAGCGCACGATCCTTATGCAGCGTTCCGCTTTGGGGATTTCAGCTTGTTCACGGCTGGTAATCTACTCTCGATCACTGGCCGTTTGATGCTCGCTGTGGCGGTGGAATGGGAAGTGTATGCGCGCACTCATTCCGCGACCGCGCTTGGGCTGGTTGGCTTGGTTATTGCCGTGCCTGTCGTGACGCTGTCTTTGCCCGCCGGGCATTTGGCGGACCGGTTGAGTCGAAAACGCATTATCCTGGTCTCGCAAATTTTTAGCGTGCTGACGTCGCTGGCGCTGGCCTTGGTTTCTTGGAGACATCTCGCCATTCCTGCGATTGCGCCATTGCGTGAAAGTAATCGCGTCCTGGCGGCTATTGCCGCGATTTTTGAACGGCATCATCCGATCTTCCATTTCGACGACGCATCGATTCCGTTAATCTATCTTCTTCTTTTTCTCGGAGCCGTGGCCCGCACATTCAGTTGGGCGGCACGCAGTTCATTTTTTCCTACGCTGATTTCTCGTGATGCCTTTGCAAATGCGGTCACCTGGAATAACAGCGTTTTTCAAATTGGATCCGTTGTGGGGCCCGCATTCAGTGGATTGCTGGTTGCCTACATCGGGTTTCCGTTTGTGTATCTGCTGGATGCGCTGTGCGCGCTTTGCTTTTTTCTTTTAATTCTTCCGATTCGGCGCAGCAAACAGAGGCGAGACCAGAGCGAGGCCAGCACATGGAAAAGTCTCATGGCCGGACTCCGTTTCGTATTTCGGAGAAAAGTGATCCTGGCAACGATCACCCTGGATCTGTTCGCGGTCCTGCTGGGAGGCGCGACCGCACTTGATGCCGATTTTCGCCGATCAGATTTTGCACTGCGGACCGGTTGGTCTCGGTTGGATGCGTGCGGCCCCGGCCGTCGGCGCCTTTGCGATGGCGTTGGTCGTAGCGCATCTGCCGCCGATGAAGCAGACGGGCAAAACGTTGCTCTGGTGTGTCTCCGGGTTTGGAATTGCGACGATCCTGTTTGGCTTGTCCAAAGTCTTCTGGTTATCGCTCGGTTTATTATTTTTTGTTGGCGCGTTCGACAGCGTCAGCGTGATCATTCGTGGTTCCATCGTGCAACTGGTCACGCCTGATGAAATGCGCGGACGCGTTTCGTCGGTGAACAATATTTTTATCGGCACATCGAACGAATTCGGTGCGCTGGAATCAGGATTGACAGCTGCGTTGTTTGGTCCGGTGATTTCCGTCGTTGCAGGAGGAATTGGAACAATCCTGGTGGTGTTGGGCGTAGCGTTGCGATGGCCCGAAACTCGCAAGATCGGCGCGCTGGATAAGAATCTGCGCTAGCTAAGCGCAATCAGCTAAAACGCGCCGTGCAACGAGATCATTCCGTACGGGGCGCCGCCGTCCTGATGGTAGCGCACCTCGGCGCGGTAGAAATCGAAGTCTCTGTACGGTTGGTAGCCGACTTCGCCAGTGAACTGTGACAATGGGCGAAATCTTCCAGTCGAAGCCTCGCGCCGGTCCGAACTTCGCTGTAGGTCAGGATCGCATGGTTGAGCCTCGGGATTCCATGCGCGTCGCCGAAATCGTCAGTCTACACGATAACTGGTTTGCTTCAGATTCGCCCCTACGTAAAGCGACACGTCTTTGCTCATCTCAAACTGGAGACGCGGAGTTGGCAGTACGGCATCAAGCAGCCATTGCGACGCAATTTTCCAGCGGATTCCAGCAGCGGGAATAACAGGGTATTTCCGTTCCACATCCACGCTCACACCGAGAACGAGCTGCAGATTGGGGCTGTAAATGTAGGTGCCGCCGATGAGGAACGGGCAATTGAAATTGTCCCACCCCAAATTATCGAACTCAGTATCGTAAACACCGGGCTGACCTTCGGCCCTTACGATGATTGAATCAGAAAATTGCATATCCAGTCCCATGACCAGGCTGACTGACTGCAGAGTGTCCGGAAGTGGCGCATGATCTGGAAGGCCGAATGAGAACCGTTCCCACTCCGCGCCAAACCGCAGAACGCCAAGCTGAGTTCGCGGAGTGAATACCAGATGCAGGATCGAATCGTTTTCGTCAAAATCGCGCACGCTCTTGTTAGGTCCGCGTTGCACGTCGCCGTCTCCGACGTAGGTGTCTTCCGCGGTATATTCAACAGGGAGGTGACCCAGCGAGTCGGACCAGTTTCCGGTGTTTTCCTCAGCGAAAATTCGCGTCGCAAATAACAACGGCGAGGCCGCGCAGAACCAGCAGCAAAAACTCGACACACCAAAGTGTTTCACTCGTTCAACGACCTCCACTCGTATCGCGGCGAAAGAGTGCCACGGCTTTGGTTATGTTTTTCATCATCAGCGACTCCGATCCAAGCCGCTCCACGCCATGCAGAGAGCCGAGCGACGCAGCCGAGATCATGTCGCCGCGCCAGACAAGGGTTGAAGGTTTGCCTTCCACTGTAACCGGCCACATCTGATACAATGTAAGAGCAACGTAATAACCACCGCTCGCATAGTAAAGAACATCCGCTGCCTGATAGGTCCCGCCTGTCGCGCCGCGGCTATAAGATGAGCCCAACGTTACTACGCCTTGATCATCCACATCGAGAAGCTCCCAATACAATTCCGGCTTGATCGATCCTGCTCCGCGCCCAATTCCTGTAGCTCCAAGTAACCCGGAAAACTGACTGCGGATTTTCCCTTGCTCGCGCAACAATCCATTTACTTCGTCGCTCGCCCGAATAGACGGACCAGCGTGATCGTAGGGTGGCTGGCCGGACATTCCGCTCGACACGAAACTTTTCGATCGCGCAGCCAGCACATCTCCCCAGAACGCCGCAACCGATGCAGGCATCGCACCTCCGCCGCCTCCGGCTTCGGCAGAAAATCTCTTTGCCTCCTCCCGGCTGACTTGGAGATCAGAACTGAGCTTTTGAGTCGCTGCAACGAATGAACGCACGGAGCTGTTACCAGGCGCGTTTTTCAGTTGTTCAAAGTTTGCGGGTGTCGGGTTCAGCGGCAGATCGGAGTGTAGAAAAACCTTCAGTTCGCGATGCCTTGTTGCGTCCCATCGGCGCAGCGCCTCGATTTGCTGAGCGGGTGCCCCGGGCACTACGTAGCAACTTTGCACGGCGAGAAATCGCGGATTACTCATCGGCGGTCCGTGCGCCGTCTTCACATCGCTTTTTGCGAGCTGTGCAAGATCAACCTTGTCAAAAATCGAAAACGAGGCGAGCTCTGAAATGGGGTCGGCGTGTGCGGTCGTCAGTCCCAGGCGCAAGACAGCTAGCAAAAGCAAGACACCGCCCGCCCTTGGAAGGACGTGCCGCTGTAGATTCAGCATCTTAGTTTTCATGAACGACAGATGTGACGGCCAATGCCAAATGGTTGCAAATTTTTTGGATCATCGCAATAGGGTTTCATCATGAACGAACCGGTGATCGTGCTCGACCATCTGGGCAAGAGTTTCGGTAACGTCCATGCCGTGCAGGATCTTTCCCTTCAAATCGAAGCGGGCACAATTTTTGGTTTTCTCGGGCCTAACGGCGCTGGCAAAACCACGACGATGCGGATGCTGTGCGGCCTGACGCATCCTACGTCGGGTCATGCCACGATTGAGCGCGCAGATGTCTGGAAGGACCGGCAATTCGTGCGGACCAAGTTCGGATATGTCCCGCAGCGTTTCAGTCTTTATCGCGATCTGACCGTTCTGGAAAATTTCCGCTTTTTCGGAGGCGCCTATGGCGTTCCGGGTGCGGAATTAGAGAGGCGAATCGAGCGTTTGCTGCGAGTGATCGACTTGCAGGAAAAGCGTAATACCGCCGCGCAAAGCTTATCCGGGGGGATGCGGCAGTTGCTGGCGATTGGATGCGCGCTCGTGCACAACCCATCGCTGCTGTTTTTTGACGAGCCGACTGTGGGTCTCGACCCGGTGCACCGACAACAAATCTGGAACCTGCTTTATGATCTTAGCAACGAAGGCAAAACGATTTTCGTTACCACCCACTACATGGATGAGGCCGAGCGCTGCACCGAAGTTGGTTTTATCGAGGGGGGACGGCTTCTGGCAAAAGCTTCACCGCGAGCTCTAAAATCGAGCTTTCGCACTCGATTGCTCGAGATCGATGTCGACCCGCTGATGCCGGCGCTGGTTCGACTACGGGACCTTCCCGAACTGCTTGGCGTTTCGCTGCGCAGCGGCAGCCTGCGCCTTTACACGGCGGAACCCGAGCGATTGATGGCAAAATGGCGTGATCGCTGGCCCTTCCACGATCTCCACTTGTTAGGCGAGCGCTGGGTAGAACCTGATATGGAGGACGTGTTCACCGCATATTCACAAGGGTACGACGGTATTTTGAAAAGATCGACTTGATGAAATGGTTCTCGTTCGAAGCGACTGCCAGTGTCGCTTACAAAGAATTTCTGCACATCGTGCGCGATCGCCGGGTGCTTCTGCTTGTGCTGACTTTGCCGCCTCTATTCACGTTGCTTTTCGGCTATGCCTTTGAAACCAGCGAACTAACGGGCGTGAAAAGTGTGCTGATCGATCGCGATAACACTGCGCGCGCACAGGAATTCGTAGACATCATTTGGAAGAACAAAACGTTTCAGTGGCGACACGGATCGCCGGACACGAAGAACGAATCGGACTTGCTCGGCAAAGGGGTGCAGGCTGCGCTAGTCATTCCTGCGGGTTGGAATGAAAGCCTGGAAAACGGCGACCCGAAGCCGCTGCTGCTGTATGCCGACGGCAGCGACATCAATACGTCCGAGGCCGTAGAAGGCAGCGTGCGACAGAGTTTGGGCGACTTTCAGCTAAAACAACGGGACCGGATGATTGAGAACTTGCCGGAGGAGGTCTTTGAACTGGGCAAACAGCTTCCAGTCCAGATCCGCAAGCGCTTCGTCTCCATGATGGAAATGTGGTCGATAGATCGCAAGCTATTATACAACCCGAAATTGCGCGTTATCGATTACGTCGTTCCCGGCATCATTGGCCTGATTTTACAGCTCCTGACAGTCACGCTGATGGCTTGCACGATCGCACGGGAACGAGAATCGGGCACGCTCTACCAGTTGCTGGTGACGTCGCTTCGGCGCCGTGAAATCGTGATCGGCAAGATGTTGCCTTATCTTGTCGTGTCCATTTTCTTGGTAATGGTGATCATGCTGGTGAGTAGGTGGCATTTTGGTGTGACTTTCTATCAACTGCCTGCCCTTGCTGTGATCTGCCTGCTTTTCCTGCTGTGCTCACTCGGACTCGGCCTGTTGATCTCGGCGTTTTCTCGCACACAAGCCCAGGCCATACAGTTTTCTGTTTTTTTTCTGCTACCGGTATTTGTGCTGTCAGGCGCGTTTGCGCCGCTGGGACAATTGCCCAAGGCGATCCAGTACTTTTCCGAGCTTTTTCCGCTGACTCACTTTTGCCGTGCCTTCCGCCTGGTGAACATGTATCACGCCGGCGCGCAATTTTATGTTGGCGATCTCGTCGTCCTGCTGGCTGGGGCTTTGATTACATTTCTCGGTGCGTCGTTTCTCCTGAAGCGGATTGAGCAATAGGATTTTACGCCGGTCCGATTTGGCGATTTGCTAGCTCAATGTTGGACGGCCATTTGCTGTTGAGAACACGATTTTTGTTGTAAAGGAATGGGCTGTAAACCGATGAGAGCTTATTTGCGTATTGCGATCGCGATTATTGCCGCGGCAATTTCGATTGTGCCGGGCAGTGCGATTCCGGCCGGCCATGTGGACTCGACACCGCAGGAGGTGTTCGACTCAATGCGTGACAGCTTCCAAACCAGTAAGGCCAAGGGAGTTCATGCTCGTTATCAGTGGGATTTGAGCGGCCCACAAGGCGGGGAATGGTGGATCGACGTAAACGACGGGAAGTACAAGATGGGTAAAGGGAAGATCGAGAATCCAAACGTAACTTTCGCGGCTACGGACAAGGATTGGGTCGCCGTGTCTAACCATCAACTTGGCGGCACCTGGGCTTACCTCTCTGGCAGACTCAAGATTCGCGGCGACCAGGGATTGGCGAGAAAGCTCGGGGAAATATTCCCTTAAAACTTCGCCGCGAGCTCGAAGTTCGCGAAAGGGGCAGGGTTCGTTTTGGCGCTTGCTTCGGCCCGAAAGAAATCAAACTCGCGCCTGACCGTGACGCCGCCCCCGACCTTGATATCAAACCACTTCAACCCAGAGTAACTCGCCTGTACCCCAGCGCGATCCTCGCTGTATTGAACCCATGCGTTGTGCACTTGCAACTTTCTCTCGGGAGTTATGACGTCATCGGTGCGGAAGCTTTCGTAAAACAAATTTCCGAAGATGCGAAATTCCCAATTGTCCCAGGGATTATAGACCAGGGCAGGTTTTGGGAAGACGCCTTCGAGACGAAGTTTGTCGGTGAAGAGCCAGATTAGCCCACCGCCCGGAGCAACTATCGGATTCTGGTTAAGCGCGAAGCCCACTCCGATCACCGCAAAAATTTTGTCTTTCTTTAATGGAAATGTGAAGAACGCCTTGACCGGTATATCGAAATCGTTGCCGTGGACGTCATTTTGGAAAAAGAGCCCTGGATTGATCTCAATACTCGCGCCGGCATAGTCGTGCACCACGTACTCTAGCGCCAGTAGAGCGTGCACGGTTTGGAGATGATCGGGCAAGCCGTTGTTGGTCCCATCGAAATCGAACCGTTCGTATTCGACCCCTGCCCGAAAATACCACGTCCCGGTGATGAGGAATCGATGAGCGTAGCTAAAGTCATTGTAGAGCGAATTGCCGTTGCCGAACTTGCCGTGGTCGTCGAAGAAACTGCTATTGCCGGTGTAGTCCAGTTCGTAATCAAAAAGATCGCGGTGATTTTCATCCGCTGGCGTCGGGGAAGGTTGGGCCTCAAAATTCGTCGAGCCGGCAAAGGCTGATGCGGCTGCACTGAAAAACACGCTGATAATGAACAGTCGTATGTTTTTCATGGGTTAAGGCGATTCGGATACATATCGCACGAGCGAGCTGATCCCGGTGTATCGGATCGAAAATATTCTGGCAAGGCAATAATTTGAGAGAATTGCGAGGCGTTCCCCTGCGACTCGATGGTGATTTTTGCACATCGCGCCATCGAGCTGCCGAATGTGTATTATTTTTCTCTGAATAGGATTCTACATCATATCGATGACGCGTCTGTGTCTCGTGAACAGATTTTCCCCGTCACCAAGAGGTTTCTGCTCGATGTCGCGCATCAGCAGCTCGATTGAGGCACTCCAAGCGTCATCACGACGGCTTCCAATCTTGGACTTGATTCTTCGCCGGTAACGACAAAATGTCCAAGGCGCTGGGAGCTTCACTGATTTTGCCCTTATGTGCAGGAACTTTTCGTGTTCATTTCTTCCCGGGAGTGTTCGAAGAGAGTCTTGTATCGGAACTCTCAGATGGCCGTAACGAGCCACAAGCGATTCAAGCTGCGGCACTAACTTCGGAGTGTGGAAATACAAGCATTTTTCAGCCGCCTTCCGTTCTCCTCGTACTTGTAGTGGCTTGCAATATAAGATTCATCCAGCGGTCACAGCAGGTTTTTCCATATCGCCGACTCCGAGTTCGCGTAGAAGAAGAGAGTGTCGTGAACGGGACCAAATTTCTTGCCGCTGTTGTGTGCGGCAGTTCGTTTCCAAATTATCTCGTTGCGGAAATTCACAGCGCCGAAAATGCTGTCGAGCAACATTCGCAGATAATGACTCGCAGTTGGATCGCAATGCAGATAGAGGCTGCCGGTTGGTTTGAGGACGCGATGAAGCTCGACCAGGCGGCGCCATCATCGCGAGGTAGGCCATCATCGGTGAGTGTTTCTGGAAGCTGTGAAAAGCTTCCATCAGCTCCACGACAGCGACGTTCGGACAATTGTCGATGAATTGATGATAAGTCTCAGCGGCATCAGCCCAGCTCCATGTATCAGTGAAGGCGTGGAATTGCGCCTGGGTAACCGCGCCGCTCGGCTCGCGAAAGAGAACGTTTAGTCCGCATTGGAATTAAACGGCGGATCGAGATAAACAAGATCGACACTCGCATCCGGGAACTCGCGCCTGTCGCGCAGCCATTCCAAATTGTCGCCGAAATACAACCGATTCATTGATCAGAGGAACAGTAAGAAATTCCCTCGACCCCGCTCCACATGACAATTGGGTGCAGCGTCACGCTGCTCGCCGAAATAGAGGCGATTCACATCCGTTTTTTACCGGCAGTTGGATTTGAATGCAATTTACATGTTTCCCCGTTTGACGGGTATTAAATTGGCGCTAGGTGACGTGGGCGCATCTTCTCGCGCGCGCCCGAATTGGTCTCGAAGACGATGAAAGCGCCGGGCAAAATCCAAATAACAGTCTGGTTGCTTGGCCTTGCTGGAGCTGCGCTTTTTACCTTCCTGCTTGTTCACCAAGGTGCCTCCCAGGTTGGCGTCGCATTTGCCGCCGCCGGCTGGGCTATTGTCGCAGTAGTGGCTTTCCATTTCGCGGTGCCGGTGTTTCTCGATGCGGTTGCGTGGTGGGTCCTCTTTCCGAAATCCGATCGTCTGCCGCTGCGAAAGCTGTTTTGGATGCGCTGGATCGGTGAGTCGGTCAGCACCCTCGTGCCCTCCGCCGCTGTGGGTGGAGACATTGTCCGCGCGCGTTTAGCGGCGGTAAACGGCGCGTCATTGCCAGTCGCAGCGGGCAGCGTGCTGGTTGACATTACACTTGGTGTTTTCACGCAGGCCGTGTTTACAGTCCTGGGGCTGATACTGCTCGTGGATGTCACCGGACAGAAAAATTTCGTCCGTCCAACGTTGGTCGGAACGCTCATCGGTGTTCTTGGTGTTGCGGGTTTCTATTTCGTGCAACGGCTGGGAATGTTCCGCTTTCTCGCTCTTATCGTCGCGCGCCTGGCGAATTCGCCGGAGTGGCAATCGCTAGTGCAGAGCGGCGAGACGCTCGACCGGACTGTTCGCACGCTGTACGCGCGGCGGCGTGCGGTCATGATGTGTTGTGTGTCGACGATTATTTCGCTGGTCGCTGGCTCCGGCGAAATTTGGATCGCACTTTACGCGCTCAATCTTCACGCGACGTTCGTTAACGCGCTCATCTTGCAAAGCATGGTATTGACGATTCGGTCGGCGGCTTTTGCGGTTCCTGGAGGTTTGGGCGTCCAGGAAGGCGGTTATCTTTTCGTCGGCAACCTTCTCGGCATCCCCGGGGATGCGGCCTTCGCCTTGTCGCTGATAGCAAGAGTACGCGAACTTGCCCTTGGCATTCCGGGGCTCATTTCCTGGCAACTGATTGAAGCGCGCCGGCTCTGGCGTGTTCGCTTGGCAGCAATGGTTCGATAGCGTCCCAAATTAGCGAGTGATCTCAAAGCAATTCATCATCTCTCTAGATTGATTGTTTCACCGATGTTCATCACCCGCAGTTCGGCTTTTAGATTGCGCTGCTTCAGTTCGTGATTAAACGCTTCCGGTGTGCCAGTCAGCATCGGAAATGTCCCGTAGTGCATCGGAATTACCATCCGCGGATCGACCAGCTTCACCGCTTCGGCCGCGCGGTCCGGTCCCATCGTATAATGGTCGCCGATGCAAACGAGCATGACGTCGATCTTGTTAAATCGCGACACCAGCGCCATGTCGGAAAATAAGTCTGTGTCGCCTGTGTGATAGATGGTCGGGCCGCCGTGCAGGGCGATGAGCAATCCGGTTGGATTGCCGGCATAGACCGGCGGCGCACTTTCCTCCTTTTGAATGGATGAACCGTGCCACGCCGGGACAAACTGCACCTTTACTTCACCATCAAGCAGCGAAAGCTCACCGCCCAGATGCCCGGTTGCCTCGTTAGGGGCCTGCGCTTCAGGATAACCAAGCACTGAAATCATCGCAGCACTGAGCTCGAAGTTTGAGACCAGAGTCGCGCCCGTGCGCTTTCCAATCTCGACTGCATTACCGACGTGATCGGAATGCCCGTGCGTAAGCAAAATAAGATCGACATGCTCGAGCGCGGCGAGCTCCTCTTTGCCGCGCGCGAAAACCGGATTTGTTAGCCACGGATCGATCAGCAGTAGCTTGCCACTTCCGGTAGTGATCTTGAAAGCCGATTGCCCATACCAAGTCAAATGCATTTCCATGCGAATCACGAAACCGAAAAGCATTCATTCGGCAAGGGGATGAAGGCCCAAAAATCGCGATGACTCAGAGAAACGGCAGCGGAACCACTTCTACCGGAATTGTCTCGACCGGTTTCGGAGCAGAACCTCCCGTCGTGAATGCATCCAGCCTGGTGCCGGCGCTGTTGAAGCCGCGTTTCACGTATCCGAGAGCGATTTCCTTTCCGATTCTTTCGCTATGCGTGGAGCTCGTGATCCAACCCACTTCTTTCCCCGTGTTGGAAGGAGTGGCAAGTTTCGTGCCCGGCTGAAGCGGAATATCGTTCAATGAAATCAGCCCGCATAATCGCTTGTTCGTCTGCCCAGAAATCTTCATTCGCGAAATCACTTCCTGGCCGATGTAGCAACCCTTTTGGTAATCAATCGTTCGTTGCTCCAGATTGGCTTCGATCGGGATGATCTCCGTCGGTCAACTCGCGACCCCAGCGCGGAATTCCCTGCTCGATTCGCATGACCTCAGCAGCATCGGAATCGCATAGCGTGCATCTCAAGGATAATTCCTGTAACAAGGCCCCATGCCGCGCCGCTTCGGCCCATATGTCCCATCCCGGTTCAGCAAAACGGCGCACAGAGACAATCCGGCCAGACTCGAGCGCCGCGGGTTGTTGTGACAACACGTGAAAAAGCGAGAATTGATCGGTGACGTCCTCAATCTGCACGTCGTCGGCGATCACGTAGCGCTCCAGCCGGACCTTTATGATTTCTCGAAGATCCGCCGCTGCATCGACCAAAAAGGATTGTTCCAATGCGGACACAAAAATGTGCGCATCTGTTTTGCCTTTCGCATTGAGAATGCACGCTTCGATTGCAGAGGTTTCGCTCGCCTTACGCAGATCATTTGTGATTTGGCCGTTTAGGAACCGAAGCCGGTCAGTGCCGGTAATACGAAACTTTGCGCGTTCGGAAAGGTCGAGAAAGATCGCATTATCCATCACAGATCACTTTACGCACAAACCTTGGCCAAAAAATCTCGTGCGTTTTCTGCCGCCTCTCCCCCGGCGAAAATGGAGAGGCGATTGCACACCGCAATTAACACGCCGGATGCACGACACCAATTCGCCGACGTCGCAATGCAATGTCATTTCTCTCCGGAGGACAATCGGCTGAATAGCTGCTTGAGAAAGCCGCGACGCAATCGTGTTGTTTCGTTAGCCTCTCCGCCGCTTGTCACGCCGACCAGTGGCGCAGGCGAAACCTCCGGAGTGGCATCTTGCTCAGGCTGGGTTTCCCCTTCGGTTGAGCTCGCGATCGACTCATCCGTGCCCGCTTGCTCTTCCTGCTCGTCCAGTTGCAACTCTTCACCGGTAACTGGCGCAGACTCGTGCAAATATTTCCGCGCTATTACCGAATAATCATCGTCTCCGTGGCCCCAGTGCATTTGCTCAAGCAGCTGATCGCGAGCGGCGGCTGTCACACCCAGATCGAGATAATTCGACAAACCGATCTGATTAGCGATCTGCATATCTTTCAGCATGTGTTTGGCAGAAAAGTGCGGCTCAAAATCACGGTTAAGCATTTTAGGCAGTTTCATCGCGAGAGTTGTAGAATAGCTGGCGTTACTGCGCATTGCCTCGATGAACTTTTCCAACGGCAAACCCAAAGCTTGAATAAGCGCCAGCGCTTCTGCAGCTGCCTGGATGCTTGCGGCCGTGATCATGTTGGTTGCGATCTTGATTGCGCTCGCCTGACCAATTGTTGGTCCGATCCCGATGATCTCTTTACTGCTGGCTTCGAGGATCGGACGCGCTTCGCGCAGTGCCGCATCGTTTCCGCACACATAATAAACGAGCTCACCCTTTTCGGCTGCAGTTTTACTTCCTGTAAACGGCGCCTCGACAAACCGCGCCTTGCGCCGTTCGACAATTTCAGCCGCGGCGCGCATCGAATCCGGAGCGACCGTTGAGTGCGCAAGGACAAGATGACGCGGCGTAAGCTTTTCACCTAGCTGCCGGACGGTCTGCAGCAAAGCTTCATCATCCGAAACAAATATCTGGATATAATTGCAAATCTCAGCTACCTCCCCGGGCGACCCGACAAAATTGGGAACGGAACGCGGCGACCGATTCCAAACATAAACTGGGAACCCTTTCCGCCGCAGATTCCCAGCCACGCCGCGACCGATAATTCCAAGCCCGATTACACCGATGTTTTTGCGCGTTGCATGCGACATAGGCTTCCGCGTTCCATTAATGCGACAACTCGTAATCAAATTGCCGGGAAAACTGCCGTGAGGCAATGCAGAAATTAGGCGAGCCCGGGCCGCGTGAATTCGTTGAAGCGTTAAAGTGGAAGCGAGAATTCCCGCTTCAACGGTTTAACGTTTCAACGCTTCAAAGTCCTTATTTCAGTGCGAATTCGGACAGGTAATACAAGGCGACTGACCCGACGATCTGGAGACTCTGAGCGCTGATCTTATCCATTGTGTCTCCCGCGGTGTGCCACCAGGGATAATCAAAATCAATCACGTCAATTGTCGGAATGCCGATAGCGTTTAGTGGTGAGTGGTCGTCGATCATCTCACGGTCAAGGTACGTGAAATAACTTCGCAGCTTGAGCGCTTCCGCCGCCGCAAAGATGTCTCGCGCCATTTCGGGAGGCGAATCTGCAGGAAGCGTGACGTCCGAGGGAACGATCGCCAACCATGTCGAACAAGATCCCGCCGCGGAACTGTTTGGCGCTGCTGCCTTGGAGTTGTCTGGCAAAATACCGGCTTCCGTACAACCCATCCGTCTCTGAAAAATGGTCGTACGCTTCTTCGCCGTCGAAAAACACCAGCTCAATCTTCACAGCCAGATTTGGATGCTGCCCGATTACTCGCGCCAATTCCAGGAGCAAGCCCGTGCTCGAGCCGGCATCGTTGGCTCCCACGAATTTTATGGCATCAAACGTTTTCGTGTCGTAATGCGAGCACAATAAGAACAACGGCGCCGCGTTTCCTTGGCGGGGAAACTGGGCAATCAAATTCACGAACTGGACCTTCCCCCGCGGGGTGTCGTCGGTGAATGCCTGCCGTTTTACCTGCCAGCCCGAACGGCGGAGCTGGTCCTCGATATAATGCCTGGACTTTTCGATAGCCTCAGATCCAGGCGGGCGCGGCCCGAAATCGACCAATCGCTGAACATGCGCGAGAGCTTTCTCACCCGATATCTCTTGCCAGGTTTTTGTCTCCGCCGCGCGTGGTCCCTCCGCACAAACAGCTGAAACGCTGACAATCAGGAGCAATAGAGCAAGGAAATAACGGAATGTTATTTGGCGTGAATTCATCACTCCACCACTCCGCTACTCCCTTACTCCAGCTCTCGCAGCCCTAGAGCAGTCACAATCCGCTGAAGATCGTCGTTCCCGTAGTACTCGATTTCAATCCGGCCTCGTTTGTCTCCGTGATGGATGGTGACGTGCGTAGCGAGGTGTTCCTGCAAGCGATTCTGCAAATCTTCCACCGCCGTTGACATAATGCTCGGCTCACTCCCGGCGCGCCGGGACTTTGTACGCAAACGCCCGACTCCAAGCAAACGGGCAACAAGCCGCTCGGTAGCACGCACGGTGGCATTGCGGCGTAAAACAGTTTCCGCAGCCAGCAGCTGTTCCTCAGGCGCTTTTAACGCCAAAAGCACTTTTGCGTGGCCGACCGAAAGCAAATCTTGGGCGAGCCAGACTTGCGCCTGCGGATGGAGATCCAAAAGCCGCAGTGCGTTGGCCACCGCCGCCCGACTACGCCCTACTTTGAGCGCGATGTCTTCCTGCCGCATCCCAAATTCATTCGCTAACCTCGCGTAGCCCTGGGCCTCTTCGATTGGGTTTAGATCGGCGCGTTGCAGATTTTCGATCAACGACAATTCGAGCACTTCCAGGTCATTTGCGCTTCGAATTATGGCGGGCACCTCGGTAAGACCAATCTCCTGCGCCGCGCGCCAGCGGCGTTCGCCCGCGATTAATTCAAATCGAGCGCCCGCCTGTCGGACAATGAGCGGTTGAATGATGCCGTGTTGCCGAATCGAATCGATTAGTTCCTGCAGGGCTTCGCGCCCGAAATCTTTGCGTGGCTGCAGCGGGCTGGGAACGATGTTTGCCAAATTGATGTGGTGGACTCGCTCGCCCGACTCCATCGCGTCTGGGCGCGTCGCGACCGAGGGCGTGCCAATTAATGCGCCAAGGCCCTTGCCCAGACCAGTCCGTGCCATGCGGCTGAGGCTACGGGAACAGTCCGTTCAACGCAAACCGCAATCCACGATTGCGTGCGGCACATTGGATGTCAGCCAATCCGCCACCGGACGGATTCGCGGTGGCGAAGTTGCCTGCCTCGGCCGCCAGTCCGCCAGTCGGACGGACTCTCCGGTGGCCGGCCTGGCGAATTGGGCGCTGGGCAGGCTGGTAGCTTGACATCCGATGCCGCACCCTCCGATCTGACAATTTGGCGAATTCACCCCTCTTTCTCAAAAAAGTTTTAAAAAAGTATTGACACCGGGAGATGAAATTTCGTATCACACGCGGACGCTTCTAAAACGAACAGGGAATTTTACCCGGTAAATTCTTAGTTTGTTTGGAGCGAGTAAACACAAAACAAATAAACGAAACCGGGAGAGAAAGAACACAACAATCCATGTATCCACTCAATCAACTTAAAACGTTAGTTTCATGCGGACGAGATCCGGCTCGCTCGCTGCCATTCCGGCGCGGGTTCCTTCTCATCCCGCTTATTCTGCTGTGCTTTGCGCTTTCGCCGAACGCGCAAGCCGCTCCAGCCCCAGAGATCCAGCTCCAGAGACACCCGTTGCTCAAACAGCAGCGCGCTGTGCAGGAATTGAAGGCCGTAACTGAAAGACTCCAGATCCATACACCAGATCCGGGCTCTGTAGCCGGCATATTGAACACGGCGGACGGGCACAATGCCCTTTTTCACGCCACTGCCGCCTCCGCCGGAAACTCGGCATTCGGCGGCTTTGCGCTCTTCGACCTCACTACCGGCAACTTCAACACCGGTTGTGGCGTTTTAGCGCTTGATCTTAACAACGCCGATGAAAATACGGCCGTTGGCGCTGCAGCGCTGTTGTTTAACATCACGGGAACTGGAGCAACGACTGGCACACAAAACGCGGCCGTCGGAACAGCTGCATTGGAAAATAATGTCGGTGGCGCGAACGACGGGGACGGCAGCTTCAACGATGCTGTCGGCGCCTTTTCGCTCTTTACAAACACGACTGGAGCCAGCAACAACGGCTTTGGCAATAGCGCGCTTTTCAGCAACGTCATCGCCTCTGCCAACACGGCGATCGGCGATGTCGCGCTCACGAACAATGATTCAACCGGGGCCGGCCTTGGAAACGGCAACACGGCCGTTGGCGCTGGTGCGCTCTTTCGCCAACACTGATGGCGATTCAAACGACGCGGTAGGTTTTAACGCGCTCGGCAGCAACACCGTTGGTTTATTCAACAATGCCTTGGGTTTTGACGCGCTAGCTGACATCACAACCGGCGCTGGGAACGTAGCCGTCGGTGACTCGGCTGGAACCGGCAATACTACCGGTAGCTTTAACATTTATATCGGTGCGCAAACTGGAACCGTTCCGGTCGAAGACGAAACGATACGCATTGGTGACACGTTTAGCACAGCGTGCTTTATCGGCGGCATCTCGGGCGCGACTGTACCTGGCGGCGTCCCGGTTATTGTCGACGCGACCGGCCACCTCGGCACCGTCCCTGCGGATTCGCCAATCTCGATGAGCCAGGTGCTCAAACAGCGTCAGATCGTGCAGGAATTGAAGACCACAACTGAAAGACAAGCGGCAGTGATCGCTTTGCAGGAAGGGCAAATTAAAGCCCTCACCGCCGGCCTCAAGCAGCAAGCCGATCAAATTCAGAAAGTAAGCGCTCAGCTTGAAATGGTCAGGCCGACGCCTCGAGTGGTCGAGAACCGATAAGACTACTGATCAAACACACATAAAGAAGTTTCAGACAGCCGTCGCGCGAAATCGCGGCGGCTGTTTTGTTTTTTAAATGGAGGGGCGAGCTCCGCGAGCCTCTGGAACTGCGCGATCTTTTGAGGACGTTCGTTAAGCCGTCGCAGAGCTTCGCCCTCTAAATTCCTCTCGCTCGATGACGAAAATCGACCGACAGATGACGAAGGAACCGCAAATGAAGAAGGAGAAGACCGAAGTCTTTACCCTGGGTCATTCCCCGGATCCGGATGACGCGTTCATGTTTTACGCGATGGCGCAGAATAAGATCGACCTGCGCGGATACCGGTTCGAGCATCGACTGGAAGACATTCAAACGTTGAACGATCGAGCGGTTCGAGGCGAACTGCACATTTCGGCGATCTCAATCCATGCCTATGCGTACGTGGCACACAAATACGCGCTGCTGCCATGCGGAGCGAGCATGGGGGACGGGTACGGGCCGATAATTGTTCGGAATCGGCGAATCGGTCCCGCAGTCGCGGGAGCGGATCGGCGAAATCAAGGAACGACGGTCTCCAGTCCGGCAGCGTGCTTCAACGCTTCCACGGCTGACGAAGCTATCCGGGAGTCATTGCGCAATAGTGTGATCGCTGTGCCGGGCAAGATGACCAGCGCATTTCTTGCGCTGCAACTTTTTCTCGGCGACTTCGATTACGTTGTTGTGCCGTTCGATCAAATTTTCGACGCGTTGCGCAGCGGGCAAGCGGATCTGGGTCTGATTATTCACGAAGGACAACTGACCTACGCGAAGTCGGGATTTGAGAAAATTGTCGATCTTGGCAGTTGGTGGAAAGCGCAAACCGGATTGCCACTGCCCCTTGGCGGAAATGTCGTGCGCAAAGATATTCCAAAGCCGGTACGCCACGATCTCAGCGAAATCATTCGCGAAAGCATCGACTACGGTCTGGCGCATCGCGATGAGGCGGTGCGACATTCTCTTCACTACGCGCGCGACATGGACGCGAAGCTCGCCGGGAAATTTATCGGCATGTATGTGAATGAATTTACTCGCGATTATGGCGAAGTTGGACGCGACGCTATCCGGAAATTTCTGGCGGAGGCGCACAACAAAGGTTACACCGACGCGCCTATCGAAGTGGAATTCGTCGAATAATTTTGCCGGGCTGGAGTCGGCCAGCCAGCCTGACTTCCGTTCTGGCGTCTCAGAATTGTTCTTGCCTCACGGTTCGTCGGAGAGATATCAATGTTGCCTCGGTGCAGGCGTTCCTCCAAGCCAAACGCGATCTTCTCCGTCTAACCCCGGCCGGAATCTGGCTTGGCACCTGCCTGTTTCTGACGTTTTCCGGGTGCGAAAAAAAAGAGCCAACCGATGAAGCCAAAGCGGCTGGAAAAACGACTGCCGATTTTCCGCAAATCACCGCGGACATTTTTAAACCGATGGATGGCGGCATTCATCTTTCGCCCGAGGAAGTCATGGGTCGCAATACCTGGAATCTCTGGAGCGCGGGCAATCAGCATTTTTGGAATCGTGCAGCCCAGGACAGCTATGGGTTAATGGATCTCTTGAAGATGCTGGATAACCGCAAATATCCGCGCGGTGAGCGTTTCAAAACTTTGGGCTTGGTCAATGAGCCCGGATTTCGCGCCGCGACCAAGCCGGATGAATTCGGCCTGTGGCTCGATGAGCAAGTGGAGCCCGAACCGCCAGGCATCGACGAGACGGTTTACGGCAAACCATCCGGGATCCTTGGCTTCCGGATCTTTCCAAATCCCGACTTCAGCGAAGAGGCGCGCAAAAAATGGGACGGCGATCGTTTCATGAACGATGCGAGCTATTACAACGATAACAAGCTGGTCCGTCCGTACCGCGTCGGTGTCGCCTGCGGCGCCTGTCACATCGCGCCGTATCCAGACAATCCGCCGGCCGATGCGGAAAATCCGCGCTGGGAAAATCTCGCGTCGGCCATTGGCAATCAGTACATCAACGAAGGAAAAGTCTTCGCCTGTAACGTCGAAAAAGGCGGATTCTTTTATGAGATGCTGGCGACGCAGCCGCGCGGCACTTCCGATACTTCCCGGATAGCCACGGATCACATCAACAACCCAAATGCGATCAATCCGATCTTTTTGCTTGCCGAACGGGAGCGGATCGCGGTCCCGGAAAAAATGGCGGGCGGCACGCTCGCTTTGCCTGGAGAAAAAGAGGAGATGCCAGTGCCGCACGTGTTGAAGGACGGCGCAGACTCCATCGGCGTGGCCGGGGCGACCATCCGCGTCTACGTCAACATCGGCATGTTTTCCGAGTACTGGTTGACGCTTCACAACCGATTGATCGGGCTGACTCCGCAAAAACCATTTGAGATTTCTTACGCGCGCGAGCATTCGGTCTTCTGGCGCGCAACTGAAGAGCGTCTGGCGAACATAGCCGCCTTTTTCCGCCGCCTAAAGCCGTTTCATCTCGCCGACGCTCCCGGCGGGCAGGCTTATATCACGACCGATTCAGCAGTGATGACGCGCGGAAAAGAAGTTTTCGCGGAGAGCTGCGCGGCGTGTCATTCGAGCAAACAGCCGCCGCCAAATGTTGATCCTCGCTCCGGCGAGGGAAAAGCCTGGTTCCGGACAGCCGTGATGGCGCCCGATTTCCTGGAAAGCAATTTCCTATCGAACGACAAGCGTTATCCGTTGACCAAAATTGAGACGAACTCCGCTCGTGCGTTTGCGACCAACGCCAAATCCGGTCATGTCTGGGACAACTTTTCATCGCAGACTTACAAAGAACTTTCGCCTGTCGATGAGTTGGAATTTTTCAATCCATTCGATGAAACCCACCCGATCAAATTTAAACCGAAAGATAAGAATGTAGCGCCCGGTTACTATCGGACTCCGTCTCTCGTTAGTCTTTGGAGTTCCGCGCCGTTCCTGCATAATAACATGCTCGGAAAATTCACTGGCGACCCTTCGGTGGCCGGCCGGATGGAAGCTTTCAACGATGCGGTGGAAAAATTGTTATGGCCGGAAAAGCGGCTGAACAAGGCTTCTATCTGGCGCACACAAAATGAGTGCGCGCTGCATTTGCGCAAGGAATTTGTGCCAAAACCGTTGCAAGCGCTGGCTGATAAGGATGGCTACATTAACATTGGTCCCATCCCCAAAGACACACCGATCAACCTGATTGCCAACCTTGAACCTGACTTTGGGCAGTTGGTTGTTTTGCAGACAAAAATAGCCAAAGCATTGCTGAAGATTCACACACAGAATCTTTCATCGGAACAAGCTACGGACGAATTGATCAAGACGGTCCCCGAACTGCTCGCGGCGAACAAGTGCCCCGACTTTGTCGAGGACAAGGGCCATTACTTTGGCACGGATTTACCTGATAACGATAAACGCGCGCTAATCGAATATCTGAAGACGCTTTGATCGAGACCCAATCCATCGAAAGGAGAGAACATGGCTGTTACCGTTGCTGAAATGTTAAAAATGTCGCAGGCTCAGCTCGACAATCTTTTTACGCAAAGTCCTGCCGGCGAAATCCCGAACGGCGAGGCCAAAGGGACGGCGATCGTTGCACCGGGAACAACCTACACGCAGGACATCGCAAATTTCATAAATCATTTTGCGTGGCAGGGAAAAATTTTCGATCCAGCCAGGGGCGTTTTGCGAAACAAGATTTTGCCCTTCGGACTGAACGCGATCATTGCAAAGGTCTATAAAGGTCCCAGCTGGCTGGACAACAAGGAGTGCATCGTTCTCGATTATTCGGAGACTTCACTGCTGGCACACTGGGTCCGCGATGAGATCCGCGAAGTCGCGCCGCACATTTACCTGGGCAAAGTCTATTTGGGCAAAAAGCGATTGATTGATTTCGCTCTCGAGTTTCCGGCGTCGGGCTAAACGCATTCTGCGGCCATGGCCGACGCCCCAGATCCACCTGCAAAAAGCCGGCACTGGAAGTGGCGGATTGTGCTGCTGGTAGTCGTCGCGCTCCTCGCAATTGGCTTTTCCTATCTTGCCTGGCGCTTTACCCGAGACGATCCGGTCACCTACGCGGACCCTGAAGAACACTTCAAGTACGGTTCAACCGGCGGCGAGCGCGAATCAGGCATTCCCTACTGGATTTGGAAAGTGCTGCCCAAAATGTTTCCAGAATACCTGCCCGGGAAAACGTACACTCCAGGGAGGGAATACGTCTCGTTAGGCTTTCTTTACGAGTCAGGTAAAGACCTGCCGATTGGTGTTTCACGCCGCAATACGCAGGGAGTTGATCGCGTCTTCTTGAACTGCGCGATTTGCCACACTGGTTCTGTGCGCGGTACCCCACAGAGCCCGCGCACCATCTATACTGGTATGCCGTCGAACACTGTCGATCTTGAGGCGTTTGAGCATTTCATTTTTGCCTGCGCATCAGATCAACGCTTCAACGCTCCACGGATCCTCGCCGAGATGGAAGGGATCGGTGCAAAATATGATCTGATCAATCGCTTCCTGCTGCGCTATTACGCCATTCCTTTCATGCGCGAACGACTGCTGATGTTGAAAGGCCATTTCCGTTTCGGCGATTGGGAACCGGATGCAGGCCCCGGTCGCACTGACACGTTCAACCCAGCGAAGACGCTCCTGGAATTTCCCCTCGAAAAACTGGAAACGCGCGAGCTCGTTGGTCTCTGCGATTTGCCATCGATCTGGCTGCAGGGCCCGCGCAAAGAGAAAAACATTCACGCGCACTGGGACGGAAATAACAGCATGATGGAGGAGCGCAACAAAAGCGCTGCGTTCGGCACCGGCACATTTCCACCGACGATCGACTTGAAACAAATGGCGCGCATCGAGCAATGGCTCCTCTACAAGGAACCGCCCAAATATCCGTTTCCGATTAACCCGCAACTCAGCGCGCAGGGCGAGAAACTCTACGCGCAATACTGCGCAAATTGCCACGGCCGCAATGGCCGGGATTTCAACGGTGAGTACGTCGGCGACATAATGCCGATCGACAAAATCGGAACCGATCGTCACCGGCTTGATTCGTATACAGAACAATTAGCTGTGGTGCAGAACACGCTTTATGCCGGTTACCCGTGGCGGTTCAGTCATTTCCGGAAAACTTTTGGCTATGTCAATTTGCCCCTGGACGGCGTCTGGTTGCGGGCGCCGTACCTACATAATGGTTCGGTACCGACGTTGCGTGATCTTCTAAATACTAGCGCCGAACGGCCCACCGTTTTTTATCGAGGATACGATGTCCTCGACCCGGTGAAGGTCGGATTTGTGTCGGACGTAAGTCGATTCGATGAGGAGGGCCGCAGCAAGGAGGACTCCGAAAATCCAAGGAAATATTTCAGGTTCGACACGCAAATTAAATCGGGGGGATTGACCCCGCGTGATCGCAATGAAGGCAATTCAAATGTCGGCCACGAAGGACCGGCCTATGGAACGATGCTGTCTGCCCAGGAAAAAGACGCGATCGTCGAATATCTGAAAACATTTTGATCAAGGCCCGATCGCCAAACTTATGAGCCTGCAACCAAAAACAAAACGTATCATTTGGGTCTCTGCGACGGTGACTGTGATCTTGCTCGCGCTTGGCGCTTTCGTTGCGTGGACAAAATTTTTCCGTGAAGAGAAGGAAGTGTTCGCGAATGAAGAGGAACATTTCAAATACGGCTCGCTCGGTGCGGAGGGCGACCGCGGCATTCCGTATTATCTCTGGATGGTCTTGCCGCGTGTGTTTCCAGACCTCATGCCCGGTCCGGGCGGCTACAAATCGTTTGGGATAGTTTGGGAAGAAGGCCATGAAATTCCGGTTGGCTTTTCGAAGAAAGTTGTCGGTTTCGCGCGGATTACCAACAACTGCGCAGTGTGCCATACTGCGACCTACCGTTTGAGCGAGGACGAAGTGCCGCATGTCGTCGTCGCGGGGCCGGGCCATAGCAATAATGTCCAAAGCATGCTGCGTTTTTTATTCAAAGCAGCACACGATCCTCGCTTCAATTCGGACATTATCATGAACGAAATCCGCCTGGTCAGCGCGAACAATTATGGCAATGGCGGTCTCTCGTTCGTCGACCGACAGATTTATCGTTACCTGTTGATTCCGTTTACCAAAAAGGCACTGCTCCAACAGGAGAAACAATTTACCTGGATGGAACGCTACGTCACAAACGGCAAGCAAAAGCCAGACTGGGGGCCGGGACGCGATGATGCCATGAACCTGACAAAGTATTTCATGACCAGCATGGCGGAGGACAACACGTTTGGGCCAACCGATTTTCCTTCGATCTGGAACCTGGGCATCCGCAGCGGAAAGGATAACGCCGGAAAGCAGATGTTATTGAACTGGACTGGCGATACGCCGGCCGTGCGCTCAGTCTTAATCGATTCTGCGCTGGGTCTCGGCGCACCGGCGCGGCCGTGGTTTCTACAGCGGATGGCCGATCTCGACCATTATCTCAGCAACCTGCCGCCGCCCAAGTGGCCATTTGCCGAAACAAATCCAATCAACCCGCAACTGGCTGACGAAGGTCAGCAGATTTACATCCGCGACTGCGCGGCATGTCATGACCCGCGCGCTGAATTTACAAACAAGGTGATTCCGATCACCGAGATCGGGACTGACCCCGAGCGAATGTATTCGTGGTCGAAAGATGCCGCCGCGGAAGCAAACCGGCGTGTCAAACAACTGGGTATTGATCGTCCACCGATGGTAGAAACGCTAGACCCATACGGTTACGTTTCACCGCCGTTGGACGGAATCTGGTTGCGCGCACCTTACCTCCACAATGGTTCCGTGCCGACTTTAAGCGACTTGTTAAATTCGGCTACCGAGCGCCCGCAGACGTTTCATCGCGGTTACGATGTTTTCGACCCGGTGAAAGTTGGATTTAAGGAGCCGCCACCTCACCCAACAGGGCCAACGGGCGAATTGACGCAACCTTATTTCCTTTTCGACACGCGAGAAAAAGGTAACGGCAACAAAGGTCACACCTATGGCACTCAATTGTCGAACCAGGACAAGGAGAAACTGCTCGAATATTTGAAGACGCTATAGCGCGTATGTAGCCTCAACTTGGAGTGATTTGGTAGGGCGCGACCGCCGGGCGTGCCGAAGGACCAGGGCATCAGAATCGTCGTGGCGCGAGCTGCGGAACACTCACGCGAGCGAAAACCTCTTGTGTGCGCATCGGTTCTCCGCCAGTTTCGTTCTGTCATGGCGGCGAATCGCAAGCTTGGTTGTCTTAGCATCTTCTTGTTCGTCGCGCTTTGTGCCAGTCTGTTCGTTAATCTAATGTTAGTGGCCGCAGCGTTTCAGCGCCTGGGCGGGATGCGCGAACCCGAGGCAATCCCGCGCTTCCGCGAAATCCTGCTTCAGCGGGGGGCACGCGCGAGCACAGACAAGATCGCGGTCATCACCATGCGCGGTCTGATCAGTTCTTCGCTTCCCGGCACGGTTACTGATTCAATGGTCGATGACATGCGCGCGGCCCTGCAACAGGCTCGCGATGACAGTCGCGTCAAAGCCATCGTGCTTGAAATCGATTCTCCCGGCGGCGAGGTGACCGCTTCCGACGCGATCTACAGCGCTTTGGTCAAAGTGCGGGCAAAGAAACCAGTAGTTGTTTACATGGATTCACTGGCGGCATCCGGTGGTTATTACGTTTCGTGCGGCGGCAAATTTTTAATGGCAAGCGAAACGACCATCACCGGCAGTATCGGCGTGATCATTCAAACGCTGAATTACGAGCAGCTGTTTAACAAGGTCGGACTCGCCTCCGTGGTTTTCAAAAGCGGCAAGTTCAAGGACATGTTGAATGGCGCACGACCAATCACGCCGGAGGAACGCGAACTGGTGCAGAGCTTTATCATGAAGACTTATGACAAATTTCTCGGCATCGTTGCGAAAGAAAGGAATCTTCCGGCAGATCTTCTGCGCAATACAATTGCCGACGGACGAATTCTGTCGGGCAAGGACGCATTCGAGCACAAGCTGATCGATGGCCTTGGTGAGTTGGACGACGCATTCGACAAGGCGAAAGAACTGGGAAACGCGCCGGACGCCAAAGTCGTCAAATACGGCCCGCCTTTTAGTCTGAGCCGCTTCTTGCGGATATTCGGAGAGACCGAATCAAAAATTGAACTCACACTCCCGAGGCAACTCGTTCCGCAATTGGAAAGTGGGCGCGCATATTTCCTGCCGAGCTATTACGCGCCGTGAAGATGTGCAAATACAGTGACTCTCTCTCGTTTCTTACTCCTGCTCATGCTCGAGCCTTGTGCTGCAAGAGCATGACTACGGGCAAAAGGGAGACGCGCGAGTGTTTGTCAGTTCGCTAGGGATTCCAGGACGCCATGCGATCCGGCAGCCTCTTCGCGGCATTAGGAGCCGTTCCCGGACCTCTCTTAGGCCTTCTTCTCTCTCTTCTTTATCTTCTTGCCAGCCTGTATGTCTATTTTTCGCTGGCTTATCAGATCAGCGCGCGAACCCGGAACGCCTTTGGTGACAGGCCGGCGACGCGAAGCTTTGGACTGCCCGAGGCAGTACTGGCTGCGCTGTTGATTTTTTTTCTTTTTCTGACCATTGGCACATCTGTTTCGCAGCCCTCGATCCAGTTCAGCGCGCGCAATCTTCTCGCAAATTTTCTTCTTACTGGTTGCGTGGTGCTCGTCATACTCACTTTTCTCCAGTTCCGCGGATTTGACGTTGGCTCGTTAGGCGGATTTTTCAGGCTAAGCTTTATCCGGACCCTGAGCACCGGAGCAATCCTGCTTTTTTTTGCGTATCCATTGATTTTGTTGTCAGACGCAATTACGCAGCGGCTTTTCGAGGACGGCTCGAGCAGGCAAAACATAGTCGAGTTTTTCAGCGGATCGCGCACGATTGAGCAGCGCATGATGATTATCGTTTTCGCCGTTGCAGTCGCGCCGGTAATCGAGGAATTTCTTTTTCGATTTTTTATTTACGGTGTACTCAAGCGCTATTTCGGCCGCCTGCTGGGCGTCATATTCAGCGCGCTGCTATTCGCCGCGGCGCACGCCCATTTACCCTCATTTGCGCCATTATTTGTGTTGGGAAGTTGTTTCGCGATTGCATACGAGTGGAGCGGTTCCATTCTGGTCGCCATGACGATGCATTCGCTCTTCAACTCGTTAACTCTCACCGCCCTCGCATTTCCGGAAATCTTTTCTCCATGAGCCTTCGCAAGGCCGGCGCCAAAGGTACAGATTTATTATAGCCTGTGGCAACACCGCATGCTCAAACTGAGATAGCGCCACTGGCGCTAAGAACGGACATGAAACTGCGCGAGATCGGAGAAGACCAGCTGCTCGGCCAGCTTTTGCCTGATCTTCCCCTCGCAAAATCCGTCGTCCGCGGCCCGGGTGATGATTGCGCCGTGGTGAAAACCCGCGATCGCCGCAGTTTTCTTGTGCTCAAAACCGATTGCGTTGTCGCAGGCGTACATTTCCTGGCAACGGCGAAGGCTCGCGATGTCGGCTGGAAAGCGATGATGCGTCCGCTCAGCGATTTTGCGGCAACATCGGCCGTGCCTCAATTTTCCCTGATCACTCTCATTGCTTCTAAACAAACGAGGGTTGACTGGGTGGAGGAGCTCTATCGCGGACTGCGCCAGGCAGCGAAACGGTTCAAAGTCAGCATAGTCGGCGGCGAAACGAGCAGCACACCCGGTCCCGTGGCGATTTCGGTTAGCGCGGTCGGCTTTGTCGAAAGAGACCGCTGTGTATCGCGCGGAGGCGGCAAGGTAGGCGATGATCTTTTTGTCACTGGTCGATTGGGTGGCGCCATGAAACAAAAGCATTTGCAATTCGTTCCACGAATTGCGGAATCCCGGTGGCTCACAAAAAACTTCTCTATCCATGCGATGATGGATTTAAGCGATGGATTGGGAGCCGATCTTCCACGACTTGCAGGCGCCAGCGGAGTTGGATTTACCGTCGAGACGGACAATCTGCCGCTTACCCATGGCGCGAATATTGACGACGCAATTTCAAAGGGCGAAGACTACGAATTGCTGTTCGCCATTCCGCCGCATGACAGAAACCGTCTGGAGCGAGATTGGCGAAAGAAATTCCCGAAGTTACCGCTCACTCGAATTGGTTCCCTCTCTCAACTATCACGTAAAAACAACCAACTTCTACAGCGTGGCTACGTTCATTTCCAACAGTCCGGCTGCGACTGAAGCACTGGGGCGACGACTTGCAGAGGATGTGGGAGTGGGATCGGTTTTAGCCTTGCAGGGCGAACTGGGGAGCGGCAAAACTTTATTTACGAAAGGCTTCGTGGCCGGCATGGGAAGCAAGGCTGCCGTTGCCAGCCCTACGTTTACGATTGTGCATGAATACCGAGATGGGCGTTTGCCAGTTTATCATTTTGATTTCTTTCGCGTGGAGAGTCACCAGTGCTTCGCGCGGCTTGGCCTCGACGATTATTTTTTTGGCGATGGAGTTTCGGTGATCGAATGGGCTGATCGCTTCGCGAAATGCATTCCTGAACAAGCGCGCTGGATTCTATTTGAGATAAAATCCGAGAATCAGCGCGCTATTACTTTGCAGGGAACGTGAAAATTCTTGCGCTGGAACTTTCCACAGCGCGCGGCAGTCTGGCGTGGTTGGATGAAGGTGATAACGATCTTATGCTGGAGTGGCCGAACGATCGAAAAAATTCCGCTGTTTTTTTTGAGAATCTCGCTGCTGTAACGGAAAAATTTGGCGCTCCAGACACAATCATCGTCGGGCTTGGCCCTGGCTCGTACGCGGGGACGCGCATCGCAATCTCGGCCGCAATCGGAATGCAGTTTTCTTCTGATGCGCACCTGATCGGTTTTCCATCGGTCTCCGCAATGCACTGCGACCCACACGAATACTGCGTGATCGGAGATGCCCGCAGGAAATCTTTTTTCTTTGCGCGCATCCGCACAAACAACCTGATCGAAGGCCCAACGCTTTTCTCAGAGTCCGAACTGAAACCGAAACTCAACGCGGTTGAGAAGGTAATGCCACTCTTTACCTCGGATTCGCTCCCGCAATTTGAGGGCGCCGTAGTTCGTTTCCCGTCGGCCCTTGTGCTCGCCAGACTTGCGCGAGAACCGCAGCACAGCTTTTCTTTGCCACCGCTCGAACCGATTTACTTGCGCGAGCCGCATGTCACCACGCCGAAATGAAGGGAATTTATCGTTGTTGGACCGAAATCGATCGGAGCGCATTGCGTCACAACGCCATAATCGTGCGCGAACGCGTCGGTTCCGCCGAGGTGCTCGCCGTCGTCAAAGCGAACGCTTATGGGCATGGTTTGATGGGCGTAGCGGAAGCGCTCGCAGGTGAAGCGCAACTTTTTGGCGTGGCAAATCTGGAAGAGGCACTGGCGCTGCGTGAATCCTTTTACCATCCGATCATCATTCTCGGCCCCGCTGTGCCGGGCGAAAGATCGACAATCGCCGAGCGCGGTTTCATTCCCACAATTTCCGCACTCGAGGAAGCAGAAGATTTCAATCGGGTCGCCCTCCGCTCGCCCGTGTCCGTCAATTTCAAGATCGATACAGGGATGGGCCGCATGGGAGTCATGGAGGACCAAGCTTTGGACGTTCTCAAGAAGATCTCCACATTTCCGAATATCAGGATTCACAGCGTTTCTACCCATTTGCCAGTGTCTGGCGAGGATGCGGGCTACACGCGTGATCAGCTTTTGCGCTTTGGTGAAATCATGAAGCAATTTCGCGCCGCCCTTCCGATCGATTACAAAGCGCATGTCCTCCAAAGCGCGGGGGTTCTCGCTTTCGCTGAGCCCGCAGGACTCTTCGACATTGTACGCGCCGGAATCGTTCTTTACGGGATTTCACCGCTCCCGGAATTTCAGGAACTTCTTAAACCGGCCATGACATGGAAAACGCGAATTTCGTTGGTGCGCGATATGCCGAAGGGGAGTTCGATCAGTTACGGCCGCACGTTTATTACTCCTCGGGAAATGCGGGTCGCAACGTTGTCAGCTGGTTACGCCGATGGATATCCATGGCACCTTTCTAATCGTGACGCCGCTGTCCTGGTTCGTGGGCAACGTTGCGCCGTTCTCGGCCGTGTGACGATGGATTTGATGATGGTCGATGTTAGCAAGATCGATAACGTGCAAGTGGGCGACGAAGTTGTTTTGATGGGACGCGACGGGAACGATGAAATCTCGTGCGCGGAACTCGCAAAGGCGGCTGGGACGATCCCGTGGGAAATTACGACACGAATTGGCGCGCGCGTGCGGCGGGTTTATGTTTGAGCGACGTTGAAGTGCTGAACCGTCAGACCGCTTCAACCCTTTAACGTTTCAACGGTTTAACGAGCATGATGTTCCAGATCATCTTCAATGAATTGAGCGCGTCCGAGATCTCGGCGCTTCCGAAGAAATTGCAGCTTGAGCTGCTCGCGGAGTTCCAAATTTTGCCCGAGGATCTCGACCACCTCGATTCGGAACAGTTTGGGGTGATCCAGCGCGAAGGGAAAAAGCTATATCGCTATCGTGCGAAAGATTACCGGATTTACTTTGCAAAGACCGACGAAGGCATCAGGGTCCATCGCGTTTTACACAAGAATACGTTTCGGGATTTTCTTTTCCGCAGCAAACTGCCGGTGTCCGAAGATGCCCAGCTGGGCGAGACTCGCGAATTCTGGAAACTGATTGAGCAGGGCGAAAAGACGCGAAGAGCCTAAGCTGTAGCCGCTTGTCTGTGCGAAGCGTGACGTTGGGCCATTTGCAGCACGTGGGAGGCGCGTCTTATAGCAACGCGGCTGCAGGAAGGCGCGAAATGGGCGCCTTATTTCATCATGAGCACCGATCGGCTGCGTTTGATCTCACGCGTGATTCTGCGATGCAGGTGCGCGGGCATGCCGGTGATGCGGCGGGGTAGAATCTTGCCACTTTCCGTCACGAATTTTTTCAGGAGATCCGGATTTTTGTAGTCGATTGCCTCGATGGCAATATCGATCCGCCGACGCGGCATGGCGCGATTCGCCCGGCGAAAGGCGGAACGGCGTTTGGCGGTTTTAGGGCCCATCATTTTGTTTCGCGGTGCAACGTGTGCCGTCTTAGGAACGGATTGTATTTCTTTTTCTCAAGCCGATTAGGTGTGCGCGGACTTTTCTTGTTCCGCGTGGTCATGTAACGCGAGGCAGGTTTACCCAACGCTTTGGCCTGGGTGCATTCCAGCGTTACAATTTCCTGCGCCATTGTCGTTACTCCTTCACTTCCGCCGGCGCAACTTCTTCCTCTTCGGCCTCGCCGCCTTCCTCCTCGGTCAAGCCGAACAGAGAGGTGACCGACTGGCGCACCCGCGACGCTTTGTTTTGCTTTTCCAGTTGCGACTGGCACTCAACGGTGAAACGCGCAAACGGAATCGCTTCAAGCCGTGCGCGCGGGATTTGTTTGCCTGACATTTCGCACTTCCCGTAGGTTCCCAGCTCAATGCGCTTGAGCGCCTGATCGATTTCGTAAAGCGCGTCCTGTTCCTGCGAAAGCAAGCTTAGTGCGAAATCGCGATCGTAAGCATCCGATCCGGCGTCGGCCTGATGCATTCCAAAAGCAGAAGCCTCGCTGCCTTCGGCCCGCGACCGCAGAGTGTCCTGGGCAACGCCAGCCATGGAATCGACCATGGCGTCTCGAAGCTGAAGGAGTTTTTCTTTCTGCTGGCGTACAAAGGGATCGAGTCTTTTCTCGCGATGATTCATACCCAATAGGACGGCAGGAGACTCAGTCGTTTCTTTTCTAGATTTTGAGGGTCCGCGCTTGGCGGTTTTCGCGGTCCGCGAGACCTTTTTCGAGACCGGCCTTTTGACAGTCGTTTTGCGTGCTGGTCGAGCCTTACTCGCAGCGGGCCTTTTTGCAGAACTCTTCTTTTTAGTTTGTTTTGCCATAGCAGGGCACTTCCTAAATCGGCAGGGCGGGAAAAACGGACGCTTAATTAAGAACATTTCCCGGATCGCGCAAGCGGATTCGGTCAAAAAGTTCACCGCGACCCGGAGTGCATCGATACCTAGGAAAAACTTCTAATCGAACCTACGAACTCGCGCTTGAGTAGTGCCGAAGGCCAAATTTCCAAAAGCCGCGCGACAGGAGGAAAACAATAGTCGAGGCAGCGACAAGATGCAGCATTAACAGCCAGGGCTGCCCGAGCGACTTGATTAACAGACGGGCGGGAATGTTTGCAATAATGACGACCGGGATAATCCAGCCGAAAATTACGCGAAACAGCCATGGGAAGATAGCGTCGGGATAACGGGCGATGTTCAGGAAATTAAAATAACCGTAGACGAGTCCCTGGGCACGGACGATCCAGAAACTGGCCCCGGCCAGCCCAAGCATGATGGAATAGTGCACGGCGATACCAAAGCCGATGGCAATCAGATAAAGGCAAACCGACGTCAAATTCGGCACGATATTAAGACGCGAAAGCGCTACGCAAACCACTAAGCCGCCCAGTGCGGCGTTGACGACACTGTCGAGGCCGAACTGTTTCGTAGAAACCGCAAATTGGCTGTCAATCGGTAGAACCAGCAAGGAATCCAATTTTCCCGTGCGCACGAGTTCCGGAATGTTCGCGACGTTAACAAAAAAGAATGCCTGAAAAAGCTGGGCAATCATTTGGTGTGTGCCGATGAGCAGCACGACCTCCCACTTTGTCCAATCACCAATACGATCAACATTGCCGAAGATGATGCTGAAAAAAACAATTTGCCCGCAGAACCATAGGACCTCCACGACCATCCATAACAGGAAGTTCGCCTTGAAACTCAGCTCGCGGATGAGCGAGTTACGCAGCATGATGGAATAGATTTGGATGTAACGCCGCATCATTCTGCTGTCTCTTACTTACAAGCGCAGTCAACCATCGCTCGAGTGAAACGTTTTGTCCTTTGGATTGCCGTCATTATAGGACTGCTGGTTATCGCTGGTTCGGCAGTGCCGCCAGAGAGGTGCTGCAAATTATCAGACTGCAACTATCACGCGCGGCCCCATTACCCAGGCTGTTACCGCGACGGGCGAGCGGGACGTATAATGAACATCATGCTGCTGAGTGTTACGGAGCGTACACGCGAAATCGGCGTGCGCATAGCCGTGGGCGCGCACGGCACCGACACTCTCACCCAATTCTTGATCGAAGCTGTGACGCTCAGTTCGGTCGGCGGGTTGATTGGAATTGTTTGTGGTATTGGCGCCTCGAAGATTTTGTCCGCTTATGCGAATTGGCCGACGCTGATTTCAATTAGTTCGATTGCGATTGCATTTTTATTTAGCGCTGCAGTTGGAATTTTCTTTGGGTTTTACCCGGCGCGCAAAGCCGCTGCACTCGATCCCATCGAAGCACTGCGTTACGAGTGAGCACAGTGCGGCGCTGACACAAAATAATTGGGTAGGGTGCGAACGCCGCACGTCACGCTCCTGGCTGATTTTTTTCGTGTGCCTTATTTTCCCAGTGATGCTGTCTGGTTTTGAAAAATTGGTTGCAGAGGCGAAGAAGAAGATCACGGAAATTTCCCCAACGGAAGCCGCAGCGAAGTCAAAGAGCGCCGAAGCGGTCATTGTCGATGTTCGTGAGAAAGACGAATGGGAGGAGGAACATATTCCTGATGCGACTCACATGAGTCGCGGAACGATCGAGCTCGATATCGAAGAGAAAGTCCCTGACAAAAACGCAATGATTGTTTGTCATTGCGGTGGAGGCGGACGGTCCGCGCTCGCGGCCGAAAGCCTGCAAAAAATGGGCTACAAAAACGTGCGCTCCATGGCCGGCAGATTTAAAGCCTGGAAAGCCGCGGGTTTACCAACAACAAATAGACGTAGTCGAACGCCGAGCAGAATTTCGTGCGGTTCCCGCCTGTCATTCCGAGCGAAGTGAAGCGCAGCGGAACGCAGTCGAGAATGGGAGCGACTGGTAAGTCGCGACATAGACGGGGGAGTCCGAAAGCTGAGCGAACGGAAAGTGAGCGAATCAGATCTCTTACTTCTTCAGAAGCGTCGAGAGATGTCTCGACTTCGCTCGACATGAGACGACAGATGCGCTGATCGAGCGTTGTCTTCGCGTCGGGTGCTCGTTAAACTTGCGCGCATGACTCCGGGTCTCCCACTGACATTACCTCGCTGGATTACTACAACATCGAAGAGCTTCTCACAGAGGAAGAACGCGCAGCGCGCGATCGGGCCAGACGTTTCGTGCAGGAGGAAGTCATGTTCGAGATTGTTCCGTGCCACCGCGCAGGCAAGTTTCCGGAACATCTCATACCGCGCATGGGCGCGTTGGGCTTCTATGCGCCTTATTTGAAAGGAGACGGCTACGCTGGTCTTAGCTACACGGCGTACGGCCTCATTATGCAGGAACTCGAACGTGCCGATTCGGGTTTGAGGTCGCTGGCCTCAGTTCAGGGCCCGCTGGTCACACATGCCATTCATTCTTTTGCCACACCAGAACAACAGGTGCGTTGGCTGCCGGGTTTGGTCTCGGGCAAGCTTATCGGCTGTTTTGCGCTGACAGAACACGGACACGGTTCAGATCCCGGCGGAATGGAAACCCGCGCCAAGACGCGAAGGTGATCATTACATTTTGAACGGCAGCAAGTGCTGGATCGGCAACGCTTCGATTGCGGATATTAAAGTTGTTTGGGCAAAGGATGACGATGGGCGTGTGGGCGGATTTGTCGTAGAAAAGGACGCGCCCGGGTTTCGCGCACAGGACATCGAGGGAAAGTTTAGTCTGCGCATGTCGCGCACATCGGAATGCTGGTTCGAGAACTGCCGGATACCTGCCGAGAATCGTTTGCCCAAGGCGTCCGGACTCGGTGCGCCGCTGTCCTGCCTTTCGCACGCGCGTGCCGGTATTGCATGGGGTGTGATTGGCGCGGCCATTGACTGCTACGAAACGGCGCTGGCTTACTCCAAATCTCGCGAACAATTTGGCCGCCCTATTGCCGGCTTCCAATTAGTGCAACAAAAGCTTGTTTGGATGGCGCAGGAGATTACCAAGGCGCAATTATTGGCGTTGCGTCTCACACGCATGATGGAGATGGGCTCGGCGCGTCCCGCACAGATTTCGCTGGCGAAACGAAACAACGTTTGGATGGCGCTGGAATGTGCCCGCAAGGCACGCGACATCCTTGGCGCCGCAGGCATCACGGATAGCTACCCCGTGATTCGCCATGTCATGAATCTTGAGACCGTCTCAACGTACGAAGGCACACACGACATCCACACATTGGTCGTCGGCCGCGACATCACGGGGATCAATGCCTTCGGCGGTTAAACTGAAAAACGCCGTCGTTCCGAACGAAGTTGAGGAATCCCGTTGCGAAACCGAAAGCTAATCTACACGGGCTCCTTTGACTTCGCTCAGGATGACTCGTCGAAGAAATAGGCTAAGATAAAGTATGAGCGAGTCAGTTTATATTCTCGGCGGCGGCCGCACCGATTTTAAGCGCAACCTGAAGAAGGAAGGAAAAACGATCCGGCACATCATCATCGAGGCCGGCAGAAAAGCGATCGACGACGCAAAGATCGATCCAGGTGAAATTCAGGCGGGCGCGGTTGGCAATTTCAACGCGGGTCAGTTCACCAAGCAATTGCAGCTTGGAGCTTTCATTCCTGAAATCGATCCGAAATTGCGCGGAATCCCAACGATGCACACCGAAGCGGCTTGCGCGTCTGGCGCGTTGTCTGTGTTGCTCGGCGCAGAATGGATCATAGGCGGGTTTTATGACGTGGTACTGGTCGTTGGCGCGGAACAGCAGAAGACGATGTCGTCGCTTGACGGGTCTGATGTGCTCGGAGCAGCTGCCGATTACCACAATGAAAAGCCGGAGTACGGCGACTTCATGTTCCCTAAGTTGTTCGGGCGGATCGCGCAGATTTATATCGAGAAATACGGCGCGACCGAGGCAGATCTGGCGTTGGTCGCATGGAAAAATTATGCGCACGCCAAGTTGAATCCGCTGGCACAGATGCGCGATGCCGATCTTACGCTCGATTGCGCATCGCAAGTCTCCGACAAGAACCCGAGCGTCGCGCCGCCGCTCAAAGTTTCCGATTGTTCCCAGATCACTGACGGCGCGGCGTCGGTTGTTCTCGTTTCCGGAAGGTATCTGGACAAGATCGGCGGCGACCGGAGCAAGACCGCCCGACTGCTCGGCTACGGTCACACCACCGATTATCTGCCGCTGGACAAAAAGGATGCGCCAGCGTTTTCAATTGCGCGTAAAGCGGCCGAGAAAGCTTTCCACATGGCTAATCTAACGCCGCGCGACCTGCAGGGCGCCGAGGTGCACGATTGCTTTTCCATCACAGAAATTGTTGCCTACGAAATTCTCGGGCTCGCCGAGTCGGGCAAGGGCGTCGAGCTTGTGAAAAGTGGCGCGACAGCGCTGCCACAGGTGCGCTCGGAGAAATTCAAAGGACCCTTCCAAATTCCGGTGAACGCAGGCGGCGGCTTGATCGCGGACGGTCACCCGGTCGGAGCGACAGGCGTTCGCCAGGTTTTCGAAGCGTATCAACAGCTGACGGAACAGGCCGGCGCTCGCCAGATCGAGAACGCAAAAAAATTCCTCACGTTCAACATGGGCGGCAGCCTCACGACTTCCGTCGCCATGGTTTGGGGACGCGAGTAGGATCATTTGCTGCGCTGCAGATGGCGACGTGAGCGTGGCGCGTTGCTGAAAGTTTTGACGACCGAGGTCGAAGCATGAATCACGCGCGCCCTCTACGTCCACTGTGTTCGTCACGCACGTTTCTTGGATGTGGTCTCACTCGCAATCGAAGAACTGCCGGCGGTGATAAAGGAAGACGTAGAGGATTTTCTCGAAAATCATCCGCTCAGCCCGGCCGCGCGCTTGCGTCCAAGAATGGGAATGGTGGGAGACATCTGGCTGGCCTTTGTCGGACCAGAAGTGCGACGGGGCGCCAGTGGATTAGGAGAGACGCCACGCGATGCACTGACAGATTTCAACCGGCACTTCATGGAGCCGCTCATTTCTCGAAACGGCTCCGAACCAGCGGAGATCGATTGATTTAGAGATTCAAGGATTCAACGCCTTCATATGAAAGTGCCATTCACCCTCGGGGAAGTTGGTCACTTTGGGCTGGCTGTACGCGATCCGCAGAAAAGCTCGCAATGGTTCCAGCGCGCGCTGGGATTGCGCAAAGAATTCGATTACGAAAACGGAGTCGCGGTTGGCAACGACAATGTCACGATCGCGCTGTTTAAAGGAAAGCCTTCACCGGAAACGATTGATCACATGTCGTTTCACCTGCCGAACATGGCGACATTGCGGAAGGCGCTTGAGCATTTGAAGCGCGTCGATGCTGACATTGAGGATCCGGGCGATGAAATCGGTCCGGAAGCCCCGGGATCGAAAAACATCGGCCTTTGGTTCCATGATCCCGACGGTTACCGGTGGGAGCTAAGCGTGCTCGGCGGCAAATAGTCAGCTTCTTTTCCTCTGCTGTCGACGATTGCCAGGACGATCATTGATGTGCGTAGCGCACGACTAAGTGCCTGCATTGACACGATATTTAAGGGTCTTAACTTTTTCGTCCACAATTGAAAATGATCATCTCTGCATCAGAAAAATGGGACGGGAAAAAGTTCATCTCGCACTCGCCGGGGTATTGGTCAGAGGCAAGTCAGGAACTCTGGAACGATTGGAAATGGCAGCTCAAGAACAGGGTCACCTCCCTGGCTCAACTTGAAAAACACCTGGAATTGAGTGACGAGGAGCGAAGCGGCGTTTTGCTCTCAGGCGACAAACTCGCGCTCGCGGTCACGCCACACTTTTTTAATCTCGTGCCGCGGGACAATCCCGAGGATCCAATCCGGCGTCAGGTCATTCCGCGGATCGAGGAGACCTGGACATCCCCGTACGATATGGCCGATCCGTGCGGCGAAGATTCGCACATGCCTGTGCCGGGATTGGTACATCGTTATCCGGACCGCGTCCTGTTTTTAGTAACGGATCGTTGCGCCAGTTATTGCCGCTATTGCACTCGCAGCCGTGTCGTCAGCGGTGTGGGCGAGCAGGAATTGCACACAAATTTCGAGGAAGCGTTTCGTTATCTCGAAGCGCACACCGAGGTGCGCGATGTCCTATTGAGCGGCGGCGACGCCCTCATTTTTAGTGATGATAGGCTCGACAAGCTGCTTTCACGATTGCGGTCGATTCCGCACATTGAGTTTCTCCGCATCGGCACGCGCGTTCCGATTTTCCTGCCGCAACGCATCACACCTGAGCTGTGTGCGATACTGGCGAAATATCATCCGCTTTGGATGAGTGTGCACGTGAATCATCCGCGCGAGCTGACGATTGAGGTGAAGCAGGCGCTGGAGCGCCTGGCCAACGCGGGTATCCCGCTCGGAAACCAAAGCGTTTTGCTCGCCGGCGTGAACGACGATCTGGAAACTATGAAGACGCTTGTGCACAAACTCCTCATGTGTCGCGTGCGTCCATACTACATTTATCAGTGCGACCTGATCAATGGATCGTCGCATCTGCGCACTTCGGTCGCGAAAGGCATTGAGATCATCGAAGGCCTGCGCGGTCACACTACCGGTTACGCTGTGCCGCAATTCGTGATCGACGCGCCCGGCGGCGGCGGAAAGGTGCCTATCAATCCCGGTTACATTCTTTATCACGACAATGAGAAAATCGTTATCAGGAATTACGAAGGCAAAATCTTCGAGTATCCGGAAACCGGCAACGAGCAGGTCCAGTTCGCGCCGCAGCGCGAGTACCACGACGAATATCTCTATTCCTGACGCTGCTTGTCATTTCGAACGGAGCCCATTCGACTCGCTTCTCTCGCTCAGGGTAAACTCCGCGTAGTCGAGAATGCAGCGGCGATGAAGTAAAAGCCGGCGACGTGTTTGGCAAACTCGGTTCGTCTGGCAATTCCACGGAGCCGCACCTGCACTTTCACGTCTGCGATAAAAACCCGACCCGCTGATGTGTGCCGGCATTCCAGTGAACTTCAGCAATGTCACGATCCAGTGGGCCGATCTGCCGCGCCCCATCCAAAGCGGCGGACGTTGTCATCGCAAAATAGCAGAGACTCTCTTTGTAATTTCTTTTCGTTTGGCTGGTTGCCTAAACTTTAAGCTTGCGTAATAAAGATTGCGCCGTGTAAAGTCGCCAACTTCGATTTTTGTCACTCAACTGTCACTTTGTCATTTATGAACCAACGTTTAATCGCGGAAATTGGCCGCACTCAACGACTTGAAATCATTAACTCACTCAAACGCACCAGGGGGATGTCCGTGAACGAGCTGGTCGAGAAAATGAAGATGAGCTACATGGGCATCAAGCAGCATTGTCTCACCCTCCAACGCGACGGTTACCTGGATACGTGGCGGCGACCGCAGAAGATGGGTCGCCCTGAGATGGTCTATCGGCTGACACGGCGCAGTCATGATCTTTTTCAGGCCGACAGCCATCAGCTTACTCTCGACCTGCTGAAATCGGCGGAGGAAATCTACGGACCTAACGCTCCGGAGAAGCTTCTCTACAGTATTTTTGAGAAGAAGACTGCTGCGCTCAAGGCCAAGGCGAAGGGAGAGACAGTCGCTGAGCGCGCCAAATGGCTGGCCAATGTGCGCGATGGAGAGGGCTACATGTCCCAGTTCGCTAACAATCACACGGACGGCGGGCCCAGGATTCTCGAGTGTCATTCGCCGATTCTGAATCTCGTGGATCGTTACCCAATCATAGGCCGGCTGGAACAGGACATGTTCGAAGCAGTGTTGCGCACGAAGGTGCGCCGGCAAATGATGCGCAATTCGGGGCTATACGAGTGCGCATTTCATTTCGGGGCGTAGGCGATCTGATAAATGGTAGCGACGGACCGCGGGCCGTCCGTCTCCCCTTTGGCGCGCCCAGCGGTCGCGCTCTTAACAAATCGCCCGACTATCTGATTGATTTGTTCTTTCGCTCTCCGCGAATCTCGGTTGATTGATGGCCCATGGCTCGGGCTTTTCCTTCCGTTGTCATCGAGAATTTGCAGCCGCTGATTGATGGCGGCCGCTACCCGGTAAAGCGCATCGTTGGCGAAGACCTGGTTGTGGAGGCGGACATTTTCAAGGATGGACACGATGTCGTGGCGGCGATCCTGAAGTGGCGTGTTCTTGGGAAGCGCGCGTGGCGTGAAACGCCGATGAATTTCGTTGATAACGATCGATGGCGCGGCGTCTGCACTTTGTACGATGAGGACATTCACGAATACACGGTTGAAGCATGGACGGACACGTTTCGCAGTTGGCAAGTCGAGTTCACAAAGAAATTTGAAGCCGGCATCTCCGACCTTCGGAGTGAAGCGCTCGAAGGCGCGGCTTTGGTGGAAGCTGCCGCCAAACGCGCGCGCGATCGAGCTGATCGCAAGCGGTTGCTGGAGTTGTCCCGGCAAATTTCGACCGGTGCGAATTCAGAAATTCACGCAATCGCCCAATCAGGCGAGCTCGAGGTGCTAATGGCAACTTATCCCGATCGGTCAGGTGCGACGCAGTACGATCCTCCTCCCAGTGTTGTTGTGGATCGGCCGGCAGCATTAATCGGAGCGTGGTACGAATTTTTTCCGCGCTCGGCTGAAGGCCGGGGCGATCGCGGATCGACGTTTCGTGATTGTTTACCTCGGGTGGACGACGCAAAGGCAATGGGTTTCGACGTCATTTATTTCCCGCCGATTCATCCCATCGGTCACACGAATCGCAAAGGCCGGAACAACTCGATCACGTGCGAGCCGGGCGATCCTGGCGTTCCATGGGCGATCGGCAGCGAGGCTGGCGGACACAAGGCAGTCGAGCCTGCACTCGGGACGCTGGAAGATTTTGATTGGCTGCAGAAAGAGGTGCGAAAGCGGGGAATGGAAATTGCCCTCGATTTCGCAATCAATTGTTCGCCCGATCATCCTTACGTCAAGGAGCATCCCGATTGGTTCTACAAACGCCCCGACGGCACGATCAAATACGCGGAGAACCCGCCGAAAAAGTACGAAGATATTTATCCATTGAATTTTCGCTGCGAAGACTGGCGCGACCTGTGGGCGGAGATGAAGAGCATCGTCTTATTTTGGGCCGAGCGTGGGGTACGCATCTTTCGTGTGGACAATCCACACACCAAACCAGTCGCTTTCTGGGAGTATTTGATCAAAGGCGTGCGCGAGAAATATCCCGACACAATTTTTCTTTCCGAAGCGTTCACGAGGCCAAAGATGATGAAGGCGCTGGCCAAAGCCGGTTTCAACCAGAGTTATACGTATTTCACCTGGCGAAATTCGAAGCGAGAGTTCATTGAATATTTCACGGAGCTGACTCAAACCGAAATGAGCGAATATTTTCGCCCAAACCTTTGGCCAAACACGCCCGATATCCTGCCGTTTGTGCTTCAGGATGGCGGGCGGCCCGCATTCATGATTCGGGTTGCACTGGCCGCGACGCTTTCGCCTCTTTACGGTATCTACAGCGGATACGAGCTATGCGAGAACGAAGCATTGCCGGGCCGCGAGGAGTATCTCGACTCAGAAAAATATCACTACAAGGAGCGCGATTGGAATGCGCCGGGAAACATCAAGGACTGGATCGCGCGACTAAACAAAATCCGAAGGGAAAACCGCGCCCTTCAGCTTTACACGAACTTGCGGTTCCACGACGCCGAGAACGATGCCATTCTGTTTTACAGCAAGATGACCGCCGCGCGCGATAACATCATTCTCGTCGTAGTGAATCTTGATGCGCATCGCAAACAAAATTCATTTGTTTATGTTCCGATTGAGAACTTCGGGCAAATGGAGAGCGACGTGTATCAGGTGCAGGATTTGCTGAGTAGCACGACTTACACGTGGCGTGGCCGCCGCAATTACGTGGAGCTCGATCCCGACATTCAACCGGCGCATATTTTCCTGGTTCGCCGCTGAGCTTTGGTTTGCCGTGTCTCGCAACTTGGAGAGCTGGCGTGTGTTTGATCCCCTGGTGCGAGCATTTGCATCCGGTAATCGCCCTGCATATCATTACGAAATTTCTGGAATGAAGATTAGGGTCCTTCTGTTTGCCGCGCTGGCGAGCGCGTCTCCTGTGATTGCACAGGAAGCCACAGCCACACCGCCTCTGGTGCCTGAGCGGTCACAGACCATTCTGGAGACGCTCCTCAAAGCCGGACCCGTAATGATTCCGCTGGTTTTGCTGTCGATCTTTTTTGTTATGCTCGTCGTGGTTTACTTGATGACAATCCGCCGTGGCGCGGTGGTTTCGAGCGGTTACATGGCAACGGCAGACGCACTTTTGCGTAAACGCGATTACCTGGGTCTACTCGCCGTTTCCAATCGGCACGGAGAAGCAATCGCGCGGGTCGTGCAGAAAGTGCTCGATTTCACGACCAAAAATCCGAACGCCGATCTTCAGCTAGTTCGTGAAATCGCAGAGACGGAGGGGACCCGAGTCGCAGCCAATCTGAATAATCGTGTCATTTACCTCGCGGATATTGGAATGATTGCGCCGCTGCTGGGCCTGCTTGGCACTGTATTTGGAATTATTCATTCCTTTGGCGCGTTGGGAGCCGACATCGGTTCCGCGCGTTACGTGGCATTGTCGCGCGGGATCAGCGAGGCATTGGTGAACACGTCTGCCGGACTAGCCATCGGCATTCCAGCGATGATTTTCTATGCGTTCTTTCGCGGCAGAGCACAAAAGTTGATCTCGGAATTGGAAGCTGCTTCGACGCACGTTTTGGCCTTGCTTTCCTTGCAGTACGGCAGGCCCCAGCGAACTCCCGTGCTGATCGAGGAAGAACTGTAAAGCTGTTTATTCCAATGAATCTGCGTGGTCACGCGCCTCTGCATCATCCAGGCATTCAACTGGCACCGCTCGTTGATGTGCTATTGCTCTTGCTGATTTTCTTCCTGCTGACGTGGAACGCAGCGCGGACCGAGAATGAGCTCGATGTTAAGGTGCCGAAAGCATCGGCTGCCAAAGAGAAAAGTGCGCCAATTGGGGACGTGGTTGTTAATGTAAAGGCAGACGGCAATGTAGTGGTGAACCGCCGCACCTTGAGTGGCGCTGAACTGAGCGAATTGTTGAAAAGCCTGGTCCAATTAAACTCCGAGCAAGCCGTAGTGATCCGAGGCGATGAAGCTGGTGCCTACAAGAACATCATCGGCGTGTTAAACATTTGCACCGAGGCAGGGGTAACCAACGTAGCTTTCGCGACAGCAAAATGAAAACGAGGCGCTGTGCAGCCAGCCTCCTGGGACTGGCGATGCTGCTATTGACGGCGGGCATCGCCATTGCTCAATCGGAGCCGGAAGTTCGCCGGGCGCGTCCCGTCGATGAACCGCCCGTTCCGCGCGCTCTCCCTGCAGATGAATCAATCGACAGGGTTCTCCGCTCTTTAAAGGAGGAGTCTTCAGAGCCATCACAGCATGAAGGCCAGGAGGCAGCTCAGCGTCAGCTCGATTACGCGAACGGCCTGTTCACTCGCAAGCTTTACGATCTGGCGGCCCCTGAATATCAAAAGTATCTCGACGATTATCCCGGGCGCGCGGGTCGGGCGAACGCCTATTTCTCGCTGGCGGAGTGCTATCGAAATCTCAATCGCGCGTCGAGTGCCCGCACAAATTTCCAGAAAGTGCTCAACGACTACGGCGACAGCGAATTTGCCGGACCCGCGGCGTACGCTCTTGCTGAGATGGCGTTCACTCAGAAAGATTATGCTGCAGCTCTTCCGCTCTTCCACCGTTCTGCTGGGAAATCAAAGGAACCGGCGGTGGCGCTTTCCGCGCACTATTTTGAAGCGCGCTGTCTTGAAGCTCTCGGTCGCAAGGAAGAGGCCGCTAATATATATGTGGAGGTTGCAGAGGCCGGAAATCCGAATCCTTATCGCGAGGACGCACGAATCACAGCAGCATCCATTTTGGCAGCGCGAGGAAGGAAAATCGATGCGTTGAAGCAATACGAAGCTCTTGCTAACGAATCCCAAAAGCCGGCGTTAAAAGCGGAGTCGGCTGTGCGTGGTGGCATGATCGGGCTCGACCTTGTGCAGGCTGACAAGGGCAAAATCGACAAAGCGATGGCGGATAGAACGGAAGCTTTGTTGCGGAAAGGTCGGGCTCTTCCCGAAGCCGGAAAATTCCGCGCGATCGCGCAGGCTGGTCTGCGCCGTTTGCAATATCAGACCGGCCAATACGCGCAGTTGCTCGCGGAGTACAAAAAGGAGCAGGGGAACCTGCCGGAGGCCGCCCAGGCCGAGGTATTGTTGCTCGCAGCAAACAGTGAGCGGCAACTTGGTCACTCGAAGGAGGCTGAAGCGCTATATAGCCAGATTATCAAGAAGTATCCGGATCGAGAGGAAGCAAAGGATGCTGCCTATCAGCGGTTGATTAACGTGTACAACTCCGATCCGTCAGCGCTGATTTCCGCAGTGGACGAATTTCTTGCGACAAATCCGACGAGCGAACGCGCCGACCAGGCTAAACTGTTAAAGGCCGAAGCACTTTATGAACAGCACAATTGCGCGGAAGCAGTGCCGATTTACGAGGAACTGCGCGCTTCTCAGCTTTCTGCCAAGTTGCGTACCGAAGCTGCGTACAAATTGGGATTGTGCCACGCGCAGGCAAAAAACATTCCCGGCATCATTGAAGCCTTCACGTATTACGTACAGACATTTCCGGATGATCCGCAGGTGCCTGCCGCCCTGGCTCAACGAGCTTTGGCTTACGAACAAGATAAGAACTACGACTGCCGCGGTTGCGGATCTAAACACGATCCTCACAAAGTATCCCAAGACGCACGAGCGGGAGGCAGCTTTGCAGTTAAAGGCTTTGATCCTCGGACAGCAGGAAAACGCAAAGGGCATGATGGAAACTTTTCGCCAGCTTTTGAGAGAATTCCCAAAGAGTTCAGTTGCAGCGCAGGCTCAGTATTACATTGGCAAGGCTGCGTTTGAATCAAAGGATTACAAGACAGCGTTGACGGCGCTCAACGCAGCCCGCCAACTGAATAAGGATCAGTACTACAACCTCGCGTCGCTCCGGATCATGCTATGCCAATTTTATTTGAAGGATCGGGTTGCGCTCACGAAAGAAGTGAACAGTTTCATGGCCAACAGCCCGAATACAAATGTTCCGCCGGAAGTTCTGGAGTGGCTCGGAATCGGATATTATAACGAGAAAAATTTTCAGGCTGCGGAAAAATACCTGAGCGCGCTTCGCAAGATCGATAATCTTGGCAGCGTTAAGCCCGATTTCTTGTTTTATCTCGGAGACACAGCCACCAAGCTGAAGAATCTGCCCGAAGCCGAGGACGCGTTCGGTAAATATCTGCAGACAGCGAACGATCCGGCCGGAAAGGCGAAGGTGTTGCTCGCGCTCGGCGCGGTCAAGATCAGCGCTCATAAGCCGGACGAGGCTCAGAAAATTGCTGAAGAGATCATGACGCTGCAGCCCGAGGGACGCGTAAATGCAGAAGCGCGTTTGCTCGCAGGAGAGGTGCAATTGGAACGCGGAAATTTCGACGACGCTGGCAAAGCTTTTAAGGGAGTCGCTTTGCTTTACGATGATCCGGCCATCACTCCGCGCGCGCTGGACAAGGCGGCGCTGGCGTATCGGCAAGCAGGCAAAACCGAGGAAGCAGACCGGCTGTCGCACGAGCTACGCGAGCGATATCCGAATTACGCCGGCGGATAATTATCCAAGGAGTGACGTCTCCCACTCGTTAGCGCCCTATTTGGAAATAGTCGCGATACCCCACGGACCGTCGCCGACTTTGATGCGGCGCAATTCTTTGCGCGATTTTACATCGACGACTGAGACATCGTTCGATGCGCCATTCGCGGTGTAGAGTTTCGATCCACTCGGGTCGAGTGCGATTCCCCAGGCGCGGTTTCCCACGGGAATGGTTGTTGCTACTGCGTTCTTTTCAGTATCGACAACCACAACCGTGTTTCCGCGGCCCGTTGACACATAAAGCTCTTTTCCATCCTTAGCCATTGCGGTGCCCATCGGCAGCGAGCCTGTTGGCAATTGGATTTTTGACGACAATTTGTGCGACGCCGCATCGATAACGGCAACATAACCGCCATTCTCGCAAGCGACGTATGCCCGCGAGCCATCGGATAAGAATGCAATCGATCGCGGCCGTCCGCCTGTTTCAATCGTTGCGACTACGCGCTGTTGATCGGGATCGATCGCGAACACCTCGCCTTTCTCTTCGCAGGTGACATAGACTTCGCCGTTCCGCGGATTGACACCAACGCCTTCCGGTTCCTCGGAGACTTTCACTTTTCCGCGAGACTGCCCGGAGTCGAGATCAACAATCACTGCGCTCGCGTCGTCTTCATTTGCAATAAAAGCGAATCTTCCATCCTTGCTTATTGCGAATTGCTCCGGGTCCGACCCGACATGCCAGCGATCAATCAGCCTGCGCTCCACTGGATCGATTACGCCAAGGCCGTCGGCAGCTTTGTCCGCCGGCGCGCGAGTTTCATCCAGGCCGGGCGCCATTCGCGGCGAACCGGTCAACGTCACAAAGAGTCGTTTGCCATCTGGAGTAGCGTGAATCCCGCGCGGTCTTTTGCCTGCCTTGAAGGTCGCGACGACGGAGTCTGTCGCGCCATCGATCACGCTGATGTCTCCAGAGCGTTCATTGCTGACATACACGAAGTAGTCTGCCGATTCAGCGCGCACAACGAGTGCGCCCAGGAGAAAGACGCAAAGAATAAATTGGGCATTCACGCGTGACGCGTACATCTCAATGCCACGCCAATCAAGTTATCCGCAACTTTTTGATCGTTGAATGTTGGGGCCTTCTGCGGCCGTAGGCTTGCCGAACGCGCGTTGCGCGTTGAACGTTTGGCGTGATTCCGCACGACAAACTTTTCATTCCGGGTCCCGTTGAAGTATCGGAGAAAACCTGGGCCGCATTCTCGCGTCCGATGATTGGGCATCGCGGCGAAGATTTTAAGAATCTTTACCGAGCGATTCACCCGGGCCTTCAGACTCTCTTCGGAACAAAGCAGCCAGTGTTCCTTTCCACGTCTTCGGCATGGGGCGTGATGGAAGCATCCATCCGGAACCTGGTCGACCGCGGAGTGCTTTGCTGCATGTGCGGCGCGTTCTCGGACAAATGGTTCGATGTTGCAAAGCGCTGCGGAAAAAACGCTGAACCGCTCCAGGTCGATTGGGGAAAACATATCGATCAGAAGGCGATCGATAAGCAACTGTCCACGGGAAAGTTCGATACTGTCACTCTCGTCCACAACGAGACTTCAACAGGCGTGATGAATCCGCTCCCGGAAATCTGCTGTACTCTCGCCAAATATCCGGATGTGGCACTCGTCCTCGATACCGTTTCCTCATTCTCGGCAGTCAAGATCGACATGGACGCGCTCGGCATCGACGTGATGCTTACGGGTGCGCAAAAAGCGTTGGCGTTACCGCCAGGTTTTTCATTGTTCTCCGTTTCGGAGAAAGCATTTGCTCGAGCAGAAAGAATTCCGAACCGTGGCTTTTACTTTGATTTTCTCGAGTTCAAGAAGCAACAAGCAGAATGGATGACGCCGAGCACGCCCAGCATCGGTCACATGCACGCGCTGGAATCGAAGTTGGAGGAAATCTTCGAGGAGGGCTTGGTTGCGCGCTTTGTTCGTCATGTACGCACCAACGCTCTGGTGCATGATTGGGTCCGCCGGACTGGCTTCGAATTCTTCGCTGAGGAAGGATTCCGCTCAAAGACGCTCACCTGCGTCAAGAACAACAAGGGGATAGATGTCCTGGAGTTGGCGAGGAAACTTCGTGAAAAACGTCATCTCGTCATCGACCCCGGGTATGGCAAAATTCGAGGTAAAACCTTTCGCCTTTCCAACATGGGCGACGAAAACGAAGAAACTGTCGCGCATCTGCTCGGCTGTCTGGATGCTGTTCTGTAGTCGCAAACACAAATCGGCCACGTTTCCTGGACGCAAACGCATTTGCGTTGGTCGTCGTCGAGCAAGTGGACAAGTTATCAAACATGAACATTGGGCCGCTGATCGTGATTTTTCCTCTCACACTCTTTTTCTTTAATCCGCTGCCATCAGTTTGCGGAGATCCGGTGCCGATAACGCAGGAGGAACTCATTCGCCGGACCCAGGAGCTTTTCGACGCCGTGGTACCAGGCAACAAGGAACCGTGGCAAAAATACTTCGCTGACGATTGCATCTTCGCCGATGAAAAAGGCCGCAACCTAAACAAGGCGCAGCTAATTACCGATATCACGCCACTGCCGAAAGGTTATTCGGGCACGATCAAGGTCGCGAAGCCCCAAATCCTCATTCACGGTGACACCGCCATTTTAAGTTACGATCTTGACGAAACCGAAACGATCTTTGGCCAGAAGCTCACAGCTCGTTATCACGTAACTGATACATGGCTGCAACGCAACGGCAGTTGGCAAATCGTCTCCAGCCAGGCAATGCGTTACTATGAAGATCCCGCTGTTGCCAGGATCGAGCCGAAAAAATTCGCCGATTTCAGCGGCACCTACGAACTGGCGCCCGGTCAGACCAGACGGGTTTTTTCTGAAGGTGAAAGCTTATATGTCGAACGTAATGGGAAACGCGAACAACTTCTCGCTGAGGGATCCGAAATCTTTTTCCGCAAAGGCGTCGAAGGTCGTATCCTATTTCGCTACGCGGAGAATGGAAAAGTGGACGCGCTCGTCGACCGGCGAAACAACGAAGATGTTGTCTGGCGCAGAGTGAATTAAGTTCGAGGGATAACAAAAAGCCTGCTGCACAGCGCGCTAGTTTTCCTAAGGCGAATCGCGGGTAACGTTTTTACTTGGAAGATTCCCACCAGTTATGCCAATGATTGAAACTTCAGGTCTGACCAAGGTTTATCGCACCTACCGGAAGGAGCGTGGACTTTGGGGATCAATCAAAGGCCTGGTCAAACGGCGTTACGATGAAACGCGCGCGGCCGACCACGTTTCGTTTAACATTGAAGAAGGCGAATTCGTTGGTTTTCTCGGCCCGAACGGAGCGGGCAAAACCACAGTGCTCAAGATGCTTTCAGGGCTGTTGAATCCAACCTCCGGCGATGCGCGCGTGCTCGGCTTTGTTCCATGGGAACGACGAAACGAGATGAAAAGGCAATTCAGCCTGCTCATGGGACAAAAGAATGCGCTCTGGTGGGATTTGCCCGCGCAAGAATCCCTCGAACTCAATCGCGCCATCTATGGGATCGACCATGTGCGGTTCAAAAAGGTCGTGGACGGATTATCGGAACTCCTGGAAGTGCAGGACAAAATGAACGTGATGGTCCGTGAGCTCTCGTTAGGCGAACGGATGAAAATGGAGCTGATCTCCGCACTCATTCACGAGCCGCGCGTGCTTTTTCTCGACGAACCAACGATCGGCCTGGATGTGGTCAGTCAAAAAAGGGTCCGGGAATTTCTGCGTCTTTACAATGAGGAACATCGTATCGTCACTTTGCTGACCAGTCATTACATGCAGGACATCCAGGAGTTGTGTCATCGGGTCCTGGTGATCGATCACGGTAAAATCTTTTTCGACGGGCCGTTGGATGAAATCGTTGATCGGTTTTCAGGATACAAAATTCTGAGTCTCACTTTCGAAAAAGAGGCGACGCGCGATCTTTCTGCCTTCGGTGAAGTGACGGAACAAACTCCGGTATCAGTCCAGTTGAAAGTTCCGCGCGCGAAAGTCACCGAAACCTGCCGTGAACTGCTCGAAGCCTGCGACGTCAGCGACATTAACGTTCAGGAAGTGCCCGTGGAAGAGGTGATCCGCCAGCTTTTTGGCGAACGACGCGAAAATCATCGCGCCGCTGACCTCGCAGCCACAGCAGCCGCGCAAGCTACGTAGGCTTGTTCGAAGTCCAAACGAAATCGGCGCCGCAATCGAGTAGCCGGCTATGACGTCAGTTGCGGACCAAGGTGAGTAGCGCAAAGTCAAACAGCTTTCACTATGAGATCATCGGATCGTGTGATCGGGTGCGCCCTGCTTCCTTTGGCCCTTCTCTCGTGTCACCTCAGCCGTGGGCCGAAATCAGCTGAGAAGTCGAAACAGGAGTTGGTGGCCCTGGAAAATCGGTGGCTACAGGTGGAGGACGATCCTGTGGCTCTGGAAGAGATTCTCGCTCCTGATTTCCTGCACGTTGTGCCGGGGCAAATCATCACAAAGGACCAACACCTTCAGTTTTTGCGCGAGCATTCTGCGGCTGGCCAACGTCCAGAGAAGCGTTTCGAAGATCTGCATGTAAGGGTTTACGGTGAAACAGGAATTGTGAATGGCGCCGTGATCGAAACGACTGACCACGGCGAACGCAAGACACTTTTCACAGATGTCTTCGCCTATCGCGATGGCAAATGGCAGGCAGTTAGCGCACAGGAGCTGCCTGTAGTCCCTCCATAGGCTACGCAAGGTCTTGCTCGCGCTTTACTGAGGGCGCGTTAACCATCAACCCGTAACGCTTAGAGGTTAACGGCACATCATTTCAGACAAGGCAGGCAGGATGCTTTTTTCCATCGCGTCGGCAAACGTAGGGTATTGGAGAGTCCAGCCCAGACTCCGCAGCTTCGCATTGCTCACACGCTTGTTGGTGTCGCCGCGTTTACGTTGCTCCGTTAATTCTCTAATGGGCGGCAATGGCCGATTCAGTCTCTGTGCCAACCAGCGGTAGCAGTCACTTTGCAGCATGGGTTGATTATCGACCACATTGTAAATCTGACGTTCGTGCCATTCCCCACTCACCAGGAGGAAAAGTGCGGACGCGATATCGTCGCGGTGCACTTGATTAACGAAGCGATCGTTTTTCGGATCGATGGTCGCTGTGCCAGCTAGAAATTTGCTCAGTAGCGCCGCCCTGCCCGGGCCGTAGATTCCGCTCAGACGCGCGACGGTACCGCCCCGGCGGAGCACTACCTTTTCCGTTTCCAGCAGGACTCGACCTGTCTCACGAGCGGGTTTAGTCTGGCTTTCTTCGGTCACCCATGAACCGTCGCGTTGCGCATAAACGCTGGTGCTACTCGTAAAGAGCATCTTTGTTCCAACGAATCGATCGAGCAAATTGCGCGCGCCATTCAAATAGATTTGCCGGTACGATTCGAGTCCACCGCCTCGCGAACTCGCGCAATGAACGACACTATCGAATATTCCGGAGCGCTCTGCGACCTGATCGCGGTTTGAAATATCGACCTGGCAAATAGGATATGGCTTGGTTGATAGCGCCGCTGCTGATTTCCCAGAAGCGGTCCAGCCTTCCGCGTCCCAGCCTGCGGCATGGAATAAATCCGCAGTCGCTCGACCAACGTAACCGCAGCCGGCGATCAAGATTCGGGGCATGTTGCTGTAATCCCGACAAAATCGGGACGTCTGGGCGTTCCTTGCGCGTTGCATCCGGCACGGCCGCGCCCGCCTTCGGTGAGCGCCGACATGGCAGGCGGCGGCGTGACTACAACCGCTCGCATAATCGCCAGCGCTTTACGCCGCTGCTGCGATTTCAATTTCTTCAAACATGTTTTTCTGGATGGCGCGGACCTGTTTGAGACGAATGAGCTCCAGGAGCGCGAGAAATGTCACCACGACTTCCACGCGCGACACAGGAGCCCCAAACAAGTCGGAAAAACGTAGCCGCGCATTATTTGCGACCCGTTGCAAAATAATGTCAATCTTCTCCGAAACACTAAAACGTTCGGCGAAAATTTCCTGCACATCCTGTCGTGCTTCGATGCGTTTGATCACCGTCTGGAATGCATTGATCAGCTGGAAAATTCCAACCTCCTCCAGGGGCAGCGGTCCTTGCAGGAGCGACGATGCGCTACCTTCTCGCGGAAAAATCCGCTCCTGTTCCAGCTGCCGCAGATGAAGTTCCGCTGCCGCTTCCTTGAACTTCTTGTACTCGATCAACTGCCGGATTAGATCCCAACGTGGATCATCTTCCTCGGCGTCTTCTTCAGGCGGCTGCTGATCAATCGGTAACAGGCTGCGGCTTTTTAGATAAATGAGGTTCGCTGCCATCACGATGAATTCGCCGGCAAGTTCGATATTCAATTCCTTGAACGCTTGAAGATATTCGAGGTACTGACGAGTGATGCGTTCAAGTGAAATGTCGTAAATGTTGATCTCATCCTGCTTGATCAGGTAAAGCAGTAGATCGAGGGGCCCTTCGAAGACCTCCAGCCTGACCTTATAATCGGCTTCCATGTGTCGCGCCCGAGTTTAGGCAACGGCAGGTTAAAGTAAATCGCGCGGCCCAAGCCAGTCACGAAAGCGCCGCGCGCGGCAGTCGCATGCTACCACTTGATCACGCGGGAATTTTTCGATGGATCCAAACGCTGTTCACAAGGCCAAGACCAAACATGATCATGAGCACAAAAGAGCCGCTGTAACTAATCAATGGCAACGGCACACCCGTGATGGGGAGCAGAGCAATCGTCATCCCCATGTTTTGGAAGATATGCGTGAAGATGAGCGCCGTGATCCCGATAACCAGAAGGAGTCCCAATTGATCGCCAGCGAAGAAAGCAACAAAGAGACACGTCATCAGAAGTAAGGAGAATCCGCCAATAAGAAACATTCCTCCAATAAATCCCCATTGCTCGCCGATAGCGGAGAAAATGTAGTCGTTGTGCACGGCAGTGGCAGGAAGGAATCCGAGCTCGATCTGCGTGTTTGGCGCCTTGAAGCCTTTACCCGACCAACCGCCTGAGCCGATGGCGATGAGAGATTGGTTGATCGCCCACGCGGAGCCTTGCTTGTCGACATCCGGATGTGTAAACGCGGTGATCCGCTGTTGCTGATACGGTTTTAGACCGAAATTGATAGCGATGGGGATAAAGGCGACCCCTATGAGAATCACGCAAATCAGGTATCGCAGCGGCAGACCACCAACGAACAACAGCGCCAGGAGCACTGGCACCCAAATGATAACCTCACCCAGATCAGGTTGCATCAGGATGAGCAAACATGGCGCCGCGGCGATCGCTCCGCAGAGCAGTAACCGTAGCATTGGATGCATTTCGCGAAATTGTGTCAGGAACAGCGCCAAAACCATGATTCCTGCGATAACCGCAAGCTGTGCTGGCTGAAAATTCACCGGACCCAAATGCAGCCAGCTGCGCGCCCCGTAAACCTTCGTGCCGATAAACTTCGTCAGGATTAAGAAGACAATACCAGCCAGATACATCGGCAGCGCACCCCAGCGAATCCAGCGGTAATGAATCAAACTCGTTATCATGAAAGCAAAGACGCCCACGACCAGCCAGTTTGCCTGCTTTCGCCAGAAATCCGCTGCATACGCGTCTGCGCGCGTGGAAGTGGCACTGTAAATCGCCACGACCCCAAAGACGGCGAGAGCGAGCATAGTTAGCAGCAGAAGCCAGTTTTGCCCCAGCAATTTTCGAAGAAACGGCGTCATCCGATTTAAACTCGATTAAATCTCCCGCATATCCGCGGGACGTGAGGACAATTATACGCGCATTGCAATCTTCGCAAAAAATGCTGTGCAGCTTTTTCTATCTTTACTGTTCCTAACCTGAACCTGGACAGTTTCTGGATTCGATTGGGATTGTGGCAAGATCGGAGCCGGAGCAGTCAAACAGCGGACGGTTTTTCTGGTAAAGGCCAGACAATGTGGAGATTACATTGGCCAGGTTGTTAGCTTTAAAAGTCATTCGCATAACCAATTGATTATCAGTTTGTTAAGAATTTTTCTGGTAAATATTTGCACTTCACTTGTCTCTATATTTGAAGCCCACTAAACTACTCTCCACCTTGTTCGTTTTCGGGAGGGGGAAAGCAAATGGCCAAGAGCAGAAAGACAAAGAAAAAGACAAAACGAAAGCTGGCGCACCCTAAACTGCCGATGCAAGGGCAGTTGAATTTGCTTCAGGAGGGGACGCATTTCGACCTGCGCCCGATGTTCGACAACTTGAACAAGAGATACTTTCGCGGCCGCCTTCGTGGTTACAAAGTGATGTGGGGTCGCCGGCGAAAGCATCGCCCCAAGGAATATTTCATCTTTGGCACAATTCAGGAGCAGGACCGCGTTATTCGAATCAATCGGGCACTGGACCAGCCATTCGTGCCGGCCTGGTTTCTTCGGTACGTGCTTTATCACGAGATGCTGCACTCGGTGGTTCCCGACGAAGTACTCTCACAAGGTCGCCGGCGGGTTCACACGGAGGCATTTAACCGCCGTGAGCGCCAATTTCCAGGTTACCGACGCGCCCGGCGCTGGGAAGAAGAGAATCTGTCGCGTTTTTTGCGCTAGATACCTCGTCAGCGCGTTTCGGTGATGCGCCCCGGAGACGGCCTCTCAGACGGCGAGGGCGTCGTCGCTACGTTCTTTTTGATCAGGAACCAAAGCGTTGTCGCGAGCAGGAGAGAGATCAACTTCGCGCGCCAGTTTTTCAGAATTAGTCTCTTCATATTTGCTGTGCAATAAAATCTCCGCGATACGTTGGCGAAAAGTCTCCGGAGTGAAATTGCGCTCAATTCGACGCCGGTGACAAATGGAAATACTGCCCGTCTCTTCGGAGACGACTACCGCCACTGCATCCGATTCCTCAGTAATCCCAAGCCCAGCGCGATGACGTAATCCCAGACTGCGATCAAGCGTTTCACGCTGGCTCACTGGAAAAATACAAGCCGCGGCCGCGATTCGTCCGTTGCGAATAATTACTCCGCCATCGTGCAGTGCGGCCTTTGGATGAAAGATGGTCAGGATGAGCTCGACGGAAAAATCTCCGTCGATCGTGACGCCCGTTTCCTCGTAAACGCGAATCGACGTATCGCGCTCGATCGCGATAAGCGCGCCAAATTGCTTATTTGCCAACTGCATGACTGCCTCGGCCAGATCGTGAACAGTTTCCCGCTTCTCGCTTGTCAGCGAGAAAATGGGGTGACCGCCAAGAGCGGCCAGCCCGCGTCTTAGCTCCGGCTGGAAAATCACCACCAGCGCGACTGCGAGGAAAACCGAGAAGCTTCGTACGATCCAGCCGATTACAACCAAATTGAGCAGCGTCGAAATAAGAGTTAGCGTCAAAAAGACGATCGCCAGCCCAGTGAGCACTTTCGCGCCGCGCGTTCCCCGGAAATAAAGGTAACCGTAATAAATCGCCACGGTCAGCAGAAGGATTTCAAACAGACTGCGCCATCCTCGGAACCAGAGATCGATGAGCTGATGAATCATTTTGCCCTCTGAAGAATTGCTTCCGTCACCTTTAAGGCATTTACGTTTTCCTTGACATCATGAACGCGAAGCACGTCTGCACCGCGCATGCGCAGGAGCGAAGTCAACGCCACCGCAGGCGCCAACCGATCGCTGATCTGCGCTGAATTAATCAGCTTACCCAGAAAAGATTTTCGGGAAACGCCAATCACGATTGGTCGATCACACGCGCGGAGCCGCTCAAGCTGCGCGAGCAACTCGAGATTGTGCTCAAGCGTTTTGCCGAAACCAATGCCCGGATCAAACGCAATCGCCATGGGGTCAATATTATAAACTATGGCGCGTGCATATTGTTGTCGAAAAAAATCAAAAACTTCTGAGACAACGTTCGTGTATTGCGGCGAGATCTGCATCGTCTGCGGGGTTCCCTGCATATGCATGATAATGAAAGCCGATTTGCTTTCGGCTATCAGCGGCATCATTTTCTCGTCGCCGCGCCCTCCAGTAACATCGTTCACAATCGAAGCTCCCGCTCGAATCGCTGCGCGCGCAACCTCGGCCTTCGACGTATCAATCGAAATAATGACTTCACTCTTTCTGCGCAATTGTTCGATCACCGGAATTGCACGGCGCAATTCTTCTTCCGGCGCCACAGGTTCGGCGCGCGGTCGCGTCGATTCGCCGCCCACATCGACGATGTGCGCACCTTCCGCGGCCATCCTGAGACCGTGCTCCACGGCATTTTCCGCGCCGAAAAAATCTCCGCCGTCGGAAAACGAATCCGGAGTGACATTCAATACACCCATGATCAGCCCCTGCTGCGAGAGATCGAAGATGCGCTCGCCGATTTTCCAAAGTCTCCCACGCATCATGGGTGAGACTAACACCGGACGCCGATTATTCGAAAACTGAAGTCGTTTGTTCTGCGAAGCGCAGGGCTGATGGGAGGGAAATCGCTCGGGTCACGCCGCCCAGAGGTCGGCGGTTGCAGTTATTTTTTTCGTGAGTAGCGCCCCATCAGTTCCCCTTGCGCAACAACGTGCCCTTTCATTGCCACATCCAGCTGACTCCGCTTGGTACCAGGAGGCAAGTCCAGCTCGCGATCGAGCGCAAAAATCTTAAAGTAATAGCGATGCGTCCCAGAAGGTGGACACGGTCCGCCGTAACCGGATTTACCGAAGTCATTTGTTCCGTGGATGCCCTTGGGCGTGCTTGCCTCGGCGATCGCGCTGGTCTGCGGAGACATGTTCCAAACCATCCAATGCGTAAAGAGTCCGCCCGGCGCATCCGGGTCATCTACAACCAAGGCCAGGCTTTTCGCGCCGGAAGGAACCTCTGCAATCTGCAAGGGCGGAGTGGTGTCGCCGCCGTCACACGTGAATTTTGATGGAATATTCCCACCTTCTTGAAAAGCAGAACTTGTGATCTTCATCTTTGCTCCTCCTGAAGCAAATGAGACAATTGCCAGGGCGACTGCCAACGTGGCGGCAACAATCACTTTTGGCATGATTCGACCTCGGATTGAAATCGCGTTAAATCGACAAACCTGGCGCTATTGTTTCGCTTAGATGGCTTTGAACGGACGTAACATTCACGAACAAATTTTGGGTCTGCTGAGGCGGAAAGATTACCGGCCGCTCAACAGGATCGACATTGCCCGCAAGCTCGGATTGACAGGGGCCGAAGGAGTAGCGTTGCGGAAAAGCTTGCGCGAGCTCGAGCGCGCGGGCGAGATCGCGCGCATCCGGAAGAACCGCTACGTTTTGCCGGCCGAGGCTGACCTGGTAACCGGCAAGCTGTCAATTCATCAAGCCGGGTACGGTTTTCTCACGTCAGAAATGTCGGGGCAGCCTGATGTTTTCATCGCAGCGGAAAACACCGGAACAGCCATGCATGGCGACCGTGTGGTCGCGCGCATGTCGCGGGATGAACCTTACGGACGAATCAAAGGGCGGCGCGAGGGGCGCGTGATTCGGATCCTGGAGCGCGCTCACGATACGATTGTCGGAACTCTCCAACGTTCGCGGAACTTTTATTACGTGATCCCGGACGATCCGCGCATCGTGCACGACGTTTATGTGGGGCAAGTTCCTAATTCGCCGCAGGACAAATCCGCCACGAGTGGACTTGCCTTTGGCAACTTCCAAAGTTGCGCCACAGGTTGGCGATAAAGTTGTAGTTCGCCTGGAAGCCTGGGAATCGCGCCACGTTAATCCCGAAGGTGAAATCATCGAAGTGCTTGGCCCGGCTTCGGCTCCGGGCATCGACATGCTGTCGATCATCCGGAAATATCATCTGCCAACGGAATTTCCCAGGGATGTTTTGGAGCAGGCGAAGGGAATTCCCGAGACAATTGATGCTCGACAGCTCGAGGGACGCGAAGATTTGCGCGGAGAATTCATTGTCACCATCGATCCAGATGACGCGCGCGATTTCGACGATGCAATTCACGTTGAGAGGATGGCTAGCGGTTGGCGCCTCGGAGTACACATTGCTGATGTCGCCGCATACGTGGAGCCGGACAGCCCGTTGGATCGAGAAGCGCGCCGGCGCGGAAACAGCGTTTACCTCCCGGACCGTGTGATACCGATGTTGCCGGAGCGATTGAGCAACGGCGTCTGCAGTCTCAATCCCGGTGTCGATCGGTTCACACATTCTGTAATCATTCATTTCGACAAACACGGGACTGCAAAAAGCGCGCGCTTTGCGCGCAGCGTAATTCGAAGCGCGCACCGGCTTACGTACAAACAGGCTTACGCGATTTTGACCGCGGCCCCCAGCGATCAGTTGAGCGAACGGCTGCACCTTGCGTGGCAACTAGCTACGCTATTGCGGCAGCGGCGATTCGAGCATGGCGCCCTGGACCTCGATTTCCCGGAGGTAAAAGTCTGGGTCGATAAAGAGGGGCATCCGGTAAAATTGGAGCGTGTCGAGAATGATAAATCACACCAGTTGATCGAAGAATTCATGCTGGTCGCAAACGAGGCGGTCGCGCGCGAGCTTAAAAAACGCGCGATTCCGACCATCTATCGAATCCATGAAAATCCAGACCCAGAAAAACTGGCAGAGTATCGCGAATTCGTGCTCGGTTTTAATTACACGGTTGGCGATGTGACTCATCGCGCAGAGCTGCAGCGATTGCTGGCGGCAATCCGTGGAAAACCGGAGGAGCAAGCACTCAAGGTCGCGTTACTTAAAAGTTTGAAACGCGCCCGTTACTCTCCGCAGCCGCTCGGCCATTACGGGTTGGCCAAGGCAAATTACTTGCATTTCACCAGTCCCATTCGGCGCTACGCCGATTTGGTTGTGCATCGTGCGTTGGGTAAGCGCCCCGCAGGCGCGGGAGGCCGTCCGGCGCGCTCGGCGAGCGCGCCCTACCATCCAGACATGGCCGAGATCGCTTCGATTGCAGAGCACATTTCAGTTACTGAACGAACCGCTGCCGACGCGGAGGTTGACGCCATTCAGACGAAGAAGCTCGAGTTTTTTCAACGACAGCTCGATGCGCGCAATCCTCAGATTTTTCGCGCCAGCATTATTGATGTCCGCAACTATGGATTGATGGTCGAACTGCCGGATGCTCTTGTGACCGGTTTGGTCCACGTTTCCTCGTTAACGGATGATTTTTATTTGTTTGATTCGACCCGGCGGCAACTTATCGGGAGACGGTCGCGCAAACGTTTTAGTGTAGGCGACGAGTTATCCGTGTTTGTTGTCCGCGTTGACGCTTTCAAGCGACAAGTGGATTTCGCAATTGCGCTCGCGTCTGCAGAGCCTAAAGGGACTCGTCGCACCAGAAGATCATCCGGCATCGTTCGTCACGCTTGAGATTCCTACCTTGCGCCCAAGTCGAGCATGCGTCGCCCCATTCACGCGCGAACGTAGTTGAAAGGTCATGGCCTCAAGTCTTGTAAAACTTACCTGATTTTTCGGTTGTAACCGTTTTTTAGGGGGCACTTCCCGACTTTCTTCAACGTGATCCTGAGTTTACTTGAATCGTGGCGGACAAACTGGTCAAGCAGCCGGAGAACGTCCCCGGGGAATGGTATGTGGATACCAGCTGCGCGTTGTGTCGTCTCTGTCTCGAAGAAGCGTCGAATCTCATCACCTACAACCCCGACGAGACCGGCGTAATCTTCTTCAAGCAACCGGAAACGTCGGAAGAGATAAATGCTGCTCAACGCGCCATGGATGTCTGCCCCACGCTCGCGATAGGCAACGACGGATGAATATTTGCGGCGACCGAAGATTGCCGCTACAAACCCTGTTATGCATGCTGAAGCCGTTGTTGCCGCTGCTCCGTATTCGCGGGCAAACCCATTTCTCGCCAAGCTTCTGGTCAATCGTCGCCTGAGTGGGCCGGAGTCGGCAAAGGATACGCGCCATTTTGAACTAGACCTGACGGGATGGGGATTGAGGTTTGAGGTCGGCGATTCGCTTGCGGTGTATCCAACGAATGATCCGGAGCTTGTTGAGGAAATAATTCACGCGCTGGGCGCCACAGGGGATGAACAGGTCCCTCGTCCGAGAGGGGCGTCCACGATGTTCCGCGACGCGTTGCTGCGCGACTACAGCATTACGCAGCCGACGCCCAAGCTTTTACGAGCCATTGCCCACCGTGCGGACGCTGCGCCGCTGCTCGGCGACCTTCTCGCTCCTGAGCGTAAGCTCGATCTCGCGACCTATCTTTGGGGCATGGAGGTAATTGATTTTCTTACTGAGCATCCCTCAGTTCGATTCACACCGGAGGAATTTGTCGGTTTGCTCACCAAATTGCAGCCGCGCCTTTATTCTGTGGCCTCGAGTCTAAAGGCGTACCCCGATCAGGTGCACTTTATCGTGGACGTCGTCCGCTATGAAAGTCACGGTCGGCTTCGCCAAGGGGTGTGCTCATCTTTTCTTGCGGAACGGGCTGATGACGTACCGGTGCCGGTTTTCCCCAGCGTCGCCAAACATTTTCATTTGCCAGAGGACCCGGACGTTCCAATCATCATGGTCGGCCCCGGGACGGGAGTGGCGCCGTTCCGTGCGTATTTGCAAGAACGCAAGGCGACTGGAGCAAGGGGAAAGAACTGGCTCTTTTTCGGATCGCAGCATCAAAGGTGCGACTTTGCATACGGAGAGGAATTCGAGGCATTCCAGAAAGAAGGGCTTCTTACACGGCTCGATTGCGCGTGGTCGCGCGATCAAGTGGAGAAGATTTATGTCCAGCATCGGATGAAAGAAAATGCCGCGGAGATTTGGAAATGGATCGACGCGGAAGGGGCCCATTTCTTCGTGTGCGGCGACGCGAAGCGGATGGCCAAGGATGTCGATGCGATTCTGCGCAAGATCGTGCAGGAGCACGGCGCTAAAAGTGTCGATCAAGCCAATGAATACGTTGAGAAGCTCAAGAGCGACAAGCGTTACAAGCGCGATGTGTATTAGCGAATGGCTTGCGATTTATTCGACATTCTTTCGCCATTCGGATTTCGTCATTTACTTCATCTGTGGCATAATAGGAAGAAGACGTTAAAGCGATGTACGAGAACACTGAATTCACATTGAGCCGCGATTGCGAAGCGATCCAGATTCCGAGCGGGCAAAAGACAACAATCCCGGCTGGAACCCAAGGGGTAATTACGCAAAGCCTGGGCGGCAGCTACACGATCGCAACGTACCAGGGTCTGACGCGAATCGCGGAGAAGGATTTCGATGCTCTGGGGCTTGAAAAACCTCAGGCGCAACCAACTCAAAAGCCCGTCCGGACAACAAACGGCGAAGTTTCAGAGGAAGATGTCTGGAACCAGCTGCGCCAATGTTATGACCCGGAAATTCCGGTCAACATTGTTGATCTTGGTCTGGTTTACGATTGCCGCTTAATCAAAAAGGATGATGGCGGCGCGCGCGTGGAAGTGAAAATGACGCTCACTGCGCCCGGTTGCGGGATGGGGCCAGCCATCGCACACGACGCCCAGAGCAAGATTTTGTCGATCGACGGCGTGGATGAAGCCGATGTCCAGCTCGTCTGGGATCCGCCCTGGAATCAAAACATGATCAGCGAAGCGGGCCGTATGAAGCTCGGGATGATCTGAGCAGAGCGACCCCGCTCGTTTCTCCTTTGCATATCGGCACGGGCCGAGCACACGGTCGATTGCATATTTTCTTTACGCCGTTAACAATTTTTTTGTGACATTTTTTATTCTCGCATTGACAACACCCGCTTGAATTTTACACTCGACACCCCCGGAAGCGCTTCAGAGTTGAAAAATTCTTAGCCCGTTTTAGAAAAAATCGACATGCCTTTGACTGAACTTATCTTAACCGAAAACGTTCCCGGTCTAGGTGCCGAGGCAGATGTAGTCAAAGTTCGGCGGGGTTATGCCCGCAATTATCTCTTGCCGCGCGGAAAAGCACATGAAGTCACTCCGGGCGCATTGCGTCAGATCGATGCGCTCAAGCACAAGCGCGCCGAGCGCGAAGCCCGTGAGTTGAATGAAGCAGAAGAACTGGCGCGCCGAATCGGCAAGGCGCGGTTCGTTTTCACGCTGGAGACCGGCGAGACCGGGAAAGCATTTGGATCAGTCACAGCGCAGGACATCGTGAACCGCCTCAAGAACGAAATCGGCGCGGAGATCGATCGGCACAAAATTGTTCTCGAGCGTCCGATCAAAGATACCGGCGAACATGAGGTCACGATCAAATTGCATCACGATGTGACTGCGCAGCTTGTTTTTCAGGTGAAATCCGCAGAAGAACCCCGCGACCGCGGGACCGAGGCCGAGGGCGCTGCGACCGACGAGCCTGAAAAGAAAAAGAAACATCGATTTTTCCACAGGAAAAAAGAAGAGAAAAAAGAAACCGAATAAATGGCGCCTCAATCGTCCGCATGGACAGGAGAGAAGCCTCGTAAAGCGGGAAATGGCGCTGGCCGAGGTTCGGCGGCACGAAGCGGCGAAAAAGTTGTCCCCATTTCGCCCACAGGTTCTGCGCAGGATATTCACCGTAACCCGCCCCATAGCGTCGAGGCGGAACAGGGCGTCGTGGGGTCAATGTTGCTCTCGCCGCGACAAGCCATCGCCGAATGCGTTGAGAAAATTAATGAGCAATATTTTTACGTCCCTGCTCATCAGACGATCTACAGTGTGCTCGTCGATCTTTGGAATGCCGGGCAGGCGATCGACCTGATCACGTTCACGCAAGTCTTACGCGACCGGAATCTCCTAGAAAGCGTCGGTGGCGCCGCGTTCGTCACAAGTTTATTTACGTTCGTTCCGACGGCGGCGAATCTTGAGTACTACCTGGAGATCGTTCGCGATAAATACATTCTGCGCGAAATCATTTCCGCCGCGACCGAGAGTGTCCGCCGCGCGTACGAGGAGCAGGACGAAGTAAACAATCTTCTCGACGAAGTGGAACAGCGCATTTTCGCCGTGGGCGAAGACCGTTTCAAAGGTCAGTTGCTCTCGATGAAAGAACAAGTGATGAGCACTCTGGAGTCAATCGAGAAGCTCTTTGAAAATAAAGGCGCAATTACGGGAGTGTCGACCGGCTTTCGTGATCTCGACAAGCTGACAAGTGGTTTACATCGTTCCGAGATGATCGTGATCGCGGCGCGGCCAAGCATGGGTAAAACAGCGCTGGCAATGAACATTGCGGAACACGCCGCCATTGAGGCGAAGCTTCCGGTCGCAATTTTCAGTTTGGAGATGAGTGCGCAACAACTTGTTCAACGCATGCTTTGCTCACGAGCGCGGGTCAACTTAGCCAAAACGAGAGATGGATTTCTCGCTGAGGCTGATTTTCCGAAGCTGACGCATGCAGCCTCCAAACTTGCAGAAGCCAAGATTTTCATCGACGACACTGCCAGTCTAAGCATCCTAGAATTGCGGGCGAAAGCGCGCCGGCTCAAAACTCAGCAAGATATTCAACTCATCATTATTGATTATTTGCAGCTGGTGCGATCAACCTCACGCCGAGCCCAGGATAATCGCCAATTGGAAATATCCGAGATTTCAGGGGGTCTGAAAGGTTTGGCGAAGGAGCTAAACATTCCAATTGTCGTTGTCGCGCAGTTGAATCGAAACCCGGAGATTCGAACCGGTAGTGGCAAAGGAGTTCCCAGATTGGCGGACTTGCGAGAGTCGGGTTCAATCGAACAGGACGCCGATGTAGTGGGACTACTGATGCGTGAAGAATACTACGCTGACACCGATGAAGAGCGCGAAGAGCTAAGAGGCAAAGCTGAATTGATTATCGCGAAGCAACGCAACGGCCCGATCGGGGGCGTCAAACTAACATTCCTCAACGAGTTCACGCGTTTTGTAGATCGCGCCGACGAAGCAGTCGAACCGGAAGAGGCGTTTTAAGAACCGTTGAACAGTTGAAGCGTTAAAGCAGTTCGATCGTCACTGGGTTTCACGATTCAACGCTTCAGCGACCCAACAACGCCTTCGCCGCATCGATTACGTGCTGCGCGTCGATACCTCGTTCCTTCATGACTTCGGGACCTGGGGCGCTCAAGCCGAATTGATGCAGACCGATGACGTTCCCGTCGAGGCCGACGTATTGATACCAAATCTCAGTCACTCCGGCTTCGATGGCGACGCGTCTACGGCATTCGTTAGGCAGAACTTCTTCACGGTATTCTTGCGGCTGGCGATTAAAACGTTCAAAGCAAGGCATGGAGACAACGCGCGCGCCGTCTCCGAGTTGCCCCGCTGCCACGAGCGCATGCTGCAATTCGCTTCCGCACGACATGATAATCAGATCGAGTTTCCCCTTCTCTTTCCTGGCAACGTAACCGCCACGAAGCACTCCTTCGCGGCGTAATTTTACGTCGATATCGTTCAACATCGGCACTGTCTGCCGTGTAAGCGCGAGAAAGGTTGGTCCATCGATTCGTTGCATCGCCGCGACAAACGCGCCAGCAGTCTCTTCAGGATCGGCCGGGCGAATTACGTCAATGTTCGGTATTAAGCGGACTGAGCTCACCGTCTCCACGGGTTCATGAGTGGGACCGTCTTCACCGACGCCGATCGAGTCATGAGTGAAAATGTAAGTATTGGGGAGCTTTGCCAGCGCGGCCAGCCGAATAGCAGGTCGGCAATAATCGGTGAAAACAGCAAAGGTTGCGCCAGATGCGCGGAACAGTCCGTGATACGAGATGCCGTTGAGAATCGCGCACATCCCATGTTCGCGAATGCCGAAGCGGATGTTACGCCCGCCAGGGTCGTCGCGATTGAAATCGCCGCCGCCGTCGATGTAGTTCATTGTCGATCCATACAGATCGGCACTGCCACTCATGAGCAACGGCATCGCTTGCGCAATGGGCTGCAATACTTCGCCTCCGGCTTTTCGCGTCGCTAGCTTCGCATCCTTGGGAAAGTCAGGAATCTTCGAGGAAAGATCCGGCGGAACTCTTCGCTCAACACCGTCATCAAGCATTTTCGCCTTGTCAGGATTTTTCGTCCGCCACGCGTTGTAGGTTTGTTCCCACTTCTCGTAGTCGGCGAGGAGCTTCTTTTTATGTTCGGCAAAATACTCGTACACCTCCTGCGAGACGAAATAATGTTCGTCTGGCAGGCCGAGCGCCTTGCGCGCTGCATCAACATACTTTGCGCCCGCCTCTCCATGCGCTTTATACGTCCCTGCTACTTCCGGAATGCCTTTGCCGATGAGCGTGTGAGCGATAATGAATTGCGGTTTCCCATTGTCGCGTCTCTTCGCCACGTTCAACGCATCGAGAAACTGTTGCATGTCGTGGCCATCGATTTCCTGGACATCGAAGCCATACGCCTCCATGCGTTTGTGGGTGTCTTCGCTCTGCGTTTCCTTCGCAGCGGCATCCAGCGTGACGGCATTTGAATCGTAGATGTAGATCAAATTATCGAGGCCCCAGTGACCGGCGAGTGCGCACGCTTCGGAAGCGACGCCTTCCTGCATGTCGCCGTCGCCGCACAAGCAGATCACGTGCTGATCGAAAATCTTGTGCTCATCAGTATTGAAACGCGCAGCCGCCATTTTTGTCGCCACGGAAATGCCTACTGAGTTGCCGACTCCCTGTCCGAGCGGGCCTGTCGTGCATTCGACGCCCGGGGTCTCGCCGAATTCAGGGTGCCCCGGTGTCTTGGAATGCAGTTGCCGGAATCGCTTGATTTCCGACATCGGCAAGTCGTAGCCGCTCATGTGCAGCCATGCGTACAAGAACATGCTGCCGTGCCCAGCCGAAAGGACGAAGATATCGCGATTGATCCAGCGCGGTTTGTCCGGATTGTATTTTAACGCATGCCCATACAGCACGGCGCCCATCTCGGCGCAGCCAAGTGGAAGCCCAAGGTGACCAGATTTCGAAGCCTGCACAGCGTCCATGCACAAACCACGTGCCTGGTCGGCTGCTTCAGAGAGAATTTTGATATTTAGACTCATGGAAAAGGAAGGAAGATTTTTAATTTCTGTTTAAAGATTAAAGACGTGAATCTCTATATGGCCGAACATTTGCGTTCGACAATGTATTTTCCACTGCTGAGCTATTGGACGCTGGTAAATTGGAAGATCGGAGGACTACTTCACCCGTGAAGACGCCATCACTGCTCCAAATTGTCGAGCGGCTCGAACGTCTGGCCGGCAGGTTGCCTTCGAAAATCCGAAAAGCTGTTCTCAATGAGCTCACGCCACTGAAACAATTATTTCTGCAGCAACGCCCACCGCGTTTTCTTTTTGCCGGCTCAGCCAAGGTACCTGCGAGGAAAATCATCTCGGCCCTCTTTGGCTCTGTCGAGTTCGTCGCGCCAAATGCCGCCGCCCCGCTTTGCCGCTGGTTCGAGGTCGGCTTTCCTGATAGAGGCAAGATATCGATCATTGACGCCCGTGGGGTTGACGATTCTGCGGCCATCCACGTCCGGGACGAACTCAAATATCGCGCTGCAGATATCATTTTTCTCATCCGGGACGAGCGAATTGCCCAGGAAATGGAGAAGCGCGAGCTGGCTGAGTTAAACAGCTATCTTAGCTGGAATGAGACATTGGAAACGGATCGCAAGATAATCGAAATCATCGTTCCGCCGTTCGAGAAGGTCGCTTCACGCCATCACAACGACGTCGGTGCGACCCGCGACGAACACCTAGTCGGATCAAGTCTCGTGAAACGCGGCGTCTTTTTGGAAACGTTGAGGCTAATCTCTGTGGATAACGATCAGGGATTTGAACTGCCCCCTGCGGAAGCGAGGCGTCTCATGTCGATCCTTGCACGCGAATTGCCGAATGAAGCGCGGATGGAAATGATCCGGATATCGCGAGATCGCGAGGGGCAGCGCGAAGTGGCACGGCTTTTGGTAAAATCTACGACCGCCGTCTGTACCGCCATTGGCGCGCAACCGATTCCGCTCGCTGATTTGCCGATTCTGACCAGCCTGCAACTGATGATGGTTTCCGGGGTCATGTATGTAAGCGGGCGGGAACGCAGCCTGCGTGCTGCCGCAGAATTCGCCGGCGCTCTCGGCGCAAATGTTGGCGCAGCGATGCTCCTTCGTGAAGGCGCCCGCGCGATCCTGAAATTCTTTCCGGGTTGGGGGAACGTCGTGTGCGGGCTCGTGGCAGGCTCTGGAACGTACGCGATCGGTCGCGCTGCAACCGCGTTCTTCATTGAAGGCGTATCTCTGAAGGATGCGCGTCGTACCTATTTGGCGAGCCGGAAAAAACGTCGTCGCCGGGAATTCGAAGAAGCTCAATGAACAGATGCGAAGCCGTCTCTCGGCGCACACATTCTATCAGGCATTTCCATAGTATTTCTCCCGTGAATAACTTGTGAATAAAATTCCTAATTTCTGCACGTTTTGTTCACACGATCTTGTGAACAAAAAGACTAATTTCGTGGCGCTTGTCGCTCCTTCGCCACCGTTCCAATGAAGCTGTCCGACATTCGGGCGACGCTTCAAGAAATACACGTCTCGCCGGTCAAAACCCTTGGTCAAAATTTTCTGCACGATCAAAACCTCGCCCGATGGATTGTCGATCAGGCGCAGATTACTTCGGACGATTACGTGCTTGAAATCGGGCCCGGTTTGGGGGCCTTAACAAAACTCGTTCTTGAAAAAGGCGCACGGGTTCTGGCGATCGAGAAAGATACGCGTCTTGCCAATTTTTTACGCGAACGTTTCGCTCATGAGCGACTGGAAATATTAAACATCGACGCGCTTAAATTCGATGCGCGCATCTTGTTTGCTCATCGACGCGTGAAACTACTTGGCAACCTTCCCTATAACATCTCAAGCCCGCTGCTTTTGAAGTTCCTCGCGCAGCCAACCTCTATCTTACTATGGTTGTTCACATTACAAAGGGAGATGGCAAGCCGTCTTTCCGCAAAGCCGTGTACGCGTGATTATGGTGCTCTGACATTGCGCATCCAGTTGCGCCATCACGTAAAATATCTGCGCACTGTTTCTGCAAATGTTTTCTTGCCGCGACCTGAAGTTGATTCCGCAGTGGTGCGAATCTTGCCGCGCGATCCGTGGGAATTGCCGCCGCACGACGAAGAGTTGCTTCTAGAATTGATTCGTCTCGGTTTTTCTCAGAGAAGAAAGCAATTAAGAAAGTTGCTCCGGGAGCGAGTCGATGACTGGGATACTCTCGCGCGCCACGTCAACATCGATCGCAAAGCTCGAGCTGAAGAGCTCTCATTACTTCAATGGATCGGCCTGGTGAATTTCATCGCCCCGCTACCGTGTCCCGATATTGGCCTAACGAACAATGAGCATTTTCCAGTCGTCGATAAAAACGATAGAATTCTGCGCGATGCCAGCCGCTCCGAGGTGCATGGGAATAACTTGCGCCATCGCGCCGTTCACATCTTGATTTTCAACCCGACCAACGAGGTTTACTTGCAGCAGCGTTCGCGCTGGAAAGATCGACATCCCTTGAAATGGGACTCGAGCGCTGCTGGTCATGTAATCGTCGCGGAAAGCTACGACGAAACGGCTCAACGCGAGTTGAAAGAAGAATTAGGCATAAGCGCTTCTCTCAAGAAGATTGCGAAGCTTCCTGCCTCGGAACGTACCGACTATGAGTTTGTCTGGCTTTATCGAGGGGAAGTGGCCGGTAATCTGTTACCGAATCGAACAGAGATTGAAACTGGCGCATTCTTTCCTAGGACGGTCATCGATGGTTGGATCGCGGCCCGACCAGAAGACTTTGCGCCGGGCTTCATCGAATGCTGGAGAGTCTATTGTCAGAAAAACTGCAGCAGCCGCAGCGCGCCTACTTAAATCCGACAAATTTTCTCCGAGGCAAACGGCGCAGAGCCGTTCGCTTGAATTTCCGCGCGGCACGCTTCGCCTTCAGTTTGCCGCCATAGACACTATCGCTAAACATCTTGGTTACGATTTTATCTCCGCGAAGGAAGTGGACCTGAAAACCATGCGTTTGTTTCTTCGCGCGTGCTTTTGTGTCGATGCGGCGAATGTTTGCCTCCGAATCAGGATTGGGACGTCTTCGCATAACGAAAGCTAACTGAACAATCTTAGCAATCAACGAGGCAAACTTGCGGAACCGGTGCGTCCGAAAATCTCCGGAGAAGGCAGATTCCAGGAACGCCATTTCTTATCGTATTCGTTGGCTGGCAATAATGCGTAGCAAGGATGTTGTTTCGCACGAAGCCAGGTGATCAGTTTTACAAGATTTTCCTGTGCCATCGTCGTGCAGCCGGTGGTCGGCCGATTCACGCCGCGGCGGATATGAAAGAAAATCGCGCTCCCTGCACCGGGCACTGGTGGATCGGAATTGTGGCGGATTTCGGTGAGCCAGTGATAAGCAAAATCACCGGAACGCATCTTTTCGTGCGTGTAATTATCCGGTGGATTTTTTGGATCAATCACAATGTGGCGATTGTAATTCGGCGATCGCGAGTCATCGCTCCAAACGTCTGCCTCGGTCACTTGATGGTATGGATAGTCGCCGCCGGGGGGCAAGTGCGCCTCGTAACCAAAAACCTGACCAATCTCGAAAACGCCCGCAGGCGCGCGACCGTCGCGTTCTTTCTTTCGAAGACCAGGCTCGTTTTGTCCGGCTAGCCCTGTGCCCCACGCCAGGCCATTTTTGCCAAACAACACCGGAAACGGTCCAGCCGCCGCTGTCCAACCTCCGCCACGCGCACGTTCAAAGAGTCGCAGCTCGCCGCGCATTGAATTCCATGTGGGCGCGATACCGACGATGAGCTGCGTGCAATCGTCAGGAACACCATCGGCGTAAGCATGAACGCAAGCTACTATCAGTAGGCAGGCAGCGAGGCAGCGCGAGATTGACATCAGAGTTCAGAAGGGAACGCATTTTCCTGGCTCCGCCAATTGTTTTCACATCTGCGGCAGCGGCTGGTAGCGATTGTTTTCCAGCGGCTCCATTAGGTTTGAGCCGAATCCCTATCGCTTATGAAAACATCCCTACTGTTCGGAGTAATGCTCGCTGTTCTGGGTGCGGCAATTGCTTCCACATCGGCTCAAACCCAGAGCACGACCGTTCAAGTTAGCAGGCTCGTTGGCACCAAAGTAAAATCCTCTCAGGGCGAAGAAATTGGCGTGGTTAAGGACGTCATGATCGACCGCAGCACAGGGTGCATGGCTTACACCGTTCTTTCCACCGGCGAAGGTGGAGCACGTGCTACCGGCGGCGGCAAACTCGTTGCAGTTCCGTGGGCAGTTTATTCCCCTACAAGCGACGTAAACGCCCTCACTGTGACCGTGGATCGAGAGAGAATTTATAGCGCGCCGGTCTTCGATTATGCGCGCATCGATGAATATTCGAAGCCCGACTACATTACCAACGTCTATAGCTACTACGGGGTAAGCCCGGGAGCGGAAGTTGGCGCTGGGGTTTCCCGAACGACCACAACGGGCGTGTCCTCCGGAGAAGCCAACAGCGCAGGCGCTGCTCGCTCGCCGGTCCAGGGCGCCTCACGTGGAGCAACCGCTTCGCCGGCAGCTACAAGGTCACCTGCGGAGAGAGAGTCACCTGCTGGAAGAGCGTCTCCGAGTCCACACGCGACAGGAGCAAGGCCTTACGTAACCGCATCACCGCACGAACATGGCCGTGCGGCTGGGAGCCCGCCGGCTAGCGAAGAGCGCGGTATGAGAGTCAGACCACGGGAAACCGAATCCCCGAGTGGCGGGGCGGAACTTCAGCAAGAACCCTCTCGGGCGACTCGGGAATCTCCATCCGAAGCAGCCAGTCCCGGTGAAAAAACCACAGAAGGGACCCAACCGCGGCCTCACAGGAAGGCAGAAAGGCGCGAGACTTCATCACCGCCGCCAGAGGGACCTGAAGAGCAGCAACGGTAACGAATCGAAATCTGCGTGAATCATCTGCAGCCTGGCTTGCGCTGGCAGATTAGCGTGGCTGCCGCGAGAAGATCTACCTGTCATGCTTGAGCTTCTACCGCAGCTGTGTCCGCAGGGAGATATTTCGCGCCTATAAGCCATGCCAATCCAGAGGCGAAGATGATTACGGACACAAAAAGAAACGCCACACGCATATTTGTGTGGCCGCCGATATATCCAAGCAGCCAGAACGCCTGCACGTCACCCAATGCGTGGATGACAAAGATGTTTGCGGCAAACGCTGTCGCACGAACCGCAGGCAGCGAAACGTTCGCAAGAGCCGTGTTTGAAGGACCGGTGTTCAAAAACAAGAAAAAGATCGCCAGGAACATCGCGATCCACGCCGCGGGAAACGGAACGTAAAGGGCCACAACGAAAATCGGACACGCAATCAGCATCCCTATTCCAGAGACCCAGAAATACGAACCGGGAAGACGCGAACGCAACTTGTCAGCGATGACGCCACCCAGAAGTGTCGAGACCAGGCCTGCGACTACAGTGATCAAGCCAAAAATCGTCATGCCCACCTCGGGACTTTGATGGCGATAGCGCAGATACGCCGGTACCCAGAAGCCCAATCCGCCCGTTACGAAAGTCATCAATGTCATCGCGATGCAGTTGATGAGATAGGACCGAGTGCGGAACAAGTCCAGGTAGTCACGGATGCTCCGGCGCGGTGACCTTTGTACCAGATGATCTGCGGTGACACGCGGGTCGCGTTGCCAGAAACACACAAGGCCGAGCAACAACCCCGGCGGTGCAACGAGATAAAATGCCCAACGCCAGCCAAGGTGAGCGCCGATCAATCCGCCAATCACATACCCTAGCGCGCTGCCGACTGGAATTGCAGCGCAAAAAATCGCCATGATCCGACCCCGTGTTTCAATGGGGAAAAGATCGGACAAGATCGTCGGCGCCGCCGGACCGTAACCGCCTTCGCCAATTCCAACGCATACGCGAGTTGCAAAGAGAATCGCGAATGTCGCCGCCAGACCTGAGCCGCCGCTGGCCAGGCTCCACAAAATCACAGCGGAACCTATGATGATCCAACGGGAGAATCGATCGGCGAGGAAACCGAGGATTGGCGCGCTAACCATGTAAGTCACGAAAAACGCGTCGCCGAGCAGACCAGTCTTCGTCATCGCGTTCACGTCGTTCGCTGCAAAAAAAGTTCCGCGAATATCAGGCTCGAGCGCCGCCAGAATTTGCCGGTCGATGTAATTGAAAAGATTGATGGCCAGCAGAAGGAAAAGTGCAGTTCGCGCGCCGCTCAGCGGAGTTTTCGAGGCAGATTCCATTGGTTAGTCTTCGTTGATTGTCGGTCTCACTGAAAGAGGCGGAATTGGAAGTCAGGCGGGCAGCCTGACATCCGACTCGTTCGCACTCCAAACTGACAATTGACCAACCTCACCGTTTCCATTGGCACTTGGCGATTGCAGTTTGCCGAGCGCCAATTGTAAATGATAAACGATGCCTTCCATGTCCCGCACTGAACGCGCGCTCTACTTCTTTGGACGACTGCTGGTGCGTTGCTTTTATCGGGTCACTGCGTTGGGACTGGAAAACATGCCCGCAGGCGGATTTCTACTTCTGCCTAACCACATCACGTGGGTTGATGCCATCGTTCTGCAACTCGCTTGTCGGCGGCCAATTCGCTACATCATCGACGAGGAGTATTATTATCAGCCGATTCTACACCCGCTTCTGCGCACGCTGGGTTGCATTCCAATCAATATTCGGCATTCGCGTTCCGCCATTCGCGCCGCGACTGAAAAAATCGCTCAAGGCGAGATCGTCTGTCTTTTTCCCGAGGGCCAGCTGGAGCGCACCGGGGTTCTTTTGCGCTTGCAGCGCGGTTACGAATTGATTGCGCGCCACGCTAATGCGCGAGTCGTTCCGGTTTGGCTCGATCAGCTTTGGGGTTCAATTTTCTCATTCCAAGGCGGACGATTTTTCACGAAATTTCCCCGGCGGATCCCGTATCCTGTCATCATCGCCTTTGGCAAACCGCTCCAGGGCGAGGCCGCCGACAATGCGACCGTCCGTGAGGAATTGCTTAAACTAGGTGAATTTTGTTTCAGCCGCCGGCCGTCATTAGATCGGCACCTTGCCGAAGAATGTGTACGCGGACTGAAGCGGAGACGGTTCGCGACGGCGGTGATCGACGGAATCGATCATAGCCAGCTGAGCCGGGCAAAGCTGCTCGGCGCGGCAGCGGCATTGAGTCGCTATCTTCGGAAAGAATTTTCTGACGAACGAATCGCAATCGTTTTGCCTGCCAGCAAAGCGTCGATGCTTGCGAACCTGGCAGTCACGCTCGCGGACAAAGTCCCTGTGGATCTTAATTTCACTTTGGGACCCGCGGCGAATGAATCTTGCTGCAGGCGCGCCAATTTGCGGGTCGCAATTTCAGCCACGCAATTCATCGAACGACTCAAAGATTTTCCGTGGCCGGAACGTGTTTTGAAATTGGACGAACTGATGCCGCAGTTGAAACGCAACATCATTTTCTGGTGGATCGTGTCGATTCTGGTTCCTGCACGTTTACTCTTGCGTCTTTTGCAAATTCCAAAGAAAGGCGGCCACAGAGAAGCGGTTTTGCTTTTTACAAGTGGAACCACCGGAGAACCAAAGGGCGTCGTAATCAGCCACCGCAACGTTGTCGGAAATGTCTCGCAGTTTCGGCAACTGCTGGACGCACGAGAGACCGACGCCATCCTCGCGTCGCTGCCGTTCTTTCACACCTTCGGATCGACCGTCACACTCTGGTATCCGCTCATCGAAGGTGTGCGAATTGTGACGTATCCCAATCCGCTGGAACCGGCAAAGAACGCAGCGTTGATCGAACAATACAAACTAACGCTCCTTCTGGCGACTCCCACTTTTCTGCGCGTGTACCTGCGCAAAGCCGAACCGCATCAGCTTTGCAGCTTGCGCCTCATTATCACCGGCGCCGAAAAGTTGCCGCTCGATCTTACCGCCCATTTTGAAAAACGGTTCGACAAAAAAGTCTTCGAAGGCTACGGCCTCACCGAGACAGCGCCGGTGGTTAGCACAAATCTGCCCGATCCGGAACCGAAAAAGCCTGGAGAACACGTGCAATCATCCAGCCGTTTGGGGTCAGTTGGCAGGCTGGCGCCGGGAATCGCCGCGGAAATTCGCGAACCCGAAACGGATCAAAACCTTTCGCTGTACGAAACCGGAATGCTTTGGTTGCGCGGGCCAAACATCTTCGAAGGTTATCTGCACGATTCCAAACAAACCGCGGAAGTTCTTCGCGATGGCTGGTTGAAAACAGGCGATATCGGCCGGTTCGATGAGGACGGATTTCTTTATATCGAAGGGCGCCTGTCGCGATTTTCAAAGATCGGTGGCGAAATGGTGCCGCACGAAACAATCGAGAGCAAAATTGTCGATCTGCTTGGTTTGTCCGGGAGAGACGAGCGCCCGCTGGCAGTCATGGGCGTGCAGGACGAGGCAAAAGGCGAGGCGCTCGTTCTGCTTAGCGCCGTAGATATCGATCTCGCGGAGTTGCGCAGCAAGCTTCACGAAGCGGGCGTGCCAAACTTGTGGATTCCCAAACAGATCCAGCGAGTTGAAGCAATCCCAGTTCTCGCTTCAGGCAAACTCGATTTGAAAAAATGCCAGGGACTCGTAGCTGAAGGCCCGCGCACATGACCGATAAAAGCTGCATCGTTGCAGCAATAACATTTCTGACTGTGTTGTCCCCGTGGGCGTGTGCCGGCGAAACCTCGAACAAAATCGACAATCGCGCAGCTATTGGAGCATTTACTCGAGAGCTTTTGCGCGTATTCGAGAACCTCGATATGAAACAGTTTATCGCTTGTTTCGCTGACGACGCGACGGTGTTTTTTCCGATGCCTGAACCGCCTGAACGTGTCCAGGGGAAACAAGCGATCCAGCAACGTTTCGAGAGCGTTTTCGCCTCAATCCGCAGCACCGCGAAGACGGGTCCGCCTTTTCACCATCTCGTCCCTGAGGATCTTTCGATTCAACTGATTCCCGGACACACCGCCGTTGTCTCATTCCACCTCAGGAATGAAGAGCGCATCGGGCGTCGAACTCTTGTGCTTACGAAGATGAATGGCCAATGGCTAATTATCCATCTGCACGCTTCTAACGCTCCAGTCGCCGCGAAATCAAAGAATCACTGATGAACAGCCGGATCTTCCTCTTTCAAACGCCAGGGTGAAATTTTGCCAAAAAGATCGCGCGTCGCGCCCGCAATGTCTTCGGCTTTCGAGACGCCGCTGTCGATGAGCGCGCGCCCGGTGCTCGCCCAAATCTTCTTCACAACCAGCGCGCCATTTTCTCGGACGATTCGACCAAGATGCTGAGCAGCTGCAGCTGTAGCGGATTTACGGATAAGTTCGGCGGGACATCGCGACGTAAGTTCGCAATAGCGCCGCGCGACTTCTCCCACGCGCAGTGTGAGGAATGCGTTTGCAGCGCCGTTGGAAACACATTTCACCAGGAGCGCTGAGATGCCGCTCAACCCTGGAATTCCGCCTTTGAGCGCCGGCACGACAGAGACAGCGAGCGGCGCGACCATCTCTCCAAGGTCGAGCGACTCGAGCCCGCTGGCGATAAAGGCTGTGCCGGCCACATTCGCGTACAGCCGCACCAATTCGCGAGGCGAGGGACGCTGCACATAAATTCGCGCGATGCGTCCGACCATTTGAATTTGCGTAAACAGAACAATGAGTCCATCGAGCCGGCCATTTTGCATTAGGGCCGTGCTAAGAAATACCGTGCTTGCTGTCCTGCGGACGACTAAATCCGCTTGGGCAGACAGATGCCCAACCGCTTTTTCGATCTCTTCCTTGGTAACGATAGGCAGATCTCGTGTCCGCGGATTTGCCGCGAGTCGGATACGGAGAGCCTCCAAATAGGCTTCGTGCTTCGGGCCAGAACGTTCCTCCGGTGGGATGAGCGCAGGGGGAAGCCTTGCGTATGCAATCGCACAGTAGAGCGCGAAAAACCCAGCAGCCAGGCAAACAGCCCAGAATACGATCGTGCCAGCAACTGGATGGATTCTGTCTGCCAGTGAGATCAGGCTGGCGGCGCCTGCGATGATTAACGACACCAGGCAGACGCTTATCGTCACTGCGAGAACTACGATTGTTTTCCTCGCACTGAAATTCTGAGCTTCGGCGGCGGCTCTCACCTCATCCTTACTGTGCACTCAGCGCAGCGGCCTTCAATTGAAAGGTGAACAACGGGTTCGCTGCTGAACACGATGGCGCAATTTCAGATTGGCGCCTCGCGCAATTGCACGCGAAGCTGCACAAAGGAAATGTATAAGAGCATAACCCTGGCAGTAAAACTTTCGATGGTGCCACTGCTGGTCGTTTACTCCGCGCGTGCGGACGAAAAGCCGACGATGAAAGCAGTCGTCGCACATGAGTATGGCGCGCCTGAAGTGCTGAAATTTGAAGAGGTCTCGCGACCGCAGCCGAACGAAGATGAAGCTCTCGTGCGCGTGATTGCCAGCGGCGTCAATCCAGCCGACCCGCTCACGCTCAGCGGAAAATACGCGCGGGAATTCGGCACGCACTTGCCGTTGATCCCCGGTTACGAAATCGCCGGCATCGTTGAAAAGACTGGTGCAAACATCACGAAGCTCAAAGTAGGGGATGCGGTTTACGGGTACCCGACTTTCGGAGGTGGCTGGGCCGATTACGTCACCGTCAAGGAGTGGGAAGTGGCGGCGAAGCCCAAGTCTCTCAACTTTGCGGACGCAGCGGCGGTGCCGATGGGCGCGTTGACCGCGTGGCAGGCCCTCGTGGACGTGGCGAAACTACAGCCGGGACAAACCATTCTAATCCACGGCGGCTCAGGCGGTGTGGGAAGCTTCGCGATCCAGATCGCCAAAGCGCGTGGAGCGCGGGTTATTGCCACCGCTTCAACGGCAAACCAGGACCTTCTTAAGCAACTCGGCGCAGATGTGGCAGTCGACTACACGAAAACCAAATTTGAGGATGTTGCCAAGGATGTCGACGCGGTGCTCGATCCCGTAGGCAAAGAAACGCTCGCTCGTTCTTATGACGTAGTTAAGAAAGGCGGGATTGTAATCTCGTTAGTCGCGCTCCCGGATCGGGCCGAGCTTCAGAAACGTGGCATTCATGGAGCGGCGATGTCAGTTCATCCGGACGCTGAAGACCTCACGCAGATTGCCCATTTGATCGACGAGGGGAAAATCAAGCCAATCGTGACGCAGGTTCTGCCGCTGAGCGAGGCGGTCGCGGCGCAACAACAGGCTGCGACGCATCATACGCGCGGAAAAGTTGTGCTCCGGATTGCAGATGAGCCGAAAGCTTGACGCAACCTGTGGACATTTAAAGCTTGCCTGCGATGAAAAATGCATTCGTGGCAATTTCTTCTGCTGGCCCAAACCGCGATTCATCGAAGGGCACACGTGAACAGCTCTTTTGGGATGAGCACGCGAAGTTCATCGATCAACTCGTTGACGACGGTTTTATTCTGATGGGCGGCCCTTTGGTCGATGAGGGCGGCTCTCTACTGGTCTTGAATGCTGGAGATGAAAACGAAGTGCGGGAGAAATTGAAAAACGACCCGTGGGCTGAGCATGGCATTCTGAAACTGGAGAGCGTAAAGCGCTGGGAAATCTTTATTGACCAGAGGAAGTAAGATTTGATTTGTGCTCGGAGGGCAGACCTCCGTGCCGTCCGCGTTCGATTGCTTGTTCTTGCTCTTCGCAATACACTTTGGGCATGACCGCTAACGAGATCATCGAGGAGATCAAGCAGCTCCATCCCAAAGAACAGTTGGGTGTGATCCGTTTTGCTTATCAGCTGGATGCCGATCGGCGGCTTACCGGCAAAGAATTGGCCGAACTAGCGGAGCGAATGGTGAATACAACGGATCGGGCCGAAGAAGCGATCATTCGCGAAGCGATGATTCGCGGCTTCTATAGCGCGACCGCCGGACGCGTCGGATCAGGACCGAGAAACAAGCGCGCTGTCGCGAAAAGAAATAGGAACAAGCGTTCCGCGAAGCGGGTGTAGAGGCGGCTGCTGCTCGCGAATGGAGCCGAGCGGACACGAGCGACATAGATGGGCAAACCGACAGGTCGAATGGAGCTTTTGGGAAAAGCGACATAGAAGGCAAAGCCGCGATGGGTAGTGGCGAGCGAGCTGGGAAGCGAACGAGTTTCAAATGCGCGGGAGCGCATGAGTCAATACTTTCGGAGCGTCAGCCGTGGATTGCTCTAATTGTTCGCTCAAGCCTCTACAGCGCGCCGTGGCGAACTTTTTCGTCGATCGCCAAATAGTCGTTTCGCGGCGGGCTGAACGTATCGAGCACACGCGTGGGCAACAGCGTTTCCACGCCATGCGGAACATTGCTCGCGAGATAAAAGGAATCGCCGGTTGAAAGCTCGTGCGGCACGCCATCAACGATGAGTCGCATTTGCCCTTCGAGAATGTGGACGATCTGCTCCTGTGGATGCGAATGTGCTGGCATAATGCTTCCGGCGGCCAGCGTCGCCATCATCTGATACATCGTCTTGCCGTGGGCAACCGTCCGGCGCGTGATGCCCGGACAAATTTCAATCGTCGGATTTTCTCGCTTCATGTAGAGAAAATTACGCGAGAAGGTTGGTCGCGCGAACAGTTCCTTCCGCGTTTCGCACTTGTCGCTTGCCAGTCGTCACTGGCCAGTGGCAGAATCCGGCCATGAAAATACCCACGCTATTAGTCACAATTCTGTCTGCGACATTGATCGCAGCTCCCTCGTTTGCGCAAACCTCAGGTGAATCGCCTGCTGCTGCCACAAGCTCTGCCGCGGCTCCCAGCGGCCAGCCGAACCCGCAGGAGATGATGAAGCAAATGATGGAGATGTCTAAACTCAACGAGAACCACAAGGTTCTCACCGATCTCGACGGCAATTGGAATTACACCATCAAGTTCTGGATGAATCCCGATCCGAACGCGCCGCCACAGCAATCCAAAGGCACCGCCACCCGCAAAAGCGTTATGGGCGGTCGTTACGTGATGATGGATGTGAGTGGCAAAATGCAGATGCCGGGCGAAGACGGCAAAATGAAAGACATGCAATTCAAAGGCATGGGCGTCGAAGGCTATGACAACGTAAAGAAAAAGTTCGTCGCTTCATGGATCGACAATATGGGAACCGGTATTCAGTTTTCCGACGGCACATATGATCCCGCGACCAAGACACTCACTTACACGAGCGAAATGGAGCCTGTGCCCGGAATGAAAACACCGGTGCGCGAGGTGATTAAGGTCGCCGACAACAACCATATGACCCTGGAATGGTACGAAAATCACGGCGGGCAGGAAAAGAAGACGATGGAAATCAACTACACGCGCGCCGGCAAAAAATAGCGCGATACGCGATCTGCGCTTAGACAGAAGTCGGCAACGTTTTCGCTAAACGTCGCAAATCGTCGAGCAAGATCTCCATGTCGCGCAAGGTGGTGCGATAATTCAGCACGCAGCCGCGCAGTGCGAAGCGGCCGCCTAGCGTGGTATTGGAGAGATACGAGCTCCCATCTCGTTGCAAGGCGATTAACAGTCGCTCATTGAATTCGTCGATTGCCTGTGGCGATTCGCTTCTGAGATGCGATGGCATATGGCGAAAGCAAAAAATTGACAGCTCGACCGGCGCGACCATCTCGAAATCGTTGCTGGCCCTGACCAGCGACTCGAGGTAGCGCGCGCATGCAAGATTGTTTTCGATAGCCTCGCCCAGGGAATGAAGGCCGACCCCTTTTAACAACATCCAAACTTTAAGCGCTCTAAAACGCCGCGACAATTCCGGGCCGTAATCCCAGAATGCGAAGGCCTCGTCTGCCTCTTCCCCAATAATGCGAGTATATTCGGCGTCGTGGGCAAACGTGGCCTGCGCGGTCTCTGCTGCGCGGTAAATTACGCAGCCGACGTCGACCGGGAGATAAAGCCATTTGTGAGGATCGAGCGCGATCGAATCCGCCTGCTCAAGCCCCGCAAACAGCCCACGCGCAGATTTCGCGAGAACTGCGAAGGCGCCATAACTTCCATCCACGTGCATCCAAAGTTGGAAGCGGTTTGCAACCTCTCGAATCTCCGCCAACGGGTCCACCGCACCAGTGTTCACGGTTCCGGCATTCGCAACCACGCAGAAAGGAACATAGCCGGCCTCCACGTCAGCATTGATTTTTGCAACCAGATCGTCAGTTCGGATTTTGAAGTGCTTGTCGACTGCGACATGGCGCACATTTTCCCGCCCGATTCCCAAAAGCGCTGCTGCCTTGGCGATGGAGAAATGGGTTTCGCTCGAGGCATACATGCGTAAGCGAGCTGACGATTTGTTTTTCGCCTGACGGGCCGTTGCGATCGCGGCGAGATTGGCCATCGATCCACCGCTGACAAAGAGTCCACCGGCTTGAGCATTGAATCCAAGAATTTGTCGGACCCAATCGATCGTTAGACGTTCGAGTTCCACCGGCGCCGGCGCGGAACGCCAGACCGTGAGATTCGCGTTTAAGGTCGAGGCGAGCAGGTCGGCAAATGCGGCGAGAGCAGTGCCAGGCGATTGCACATAGCCAAACATGCGAGGATGGGCGTTCTGTCGGCTAAACGGGATAATGGTCTCGCGGAAAACTTTAAGTAGACCGTCCAAATCGGTTCCGTGGATAGGAAGCGTAGAGTCGAGTCGGTCGCGAATCTCGCGTGAAGACATGCGACTATAAACTCTGTGGTCGCGGAGATCGCCGAGATAATTGGTCATCAGTTGGATCACCGAATTGCCCCAATTGCGTATCTCGTCGGCGGAAGGATCAAGCATTGTTTACGTAGTATGCGTCGCGCTAACAGCATTGTCAGCCTTCGCGCCGACATTACGGATTTGTGTCGATCGTTATGCGCGTCGCTGCTTTTGGATCTGTCGCGTGATCAGAAAATGCGCGACGAACCCCAGCAAAAACGTGACGATACCGAACCAGGGATTCAGAGTCGCCGCGATCAACAGTTCAGCGAGACCGAACAACCAGACAAAACTCTCTCCCGCGAAGGCCTGGCCCCAGTCGGGTCGGAGATTTCCGGACGGAACGCGCGGCTTTAGCGCGGGCCAGAAGCGCGGGACCGCTCGGCAATATGCCCGATATGATTCCCCTTGGGTTTTCAGCAGGGATTCTTCTTCGCGAAGAATCAGCCGATAAACAAAAATCCAGTTTGCCGCCACCAGAAAGATAAATCCGGAACGGCTGGCGAGGACGCCGATTCCAGCCGCCATCGGCAGGATTGCCAGATAAAGCGGATTGCGCGTGTAGCGAAAAGGCCCGTCTGCTACGAGCGCTTCCGAATGTTGTGCGGTGTCGTGCACGACTTCGGTCCGCAAATACGCCGCTCCCCACGTTCGCAATACGGCTGCGAGAAAAACGAGCAGTGCGCCCGCGACGATCACGATTCGGGCGAACACTATCGCCTGCGGCTCCCCGCCGACGATCGACGGAGCAATCAAATGCCGCAGCGCGGCAATGAAGGGAACCCTATCGAACTCGGAAAGGCAAAATCCTGTGAAATAGATCGCGGTGATGATCCAGAACCGTTTTTCGAACTCGACCTTGGTCGCGCCCACGGCTGCATTTGTAGCGGCTGCTGCTCTCCGCTGCAATCCGCCGCTGCTCCTTCAGTCCGAGGAAACGACGAACCGGTTGCCCTCGCTGTCCTTGAACATCGCATAGGTGCCCCACGGTTGTTTTTGCGGTGGAGCTTCAAATTCCACACCGCGCTTCTTGAGCTCGGTGTACGTGCTGTCGATATCATCGCATGCGTACGATACGTTCATGAATGAGCCGATTCGCTTTTCGTCGCCTTCAGGCGTGAACAACACCAGGCGTGTCTCCGCTTTTGGAATTCTCAATTCGATCCAGCGCTGCCTCTCGTCGAAGGGCTGGTCGGTGATGATCGTGAACCCAAGTTTGTCCGTGTAAAAATCCAACGCACGATTTTGGTCGGCGACCGGAATGCTAATAAATTTGATTTGCCTGATCATGATGCGCCGAACCTAATGCGATCGACACGTTCGCGTCCAGGCGCGAGCTGTATGCCCCTTCAAAAAGTGCTGTCCGTTTATCGGTGTAGCCGATACTATAGCCGCCTCACCATGCAGCCGCCATGCCCCGTTTCCGCGAAACCATTCCTGTTGACGATTACGTCCTCGACGTGCTCATGCGCGATCTGATCGGGCACGACCAGCAACCCGTTGCTTATCTGGTGTATCTGTGTCTCTACGGCCAGGCCGCGCGGAAGAAATGGAAACCGGTCGTGGCGAGCGTACGAACGCTTGCCGACGCGACCGGCCTTTCCAAGAGCGCCATCCAAAACGCTCTCGCAACCCTGCGCCGCCGCGAATTAATTATCACCACCCGCGACCACGTCACGGCCACGTCGCGACACCGCGTGCTCCGCCACTGGCGCACTCAGTCATTGTAGCCGCCTCGCTGTGTCGAGGCGTTCCGCCGACATCGTCCAGGGTGCTAGTTCGTTACAAACGGCGGCGGGGCCATTCGCTCAACGCAGCTTACATCGAGATTTTTTGCGTCGCCTTTGTCGAGAAATTCGATCGCGATCCGATCGACGCAACCAGGATCCTTTAGGCCATCAACACCATGGCCAGCCTCGGCAATAATGATGTGTCTGCTGTTCCGCAAATGTTTCGCGACCTCTTCGCCGTACTTTGGCGGCGTGACCGGATCCATGTTGCCGGAAAAAATCAGCACCGGCACGTTTGAAGATACCGGCTCGAGAAAATCGGTTGGAATCTTACCGCGCGGCCACATCCCGCAGGCGCGTGTTTGCTGGAACACGCGATAGTTCCCGAACGGATTATCCGCGTTCAGCTTCGCCGCTTCCTGCTGATTAATGAATGGAACGTCTTCGGCGCACGTCACCGACAAATACTCCCCGTCCGCTATGAAATCAGGGATCGATGGCCCGATCGCTTGCTGGAGGAACGGCGCGAAATCCCCGCCAGCCGCATGATGAACAATCATGGGAATCCGCGCCGCTTTGTCGCGTTCGTACATCCAGGTTCTGATTTTCTCCGCGAAGACACCGCGCTGAATTTCGACTGTCGTCGGCGCGGCCTTGTCGCCCGAAGAATATTCCACGCGCGCGGGTTGTTCCTCCAACTGCGCCAGCGCTTTCTTCCAGTCATCGCGGATTTGCGGGAAAGCGGCGTGACACGCAGCGTCTCGTTCGCATTCACCCAACAACAAATCAAGTGCACGCGCTGCGGACTCGGAATGGTGTAACGGCATTTTCAAATCAGTCGGCGCGACGGCCGCCAGGATCGCGCTGCGCACGTGATCGGGATGCTGACGCATGTAAACCAGCACCGCGCGGGTCCCGTACGACCCACCAAAAAGATTGATCCTGTCATAACCGAGCCACTCTCGCACATCGTCGAGATCATCCATTGCAACGGACGTTGTGTATTTCGTCAGGTCCGCGCGTTGCTCAAGCGCGTGACGCATTTGCCTGATGTAATCGATTGGATACATCTCGCTGAGGTAATAGCTCGCTGTTTTTTCCCGCGGAATCGCAAGGCGATTTGATTGCCCGGTCCCGCGCTGATCGACGCACACTACATCGTGTCGGCGACGATAATCCTTGCCCGGTCCGGCGTAGAATCCGGCTGCGTTTGCAGACGATGCGCCCGGCCCGCCCGCCAGATCGAACAGCGGTTCCGCTTTGGTTTTTTGATCGAACGCCGGCAGAACGACGATGTTTAAATCGATCGTTCGACCGGTGCGCGTTTCCCGATTTTCAAAAACCGTCAGTTTACCGCAGAACAATTCCTCGTCGATTCCGGCTAGCCGACACGGCTTCAACTTCGACAAGCCATCCGGCAGTCGATGTTTGGCGCAGCCGCTGGCAGCGAGCACGAATAAGACGGCGGCGGCCGTCATCAGCAAGGTGCAACAAACGCAGCGGAGTCCGCGCACACGGCGATGTTATCCCGTAAACGACTCCTTTCATAGCCCGGCCGGTGTCACGCGAATATCCGGCATCGTGAAGCCGATCGCTTTCAATTCCGCGGCAAGCAGCATTGCCTGCTCTTTCGTGAGCTTGACCAGAGGCGGGCGCACGCGGGACCACTCCGAATCGTTCCTGTAGATCGCAATCGCCTGCTTCAACACTGCGATCATGGACGGAAATTCCTTGTTACCGAACACTTCACGCATGACATCTAGTTTCGATCGTTGTTGATCCGCGCTATCTGCGTCATCCGCGGTGTTCCACTGTCTGTACAACTTGTGAATTGCCGCCGGATTCACATTGGCCGTGGCGGAAATGGTTCCCACACCGCCATTGCGCATATTGGCCAGCAAGAACGACTCGCTGCCGACAAATACGTCAAAACCATTTTTGGCAAATGCGTTGAGAAAAGTTTTGGTGTTATTCCAATCGCCCGAGCTGTCTTTCATCCCGGCGATCGCGTTTGGATAAGCTTTCAGGAGGCGCTCGACCAATTTTGGTGTGATACCGACGATTGCCACCGGTGGAATATGGTAGAGATAAATTTTCAGCCGCGTGTCGCCGACGCGTTGTACTATTTCGCTGAAGTAACGGTGGAGTCCTTCTTCGCTGACGTCTTTGTAATAAAACGGCGGGAGCATCAACACACCGGCGCAACCGTGTTTCACCGCGCGCGTCGTAAGTTTGACTGTCTCGGTGATCGAGCAGCAGCCGGTGCCCGGCATCATGCGGGACGGATCGATGCCGGCCGCGACCAGGGCGTCGAGCAACGTCAATCGCTCTTCGGCTGCCATCGAGTTCGCTTCGCTGTTGGTGCCAAACACGGCCAGCCCGCAGTTCTGCGAAAGTAGCCATTGGCAATGCCTGATGAATCGTTCGCAGTCAGGCGAAAGATCGGCCTTGAACGGCGTTACGACTGGTGCCAGTACACCGCGGATGCGTTGACTCGGCGGCAAAATTCTGGTTTCCGTCATCGCCAAAAAGAAAGCCGAAAACCGAAGATGCAAGCAACGTATTTGCCGCAGTCAACGCCCGCGGCTACAGCATTGCGTCGGTCGTTGCTCGTGATTGTTTTCCGAGTTACACGATCCCGATGCGTCGTCGTAAGCGGACACGGATGCGTTTATCCGAACCCAAATTCCACCATAACGTTTACGTTGTTCTACTCTCCAAAGCCGCGCTGAAGGATTTGTCCATCACGCGGTGCAATCCCGCTCGCGATCCATCCAAGCCGGCCGTCTACGTTGGAATGACCGGATTGCCGGTAGATCACCGATTTGAAAATCACAAGAACGGGTACAAATCAGCCCGGCTGGTCAGGAAATATGGTGTTCGATTATTGCCAGAGCTGTTCGAGCATCTGAACCCGATGCCGTACGAACATGCCGTTCAAATGGAAAAAGACCTGGCGGACGACCTGCGCGCTCAAGGCTACGCCGTTTGCGGGGGAACTTGAGGAAATTGTGAGTCGGGCGTGGTGGTTATTCGGCGCCCACAAGTTTTCGAACCAGCGCCGGTAATTCTTTCAAACTACTGAGAACGTAGTCGGCTTTCTTTTCGTACTCGTGCGGATTTACAAAGCGCGTGTCGGGGATCGCGGCGACGAGCATATTCGCCGCCTTGGCCGCGGCGACGCCGGGAAGCGCGTCTTCAACCACGAGACATGCGTCAGTAGGGATTCCCAGTTTGTTCGCCGCGCGCAGATAGATGTCGGGAGCGGGTTTACCGTGTTCGACTTCTTCACCAGTAACAATGACCTCGAAGAATCCGGTCAGTTGATGTCGATCCAGGAATGGTCGCGCCGACGCGCTTACCGAGCTTGTGGCGACGGCGAGACGCAGTTTCATCCGCCGCAGTTCCTCCAACACTTTTTTGACGTTAGGAAACAGCCCGACCCGACTGCCAAAGAACTCCGTCGCGATCTCGCCGCGACGCCGCATCATTTCCTCAGTGGGCACGGCTAGGCCGAATGCTTTCTTGTAAAACTCGACCGCGAGCCGGTAGCTCACCCCGACTACGTTCTGATGGTATTCACCGCGATACGTGTCGCCGTACTCGGCGAGTAATTTCGCGTCGATCTGGTTCCACCACGGCTCGGAGTCGGCGAGCACACCGTCGAGATCGAAGATTACGGCAGATAGCATCAGAGAAGTTGAAACGTTGAGGAGTTGGCATGTTGAGCCGAAATCAGAAGGAAGCAAACGTCGAACGCTCAACTCTGAATTTCAGCAGTTGGAACACACGTGCGGATTCCGGATTGTGCGACCCCCTCACTTTCATCTCCTCTGTCGAGGAGGAGAGGAAAACGCGCGTTGGGCTTTACAAACTTTGTAGCAGCTGGGTGAGATCGCGGCGAAAGCTGGTTTCGGAGCTGTTGTAGCCACTGTGCGTCAAGCGCACGTGGCCCGTGCGGTCGATCACCACCAAGGTGGGAAATCCGCTCAAACCAAATGCGTGCATCGTTCTCTGTTCGGGATCAAACGCGACCGGCAGTGAAATGTGGCGGCGCTGCGCGAACGCTCGCACCCGCTCGGGCGTATCGCCACCGCGGTTCGTGCCGACGAGCACGAATTCGATGTCGCGCTTAGTCTGCAGATCGGCGCGAAGACGCTCCAGTTCCGGCAGCTCGGCGATACATGGAGAACACCAGGTCGCAAAAAAATCGAGCACGAGAATTTTGCCCGGTGTCGCGCCAGTCGGCACCGGACCCTGGTTAATTGGTTGCAAAGTGAATGAAGGCGCCGCGCCGTTGCTCACATGCGTTAACGCTCGCTGCATCCGCACCGGAATGTAGAAGACACAATACCAGGCTGAGGTCGCGACTAATATTACAGCCCCACCGAGTCTGATTATCTTGCCAAATCGCGTTCGGAACAGCAGCACCATGACAATCGCCGCCCATAACAGAAGGGTCGGCCAAAGAAACGGTATTTGCGGCAGGACCAAGAACGCGAACAAGAACATCAACGCGAAAAGAAGAAGAACACCGGCGATCCAATCTTCCCGCGCTCTCGCGCCCAGCAAAAATGCGGCGACGGCAAGCAGCAATGCGCCGCCGAGGTAAAGGAGACGAAGATCGTCCGAGACAAGGAGCGCGCTGCCAAATACGGCCGCGGCGACAATGATACCGATCCCGAATGCGACGAGTCTGTACTTTCCAGCTCGCGCGATTTGCTGGCATTGAATCCATACGGTTCCCTTCTCTTGATTCGATGCGGCTACGCTTCCATCTGGATTCAAATAATGGATTGAGACGTTGTTGCGGGTTTCTTAATCGCAGAAGACAATGGCCGACTTATGCGATCGGTTGGAAATGCAATCGTAATCGGTTTCGCGATTGTTTTGGGGATAGGACAGGCGCGCGCCGGCGAGTTCGATTCGATTCTGCGCTGGCGTAACATTGGACCTTACCGCGGCGGCCGAACGCGGGCGGTCGCAGGAGTTCCATCGCAGACGAATGTTTTTTACATGGCGCCGGTGAACGGCGGCGTTTTTAAATCGATCGATTACGGTCGCACGTGGCAGCCGATTTTCGATGATCAGCCGACGGCGTCGATCGGCGCGATTGCGGTCGCGCCTTCAAATCCGGACATCATTTATGTCGGCAGCGGTGAAGGATTGCACCGGCCGGATCTTTCAGTCGGCGACGGTATTTATAAATCGAGCGATGCCGGCAAGACATGGACGCATCTCGGATTACGCGACGGTCAGCAGATCGCGCAGTTGGTGGTCGATCCAAAAAATCCGGACCGCATCTTTGTTGCCGTAGCCGGTCACCCGTACGGGCCTAACGAAGAACGCGGCATTTATCGATCGATCGATGGCGGAAAAACGTTCGAAAAAGTTCTTTATCGCGATGAAAACGTCGGCGCGAGCGATGTGCAGATCGATCCAGGTAATCCGCAGGTTGTTTACGCTGCGCTATGGGAATCACGCGAAGGACCGTGGGAAAACGGAGTATTCAACGGAGACGGCGGCGGCATTTATAAATCCACCGACGGCGGCAAGACATGGCGGCAGTTAAGCAAGGGGCTGCCGGCCAACATTGTGCAGGCGAACATCGCGATCGCGCCGAGCGCGCCGAAAACATTATTCGCCGCGGTCCGGACAAAAACGATCGCGAAACTTTATCGCTCGGACGACGCTGGCGAAACCTGGAGTGGGACAACTGACGATCCGCGGCCGGGACTTGGAATCGGCGGTGGCGATCTCCCCGTGGTGCGGTTTGACACAAAGAATCCGCAGATCGTTTACTCGGCCAGCGTGGTTTGTTGGAAATCGACGGACGGCGGCAAAATGTGGAACGGCTGGCGCGGCGCACCCGGCGGCGACGATTATCAAAACGTTTGGATTAATCCGAACAATCCCGACATCATTCTTCTCGGTTCCGACCAGGGAGCGATCGTCACTGTGAACGGAGGCAAGAGTTGGAGCTCATGGTATAACCAGTCAACTGCGCAGTTGTATCACGTTAGCGCCGACAACACGTTTCCGTACCGGCTTTACAGCGGACAACAGGAAAGCGGTTCGGTCGGAATCAAAAGCCGTGGCGATGAAGGCGAAATCACGTTTCGCGATTGGAAGCCGGTCGCGGCCGAGGAATATGGTTACGTCGTTGCCGATCCGCTCGATCCAGACATTATCGTCGGGGGTAAGCTGACGCGATTCGATCGCCGCACCGGTCAGGCGCAAAATATACTTCCGGTGCCGGTGCAAACAGAAGACTTCCGGATGTTGCGGACCGAGCCGGTTGTCTTTTCGCCGCTCGATCCGCGTTTGCTCTTCTTCGCCGGAAACACGCTTTGGCAAACACGCGATCGTGGCGACCACTGGGAAAAAATCAGTCCGGATTTGTCGCGGCCGAATTACCAGCTGCCTGCGACCGTTGGGAAATACAAGGAGGACGCAACAAAGCAGGCCCATCGGCGCGGCGTGATTTATACCGTTGCGCCGTCACCGCTCGACGCGAACCGGATCTGGTGCGGGACCGACGATGGTTTGATTCATCTCACAACCGATGCTGGAAAAACCTGGACCAACGTGACGCCTGCAGACATATCAGCGTGGCAGAAAATTTCTCTGATCGAAGCCGGACATTTCGATTCGAACGCCGCTTACGCAGCGGTGAACACGATGCGGATCGACGATCTGCGGCCGCACATTTTTGCGACACACGACGGCGGAAAAACGTGGGCGGAGATCGCGAATGGAATACCGGCCGGCCAAATCGTCAACGCGGTTCGCGAAGATCCGGAACGCAAAGGCCTTCTGTTCGCCGGAACCGAAAAAGGCGTTTACATCTCGTTCGATGACGGCGCCAACTGGGAGTCGTTGCGATTGAATCTGCCAGCGAGTTCCGTGCGCGATCTTGTTATTAAGAACGACGATCTCGTCGTGGCGACGCATGGTCGCGGGTTCTGGATTCTCGACAACATCACGCCGCTGCGGCAACTCCCATCTGTAGCCGAGGTCGTTGACCCCGGTACGACTTACCGCGTCAAGCACAGCCGCGGTCAGCGCCCGCGGCTACAGCGAGAATTTGTTGTTTAAACCGCAGACTGCGTTGCGCGTTCGCGCGAACCTGAATACCGACACGCCGTTGCCGCCGGACGAACCGGCCGGCCAAAATCCACCAGACGGTGCGATGATCGATTATTTTCTTTCGAAAGATGCGGCTGGTCCGGTAATGATCGAAATCAAAGACAGCAAGGGCCAGTCAGTTCGAAAATATTCGAGCGAGGATGTGCCGGTCGAGGCGAATCCAAAGCGGCTCAAAATTCCGAGCTACTGGATTCGGCCGCCGCAAACCGTTTCGGCGAAAGGAGGCATCCATCGGTTTCTGTGGGACATGCATTACACACCGATTCCGGATGTGGAACCGGAGTTTCCGATGACAGCAACGTATCGTAATACGCCACCCGCAGCGACGTCACCATGGGCCGCGCCGGGTGATTACACGGTTATGTTGACGGTTGACGGGAAAACTTTCAGCCAACCTTTGACCGTCGCGATGGATCCGCGCGTTAAGGCGTCGGGCGCCGACCTTCAGGAACAGTTCGATCTCTCGTGGAAGTTGTATCAACTGCGGCTAAAGCTGGCGCCGATCGGCAAGAAGTTCGACAACATCGCCGAGCAACTAACGAAACTCAGAGCAAAGGCCGCGGAGCGATCTGACGTCACGCAAAAACTGGAGGCCTTTGCTCAGACATTCGTGAAGTTCGGGCCGCCGCATCCGCGGCCAGGCGCTCCACCCTCGCTTTTCATTTTGGAATCGGCGACGCGCCTGTTCAACGAGATCGAACGCGCAGACGCTGCGCCGACAGCCGCAGTCAAGGCCGCTATCGCGGATCTGGAGACAAAAGTCGGACCGATGATGGACGCATGGCACAAATTACTCGAATCCGATCTTCCCGCGCTGAATCAGCAATTGAAGCAAGCGGGATTTCCCGAAATCAAAACAGAGAGGTGAGCAATAAGGCGTCGGCACTACGTCATGAGGACCGCGGTCAGCGCCCACGGCTGCAGGTTTTCATTACCGCCAGTGACGATCAGAACGCCAATAAGCGTGTCGGCCGTAAAATCGGTGCGTACGATAGAAGCCGAACCGCGGCCCGTAATAGCCATAGCCAGGGGCAACGACCACGCCAACTACTGCAGGAGGGGCGAAGAAGACCGGGCGCGGTGGCGGTGGCGCGTAATTGTACGTCGGTGCCGGAGCGCGGTAAGGCTCAATTACTTCAGTGCCGGCATTCGAGGGTAGAGCAGATGCAAACCCGAATGCGAACACCGCTAATGCTATCACGATAAGTTTTTTCCCCATGATCGGTTATCCCTCCTGTTATTTCGCCGATTGAACCAAGGAATGGCTGCGAAGTTGCCAAAGAATTGGCGCCACGCGTTGCTGCGAATGGGTGCATAGACGGCGCGCATCGCCGTGGCTACAGCGAATGATCGATCTACGACGCGGGCCGCAGTCGACGCCAGCGGCTACAGATCGACGGTCTACTTTTTGTCCAAAAGCGACAGGTACGCTTTGTAACCTCGGTCTTTCATTTCTTCGACCGGGACGAAATGGAAGGCAGCCGAGTAAACGACGTAACGTTGTCCCGTGGGCGATTTTGGGTCGGGAAACACATAGCCAAGGTGAGCGTTACTTCGCTTGGCGTGGACCTCGGTCCGCTGCATGTCGTGCGAAGTATCCAGGCTCTCGACGAGGAGATCTTTTGAGATCGGCTTGGTGAACGTGGGGAAGCCGACCCCAGCGTCGAATTTGTCGAGCGAAGTGAAAAGCGGTTCGCCGGTAATCACATCGACGTAAATGCCAGTCTTCTCGTTGTTCCAGAACTGATTTTGGAAAGCCCTTTGGGAGCCACCCTCGCGCACGACGGAATATTCCTCAGCCTTCAATCGTTGTTTCAAGACGGCGTCGCTGGGAACCGGACGGTTCGGATCGAAAGTTGTGGTCTCCTTTTTCTCTTTCTGCGCGAGCAAGAAGAAGTAAAGCCCACCGGCGATGAGCACGATTGCGATGCCGACACCGACGTACGTGCTGATGGCCGATTTTTCCTCGGCGCTGATTCGGCCCCCACGCATTAGATTGCGATTGAATCCGAGACTGGCCATGTCCGTCAAGACGGAACAGGCGTCTGATGTTCACTATTACGTGTAGCCACGCTCCTGTGTGGCGTTTGCATTGTTGAAGCTAGCCATCCTTGACGGTGCACTCGCCGCGGCGAGTAAACTCCGAGTAAATTGAGCAAGCGGGCTGCAAATTTGCAGGCGACACGCCTGCCGCTACAGCAATCGCGCGGATTTGAAAAATACCGGTAAATTACTGTGAAGCGGAGCAGTGCAGGTATTCCTTCAGGCGTCATGTCGATCGTTACAACCTATCTTGAGATGCATTCGCCCGACCAGCTTCGCCCAAAGCGATGCACGGATAGGCGATTTCATATCCAGGAGAAAATCGAACGCGACTGGCGATTCAATCGGGATCTTTATCTTGCCGTCGGGCAGATGTGGTCATGGAACGACAAGCGCGTGTGGAGCGACGAGCAATGGAAGGAATACGGGCTTGCACCGGAGCTACGGACCTTTGCCGCGTATTACGAGCATTCGCTCGCAGGCTATTACGAACTGCGTCGCGACGATGGAGACGGCATTGAGATCGCCTACTTTGGTTTGTTACCGGAGTTTATCGGTCGCGGCTTGGGAGGACCCCTATTAACCAGCGCAATCGAAGAAGCATGGCGGATGTCGCCTTCGGTCAATCGCGTTTGGGTGCATACGTGTACACTTGATCATCCCAGTGCGCTGGGCAATTACCAGGCCCGCGGCATGGTGATTTATAAGCAAGAAGCAGCAGAAAACTAAAATACTGAAAGCAAAAAACGAACCACGGGTCATCATTTATCATAAGCGTCTTGTATGTTGGAAGTGTCGTCTCTGTGTTAGAACACCCACGCTTTCCTCGTCTTAACCTCTTCGCCGCGATTTTTGCGCCTGCCGCGGAAGCCGAGCTTCGGCCAGATCAATGTCACGTTGGATTCGGCGCAAGGCCTGGTCGTTGATGGCTTCTTCATTGCGCAGTTGGATTACGGTGTCGCGTTCTGTTTGTAACACTTCGCGGGCCAATTCTTCAAAGTCTTCCGAGAACAATCTACTGACGCTTTCTTCATCGGGAACTTCACTGCGCAGTTGACGGATACGGTCTTCGTATTCTGAACGAAGACGTTCAATGGTCCTGGGCTTGGCTCGCTTCGACGATGCGATTTCCTCGAGACGAGCAAGAGCTGCTTCGTTAGCCTTCAGGCGCGCCAGTCGCTCTTCTTTTTCCGTGATACGATCGTCTTTAATTTTCAGCCAACGGACCAGCGGCGCTAGAGTGAGTCCTTGCAGAACTAGCGTTGCGAAAATGACACAGAACGTCAGCAAGAGGATGAGGTCGCGTCCGGGGAATGGTTGACCATTGGCGAGGACAAGCGGGATCGCCAGTGCGCCGGCAAGCGAATCCGCGCCGCGCATCCCGGTCCACGCGATCAACGCAGTCTGCTGCCACGGAGCGGGATTTTTACGGCGGAACGTTGGACTCAGCAGACGCGGCAAGTAGGTGGCTCCGAACACCCAGGCGAAACGGACCAGCACGATCATCAGAACAAAGACGATCGCCAGCTGGGCCGCGCGAGTCGCTGTTCCCGGAGCGAGCGCCTGCATAACCTGCGGAAGTTGAAGCCCGATGAGCATGAAAAGAATTCCGTTCAGAATAAACGTGACCATTTCCCAGACAGGGAACGCCTGCAGGCGCATGCGCCCGCTCATGATCCGCGGGGCGCGCCATCCGATATAGATGCCTGCAATTACGACTGCGAGGATTCCGGAAACATGCAGGTTTTCACCGCTGAAGTAGGCAACGTACGGCGTAAGCAGGGAAAACAATGTTTGAACAGGCGGATCGTCCAAACGCTTTTGCAATTGGACTACGAGCCAGCCCACGGCGAGACCAACACAGATGCCGCCGGCGGCGACAAAAAGAAATTGCAAGCTTGCTTGCGCCAGCGAAAAGGTGCCGGTCATCACTGCGGCTACTGCGAAACGGAACGAGATAAAAGAAGTAGCGTCGTTTACCAGACTTTCCCCTTCGAGGATGACAATAATTTTGCGAGGCACGCGCAAATTTTGAGTGACCGCCAGCGCTGCCACGGCGTCGGGCGGCGAGATGATGGCGCCGAAAACAAAGCCTACCGCCAAAGGTAATCCGACCAAATCGTGGAACAGATAAGCAGTCGTGGTCATCGTTAAAAGAACGAGAACGATTGCCAGTGGGAGAATTGAGCGAAGATTCATTCGGAAATCTCTCCACGACGTGAAAATGGCCGCGGGATAAAGCAGCGGCGGAAGAAACAGATTAAAGACCAGTTTCGGTTCGAGGTGAATCGCAGGAAGACCAGGGATCAGAGCGAGCACCACGCCACCGATGGTCAACAGAATTGGATATGGGACTCGGATTTTCCGGGCAACGATCGCCAGCAGAGCAACGGCAACGAGACAAATCAGGATTAATTCGGTTTTTTCCACGACGGTTCCGATTGCATCCGAGCCTCTCTGGAATTAGACCATGCGTCCAGTCATGGCGAGACAATTCAAATCGGCGTTGTCTTGTGTCGCAATGAAGAAAGCCGTGGTACTTGTGCACACGACACGTCGCGCCACGTCAGATTTTGAACGATGTTCCCTACGTGAAGGTCTAGGCTGCTATGACCAAACTGATTGCGTTAGTAACGGCGGGACTCTTTGCGGCAGCCACAATGTTTGCAGGCGAACATGGCAACTGCACAAAGCAAGTCGGAAATGAAACGAAGATGGCGTGTGAAGTTTCCTTGGCGAGTCTAAGCCTGACACCTGATCAGAAGACAAAGATGAATGCAGCCATGGAGGAGCATCACAAGGCTGGCTGCAACGACGCCAGTGAAGCCAAATACATGGAATCGGCGAAATCAATCCTGACTCCGGAGCAGTACGCGAAGTTCGAAGCCCAATGCAAGAAAGGCGAGAAAGGTAAGACGCAAACCTGATTTTAGATTCCACTCAAATCAACGCTTCGCGCCGAGAGCAATCTCGGCGCGTTTTGCGTACCGGATTTTTAGGTACTATTGAAGCCGTGATTCCCCTCGGCCTGAAAGTTGGCTACACGATTTTCGTTTGTGCGCTGGTGACGATCTATTGGCGAGAGTACGGGCCGGCCAACTTCCTTTGGTTCTCAGATATTGCTTTGCTGGCACTCGTGCCCGCCCTTTGGCTGGAGAACGCGCTGCTCGTCAGCATGCTGGCCATCTCCGTCGTGTTTTTTGAAGCACTCTGGAATCTGGATTTCTTTTTTCGTCTTGCGACCGGCAAGTCATTGATCGGTTTGAGCGCTTATATGTTTGATCCCGGGATCCCGTTGTTCATCCGGGGATTATCATCTTTCCACATCCTCCTGCCGCTTCTACTTCTCTGGATGCTGCACCGGCTCGGCTACGATCACCGCGCTTTTCTCTGGCAGACAATTGTCGCGCTGGTGGTCCTGCCACTCTCTTATCTGGTGAGCAATGCACAGGAGAATGTGAACTGGGTCTATGGTTTAGGCGAAAATCGGCAGCGGATTCTGCCCGCGCCGCTGTTTCTGATTCTTCTAATGCTGTTGTTCCCGCTCGCTGTTTATCTGCCAACGCACCTTCTTTTCGCCAGAATTTTTCGAGTCGCAGGATCGTGATCCTCCGGTCCTTTGTGCGAAGCTATGGCGGGCGACGTCATTTGGGATGGCAAGTGCGATGGTCACGAAAAAGCCGCACGATTCATCGAAATCGTGCGGCTTCTATTGGTGATATCTCAGGTTGCGCAGGCTTAATCGACAACGACGTGATCAACGATTCGCGAATCGCCTGTGTTTACGTAATAAATACGCACGTGCGTTCCGGGTTTGATCGCGGTTTGGATCACCTCGCCGTTCTTGTTCACAACGTGACCAGGTCCGTTGAGAATGTAACTGCCAGGAGTATTTGAACTGTCCTCACGAACAACGAGAGTCTTGAACGGCTGGTAATTGGCCGCCGATCCTTCCCCCGTTGTCATTTTGATGATCGTTCCGGTCACCGTTATCGGTTGTTCTGCGGCAGCGGTTGTTTGTTTCTTATCTGTCGAACGCGTCTGAGAAAACGCCACCGGCGCAATGAGTGCACCGCAGGCGAGAATAACAATTGTCTTCTTGATCATGATGGCCTCCTTTGTTGTTGCTCACGGATACGCCCATTAGACACGTTTCTTAAACTTGTCGTTCAACACTCGTTAGGCCGAATGGGATTTTATGTGATCAGGCTACCAGCTCGAACAAAAAAAGGCTCCGCACAACTGAAATACGAAGGTGTCCTTCGATTCTTCTGAAGCCATGATAGGTCCATGCGTTACTGCTTCCAAACACAGTATGGTAACAAACTTGTTACTCATGAACTACATTCTTCGTGGCTGCGCTGGCGCAATGTAATCGCGTTCCTATAAGTATTGCCATCAAGGCATTGCGTATGGTTGTCTCTGTCTGGAGCCATGGCCAGAGAATTCAAACCGGTGCGTTTTTTCGTGATGATGGCACTCGCGGCGTTTGTCGTGTGTGGAGTTACATCGTTCTACACTCATCGCGCAGCTCATGGTAGAACTCCAGAGGAGTGGGCGGCTTATGCCATCGGATTGAAAGTGGGAGAGCAAGCCCCGCCGAAAGCAATGCTGCCAACAGCTGCTGACTTAAACATGATGGCTCAAAAATATTTCAAACAGCAGGGATCCGGCAACGAACAAACCTGGGACCAGGGGTTCGAGAGCGGTTACACGGACGGGTTCAACAAGACGCATCCCCGCCGATGACCCCGCCACCTTTGCCGATTCGGAAACGTTTCCCGTGGATTTTTTATTGGATCGTTCTCGTCTTCATCGTTCTCTTCGCATTTGCGCCGATAGGATCGCTGATGACATGCGCATGGATTGCAAATTCCCACGGCTGCAAAGTGGATGAAGGGTCGGTGCATCCCTGCATCATAGATGGAAAAGATTATGGTCAGCTTTTGTATACGCTGGGTGTGCTCGGCTGGTTGATGCTTGTTACTATTCCCGGCGGGCTGTTCGCATTTGTGATTTGGTTGATTGTTCTCATCCTGCATCGGGCAAGCTGGCAAAAGCGGTTCGTCGCCGGAGTTCCTCCTCCAATGCCCCCGCCGCTTGCGACGGCATGAACGCCATGATCGCTGCTAGTTTGTTTGAGCTGAGATTAAGTTTTATCGTTCTCGTTGGCCTACTGGGTTTGGCGGTGTCGACGTCGTCCGCGCTGGAAACCGACGCATCATCGGCATCGTCTCCGCGAGCGCAGGTTACGATTGAAAACTGGGACAAAGGCGGCGCCCTTTAGCATTGGGTTTATACCCACATGTCGGAAGTGTTCCCGGTCGCAGTGATCGAACGCGGCGGAGCGATTGTCGATCTTCCGAGCGAGCTGAAACCGGAGATCGGCGCGCTGAAACTAAACAAGCCGGGCGAGCCTGAGCAGACGCTCGATCAGTTCGTGAGCAACGGCGCAGTCGACGGCTGCATCGTGCTGCACGGCGGCAAGATCGTTTACGAGAAATATCCGACCATTCGGCCTAACGACATTCACATCATGATGTCGATCACAAAAGCGGTTGTGCTAACTGCGCTCGCAATTCTCGAGGACCAGGGCAAGGTCGATTTGGAAAAGCCGGTCGAACAATTCCTTCCCGAGCTGAAAGGAAGCGATTGGGCCGGGACGCGGTTGCGTGATCTCGTTGATATGCGCTCGGGAATGGAAGGAAGCGAGACGAGCAATGACGCTTACCGCGATCCGAAGCATAAGGAATTTCAGCTGGAAGCCACGCTGGGCTGGCTGCCCCGCACCGCGCCCGAGCTTTCGGATGCGGCGCGTCACGGCGATCTCTTCGGGATGCTGCGCACGATCAAACGCGAACGCAAAGCGGGCGAGAAATGGGCTTACACCAGTAGCAACACCGTGGTCATTGGCGAAATCGTGTCGCGCGTTGCCGGCAAAACCCTGGCCGAAGTAATTAGCGATTTGATCTGAAGCAGGATCGGCGCGGAACACGATGCGATGCTCACCTTGAACGAGCGTGGATTTCCGATGTCGGGCGCCGGCATGGCCGCGACCCTGCGCGATGTTGCACGCTTCGGGTTAGCGTTCACGAAAACTCCGCCGGCCGGCCAATCGCGAATCATTTCGGATGCGATCATGCAACGAATCGTTGGTGGTCGCGCCGGGGAAGGCGGAGCAAAACCCGACGAGCACGGCATGCTGCCATTGACTTACGAATGGGACATGATCAGCGACAAAGGCGAACTGGCCAAGGGCGGCTGGGCCGGCCAGCTGCTCTACATCAACCGCGAAAAAGACGTAGTGATCGCTTACTTTGGAACGAACCAGGTTCCGGATCCGAAGCTTGAGCCACTCCCATGCAGGATCATCGCAAGGACCTTCTTTTAGATCCTGCGCGCCGCGGAAGTATGCATTGCAGACATGGCGAACCCAGGTTCGCCTGCGCTACTCTATAAACTCCGCGAGTGACCGATATTTCTCGCTGAGCTCTTTGATCCGATGCTCGAAGTGGCGAATCCGGTGGAGCGAACGAAAGACCAGCCAGGTGCCGAGCACGACCAGACCGAGGTTCAGGAGCATCAGCGGCGCCAGCAGAGGCATCACCTTCTCTATGCTGTAATAGCGCGACGTTGCGATGAGCGCGCTCAAGACGGACAGAGGCAAAGCGAATACGGCGATACCGGTGCGAAGAGAAGCCAGCCCAGTTCGTTTCTCAGCGAGGAGCACCTGGATTTCTCCAAAAATTATGTTGTCCGGCGTCGGTAGACCGTCCGTTTCCATACTTGCCTCCTTTTCAATCTAATCGATTCAACACAAAACTCGCTGGAGAAAATCGAGTTGTTGCGTGTTGGTCTCTACCGTCGTCGACAGGTTGCCACGAGCTTCAAGGCGCTGTCTGAATAGATTCGAGTTCGCGAATGTACTCTGCCGGAAGTTTCCAATGCCTGGCACCCTCGACGATAAGGTTTTTGTAATCGCAATCGGGCAAAGGCGGATTGGGCTGCGGATGGCCACGATAAAGTGAAACGAGGAGCGGCCGTTTCGCATCACCCTCCTGCCATACGTAATGATTTTCGGGCGTGTACTCGTTCTGGTCGTCAGGTCGCCCGCGTCGAAAGTCTTCGTCCTCGTCGAGGTTTTTCAATTCAATCTTTGGGAGTGTGTAAACGACGCCCCAGACATCTTTTGCTTCATCGGGCAAGACGTCCGCGACGCCGCATCCCCGGGACATGGACCTAAGCGTAAACGCCAACCGGTGTGAGGGTAGTTTTGCCCGGCAAACAAACTTTGCCGATGGGCATCGTTCCTTCATCTGCGCCCAGTCCATGTTTGAACCGTATGCGAAGTACAACATCTCTGTTCCCAGTTCAATGCGGCGCCAAGAACCGGCTACCCGATAAACTCCGCGAGCGAACGATATTTTTCGCTGAGCTCTCGGATGCGGGCCTCGAAGTGGTGAATGGAGCTGATGGGATCAGCGACATAGAAGGTAAAGTCGCGAGGGGTAGCGACGAGTGAATGAAGCCGTGGGCGGCGAGCGACATAGATGGGCAAACCGAGAGGTCGAATGGAGCTTTTGGGAAAAGCGACATAGAAGGCAAAGCCGCGATGGGTAGTGGCGAGCGAGCTGGGAAGCGAACGAGTTTCAAATGGGCGGGAGCACATGAGTCAGTTGGGAAACGAACGAGTTTCAATGCGATGGATCGAACGGAAGACCAGCCAGGTGCCGAGCACGACCAGACCAAGGTTCAGGAGGAGAGGGCAGCGGCAGCGAGCAGCAGCAGCAGCAGTAAAGGCATCACCCTCTCGATACTGTAATAGCGTGAGGTCGCGATCAGAGCGCTTATCACCGAGAGAGGCAACGCGAACACGGCAATACCGGTGCGCAGGCCAGCTAGCGCCGTCCGTTTCTCAGCGAGGAGCACTTGGATTGCTCCAAAAATTATGTTGTCCGGCGTCGGTAGACCGTCCGTTTCCATGCTTGCCTCCTTTTCAATCTAATCGATCTGCGCAGATCTCGCGCGTGATTCAGATCCAACGACGCACTTCGCGTTTATACTGCAAATAAGACTCACCGAATTTCGCGGTAAGATATCTCTCCTCGCGCAAAACAACGCCGTAATGAAAGATCACAGTAAGCGGGACGACAAAGAGCAACGTGATCCAGTCGTTGAGAAAAAAGCCAAGTGCAATCTGCAGTAAACAAAGAGCCAGGTACAGCGGGTTGCGGGTGAAGCGAAACGGCCCGCCGCGTACGATCGTTAGCGCAGGTTCGGACGGGTGAACGTTTGTTCCGGCCGATTTCATTGTTCTAAAGGCCGATAGCGCCAGCGTCGGCGCCAAAATGATGAAGACAATTCCGCAGACGAGACAGATGCCATATCTCATGATCGGTATCTGAACGAACAGATGCACTAGAACGCTGATGACTGCGTTCACCAGCCAGATCAACGGCGGGAAAGCGATGATTCCGGGATTATCTGGTCGATCCATTTTTCAGGTTGCGCCGTAGCTTTCAGGCTATTGTGAAATCAACGACAAAAATTTTGACTTGCCCTCGCGTTACGCGCCGTTCCATAAAAAAATTAATATAGAGCGCCTTGCCGGAACCGCCTAAATTCATGCCCCGATGGCGGACGAACAAAAATCGAAACTTCGACTGGCGATCGCCCACGTTCTTTTCATCGACATTGTTGGCTATTCCAAACTGCGCACTAACGAACAGAGCGCTCAGATTGAGACGTTGCGCGAGATCGTGCGCGGGACTGAGCAATACCGCACCGCCGAAGCCGAAGGAAAGCTGCTGCGATTGCCAACCGGTGACGGTGGCGCGCTTGCTTTCCGCAACAACCCGGAGGCCCCAGTCCTTTGCGCCGAGGAAATCGCTAAAGCGCTAAAGAGTCATCCCGAGATCCGGGTGCGCATGGGCATCCACAGTGGTCCGGTCAACGAAGTCACCGATTTGAACGAGCAGGCGAACGTTGCCGGCGCCGGCATCAACGTCGCCCAACGCATCATGGATTGCGGTGACGCCGGTCACATTCTGGTGTCGAAGCATGCCGCAGAAGACCTCGAGCAGTACGACCAGTGGCAACCGTATCTGCATGATCTCGGCGAATGTGAAGGCAAACATGGCGAACGCCTGCACGTCGTAAATCTCTACAACAACGAAATCGGAAACCCCGCCGTTCCCGGAAACTTCGGCCGGAAGGCGATTGCCGGAACGACGTCATCTGCTGCGGCCGAAAATCGCCGCCGCTACTCCATCGTCGCAATGGCTATCGGTGCGCTGATCGTCCTTGGCGCGACCAGCCTGTTTTTGACAACACGAACCGCTTTCCGAAACATCACGGGACGCGGCGCACCGACGTCGCCGGCTTCGGAAAAAAGCATTGCCGTCCTGCCGTTTCAGAATCTCAGCGACGATAAATCGAATGGGTACTTTACCGATGGCATCCAGGACGAGATCCTTACCAGACTTTCGAAAATTGCCGCGCTTAAGGTCATCTCGCGCACGTCGACCCAGAAATACAAGAGTGCTCCCGAGAACTTGCGTGAGGTCGGCCAACAGTTAGGCGTAGCGAATTTTCTCGAGGGCAGTGTGCAAAAGGTCGCTAACGCTGTGCACGTGAATGTCCAGTTGATCCGCGCCGCAACAGACGAGCATCTTTGGGCGGAAAGCTACAACCGAAAACTCGACGATGTCTTTGGAGTTGAAGGCGAAGTCGCCAACGCCATTGCCGACCAACTCAATGCCAAGCTGTCCGGCGCCGAGCAAAAAGCCGTTGCGGAGAAGCCGACCCAGAATGCAGCAGCGTATGACGCTTACTTGCGCGCGGTCGCAATCGACAACGCCCAAACCCTCGAAACAACAAAACGGGTCGCTGACCTTTATGCCGAGGCGGTTCAGCTTGATCCTCAATTCGCGCTGGCATGGGCCCGCCTCGCCGTCGCGCGCAGCCAGCTTTATTTCAATGGCATTGATTTGGAGACAAATAGCGGCGCCGCGGTGAAGGAGGCCGCGGACCGGGCGATCTCGCTCCAGCCCGAGCTCGGGGAAGCGTGGCTCGCTCAGGGCGTTTATCGCTACCGCGTTTTGCGCGACTTCCAAGGCGCGCTCCAATCGTACGAAGAAGCGCTGAGGCGCTTGCCGAACAACGCTTTCGTGCTTGAGCAGATGGCTCATCTGGAACGACGGCTCGGCCAGTTTGACGTTGCGCAAAAGCATTATCAGGCGGCTGCACAATTGGATCCGCGCAACATCGGCATCCTTCTAACCCTTGCCGACTCACTCCAGAGTGTCCGTCGTTACGATGAGTCGCAGGCGCTCTATGATCGTGTCCTTGAGATGTCGCCCGGGAACGATGCCGCACTCTCGGCGAAAGCATCGAGCTTCCAAACGCAGGGCCGGCTCAAGGAAGCCGCTGAAGTTCTGGCAAAAGCTCCCGCGAATTCTCAGGACGAGAGCCTTTGCCTAACAAAAGCCATCCAGCTTTACGAAGAGAGACGCTTCGACGAAGCGATCGTTTACATTCAGCAGAACACGCCTGCGACAGTTGTGAACGATCCTCGCACCCTGATGCTGCTCGGTTTATGCCAGAAATTTGCCGGCAAGGATAACGACGCTCGCGCTACTTTTACGCGCGCCGTTGCGGCGATGAAGCCAACGCCTGACTCCGCTGTTGTTGTCGATGCGCGCGAGCTGCCGTGCTATCTCTCCTGGGCTTATCTCGGCCTTGGCGAAAAAGAGAAGGCACTGGAGCAGGCGCGCCATGCCATCTCTGATTACGACAGTGACGCTTTAGCGAAACCGTTCGCAGAAACCTCACTGGCGATTGTCCAGGCGCAAACTGGGGATATCGATTCAGCGATCGCTGCCTTGCCGCATCTGCTCGAAGTGCCCAATGGCGAAACCCGCGGCGATCTTCGGATCAATCCACTCTGGGACCCGTTGCGCAAGGATCCCCGCTTTCAGAAGCTGATTGCAGAGGAACAGCATTAGCCTGTCATGACCGCTCATGTTCAAACGCGAGCGCACGACCGAGAGCGACCGATGCTGCTTCGGTCGCCATTTTTCGAATCTGGGCTATAGTCTTGGATGTCTAAACGTTCTGCGATCTCTTTCACACGCCGCATGCCAGACAACATTACCGAAGAGTTGATCGCTGTGCTTTCGTCGAAGGCCTGTTTCGAATTCAAGCCGTTGTTCGATATTGTCTTGCTCAATCTGCGGGAGCGAAACGCAGCCAGTGGTGGCGAAGAGATGCTGCGCTTGCGTGCTTATGAAAAGCTTCAGGGCCTTGTCAGCCAGGGCGCGGTCAACCGGACAGTCACAGGGGTCACGAAGAAATACAAAGGCGTCGGTCCACGGATGGTCGTACTGCGCGCGGAGATGAAAGCATTGCGCGCCGCCTGCGACCAGCGCGCTCGCGCCAAGGCTGCCGCGGCGAACTAATTCCTCCTGATCGATCGGCTACAACGCAACGAATCTTACGCTGCTGGCTTCGATTTCGTCGCGGCTTTCTTTCGTTTGCGTGGGCTTTTCCGAGCCTTTGGAGCGGCTCCGTTACGAACAGCACGGACTTTGTGCTTTTGTTCGGAAGCGGCCGCGGCGCGCGCGCGACGTTCCTTGCGGAGCTTCTTCTCGCTCAAATAAGTCCTAAACTTTTTATAAGCAAAACCGCCGCCCAAACCGGCAGCAGCAATTGCAAGCGCAGCTGCGATCTTAACTGGCCCCTGGCCCGGTGCCATGTGCCATGGACATTTGTCTAGCGGATATCTATCCGGAAGATAAAACCCACATCCAGGTGCATTACACTTACGGGCCATAATTGGTTATCTCGTTAGCCAGGCGGCATTGGAACAACTGCTAAAGCTCTACTAGACGTGTCCGCGCTGACAAGTTAAATCGCGCGAAGCCTAGGGTGCGACGGGTTGAGGCTCCGGCAGATAGAAAAAGAGAATCCCGAGAATCACATAGACCGAAAGAAGTTGGATGCCTTCGATCCAGTTCGTCTCGCCATCTCCGCTGATCTGAAACAGGATGTAGACGGAGGCTATCACCGCTACAACTTCCGGGACGGAGAATTCGAGGTTCATAGGCCGCCCAAAAAGGTAGGAAAGAAAGATCAGCACGGGCGCGACGAAAAGCGCGATTTGCAGACTGGAGCCGATGGCAATGCCAACGGTCAGGTCCATCTTGTTTTTCATCGCCATCAGGATGGCAGCCGAGTGCTCGGCTGCGTTACCCACGATCGCCACCACGATAACACCGACAAAGACCTCGGTCAGGCCGACGGAGTCCCGGACGTTTTCGATCGTGCCGACGAGAAACTCCGAGAGCAGCGCGACCACGGCGGTAGAGATGACCAGGATAGTAATGGCCTTGCCGCGCGACCATTGCCCGTCGCTCTCTTCGGCATCTCGGTGAGCGGCTTGGAAGAAATGCTTGTGCGTCCAAAGCGAAAAACCGAGCATGCAAAAATAGGTGAGAAACAAGACAACGGCGATGGCCAGGGAGAGCTTCTGCTCGACCAGTGGGCTCCAGCCGCGGGGACTGGAGTCGGCGGCCAGATGAAACACCGTCGGGATGATGAGACCGATCGCGGCCAGCGAGAGTGAGATGACGGAAGTGCGCGCCGCGGTGCGGTTGAAACTCTGTTCTTTATATTTAGTGGCGCCGAATAGAATCGAGAGGCCGAACACCAATAGCACATTGCCGATGATCGATCCCGTAATGGAGGCTTTCACCACATTGGTGAGACCTTTGGAAAGCGCGATGCCGGCGATGATCAGCTCCGCGGCGTTTCCGAAAGTGGCGTTGAGCAATCCTCCCAAGCCTTCCCCGACGCGGGCGGCGAGCGCTTCGGTGGCGCGCCCGATCCAGCCCGCGACCGGAATGATGCCGAGAGCAGAGCAAACGAAAAGCGCAGTCGGACTGACGCCTCCGGGCCAGAAGCGCAGAAGGATCGCGAGCGGAACAAAGATAAGGAGCCAGTCCAGGGAGAGTTTGAGTTTCAGAGGTCTGGGAATTTCGCGAGTTGCCTCAGCTAATCAACCCGTCCGTCTTCCGCCAGTTTAACGACACCATGCACAAACAGCCTGCATCAAAAGCGGGTTACTCGCTCTTCCGTAAAAAATTAATATAGTTCCCAATGGCGAAACCATCGGCGATCTTCGGATCAATCCGTTCTGGGACCCGCTGCGCAAAGACCCACGCTTCCAGAAACTGGTTACGGAGGAACAGCATTAGTCTGCCATGACCGCACAAAATCCTTCGGAGCTGAAGTTTGAGATCGGTCACGTCCTCTTCATCGATATCGTTCGTTTTTCGACTTTGCTCATTAACCAGCAAAGTGAGCAGCTTGAGACATTAAAGAAGATTGTGCGTGGGACGGAACAATTCCGCGCCGCTGAAGCCGAAGGAAAGCTGCTTCGGTTGCCCACCGGCGACGGCGGCGCATTGGTGTTTCGTAACAGCCCCGAAGCACCCGTTCTTTGCGCTCTCGAAATCGCCAAAGCTCTAAAGAGCCATCCCGAACTGCATGTCCGCATGGGAATTCACAGTGGGCCCGTCAATGAAATTGCCGACCTTAACGAACAGGCCAACATCGCCGGCGCCGGGATCAACATTGCGCAGCGAGTGATGGATTGTGGTGACGTCGGCCACATTCTGCTTTCAAGGCACGTTGCCGAAGACTTCGAACATTATCCGCGTTGGCAGCCGTATTTGCACCCGTTAGGCGATTTCGAAGTGAAGCACGGACAGGTCATCTCGGTAGTAAACTTCTACAACCACGAAATCGGAAATCCCGCCGTTCCGACAAACTTTGGCAAAAATGCGACGGCTGGAACGACGACGTCTGCGGTAACGAACCGACGCCCCAACGCAATCGCGGCAATGGTGATCGGCGCAATCATTATCGCAGCTGGAGTCGCACTTCTTTTCAGGTTCGGACGAAATCAAACCGCCAGCACGACATCTCTGGCGTCGATTCCGGAAAAGAGCATTGCGGTCCTCCCGTTTGAGAACCTTAGCGACGACAAATCGAACGCTTATTTTACCGATGGCATCCAGGATGAGATTCTGACCCGGCTGTCGAAGATCGCGGCGCTCAAAGTGATCTCGCGCACGTCCACTCAGAAATACAAGAGTACGCCCGAGAACTTACGTGAAGTCGGCCAACAGTTGGGTGTGGCGAATTTTCTCGAAGGCAGCGTGCAAAAAATCGCCAATGCCGTGCACGTCAATGTGCAGCTCATCCGCGCGGCGACGGACGAACATCTTTGGGCCGAAAGCTACAACCGCACACTCGACGATGTTTTTGGAGTGGAAGGGGAAGTGGCGAGCGCCATCGCCGATCAATTGAATGCCAAGCTTTCCGGAGCAGAGCAGAAAGCCGTCACTGAAAGGCCGACACAAAACGCCGCTGCCTACGACGCTTATCTCCGTGGCTTGACCATTGAGCATAACAATTACAACTACGACGCGTATGTACAAGCCGAGCGCAATTACCAGCGTGCCGTGGAACTGGATCCAAATTTCGCCCTGGCCTGGGCCCGCTTGGCAATCCTGGGCAGCTTTCTCAACTTCAATGCGATCGACCTGAACACGTATACGGCCGATTCGGTCAAGCAGGCCGCTGATCGCGCCATTGCTCTTGCCCCCGATGCAGGTGAATCGTGGATCGCACAGGGGTCGTATCGCTACCGCATTCTACGCGACTTCAACAGCGCGCTCGCGGCTTACGACGAGGCACGAAAACGATTGCCGAACAGCGCGTTGGTATATGAGTATCGCGGATTTGTTCTGCGGCGCCTCGGCCGATGGCAGGAAGCCGAAGCCAGCTACAAAAAAGCGATCGAGCTTGATCCTCGCGACGTCCAGTTGCTGACTACCGTCGGCAACGAGTTTTATCTGTATTTGCGCCGGTTCGACGACGCCCTGGCCAGTATTGATCGTGCTTTGCAAATCGCACCCGACGCCGTAGGTGAACACGCAAACAAGGCGGTCGTGCTGCAAGCGGCGGGCCGGATCGACGAAGCGCGTCAGGAGCTCGCGCTAATTCCGGACGACGTCCTGGATGACTGGGTTGTCGCGGCCCGCATAACCCAGGCCATGTATGAACGCCGTTTCAGTGACGCCATCAATATTGCCGAGCGGAAGGTAAATTCGCTCGCGCCGAATCAACCCCTCGATTCGTTCGCAAAGGCATTCCTCGTGCAAGCCGGACAATGCCAGGAGTGGTTAGGCCAGCATGAGGCAGCGCGACAGACATTCGAACGCGCAGTGCGCGAGATCAAACCAACGCCGGATACTGTTGTGCGACCCGATGCAAACGGCACACCGAGTGTTCTCGCGCAGGCCTACGCCGGTCTTGGCGAAAAAGACAAAGCTTTGCAACAGGCCGCACAGGCGGTGAAAGACTATGAGGGTGACGCGGTCAATCAGCCGCAGGCTGAGACGGTGCTTGCGCAGATCCAGGCGCGCTTCGGCGATATCGATTCAGCCATCGCGGCATTGCCGCATCTTCTCGAAGTTCCCGCCGGAATCACGGTCGCGGAGCTCAAATTCAACCCGCTCTGGGATCCGTTGCGCAAAGACCCGCGTTTCCAAAAGCTCTGCCAAAATCCTAACAAATGAGCGAAATTCCTTGGGCCCTGGTGTGTTGCGCCAAACAAGAACTGGTATGAAGACCGTCGTTTTGTCTTTGTTTTTAGAAGTCTGGGAATTTCGCGACTTGCCTCAGCTAATCAACCCGTCCGCGTTCGGCGACGGCGGCGATTGTTCTTGCCCGTCGTAGCGACGGCGTCGTCTTCGGCTCACCGTGTTAACCACAGTGGAGTCGCATGCGACGATGTGGCGATTAGAAAGTCGTCTTGCGTTGTCGCGCAGGTCAGGCGATGGCGGTCTCGGCGTGGATAATGTTTCGGTGTTCTTTCTCGCTGAAGGCGAACAACCCGCGGACGAGGTCATGGCGCGGCTGACCACGTTCATACGCGCGGCGAAGCAAACTCTCGATTTTGCAATTTACGACATGCGATTCAGTGATCCGCTGAAAGCTTCACTGAGTTCCGCTTTACGGGAGCGCGCGGAAGCAGGCGTAAAAATCCGTTTTTGCTACGATGCCGATAAACCGTCTCCGCCAAATGTGGCCGCTGGTCAGGATCCGGCTCCATCAGGCACCGGCGCATTTGTGCAATCGCTGGGTTATCCGTGGCGCCGCATCGCCGGAATGAAACTGATGCACAGCAAGTTCATTCTGCGCGATGGACAAACCGTGTGGACTGGCTCGACCAATATGACCGACGACGCTTTTACCTTGATGGAAAACAATATTCTGGAGATCGATTCGTCCGCCCTGGCCAATTATTACTCTGAGGATTTCGAACAAATCTGGGAAAAAGAAAACTTCGATAACACCGGCAAGATACAAACGGTCCCCGTGCCGCTGACCTTTTCAGGTCAATCGGCCGAGGCGCGCGTCATGTTTTCTCCCGGTTGCGGTTTGGAAATCGATTCCGAAATCGCGAAGCGTGTTCGCGCGGCGCAGCGTCGCGTCCGCATCTGCAGCTTATTAATCAACTCGGGCACTCTCATCGGCGAGCTCGGCAATTTGTTGCGTGCAGGCCGCGTCGTTGTCGACGGAATTTACGATCGCACACAGATGGCGCAGGTTTACGTGCAATGGCAGGAAGTGCCGCAAAATCGTTGGAAGATCGGCGCGCTTAAAAACATCATCGCGCGCTCTGGCCTGGTCGGAAAGAACTCAACGCCCTACACACCGACCGCGCGCCACGATTTCATGCACAACAAAATTCTGTTGATCGATGATACCGTGATTACGGGCTCCTATAACTTCTCGCGGAGCGCCCAATTTAACTCCGAGAATATTCTCTTCATCGAAAGCGCGCCGCTCGCCGAGACGTACAGCTCGTACATCGACCACTTAAAACAGAAATACGAAATCGTAGGAGAAGCGCTGAATTAATCAGCGCCGATCGCGCTCTTGATTGGACGTCCGGCGTTGGGCGTTCGACGTTCGACCTTCCTATGGCAGAGACCGTCACCGCAGTCATCGCGAGCGCGAACAACCTTTCCGTCAAATACGGCACTCAGGTCGTCCTCGACGGCGCGACGATTGCCTTCACCGAGGGCGAACATATTGGGCTTGTCGGCCGCAACGGCTCGGGCAAATCGACCTTCCTCCAGATCGCGGCGGGCGTGGCCCAAGCCGATTCAGGTGAATTCACACGCCGGCGTGATCTCGTCACCGGCTATATGCCACAAGTTTCCGGCTTGGACGATGCGGCCACGGTCCATGCGAACATTCTCAGCGGCGCGCAGCGGATTCTCGACCTCATCGCCGAATACGAACGCGTCCCGGGCGACAGCCCGCTCAGCGCCACGCTCCTCGACCAAATTATCCAGGCCGACGGTTGGAATTTGGAACATCGGATCAAGTCGCTCATCACGAATCTGCACGCGCCGGAATCCGATCGCGTCGTGGGCACGCTTTCCGGCGGGGAAAAACGCCGCGTCGCGCTTTGCCGGGCGCTTCTCGCGCGTCCCGATTTTCTGATTCTCGACGAACCGACCAACCATCTCGACACCGGCTCGATCGAATGGCTGGAGGACTTTCTCGCGCGTTATGCCGGCACCTGTTTGTTCGTCACACACGATCGCTATTTTCTCGATCGGGTGGCGACGCGGATCGTCGAGCTGTCGCGCGGCGAGTTCACCAGCTACGACGGCAACTACACCGATTACCTGCTCGCGCGCGCGCAACGACAAGCGGTCGAGGAGGCGCAGGAACATCAACGGCAGAAGTTTTTGAAACGGGAACTGCAATGGGTGAGAAAAGCGCCCCGCGCGCGCCGGACGAAATCGGTGGACCGCGTGGAACGTTATTTCGAGATGGCCGCGCAGGAAGCGCCGGAGGCGGAGCTCGACGTCGAGTTGATTATCCCCACGCCGCCGAAGCTCGCGAATCGCATCATCGAATTGCGCGACGTGAGCGTGGAGCTGGGCGGCCGCACGCTCTTTCAGCACGTGAATCTCAATCTCATAGCCGGGGAACGCCTCGGTGTTGTCGGTCGCAACGGACTCGGCAAGTCTTCGCTCCTCAAAGTCATTCTGCAGGAACTGCCCGCCGCGAGCGGTGCAGTGGAGATCGGCGCGCGGACCCAGATCAATTACGTCGATCAAAATCGGCTTCTCCTCGACGATGAGAAAACGGTTTGGGAAGAAGTCGGGAGTGGCGGAGAAAACGTCACGCTCGGCGAGCAGAGCATCACGTTGCGCGCTTATCTGCGGCGATTTCTTTTCAGCGAAGAGCGCATCAACACCAAGATCTCGCAGCTCAGCGGCGGCGAACGGAGCCGGGTGCTGCTCGCAAAAATCCTGAAGCGCGGCGGCAACGTTCTGATGCTCGACGAACCGACGAACGATCTCGATCTCGGAACGTTGCGCTTGCTCGAGGAAGCGCTCGTCGCCTTCGGCGGCTGCGTCATCGTGGTGAGTCATGATCGCTATTTTTTGAATCGCGTTTGTACCTCGATTCTCGCTTTCGAAGGCGAGGGCCGCGTGGCCTATAGCGTCGGGAACTACGATTACTACCTGGAAAAACGAGTCGCGCCCGGCCCGGCTCGCGATTCAAAACCCGCGCCGGCCGCAGCCGTCGCCGCCGCCAAGGAAAAGGGCAAAGAAAAACCGCGGAAGCTCAAGTGGAAAGAAGAGCGTGAATGGGAGTCGATGGAGGCGAATATTCTCGCGGCGGAAAACGAGGTATCGGACTTGGAGGCCACGTTTGCCGCGCCGGATTTTTATGCGAAACCGCGCTCGGAGATTTTCGAGTTGGAGACGCAATTGAAAACGGCGCGCGACAAAGTCGCGCACCTCTACGCGCGGTGGCACGAACTCGAGCTCCTGCAGAGCGTCCCGTCTCCCTAGACGACCAAGTCCGACGCTAAGCGCAGTTCGTTTCTCAGCGAGGAGCACTTGGATCTCGTTGAAGACAACAGTGTCTGGCGTCGGCAGTCCGTTCGTTTCCATTCCCGTTTCCTTTTAATCCCACTGTCTTAATGAGAATCCTACCGTTTTGTGTCGTTCGGCGCGGGCGAGGCGAGGAGTTTTTGGAAGCGCGGATCGTTGCGGAGCGGATCGAACATGGGATCGAGCGGAGCAGCGCAGGAGTGAGCGGCACACCTGAAGCCAGGGCGCTTCAAACGGGATCGAGAGCAGTTTCTGTAAAGCGGCGATAGCGCGGTCGCGACTCTCCTACGTGCGCCGCCACCCTGAGCGAGAATCTCGATTGGCTCGGGTCCGTCGACCGCGTCTTTCTCGATCGGGTTCGCGGCGATCGCCCGTTCGACGAGAGCTAGCGCGGCAGCCTTATCACCGAGGCCCATGTTTGTCAGCGCGAGATCGCCAATCAGCGCATAATTATCCGGCTGTTCTTTGAGGAAAGGTTCCAGTTCGATGCGCGCCTGTCGCCAACTTTCCTGGGCGCCGGCTTGATCGCCGGCAACTTCCTGCGCCCAACCTAACCAAAAGCGCAGCTCGCCGTTGACGAAACCCAACGCTGGATCAGGCTTGGCCAATATTTCCTTTAGCCGAGGGATGATTTGTGCAGGGCGGCGCTCCAGGATCGCCTGGTAAACTTGTGTTTCCAATGTGTTCGTATCGTCAGCGTTCGGATGGAGCGGAGCGAGGAGCGCCGATGCCCGAGGTAGATCTCCCTCGGCTTGGGCAACGCCCGCCTTTAGCACGAGGATCTCGAGATCGTCCGGTGCGATATCTAAAATCTGATCAAGCTTTCGCAGCGCTTCGGGGAAACGACGAAGAGTGATATAGGAAAGCGCATGCTGAGTGAGCAGTTTAACGTTGCGCGGATCGAGCCGCTCGGCTTCGTTGAAGAATGATTCGGCTTTGGTCCCACTGGCCTTGCCTGCTTGCGACAAAAGCCAACGATTCGGGAATCTGGCTGCTATTCGGCAGGGACTGACGTGCCCGCTCAAAGTAATTTACCGCAGTGTCATAATCCTTGAGACAGGCATAGTGGTAATAGCCCTTGGCCAATAGGGCCTCGCCGAGATTGGGGTCAAGAGCAAGCGCGGTTTCGGCTGCCTGCCGGGCCTCTTCACGGAGGGCGACGGTTGGTTGAAGATTCTGTGTGATGTAGCCGCGCGCATCAACGCTTGAGAGCAGCGCCCAGGCAAGAGCAAACTTCGGATCCAATCTCAGCGCTTCCTTGAGATATTTCTGTGCGCCAAGAGCATTGGCAGGTGTGTCTAATGTTTTGAACGCTATAAGCCAGACCGCGCAGGTAAGCATCGTACGCCTCAGGATTGTCTGTCGGTTTGGCGGCAATGACTTCCTCTTCTCGACCAGTGAGTTTCGCTCGCAATTGGTCGGCGATGGCTTTTGCCACTTCACTCTCAACCGAAAGAATGTCTGTCAGTTTGCGATCGAAGGTATCCGCCCAGAGATGAGAGTCATTGCTTGCTTTGATTAGCTGCACATTGACGCGCACGGCATCGCCGCTCTTCTGCACGCTCCCTTCCAAAATGTGCGCAACGCCAAGTTACCTGGCGATCTCGGGCAGGTTTTGAGGCGCGCTCTTGTAGTGTTGCATCGAGGTGCGCGAGATCACCCTCAGATCGGCGATCTTGGATAAGCGCGTCAGAATCTCGTCCTGGATGCCATCGGCAAAGTAAGCGTTGTCTGGATCGACGACTCCGGTTTTCGAACGGAAGCACCGCGATGCTTTTTTCCGGCTCACCCAGCGTCGATCCCACGCGGTTGCGGGAAAACATTACGATGCCGCCGACGATTGCCGCGAGCGCCAGCACCGCCGCCGCTGTCGCCGCCCAGCGTGGACGCATCCGGCGTTTCTGCAGGGTTTCGAATCTCCATGGCAGTTTTGCATTGCCGAATTGATCGTCATAGAGGTTCACGACCGAGACGCGAACCCCATGCTTCACTTCGCACGAACCAAGATCGTGGAGGTAGCGGTCGCCATTGCTCGTATTCTTCGAGGTCTTCAGCGACATGCTTCGATAGCAAAATGTGGCCCGCGTCGCCACAATCCATCACTCGTTGCGCAATGTTAAGCCCGGCGCCCGCGAGATTGGCCTGTTCGTTTACGTCCGCAACCCCGCTTACCGGCCCGCTGTGGATTCCCATCCGAAGTTGCAGGCGCGGATGTTCCTTGAGCGCGCGACTGATCTCAACCGCGCATTGCACCGGCGCTTCTGGGCTCGTGTAAAATACCAGCGCCATTCCGTCGCCGGTCGGGATCCTGATCAAACGACTCGCAGCTCCTGCGCGTTGAAATTGCTCGGTCGCGCGGACGATCTGGTTTAGTTCCTCAATTGCCGCGTGCTGGCCGCTAATCGAAAGCTTCGAGTAGCCAACAATGTCGATGAACAAGACGTGCGCGATCTCAAGCTGGATTTCCTTTTTATAGGACATAAAGCACAAGGAAGTCGCGCAAAGGGAGAATCACCGAACGACTACCGAACGTCGAGCACAACTAAAAGCGCGCTTAACTCCCCTGAAACAAGGCCGAAGGAAGTGCCAAACTTGATCGCAAATTCTACGGTGCGCTTGTGACTCGCTATTTAATGACAAACCCCGCGTCCCAGGCAGGATTCACAGGAGTCGCTTGAGAGGCAACGACCCGCCAACTCCCATTATATTTCAGCCATAGCTCCTTCCAACGAAGGCTGAAGCGGTAACGCTTTCCCTGCCGGTGTTCGGTAATTTTTGAGACCCCTGATGTTAGTGCGCAATTTTCAAACACGCTGACTTTGAGATCGGCAAGCTCGAACGATTCGATATCGGCAATGTCACTGGATCGGTCCGCGAGATATTCGTCCCGATTTTTTACGGTCCCGTCAGGCTCGATAAAGATAAAGTTCAGGGCGACGGTCGCATTGAGAATCTGTCTGTCTTTCGTTTTCAAAGCTCGCGCCCAATCGTCTTCTAACTTCAAGATTTGCTTTTCATCCGATAACGGTTGTTGCGCGCAGACAGATGCCATCACGAGCATAAAAACTATTAAGCCGGCGATCCTCATGAATTTCCTCCTATTGGTAATATTTGCCTGCAAAACGAAAACACAGTTACTCGCGCCGGCAACGTTCGATCGCGCTGGCAAAATGTAATCTGCACAATGGAGCTGATGGGATCAGCGACATAGAAGGTAAAGTGACGAGGGTAGGAGCAAGTGAGCGTGGGCAGCGAACGAGTTTCAATGGAGCTGATGGGATCAGCGACATAGAACACGTCGCGATCGAGGGAATGGAGCTTTTGGGCAAAGCGACATAGAAGGCAAAGCCGCGATGGGTAGCGGCGAGTGAGATGGGAAGCGCAACGAGTTTCAAGCTGGCGCAAGCACCGGGCGGTGCGAGTGATCATGGCCAAACCGGCACGACGAATGGAGCTTTTGGGAAGGTCACCCCTCCAGCCCGCTGCTGCAACGGAACCAATGTCGCAAGATCGACAGCAGATGTCGGCGAAGCCGTTTTATCGACCAGCTCTTCGGCCGCCGCTTTCAGTTCCGTCCATCGCGACAACGGATAGGCGGGCGCAAGGACGATGTGGCGAAGTATGCTGCGCCACTCCACCAGCGCGCGTTCGATATCGCCGTGACGCAACAGTTCGCTGGTGAGCTTGTGCTTGGAGCGCGGATCAGCCACCAGCGCGCGCACCACTTCCGATGCACCGGCGCCGTATTGCACCGGCACGCCCATGGTGAGGTAACCTGGATAATCGGCGCGGCCGTAAATCCGCTGACACAAAATGCCGAGCCGCCCGCCCATCGGCGCGTCCTCGCCGGCGAAGCGCGGGCCGGCGCGAATATTGGCCAGATCGAAAACCAATTCGTCGATCGGATAGGTTTCGTCTTCGAGCGCGACCGCCACCGCTAAACCTTCGCCGCCGTGGAAAAATGAGAAGATCATTCCCCGCCTCGTCGGTGTGCCGTCCGGTTCAACCAGTCCAAGGTGTCGCCACGCGTACGTTGGCGAGTTCACGATCGCGACGGTTTTATCGTGCTCCAACTGATCGCACGCTCGACAAACGTCTGGCAGGTTCTCGCGCTCCGGCGGATCGATCAACGCGTTGCCAGCCGAATCGATGTGAGCGTTGACCGGCACATTGGCGTAATCGAGCCGGACCGAGATCAGATTTCCGCGCATGATCCAGTCGACGATTGTGCCCGGCTTCACCAAGTCCGTCAGCAGCGGCCGCATTTCGGTCTCGAAATCCTCGCGACTAAGCGCCCGCATTCTCATTGGGTGTTGAGCGTTGGACGTTGGGCGTTGGACGTTCTTCTCTGCCTTTAGTTCTCTCCGAAGCCATTTCACCAATGCCGCCTCTCCCGAAGCGAGCACCGTCGCGACCGGCAACTCGCGCCCATAATGGTTTTGCTCGCGCAGCCGGCAGAGATTTCCCGTGCCGACACCATCGAGCATACGCGGCACGGTCAGCGCCCGCCGCCACCGATCGTTTTCGCGCACAAAAGCGCGACCGAGCGTCACACTTTCTGCCGCCGGTTTCGCTTCCCATTCTTCGAGAAAATTCAGCATCTCGATCATTCCGCGCCGGACGAACCGCGCGCGCTCATCCGTCACCCAAAGTCCACACGGCCGCGGCCCGCTTTCGAGTGAGTGTTCGACGCCGAGCGGCACGCGTTGCACGCTGAACAATGAGTGGGTCAGTTCCACCGCCGCCGCGAACGGTTGTTCGCCGCGCTGTTTGGCCGCATGCATCACGCTTATCAGACTGGGCCAATCTACCTGGGCTGCGCGTCTCAGTTGGCGCGCTTTTGTGTCGCTCAACCGCGGCAGATCGTTCGTGTAAAGCGCGTGACCGACTTCATCGAGACCACGGCGGCCGGCGCGACCAAACATCTGGAGAAGCTCGTCCGCTTCGACCTGGCGCTCGAAATTGCCGGCGAAATAACGTCGATCGGTCACGATCACCGAGCGCATCGAAAAATTGATTCCGGCGGCAAGTCCCATCGTCGCGACGACGACGTTGAGTTGTCCCGCTTTGGCGAGCGATTCCACCACGCCAGCGCGCGCGGCGTAACTGAGTCCGCTGTGATGATACGCCACACGATTTCGCAAGAGTTTCGTCAGGCTCTTCCCCGCGGTTGCTTCCTGGGCCGGAGTCAGCCGCAGCGGATCGCGCACCGGTAGGGCCGACGCGATGGCTTGCGCGATCTGTTCGGCAGCGGCGCGACGCGGCGCGAACACCAACACCGGAGCGAGGTCCGCGCGCATGGCGCGGCCAATCATGCGCGGCCAGAAAGATCCGCCCGTCCGGCTCGGACTGCGCGACTGAACAAATTGGGAATCCGGCAAATTTCCGAGATCAGTTTCCTCCAGCGGCACCGGTCGCGTCTTATGTTCGATGAGGACGGCGTGACGCCCGATGCGTTGCAGCCAGGCGACCACGTCGCGCGGGTTGGCCACGCTCCCGCTCAAAAAGAGCAACTGTGTTGCTTTCGGTGCGAGAGCGACGGCGAGCTCGTAATGCACGCCCCGCATCGGATCGCCCAGCATTTGAAATTCATCCATGACCAGGAGACCCGGGCCTTCGCCGCGGAGAAACCGCCCGCGCTGTGTTTCGAGCGTCGCGACCACAACCTTCGCGTCGAGATTTAGCGCGACGTCACCCGTGGATATGCCGACATCCCAGCCGCGCACGCGCCATTCCGATAATTTATCGTTAGCGAGTGCGCGGGTCGGGACGGTGAACACCGCCTGAGTTTTCAGGTTCGGATAAAGCAGCTCGAAGATGTAAGTCTTGCCCGATCCTGTCGGCGCCTGCACCACCACGTCTTTTCCCTGTTGCAACGCGCGCACTGCCTCCTGTTGCCACAGATCGGGAATAACCAACCCCGCCCCAAACCCTGGAATCATTTCTGGAAGATGTTTGCAGTGTGGCCTGCTTGCAATTGGGACAGTGGATCTGGCGGACGAACCGCACTAGTATTCATCGGTGTTTGGTTGTCGCTGCGCGTGCGGCCTTGCTGATAGGATCGACATCGTGGAAGTAGACGACATCATCAGCTACCACGACGTGGTGACGGCGGAGAAGGCGTCGTTGCAAAAGGGAATGAATTACGGTGTCGGCAAGAATTATTCCGTGTTTTTGATGTCGTTACGCGAGGGTGCGCCGTATGCGGACGCGCTCGATGAAGTCACGGGGATGCTGATGTATGAAGGTCATGATGAACCCAGCGCACGGGGGATCAAATCCGAAGGACGTTGACCAGCCGCTAACAACACCGAGAGGATCATGGACGGAGAACGGAAAATTCTTTCGTGCGGCGATGGATTTCAAAAGCGGCCTCCGCGAGAAGCCGGAGATCATCAAAGTCTATGAGAAGATTTCGCGCGGAATCTGGAGCTACAAAGGTTTTTTCGAATTAATCGACGCGACCATCGTTTCGGACTGCAAGCGAAAGGTGTTCAAGTTTTCGTTGAAGCCCGTTGAGAAGAGATCATTCGGTCGCGTCGTCGAGCTTCCGCACAATCGATTGATCCCGACGCCGGTGAAGGTCGAAGTCTGGAGACGCGATCGCGGTCAGTGCGTGCAGTGCGGTTCGCCGAAAAATCTGCACTTCGATCACGACATCCCGTTTTCCAAGGGCGGAAGCAGCCTCACAGCGGCGAATGTTCGATTGCTTTGCGCGAAGCACAATCTGGAGAAATCAGATAAGATTTTGGCGATTGCGCCATGGATTTTAGCTGGAGCGGCGGCTCTTAGCGAAATCAGTGTCAATACTGAGCTCTAACACCAATTATCCAGCGTCGCGTAGTGCGACATCTGCGCGTGCGTTCATGATAGCCCTGATTTGACGTCAACAGGTACGAGAGATACAAGCCAGACGTTCTATTCAGGTTGTATGTTACGTTCGGCGATGATTACGAGAGCGGAGGCTTGGCGGCGCGGATATGAACAGTCGCGCTATCTCCGAAACCTACCGTCTCAGGCCCTAGCAGAGCGGCTGCGATGGCTCGTGGAGAATATAGCGACACTCAATCCGTTTGGACAAGTCAGTGCTGAGTTTCCTGCCCGGAGATTACGAAAAGTTGTGGATCGCGTTCACAGACACGTTGCACGAGTTCAACTCGCGGGGAGAAACACCTCCGGATGGCTTCCTATCTGGCTCACATCTGCCACAGCCATCGTCCCCCTTCTACTCCGTCAGCGGTTACGGCGTACCAGAACCGGTGTCGATCGAATCTTGGAAAGTTGTTCAAATTTGGAAATAGCGATCATTTGAAGGAAATGCTTGATCGCGGTCATATCAAGCTGCGGCCAGCCTCATACTACAAAGATCCGTCCCTGAATAATGCGATAGGGGATGATGAGCTGCATTTCACCGCAGAGCCGTGTGTGGCAGACATTCATGTCCACGATTCTGCTGGGGCGGGTCGGCAGCCTTACAATGCGCGGGGCTAAGTTCACGCTCGAACATTGCACGGACTTTTACGTTTTATGCGCTACGCGTCGCTTCTCTCCGCGGCTGTTTGCTGATTTCGGTTACAACGCGTGTTTGATTATCTACGACCACGACGAATTCATTAAGAGATTCCGGTGCGCGGTCGAGAAACAACTGAGAGGTTGGTCCCTCGTTGCGATCAACGTCACGTACCTCGATCCGCAAAATCCAGGTACACAGATTTCCCATAATTCCTTTCTCAAAAGAGCTGCGATTTCTGTATCAACAAAGTACAGATTGGTGATCGACCCTCCGACTCACAAAACGCCACCGTTACCTGACGTCGACCTACGGCTTGGCTCGTGCTCCGACATAGCGGAGCTAATTTCCATTAGTTAGACCTATGCCGAGCGGCTCTGTAACAGTCAAGCTCCGTCCGCTGCGGCTTGCATTTGTTGTTGAAGCAAATGATCGAGACGCGGTCCTCGAATCCATTCGGATCAACAGCCTACTCTGGGGAGGCCATTTCAATCCGATCATTCCATTCTATCGACGCATGCCTCAGTGGATTCCCACGCATTCGAGGCCGCAATCCGCACGCCACCTTTTTCAAAGTTATTTCGAACTATTTGATCCCGATTTCGTGGTGCGTGTCGGCCAAGCCGCTGACGATAAATCGATCGTGCCGCCTGCTGGGAAAGAACTTAAGGCCGATGAAATCGTCGGCCACCTTTCCGATGATTTTACGCCGGGATACGGGGTAGGCATTTTTGAGATTCTCGATTACCTAGTGCACAAGGAACTCAGGTTTGTTCGGCGCGACGACCTCTCATTTCGCTTTCCGAACTTTGGGAGTGATTTGTTCCTTGCAAGCATCTTCGGAATTTTTCCGAGCGAAGTCCCACAAACAATCGCTGAGCGCTTCATGACCGCCCCAATGGTGTCTGAAAAACCGTGTGATCGTGCTAACTATGGAGAGTTCCTATCAAGATCGAACCTCTTCACGCGGCGCATCTGTTCGCTCGAGCTGCAATCACATGTTAGGGCATGGTGGAGCAGTACTGATGTATTTTTGATGGATGCCAACAGCCTTGCAGACATCCTTCTTTACTGGAACTTCCGTTCGTTAGGCTGGCGAATCCTGCCGGTGCCTCGCCAGACTGCGATGTCGACGAGTGTCCGCAATTTCTTATCAAGGTATGTCGAGGCGAACTACTGGCCACGTCGAGGCAATCCCTCACTGTACAACTTCACAACCTTGCTAAAGAGTCCTTCCATCCCAGAAGCCGAGGCCGTCAATATGGGTAATGCCTTACAGCTGCAGCCTGTGTCGCCAGGGCAGCACTTCAAACTTAGTTTTCGCATGTGGCTTCCCCGTTTTTGGGGTGAATGGGCGCGATTGCAGGACGGCGCTGACCGCGGATCAGTGGAGTCCAAGCAGCGACGCTAAGAGATGCAGATTACGGACGATACGTTTCAATTCGACCCGCTGCTACCGAGCTTCGCGGCCGAGTTTGGCGGACACGGGACGCCCCGTTCGCGAACAAGCTCGACCTTCGCGTCTACGATGACAAGCTGACGTTCGCCGAAGTTATTCCGGCTGGGGGCGACAAGGTTGCTCGTGCGACTCGTATGTGGGGCCTCGGAAACGTTAGATGTTCAACCGATGGGCTCATCTATTTACCAACAACCTCTCGATGGACGGAAAGATTCCCAATACCACGTGCTGACGAGCTGTTTAGCGCGTGGTTTGCCGAACGTGGTTGGAAAGTTGAAACATCGGACAAAGGCCATCTAACAAAGCAGCTCCTGCAACAACTCGGCGGACTATGGAATACCGGCTGGTTAATTGAAGAGCCGATTTTCAACTTGCTCATGCAAATTCTCGAATTCTAGACCCACAGACGCCGGAGCATTCCGCGCCCTGCTGCAACGTTCTTCTTCGAGGCGAACGTCGAAGTCAGCTAGGTAGCTTGATGAATTGGTTGGTGAAATCGAGCATTGTGCGTCTAGGCATCGAAGTGGTCTGCCCTAAGTGCAGGCAGCGTTCTTGGTTCTCGCTAAAAGAAGCGGATTACGAGGTCGAATGTCGTCAATGCACCGAGCTCTTCCGGTTACCCACGGGTTCACTGAAGGAGATGCCTTGGTCATACCGTGGCTTCGGAGCGTTCAGTGTGCGGAAGACAAACACAAGGTGGCTTAACGGTTATTCTGCTACTACGCCTCTTCTCGCTCGGAATGCGCGACAACATCACACCGCTTCTCAGCTTCAACGCATTGAAAGACGGCGACTCTATGGAGATTGATCTGGGCCTGCTCGTCCGACGAATGCGACACGGTCTGTACCAGCAGGACGTTGTTTTTGCTGAATGCAAGACTTACAAGGAACTAACACGGCAGGATGTTACCCGCATGGAACGTTTTGCCCGCAATTTCCCCGGAGGGGTTGTGATTTTTGCGGTGTTGCGGTGCCAGCTGAGTACAAAGAGAGAAGAAGTTGCTTAGGCCATTTGCAAACCGCGGCAGAGGATTATGGAAAGCAACACGTCCGTACAACGCGGTTATCGTTCTTACGGGAAACGAGCTGTTCTCATCACACGATCCGCAAACGACCTGGAGAGAGCTTGCGGGAAGTTCGCGAAGCGTCGCAACATATCCGTACAAAATGATTTGGTCGGTTTGGCTGATGCTACTCAACAACTCTATTTAGATCTTGAGCCGTGGCATACGCGGCCGCGCCAACAATTGGTTCGACGACGTTCTTCAGCTCAATCTCGTAAATAACCTACAATACGTGATCAGCCTTTTTGTCGCTCCGCTGTCAGCGAGTCGGCGAGACGATAATGTCTTCACCTTTGCCTCGCGCTCGCGTTTGATCCGTCGTTCGTATAAGGCTAAAGCGCAGATTTTAGACATATGTCTGGCTGTCGCCACGTGATTCGTTGAATGGTTAAAGCGTTGAAGCGTTGAAGCGTTGAAGCTGGAACGACCTTTTAACTCGTCATTCGTTCACACGCGTGTCGATCGCAATCCATTTCTTTTCAAGCGCCTTCTTAGCCGCCTGCTGGGATTCCAAGAGTTGCCGGGCGATAACGGCGGCGGTCTTGAGCATAATTTTCAGATCGACTAAGATCGACATGTTCTCAATAGAAGAAATCCATCGTGATCATCTCGTTGAACGTCGTTTTATTCTTGCCGTTGACCTGCCAGTGTCCGGTCAGTCCCGGCAGCCCGTTTACACGTTCCCGTTGCCACCGCTCGTAATGAGCAAATTCATTTGGCGTGCAGGGCCGCGGACCAACCAGACTCATCTCGCCGCAAAGCACGTTGAAGATTTGCGGTAACTCATCCAGGCTGCTCGCACGCAGAAATCGGCCAAAAGGGGCGAGGCGTGGATCGCCATAAGCATCCAGCTTCGTCATCGGACAATCGACCTCCATTAATTCACGGAAGTAATGTTCGTGAGTTTGTGTCTCAGCACTCGCCTGCATCGTTCTAAACTTCCAGATAGGAAAAGCCTGCCTCCAAGACCGACGCGCTCCTGCCGGTAGAAAATCGGACCAGGCGAAGCGAGTCGCGTCACCAGCATGAGCAAAAACATCAGCGGCAACCAAATCGGCAGCGCAAGCAGAATGCAGTAATGTCAGAGCGAATTTCCAGCCCGGACTCGAAATGGTTCCGTTTGTTGTGCGGATCATGGTTGTCGACCATGCAACCCGCCCGGCGCAGAGACGTTGCCAGGAATTGGCGCGTCAGGGGCATTATAGGATTTTGTCTGATCAGACAATCATCCGCCAATCCGATTGTGTATCCTCATCAATCAAACCAGAAATCCGATTGTGTATCCTCATCAATAAAACCAGATTCCCACGCACCTTCAGATTTCGGTCCTGTTCCCTTTGGTCGAAGCTGGTTCATAACACGGTGCAATCGTGTTCGCAGCGCTTCACCGCGCACAGAGGTCTTCCCGTTATCATTACCGTTTTTGCGACGCGGTGCGCACCCACAAGATGAGGAGCGCCCATCTAAGAGGTCCTGTCCGGCGACGTGCCTAAGCCTTCCGCACTCGCACTGAACCAGGCATCTGCAATTCCGATGGTTCAACTCAAACCCGCCACGAGGCAGAACTACCCATTTTCCAAACCTACGGCCGGTAAGGTCATCGAGAGACCGGTCCATCTGGTTCGACAGATTTGCGCAAGATGTAGGGCCATGCAGTCCTTTCGACACAAGATGTAGCGCTATCGGGCTGCACCTGCGCGTAAGGGCTGTGACTGGGAAGGTTCACTTTTTGGTGCAAGTAGGGCGGATCGTCCGGTGCGAGGTACGCGCCGATTGATCGGAACAGTGTGTCACTGGAATGGCTTCGCCAAGTGAATCGTTGAAGCTGAATCGTTAAAGCGGGAGAATTTAGGCCACGGCGATGGCGATCCATCGCGACCTCTTTTATCTGTCGAGCATACCAGCGTTAAGCGCTTCTTGTTCAGTCGGGCAAAATTCGACGAAGCGGCGTTTTATTTCGCCGTTCACTGCCTGACAAACAAACCAGCCTTTCTCGGGCGTACCATCGTGGTTATTGCGCACACGCGAGCAGCATCTATCGGTGGTGATGATCGACTTTCGGAAAGGACGTTCAGTAAACCCGTGAAAGTGGCCGCAGAACACGGCCTGGAGGTTCAGCCCATAACAGCGCTGAAGTAAATCGTCGGCGTTGAGCGGCCGGGCCCAGACAGAGTCGCCCAAGGGAAAATGAGTGAACAGGATGGTAGGACGACGGAGATCCAGTTTGGACAGGTTTTGATCGAGCCAGTCAAGAGTGGTGGCTGATATTCGGGTCTCTTTCGCCTTCGTCCCTTCGCTGGAATCCAGGCCGATGATTTGCCAGCCGCGGTGAGTAAAGGAGTAGTTGATTTGTTCAGGAAAAATCCGCTCATAAGCCGATCTGTCGGTGCGCTGACTGGTAGTCGTGATTGCCCACCACGGCGTGACATGGAATGCCGAGCGCGGAGAAGGAATCCTTGATCAGAGTCAATTGCGCGGGCGTGCCGTTTTCGGCGAGGTCGCCACCGACAAGGCAAAACTCTGCGGTGGGCGCGCTCGCTTTCATCTGGCGCACCACATCATCGAACCACGGACGGCACGCTTCTTCGAGAGCGTGCAGATCGTTTACCGCGATGAATGTGAAATCGTGGGTGGCAGGAGCGTCTGCGCCGCGCAGCCGGCCCGGCCAAACACCAAGCGACAATAGCGCGCCGGCAGACAGACGTAGCCACTCGCGACGAGTGAACGCAGCGGGCATGAGAACGCTATTCAGTGTCGGGACGAACGCCACTGAATGATCGGTGATCAGCGTGATCAGTCGATGAAGTCGACGCGAGCGTGCTCGCAATCACGTGGCTCACGGAATCGTCTTCAAGTCGAGTTTCGACGAGTTTAAATTCATGTCGCCAATGACGAATTCGGCATTGCGAGTGCTTCGGCATAAGCTTTGGCCAACGGCATCGGCCAGGGAGCTCGGGAATCTCGATGAGAAGCTGTAGTCGCCCCGCGTGTCGGCCAGTTCCCGGATGATCGGGTTCGAAACGCGATTGGCAGTGACGCGAGAGGGCGGCGAACCGAAATATCCTCGTCCCGCACTCCATCCCTGTGAATACCGATGTACCGCGGCCATCGAGCGTCAATTGACTTCCGTTGCATATGGAGCGGTGGCGCGCAGAATCGTCGCGTTGCGGAACCACGTTAGCGGCGCTTGGACACGCGACGACTTCATCGACGGCGTAACAATCAGTTCGATCGTAGGTGCGAATCAACTATCGACGGCGTCTGCAACTTCGCTTCTACGGGCCTAAGTCCTCTATCCCGCCCACCATTGTCGGAACGGTTTTCGCGCTGTTTGCGCTTCAGAACACCGCGGGCGCGTTTGATCGACCGCAGCCGTAATCAGCTTGAGCAGATTCATCCGGGGCCGCTGAACCCGCGTGCTTCGGCCAGTTCGATCGAGTTCAAACTCCGCGAATTGTCGCGGAATGACAACCTGCTCCTCTCACGTGAATGAGACGCGGTTCCGGTCGGCCTTATCCCTAAAGAAGAAAAGTAAAGCGTCCCAGAGATTGTAAGTCAATGTAAGAAAAGTAAGTATCTGTCACCGCATGACTCATTCCGCCTTCGTAATAAGGCTACGCACGACAGGTGAACGCGTTGAATCGTAAAAGCGGATAGCATCACTTCATTCGATCCCGAAAGTCTCTTCTCAGAGCCGGACTGATAGTTACGACTCCGAAAGCGTTCGCGAGCGGGAGCTGGTCAGCTTTCGCCGGGCTTCCGCCGACGCTGAAGCTAGCGTGAGAGTCAGCGGCGCGGCTTCAACGTTTCCTGTATCTGAAGAAACCGCGCCGGCGGATGATCTCGGCAACTCGCGGCGGCACCATCTGGTCCCGGTTTTCGTCACAAGAAAGTAAGAAGTTAGAACTCCGAAAGCTTTCGCGAGCGGGAAAGTTGATCGTTCAGAGCGTAAAGCTCCGTTGGAACCACGCACCTTTACGGAGTTGAGAGAAGCCTACGCTTTTGCTTCAAGCGGGATATGGCTTGTGACCAGTTCGCGCAAATCGAGCTTGCGACTGGCGTGATCGATGTCGATTCCGACCAGGTTGCCCTCGCCGTCGTAATCCAAAACAACGCCTTCCGAAACTTCGCGGCTCTCGACGCTCGGTCTCTGAACGAGATCAATGTAAAGGGAGTCTGTGTCTGGAAAGTAATTCAATTTCATGGGCGAAATCTGCGATCCAAGAATGCGTTGTGTATCGTCAGCTTATCGGAAAGAGTTATCACTCGCAAGAAGCGCCCTTGTAGCTGCTCGACCGCCGCCCAAAAACGATAGCGATTCTGTTCCTGCGGTTCAACGCGCAAAGGAGATTCGACAATGCGAATACACATCTCTTTGGTTAAGTATGGCCGTTTCCGTAGGATCTGATTCTCGAAATAGCGAGTGAATTTGTAATCTGCCACGCGCGGAAGCTATCAGAATCGGCAGGACAGAAAAGAGTTCTGCATTCCGAAGTTTACGATGGCGAGGGCGCCATCGTCAGCACGCGAGGCGCGTGCGCTACCCAAGCTCGGAAACGAATTGCTCGTGCGGAATGGTCGACTCCTCGCGGCGCTCCGCTACGACTGCCAAATCTTCGAGGTCTTCCAGCAGTTTTTCGTAGTCGGCGATTGGAACAACGACGGCTGTACGTTCGCCGTGATCGTCGGTGATGTACTTAACAGGATCGCTCACGAACGAAAGATTAGAGGAAAGGGAGCTGATCTGCAATGGCAACGAGAATCGAAAAGTTCGGTTTCGCGAGACGCGTGTGCTCCCCAAAGAGTGTGCGATCCCGAGGTGGACCGGCCACAGGCCGGTGGCTACAACATCTGTGAAATCACTTTTATTCGGTCGAACGTCGTGGGCGTCTAACGTTTCTTGTATCCGAAGAAATCGCGGCGACGGATGATCTCGGCGACTTGCGGCGGCACCATTTGGTCCCAGGTTTCGTCTCCTGCGGCGATGCGTTTGAGCACGTCACGCGAAAAGATCGGCAGATATTTGGGATTATAGTTGTCGAGCTGCACGAAACTGCCGCGACCGACCAGATAACCGTACAGCGGTTGCAGGTCAAGGTTTCACCTGTACGGTATGAATGGTTTGTAATTCGTCTTTGGAGCTGCGCTGCAGTGGATAGACGTAAACTTTCAAGTCGTTCTTAAAAAGGCGCCCGAAGCTCTCAAGAATGCCGCCTGGCAATTCCGTGTAATATTTTTCGTCGAACAACTCATAAACACTCGGGACACCCATGACGATGCCGATGCGTTCGTGCGTTCGCCACGAGAGATAAGCGGCGAGCCGGTGGTATTCGAAGTAATCGGAGATGAGCACGGTCATGCCGCACGCGGCGAGGACCTCCGCGCGTGCCAGGAAATCGCGGCGGTCAACGTCTTTGCCGCCAGCCAGCAGATTGCGCATGGTCAATTCCATGAGAGTGAGGATCGGCTTATCTTTCACCGCGGGCTCTTGTTTAAACTTCGCCAGGGCGCATTCCAACATGTCGATGTTGACGTAGGTGACCGGACGAAAACTGCCGCGCTCCACCAGCACGGCCTTGTCATGCAACACATCGGACGGCTGTAGCACCTCGCGGTTCGGTCCGAACATGGCTGCGCCGCTCAGTCCAATCTGCACGAGCTTGAGCGCCATGACGCGGTTCTCCACGTTACGAAATTCGATTCCGCTGAACTCGAGCATGTCGATCTCGAGGCGACGTGTGGTCAGGCTATCGAGCAGCGATTCGATGAGTTCCTCCGGCACGTGACTCAGGAAGAACGCGCCGTAGCAAAGGTTCACGCCCACGATGCCGAGCGCCTCTTGCTGCGCCGATGCTTCCTCGTCGAGCATCCGCACGTGCATCACGACCTGGCTGGGCTCATCGTTGGCGCGGCTTTGAAACTTGATGCCCATCCAGCCGTGGCATTCGTGGGTGCCGCGATAGCTCCGCGCCACCACGGTATCGGCGAACGCGAAGAACGAAGTGTTATCGCCGCGCTCCGCCGCCAGCCGCTCGATGTCGAGCCCGAATTCGTAGTCGAGCATCGCCTGGAGCCGGTTGCGCGAAACGTATCGATCGACGTGCCCGTAAATGGCGTCGCTGACCTTCATGTCGTACGCCGAGATGCTCTTCGCGACGGTTCCCGCGGCGCCGCCGACCCGGAAAAACCAGCGCACCACTTCCTGGCCCGCGCCGATCTCGGCGAAGGTGCCGTACCAGCGCGGATCGATATTGATCCTGAGCGCTTTGGAATGGGTATCGGTCGGTTCCTCTTTCACGGGATATCAAGAGACAATACTATTGATATTCGCGTATCACAGTAACATTGCCGTAACGAAAGCGATGTGAGGACTCCTAAAAGCACTTCCCGCCACGGCGGGCAGGCGGTGCAAAATTGCCCAGAACATCTCTTCCGCTTTGCGAAGCTTTGGAGTGCGCACGCGTCCTCGCGTCGCTTTTCCACGCTGTCACGGTAAGACTAACAAGCTCCCCGGTGGATAAACGAGAGAACGATTTCGGCGGTCATTCGCTGGAGACTCAAATACCGTGCTCAGGCATTAGAACCTTCCCATAAATGCGCTGCGTTGTAGCCACGGCAGAGCCTGTCCGCCGTGGCGGGGTGTTTTCGCCGTGCTTCCGCAAGCAACACCGCACAGGAACGCCTCGACACAGCGAGGCGACTACAACATTCGTCAGGGTTTTTGTGGTTTTTTCTTGCCCTGCGGTTGTCCGGTCGGGTGGGGAGGATTTGCTTTCATTTGCGGATGATGCTGCGCAGCCATTTGCTGATGATGCATCTGCTGATTCGTCGTATGTGGTCCGTGAGCGGCGCCTCCTCCAGCCCCGGCTCCTTGGCCGGTGTGCATTTTGGCCTGGTTTCCGCCAGCGGTTCGCATGTGGCCCTGATTTTCGGCCCCGACCTTGTTCGCATGTTCTCCGGGACCGCCCGCCCCCTGCGCATGATGTTCAGCTACGTTGCCTGTTTTGTTTTCAGCTTTTCCCGCTGCTGCTGAGGTACCAAGTCCTTCTGCGCCGCCTTTGCCTTGGCCCGCATTTTTGTCGAATGATTTGATTGCGTCGGAGTTTGGGTGCCCCTTGTTCACCGACGCTTGGAGATTGCGATCCTTGCTTGCCGCCTCCTGCCGCGCAAGCTGCTGTGAGGTTGGCGATATTTTCTTAGCGTCCGCCGCAGCGGCTTTTTGTTCTGCAGTCGCTTCCGCTTTCACCCCATTCGGACCGTTAAAGCTGGCACGGTTAGTGTTAACCTGATTATTCACCACATTGCGATCGACGTAGGTGTTATGGATGACGGTATTATTGACGCGCGTTACAGCCGTGTTGTAACGAAACGCATTTCCTTCCCATCGTCCGCCCCAGTAGCCGTTCCCGGAGTAGCCATAGCCGTAGTTAACGCCTCCGTAAAAACCGACAGTCGGGCCCCAGTAACCCTGGTTAAACGCGTACACGCCGTTGTTCCAGCCCCACCACGGCGGGGTCCAAAGTACGCCCACTGTCGGCGGTGCAACCCAGGCGCCTGGAACCCAATAATAATCACTGGCGCCATAACCCCAGTAACCGGGAGTCCACATGTAGCCTTCGACCGGACAGGGCGGTTGCTCATATACCGGCAGAACCGGCGGAGCAACATTGACCGATATGCCTACCTGAGCGAACGAGGTCGCCAAAGGCAGTGCGAGGAATCCAGCTAAAATAAAGGAACGCAATTTAGTCATAGTTGTTTTGTAATAGTTAACCAGACCTGGATCAAGAAAGTAGCGAAGAAGAATTAAGAAACGTGAGCGAGAGAGGCCGCGCTGTCTGCAGAATGCGAGATCCTTCGACTGCGCTCAGGATGACAATGCTGGCTTCGCCGCGTTAAAGCGTTAAACCGTTGAAGCGGAAGCACGAAAACGTTCGATCACTTAATTCGGTCGAAGGTTTTTTGCAGAATCTCGAGATCGCTATCGTTGCCGTTCTTTTCGCGTGTCGTTTCAATCCACTTCTTCTCCAGCGCGTTTTTGGTCGGCCGATCGGTTTCGTAAAACACACCGAAGACACCTGGGAACGGAAGCGACGCCAGCTTGTACGCAGCCAATTCATCCGTCACATCATGTCGTAATTCGTCTTCGGGTGTGCCGTCCCACTTCTTTTCCTGGACGATTTCGAAGCTGCCGCCCTTTTTCGGATTGGCCGGATCGAATACGTCCGGGAAAAATTCGACGCATTCGCTCAAGCATTCGATGACGCTGAAGCCCTGGTGATCGAACGCGCGCTCGATCATTTGGATCATGTGATTCACCTGCGCGGCGTGGGTGCGCGCGATGAAGGTTGCCCCGCCAGCGATCAATTTTTTCATCGGATTGACGGGCTGATCGATCGCGCCCATGGGGTCGGTCTTGCTCTTGAACCCGATGGGCGACGTCGGCGAAGTCTGTTTCTTCGTCAGGCCATAGACGAAGTTGTCCATGATGAAATAAGTCATGTTGATGTTCTTGCGCGCGCCATGATCAAGATGGTTTCCACCGATAGAGAAGCCGTCGCCGTCGCCGCCAAAGAGGAAGACGTGCAGGTCAGGCCGGGCGAGACTGATGCCGGAAGCAAGCGGGACGGCGCGACCATGAATGTAATGCGCGCCGTGGCCGTTGACGAAATAGGGAAAGCGCGACGAACAACCGATCCCGGCGAGGGTGACGATCTTTTCGTGATCGAGCTGGCGTTTCTCGAGGACTTTGTAGAACGCAGCGAGCACTGCGAAATCGCCGCAGCCGGGACACCATGTCGGGAGATCGGCGGTGATGGCTTTCTTGGTTAATTTTTCCCGTGGCGGCTCAGCGATCGCAGGCGACTCCGAGCCGGACTGGCGGTTGCCTGCTGCTACAGATGAAGTGGTTGTCATGTTTGTTTCACTCATAAGATCGACATCATCGTTAACCAACTCCTTGGGCGATAGATTCGGCGCGGGCAACATCGACATCTTGTTCGCCGTTTCCTGAAACCGGACGGTTCGGTGAATAGCCCCTAACTGAGACAAACTTGCCGGGAAAAACGCCTTGAAGAATTTCTTTCACACGGAAGGTGAGACCGTCTGTCTTGGTGACGCTCTGAATTTTTGGTTCGCAATAGCGCGCACGCAAAATGGTGGCGAGCTGGCCGAACCCGTAAAGGCCCTGATCGTTCATCTCGACCGTGACGATGCGCTTGAATTTGGCGAAGATTTTCTCGAGTCCGTTCGGTAACGGATGAACGTGGCGCAAATGCAAGGCGCCGATTTTTTCACCGTGCTCGCGCCCCATCTTCACGGCGTCATGGATCGGCCCATAGGTTGATCCCCAGCCGACGAGCAGCGTGTCGCCTTCCTGATCGCCATAAACTTCCGGCACCGGAATTTCTTCCGCGAGTTTGCGCAGTTTGTTGCGACGCTTCGCCGTCATGGCCATGTGCAGTTTCGGGCTACCGGTGGGGTGGCCCATCTCGTCGTGTTCGAGTCCGCCGATGAGCGGATATTTTCCGTCAAGAATGCGCGTGCCGGGCGGGATGTGTTGCGTGATACGCTCAAGATCGTACGGCTTGAAACCGCCCTCGCGTGGTGTGAGATCGGGCTTCGGGTCGACCATCAACTTCGAAAGATCGGGCTCGTCGAACGCTTCAATGCGCGTGGCGAGCGAGGTGTCGCTCAAAATAAAAACCGGCGTGCTGTATTTGCGCGCGATCCGGGCCGCTTCAATGGCGATGTAGAAACAATCTTCCACGCTGGCTGCTGCGAGCACAACGCGCGGGCTGTCGCCGTGGCTGCCAAAGATCGCCTGATGCAAATCGCTTTGCTCAACGTTGGTCGGCAACCCCGTGCTCGGGCCGCCACGTTGAATGTTGCAAATGATGAGCGGGATCTCCGCCATGGACGCCCAACCGATCGCTTCGGCCTTGAGCGAGATGCCCGGTCCGGCGCTGCCGGTGACAGCTAGATATCCCGAATACGAAAATCCGAGAGCCAGCGACACCGCACCAAGCTCATCCTCGGCCTGCACAAAAATTCCGCCGTATTTCGGCAGCTCGCGCCGGAGTGTTTCCATGATGGACGACCACGGCGTGATCGGATAACCAGCGCCGTAGCGCACACCGGCGGCGATCAATCCGTAGGCAAGCGCCTGATTCCCGTCCATCGTGATTTGCGCACGACCGCTCGTGTTCGGGAAGTGCTCAAATCGATAATGCTTCGTCAGGACGTTTCCGACGGGGTAACCGTAACCGGCCTGGAACGCCATTAACGCTGTGTTTACGATGCTCTGATCTTTGCCGCCGAATTTTTCGGTAATCAGTCTTTTGAGTTTGTCGGAGTCGAGATTAAAAATTTTCGCGATTAACCCGAGAACGAAAATGTTTTTGCCCTTGTCCTTGGCCGTGCCGCCCAGCGCTTCAACCGTCAGACCGGTGATGGGCACGCCAACATAAACGAAACGTTTGTCGTCGAGGTTCGGTTCGACGTTGTCGGAATCGTAAAGCAAGACGCCGCCTTCGCGCAGAAAATCGAGGTGGTCTTGGTAACTGTGCTGATAAAACGCGACGAGAAAATCGGCTTCATCACCGGCTGATAACACTTCGCCCGAACCGATGCGCACCTGGAAAATCGACGGCCCGCCGGAAATCGTCGCCGGGATGGTCATGTACGTCATGACGTCGTGGTCGCTGCGTCCAGCAAGACGAGCGAGGAATGCGCCGGCGGTTTGAATTCCGTCCTGCGAATTTCCGGCGAGACGAATTACGGCGTCCTGAATATTTTCAGGCCGCAGATCGACACGGTCCGAAGCCGGACTGGTATTAGAAGCCGGAGCGGCAGTGGAAGCAGAACTGGCGGCAGATCCGCCATCGCCTTGCGTCACAGCGGGAGTTTCATTCACGGGATTATAACGTTAACAGAATTGGAGCAGCATTCCACCGGCAATTGAAATGACGAGCTTGCGGCAAATTGCATGCCACAGGACGGATCCATCTCGTTCTACGCGGTCGAAAACAGAGCACAAATGGAGAGGCGAGCTCCCGCGAGCCTTTGAATGAGGACGGTTACCTCGGGTTCCTCCCTCCAAGCCGTTTCTTGCATTCGCCGCCCTATTAGATAACTGGAAACAGATATGGCCGAAGCGGCAACAATCGATGCGGCTCGTCAGGAGGAGTTCGTTGGAAAAGTGGTTGGGCAGATTAGCGGCACAATGACGACACTGCTCGGGGCGATTGGCGATCGATTGGGCTTATTCAAGAATCTGGCGGCGGAAGGGCCGGCGACATCGGCAGAGCTCGCGTCGCGAACAAACCTGAACGAGCGCTATCTGCGCGAATGGTTAGGCGGCATGGCTACAGCCGGTTATCTGAACTACGACGGAACAACAAAACGTTTTACTCTGCCTGCCGAACATGCCTCAGTGCTCGCGCACGAGAACGGCCCGTTTTTTGTCGGCGGCATGTATCAGATGCTGCCTGCGTTCACGAGTGTATTCGACGGAGTCCTGACCGCGTTTCGCAATGGTGGCGGCGTTTCGCAATCACAATACAACGACATGATGTGGGACGGTCTGGAACGGTTTACCTGTACATGGTTTGAGAATTTGTTGTTGCAACAATGGATCCCCGCCATGCCTGACGTGAAAGCGTATCTCGAGCGCGGTTGCGACCTTGCAGACGTGGGATGCGGACGCGGGCATGCGCTCATCAAACTGGCGAAAGCCTTTCCGCGGTCGCGCTACGTCGGCTACGACAACTTTGGTCCGACTGTTGCGCGCGCGACTGCGAATGCGCGCGAAGCGGGCGTATCAGACCGGGTGCGTTTCGAGGAACGCGATGTCTCGAAAGGGTTGCCGGCGCAGTTTGATGTGATCACGACGTTCGACGTGGTGCATGATGCCGTCGATCCACTTCAGTTGTTACAATCGATTCGTCGCGCGCTTCGGCCAGGTGGAATTTATGTCTGTCTCGACATCAACTGCTCGGACAAGCTCGAGGAGAACGCGAATCCGCTCGGCGCGATGTTTCACGGCGTAAGCGTGTTCTACTGCATGACCACATCGCTCGCGAACAATGGCGCAGGACTCGGCACGCTCGGTTTTCATGAAGCGAAAGTTCGCGAGCTTTGCGAGAAGGCCGGATTCAGTAGCGTCCGGCGCGTGCCGCTGGAAAATCCCTTTAATAATCTTTACGAAGCAAAACCGTAAGGCTGATTATTGCTGCGGCGGTTTTTCCAGACTTTTTCGCGCGCCGGGAAGATATTTCGCCTGTTTCCCTTGAAAAAGCGGCGCGAGGGCTTACCGCATACTTCAAACATGCGGCTGACACAGCCGCCCCTACACCAATTCACGAATCTTATACGTTAGAAACCAACAACCGCCATGGCATCAAAAACCATGAAGAAAGCGAAATCGGCGATCGCCTTTATTGTTCTGGTTGTGATTTGGGTGAGCGTTGCCGGCGTCGAATACGATCTGGTGATGCGCTTTGGGATCCTGTTTAACGTCTTCGTCAGAGTTTTCGCTTTATTCGTGGTGCTTGGGGCGCTGTTTCGAGCTCCCGAGGGCTACGAAGACGAGAACGGGTTTCATATTGGTGCGCTAGCGGACGCTGTCGGGCTGTAGCCCCTCAGTTTTTATCTACCGGCTTGCTCCCATTCTCGCCCTGCGCGCGATCGAGCCCGCGCCGCTTTAGCAACGGCTCGACATAAGGATCGCGTCCCACAAAATTTTTAAACAGCCCAAGGGCGTCAGCCGATCCGCCGCGTGACAGTAACATGGCGCGAAAACGGTCGCCGTTCTCGCGTTTCAATCCGCCGTGTTCTTTGAACCACTCGACCGTGTCGGCGTCGAGCACTTCGCTCCAGAGATAGGAGTAATAACCGGCCGAGTAACCGCCAGCGAACGCGTGTGAAAAATAAAAGCTGCGGTAACGCGGCGGCACCGGCGGAAAATCGACACCGGCTTTATGCAACGCTTCCGCTTCAAAGGCGACTGCGTCTTGCGGAATATCAGATGGATTCAATTGATGCCACGCCTGATCGAGAAGCGAGGCCGACAGGTATTCGGTTGTTTTGTAGCCTTGATTGAATTTTTCCGCAGCGATCAGCTTGTCGAGCAACGCCTGCGGAATCGGTTCGCCCGTCTTGTAATGTTTCGCGTAATTCTTGAGCACCTCCGGCCATGTGGCCCACATTTCGTTCACCTGCGAAGGGTACTCGACGAAATCACGCGGCACGCTTGTTCCGCTGAAGCGCGGATATTTTACATTCGAAAACATTCCGTGTAGCGCGTGGCCGAACTCATGGAACGCAGTGCGCACTTCATCGTGCGTGAGCAACGTCGGTTCGCCCGGGGGCGGCTTCGGAATATTGAGATGATTGGCAACGACCGGCTTGGTCCCGAATAGATCGCTTTGCTGCACGTACGCGTTCATCCATGCGCCGCCGCGTTTCGATGGGCGCGCGTAATAGTCGCCGAGGAACAACGCCAGCGGTTTGCCGTCGCGATCGTAAACTTCGAATACGCGCACATCGGGCTGATAAACGGGAATGTCGTGACGCTCCTTGAAGGTGAGACCGTACAGTTTTCCGGCGGCGAAGAATACGCCGTCAAGAATGACGTGATTCAGCTCGTAATATGGGCGCAACTCCGATTCGTCGAAAGCGTAACGCGCCTTGCGAACTTTCTCCGAATAAAAAGGCCAATCCGATGACGCGACCTGGAAGCCACCTTTTTCCTCGTCGACAATTTTCTGCATGTCGGCTGCTTCGCGTTTTGCGTTTGCCACGGCGGGCGGCGCGAGGTCGCTCAGGAGTTTGTTTACGGTAGGAACGTCGTGAGCGGTTTGGTCTTCGAGCTGATACGCGGCCCAATTTGCATAACCGAGCAACTTCGCTTTTTCAGCTCGCAATTGCGCGGTTCGCAAAACGATGTTGCGCGTGTCGAACTCGCCGCCGTGGCTATTGCGGGCGAGAGAGGTTTGCATGATGCGCTCGCGCAGCTGCCGGTTTTCTAACGAGCCAAGCAGAGGCTGTCCGGTTGTGTTCTGCATTTGAATCACGAATTTGCCGTCCTTGTGCTCGGCTTTCGCCGCCGCGGTAACGCTTGCCATCTGGTTATCGGAAAGACCGCGCAGATCTTCCTTGCGATCGACGACTACCGACGATGCGTTCTTTTCCTTCAAAACATTTTGTTCGAATTGGGTCTGCAAAGTTGCGAGCTCGGCATTGATTTTTTTGAGCTTTTCCTTGTCGGCATCGGAGAGTTTCGCGCCCGCGCGCACGAAATCCTTGTAATAGCGCTCGAGCAGATAAGCCGATTCCGGATCGAGTCCGAGGTTGTTGCGATTGTCGTAAAGCTCCTGGACGCGAGCGAACAATTTTCCGTTGAGGTGAATTGCATCGCGATGAGCGGCGAGCTTCGGCGCCATTTCCGTCTCGATCTTCTGCAACGTTGGATTGGTGTTGCAGGCGTTAAGGTTCGAAAAGATGCGCTCGGCACGATCGAGCAAACGTCCGGTGCGTTCCAGGGCGACAATGGTGTTGTCGAATGTTGGCTTTTCAGAATTGCTCGCGACCGCTTCAACTTCCTTGAGTTGCTCGCGCATGCCTGCCTCGATCGCGGGCGCGAAGTGTTCGTCCTTGATCTTATCGAACGGCGGGACGTGATACGGCAGCGAGCTTTCGGTGAGCAATGGGTTCTCTGTAATGTTGGAATTTTGCACGGGTGACGTTTGCGCGATGACAGAGATAGCTGCGATGTGCGTCATTGCCACAATTACGCTGAGTGCCGTGTCAGCAGATGTCGATTTTACCAGTGAACGGAAACAAAGGTGCATGGTTCGGATTTTCCGCGCGCTCGCGCAGTCAGGCAACTGCGATTACGATCGCACGCAGGCATGAAATGTTTTCTCGCAATCTTGCTGCTGATTCCGTTGGTCGCAGCGGCATCAACGAACACGGCCTCGAGCTTCGACGAAAAGGCAGCAGAACGGTTCGCAAAATTGGCGCTGGCGTGCGTCGGGAAAGAGTATCCGAACAAAATCAGTCATGTGCTGAACGGCGATGCGGATGTGGCGCCGCCGCGCAAGCTCACGCCCGCATTTTGCGGATGTTACGACTGGCATTCGTCAGTGCACGGACACTGGCTGTTCGTGAGACTACTGCGCACGTTTCCAACTGCACCATTTGCCGCAGAGGCGCGCGACGCGCTGCGCAAAAGCCTTACGGCGGAGAATTTGAAACAGGAAGCTGCGTATCTCCGTGGGGAAGGGCGCGCCAGTTTTGAGCGCCCTTATGGATTGGCATGGCTGCTGCAATTATGCGCCGAGCTGCGCGAGTGGGATGATGACCAGGCTCGAGAGATGTCAGCGAACCTGCGTCCACTCGAAGACGCAGCAATCGAGCGATTGAAAACGTGGCTGCCGAAGCTTTCGCATCCGGTGCGCATCGGCGAGCACGATCAAACAGCGTTCGGGCTTGGCCTCATGCTGGATTACGCGCGCTCGGCCAAAAATGATTCTTTTGCCAGGCTCGTTGAGGATGCCGCGAGAAAGTTCTTCCTCGCTGACAGGGATTGTCCGCTCAATTACGAACCTTCAGGCGAAGATTTTCTGTCGCCGTGTCTGGGCGAAGCAGACGTGATGCGCCGCGTTTTAGCGCAAGCGGAATTCGCGAAATGGCTCAACGATTTCATGCCGCAAATCACGGTGACGAGAAACGGCGACTGGCTGAAACCGGTTGTCTCGCCCGATCCGAGCGATCCCAAGCTCGCGCATCTGGACGGGCTAAATCTGAGTCGCGCCTGGATGCTCGAAGGAATTCTGTCGGCGCTGCCACACGACGATCAACGGAGAGCGGCGCTGCAGGCTACGGCAGACGCGCATCGGCGCGCGGGGCTCGCAGCGGTGACTGGTGCGCATTACGAAGGCGGACATTGGCTCGGAAGCTTCGCAGTTTATCTCACAACTCAGCGAGGCATTGAAAAAGAGAAGACGAAGTAAATTCCGCGAAAGGCGGTGCGGAATCACCAAGTGACCTTCGCTAAGACGAAGTGGTGTCGCCACGGCGCTGCGTCGCCGTGCCGGCGGACAACCAAACGGAGCGCCTCGACATAGCGAGGCGGCTACACATCCCTCAATCGGTCGCGACAGTCCGTTCGGATTCGCGGCGAGGTTTCCCTCCTGCGGGATTCCAAGCTCTCCGCTGCCAGAAATCTCGCAGGTCCGATTGGGTCCCGCGGAAAATGTTGCGTTCTGCCTTTCTGATATTTGCGACGCTTATCGGGTAAGCTGAGCGCGGGAGAGCGCCCCTGCCATCGCCGCAATATTGCCAGAGAGCCCAGTAACTCCACGGCGCGGTCGCGCGCGGCTCCTTGTGATAATTGGCGATCCACAACCAGCAATTTGTTAGCGTGTTTCTCTGCGCATTTGTCACCTTGGGACTATTCAGGACCTGCCCCAAACGGTATTCGCCGGAATAAATGCCCGGATATGTGCCTGTGCGCTGGCGAATTCGCTCAACAAATGCAACAGCCTGATCGGCCTGCATCGTGCCGCCGGGATAGTGACCATTCTTTTCGAAATCGAGCACCAGCAGGACGCCAGACGGTCGAGTCACAGGATTAGCCTGCGCCCAGGCATTGGATACAACGCTGAGAAAATGATCGGCCTGGCGGACAGGATCAGTCGCATCGCCGTAGTGATATGCGCCCCACAGTAGTCCGGCTTGCAGCGCCCCCATTTGCCGATCCAGATATTTCGCATCGCGCTCAAGCCGCGGATAGCTCGCTTCATGGATCACGCCGATGATGCCTTCACGTTTCATCGCGGCAAAATCCGGCCGCATCATGTCGTAGTGCGAAAGATTCACGACGTTGCTCGCCGAGAAGGCGCACGCTGGCAGCCCGAAAACAAAAATCACGACACGCAAGATCGACAGCTTCATCCGACGAGGATCAGAAGCAGACATATCGAGCGGCCGTCGCAAACTTGCAAGAGCATCTTTGCATCCGAGTAAAAATTTCAGCGGCGCTGACGCGGCGTCTTCGCTGATGCTGCATGGGTTGTAGCCACGGGCGCTGACCGCGCCCGGTCCATGGCAAACTCCGGATGGCCGAGGTAAACGCCCTCGGCTACAAGTGATGCAGATCGCCTACTTCGTTCACATTCAGGAACAATTTTTTTTCCTGCTCTGCGACTGGCATCACCCGAAGTTTTCCGCCAGCGACCAGGCAGTTCGTCAATGTTTGCAGCGAAAAATCGGCGCCCGACAGCGCGGCGCCGAATATTCTGCAGCCGCTTCCTGCGGATAGATCGTCGCCAGCGCCTCAGCGCGATTATCAATTTTGGGAAGAACACCGCACCCCGGCTCGATCTGACCGCAAAGAAACTTCAGATATTTCTCGGTCATGAATGGCATGTCGATAGCAAGTGTCAGCAGGTGTTTGGTGTGCATCTGCGCCAAGGCTGCCGCAAGTCCACTGAGCGGTCCGCGTGATGGGGAATCATCTGCGACGAAATGAACGTCACGAGGGCGCCAGGCGGGATCGGTGCGTGCGGAAACGAAGATTTCTGCCGGCTCTAATTTTCGCAGCAGATTGAGTTGAATTTGCCAGAGCGGCTTTCCACGAAAGGACAGCGTGGCCTTGTCCGTGCCCATCCGGCGTGATTCACCTCCGGCGAGCAAAACCGCGCTGATCTTCATGCTCTCGTCTTACATTATCATGCCGAGCGAAGCGAGGAACCTCACACAGGCTGATGGATCACGCCGTCTCTAAAGCGTATCGTCGACTTCGTTGGTGAGGTCCTTCGCACCGCTCAGGATGACCCGTTGGGCGGCAGTCGAATGCAATTTTCCGTCAGTCAAAATTTTCGCGCGCAGACCGCCGCGTCCTTTTAAGAAATCTTTCGCGCCCGGCGCGAATGCGCCATCCATCCAGTAACAAGGCGCGCATTCCTGCGTTCCATAAAAACGAACGCCTTGAATCTCAAATTCCTTGCCGATGAATTCGTTCAGATCAAAGCCGCGCGTGATCACGTTGCGCCTTGCCGCGGCTGGCGAAGCATCATGTGCGTTCAGCGCAGCGCACAGCTCATCGAAAACGTCGAGCGAAAAAAACGTGATTTGTCCCTTGTAGTCGTCCTTGAACTCGAAATAACGATCTCCGCAAATCCCGCGGCCTGCGACACATTCGATCACGGGCACTTCGATCATGGGATGCGTGTCTGGCTCCCGACCGTGATGGCCAACGAAATTGTGTCCCGGCGAAATGTACAAGTGACAGATTTCCACCGGCTGCAACAATATCTGAAATCCTCACTGATGAAAGAAGTGCCGAGTATCGGTCCGGGAAGAATCATCCGGCGAAGACGGGACGGTTCGCTCGAATATTTACGGGACGATCTGACGATCGAAGAACCGCTGGAAATTCAAATTGGCGGTAAACCTTTGGCCACGACCATGCGCACACCGGGACACGACGAAGAGCTTGCCGCTGGTTTTCTGGTTTCGGAAGCGATCGTGCATGATCGTAAAGACATCGCGAAGATTTCGGCAGATGCTGACAACCGAGTGATTGTCGATCTCGCCGATGGCGTGAAGTTGAAACTGAACTCCGCACAACGTTTCGGGACGATTTCGAGCAGCTGCGGACTTTGTGGCAAGACGAGTATCGACGAGATCCGGCAGAATTTTCCAGCGATCGAATCGGCAAATGTTCGGATCAATATTGAAACGCTGCTCTCATTTCCGGAAAAATTGCGAAAAGCGCAGGGCGATTTCGCGCGCACCGGCGGAATTCATGCCGCGGGAATTTTTGATTCGAGTGGTGAATTGAAAATTGTTCGCGAAGACATTGGTCGCCACAACGCCGTGGACAAGGTGATCGGGCGGGCATTCCTCGATGGATTATTGCCATGGAACCGACATGTTCTTCTGGTGAGCGGTCGCGCTTCGTTTGAAATTGTGCAGAAAGCGCTTGCGGCTGGTGTCCCGATCGTTGCCGCGGTCTCAGCGCCTTCGACGCTCGCTGCCGAATTTGCGAGGGAAAGCAATCAAACGCTGATCGGATTTCTGCGTCCGCCATCGTTTAACATTTACTCGCACATCGAGCGCGTGATTTTGGAAGAGCGCGAGTAATCACTTGACTGCGTCCGCGAAATGCCGTTGATCGCGGGTTACGCGCGCTGCTACGATGGGTCGAAATCCAACTTCCCGGTGAGTGATTTCCTTTTTGCCCGCTCACAGATGGGCATGTCCTTGGCGTTCCACATCGTGTTTGCAGCCATTGGAATTAGTCTGCCCGTTTGGATGGTGGTCTCCGAAGCGCTTTATCGTCGCACCGGTCGCCCGGTTTTTTTGGAGCTGGCAAAACGATGGTCGCGCGGTGCAGCCATTCTTTTCGCCGTGGGCGCTGTGTCAGGAACGGTGCTCTCATTTGAGCTCGGTCTGCTGTGGCCGTCGCTCTTTTTCCTGTTCCGCGTTTTCAAAGGAAAGGAAAGCTAAAGTTCACCGTTCCGCGGCAGCGACGGTGAGACCAAGGTTTACCGCGTTTGCTCTGCGTCTCTTTCGGCCAAAAGCCTGGTAGACGGGATGAACTTTGCCGACAAGTATGCGGTCAAAGCTCAATCCATCGATGAACGAGCCCACATTTTCGACGCGGTGCGATTCGCCATTAACGGCGGCCGCCACCCCAGTCCTCGAATGGATTGTAAACCGGCAGAGCGTAATACAACATGAAACCATCCGGGCGATCTGCGCGACTATGAGTGCGGCCAAACATGGCCTCCACATCTTGCGTAGTCGCGCGGCCGCGAGTTAGCAAGCCGATTCGGCCGATCACAGGCGCCTCATAAAGACCGAGTTGACGAATCAAATGCGAATCGGGTTGCACGATGTAGTAGCCGTTGCGCGGACCTAACGACACATAATGCGAATCGTCATCCCATGAAGCCGCTGCGGCGGAAGCGAGTGCCACCAAGGTGATACCAACTAGTAAACTGATTAGTTTCATTCCCGTGTCTCACGATTGCTTCCGCTGTGCTTCATAGCCATAGCGCGCCCGCAGGATCTTGTTATGCCACCGGAGATGTATTCATCGCTCCCTGTTCGGAGTGGGTGCTTCCAAGCCTGTAGCCGCGGTCGCTTACCGGGGCTACAACAACGGGAGATCAATAGGCGCCTGTTCGCCAATGATTGCGAGCTCAAGAGAACGGCACGAACATTGCCATCACTAAACCCGCGACCAGAATCCAGAGAAGCGCGACCACCCATGAGGGCGTGCGCTGTGGATCGGGAAGCTGGCCATGTGAAGCGCGGGGGCCGAAAACCAAACGAAGACTGTCGGGATGGTTATCAAAAATTAGAATGCGCCGTGTCGTTTTGCAGCCAAGATCGGCTGGCATTGGTGGTGCGACGATGGCGAAGATTTTCTTTCGACCTGAGCCCGCTGAATCGCGAAGTAGCGAACTGCCGAAGCGAGACAGCCGAATCCATTTCAAATACTTTTGAGCGCTCGGCTGCACAGTTACTCGTGACCTGCGATCGTGATCAAACCGTGAGCTGTTCATGCGTGAACGATATGGCCGTTCCTTAGCTCGCTGCCATTGCACGTGTGTGGGATTTTCTAATCTCCCGACCGGGATGGTTGTCGCTCCCTCGTTAAGCGGACGCAACGAAGGAGCTAGGCAGGTTACGAGCTTCCGATCCAGATCCCGACCAGAAAAACCAACACTCCTCCAACAATCACTTAAGGTGCGGCGCAGTTTTTTGCCAAAGGACCTCCTGCGGGTATGAACTGAGGATAGGAATGTTATTTCGTCGCCATCGCAGAACTGGGCGAAGTAGCAGGCGGCGTGGCGACACGGTGGCGAACTAGGTTCTCCCCCGGATCGAATGAGCGTCACTCGCTTGCGCGACGCCCTTGTCAAATGGTGTCGGGAACACCAAGAGCTGCTTGCGGCGAGATAAACGTCTGCCGGTGCCGGTTTTCCCACGATTCGCGAAGGCGGTCGAAGTAGAGGTAAACCACCGGTG
>CAVRCO010000008.1:0-1171916 GCA_963719605.1 uncultured Verrucomicrobiae bacterium
CCGTAGTCAGATGCTCTATCCAGTTGAGCTACGGGCGCAAAAATCTGATTTTACCTATGAAAAACACCGTCCAAATGCAGCAGTAATGTGTTGTTTCATGCCTAAGATATTGCGTAGCAAAATCCGTCGCATAAAATTGGCCTGTCATAGCCCTCTGGCTATGCAAGATCGTCGTCTGTTGTTTCATGCGCATGGTCGAAAATTTTATCTCGCGCCACCACTGCGGCTCGGAGGGCCTTACTATATTCGCTTCGAGCCGCCGTCAAACGCTGGGAAGCGCTGTTCGCACTGTCCACCGCTCGTTGCGAACAAACGTAGTCGCAGCCGCCAAAGCCCGCGCTAAATTGATCATTGATCCGATCCTAAATGGGCAATGGAGACCGCCGAAAAAACTAAAAAGCAAATCGGAGTATGCGCATCGGATCCAGTGAAAGCGTTTGCTCGCGAGATGCGATTAGCGATGATTTTGGATTCATTCTTTTGTGAGAGCAGATTAGACAAGAACTCGAGTTGGTGACGTCTGCAATATTGATGAGTGCCTCATCTGGCCAACCCGAGCGGATGGCTGAGATCCTTCGTGAGATTATTACCTTATGCGGACGCAAAGGCGCCGACGTCCATACCGAATTGGCGAATGCAACCGAAAATACTCATTGCCCGGAAAATTCGGCATTAGAAGTCAAAAATCAAAAGTCATGCCCGAAAATTGTTCCAAGCGTAAAGCACTGAGCGGATCGATTCTCAGCGCGCGCCTCGCCGGGAAATAGCCCGCAGGTCGGGCTGGCGATTGCGAGCAGAAACAAACACCGAGAAAATGGGCGGATGGCTTGGGTCAACTCATCAGTCAGCTCTCGACAGGAGGCGGGGTTGTAGTCGTATGGCAAGCCACACACGTCTCACGTCCAGGCGCAGCGATTTTCACAGGAGTCTGCGCGAACTGCCCGATCGATAAGACGACACTGAGAATAAAGACCGCGTACACTAAAATCTCGAGGACGCCACGGCCTTTTTCTTCAGAGCGTACTAACAGAGCGTAAGTGGATTCGAATTGGTTGTTCATAATATTAGTTTGATTGATACCAACTCTCTATGCATCACGCATGCCATGAAATGACCTCGCCGTAAATTGCTTATCATGAAATTGTTGCATGCAATTCGTACGAAACACGTACCATACCTTGTTTCGTATTTGGGAACTGGGCGTCTCGTTTTTGGGACGGCTGAGCTGCCAATATTCCGCGCAACTAAAAATCATGTTGCCAATTTCTCTCGGAACAAGGAGCAGAGCGATCGCGCCGATGATCGACATCAGGGAGCTTGGCGCCGAAGCTGGTGCGGTTTGGAAACTAGCCGGCCGATAAGCCACCGACCTATCGCGATTACGCGGAACGCGACTACTGACTTTGGATCAGATTCCGCTTTATACGGTGGACCGCGTCGACGCCCATCCTGGCCCTGCCGCCTTGCGCAGCCAGCGCACTGCGCTGTGCAGTGCTGAGCTTGGGATCGTTAGGATGATCGCTGGTTCTTCGCTCTTACGTGCATAGCAGTCAGTTGATTTAACGCCAAAATATTACAAACTAAAAGGAACCTCCGTGGGGCGCAGCAGCGGCGAAGAAGGAGCCAAGTGGCCGGAGAGTAGAGAGCCGCTCTAGTCGATCCTCTCGACCTAGTGACCCCTCAAGGCTGCGGGCAAATAAATCAGAATGCTATGGTAAACACACCGCCTCTTGAAGCGTCGATTCCGGTGGTATGATCCGTAGCAAACGGCGTAGCACGTGTCATTGGGCCATCGTAGCGATATCGCTCCGTAGTCAGATGGTCTATCCAGTTGAGCTACGGGTGTCCTGGGAAGAAGAGCTAATTTGCGGAGGAAGAGCACGGCGGTCAAATAATGCAAAAAAATAATCTAAAAAATTTCCGCCCACTTTCAAGACCAGAAACGATTTGCTGACGCAGAGTTATGGCGTTGATCGCGCGAAAGTCATCCACCCTACGATCCACCCGCCTGCATCGCTATGCGACGCATTGCAGGCGGGAATCGACCGAAGCGGAGTCCTCCGCCCATACGGTCACCGAAAACAAGCTCAAGTCTGTTCATTCGCGAAACAGCGCAACCTGAGAATGAATCATGAATAAGCAAGGCCCCAATCGTGTGGACCTCGACCACACTGTAACTCGCCGAAAATTTATCGGCACAACCGCTCTCGGAAGCGCAGCCCTGTTAAGCGGAGGACTTAGCTTCACTCATTTCACGGTCTGCGTTCGGCCGAACCTGATTTTGAAATCGGTGAAGCCAGTATTCCCGAATTCCAGGCCGCGATGGCTTCCGGTGAACTGACGAGTAGAGGATTGGTGAGGTATTACTTCAGGCGTATCGAGTTGCTTAACCCGTTGCTTCACTCGGTGATCGAAATGAATCCAAATGCCATATGCATCGGCCAGCCAACTTGACGATGAGCGTCGCAGCGGACATATTCGTGGTCCGCTCCATGGGATTCCCGTTTTGGTCAAGGACAACATTGCGACCGGCCCCGAAGTTTGCGAAGGCAATACTCATATCATGGAAACGACCGCCGGATCGCTGGCATTGGTGGGTAGCCGTGTGCCCGGCGACGCAACAATTATTTCACATCTCCGCGCTGCCGGCGCTGTGATTCTTGGCAAGGCGAATCTGGGCGAATGGGCAAACTTCCGCGGCAATGATAATGTTTATCCTCTCGCCGTCGGCTGGAGCGCACGCGGCGGAAGTACAATTAACGCGTATGATCTGAGCTATACGTCATGGGGATCAAGCGCTGGTTCGGCCAACGGCGCGGCCGCGAACTTGTGCTCGGTGGCTGTTGGCACGGAGACAGACGGGTCAATCACGGGGCCATCCGCGGTTGAGAATATTGTTGGCTTAAAGCCGACTGTCGGCCTTGTTTCGCAATACGGTATTATTCCAATCTCCCATCAGCAGGACACTGCCGGGCCAATGGCGCGCAGCGTGACGGATGCTGCAATTCTTCTCGGCGTATTGCAGTCGCCGTTTGGTCCAGTGAGTGGAATTCAGCGTGCCCACCGACTATACGCAGTTTCTGCAACGCGGCTCACTCCAAGGCGCGCGAATCGGACGCGACGTTCGGTATTTTGATTACAGCTACTATGGCAGCGGCATTCCCGGCGATGAAGAAACTGTAGCGTTTGCGAATAATGCGTTGATCGAAATGGAAAGCCTGGGTGCGACGGTCGTTGACTGTGATACCGGTGACGTATTCGCCTACACCAATGACGAGTTCACTGCACTACTGTATGAATTCAAGGCGCAAATCGCGGATTACCTCGCCACACTCACTAACACTAACATGCGGACCTTGGCTGATTTGATTGCGTTCAACAATGCGCATTGCCAGCGAGGAATTGGTTTACTACGGCCAGGAGGTCTTCGAACAAGCGGAACAGACCAGCGGTTATCCCACGAATCCTGTCTACGTGGCCGCGCGAACACACGCTCGCAGGGCAGCGCGCGCAGGAATTGATAACGCGATCCGCGCCCAGAACCTCGATGCGATTGTCGCACCGCACCTGACGAACTCCACCGGGCCTGCCGTTGCGGGTTATCCAAACTTATCGCTTCCGGTCGGGATTCGCCAGAGCGGAAGGCCGGCCGGAATGCTGATCTACAGCAGCTTTCTGCGCGAACCACGATTGCTTGGTTTGGCCTACGATCTCGAGCAGCAGATACACGTGCGAAGGCAGCCGCGATTGCTCGGATCGGTCATCCCAATACCCAATGCCGGGCTTTGCACCGGTCAGCCGAGGCAGCCCCAGGTGTTCACCGGCAGAGCGAACGCCCCGGGGCACGGGCGGATCTTCTAACATCGGGAGCGCTTCAGTCTTGAGCACGCGAGCAGAATAGCGATTCTGGTCGCGTGACAATATTTCTTGGCTGCGGATTCGCGGCGAAGTATCGCGAAGGCGGCGGAAATTTTTCCGTGCCGCTGCAATGGATGCTCGGTCTGCGGCGATTGAAGCTCGATGCTATCTGGCTCGAGCTGTTGCCGGCGACAGATGACCCGCAAGCCGACCAAGCCGGGATCAACAACTTCCAGCGGCAACTGCGTGCGCATGGATTGGCTGGTCGCTATTGTTTGCTATATCAGAAACCAGCAGCGAGTACGCATGAGCTCGACGCCATGCGTTGTATCGGAATGTCGAAACAAGCCCTGCTCAATCGACTGGCTGGCCCAAACGCGCTGCTCAATCTCAGTTACTCGATTCACCCGCCATTTCTTTTGCAATTTGAGCGACGGATCTTTTGCGATCTGGATCCCAGTGAAATTTTTTACTGGATGACCAAAATGGAGCTGGGCCAATCGTCTCACGACGAATTTTGGACAATCGGGCTCAACGTTCATACAAACGATTGCCGGCTCCCGAAGTCGACTTTGCGCTGGACGACATTTTATCCGATGGCTGACACAAGACTCCTCCAACCGCAATCACGCCCGAAGATGGCTAGATTTACCACAATTGGACAGTGGTACTGGGGCGGGGCCGTCGAAGTCGCGGGAGAATTCCCCGATTTATCAAAACGAGTTATGTTCGAGCCTTATCTCGGTTTACCGGCGCGCGTGTCGGAGGCACAGTTCGAACTGGCGATGAATATCAGCCCGGACGATCCGGAGAGGGCGCGTTTGCAACAGCTTGGCTGGCGCATTGTCGATCCTCACCGGGTTGCGCGCACACCGCCGAGTACCGTCGGTACCTGACGAGCGCGCTTGCAGAGTTTACGGCTATCAAGGGTGTGGATGTAGCCTGGAGAACCGGCTGGTTAAGCGATCGGGCCGCGGCGTTTCTTGCACTGGGACGGCCGGTGATCACAGAAGACACAGGCGCAACGGGATATCTTCCACGTGAAAACGGATTTCGTTTCATCCGGAACGTCGGCGAAGCGGAAGCGGCGGTGAAAGAAGTATTGCGCGATTGGCCGCGACTATCGAAGCAGGCGCGAGCTTGCGCCGTGGAAGTTTTCGATTCTGCAAAAAATCTCAGGAAGATTCTTGGCATGTAGCCATCATTCTGAGGCGAGCGGGAGGAAGTGAAGCGTGGTCGAAGAATCCGGCTGACTCACCTTCAGGCAGTGCTGCGCATCCTCGACTCCGCTGCGCTTCGCTAAGGGTGATCGCCGCAAAAACGCCCGCTCGTTTTGGCGTTGCAAAACGATTTTCGGGTGTTACTCGTTGTCCCGTTATGGCTGACCTCATCAAACAAGGCGAGCTCAAGGAGCGAATGAAAAAAATCCCGGAATGGGAACTGGAGAAGAAGCACATCGAACGCACGTTTGAGTTCGATGATTTTGCCGATGCGATTGATTTCGTGAACGCGGTGGCGGAAGTGGCCGACGAAGAGGAACATCATCCAGACATCGACATTCGTTACAACAAAGTGCGTCTGGTTCTCTCGACCCACAGCAAAGGCGGTTTGACCGAGCTTGATTTTGGTCTTGCCGAACGAATCGATACCCTGGCCGAATAATGGTGGGGACGCCGCGCTGTCCCGAAAGCTTTCGGGGTTGGCCGTTGCCGGTCTACCCTTTTGGCAAGCGCCCTTCGTCGGCATCGATAAATTGGAACGCTGTCAGAATGTCCGATCTATCCATCATGCCCGCTTCCTTTTTGCGGCGCTGCAATATCTCGGAGACTTCATCGTTCCAGCCGCGCTTCCGCATGAATTCGTTCCAAACGTAAACGTCGTTTTCATCTGGTCTGCGTCCGTGATCGAAGCACCATTGCAAGATTTCCTCGTCCGTTCCGCCGCGACTCACTCGCTGGACTAATTGGTCGTAATTGATCCGGAGAAAGTTCATACATTTTTCGTCAAATCCTTTTCCAAGGTTTGCGTGATAGTCCGGAGGCAATTCGCCTGTGGCTTGTAATCGGATTTTGTCCAGCACCCGGCCGAAATAAAAAAGACCCGCTACCTTTTCGGACGGACTACGGAGGGCAAAAGCTGCCATAAAAAAGTTTGCGCTTTTTCCATGACGGTTCAAGCGTGCGTTCGATATGGCGCCTCCTTTCATCATCCCGAGTGAAGGAGGACCTCGCACAAACTGCAAAATTCACACTCGTGCCGAGTGTGATCGCATTCTCCTTGCGAGCTCCTTCGCTTCGCTCAGGATGCCGGCATTAGCACTTGAGGAGCACCGACCCTTGGCGGATGCTCGCTAGACAATGGACCGGATCGTTGGGATTGAAACCGAATACGGCTGTCTTTTGAGCGAAGAGGAGCCGCACGTAAATTCCGAACTCTGGCCGGCGAAGGTAAAAAACCATCTTTTCCGAAACGCTTCGGCCGGCACCATCGATCTGCATTACCGCGATTACGAAGAACCACCGGGTAACGGAGGTTTTCTTCGTAACGGCGGGCGTCTGTATCTCGATATGGGACACATCGAGTACGCGTCGCCGGAATGTCTGCATCTGCACGATGTGGCAGCTTATGAATTGGCCGGAGACGACTTGCTGCAATCGTCACTGATTGCTCTGGGCGCGCAGGATCGCGTTTCATTCATCAAAAATAATGTCGATCACCACACCGGCGCCACGTTTGGTTGTCACGAGAATTATCTGATGAAGCGGGAGGCGCAATTCACGCCCCCAATTCTTGGGACCCTGCTCACTTTTCTGGCTACCCGGCAAATCTTTACGGGCGCCGGTCGCGTCGGTCAATCCAATCCGCTGGCGTTTGATTTCGAACCGCCGCAACTGGAGACACGGGTGAATTTCCAACTTAGCCAGCGTGCGGATCATATCGTGAACGACATTTACCAATGGGTGCAATTCAATCGCGCGATCATTAACGCACGTGACGAACCGCTGGCCGATTACCGAAAATACCGGCGGCTTCACTTGCTCATCGGTGATTCGAACATGAGTCCTTATGCCACGGCGTTAAAAATCGGGACAACTGCGTCTGTTTTATCGTTGCTCGAGGATGGCCGGTTACCGCGAAACCTGGTACTGGCCGATGCGGTGCAAAGCACCCGCGACATATCCCGGGATCCAACCCAGCAATGGATTGTCCATCTTGAGAACGGCAAGACCATCGGAGCACTCGACGTGCAGTGGGAGTTTCACCATCTGGCGCAAAAGTACCTGCGCAATAGCAGCGCGGAAACTAACTGGCTCCTGGAAAACTGGGGATTCGTTCTCGAAGCAATTGCAAATAACCATCAGGCGCTCATTGGCGGGGTCGACTGGATTACAAAGAAATGGCTGCTGGAAGCATTCGTCGAGTCCGAAGGATTAAGTTGGGACGATCCGTGGCTGCAAAGCGTTGACCTCGAATATCACAACATCGATCCACTTCGCGGGCTTTTCTTTGCTGTTACGCCTGGCAAGCGGATTGCAGAGTGGAACAACAATGTACGGCGTTCCAGTGCAACACATGTTCCGCCAGCTAATACGCGTGCGTCAGGTCGCGCTCGAGCGGTGGCTTTCTTCCAGGATTGCGATTCGCCCTATGTTATCAACTGGGATTCCATCGCATGCGATAACCGCGATTTCCTCGTGATGGGTGACCCGTTCCAAACTTACAATGAAGAAGTGGAACATTTTTTAGCCCGCCGACGGTCGGGCGCACTCGGGACAGAAGAGCGGATGTAATTTTCATTCGCTCGGGGCCACCCGATGTTATATCGCAAATCAACTCTAGCTGCGTTGCTGGTCCTGATTTTTCTAGCGTTTTTTGGAACGCTTGCGTTGAGTGCCCGCACGTTTCCTCAAAATTACGACTGGCGTTATCGCGTCATTTCCAATTTGCTCTCGCCGAGAGATAATCCCAGTCATTATTGGCTGCCGGCTTGCGGGATTGTTTTCGCTGCAGTTCTGATGCTACCGTTTGCTGGATATCTACATCGCAATTTGCCGAGCACCTCGCCCCGCGCCGCGCACGTGAGTGCGGGATCTTTGTTCGCCGGAATCATTGCGCTGATTTGCGCGTGTCTCGTTGTGCCTCAACACGTGCACGATGTTCTGGGAGTCCGGCGCCTCCACGAATTTATTGCGCGTTCCGCAGCAGGTTTTCTGGCGATAGGCATGCTTACTGCCTGCTGGTGCGCATGGATAGGCTTTAGAAAAAACCTGTTCCAACGGGGCTTGTTCTGGACTTGGTCGTTGGTGACGCTGCTGCCGCTGACCGGAATTCTCGTCAGCGAATCTTTGTTGATCCTTATGCGACTTAAATCTGCCTGGGCGATTCCTATCCGCAGTGCCTTACGACATTCTGTGTTTTGGCACCTCGGGTTTTGGGAATGGTTAGGTTCCGCGGCCGTATTCGTATTTCTTTGCGCGGCGGTCTTCTTAATGCCGTCACACGCAAAACTGACCGTGAGCGCGGCTCAGGGCCGCATGAAGGAAGGCACGGCCACGCCTCAGCCTTCAGTTAAGCCGATGTAGCGCCGAAATACCGTAATTCTCCTGGAGATCTTGCGCTTCAGCGGCGACTTGTGCCGCATCGAGCTCGATCTGCTTTGGATCTTCTTCGGTTTCGACTTTGATGAACCCCTCGATTGGGTGTTTCACCGCTTCGGCCAGATCGTCCAACGATTTGATTTCTTTGCCGTTCACCTTCGTTACCGTCAAATAGGCGAGTTCATCGTAGCCGATAGTGCTGTTAGCCGGAAGGACTTGGCTGAGAATAACAACACGTTGATTTCGGTCAGGAAACAGCTCGGACTGGAAATGGTCGAGGTAAACCAAACGTTGCGGAGCTTCTCTTTGCCAGTTCGGGCCCCATTCTTTGAGATATTGACGGGAAAGTTCCTGAAAAATCAGGCCACCGAGAACGTAATATCGCGGCGGTTGATCGAGATTGTATGGCGGGCTCACATAATCCTTCGCGTCGCGGTGCTCGAGGGTAACATTTAACTGCGTTGGCTTGCCGTTACGCTGAATTCGAAAAGGAACAACATCGCCGGCGTACGCGTGAGCCGTGAGCAAATTCGTGAACTCGATCTTGCCGTAAAGCGGGTCCACGTAATTGCCGTTTTGATCGATTTCATTGTTCGCGACTGCAGTCACGATGTCGCCCACCTGGAGTCCCGCTTTCATGGCTGGCGTGCCTGGCTCGACATTCGTGATATAGACCCCGCCGGCGTTCTTCCCTGTTTCTCCGGCGAACTCACGCAAGCGCCGGATCGCGCGTCGGAAAGAATGAAAAGCCAGCCGAGGGAAAACCTCGATAATTCTGGCTTTCAGCATCCTTTAAAAAGTGCGTGATGACAGGCGCAGGGATTGCATCGAGTAGCTGTGAGCGCGAATCGTAACGCAGTAGCAAGCCGGCAAGTTTATTTTTCTTAACAAGGGGCACCGTGTAGCTGTTCTCGCGGTATTGCATCGGGATACTAACGCGGTACGTGAGGAATTGCCCAATATCGATCGGATACGGCATCATTTGGACTGTTGTCACCAAGCCTTCCGTCGCGAGCAACGCACCGGTCGGTTCCAACTGCCACGCGGCCAGCCGGTCGCCCACTACCGTGTCAGGCGCGATTTCGAGCGGAGTGATTCCATCGAGAAACGTTTTTTCCGCTGGTTGGAGCAGCGCAAGATTGGCTTCGTAATCAATCACCTCGACGGTGGCCGCGGTTTTCTCGCCAGACTCGGCACGCTCGAGCTCCACGTAATTCTGGTTTGCAACCAGGTCCGCTGTCACAAGGACACGGCCTTTAGATAAGACCGCGCCGAGCGCGCGCTTTGAAAAAGGCGCTTTCTTTTGCCAGGGCCGAAAATAATCGTAGGACTGTCCGGTCACGTTTACCCGGACAAGCGCCAACTGTTTTTGCTTGCTTAACATGGCAGGAACAGCGGATTCCTTCCTGGCCAGCGCCCCACCGACTGTGAAAAGGACGAGCGCCAAAGTAATGAGAGCGTGCCTGGTGATCGTCATGTTTTGTTTGCTTGTTCGGTTCCTTTTGACGCCGATTGTTCCTCAAGATTTTGCTCCTTCAGAACGTTGTAGCGCGTCTTGATTCGTTCGCGTGCAGCTTCTACCTGACTTCGATTAAGGACCAGCGGAGGTCCGTCGCCGATCATTCGAATAACTAACTGCTCCGGTGAGTCGGCGAAAGCCTCTGCCAAATCGTCAAGCGTCCGAATTTTCTTGCCATTTACTTCATCAACAATGCCGCCACGGTAGGGGGACAGATACGTATTGATCGGGTCTGGCAGGATGTTGGCGAGCACAATGACATCGGGATGCTGAAGGTATAGCTGGTCGATGACAAAGTATTCGAAGAAATGACGAACGCGGAGGTCGGCTATCCGATACGCCTCCAGCATGTCCAGGTTTAACGGTTGAAAGAGCAGACCGCCGTAAAGGACGTAGCGCGGACGTACATCATAGCTGTGGCCCTGGACCGAGTAGGGCCATGGCTTGTACAATTTGATTGTCACGGTCATCGGCTGCTTATTGCGCGAGATGTCCAACTTGACCGAATCGCCCTTGAACTTTCGCTCGACGACTTCTTCAAACTGGGCGCGCTCACCTTCCAGTTCGACGTTCGCGTCGCTGGCAATGGGGTGACCGTCGATAGCTAGAAGGACGTCACCAGGGTAAAGGATGCGATCCGATGGCCCGGCCGACGACCACAGAACTCACCAGGACGCCGCGATCGTCATCTTTTAATCCGAGAAACCTTCGTTGGGCGGGATTTTGTAATTTTGCATAGGTGATGGCGAGGTCGGGATATTCGTCATAATGCCCATTGCCGATGTCTTGCAGAAACCGCTTTATCACGGGTGTGGGAATCATGTAGGCCACTCCCTGGGCGACGTCGCCGCTGTAACCTTGAAAGGCGACTCCGACCACTTTGGCGTCTTGCATTACCGGACCGCCGCTGTTTCCCGGGTTAATCTGCGCGCTGATCTGGATCGCCAGATGCTGATCGACCGATGAATGCGTATAGAGCTGGAAATCGACCCTCGACACGATCCCGGTGGTGACCGACATCCGCTCGCCTCCGATTGGATAGCCGTACGCCGAGACGGTTGATTCCAGCGCAGGAATCCCGCCAAGTTGCAACGGCAACATGTTCTTGAAAAAATCGGGAGCCGGCACAGTGATGACGGCCAGGTCACAATCATTCGCTATGAATTGCACTTTAGCCTGATACTTGTTGGGATCGCCCTCCCGTTCCACGGTCAGGTAACGGCTGTTGGCAACAACGTGTGCGTTCGTCATGATGCGATTGCCGCTTATGACGAAACCGGCGCCGACGCCCCGCTCGAGCCCTCCGGCGTTCCAAGGTGCTTTGTAATCCGGCTCTACTGAAGTCGCGGTAATCCGGACCAGACTTTTTTGAACCGGACCGTTTGGCTTTGGTGGCGCAATTGGAACAGGAACTGGAACTGCTGCTTGCGCTGGCGAAGTCGATCTCCACGGACCAGGCCGCTCGGGGACCTGCGGTTCCATCGGGGGGCGCGCCGGTGTGCTTTCCTGCGCGTCCAGAACCGGTCCAAGCAGCAAGGTGGCGTAAATTAAAACAAGGATACGCTTCATGAGCTGAAAGGCTGCAAACTTAAATAGCGTACTCGAAAATCAAGGTTCGGATTTGCATTGGCAAGTGGCCTTTTCGGACACAACAGACACGATACATGCTTTCTACGTTCAAATCTCTGATAGGCGAAGAAGGATTTGCGCCGTCCCCTCAAATTCCAGCTCGGTCGAGAATTGATTTCAGCACAGTTTCGGCCTCAAAGACTTCCCGAGCCAGGGCGTAAGCGGCCCGTGAATGTGTCGTATAATCAGCGTTAATAGGCTTCACGGCATTGCCGATTTCATCGAGCGTTCGGAAAGATAAAAGGCCTCTTTCGCCGCCGTAGAATTTCGTAAAGCCGGTTTCCTGAGTGACGACCGGACGTCCTGCTGCGAGATAACACGCGCTCCTGTCGCTGAACCACCCGGTATTCAGGCGCACGTATTGATCCTTCGCGACAGTGAACTCTCCTTTGGAGCGCTGGACGTAGTCCCGATAGAGCCAGTAATCGACACTCATTTGGAGCGGTGAAGTGAGTCGCCACCCATTTCGCTCGAATTTTGCGCGGGTAGCGGCGTGCTCGATGTTTGTCGCCAGCTCAAATGTTTCGCCGGCTATTTTCGGCGCTGCAATGAAGCGAAGAAATTCTCGCGATTTGCTCCAGAGATATTTTTTGCCGCGCCACGTAATGTCTTTCAGCCCGCTGGTAGACCAATTGGCCACGGATGTGATCACGGCCGCGCCAGGAGGGGAGTGATTTGTTCGCCAGAGATCAGTCACCACTGGTTGACGCGTCGCCAACCATTTCAATCCGTGGGTCGGGACCGAAAAGCTTTTGGTGCCGATATTTTCACCAAAAGTGAAAAGGGCATGATGCCGGCCCAGATATTGGATTGTCGATTTCATGCCCTTATCGACCTTGATTTGCTCGACGCCAGGATCGCTTTCGATGTAGAGAATGCGATCCGAAACGAGTAGGTCGTCGTTGAATTCCTGTGCGCCGCAGATGTTCAGGATAGCGTCCGCTTCCCGATAAAGCTGCCGGATTCGTTTCAATCGCAGGCCGGCAGTGGGATTGCCCGGCAAATAACGCGCGCAAAAGGCCCAGCGATTTCGGAATTCGAATTCTTGCGCCAACCTATCCAGGAGTCCCGCCGTGTAATCAAATTCAGTGGTGACTTCAAACGTTTCCGGGTTGTAGGGAATGCGGGCTGAATCTTCGATATAATATACATCGTGCCCAAGCCGTTGCAGTCCGACAATGTAATGGATGTGCTGCCAGATTACGCCTGCGATGGGCATTGAGCCCATGAACCCCATGACGACAATTCTCTTTCGCTTCATATGGAAACAGGTGAACGGTGATCAGTGAACAGTGAACAGTGAACAGCGTGGGTGTGGACGATCCATCGGTCTGATCATGGATCAGCGATCACTGATCACAATTGCCGAACCGTTACAGCCGGATTCCCGGCGACGACCGTGTTCGGTTCAACGCTTTTTGTAACGACCGACCCCGCAGCAACGACCGAGTTTTCGCCGATAGTGACGCCTTTCAAAATCACTGCGTTCATACCAATCCAGACGTTGTCCGCGATTTTCACAGGAGCGGTTTTCAACCTGGGACGTGCGGGCCGATCCTTGAAATACGGCGCCAGGGCTTGCGCGTCGATGAGACGCAGGGCCGGTTCAAGCGGATGAAAATCGGAATCTGCGATCCCGACGTTCCACGAAATCAAGCAATACGACCCGATCTCGATCTTCTCATCCGCCATGATCAGTGCGCCATTGAGCAGCGTGAAATCGCCTATCGTGCACCGGCCGTTCTCGCCGACGGAAAACGAACAGCCGGCGTAACACGAAACGTGTTTGCCGATAACGACAGCACCTGATTTTTTGCTGCGGAGTCTCCGAAAGATTTGCGCGCTCTCGCAATAGAATCCCTCGCCAAACTCGACGTTTGGCGGAATCGGATCTGGCCACCAGTCGCCTTCGACATGTCGATCTTCTCTAACGTTGCTCAATGGGCTACCTGGGTTGGGAATTTTCCCGATGCATACAGTTTTGCGTAAATCCCGCCGCGCGCGATCAGCTCCGGGCCGCGCCCTTTTTCAACTACGCGCCCGTGTTCAAGCACAATGATTTGATCGAGACCATGGATCGTCGCCAACCGATGGGTCGCAATTAAAGTTGTCCGGCCGCGCATTAGTTCCTGGATGGTTTCCATGATTGCCGCTTCGGTTACCGGATCCAGCGCCGACGTAGGTTCGTCCAGCAGCAAGATCGGCGCGTTCTTCAAAAACGCGCGGGCAATGCCGATTCGCTGGCGTTGGCCAACGCTCAAGTGCCCGCCTCGTTCGCCTACAGGGCTAGCGTAGCCATCAGGCATCTGCCGAATAAATTCGTCTGCCTGCGCACGGCGCGCCGCCTCGATAATTTCTTCTTCCGTCGCATCGGGGCGGCCGTACGCGATGTTCTCTCGTACAGTTGTGGAGAAAAGCAACGTGTCTTGTAAGACGATCGCGATCTGCGCGCGCAAACTTTTTTTTGTGACCTCCCGTACGTCAAGATCGTCGAGCATGACGAAACCCGTGGAAGGATCGTAAAATCGCGGCACCAAACTCATCAACGTGCTTTTGCCCGCACCGGTGCCGCCTACCAGACCGACGATCTGATTCGGATCGATGCGAAGATCGATGTCGCGCAAGACGTGTCGGTCACCCGCATAACCGAAATTTACGGATTGAAATGCGATCGCGCCTTTGGCGGACGAAATAGAAACCGCATTCGGTGAATCGCGCACATCGTCCTCCCGGTCCAGCACTTCAAAGCAGCGTTTTGCGCCAGCAGTCGCGCCTTCCATGGCCCACGTGGTGTAGGTGAGAGACTCGAGCGGCTGATAAAGCATCAGCAAATAGGCGCTGAAAACCAGCAGCGATCCGAGCGTGAGCGTGCCGCCTAGGACGTGCAGCGAGCCGATGTAATACATTGCAGCCGTGCCAACCACCATCAACGTGCTGATCACCAGCGCGCTGTTTACGTTCGTCAAAGTGAGGCGCAGATTAGCTTGCAAACTTTGGCGAGCTTGTTGTTGGAATTGGCGCACTTCGAATTCCTCGCGTCCAAATGCGTGGACCATTCGAATCGAGCTGAGACCTTCCTGTGCTTGCGCGAGGACTGCGCTTTCGTGTTCCTGAATCGAAGTCGATTCGCGACGAATCCGATGCGCAAAAAGATAAATCGCCCCGACGACCAGGGGAACGATCGCCAGAGAAACCATCGTGAGCTGCCAGTCCAGGCGCAACATGATGAGGAAGGTTCCGATCAACGTGATTACGGACGCAAAGATGTTGGTGAACCCTTTGTTGTAGATCGTCTGGATTGATTGCGAATCGTACGCGACGCGGAAACTGGAATCGCTCGAACGGCGCGCGTCGTGGAATTTGAGCGATAGAGATTGCAAATACGAATAGAGATCGGTGCGCAATTTCAGCAATGCCTGCAGCCCGATTTTTACGAAGAGATAGTTCGTGATCCAATTCATCATTCCCCAGAAAAGCTGGATTACGACCAGAGCGAGACAGAGCAGCGGGATCCAGGTGCGCCAATCACTGCGCGCTGCTGGGCCAGGACGAAGAAAATCGTCCACGATCAGCTTAAACGGCCACGGTTTGAGCAGATTCAGGCCGATGCCGACAAGTGAGACGAACAACCCGAGAATCGTTTGACCCAGAAACGGTCTGTAGTAACGGAGAACACGCCGGTAGATCGACATCTCAATTTGGGATTGCGGATTTTCGTTTTTAGACTGAACTAGGGCGAACTTTATTGCGGCTCGACATCGAGAGATGGTCGACGGAGCCTGCCCTGAGCGTAGTCGAAGGGCTCGGAATGACAATATGCATCATCTTCTTGAAACCTGGTTCCATTGGGTGCTCACTGGCGGCTATCTCGGCATCATCGTGTTGATGGCGATGGAAAGTTCTATCTTTCCGGTGCCCAGCGAAATCGTCATTCCGCCCGCTGCATTTCTAGCTGCGCAAGGAAAACTCAGTTTTACGGGCGTCGTGCTCGCAGGGGTGCTCGGGTCGTATCTTGGTTCGGCCATCACTTATTGGGCGTCGCGATTAATTGGTCGTCCGCTGATCGTAAAGTATGGCTGGTTTGTGCTGGTGAGTCCCAAAAAACTGCAGCAAGCCGAGCAATGGCTCGCTCGTTACGAGGGAGGCGGAGTCTTTTTCGCGCGGCTTCTTCCGGTAGTTCGCCATCTGATCTCGATTCCGGCAGGGATCGTTCGAATGAATTTCGGCCTTTTCAGTCTCGTGACGATTGCCGGATCGGCGCTCTGGTGTTGGATTCTGGCTTATCTCGGCGATAAAGCCTATCGCCTCGAGCCCGAGCTTTTGACGAGCCCAGACGCTCTCGTTCGGTTTATCCACGGACAATCCAGAGGGCATCCTACTCGTCGTAGCGCTTTTTGCGGCTCTGTACATGTTGGGCTTGCGGTTGATGAAGCCGCGCTCCGGTCCCTAGCCTTCGTGGCATCACCTTCCAGGCGATCCCCATCGGCAGGGATGCCGATGCCACCAAACGCAAGATTTTGTGTTTGAAAATTGAACAAAAGTGTCGGCGAGCGGTCAGTCATAAAGTGCATAACGGGAGAATAACTACATAGGGCTTATGGATGAGATATTCACAAATGGAGATGGTATTGGAATTGCTTCCCGAAATGGAGGCAATCGTATGAAAAGAAATCGACAAATTTTGAAGCCTCGAAAATTTTCGAGGCTGTCACTGGGTGATCTGATCCTGGCAGTCAGCTCCTGCACTACTAGCAACAGAGAGACGGTCGCGACCGTCGCAGACCTTTTTGCCAGCGGCCAGGTGCGTCTGCAGGACAACGGGCGTTTCTTGCGCGTCCGCGTTTGTTAGGCGAGGGCCGTCTCGCTTCTCTGCTAGTGCTGTAGAGTCCGCTGTTGCAGCGGAATTCATCACGTTGTTGGATCGAGAGCCGTGCGCTGAGGACAGCGCATGCTACGCGATGCGCGGTTCACAGGGATTAGCGTAATCAACAAAACGCTTTTCCCTCAAGCACGCTGCTTTTATGTTGCCGGAGTGATCGATCGTTATTCCCGACCAGAGATGAGCAAAGTCTGGTCGGACGAGCGCAAGTTTCAAATTTGGCTGGATATTGAGGTTCTCGCCTGTGAGGCGATGGCGGAGCTTGGCCAGATTCCGAAAAGTGACGCTGCGGAGATTCGAAAGCGCGCGCGGTTTTCAATTCCTGAAATCCTGGAGATCGAAAAGCGGACCAACCACGACGTCATCGCTTTTCTTGAAAATGTCGCTGGCTCAGTGGGATCTGCAGCGCGCTGGATTCACCAGGGGCTTACGTCATCGGACATTTTGGACACGACGTTGGCCGTCCAGTTAAACGAGTCGTGCGACATTCTCCTGGCTGATCTGAAATCTCTCCGAACGGTGATCGGGAACCAGGCGCGGCGGTTCAAAATGACGCCGATGATCGGGCGCAGCCACGGCGTGCATGCTGAGCCAATCACGTTCGGCCTGAAGCTTGCGCTGATGTATGACGAATTCGGCCGCGCGGAAGAACGTCTCACACAAACGCGCGAGCGGATTCGTGTCGGCAAAATAAGCGGCGCTGTCGGCACGCACGCACATATCGATCCCAAGATTGAGCGAGCTGTATGTGAGAAACTCGGATTAAAACCAGCGACCCTTTCGACCCAGATCGTGCAGCGTGACCGGCACGCGGAATTCATTACCACCCTCGCTGTGATCGCTTCCAGCGTCGATCGTTGGGCGACCGAATTCCGTCATCTCCAGCGGACTGAAGTGCTCGAAGTGGAAGAATTTTTTGGCGAAGGGCAAAAAGGCAGTTCGGCGATGCCGCACAAGCGCAATCCCATTACCGGTGAGCGGTTGAGCGGCCTGGCCCGTGTCGTTCGCGGCAATGCTCTTGTGTCGCTAGAGAACGTCGCGCTCTGGCATGAGCGCGATATCAGTCATTCAAGCGCCGAGCGAATTATTCTGCCGGACTCGTGCATCCTGCTCGATTACATGCTCACGAAGTTGCGAGACATTGTCGAAAAATTGCAGGTTTATCCTGAGCGAATGGCGCAAAACCTCGACTCAACGAAGGGCCTGTATTTTAGCCAGTCGATCTTACTCGCACTGACGAGCGCGGGTGCGGAACGCAAAGCTGCATATGAAGCCGTACAACGCGCAGCGATGAAAACATGGAAAGGCGAGGGGACGTTTACCGAAAACGCAAAACGCGAACCCGAGATCGCCGCGAGGCTTTCCGCGTCGGAAATCGATCGTCTTTGCTCGCTCGACATTCATTTCAAACACGTCGATGCGACGTTTAAGGCTCTCGGGTTGGGGTAGAGATCTTTGTCTCTCATGCTCGTGACCCTAAAGCAGTAGTGTGCGAAGTGATATCCACCCGCTTGGAGATTGCTTGCACCGTTTGGTTTAGGTCTTTCGGCTCCATCTATAGCTGTAGAGACAGCGAGTCTTCGGGTAAAGCGCGCGATCTTCAGGTTTCAAATGCGTTTCCGGAACAATTCCGACTGACTCTCGCACTGCTTTTTTCTCAGAGCGTAGCAGATTGGCAAGCCTCTCATCGCCGTACTTTAAAATCAGAATGACCATATCAGCATCCCAACCTTCACCAGGCGCGCCCGTTCCGTTTCGGTCTTCGCTGTGGAGGAAGCGGCGGAACGCGTCCACATTGCCGAGACATGCATAGTAAAAATCTTTGTCGGGTGGCGGATAGAAGTTACCGCGCGGGCCACGCTTTGCGGAGAGTTCAACGTAATACTGTGCGGGGTGCCCATCGGACCGACGCCATCACGCTGCCAGTAAGAATAGAACTTAGGCGGCAACCCTGGTGGTATTGGTGCGCATCCGTCGACAACAGTTGCGACAACGATCAATGCAACACGTGAACGCATGGGGACTAACTTCGATTCGACGAAAATCTCTGTCGCATGCGTAATTAGTTACTCGTATCGCAGCGCTTCGATCGGATCGAGATTCGCGGCTCGATAGGCCGGATAGAGACCGAAGCCGATGCCGACTGCTGAGCAAACAAGAAGACCGGCGATTGCCCAGCCGTAGGGGAAGATCGTGTCAACTTTTAGCCACATGGCGAGCAAATCGCCGGCCACGATTCCGAGAATGATCCCCAAAAGACCGCCTGCCTCGGAAATGAAAACGGCCTCGGTCAAAAATTGCCGTAGGATATCGCGGCTACGGGCGCCGATCGATTTGCGGACGCCGATTTCCTTTGTGCGTTCGGTCACGCTCACCAGCATAATGTTCATGATGCCGATTCCGGCGGCGACCAGGGCGATGAGACTTATGACGAATGCACCCACTCGCACATATCCCGCCACGTTGACAAAGGCGCTCTTGAGCGAGTCGTTGCTGTAAATCTCGAAATCGTTCGGCTGGTCCGGGCGCAAGCCACGGGCGATACGCATGGCGCCGATGCCGCGATCGAAGGTACGATTATAGGTATCTTGTGTGAATGCCTGCGTCGCGATGTTGACGGTGCGTTTTGCTTCGCCGTAGTCTTCGAAAAAGCGCGTGATCGGCATGATGCAAAGGTCGTCCTGGCTTTGGCCAAAGGCAGTTCCTTTTTCGGCGAGCACACCGATGATCGTGTAGGTATGTCCACTGACGCGAACGACCTTGCCGATCGGTGTTTCGTGCGGAAACAGTCTTTTCTCGACCATCTTTCCAACGACAATCACGCGCCGTGAAAGATCGACGTCTTCATCGGTCAAATTGCGGCCATAACCCAGCGTGTAAGCATTCGCGGTGAGGAAACTTCGATTTGTCCCGACAATGAGGAGACTCGGGGTTGTTTTTGCGCCGTTGTAAACCGCCTGGCCTTTCACTTCGTAACCAAAACTCTTGACGCAAATCTCCCGCGCCTCTCCCTCCATCAATCGGTAATAATGCAGCGCCTGCTGATAGGTGATGTTGTGCCGGTTGCGAAATTTTTCCTGCACGTCGCCGCTCGCACTGATATTCACCGGATATTTGCCAAACTGAAAAATGTTCGACCCTAGAAAACTGATCCCGTTCTCAATTGAGTATTGTAATGCTCCGACCGCAGTCATGACTGAGATTACCGAGAAGACGCCAATGGTGATGCCGAGCATTGTCAGCGCGGAGCGCAGCTTGTTCGCTCCAAGCGACGACAACGCCATCTTAATCATCTCACCAAATAACATGTCGATTCTTACTCGTATCTAAGGGCCGCAACGGGATCCAGGCGCGAGGCTGACCACGCCGGCGCGAAACCCGACACTAGTCCGGTCATCGCTGAGACAATGACGCTGGCCACAACCAATCCCACGCTGAAGTGAATCGGGAACGACGGCGCGGCCTTGCCAATGAGAAAACACATCAAGAAAGCGAGGACGAGGCCGATAAATCCACCGAGGAGACAAAGCGCTGTCGATTCGATGAGGAACTGCAACAGAATCGTTCGTCGCCGAGCGCCGAGCGCTTTGCGTGTTCCGATTTCTTTCGTGCGCTCTTTCACACTAACAAACGTGATGTTCATGATGCCGATCGCGCCGACGAAAAGTGACAAGCCGGTGATAAACAGCCCGGCAATCGCAATTGAATTTTTCACGGGATCGAGGGTGCTTTTAAAGGCTTGTTGCTCGTTGATTGAGAAATCGTCCTTTTTCTCCGGTGGCAATCCGCGCACACGCCGTATCAAACCGGTGAGCTCATCCCTGGCATCCGCGAGTCTGGTTTTGTCTTTCACTTTTACCCGTACGTCCGATTCGCTTTTCGCCGAAAAATATTTGTTAAACGCGCCCAGCGGCATCGCCACCATCGAGTCCCAACTGAACAACCCGAGAAACGTGCCCTGTCGCGTGTTTACGCCAATGACTTTGAACAATTGACCGTTGATCAGCACCGATTTATCGATCGGGTTTTCGGAAGGGAAAAGCGCATCGGCCACGTCATAGCCGATCACGACAACATTGGCGCCGCCTCGCGATTCGAGGTCGTTGAAGAATCGTCCGGCCGTACAATCGATTGTCGATGTTATGATGAAATCCGATGTCGTCCCAAGGACGAAAACGTTATTCACTTGGTTGCCACCATATTTAATCGATCGCATCAAATTCGACGTGGGCACTGCCACGATCAGGTTCGAATTCGGGGTCGCCGCGATCATCCGGTTCAAAGTCTCGGCATATTCCGTTTTGATCTTTTTCCGATCGCGATAGTTCCACCAGTCATCCACTGGCTTCCACGGCCATTGCGTCACGTAGAGAACATCATCGCCGAGCACGGCCATGCTTTTATCGAATCCGATGGATATGCCGCTCACGGCGGTGCCCATCAATGTCACAGCGATAATGCCGATAATAACACCGAGCGCCGTGAGCGTTGAGCGGGTTAGGTTCGAGCGCATTTGCGCGGCCGCGATTTTCCAGCTCTCGCTTAGCTCGTAAAGAAAACGTTTCATGTCGAAATTATCTCGCAACCGGCAGGTCGACTTCTGGAATAAAGCCTACGTGATCCATCTCGATCAGTCCGTCGCGCAAATGCACGGTACGACGCGCGTGCGCCGCGATGTCTCGTTCGTGCGTCACGAGGATGATTGTATTGCCGTGCTGATATAAATTCTCGAACAACTCCATGATTTCTTCACCGGTCTTGGAATCAAGATTTCCCGTCGGCTCGTCGGCCAGAATAATCGAGGGTCCATTGACCAGCGCGCGCGCGATCGCGACGCGTTGACGTTGACCGCCGGAAAGTTCATTGGGTTTGTGATGAATGCGATCGCCAAGGCCGACATCTGCTAGCACCTGGGCCGCGCGTTCTTCACGCCGGTCGGGATTGATGCCGGCATAGATGAGCGGCAGCTCGACATTTCGCAGCGATGTTGATCTCGGCAGAAGATTGAACGTTTGGAACACGAAACCGATCTCGCGATTGCGAACGGCCGCGAGCTCGTCGTCATCCATTTCGGCAACGTTTTTGCCATTGAACTCATAGCGACCCGAGGTCGGGGTATCGAGACAACCGAGCATATTCATGAGCGTCGATTTGCCGCTGCCGCTTGGGCCCATGATGGCGAGGTATTCGTTGCGGCGAATCTGCAAGCTCACGCCGCGCAGCGCGCGCACGACTTCCTCGCCCATGACATAGTCCTTGGTAATGTTTTCAATGTCGATCACGACCGGACCGGGCGGCCTGATTGAATTTCGAGTCTCCATCGCCACGTCGACAGTCGCTCGTCGAGATTACTTCATTCCTTCTTTGTCGAGGGCTATCTTCGCGCCCTCCTTCAACTTCCGGCTGATCGCGCTGTAACTTCCCGAGATCACTTCGTCGCCGGCCTGAATGCCGCTCTTGATCTCGGTGTAAGTGTCGTCGGAGATGCCAGTCGTCACTTTCGCCATCTGCGCCTTGTTGCCTTTTTTTAGGAAAACGACCTTGACCAGCTTTTCGCGCTCTTCTTTCTGCGCCGCTTTTTCCGCACGCTCGTTGACGAACTCCGCGTTATTGTCGCCTTTGTCGCGTTGCGTCACCTTCTGCTTTTTCTTTTCGATTTCTTCTGGACTCAAATTGCTCTCACCGGTGCGAATCGTCACCGCCTGCATCGGCACGGCCACGACGTCCTTCACCTCGTTCGTGTGAATGTCGGCGGTACAACTCAGCGCAGGCTTCAGCACTACATCGTGGTCTTCGATCCGAATTTTCACCTCAAAGTTGGTGACCTCTTCCTGTGTGCCGGCGCCGGTTGTCTTTCCCGTATTACCGATTTGGTAAACGGTGCCGTTGAATTTCCGGCCGCCATAAGCGTCGATTTTTACTTCGGCCTTGTCGCCCAACTTCACATTCACCACGTCGTTCTCGTTCACATCGACACGCGCCTCCATGTGACCGAGGTCGGCAACGCGCATTACTTCCGTACCGGCGAATTGCCCCGTCGCTACGAGACGTTCACCCAATTTGCTGTTGAGAATTGTGATCGTGCCATCAATGGGCGAGTAAATCGTCGTCTTGGACAATTGATCGCGCGCCTGACTCGAGCCGGCTTGGGCGCGCTCGATTTCGTGGAGCGAACTTTCGTAGGTATTCTTTGCCACATCATCTGCTGCTTGGGCCGCATTATATTCCTGCTCCGAGATGAGCTTTTTGTTGAACAAATCTTCCGCTCGTTTGAAATCGTGCTCAGTCTTCATCATAGTGGCTTTTTGCTGGAGATTCGTCGCCTTCGCTGCGCTGATCGCGGCCTCCTGTTGCTCGAGAAGCGCTTTATAAGAGTCAGGTTTAATTTTCACCAGCAGGTCGCCCTTTTTGACCCGCATCCCGTCCTCAACGGGCAATTCAATAATTTCACCAGCAACTTCGGGCGAGATCTTGACCTCGACCTCAGGTTGTATTTTCCCCGTGGCCGAAACAGTTTGCACGATCGTTTTACGAATCGCGGTCTCCGTTGTAACCGGAATCGGTTTCTCGCGCTTGTTCCAGATAATCGATGCGATGACCCAGAGCGTGACCAGGGCGATCGATCCGTAAATGATTTGCTTTTTGCGCCGGGCACGGCGCTGCTTCGCCGTCAAAGGCGCGGGCGCAGGTGTGCTCACGGCTTGGTGCATCGGAGGAGCGGTTCTCAGGGTGAAGGCGTCAGAATTAGTCGCTTGTTTGACTCTTGCAAACGAAATCCCGTTCATGACAATTCTACGATGCGCCGGGGAACGGCCTTGGATTCAATTAATTGCTCCCTGAATGAGCTTGGTCTTGTCCCCGATTGGGCGGGCTGATTCCGTGTCGAGACCGAATTTCGTGAATCGCCCATTTCGCGTGCTCCGCGATTAACCGTTCGGAATCGGCTGTGGCGCGCTCAAGCGCGGCCAAATCCGATGAATCTCCAATATTGCCCAATGCGACGCAGACATTACGCAAGAAGCCGCGTCGTTTGATCCGTTTGATCGGCGAATTTCTAAAAAGCACACGAAACTCATCATCGCTCAAACTGAGATAATCGCGCAACGACATGCCCATCGTTGCCGGACCGGCAGAGAACACGGCTTCGCGCGATACTTGAGCAAAACGATTCCAGGGGCAGGCATCAAGGCAATCATCGCAGCCAAAAATTCTGTTCCCGATAAGTGGTCGAAGCTCGAGCGGGATGGAACCTTTAAGTTCGATTGTCAGATAAGAAATGCAGAGGCGCGCATCCAGACGATGAGGGGCCGTGATTGCGCCGGTGGGACAGGCTTTGATACAACGCTCGCACGTTCCGCAGCGATCCGGCACAGGTTCGTCCGGCGGCAGTTCAAGAGTCGTCAAAACTTCTGCGAGAAAAAACCAGGTCCCAAGTCGTTCGTCGACGAGCATCGTGCTTTTGCCCTGCCAGCCAATGCCGGCCTGCGCCGCGTAATCGCGTTCCAAAACTGGGCCGGTATCGACATAACATTTCTGTTGTCCGCCGAACTCGCGAAGAAACTCGTCAATCTTGTCGAGCTTGCTCTCGATCAAATGGTGATAGTCGTCGCCCCAGGCGTAACGCGCGATTCTGCCTGTGGCGGCAGGTGTTTCGCCCGCTCGGGGGTCTCCCTGAAAATAATTCAGCGCAAGTACAACCATTGAGCGCGCGTCCGGTAAAATCTTCCGCGGATCACAGCGTTTTTCTTCCCCGCGCTCCATGTAACTCATTTCACCGTGTCCGTTTTCATCCAGCCAATGTCGAAATGCCTCTTCGTGTGGTGCGGAACCGCAGGCTGCGATGCGGCAGGAGTCGAAACCGATCTCGCGCGCAAATGAGGCTAGTCGTCGCTTCAATTCCGCCCGAGAGATTTCGCGATCAATCATCTGCTCAGCCGTTTCAGTCATCACGCGGTTGCTACCATCGCCGCTGCCCGTACTGACTTGCGATAATACCTGTTAAGCTTACTCAAAATTGCTACCGCGACTTCTTCATCTGTAAGCACCGATGTATCGACGCGGATATCAGCAATCTTCGCATAAAGTAGGAGGCGGGCCCGTAACATTTTCGTGAACGTTTTTTTCGGGTTTTTGCATTGCAGCAGCGGTCGTTTGCCAGCTCGTGAAGCCCGTTCGAAAAGCGTTTTTTCGTTTGCCTCCAGCCACGCCACTACCCCAAGTTGTTTCAAAAGGTCGCGATTCTCTTCGCGCAATACAATCCCGCCGCCGGTTACGATAACTACCGGCTCGCTGGTCGCGAGCGCCTGAAGCGCCTCCGTTTCGGCTTCACGGAATTTGGTCTCACCATGTTTCGAAAAAATTTCTGAAATAGGCATTCCGAATTTTGACGTGACGATTTCGTCGGTATCAAACAGCTTGAGCCTGGTTCGCCGCCCCAAACAGACGCCCACAGATGATTTTCCAGCGCCCATCATGCCGACGAGAACGATCGATCGGGTGTGGCGATTCATAGGCGCAATATCGCATTAACACGCGGCGTCGCCATCTTTGCCGATGGGACACTGGCTGGAAGGCAATGCCACTTGGCGTTTCACAGAATGAAGCCGGCGGGCGCCGAGCGACATAGACGGGAAGCCCAAAGGGTGAGTTTGCTGGCGCGAACGAATCAAACGCCCTACACTTTGCACATGCCTGAGTTGAAACCGTTAGTTGCTGTGATTATGGGCAGTAAATCGGATTGGGAAACGATGCGCCATGCCGTCGAGACGCTCGATGAGCTCGGCGTGCCTAACGAGGCGCACGTTCTCTCCGCGCATCGAACGCCGGACGCGACCGCTGAATTCGCGCGGAATGGAGCAGCGCGCGGGTTGCGCGTCGTCATCGCTGGCGCAGGCGGCGCCGCACATTTGGCTGGAGTGATTGCGGCTCATACCTGGCTCCCGGTTTTGGGAGTGCCAATTCAATCGAAGTTGCAGGGACTCGATTCGCTTCTTTCAACGGCGCAAATGCCCGGAGGTATTCCCGTAGGGACGCTGGCTATCGGGGAAGCCGGAGCCAAAAACGCTGGGCTGCTTGCAGCCGCCATTCTGGCCACTTCCGACGAAGCGATTCAGAAAAAATTGGAAGCATTTCGCAAGAAACAAAGCGAAAGCGTGCTCGCCGCGAAATTGGAAGAGTGAAGACTGAGGTTTTGGCGGCGATGTTGGGTCGCCGCTCGTGGCATCGGCACCCTGCCGATCCCAGCGGGCTGGAAGTCCGGGCCAGAACTGCAGCGGTTGAACTGCTGAGCAAAGGCGAGCTTGTCGCACTCCCAACAGAAACCGTGTACGGGCTCGCAGCTGATGCGCTCAATCCTTTTGCGGTTGCAAAAATTTTCGAGGCAAAAGAGCGCCCGCGTTTCGATCCACTGATTGTTCACCTGCCTGACGAACAATGGCTGGAGCGCGTGGCGACGGTCGATAATCGCTCCCGTGCGCAGGTCAAAAAGCTGGTCGCGCAATTCTGGCCGGGACCCTTCACACTCGTCCTAGCTCGACAACCGATCGTTCCAGAAATCGTCACCGCAGGGCTTGATACAGTCGCTCTGCGAATGAGTTCACATCCGGTTTTTGCTGAAATCGTTTCCGCATTTGGGAAACCGGTCGCCGCGCCAAGCGCAAATCGATTCGGTCGAATTAGTCCAACGACCGCTCAGCACGTTTTTGATGAACTGAGTGGACGCATCCCGCTGATCATTGACGCTGGCCCAACAATGTACGGCATCGAATCGACGATTGTCACCGTGCATGAAGACAAAATCCGTATCCTGCGGCGTGGGCCAATCACGACAGAGCAGCTCTCCGAATTTGGCAGGATTCATATCGTCGGAGGCGGAAAAATCTCAGCACCAGGCCAATTGCCGACGCATTACGCTCCGAATACACCTCTGCGCTTGATTGATAACGCCGAAATATTCATGCCAAAAGAAAAGCAGCGTGTGGGCTTGTTGGCGTGGAATGCCTTCATTCCAGCAGAAAGGTTCGCAGCCGTTCGACGTCTCAGCGACTATCGAGACTTGCGCGAAGCCGCTGCAAATTTGTTTCGCTCCTTACGGGAGCTCGACGATCTCGGATCTCGACCTTATCGTTGCAGAACGAGTTCCTGTTCAGGGACTCGGGGCGGCGATTCTCGATCGCCTGGAGCGCGCGTCGCACGACTCTGATAATTGAGACACGCCTGAATGAATCCTTTGAAAAGCGGATGCGGTTTGTTCGGCTTGCTTTGGAATTCCGGGTGATATTGGCAACCCACAAAATAGGGATGATCACGAAGCTCGATCAGCTCGGCCAGCGTCCCGTCCGGTGATGTGCCAGAAATGACGAAGCCTTTTTCATTCATCTGGTCCCGGTATTTCATGTTGAACTCGTATCGGTGGCGGTGGCGCTCCATCACTTCGGCACTGCCATAAATTTTTTCCGCGAGCGTGCCTTTTGCGATTTTCGTCGGCCATGTGCCCAGGCGCATGCTGGCGCCCTTGTTCCTGACACCTCGCTGTTCTTCGAGCAACGAGATCACCGGTTCTTTTGCGTTCTTGTCAAACTCGGTGCTGTTGGCGTCTTTGATGCCGCATGCGTTTCGCGCAAACTCAATCGTTGCCACCTGCATCCCGAGGCAAAGCCCGAGATATGGAATCTTGTGTTCGCGCGCAAAACGGGCGGCCCTGATTTTTCCTTCAACGCCGCGAAGGCCAAAACCGCCTGGAATTAAGATACCGGACACATTTTTGAACTGGCCGTTAACGCCATCTTGCAACGATTCTGCGTCGATAAGTTCAAGATCGATTCCGCAATCTTCGCTCGCAGCCGCGTGCGTGAGCGATTCGTAAATACTCTTGTACGCGTCCCGAACATCAAAGTACTTGCCGATAACAGCAATGGAGATTCGCTTCGCGGGGCTAATGACCCGCTTTACGAAATTTTTCCATTCCGCGAGGTCCGGCTGCCGCGTTTTCAGGCCCAAAAGATCGCACACCAACTGGTCCAAACCTTCCGCGTGAAGGGTCAACGGCACTTCGTAAATGGTGTGCGCAACATCGCGTTCTTCGATTACCGCTTTCTCCGCGACGCTGCAGAACATTGAGAGTTTTTGCCGCAGATCGAGATCGAGCATCCGCTCAGTCCGGCAAATCAACACCTGCGGTTGCAAGCCGATCTCGCGCAGCTTGGCAACGCTTTGCTGGGTCGGTTTCGTCTTCAATTCGTGAGCGGCCTTGATGTATGGAACCAGCGTGACGTGCATGTTGAGCACATTTTGGGCCCCGACTTCGAGAATGAATTGGCGAATTGCTTCCAAAAACGGCAGCCCTTCGATGTCGCCCGTCGTGCCCCCGATTTCGGTGATGACGACATCGTATTTGCTTTCGTCTGAAATTTCACGGATGCGTCCTTTAATGACATCGGTGACGTGCGGAATTACCTGTACGGTTTTGCCTAGATAGTCGCCGCGGCGTTCCTTCAAAATGACCGACTCGTACACCTGACCGCTGGTGAGGTTGTTGTGCCGCGTGAGAACGCAATTGGTGAAGCGTTCATAGTGGCCGAGATCGAGATCGGTTTCTGCGCCGTCGTCCAGCACGTAGACCTCGCCGTGCTGGAAAGGATTCATCGTGCCCGGATCTACGTTCAGATAAGGATCAAATTTTTGCAGAACAACGCGTAAACCACGCGCTTCAAGGAGTGTGCCGAGCGAAGCCGCCGTCAATCCCTTTCCCAGGGAACTAATGACGCCACCGGTGATGAAAATGTATTTCACGGGCTCATTCTCCGATTTGCGCGGGCAAGCTTTTGCTCCAGCGCCGTTGCGTCTTCTGGCGTGTCGATACCGGCTGATCCTGTAGCAGTAACGAGCACATGAACCGTTACACCATTTTCCAGTGCGCGCAATTGCTCGAGTGATTCAGCGCGCTCCAGACGGACTTGGTTTCCATCTTACAAATTGAAGCAGGGTCTCGCGCCGGAATCCATAAACGCCCTGGTGACGGAGAAACAAGGGATGACGGGTGCGTCGCATCGGCATCTTTGCCGATTGATTCGATTGGCTGGAGGCCAATGCCACGCGTCCGTCGTTCCGTGGAGCCGGAATCGCCGCACGAGAGAAATAAAGAGCGTTGCCGCGAAGATCGAGAACGACCTTCACTTGATGGGGAGAAAAAGCGTCCGCCGGATTCTTAAATGGATGCGCAGCCGTCACTATTTCCACTTTGCGATCCGACTGCAATTTTTCGACAACCTTGTCGATCAAACGCGGATCGATCAGGGGCTCATCCCCTTGGACATTGATTATGTATGCGAACTGCTTTGCTTTTCTCGCCACTTCGGCTGCCCGATTGGTGCCGGTGCGATGTCTCGGCGAAGTCAGCGCGACCTCTGCACCCCACTCAAACGCCGCGGAGGCGATCCGCATATCGTCTGTGGCAACGACAACCGAATCCAGGCTTTTAGCCCGGAGACAACGTTCCCAGACATGTTTCAGAAGCGGCTTTCCAGCAATGAGATGCAGTGGTTTACCAGGAAACCGTGTAGAATTCCATCGGGCCGGGATGATCCCAACGGCTTTACTCATGCTGAGAGATCGCTGGTCGTGACCGGTTCGTCTAAAATGAGCTGCGCTGCGGCGGGAAAGTCTTTTGCGGTCCAATCCGCAGTGCTGCCACTGATGTCGCAGTCAAGTCCAGTTTGAACCCGGATTGTGCGCACACCTGCGTTGCGACCGCACTCGACGTCGATCTCCTTGTCACCAATAAAAAACGAACGCGCCAAATCGATTTGGTGACTCTTGCCTGGCTTGCAAAATCATTCCGGGCGACGGCTTCCGGTGACTGGAATGTTGACCCGGTAACGTCGGGGCAAAAATAGGTTGCATCGATCAAGCCATGGCCCAGTTGCCGCGCGACTTCCGACTCAACGGAGCGATATTCGTCAAAGGTGAAAAAGCCGCGACCGATGCCGCTTTGGTTCGTAATAACAATGAGTTTGAATCCCTTTGATTTTAAACGCCGTAATGCTTCGGGAACGCCGGGAAAAACCTTCACCTGTTTTGGGTGGGAACAATAATCCGCATCCTCGATGATCGTGCCGTCGCGATCGATAAAAACGGCAGCTGACAACTCGTTAGCCACCTTCGGAATCCTCTCGAAAACTGGCCATCAATTCATCTCGGGTCACAGTCGCTGTTCCAAGCTTGCTCACTACGACTGCGCTCGCATGGTTGGCGATTTCTGCCGCTTCGGTCGGAGTCGCTCCGCAGGCGAGACCGAGGGTAAAGAGAGCGATGGCCGTATCACCCGCCCCCGAGACATCGAAAACCTCTTGCGCTTTGGCGGGGATGTAGTGCGGCGCTTCTTTCTCTTGGAAAAGCATCATGCCGTGTTCACCGAGGGTGATGAGGACATTTTCTGTTTCCCATTTTTTAAGCAGCGTTTCGCCGGCCCGCTTCAGATCCGCATCCTGGGACGGAGCGGTATCCGGCTCGCCGCTGGGAATACCTGCCGCGAGAAAAGCTTCAGTGCGGTTCGGTTTGATTACTGTCAGGCCGCGCCACTCGACCAGGTTACGAGGATTAGGATCCGCAGCGACGATCTTGCGGGCTGAGCGCGCAGCATCTGCGATTTGCGAAACCAGTTCGGTCGATAAAAAACCTTTGCCGTAGTCTTCGAAAATAATGGCGTCGATCTCTGGAATATTCTTTCGGACCCCAGCCACGACCTCTGCAATTTGGGACGCCGATGGCCCGACAAACCTTTCGCGATCGACGCGAACGACTTGTTGATGGCGCGCAATGATGCGGGTTTTAACGATGGTATGAAACGTTGCCTCTTCAACTGCATTCGAGGTATCGATCTTTTGTTCCGACAATAACTCCCGGAGTTGCTGGCCGCTGCGATCTTTGCCCAGCAAACCGATAATCGCGACGCGGTCCACGAACTCGCGCAAGTTGCGCACGACGTTGGCGGCGCCACCCGGGTAAAATGATTCCCCGGTCACTTCCACAACCGGAACCGGTGCCTCCGGCGAGATGCGGCCGACCTTTCCCCAGACAAATTCATCGAGCATCAGATCGCCGATTACCGTGATCCGCCTGGAAGATGCCCGGTCGAGGATCTGCTCTAGCCGGGTCAGATCCATAAGGAACGCAGGCAGCGGCGCTGCAGAGGCAACGGAATGTTTCGATTAAGGCGATTCAAAATGTTTTGAGCAGGGATTTGTGTACAGCAGCGGTTTTGCTTAAAGTTCGCTTCATTAAATCCTGAATACGAACCCGAAATCAACATTCGAAGCTCCCAATGATTCTGTTTAGTAAACATTTGAAGTTAATTGTAGCTGCGGTCTGTGGCCTTGCCCTGTACGCGCATGGCGCCCAGGCTCCGCAGCACATCAATATTAACCAATTATCCACGACTGTGGAAGATGTTGTGGTGCCGTTGCCGAACGAAATTTTCGGGGCACTGAACAAGCTGGGTGCGGTCAATTGGAAGGAACACGTCCGCAGTGATAAGGGACCAAATTTCACGGAGCGTCCGCGTATCGCCCTCTTGCTGGGGGCGGTGATTGCCGATGGTTTTATCGCGGTGCAAGCAGAAGACGCGCCGACTGTAAAGGACATTGGCCAGCGGGTTCTGGCATTGGCGAAGGGGATTGGCGTAGGAAACTCAATCACGCCACACGCCAAGGCGATCATCGAGGCGGCAGACAAGCGAAATTGGGAAAATGTCCGGCAGGAACTGGATCGCACCCAAAACAGCGTCCAGCAGGCGATGAACGAAGTGCACGATGAAAAATTATCGCAGCTTGTCAGTCTGGGCGGCTGGCTGCGTGGGACGGAAGTATTGACCTCGGTGGTGAAACAGCATTTTTCCAGCGACGGCGCCGAACTTCTGCATCAGCCCGATCTCCTGGCTTATTTTCAGACAAGACTGAAGGCTATGCCCGAGTTTAACCTCCCGATCATTCACCAGATTCAGGACGCTCTTGGGCAGGTGAAGCCTCTAATCGATGTCGGCAGCGCTCATATTCCTGCCGAATCAGTTAAGAAGGTCAACGAGATCACGACGCGGCTCGGTACGGGCATCGTCACGAGAGATTAGGACGCTTCGATGAACGGTTTCGCAAAGATTCTTTTCCGCACGAGCTCCCTGCTGGCGGCCGTCGTGATAATGCAGCGCGCCAGCTTTGCCTCAGTGGATGATGCACAGTCCTTTGCTCTTCAGGCAGCAGAGCCATACGTAAAACAAGGATTTCAAGTGCGCGAGGATTACTGGGGAGGCGACCTCGCTTCGGGCGAAAAGAAAGCGGTCCGGCAACAATTATTCAAAGGGAACGAATATTGGTTCTGGCTGGGGACAGAAGTCGATCGGTCAAAGGTGTCCGTTCACATTTATGATTCGGATGGAAAGCTGGCGGAGGAACCAGACAGCTGGGAGAAAGGCCACTTTGCGGCGGCCCACGTCATTCCAAAGACTACGGGTAGTTACTTTATCATCGTCAGCGTGGAGGAATCGCCGGAGGAACGCACCCATTGGGCGCTAGTGTATGGTTTCCGGTAGGTCAGGGTTAGCGGCGTTGGCTTTAGCCAGTACCTCGATCGGCAGGGCTGCCGATGCGACGGATTGACGATGACTGAAACTCGCACCCTCCAGTTTGATAGCCCGCGCGCTTTGCAGTCGCTCTACGCCAACGACATCAAACTTTTGAAGAACCTTGAGGACTCGCTCGGCGTGAAAGTGACCACCCGCGAAGGCTGGGTGAAACTGGAAGGCGACTCAAACCGCGTCGATAAAGCGCAACACGTGTTTGAGCAACTTGAGAAAGCGCGCCAGCAGGGCGTGGACATTCAAAAGCACGAATTCAATTATGCGCTTAAGGCCGTGTCCGAAGAGCGCGATGAGAACCTTGGCGACGTTGTTTCAACGAAAATCACCACCTCATCGCGCAAAGCCCCGATTGTAGCGCGAAGCGCAAACCAGCGGGCGTACGTCGAGGCAATTCAAAAGCACGACGTTGTTTTTGGAATCGGCCCGGCTGGCACGGGCAAAACTTACCTGGCCGTGGCCATGGCAGTTGCGGCCCTCAAGAAAGAGCAGGTAGCGCGCATCGTTTTGACCCGACCCGCAGTGGAAGCTGGTGAGGCGCTCGGTTTTCTCCCGGGTGACCTCGAGCAAAAGATCACACCATACCTGCGGCCGCTTTACGACGCCCTGCGTGAAATGCTAGAACCAGAGGAAATCGAGCGCGCGGTTGCGCGGCAGACCATTGAAGTGGCTCCGCTGGCATACATGCGCGGGCGCACTTTGAACAATGCTTTTGTCATTCTGGACGAAGCGCAAAACACAACCACCGAACAGATGTTCATGCTGCTGACGCGAATCGGTTTGAATTCCAAATGCGTGGTGACCGGTGACGTCACACAGATCGATTTGCCGGCGAACAAGCGCTCGGGAGTCGTGGAAGCATTGCAGGCATTAAAAAGTGTCCCCGGCATCGCCACTGTGTACTTTACAGAGCGCGACGTTGTACGGCATGAATTGGTCCGTGCTATTATTGGCGCCTACCAGCAGCACCGATCGCCAGCGCCGGCGTCACGCAAGTAAAAAACGAAATGTTCGATTTCCTTAAACGCGGAAGACTCGTCAGACGTGGCCTCGCCTCTCGAAAAATGCGGCGCCGCCGGGCACGCAGCGAATTAACGCGCAACTTGGAATACTCGCTTTTCGTCAAGCTGGTGATCTTTGCGGTGTTTGCCGGTGGGCTCGCCTTTCTCGTCTTTAGCGGCCAACAGCCTGAACCGACCAAGAATTTTGTCATTGCGCTGCTTGTCCTGGCCACGGCGATTACTCAGCTTTGGATCAACCAGCCCAGGAGCTTTTCGCGAAGCTCGCGTATCCTTCTCATCTTCGCCGTCATTCTGGTGCAACTGGCCGTCACCAAACTGCTGCTGGTGCTTTGTAACAGCGGGAGTTATCGATTCTTAAAGCCGGAAATGGCGGGGTTAATCATGCCCTACGCCTTTGCGCCGCTTGTGCTGAGCGTGTTGTTAGGCCGCCACCATGGGCTTTACGCTGCATTTTTTGTAAGTCTGTGGAGTAGTGTCTTGTTCGGTCCAATTGACGCACCGCTGCTCGTAACAAGTCTGATCAGCGGCTTTACTGCAGTTTCACTCACATTGCAGGTGCGACGGCGCGGCCAATTGGTCCGTGCTGGTTTCTGCGTCGGGCTCGCCATCTGGTTACTGTCGCTGGCGTTTGGTTTAATCGGGCCGATTAATTGGTTCTATCCGACGGCAAATGATTGGGGGATGATCGGAGTGCAAAGCGCCCTCGCCATCGGCAACGGAATTTTGACCGCAACTCTGGTCGGCGGCGCACTGCCGATCCTCGAAAACCTGTTTCAAATCACAACGGACATTTCCTGGCTGGAAGCGTCCGATCTCAATCATCCGCTCCTGCGCCGTATGACCATCGAAGCGCCTGGGACCTATCATCACAGCCTGGTTGTCGCCAATCTCGCCGAAGCTGCGGCGGAAGCCATTGGCGCAAACGCCACTCTTTGCCGCGTCTGCGCTTATTTTCATGACGTGGGCAAGTTGGTGAAGCCGGAATACTTCACCGAGAACATGAGCTTTGAACGCAATCCGCATGATGATCTCGCGCCGACGATGAGCGCGTTGATTATCATCGCGCATGTGAAGGAAGGCATTGATCTCGCCCTGAAATACAGGCTCAATCAGCGCATCATTGACATCATCCAGGAGCATCACGGCACATCAATCGTCCGTTATTTTTATCAACGGGCGCTTCAGCAGCATGAAGACGCACGCGCAGGCGGTAAAATTATGAAACTGCGCGAAGACGATATTCCCGAAGTGAAGGAGGAGAGTTTTCGTTACGGTGGACCCAAACCGCAGACAAAGGAAAGCGCGATCGTGAGTTTGGCCGACACAGTCGAAAGCGCCTCACGCAGTCTGGAGAAACCGACGCCGCAAAAAATAGAAACGCTCGTAAACGAACTGATTGAGGAACGCATTAGCGACCGGCAGCTGGACGACTGCGATCTCACGCTGGGCGAATTGAAAATCATCGCAGAGCGTTTCCGATTCACGCTTTTAATGATGCTGCATAGCCGGATCGCTTATCCGAAGCCAGGCCAAAAAACGACGACCATCATTCCGCGCGAAGAAGGTTTGCGTCCAGACGTGATGGTTGCGACGAGAAAACCCGAAACAGCTCCGCCGGTGTCAGCCGCGTAGCATAAGGGTCGCTTCAAAATCTTCCGCGAAAGAGCCTTCCAACATTGCGTGAGACTTACAGTTCCGGCGGTCGGGCGCGCGGTTCGCGATCTTTTGAGGTCGCAGTGCTCGGCAGAGTAACGAAGGGGCCGCCTTCCAAAGGTGTGACTTTCGTGAAAGCGACATCGGGCATTTCGCTGGCCAATCCTTCGAGCGGGAAATCTTTTCGGAGCGGGAAGAACGGGTAGCCATCCCACATCAAAATACGACGGAGGTCGGGATGCCCGTTAAACCTGATTCCCATCATGTCGTAAATTTCGCGCTCGTGCCAATTCGCCGTCGGCCAAACGTCAGAAACGGTATCTACAGCGCCGGCTTCTTCCGGAACTTTCAACTTCAGCCGCAGATGAACTGCGTGCGGCATCGAATAAAGATGATAGACAATTTCGAAACGTGGCTCTTCTCCGAAGTCGTCGATGCTCGTGATATCGATTAGGTAATCGAACAAGAGTTCGTCCCGGCAAAATTTCGCGATCTCACGAAGATCGTTTGCTGCGATCGTGTAAGTCGTTTCACCACGAAATTCAGCCTGGTGCTGAATCTTGGGCCCAAACGCTTTGCCTAACGAGTGGAGCAGCTCCTGGTCAGTCAAAGCCATAATGTCATTCTGAGCGTAGCGAAGCAGAGTCGAAGCATCCCTCAGCGAAAGCGACGGATAACTCAACGGGATCTCTCGACTTCGCTCGGGATGACGGGATGCTGGTCATGCAAGCGCTTCTTCGAGTTTTTCTGCCAGTTCCGGCTTCTGATTTCTGAAAGAGCGTTCCCGGGAAATTTTCTCCTGCAATTTCATCAACCCGGCGAGCAAAGCCTCCGGGCGGGGCGGGCAACCAGAAACATAAACGTCAACTGGCAAAAGCTGATCGATTCCCTGCAACACGGCGTACGAGCGATACATCCCGCCCGTGGAAGCGCACGCGCCCATGGCGATCACCCACTTCGGCTCCGGCATTTGCTCGTAAATTCGTTTTACCGCCAACGCCATTTTGTAGGTCACGGTGCCGGCAACGATCATCACATCGCATTGCCGCGGGGAAAAGCGCATCACTTCGGCGCCGAATCGCGCAATATCGAAGCGCGATGCAGCTGCCGCCATCAACTCGATCGCACAACAGGCCAGACCCATCGGCATTGGCCAAAGCGAGTTTTTGCGCACCCAATTCAAGGCGGCATCGAAGCGCGTAAAAATCACGTTACCTTCGATCTTTGAGTCGTATGCTGTCGCGCGCGTTTCCGGCATAGCTAAAGATTAAAATGCGACTCGTAGCGCGCAAGCCGAATCCCCAAGTCTAAAACGATCGTGATTTGAGGTAGGGCGATTGACCTCAATCGCTCTCTCGCTGATTATCACCGTTCGCATAGCGGGCGTTTCGGGTGAAGCGCCCCTGCCTGATAACTAATGACCCAAACAACACGCACTCATCTCGACGACCTCGAGAATCAAAGCATCTTTATTTTCCGCGAGGCGTATCATGCCTTCAAAAATATCGCCATGCCCTGGTCGATGGGTAAGGACTCCAACGTTCTTGTCTGGCTCGCGCGCAAGGCTTTCTTCGGGCGCGTTCCCTTTCCGGTCCTGCATATCGACACGACCTACGAATTTCCCGAGATGCTGGAATTCCGCGAATGGGCTAGGAAGCACCATAACCTCAATCTCATCGTCAAAATGAATACCGAAGCCCGCGCTCGTGGGATTGGTTACGAGACGCACGACCCCGTAACCGTCACGCACGAGTTAAAGACCGTAGCCTTGCAGCAGGTGCTCGCGGAGTACAAGTGGGACGCACTTATCACTGGCATTCGACGTGACGAAGATCCAACTCGCGCGAAGGAGCGATATTTTTCGCCGCGCAACGCGCAATTTGAATGGGACTACAAGGATCAGCCTCCTGAATTCTGGAGCCAGTTCGTAACCACAGCCGCCAAAGGTGAACATGTTCGCATCCAACCCTTGCTCGATTGGACCGAGGCGGATATCTGGCGCTACATCCAGAGAGAAAACATACCCATTCCGCAAATGTATTTTGCTCGAAATGGAAGACGATTTCGGTCGTTAGGCTGCAGTCCCATCACGCAACCCATCGAGAGCACTGCTTCGACGATCGACGAAATCATTGCCGAACTGGAAGCGACAAAGACGACTGAGCGCGCCGGTCGCGCGCAGGACCATTACGAACGGAATGCGATGCAGAAGTTGAGAGCCAAAGGATTTCTATGACCTCTGCAGAAAACGTCCAACGTTCAAGGTCCAACGTCCAACATCCAACTTCAGGCATCGAGCCGACGCTCCGGGTTGTTTTTGTCGGTCACGTCGACCATGGAAAGTCCACGCTAATAGGTCGCATTTTGCACGACACCGGTTCTTTGCCCGAAGGGAAGGTCGACGAGATAAAGAGAGCATGCGCAGCGGAGGGAATGGAATTTGAATTCGCTTTTTTGCTCGACGCGCTTCTTGAGGAGCAAAAACAAAACGTCACGATCGACACAACCGAAATTCCTTTTCGAACGCCTCGACGCCAATACGCCATCATCGACGCGCCGGGACACAAGGAATTCTTAAAGAACATGATTACGGGCGCGTCGAGAGCCGACGCGGCCATCCTGGTGATCGGCGCCGACGAAGGGGTGCGCGAACAGAGTCGCCGTCACGCCTACCTGCTGAGCATGCTTGGGATCAAGCATCTCATCGTGGTCGTAAACAAGATGGATCTTGTGGATTACTTCGAGAAACGATTTCGCGAGATCGAGCAGGAATATCGGAAGTTTCTTCGCGAGCTTGGGCTGGACGCACGGACGTTTATTCCGGCGTCCGCCAGGGAAGGCGAGAATGTGGCGCAGGCAAGTATGAAAATGAAATGGTACGGCGGGCCGAGTGTTCTCGAAGCACTGGATTTGCTGGAACCGCAGGAGCGCGATGTCGATCTTCCACTTCGGTTTTGTGTTCAGGATGTCTATCGCTTCGACGGCCGCCGGATTATTGCAGGCCGGATCGAGACGGGAACGCTCAGGGTGGGAGACCAGCTGGTGTTCTCACCGGCTAACAAGTCGTCCGTGGTTGCGACGATCGAGTGTTGGAACGCGCAGGAAAATGGTCCGGCTGTCGCGGGAGATTCGATTGGGATCACTCTTAGCGAGCAGATTTTCGTCGAGCGCGGCTATGTCGCATCGCGCGAAAACGAAACGCCGATCGAGGCAAATCGTTTCCACGCGGACCTTTTCTGGATCGTGCGCGAGCCGTTGCGTGTTGGATACTTGTACAATCTGCGGTTGGCAACTCAGGACGTTAAATGTGAGGTCGTATCAATCGAGCGAGTCATGGATTCTTCGACACTGGAGACGAAGAGCGACGGACGCGAACAATTAGAGCGAAACGAGATCGGCAGACTCACAATCCAAACCCGGGCACCACTTGTCATCGACAACCACGATCGCATTCCGAACCTTGGAAGGTTTGTCATCGTCGATGACGGGCAAATTTGTGGCGGCGGAACGATTTTCGGCGGCGTCTACACGGGTCGCACGGTTACAAAAAGTAAAAACATCTTTTGGACCGAGGGTAAAATTACCGCAGGCGCGCGAGCAATACGTAGCGGTCATCGAGGAGCGGTTATCTGGTTAACCGGGCTTTCCGGTGCCGGGAAATCCACCGTTGCGCAATCGCTCGAACGCGAGCTGTTCCAACGCGGCATCTACACCTATGTGCTCGATGGTGATAACATCCGGCATGGATTGAATTCGAATCTCGGGTTCGCGCCAGACGACCGGGTGGAAAATATTCGGCGTGTGAGCGAAGTCGCCAAGCTCATGGCGGACGCCGGCACGGTGGTAATCACTGCGTTTATCTCGCCTTATCGGATGGATCGCAGCCGCGCGCGAGAGATTGCTTTGGAAAGCAACGCCGAGTTTATCGAAGTCTTCGTTGATGCGCCGCTGGAGGTTTGCGAGGCGCGCGATCCTAAAAATCTCTACAAAAAGGCGCGGGCCGGCCAGATTCGTGAGTTTACCGGCATTGACGCACCGTACGAAGCGCCGGAGGACCCCGAGATTGTCGTTCACACGGATCGACAAAGCGTTGACGAATCGGTGGCAACGATCCTGGAGCAGTTGTTGCCGCGATTGAGAACCGTTCAATAAATGTGGGATACGGGATGGCGGATTCGTGATGCGGAATTGAACGACGCTGCGGAACTTGCGGTGCTGATGCGCGAACTTGGCTATGAGACCCAGCGCCCAGAAATGGAGTCGCGCCTAAAGTTGATTTTGTCGAACCCAGCCTACAAGACCTTTGTCGCAATCATGGATGGCTGTGTTTGTGGCATGATCGGGACACTCACGTATCCAAGCTATGAACATAACGACCCATCCGGTAGGATCCTTGCGCTTGTGACATTGAGTGCGGCCCGCCGGCGCGGAATTGGTCGCGCGCTGATAGCGACGGCCGACAAAGATTTCGCCCAAAGAGGAATCAAGCGCGTTACGTTGGACACACGACTTACCCGAGAAGATGCCCACAAGCTTTACGAGTCGCTCGGTTACGAGCGAAACGGGTGGCGATTTGTGAAGCGACTTCCGGTGAGCGATTGATCGGACTCGATGTAGCGAGGTTGGAGCGTTCGTTCAATCACAGCAGTTGGAGTCATCACGATTCAACGGGCGCAGCGCACAATAGGCCGCTTAAAATTAGCAATCGAACGAGAGCAGACTCGAAGCCAGAGTGCCATAAATAGGTCCATGAGACCGTTGCGTTCATATTTCTGGGTCATCCTTTTGACTGCGAACTGCGCAAGGCAAATTCTCGCTCAGGATTCTATACCTACACCTTCGGAAACGGAGGAAGTAACAGTCAAGGGAGAAGCGATAGGATCGCTTACTTCGGTGTCCCCCGAGGAATCTGCGAAGCAGAAGACGCAGGTTCCTGGCGCCTTCACAATCAAGACGTCCGATGAAATGGAACTCGGGCGAGCGTCAAACTTCGAGGATTTGCTGCAACGAACACCGGGCGTTTTCCTTCAGTCGGAAAACGGCGCCGAAGTTTCCAAGATTTCAATTCGAGGGTCCGGAATCACATCTGGAGACGAGCCACTCGGCGTGATGTTTTTAATGGACGGCTTGAACTTCAACCAGGGGGATGGCGAGACAACTCTCGAGGATTTTGATGTTGCGGCGCTCAGCCACGCGGAAGTCTTTCGGGGCGCCGATGCATTTAAATATGGTGCGCTGACCCTTGGCGGGGCAATCAATCTCGTGCCGTTTACTGGGTACGATGCGGCGCCAGTCCAGGTCCGGCTTGAAGGGGGAAGCTACGGCTTCTTTCGTGGCGACATGAGCAGCGGTGCGGTGCAAGGGAAGCTCGATGAATTTGGTGCGATTGGTTTCCGAGCGCGCGAGGGCTTTCGTGAGCACAGCCGCGAAGACACGGAAATCCTTTTTGCTGATCTCGGTTATGAGTTCAACGAACAGGTCGAGAATCGATTTTATCTTACGTTGGACCGGACCAATCGGAATCTGCCTGGCGGTTTGACCAAGTCAGAAATGGAAGACGATCCCTCGCAGGCTAATCCGCTCGCGATAGCCCAGGATTGGAACAAGCAGTTGTCGAACGTTCGCCTGGCGGACAAGCTAAGCATTCGAACTGAAGAGATTCAGCTTGATGTCGGTGCGTTCTGGTTCCATCACGATCTCGAGAACCGCGGATTCTTTTCGCCGGACTTTCGGGAAGGGATCGAGCAGTTTTATTCGGACAATTTTGGCGGGAACCTGAATTTCGTTAGCCGTCACGAACTCTTTGGCCGACGAAATATTCTTACAATTGGTCTGAGCCCACAGTACGAAATCGAGCCCACTCAAAATTACGAAAATATTTTCGGGCACCCGGGCGCAACGACTGCGCGAGGCATAGGCAGTTCGATAAATGTTCCAGCCTATCTCGAGGACCAGTTGTATCTCACACCGCGGTTATCGATCCTTGCCGGAGCGCAGGCGATTTTCGCGGAGCGGCATTTTCAGGACGAGTTCTTGACGGACGCAGCAGGAAATCAATCAAATCGGCAAAATTTTTGGGGATTCAATCCCAAGCTGGGCGCGATTTACGAAATCAATCGCCAGACACAGGCATTTATGAATGTCAGTCGCAGTTGGCAGCCGCCTTCGCTAGACAATCTTGTCGATTTTAATGAAGGTCCGAATTCCAGCGTTATTTACACGCCGTTGCAGCCGCAACACGCCTGGACCATCGAAGTCGGAACCCGCGGAGAGTATTCGCGGTTTCAGTGGGAGTTGTCGCTTTATCGCTCCTGGTTTCGTAATGAATTGCTCGAGGTCAATGACGCCTTCGGAAATGATATCGGTACAAGAAACATCCCGCGCACAAGTCATCAGGGAATCGAGGCAAGTCTGGAGGTTGAATTGCTTCGGGAAATCCTGGTGCCAAAACAGTCGAATCGCGCAGGCGATCGTTTGTCACTCGATCAGAGCTACACGCTCAATGATTTTCATTTCGATCAGAACCCTGTTTACGGCGACAACCGCATCGCGGGAATTCCGATTCATGTTTATGAAGCGCAATTGCTTTACGAAAGCCCGTTTGGTTTCTATGCGGGTCCAAACATCCAGTGTAACCTCTCGCGTTATCCAGTTGATGAAGCAAACACGCTCTTTGCGGACAGTTATGTGCTGCTTGGTTTCCGTGCGGGATTTCGACGGACCAACGGATTCTCAGTCTTTATTGATTGCAGGAACCTGACGAATCAGCGCTATGCGGCCTCTATCGATGTGATCGCCAACGCGCGGACCGAACCGAATCCTGAGATTTTCCATCCCGGCGACGGTCGCTCCTTCTACGGTGGAGTTTCCTGGAGTTGGTGAATCATTCCAGCACCATGTCTTAGGAAATCCAAATCGTCTTCGTGTTCGTGAATTCGCGAATTCCGGCCGCGCCGAGTTCGCGGCCAAAGCCGGAACGTTTCACCCCACCGAACGGCAGGCGTGGATCGGAGGCAACGATCGCGTTGATGAAAACCATTCCGGTCTCCAAGTCGGATATGAAGAGTTGCTGCTCCTCGAGATTATTCGTCCACGCGCTGGCTCCTAGACCGAACGAACTGTCGTTTGCCATCTCGATCGCCTGGGCTGCATCACCTACCCGGAAAATAGATGCAACTGGACCGAAGACCTCTTCGCGATAAACGGGTGCTTCTCTTGGCACACCGACCAGGACAGTTGGCTCATAGAAAAATCCCGGGCCATGAATCCGATTCCCGCCGGTCAATAGTTTTGCGCCTGCTGCGATCGATTTCTGAACCTGATCGTGCACGCCATTCAGAATTTGTTCCGTTGCCAGCGGCCCAATTTCGGTAACCGGATCCATTGGATCGCCAACTTTTAACGCGGCCATCCTGTCCACGAACTGGTCAAGAAACTCCCCGTAAATTTCATCTGCAATGAGGAGCCGCTTCGCCGCGATACACGATTGTCCGGTATTGATGGTGCGAGCTTTGACCGCAGTGCTCAGCGCACTTTCAAAATTCGCGCTTGGCATCACGATGAACGCATCGCTGCCGCCGAGCTCGAGCACACTTTTCTTGATTTGACGAGCAGCTGCGCTTGCCACCGCGCTCCCGGCTTTTTCGCTTCCTGTTAGCGTGACGGCTTTCACACGCGGATCGACAATTATCTTTTCGACATGCTCCGGTTCGATGAGAAGCGTTTGGAAAACGCCGTCATCGAACCCCGCGCGGCAAAGGATTTGTTCAATGGCAAGTGCGCACTGCGGCACATTCGAGGCATGTTTGAGCAAGCCAACGTTGCCGGCCATTAGCGCCGGCGCGGCAAATCGAAACACCTGCCAGAATGGAAAATTCCACGGCATGATGGCGAGGACCGGTCCGAGTGGTTCATAGTGGACATAACTCCTGGCCGCGTCCGTTTGTGCTGGTTCGTCTTCAAGAAACCGCTCCGCGTTGTCGGCATAAAATCGACAGCCTCGCGCACATTTTTGGACTTCGTCTACGGATGCCGGAAACAACTTTCCCATTTCGAGAGTGATGATTTCGGCAAGGCGATCCTTTTCCTGCAACAACAGTTCAGCCGCGGCGGCCAAGAGTTCCGAACGCTGGCTAAACGTAGTTCTCCGATACTTCCTGGATGCGTGCTCGGCGCGCTTCAACCGCTTCTCAATTTCGGCATCGTCGAATGCAGCAAACTCCTTCAGTTTTTCGCCTGTAGCAGGGTTGATCGAAGCAATTGCCATGTGTTTAACTAAGCGCGCGGGCGAAAATGAGCAAAGGCGTTGGCAAATGGCGTGCGGCGTTGCCGCCTATTTTTATTTTGCGCCTTCGGCGGTCGACATCGTCCTGAGGACAAGACGATCCACCTATATGCGCAGCCCTTTGGGAATCAGAACGCGGTCGAGCACATCGAAAAACCATTGCACAAGGAGTGCCAGCAACGCTGCGGGTATAGCTCCCTCTAAGATCGTCACGTGATCGTTCAAATTGAGGCCACTCAGGATCGGTTCGCCGAGCCCGCCGGCGCCGATGAGCGCAGCGAGAGTAGCTGTGCCGATATTAATCACCGCGCTGGTTTTGATTCCCGAAAGAATCGAGCGTGACGCCATTGGCAGATAAATTTCCCACAGCCGGCTGAACGAACTGAGTCCCAGCGCAACAGCAGATTCACGCAACGATCGCGGAATGTCCTGCAAGCCGCTCGCAGTGTTCCGCACGATTGGCAATAACCCGTAAAGGAACAGGGCTGCAATCGCAGTGCGCACGCTGATCCCGAAAAACGGAAGAGGGACAAGTAAAGCCAGCAAGGCGAGCGACGGGATCGTTTGCACAATGCTGGCAAACCCGAGAATTCCCTGCCCAACCAATCCACCGCGGCTGGCGACAATGCCCAGCGGAATCCCCATGACTACTGAAAGCAACAGCGAAAATCCTGCGAGCTCGAGATGCCGCACCGTCCATCGCGCAAGCTTGTGCGGAAAGGATTCGCCCGCCGAATTTGCCGATCTTTCGTCGTCTTCAAAATATAGGTTTGCCGCGAAGGTGTAATTTTTTGTGCGCTCTGCCTCCACATTGAGGTGAATCATGCGTTTTTCGTCCAGCGTTCCTTCAAGCCGGCGTAAGGCACTAATTGCGCCCGGCGACATGGATGACCGAAACAAGACGACAGCCTCATACTTTGGAAAAAACCGAAGATCGTCTTCAAGAACTACCAGATCGTTTTCTTCGATCTTTGCATCGGTCGAATAAGCGTCCTTCACGTCAATTGAGCCATTGGCTAATGCGGCGTAACCGAGCGCATGATCAATTCCGATGACGCTCTGTTGGGGAAGCCCGTAACGCTCGCGCAACGGCCGCCAGCCATCCTGGCGGTCGAGAAATTCATGGGTGACTCCTACCTTGAGTTCTGGATGCTTTCGCAGATCGCTGATAGTGCGAATTCCAAGGCGTTGCGCTTCGCTGCGTCGCATGACTAGCGCGTATGTGTTATCGAACCCAAGGGGCTCTGTGATGCCAACGCCGAATTTTCCGAGCGCATCTCGAATTTCATGAAACGACAGTTGCTGACCATTTTTCAGAATTTCTTGCGCGATTGTTCCCGTGTATTCCGGGTAGGCATCAATTTGTCCGCGTTGGAGCGCTTGCCAGAGAATGATTGTGCCGCCCATCCCCTGGCGATGTTCCGTTGCAACTCCGGCATCGTTTAGCGCACGCCGGGCGATTTCACCGAGAACGTACGACTCGGTGAATTTTTTTGAGCCTACGATGATCGGGTTTGCTGATGCCAGTGTGCCAGCGCACACAAAGACAGTGATGAAAGCTACCGAGCGCCGAAACGACCTCATACCAGTTCAAGTCCGCGTTGCGCGTTGATGAATTCGGAGACGAAAGGGTCGGCTGGCTTTTCGCGCAGATCGGCAACCGAACCTTTTTGCACGACTCGGCCGTCATTCATGAGCACGATTTCATTACCAAAGTAAATCGCCTCTGCTAAATCATGAGTGACGAAGAGCACCGTCTGCTGCAACCGCGCAAAAATTTCTTTCAGATCCTTCTGCAAAGCAGCCCGCACCAATGGATCCAGCGCGCCGAGTGGCTCATCGAGCAGCAGCAGTTGCGGTGAAAGCATTAATGCGCGCATCAAACCGACCCGCTGCCGCTGACCTCCGGAAAGTTCGACAGGATATCGCGAGAGCAAATTGACGGAAAATCTCGTCAGGTCGCACAATTCCACGAGCCTGTTCCACATTTCATCCTCGGATTTGCCTATGTGGCGTGCCATCAGCAGGACATTGGCGCGTGCAGTCAGGTGCGGGAATAGACCGCCTTCCTGGATCACGTATCCGATTCGCCGGCGAAGCTTGCCGATCGTATCAGATGTGATCGGTTCACCATTGAACTCGATCGAGCCAGAGTCGGGCTCAATCAAACGAATGACCAATCGGAGCAAGGTCGATTTGCCGCAACCGCTTGGCCCAATGAGAACGGTGGTCTTGCCGCGTTCGACGAATAGATTTGTCGAATGCAACGCTGTTGCGTTCGCGTAGCGCTTGCTTACATCGACGAGTTTAACGAGGGCGCTCATTGCGATTCGCGATATTCTGTAGAGGCAGGCCTGTCGCCTGCAAGCATGGATGGTTTAGGTTGTGTAGCCGACACGGCTGCCACTACAGATTTGTAGCCGCGGCCGTCGACGGCGAGCCGGGGTCATTGCCCCGAGCTACGGCTAAAGTAGAATACGCCAAACAGACGCGCGTCATCGGTCCACAGTTTGACGAAATCGAATCCCGCCTGGCGAGCCAGCGCGATAAAACCCTCTGGCGTGTGCTTGTAGGAATGCTCGGTCAGGATTTTTTCACCGGCGCGGAAGCGAAACTCTCGATCCGCTATGTGAACGGTTTGATCGGTACCGCTAAGCAAATACATGTCGATGCGGCCTGCTTCAGAGTTGTAAATTGCGCGGTGTCGCCACTGGTTTAGCTCGAAATCTGCTCCGATCTCGCGATTCAGGCGCGCGAGCAAATTCAAATTGAATTGCGCCGTGACGCCGGCGCTGTCGTTGTAGGCAGCTTCGATCACACCTTGATCCTTCTGCAAATCGACGCCGATCAGCAGGCCGCCTCCTCGACCAGCAACATTGGCAATGCGAAGCAAAAATTCCAGGGCTTCATTTGGCTCGAAATTGCCGATAGTTGATCCGGGAAAATAGACAACGTTGCGCGAAGCCTTGTGGCGCGGTGATGGGAGCGTGACAGGTTGCAAGTAATCGGCGCATACAGGCAGGACCTCCAACTTGGGAAAAATTTTCCGGAAAACCGCGGCCGATTTGCGCAATTGCTTCTCAGAGATATCGACCGGGATATAAACAGCGGGCTTCTCGAGCGCTTCAACGAGAACGCGCGTCTTGGTGCCTGCGCCGGTGCCGAGTCCGATGAGCTCAATGTTTGGTCCAAGTTGCGATGCAATCTCGGCACGACGTCGATCCAGAATATCGATCTCGGTTCGAGTGACGTAATACTCCGGTAGTTCGCAAATCTTTTGGAATAACGCAGCCCCTTGCTCATCATAGAAATACTTGCAGGGCAGGGTGCGTGGATCGGAAGAAAGACCGGTGATTACATCCGAGAGTAAATCAGGAGTTGCCGGGGGAACCGTAGGAGCGGGTTGCATGGCCGTTAGCTGGTCTGCGGTCATTATGACAATATCGTTCGGCGCGCGCCTGCGGGTCGCGCCCTGAGGATTTATTGTGGATCGCGCGCCAGTCTGATCCCTGTAAACTGCCAGCGTTTTTCTGGTTGGAAGAAATTGCGATAAGTGCGGCGAATATGAGTACGTGACGTTGCACACGAACCGCCACGCAAAACGTACTGGTTGCACATAAACTTGCCGTTGTATTCGCCAAGTGCGCCCGGCGCGGCGCGATAACCGGGGTAGGGCGAGTAGGCGCTGCGGGTCCATTCCCAAACGTCGCCAAACATCTGGTGCAGGCGTCCATCGTCTCCTGAGGTGGACAATGCGCGCGGATGAAAATTCTCGTCCTCGACAAAATTTCCTTCCATCGGATAATCCAGTGCAGCACGCTCCCATTCAAACTCTGTCGGCAGCCGTGCGCCTGCCCAGTTCGCATACGCGTCAGCTTCGAAATAGCTCACGTGCGTCACAAGCTCGGATTCATCGACCGGGCGAAATCCCGAGAGCGTAAAGTTCCACCATGTGCCATCTCGCTTCGTCCAGTAAAGCGGCGCTTGCCACCGTTGTTCGTTCACAGTCATCCATCCGAGCGATAACCAGAATTCCGGACGCGAGTAGCCGTTATCTTCGATGAATGCGAGATACTCGCCGTTGGTCACTGGCCGTGATGCGAGGGAAAATGCGTGAACCAACGCTCGATGCCGGGGTCCCTCATTATCATAAGCGAATCCGCGGCCGTCATGACCAATTGTGACAACTGTCTCATTGAAGTCGAGGAAGTGGATTGGGACGATTTTCGCTCCTGCGCCGTCGCTTTTACACTCGCGAAAAACAGGGTAAAGCGGGTTCTGCGCGAACACGTGCTTGATGTCAGTGATCAGCAATTCCTGATGTTGTTGCTCATGATGAAAACCGAGAATGAGTATCGGTTCGATTTCGTCGAGGAGCTTTTCGTTGGCCCCGGAAAGCAGATCGTCTATATGCGAATCGATCGATGCGCGGTAGCGTTGTGCTTGTCTTACTGTCGGGCGTGAAATTAATCCGCGTAGATCGCGCCGGTGCATGTCACCGGCAGCGTTATAGTACGAATTAAAGAGATAGGCGTACTCGGGAATTTCCGAGCGATAACCCGGGCTGAACTTTTTGAGGATAAACGTCTCGAAAAACCATGTCGTATGGGCGAGGTGCCACTTCGTGGGGCTCACGTCCGGCATCGATTGCACGACGCAATCTTCTGGTTCGAGATCTGCGCAAAGACTGTTGGTGAAGTCTCTGATTTGATGAAAACACGTACGAAGGCGCTCAATGCGCCCCGAGCCCGGATAAGAATGGGGTCCTTTGGCCGCAACCGTATCGGTGGCGGCTTCCGCTGAAGCTGAGCTCAAAGAATTTCTCCCTCTTGTTCGAGTTCTTCCCTGCGCGCTTCGAGCATCTGGTCGTGAGTCGCTTCCTCGAGACCGTTGATCACGCAATGCTCGCCGACCGTTTCCTCTTCCTCGGTACCGGGACGCGGCGCGCGGTGGCCTTTGGAACTCGCAACGACATTCCATTCTTCCGTAAGATCGGCATTGTCCGGAGTCTCTTCCGGGGGCGTGTTATTTTCTGCGCCCATCAATTCGTGGCGAGCCTGTCTCCAGTCTGCTTCGGTAAATTCGTCGGGATTACGCTCATCGATCATCGCAATTTCCCTCGCGCGTTTTTCGACTTCCTCAGGCGATGGCGCGCCCAGCCCGTTGCCGTGCACCGAGATCTTTCCCGCGGGAGGTTGTGAGTGCTCATTCATAACGAATAATGCGAAGGCCACGGGGGCGCCTTGTTCGCACTACACTTTGCCTTACAGATTAGATGCTTGCAATACAAGCGCCAAAAAAAGGCTGTCACTATCTTAGCATGAATAGGGAGAATTTCGTTCAACTCGAAGGCAATGCTGTCGTTGCTTTGGAAGAATACGGTGATCCAAATGGAGTGCCCGTGATATTTTGCCACGGCTGGCCGAGCTCACGCACCATGGCGCAACTCGCAGACGGGCCAGCACGAGACCTTGGCGTCCGTATCATTTCACCTGATCGACCGGGTATTAGCGGATCGAGTTTGCAGCCCAATCGAAAGTTGGCTGATTGGCCGCGCGTTATTGAACAAGTTCTCGACCACATCGGTATTGGCGAATTTCGAGCGCTCGCTATTTCTGGCGGCGCACCCTACGCGTACGCAACGGCAGCAACAATGCCGGAACGGGTGCGGGCAATTGCAATTGTAGGCGGTGCGATTCCCATGGCCGAGCTTGAGGATGCGAGAGGATTGCTTCCACTTTACCGGTGGATGCTGGCGCTCCATCGAGCGAGACCGCAACTTTTGCGAAGGCTGTTTTGCATGGCGCGCCCGATACTGGCTTTGCGCCCGCCTGTCCGTTTTCGGCCGTTACTTTTGAAAATGCTGATGTTGCGACCGTGCGACGCAGAAAGCCTGCGCGATGCGGCCGCGTTCGAAGCTATCTTTGAAAGCCAGCGCCGCGCCTGGCGTGGATCGGCTGAAGGGGTCATGGCGGACGCGCAGATCTATGCGCAGCCATGGGGATTTTCGCTGGAAGGTGTACACGTTCCGGTTCGTCTTTGGCATGGAAGGCAAGACCGGGCTTTCTCAGTTCATCTGGCGGAGGAAGTCGCCAAACGATTGCCTGACTGCAACGCGCGGTTCATTGATAACGCCGGGCATTATTCGCTGCCTATCCGTCACATGCGGGAGATTTTAGAGGACCTGGTTTCCGCTTAACCTGAGACGTGTTTGTATTCGCAAACGTGCAGCTGAACCGACTGCGAGTACATTTTAACCATGGAGGAAGATTTCACAGGTGGCGCGATTCACGATCAGCCAACACGGCGACAATGGAGCATTGATGCGCCGTTCGATGCGCGCGTGCGGCAGTTGGTTCGCGATTGGGACACAAGCCAATCTCCCGAACTGATCGAGGAAATGATCGTTACCGCGCTGAAGATAGCCCGCGATCGGATGAGCATTGCGGATCTCAAGTTGATCAATCGTTCGATAAAAGAAATGCGCAACGCCGCGAAGGTGTTCGCGCCATTTCAGGGTTCGCGAAAAGTGGCCATTTTTGGATCGGCGCGTACTCCAACCGATTCACCGGTGTACGAAGTGGCAAAGGATTTTGCGCGGCAAATAGTTGCCCACGATTTTATGGTGGTCACAGGTGGGGGCGACGGAATCATGGGAGCAGCGCAGCGGGGAGCAGGCCGTGCGCATAGTTTCGGGCTCAACATTCGCCTGCCGTGGGAGCAGCGAGCCAACGAAATTATCGAGGGCGATCCCAAGCTGATTACGCTCAATTATTTCTTTACGCGCAAACTGAATTTCGTGAAGGAGGCACACGCGTTCGCATTGTTTCCCGGAGGCTTCGGGACACTCGACGAAACATTCGAGGTGCTCACACTGATGCAAACCGGGAAAGCCCGTATTATTCCGGTAGTATTGCTAAATCGCCCGCGTGGAAATTATTGGGAAGAGTGGATGAAATTTATCACCGATCGTCTCCTTAAGCGCGGTTTGATCTCGGAAGAAGATCTTTCCTTCTTCAAAATCACCCACACGGTTCGGGAAGCGGTTGCAGAGATTTTGCATTTTTACAAAATCTACCATTCGGCGCGCTGGGTGGGAGAACGACTTGTGATTCGAATGAATCATTGCTTGTCGAACGCGACGATTGTCGCTCTTAACAAGCAATTCGCCGATATCGTGCGCAAGGGCGAAATCATCCAGGGCTCGGCGCTGCCTCAGGAAAAAAATGAGCCTGAAATTTGGGATTTGCCTCGGCTGATCTTTACGCCTTTCCGCACCAGGTTCGGACGTTTCCGTCAGTTGATCGACGCGATCAATTCTTCTTCAACTGCGTGAGGCTCCCGATCGAGAATCAACTTCCTTCGGTGGCATCGTGCTGACAGACGCTCCACGATCCAGGCCGTTTTTTAACAGTGCCATGTCGGTCCGAAGCTTTGCTTTCATCATTTCGTCGAATGAAAAATGTTCGGTCGCATAGCGCAGACCATTTGCTGCGCAATACGCAGCCAATTTTGGGTCGGAAATGAATTCCAGTATCGCGGCTGCAAGCGCTTTGGCGTCGCCCGGCTCGATGAGCAGACCGTTCTGTCGATGCTCAACAATTTCCGGAATATCGCCCACTTTTGTCGCGATGACGGGACGACCACTGGCAAAAGCTTCGCGCAACACGATCGGCGATGCTTCGGTGCGCAGCGAAGCGATCACTATCGTGTCGCACGCCGCATAAACATCCGGCGTGTCCCAACGATATCCCGCCATGATTACTTGATCGGTCAGGCCGGCGCGATCGATAGCGTTTCTTACGTTGATGCCGCGCTTTAGGATGCCGGTGCCCTGGCCCACGATGACCAAGCGCGCGTCCGGTCGCGCTGCCAAAACCAGGGGAGCAGCTTCAACGAGAATGAGCTGGCCTTTATCCGGCCGGATCATTCCGACGTTTCCAACGAGCGGAGCGTCTGCGCCGACGCCGATCTCACGACGGAATTTCATCCGATCACGCGGCGGCCTGAATTTTTCCAAATCGACTGCTGAACCGATGACTTCAATTTTCGCAGGATCAACGCCGTGGTCCTGAACGAGTTCATGCTTAATCACCGATGCATCGGCCACAATGTTCGAACAGCCATGCTTGAAAACAAATGCGCGTCCCTTGCTTCCAATTGCATCGGTGATGCAGCGTGCGCGGCTTAGTGGAATCCCGCAGAAATAGAGCGGCAGACAAAGCCAGTGGTCTTTCGAGCTGTAGGTTTTGAGTAAATCGATGCGGTTCCGCCGGCAAAATCGCCAGAGCCGCCATGAGCACAACGGGTCAACGCGACTGCCGAGCGGCATCGTTACCAGACGTGTGCCGAGTTCAGAGGCTTTGGAGTGCACCTGGCTATCTGGATTGCAGATGAGCCATGCCTCGTGCCCATGAGCATTCAGCCAGTTGATCTCGAGACAGGTGCGGTATTCCTGGCCGCCCCAGCTGCGGCTGCTCTCTACGTAGAGAATGTTCACGTGGAATCGGCAACGACTGCCGTTACCGCACTTTAAGCAACCGCGCTGCGCTTTTCGAGAATGTAATCGTGGATGGTATTTACAGTTTGAAGCGCTTTGCCAGCTACTTCCGAGCTTGGCACACCGACCCCAAAAGTTTTTTCCATGCTCACCACCAGTTCGAGCGCATCGATAGAATCCAAACCGAGACCGTTCGCACCAAAAAGCGGAAGATCATCCCCAATCTGTTCCGGGGTAACTTGCAGCATTAGATTTTTTACAAGCATCTCTTTGATGCGGATGCGTAGATCAGATTCGCCCATAAACGAGGCGCGATTTTGCCGTAGATCGCGCGTTTGGTCAAACGTGCAGAATTTCGATTGCTAGTGAATCGCCTGAAAACCGACGGAACATCCCAAAACGCAAGCGCGTGATTTGCGCTCGCTAGAATTGTGAGGCCCCGCGTCGCTTTCGGCAGGCGACGCTTCCTTACGCTTGATCGGCTTTCCCGTCGCTGCTTGCAGGCTGGTTGTCGGCGCGGGGCACAGTCGATTGCGCCGGTTTCACCTCAGACTTGGCGGTTTCGGTCTCGGACTTTCCGGCTTTGTGCAGTTCGTCGTTGAATTCGTCCTTTGCTTTTTGAAACTCTTTCACCGCCTGGCCCATTCCGCGGGCAAGTTCCGGTAATTTCTTTGCCCCGAACAAGACCAGAATAATCAGCAGAATGACGATCAGGTCCGGCCCTGCCAAATTCATGAAGCTGGCGATAAGGCTCATGCGCTAGGCTCCAACATCAAGCCGTTTCCCGAACTTTCAAGGCAAATCCGCCAGGGCAGCATGTAGGGCTGGGAGGTTGACATGCTCAAGCTACTGTGGAAAAAGGGTTTCCTACCGATGCGTCCTACTTGGAAAGGCAGCATTAGCTTCGGGCTGGTTTATATTCCGGTGGCGGTTTATCCAGCCACGCGCGAAGAGAAGATTAGTTTTCGACAGCTTCGTTCCAGCGATCTTAGCCCTATCAGATACAAAAAAGTGGCGGAAGCGGACTCAAAGGAAGTTCCAGCCGACCAAATCGTAAAAGGCTTCGAGTTCGAGCGGGGCCGTTACGTCGTAATGAAGGACGAGGACTTCGAGAAGGTGCGGATCGAGTCGACACATTCGATCGACATTACCGACTTCGTAGATTTGGAGCAGGTCGATCCGAAGTTTTTCTACAAACCATATTTTCTCGAGCCGCAAAAAGGTGGGGAAAAAGCTTACGCGGTTTTGCATAAGGCGCTCAGCGGGACCGGCAAGATCGGCATTGCTAAGGTCGTGATCAGCAACCGTGAACATCTGGCCGCTGTGAAACCGGATGGGTTATTTTTGATTTTGGAGCTGATGCACTTCGCTAGCGAAATACTGAGCACCGAGGTTTTGAACAATGGCTCGGCTACAGCCGTGAGCGATAAGGAATTGAAAATGGCGCAGGCGCTCATCGAAAACATGGCCGTTTCCTGGGAACCAGAAAAGTATCGGGACGAATACCGGACGGCATTAATGGAGATCATCGAGCAGAAGGCGCAGAACAGAGAGATCGCGGCGAAAGCGCCTGCTCCTCCGGCTCCAACCAATGTTGTCGATCTTGTTAAGGTTTTGCAGGACAGCCTGAACCGGACGCAATCACTCAAGGAAAAGCGAACATCCGGTCCATCGAGTGGTCGCCGGTCGACCAGCGCACTGGTCAAGCAACGACGACGGACAAGCGCCGTGGGGTAAGCGACCAGGACTGGGTCCGGTTGCAAACTATAGGTGTTACATTATAGTCAGCCCTCTTTATGGCCAAGACTTCCTGGATCAATCGCAATGAACGCAAACGCGCGACGGTGAAAAAGTACGCCGCGTTACGCGCAGAGTTGAAGGCGAAAAAGGACTATACAGGCATTACTCAATTACCGCGTGACGCCAGTCCGACGCGGGTAGTGAACCGGTGCGAGGTTACCGGACGCCGTCGCGCTTTTATTCGCCGGTTCAAGTTGTCGCGTTTGACTTTCCGTGAGCTGGCTTCGCAAGGCTTGATTCCTGGCGTAACCAAGTCGAGCTGGTAAATTTTCTAGCGTAGGCGCGTCGCTGTGCGGCGCGTGAACCGACCGGTCACAAGCTGGTTGGCATGCGAATCTGCTGAATGAACGTCCCCTCACTATTCCTCGTGGTACCGATTGCTGATGTAGTTGCGCAGCATTGGGACCCGCCTGTAATCCTAATCGCCAAACTGGTGACGGTTGGCGCGCTGGTAATCCTGAACGGGTTCTTTGTCGTCGCCGAGTTCGCCCTAGTCAAAATCCGCGACAGCCAGCTCAAGACGCTGGCTGACGAAGGTGTTAGGCAAGCGGTCCTCGTAAAACAGATTAGGGACAATCTGAACGCCTATCTTTCCGCGTGCCAGGTTGGGATTACTGCAGCCAGTCTCGGGCTTGGTTGGCTCGGGGAACCTTTCCTCGCGCGGATGCTTCAACCTTTTTTCGCTATAGCGGGAATCGAATCGCAAGCAGTAATCAAATCGATCTCGTTTGCACTGGCATTTTCTGCCATCACGTTTTTGCACATCGTGCTTGGGGAACAAGCTCCCAAAATTCTCGCCATCCGCAAGGCGATGTCAGCTGCGCTATTTGTGAGTGCGCCGCTACGATTATTTTACGCGATCTTTAAACCAGCCATCTGGTTCCTGAACGCCGCCAGTAACTGGGTCCTTCGGCGCCTTGTTCGTGTGGAACCCATCGCCGCAGGAGAACTGGCCCACAGCGAGGAAGAACTGCGCTTGATTGTTAGTGAAAGCGAAAAATCCGCCGAGGTCACACCTCTTGGTCGCGAGCTTGTCTTTAATGTGCTGGATCTGCGCGACCGCGTAGTGCGCGATATCATGACGCCACGCGGAGAAATCGTTTACTTCAATCTGGAAGACGGTTTCGAGGCGAATGTGAAAAAGGCGATCGAATCCCGGCACACCCGATTTCCGCTGTGTCGCGAAAACCTCGATAACACCATCGGCTTGATTCACATCAAGGAACTGCTCCCGCTGATGCGCGCGGAGCACCCGGATCTGCTGAAGATCAAACGGGATCTGATGCCCCTGCCGGAGATGATGCCACTGGAGAAATTGCTCAAGTTATTCCTGAGCAAGCATGCACACCTGGCCTTGGTGGTGGATGAGTTTGGCGGAACGGTCGGCATGGTAACGCTGGAGAACGTGCTCGAGGAGTTGGTCGGCGATATCCAGGACGAATTCGATTTCGAAAGGGAAGAGTTTCGTAAGATCAGTGCTAACGAATTTACTGTGGACGGCGCGTTGGGCCTTTACGAGTTGAACGAGCTCGCGAAACTAGATTTGGAAAGCGCGGACGTGAGTACCATCGGCGGTTACGTCACGCACTTGCTCGGTCACCTGCCCAAACAAGGTGAACAGGTCAAAATCGACAACTATGTCGTTACAGTTTCTCAGAGTGACGGTCGCCGCGTAAATCAACTTCATTTTAAGAAATCGAGCAGCACTGCCGCGACAGTCCCCGCATCTGGCAGAGCATAGTCCTATCCCGCTGTCCCGTCTTTGCGTGAATGCAGGCAAATCCGGTTGCCGTCCGGATCCGCAATCCACGCCATCCAGCATACACGTGTCTCAACTGGCTGGATGAGGACTTTGACGCGGTGTCTGCGGCAAGTATCAATCGCAGCGCGAACGTCGTCCACCGCTAGCGCGACGCACGCCGGCCCACTCCAGTCCCATTCGGGATGGCGTTTATGTCCCGTGCCGTTGAGACTGAACGTCAACGGTTGGGTGGCGAACTCGCTCCAGAAATCATTCCACTCCTCTCCGCGTTTGAGGCCAAAAAGCTTCTGATAAAAGGCGCGGGACCGGCGAATGTTTTTCGTGTTATACATGACGAAATCAAGCGCTCGAACGGGAATCGCAGCCCGACGTGATGAGATCTTTTTCTTCCTCATGGGTCGCTTATGCAATCGCAGCTTGCAATTCCGCCAGCAACGCCGGTCGGCGCCGCAGCTGAGCGGTGAGAGCTTCAATTGCGCGTAAAGTAGGAGTACTAATGTGGTGCTCCATTCCCTCTACATCGTGATAAATGACGCGGTCGTCGAGGCCAAGCAATCCCAGAAAATCAGTCAGCAGTTTGTGTCGCTGGGTGATTTTATGTGCCAGGCTCTTGCCGGTCGCCGTCAAGATAAGTCCGCGATACTTTTCGTATTTCAGCAGACCCTCCGCGTCCAGTCTCTGAACCATGTTGGTCACGCTTGCCTGTGAAATCTTTAAGGCGGCCGCGATATCGACCACGCGGGCGTACCCTTTGGAGTTAATCAGTTCGAGGATGCGTTCCAGGTAATCCTCGACCGCGGTGGAACCGCCGAGCGCTGAGTAGGAAGTCTTCTTGCGGCGCATGCTCCGAAAGTAGAAATCAGAATGAACTAGTCAAACAAATAAATAATTGTAGACGAATAAACTTATAATGCGATAAAAATAAGTTTGGTTAACCTAATTCTACAGAACAGGTGCACTCGTGAATAGATCGGACAATATGGCGAGGGAGCAGACCGCGGCGTGGCGCCGAAGTGCCGGCCAGGTCTCGCTCCCAGAAGTCCACCGAAGCATTGTAGTTCCGGGGACCCCTTCATTCTGGAGGAAACTGGCGGCGTTCACCGGTCCGGGATTTCTGGTCGCGGTGGGCTACATGGACCCCGGCAATTGGGCCACCGACCTGGCCGGCGGCGCCCGATTTGGTTACGCGCTTCTGGCCGTCATCATGATCTCCAATCTGATGGCGATTCTGCTTCAGTATTTATGCATCAAGCTTGGCGTCGCCACGGGACGCGACCTGGCGCAGGCCTGTCGCGATCATTACGCGAGACCGACCGTCTGGTTTTTATGGATTCTTTGCGAGATCGCAATTGCCGCATGCGATCTGGCCGAGGTCGTCGGCTCAGCGATCGGGTTGCAGCTTCTTTTCGGCATTCCGTTGGTGTGGGGTTGCCTGATCACAGCATCCGATGTGCTACTGGTGTTGTATCTTCAAACGAAGGGCTTTCGTTACATTGAAGCGATTGTCATCACCCTGATCGTTATTATCGGCGGTTGCTTCACCGCTGAGTTGATCTTTTCTAAACCGGGCATTACCGGCGTTCTTCTTGGATTTATCCCGGGTCCTCACATCGTCTCAAACCAGGAAATGCTCTACGTCAGCATCGGGATTTTGGGCGCCACAGTAATGCCGCACAATCTCTATTTGCACTCGTCTATCGTGCAGACACGCAAGTTCGAGCAAACGCCACAGGGCAGACGGGAAGCGATCACGTTTGCCACAATCGATTCAAGTGCTGCACTCATGCTGGCGCTATTCATTAATGCGGCAATTTTGATTTTGTCGGCCGCCGCCTTCCACTGGTCTGGACACCAGCAGGTGGCCGAAATTCAGGACGCATACAGATTGCTTAGTCCGCTGCTCGGCGTCGGTGTGGCGAGCATCCTTTTTGCGGTGGCGCTGCTTGCGTCCGGGCAAAACTCCACGCTCACCGGCACGCTCGCCGGTCAGATCGTGATGGAGGGATTTCTCAACTTCCGCATTAAGCCATGGCTGCGACGGCTGATCACGCGACTGATTGCCATTGTGCCAGCAGTGATCGTGATCGGAGTTTTCGGCGAAGGCAAAACGACGGAACTGCTTATTGGCAGTCAGGTCTGTCTAAGCATGCAACTCGGTTTCGCTGTTTGGCCGCTGATGCGATTTACGAGCGAGAAAGCGAAAATGGAAGAGTTCGCGAACCGCGTTTGGATAAAAATTCTCGGTTGGACAACTGCCGGCATTATCATCGTGCTGAATGTGAAGCTGCTGCTGGACACGTTCTGTACCGGCTTCGGTTCTCAACGCGCTCTACAGTTTTATTGGGTTACCAGCTCCAAAGTGAATAAAATAACGAAGCACGAATGACGAATGACGAAAGAAAACCGAAGGCCAAAATGACGAAAGGAATTTCCCTTGGTGGTTTCGAACCTTTGGTTTTGTCATTCTTTCGGGCTTCGTCATTAGGATTTCGTCATTTCCGTCATGTATAAGCACATTCTCATTCCGCTCGAAAACAGCTCCGCCGATGAGACCATTCTTACCCACATCAGGCCGCTTGCGCGCATTGCCGGTGCAAAGTTGCTCCTGGTCCATGTCGCAGACGGGTGGGTGGCGCGTAACTTTAATCAACTTCAACTGGCCGAGAGCGAAGAGATGAAGGAAGACCGCGCCTATTTGGAGAAGCGCGTTCGCCAGCTCACGGCGGAGGGCTTTTCCTGCGACGCCGTCCTGGCGTTAGGCGAGCCCTCGGACGAGATCATCAAACTCGCTCGGGAGAAAAATGTCGATCTCATAGCGATGACCACGCACGGCCACCGCTTCATCAGCGACATACTTTACGGGGCGACTGTCGACAAAGTGCGGCACGAAGTGGAGGTGCCGGTGCTGCTGTTGAAAGTGCAACGCTAGCTGAATGATTAAGGAATAAACAAATGACGAATCTCGGGCCTTCTCGATCTTCGCACCCAGTTGTTCCTCATTAGAGCTTTGTCATTAATTCGTCATTCGACATTCGAGCTTCGTCATTCTATGGACGCTCGTGAAAGTTCTTTTCCTCACCAACGAATATCCGCCGCACATCTACGGCGGCGCTGGCGTTCACGTCGGCTATCTTTCGCGCGAACTGGCGAAGATGATGCCGGTGGAAGTCCGTTGCTTTGGCGATCAGCGCATTGAAGAAGGCAATCTCAAGGTCACCGGCTACGAGGTTGACACCAGCAATTTCAGTTGCCCAAAGCCGTTGCGCTCTGTTTTCGGCGCGGTGCAGCGATGTACCGATTTCAACACCACGAACATCGACGCCAATCTGGTGCATTGTCACACGTGGTACAGCCATTTCGGCGGGATCTTGGCGAAAAAAAATTACGGCATTCCGCTCGTGATCACAGTGCACTCGCTGGAGCCGCTTCGCCCTTGGAAGCGCGAACAACTCGCTGGTGGCTACGATTTTTCACTTTGGGTTGAGAAAACGGCGCTGGAAATGGCCGACGCGGTTATTGCTGTTTCTGGCGAAACCAAGAGCGACATCGAGCGATTGTTCGACGTGAATTCCTCGCGCGTGCACGTAATTCACAACGGAATCGACCTGCGGCAATACCGGAAAGTTGATTCAACCAGTGCCCTCAAGCGCTACGGCATCGATCCAAACACACCATATCTGCTGTTCGTCGGCCGGATAACCCGCCAGAAAGGATTCCAACATTTGCTGCGCGCGATCCAATTCATGAATCGCGGTTTCCAAATCGTCCTTTGCGCTGCCGCGCCGGACACGCCGGAGATGGCAGAAGAAATGAAAAACGCAGTGGAAGCCGCAAAAGCGCAGCGGCCGGGAGTGTTCTGGATCAACGAAATGGTGGATCAAACGGCGACTCGAGAACTTTACTCGCACGCAGCGGTGTTCGTTTGCCCTTCGATTTACGAACCCTTCGGCATTATCAATCTTGAGGCAATGGCGTGCGAAACCGCGGTGGTTGCCAGTGCCGTTGGCGGAATCAAAGAAGTCGTTGTCGATGGCGAGACCGGATTCCTGGTTCCACTCGATCTAACGAAGGAAAGCTCATTCGAGCCCACAAACCCCGAAAAATTCGCGCGAGATCTCGCCGAGCGCATCAATCAGTTAATGAAAGACGCACAATTACGCGAAAAATTCGGCAAAGCCGGGCGCAAACGAGTAGAAGAGCACTTCAGTTGGACGTCAATCGCACAAAAAACGAAAGCACTTTATGAGACGCTGGTGTAACGCGGAGTGCGCCGCACGCAAAGGCGTTTGCCCGATGGCAACTAGAGTTGCTCGATCTTGTATCCGCGCTTCTCCAGCAACTTTATGACGCTATTCGGACCGGAGAAGTGTAGTGCGCCAGCGACGATTGCAGTCGGCTTACCGGTTTTCAGTTCCGCTTCGATCCGCGGAACCCATTTGGTGTTACGATTATCGACAAAACGCGCGGCAATCCAGGGAGCCTTTGTCCGGAGACGGCTGTCACCTGCCCAAAGCGCATCGGTATCGCCTTTGCGCCATGCCTTGTACATCCTGCTGAATTCCTTTTCTGCGTTCCTGGGCTCGTCGAGAGCATCGCGCAGAATGAATTCGCTATCGCGATCTGACAACCCACCCATGACTGCGACGTGTTCATCGACCGATTCGAGACCGGCGATCTCTTTTCTCTCTTTTGTGGCGCGGTCCACGAAATAATTGTCCAAACCGTGCGAGAGGGAACTTTTGCTGTATGTGGCTGGGCCGACGAGGTGCTGTGCAATCCACCACGGTTTGTAGCCGAACTGGCTATCGAAGGCCCTGACTTGTTCCCGCCTACCCTCGCGGTACTCGGCCTCAACAGTCAAAATATTCTGGCGGAGCCAGGCCAAAAGATCAGGGTGAATCTTTGAGCGGATATCCTGTCCGCGAGGATATTTGGCGGCAGCTTCAAATTTTTTTTCGAATTCGACGTGCCGGTTCGGATCGAACTCGAAGAGGAAACGCCTGCTATTTCTTAACGCGATCTCGTATGGCGCAGGGAGTGGATAATCCTTTTTGCTGAGGGCGTGAATTGAGCCCACGAGGTAAAATGGCGCCTTCGCGTTGGTCACGCGCCAGACACAACTTTTCGGATGCCTTTGAGCCGCGCGAACAGGAACTGCGAGCAGTAACGTTAAACCAAGCAGGAGCGAGGTGATCCAACAGGAGGGAATACGTCGGCAAGACAAGAACATTTCCGGTGTTTAACGAAAAAAAACGCCGCGTCAATTTAATTTCACATCGAGCTTGCCACGCGCCGATTCAAATCCACGCGATTTGAGATCGGACATGTTTTCGATACTATAGCGCAACCATGGTCCTCCCAGTGAAACGATGGTTCGCGATCGCGTTCCTGGTCAGTGCCATCGCAACAACGCAAACAACCGCACTTGCCGCGGACGAATGGCAGATCATCAAAGTTAGCGGCCAGGATTATTTAAGCGTCGATAACATCTCGCGGTTTTACGGACTGCCGGCGGGCATCGCCGCTTCCGGCGAGAAAGTCGATTTCGAGACGGTGAAGAATCCTCTGGAATTTGTCAGCGGCAGCCGCGAGATGATCATCAACGGCGCGCGGAGTTGGCTGTGCTTTCCTGTGATCGAACAGGATGGAAAGCTTCTCGTCTCACGCACTGACGTAGCTAAAACCATCGAGCCGCTGGTGCGCCCTCACCGTGTTCCAAACGTCGGCAAAATTCAGACTGTCGTTGTGGATCCGGGACACGGCGGTTACGACAAGGGTCAGGTAAGTCGTTATGGTTACGAAAAAGATTTTGCGCTGGATGTGGCGCGAAAGCTGCGCCCGCTTTTACAGTCAAAAGGACTGCGCGTGATCATGACGCGCGAAGGCGATTACTTTGTTCCTCTCGAAGTCCGGGCACAGATCGCCAACAAGGCGCGTGATTCGATTTTCGTCAGCATTCATTTCAATGGTTCGAATGACGATCGGAACGCCACGGGCTTTGAAATTTTTTCGTTTACCCCGCGCGGAGCGCCATCCACCTCCGACACCGCAGTAGCTCCGAGCGCTCTCAGTGCCCAGCCGGGCAGCGTTGCCGATGCGCAAAGCACAGCACTCTCGGCATGTATCTATCATTCGTTGCTCGGGCATCTTCCCGAGTACGATCGAGGGATCAAGCGCGCGCGCTTTGCCGTTCTGCGATTGACGAAAGTGCCGGCGGTGCTGATCGAAGGTGGTTTTCTGACAGAGCAGGGCGAGTGCAAGTTGATTGCGCAAAAGGAGTGGCGCGTAAAGCTCGCACACGCGATCAGCGTCGGAATTGAGAGTTATCGCGCTTTGGGAACAAAGAAGCAGCCGCCATTGCTGGTCGCGGATTATCGCAAACAAATTAAATCGGCGCCGAATGAATTCGTTGTTCAGGATGCGGAGTTGAAGGAAGTAGACACGAGTATCGTCAACCTGGTTGGACAATCCGCGTTTCCTCCGCCTCCGCAGACGTCAACTCCTTCGCAGAGAATGTCCCTCGAATCCGCCCCAATTGTTCCGTGACGTAGCGACGCCCTCCGCGGCGTCGAGACTGGCTTTGAGGGTAAGCGCTCAACGACGCGATTTTTTGATTGGGTTTGCGAGCCTACTCGAATACAATCTAACGAAAGGACCAATCTTATGAAAAAACTAGTTAGCTACACCCTGACAATGCTCTTTGCGACGATTGCGATTTCGATGGCCGGTCCGGACAAGGACGTGATCGAAGCCAAAGAAAAAGCTGCCTGGCAATCGTTCAAAGACAAGAAAGCCGACGACTTCAAGAAAGTCGTAGATAAGGACATCCGCTGCGTTTACGCAGACGGTGTCTCCAATCTGGAGAAAGAATTAGCCGACATGAAGAAGTGGGACATGAAATCGTTCACTATCAGCGACTATGACATCTTCTCTGATGAAAAAGATGTCATCGTGACCACTTACACAGTGAAAGTTGAAGGCACCGTTGATGGTAAGGATGCTTCCGGCACGTACAACTCTGGATCGGTCTGGAAAAAAGAAGGGAACGATTGGCTGGCGATTTTCCACACGAACATAAAGGAAGAGCCGGCCACGAAACCCGCAGGATAGCCTCGTCATCAGTCTAGCTGCAGCCAGCGCATTGCGAGTTGCTGTTCGCGGTGGTGGCAGCCGTGCCGGCTGCATTGGCGTTCGCAGGCGACACACCTGCCGCTACAACAGGTGGCGAGATCGCCGCGCGACGTCCCGACCATTGACTTCGCAATCGCGAGTCTTATTCTGACCAACAAGCAAAGTGCGGGGGAGCCGCAATGGCTGAGAGTCTGGCGAAAGGCCGGAGACCCCTTGAACCTGATGCGGGTAATGCCGCCGAAGGGAGCGAGGGTCCGATGCCGGACTGATGATGTGAGCCATGCGCGCGATCGCGCATGGCTTTTTGTTTTATGAATGTCATCCCGAATGAAATGAGGGACCTCCCCAAAGCACACTGATTATACTCATTCATGATTGCGCCCAAAGACTCGATTGATTCACAAAGCACGGAAACGCCTCTGCCAAACGGAGCAAGCGGGGCGAGCGACATAGAAGGTAAAGCCGCGACCGGTAGCGGCGAGAGAGACGGGAGTCGATCGAGTTTCAATTCCAAAAAGACTTACGTCGCCGGCAAATTGCATACCGATATTCGCGTCCCATTCCGGGAAATCTCGCTCGCACCGACAAAATCGATGCACGGCGAGATCGAAGTGAACGAACCAGTGCGCGTGTACGACACCAGCGGCCCGTGGGGCGATCCCGATTTTCATGGCGATGTCACGCAAGGCCTGCCAGCCTTGCGCGCCAAATGGATTCGCGACCGCGGCGACGTGGAGGAATACGAGGGACGAGTCGTTAGGCCGATTGATGATGGATACCTTTCCGAAAAACATGCGGCCAGAGGAAATGGTAAGAATGGCCTGGCAGGGCGCGACCTGAGCTCGCCCGCCGTGGCCGGGGCGCGGTCTCCAGTTCGCGCGAAATCCCATCCGGTTAGCCAGCTTTGGTACGCTCGCCAGGGAATCATCACACCGGAGATGGAATTCATCGCCATCCGCGAAAACGGCCGCGCTGCCGCAGCCAACGGCAGCGGCTACAACGGAAACGATCTTCGCCAGGAACACCCCGGCGAACCATTGGGCGCAAATATTCCACGCGAGATCACTGCAGAATTCGTTAGGCAAGAAGTCGCACGCGGCCGCGCCATCATTCCCGCCAACATCAATCACCCTGAATCCGAGCCGATGATCATCGGCCGCAATTTCCTCGTAAAAATCAACGCTAACATCGGCAACAGCGCCGTGGCGTCGTCGATCCAGGAAGAAGTCGAAAAGATGCGTTGGGCGACGAAATGGGGAGCCGACACCGTCATGGATCTCTCCACCGGCAAGAACATTCACGCCACGCGTGAATGGATCATTCGCAATTCGCCTGTGCCGATTGGAACAGTGCCGATTTATCAGGCGCTCGAAAAAGTCGGCGGCCGCGCGGAGGAACTGGCCTGGCAAATTTATCGAGACACACTCATCGAACAGGCGGAGCAGGGAGTCGATTACTTCACCGTCCACGCTGGCGTATTGCTCCGTTACATTCCGCTCACCGCGCGGCGCGCCACCGGCATCGTCTCGCGCGGCGGCTCGATCATGGCCAAATGGTGTCTCGCGCATCATCAGGAAAGTTTTCTCTACACGCATTGGGACGAAATCTGCGAGATCATGGCCGCATATGACGTCAGCTTCTCCATCGGCGACGGCCTGAGGCCAGGGAGTATTGCTGACGCAAATGATGAGGCCCAGTTCGCTGAGTTATACACGCAAGGCGAGCTGACCCGGCGTGCCTGGGCGCAACACGTGCAAGTGATGAACGAAGGCCCCGGCCACATTCCGATGCACATGATCAAGGAAAACATGGAGAAACAACTCGAGTGGTGCGACGAAGCACCGTTCTACACGCTGGGTCCGTTAACGACCGACATCGCGCCCGGGTACGATCACATCACCAGCGCGATCGGCGCGGCGATGATCGGCTGGTACGGCTGCGCCATGCTTTGCTACGTCACGCCGAAAGAACATCTCGGTTTGCCTAACAAGAAAGACGTCAAAGACGGCGTGATCGCCTACAAAATCGCCGCGCACGCCGCAGACCTGGCGAAAGGCCATCCCGGCGCGCAATATCGCGACAACGCAATCAGCAAAGCGCGTTTTGAATTTCGCTGGGAAGATCAATTCAATCTGTCGCTCGATCCCGAAACTGCCCGCGACTTCCACGACGAAACACTTCCCGCAGAAGGCGCCAAGACCGCTCACTTCTGCAGCATGTGCGGTCCGCACTTTTGCTCGATGAAGATTACTGAGGACGTGCGCAAATTCGCAGCGGAGCAGGGGATCGGTGAAGAAGCGGCACTCCAAGAAGGACTGAAACAAAGGGCAACGGAGTTCACGAAGTCCGGCGCAGAAATCTACGCAAAGACTTAATGCTGTAGCCGCCTCGCTGTGTCGAGGCGTCTTTTCCGTGTAGCGCACGGTCTCATCTTGTTACTTAGAGAGATTTTGGGATAGGGTTTACCGTCAATGTCTGAAAACGCGGATCCATCCGTAGTGGATCGAACATTGGATCGAGCCGAAGCAGCGCAGGAATGAGCGGCACGCGCGAAGCCAGCGCGCCCTCGGACGGTATCGATAACAATTTCTTTAACGCAGCCATGGCACGGTCGGGTTCTCCCAGCTGTGCTGCCACCCGGGCGAAGACCTCGATCGGAGCGGGACCGTCTACTACGTCCTTCTCCAGCCCCGGGGCCGAGCGACGATGCCCGCCATGACATCGTCATGATGGATGACTTCATCTATGGCGAGCCACAGCTACTTTAGGGAAAATGAGGCTTCACGGTAGATACTATGGAAGCGCCTCCAACCTGAACGCAACGGCCCAACCCATAGAACCTAACGAGAATAAGATGAGCTGCCGGGTGACAACGAGTCCACGGCAGCTCATTCGCCGTTTTACCGCTTCCTGGCTCGGCGAACTTTTGTCTTCAAAGTCCTTGGTCATTTACGCAAAGACGTAATCCTGTAGCCGCCAATGAGCCTGCCCTGAGCGAAGTCGAACGGGCTATGTCGAGGCGTTAGTGCCAGTCCGGCTCGGGTCTCACGGAGTCTTTAGAATCGCGATGATCTTCGTTTGGATTGGCTGCCCGGTGACTTCGATGTCTTTATCCGAAACGTAAACGTTAATTTCTGATCGAACACCAAACTTTCCTTCGAGATAGATTCCAGGCTCGATCGAAAAACAAACTCCCGGAACGATACGCCGCGAATCGCGCGTCTCGAAATCGTCGATGTTAACACCGTTGCCGTGCGTTTCTTCACCAATGGAATGGCCCGTCCGATGTGTGAATTGTTCACCAAAACCTGCGCGTGTAATTACGCCGCGCGACACATCGTCCACTTCCGCTCCGCGAATCGGTTTACCTGCACGAATATTTTTGCGCACGAAATCCACGGCAAAATCACGCGCTTCGCGCACAATGTTGAAAATGCGAGAAAATTCTTCCGGAACAGTTTCGCCCACGTAGCCAGTCCAGGTTTGGTCAGTCGCGACTGCGTCCGGTTTTTTTCAGTTTAGTAGCCGCATCGATCAGCACGAAATCGCCGCGCTTGATAGGTGAATTCTTTTCCTTCGTCGGCATGTAGTGCGGATTGGCGCTGTTTGCGTTCACCGCGACGATCATCGGCTCCTGTTGCATGCCTTCCTCGCTGTAGCGACGGAGCATGAACTGCGCGATATCCCACTCAGTGGTTGGTTCGTTGGCGCGAATCCGGCGCGCAATCTCGGCAAACGCCTCCTGAATGATGCGATGCATTTTGTCGGAAGCTTCCACATGCATCTGTTGTTGAGCCGGGGAAAATACGGCTTCGAATCGTTGTACTAGTTCCGCGCTCGTGACCGGTTCGACCCCAAACGAGCGGACGAGCTCGATCGTTCCGGCATCTACGCGTGAGATGTAGGGGATATCGTTCATGGGCGAATACTGCATGGCAATGCGGCTCTTCGATTCCTTCGCCGCCGCGCCCAGCACTTCTCGCAGTCGCGCGTGCAATTCCTGCCAGCCGCGGAACACAAGTTTCTTGCCCGGAAGCGAGTCGAGTTTGAACTGCTCGATCGACTGCACGATTTTAACCGGCTCACCTGAGGCTGGGACGTAGTAGAACCAGCGGCGTGAAGCGAACATATTTTCGTCGAGCTTCAAAATCCGATAAGCGAGCGGATCGCTATGCCGGAAATCGTAGAAGAGCCAGCCATCGAGCCTGGCGTCGCGCAATGCAGCCTGAATTTCACCCACCCGCTCGGCCGGAGTTTGTTGTGCACGCATTGATCCCACAAAAGTTAAACCAACAATGAATGCTGCGAAGACAGAAGTGGGCTGCGATTTCACTTCGTATTGAAATATCAGCCACTTGTCCAAGGGCGAAGCACTTTTAGTAGATGATATCGTCAAAATCGCTGTAGACGTTTGCAAGCCGGTGGAACGTGTTGTCCTCAACGCGTTGGCAAAAATACATGCGGCTGCGCCGCCTGCTTATCTGTGCCTGAATTGCTTATGGCATCGTCTTCAGGAGAAGCCGATCCACCTCGTAGCCGATATCACTTGTACAAAGTCTTTGGTTCAGGCTCCGCGAGGATTTTTTGAAAACGCGGGTCGTTCCGTAATGGATCCCACTCCCAGCGCTGGCGCAGGTCTGAAAGTGTGATGCTTTCGTCAGCATAATCGACGGCGAAAGGCGTGGTGAGAAGGCGCTCGATTCGATTGATCGCTTCGTCAGTTAGGCCGACGCGAGCGCAGGTCAAAGTGTAGAAATCCTCGACCACCGCACCCTCGATCACATCGTGCGCGATCGGTTTGAGCTCCATGGCTCGTTGTCCTTCCCGCAGCGCGTCCTCCTTTCGTCCAAGCAACGCATATAGCAGCCCGAGTTGCGCGCGACGCGTACCATCCTGCGGGCTATCAGCCACGAGTTTTTCGATAGCTGGTCGGGCGGCCTCGAACTCTGCCTCCGCTTTCGCCGCGTCGCCACGCACGAGATCGACACAGGCTCGAAGATAGCTTTTCGGCAGTCGGACTCCCGTTTGCGAACTAATCGTATCAAGTTGACAGGCGGCCAGTGCTTTCTCCGCGCCATCCGCATCGCGGTCCATCAAGCTGACATCCCAGCGCGCGAAAGTGACGACGCCGTCGGGATCGAGGTTAGGCGGCAGAGATTGCAACGCGGTTTTAATCGGCGCCGTGCTGCCTTTCCAGTAAAACTCAATATAAGCGCGCTGTATCTTTACATTGAAAGAATCCGGGAAAAGCACGAGCACGCGATCCATCCCCTCGGCCGCCTTCTGCCAATCGCGCAGGCCGAAATAAGTCTGCGAAGAATCATAGAGCGTGATGGCATTACGCGGGTCGATCTGTTCCGCGTGTTGGTACGCAGCGAGCGCTTGCGTGAAATCTCCACGGCGTCTTAAAACTGCGGCCGTGTAGAGGCCCACGTCCCCGTCGTTGGGAAGCGCTTGCGCTGCGAGCGCCAGTTCGCGCAGCGCAGCGTCGTAGTCGCCTTCCATATAATAATGATAAAGCCCGAGCGCGAGATGACCTTCGCCGAGGTTCGGCTGGAGTCGCAGCGATTCCAGCGCTTCTGCATGCGCCTTTTCCTTCCACGTCGCCGTTGGTTCGTAGAAATGGTACAGGTTACTCGTCGTTGCTGACAGTCGTGCGTGGGCCAGAGCAAAGTTCGGGTCGAGTTTGATCGCTTGCTCGTAAAGATTTATCGCTGACCGAAAGTCCTGAAGCAGGTTATCAGGTCGCGTCTGGTAATCGCGCGCACGCAAGTAGAGCACATAAGCGTCGGCGTTGGTTGTGGGTTTGGTTTCGACGCGCGCTTTTTCCTGTGGTGAAAGTGTAGCCTGCAACGATTCAGCAATGCTTTTCGCCACCTCGCCTTCCACTCCGAAAATGTCGGTCAATTGGCGATCATAACTTTGTGCCCACAGATGCGCGTCATTGTCGGCCTGAATCAGCTGCACGTTGATGTGCACGCGATCGCCGACCTTCTGCACGCTGCCTTCGAGCACATTGCTCACGCGTAACTGGCGCGCGATCTCAGACAGATTCTCAGGAGCGCTTTGGTAGTGGGCAGTAGAAGTGCGCGAAATCACGCGAAGCCCACTGATCCTCGAGAGGGTGGTGATGATTTCATCCTGAATACCCTGGGCGAAAAACGCGTTCTCCTTGTCCGAGCTCAGGTTTTCGAATGGCAACACGGCAACTGATTTGTCCAGCGTCACAGTTGGCGCGGTTTGTTTTGGCAGTTCGGCATTCGCCGATCTCCTTGTTCGCGCAAATTGAAACGCGAGCAGCGCAGCAGCCAGCACAGCGGCTGCGACAATAATCGCGGTCCATTTGCGGCCGGCTTTCGACGGCTTTGACTCTCCCGCCGGTATTTCTTCCGAGCGCTTGATTCCTTCCGGGGTCAGATCGAATGCCCATGCCAGGATCAGTGCAACTGGAAAACCGAGGATTATCGCGGTGACAAACACTTTCATTACCCAGGGAGGTGCTTCGAAAGTCGGGAACAGAATGGAAGCGGCCTGGATCAGCAGCCATGCGACGATCGCGTAGGCGACCGCGACCCTGTACACCTTGCGTCGCTTCAGTTCCGTTAGAAAAGTAGCCGGATCCATGCCGATAATGCGGGCAACGTTACTGCAACGCGGTTCTAATGCACAAACGCGAAATACCTGCTGCGATGAGTCCGCTGCGGATAGCTCGGACCTGTAGTGGCAGCCGTGTCGGCTGCGTCCTCGAGAGTTTACCAAATGCCCATGACGTGAGATAATTTCCTCGTGAGCACGCGCGAATTGATCGATAAAGAGGTGGCCTCGCTGCCGGAAGATTTGCAGCAAAAGGTCTACGACTTCGCGATGCGCCTCAAAAGGAACGCGCACGATGAGTCGTTCAACGGCGCTGAGCTGAGCGAATCTGTTCTCGCGCGAGATTGGAATTCCACAGAAGAGGATGCCGCGTGGTCAAACCTGTAACCGGCGAAATCGTTGTCATTTCTTTTCCGCGAACCGGAGTTACCGGGGGAAAGCGCCGGCCCGCTTTGGTAATTGAGGATCTTCCAGGCGCGGACTTGATTCTCTGCCAGATCACTAGCCGCGCTCACCACGATGCTTTCTCCGTGCCGCTGGATAATAGCGATTGTGAACGCGGCGAACTCGGTCGGCCGTGCTTCATTCGTCCACAACGCCTTTTCACGCTTGAACACCACCTCATTCTTAACTCGGTTGGAAAAGTGCAGGCAGCGAAACTCGATGAGGTGCTGGTGAAAGTGCGTGAGCTTTTCAATTAACCAAAGAAATGACGGAACAAAAAGCGAATGAATCGAAATGCGGGTACGCGATGAGATGCACGGGCAGCCCGAAGGGCGAGAATGCGGGCGCCATTCGAGTCAAAATTGAGCGACATGGATGGGCAAGCCCGACCAGGGCGAAGACGATGGGCACCCGCGTTGCGTTTTCGATGACGATCTCGCAGACTTCGAGAGCAACATGAATATCGAGACGCTCCGTATCGGTATGAAGGTGCGCCATCCGCAATACGGCGTCGGAATGGTGAGATCGCTGACCGAGCAAACCGCGGAAATCGCGTTTGACGACGCGCCGCGGACAATTGCGCCCGCCTCTAGCGATCTCCAACCGGCGGAAGCGACCGCTACTTTGAGCGAGCTAGAGATACCGCTTGCGAATCTGATCCGCGATACTGCTCACGCTGTGGTCGAAGCGCTCGGGCTGGAACAAAAGGATGTGCTCGTAGAAGGTCTGGCGACTCGATGGCAGTGCGGGACGCTGGTCATGCAGCCGGTGGACAGTTCGCTTCAGCCGAAAGAAGTCCCGCTCGAGACATTCTTCCACAAAATCGTTATGATTCGGAATAATCTGCGAGTTCTCGAGCAGAAGGTGAACGCGAGCGACAAACTGAGCGATGCGGACAAGTTCGACCTGCAACAATATATCACGCGCTGTTACGGGTCGCTCACCACGTTCAACATTCTGTTCAAAAACAAGGACGACCAGTTCCGAACCGGCGCCCAGGGCAGCGCAGTGGGCAGGCCGAATACCTGAATGAGCTGGAGCAAACAGATAGATGACGATGAAGTCACCCGCAGAGCCAGATCCGCGGAGAGACGAAGCTCGTCAACACCACATCATTCTTCACTCAGTTGGAATGGAGCGAATGGGATGAGCGACATAGAAGGTAAAGTGACGAGGGTAGGAGCGAGTGAGCGCGGGCAGCGAACGAGTTTCAATGGAGCGAATGGGATGAGCGACATAGAAGGTAAAGTGACGAGGGTAGGAGCGAGTGAGCGCGGGCAGCGAACGAGTTTCAATGGAGCGAATGGGATGAGGGATCCCGCAGCCGCGGGGACTGCGACGGTAGCAGCGAGGAAGCGTGGGTAGCGCCCGAGTTTCAAAAGGTGACGGCAGCGAAATTCGGCGAGGTGTTTAAGAAAACGCGCGCTGTTCGTTGACTAAAGGATAGGCGCAGAGATTTATTCGAAGGCGTAGTTGTTATTGTCCTGGCACCGGGGATGGCGAACCGGAAGGATTCGACTGATCGAACATTCCGCCTTGTCCATGTCCGTAACGTCCGCCGCCGCCACCACCGCCGCCATGATGTCGTTGATGTTGTGAAGAATCGGCTGACGAACCTTCGTCGTTAGCACAGGCAGAGCTGAAGAGCGCACAGCCAACCAAGAGCAGGCCTAGCCACGCCTTCACGGATTTGAGCCGATTCAAAATTGTCACAATGATGAACGCTTTGACCGAAATGACCGGATCAAACGAAGAATGGTTACAGAATTCTCCACATTCCCGTGGGACAATTCTGAGAAGCGCACGCGCCTCGCTCTTAATTCTCAGACGCGAAGCTCCGCGATCTTATGTGGAGGACTTGTTTCTTGTGCTTCAAAGCATGTTTCACCACATCGGCTGTGCCACCGAGACCCGCCCCAGCTTTTCCATCCCACGCGCAGACTTGATGCTATACGTGATTCCCATATAGCATCTCAGGATGGCTTTCGGGGCACTCCCTGATCAGGTTCGATAGGTTCGCAGCCGGTGCGTTTCCACGAAGATTGCGAGCCTGGCGCGAACGGAATAATCTATCGCAAAGCGAGGCGGCGTTGAAATTACAGATCTCGAAGCGAACACTGCGAGAGTGGGAGCAAGATCGAGCCGCGCCACGCGGCTTTGCGCGAACCGCAATCGAAAAAGCCATTCGTGCCTAGCGCGCCCACAGGGGTTTGTTGGCGGAAGTCGTTGCTATACGTGAATCACGTATAGCATCACGATAACTGCGATAGCGTTCTTTTGTAGCGGCGGTCTATGACCGTCGGAAGTAATGCAAATTCTTGCCAGTGAGCGGTGGTTGATGCTACAAAATCGACTTCGAAATCATCACTGCATGATGTTTCCACAACTAGCCCAGTTCACTGATGTCGCGCTTCTTCTTTTGCGCGTCATGGTTGGACTGGTGTTCATCACCAGCGGGTGGAAGCACCTCAAGGACCCTGAGGCGCGAAGCAAGGACATTGGAATGAGCAAAGGCTTTACCATTTTTCTGGGCGCGGCCGAAGTCGCCGCAAGTCTTGGAGTAATTTTTGGCGTTCTCGCGCAACTCGCTGCGGCCGTTTTGATATTGATAATGCTCGGCGCGATTCAGAAAAAGAGTTTCGTCTGGCGCACAGGCTTCTGGGGTGACTCAGGAACAAACGGATGGAGCTACGACATGATGCTTGTCGTAATGAATCTCGTGATCGTCACCACCGGAGGTGGAAATCTCTCTCTGTTGAAATGAACGATAATGCGCGCGGCGCCTATCACGCGGGCAAAAAATTCAAAAATGAATCTTAACGAAGCCGCCAGCATCACAGGCGCGCTCCATTCACCAAAATCGAGTCGTCGGCTTACGCGGCCGCTAGTGCATCGATAATGTTCCCTGGATATAGATTGCCGCAGAGCGGCATGATTCCCTAGACCGACCAAGGCTCGCGGCCTCCCGCCGTAAAGTTGTATCTCGGTCGCTGCCCGCGACTCTCGACCGTTACCCTCACGGCTCAGCCGGCCATGTCGCGATTCCCAATCGCTCCATTCGCGCCTGCGAACCGCTTGACATTACCCGGTGCGTCGAGCGACAAAGGAGCGCACGATGAATGGAGCGAATGGGATGAGCGACATGGAAGGCAAAGTGACGAGGGTAGGAGCGAGTGAGCGGGCAGCGAACGAGTTTCAATCGAGCCAACGGGAGTTGAGCGAGATAACGGTCGAGCTCGCCAGGTAGCGAGCGAAGATGATGGGCTTCAACTTCGTCAAATCTTTAAAGCGTCTTTTCTCCGCGGCTCCGGAGGGAGCGGCCGCGCTGTTCTTCATTCAGATCTTTTCGACGCTCGGCTTCGCCGTCCTCTACTCGACGCTGGTCCTCTACGCGACGAAGCATCTGCAGCTCAGCGTGAAAGCGGCCACTACGTTGATGGGCGTGTTCGGTGCCTTCAACTATGGTCTGCACCTTTTCGGTGGCTACCTCGGCGGCCGCTTCCTTTCTAACCGCAACCTGTTTGTCGGGGGCATGGCGCTGCAGGTCTTCGGCTGCGCGTGTATCGCCACCGGCACGCTCGCGCTGTTCTACGTTGGCCTCGCCCTCTTCCTTACCGGCAGCGGCCTCAACGTCACTTGCATCAACATGATGCTCACGCAGCGCTTCACCCCGGAGGACCCGCGCCGCGAAGGAGCCTTCCTCTGGAACTACGCCGGAATGAATGTCGGCTTCTTCGTCGGGTTCAGCGTCGCCGGCTACTTCCAGGGCACCGAGAGTTACGCGAGCCTCTTCATCTTCGCGACGGTCGGCAACTTCGTCGCCATCATCCTCGCCGTGCTTACGTGGAAGACTCTCGCCGACCGCAACACCACGCTGCTCGACAGCGACGCCGAAGCAGTTCCGGTTGCGCCAGCTTGCCGGCATTGGCATTCTCATCGGAACCGTACCCGTCGTGTGGCCCATGCTCCAACGGCCCGGCAGAACGGAAACGATAATCAAGGTGATCTGCGCCGCGGTCGCGGTCACCCTGATCTATCTCACGGTCCGCCATCAGGATCGGCGCGAGCAGCGCAACATGACGGCCTACCTGATTCTGACCATCGGCTCGCTGATGTTCTGGTCGCTCTACCAGATGGCGCCTAGCGGCCTGATGCTGTTCGCGGTCAACAACGTGGACCTGATGATCGGTCCTGTGAAGATTCAGCCGCAGTGGATTCAGAACATCAACACCGTCTGCATCGTGCTCGGCGGGCCGGTGCTGGCGTCGCTCTTCACCCGAATGCGTGCGCACGGGTGGCGAATCGACATACCGAAGCAGTTTGCGACGTCACTGCTGTTGATGGCGCTCGCCTTTCTCATTCTCCCGCTCGGCATCAAACTGGCCGGCGCGGATGGCAAGAGCCCGTTCGTCTGGCTCTTCCTGAGCTACGTGCTACAGAGCATTGGTGAGCTGCTCATCATGCCGATCGGCTACGCGATGATCGGCAAGCTCGCGCCGAAGCAATACCAAGGCGTGATGATGGGCAGCTGGATGCTCGTGACCGGCCTCGCGTCACTCTTCGCAGGCGACTTCTCGGGAATGATCCCCGAGCCGACCGGCACCACGGCGATTGCGACCAACGCCGGATACGCGAAGCTGTTCGCCGAGCTCGGCGCCGGCAGCCTCGCGGTCGGTATCGTGCTCGTCGTGCTGATTCCGTTCCTGCGCAAGCTGATCACCGATAAGGCCGAGACGCCTCCCGTCGAAGCAGCGACTGCTTGCCGCGCCGTAGCGTAGTGGAGGAGGGTCGTTCCCGTCGCTTAAAAAAACGCCGCGTTACCGAGACAAAGCCAAAGTCCACCAATTCATCGGCGGACGGAAGTTCCCCGAAAACAGGACTCTCCGCGAGAAAGGTCTCCGAATGCTGGAAGTCGGAAGCCATGCACCGGATTATTTGAGACCTTCGCCCTCCAATTTCCGTAGAAGTCAGCGTGAACCTCTCAATGAAATCACGACTGGCACCGCCTCCTCATCCACGACTCGCACGGCTCGTTCTTCTCTACACGCGCGACGAAGACTTCAAAACGGTTGTAAGGCAAGCGCTTTGGGACACCGGCACGGTTCTCCTCATCGCACAAACCGCCGAGGAGGCATTACAAATTGTTTGCCGACGAAAGCGTGAGTTAGATGCCGCTATCATGGCTTTCAATGAAGATTGCCGTGGGATGACATTGCTGGGCGCCATTCATGACTGCTGTAAGCAACTGCCAACACTTGTTGTTGTTGACAAAGATTCTGAGCAGGCAAGAGCCCTCGCCTACGCGAATGGCGCACGCTTTTGCCCGAGCAAACCCGTCTCGCCAGTACCAACTGGCCAATGCGATCGCCGATTTGGATCTGGCCGCCCCGCAACTCGCTGTCGCGTAACGAGGCAGAACTTTTGCCTTAAAGGCATTTTCTACCAAGTAATGTTGTAGCGTCCGCTGCTGGCCAGCTGTAGTCGTGGGCGTCGACCGCGAGATTGGTCCGTTCCTGCGCAAGCTGATCACCGACAAGGCCGAGACACCTATCGTCGAAGCCGCGACCGTCGTTCCCGTCTCTTAAACGCCTGAGCCCTTTCTGCGTTCGACGGATCGCTTTAGCCATGTCGCTGTGCGACGTCTTCCGGACGAATGAATTTTCGCCGATGCCTTCAACCGCCCAACTGCGCAGTCAGGCTCATGGCTTGGGAGCGGTTTTCGGCATGACTCCGATCTTTTGCGCGAAGGCGATGAAGCGCGGGTCGTCCTTATAGGCGAGCGCAAAGGGACGGTAGAGCAGCTGAATCACACCAGCGTCGTGCGTGGTCCAGGCGTGCTCCAGCCATTCGAACATTTTATCCGGCTCCTTGCGCAGGGCGTAGACCTCGGCGATCTGGCTGCCGGATTCGTCGGCGTTTTCGTCGATCAGTTTTTTCAGCGCGGCGTCGGCTCCGGCTCGGTCACCGTTGGCAAATTGAGCTAGCGCCAAGGCGTAGGTGCGCCAGAACGGATCGGTTTCCTGTTTCGCCAATTCCACCGCGGCGCCGAAGCTGCCGCGCAGGATCTCAATTATCGCCAGCCCGACGTAGTTTGCGGCGGATCGTGGCTCCAATTCGATAGCTCTCCGCAGCGCGGCCTCGGCCTCATCGTAGCGACGTAGCGCGATGAGATACTGCGCGACGGCGAATTGAAAAGTGCCGCGTAACGGATCCAGGGCTATCGCCCGCTGCGTGAGCGCGACCGCTTCGTCCAGTCTGCCAAGTTTGGCCATCAGAAGGGCGAGATCGTTTAAAACGTGCGGATTCTGCGGCGCGAGTTCGAGGGCGCGGCGGTATTCCGCTTCGGCTCCGGCCAAATTAAAGTCGAAAAGCTCAAGGATTATAGCTTGCGCCAAATGCGCCTCGGACAGGTTCGGATCCAATTCGAGCGCGCGTTTGGCCGAAGCACGGGCTTTTGCCATCGCCTCTTCTTTTTCTTTCGTCGCGATATGGCCGAAGCCGGTGACCAGGTTTACCGCCGGGGGTGTTAGTTTCGCATAGGCGAGCGCGTAACGCGGATCGAGCCGGATCGCCTCCTCGTAGTAGCCGATCGCCTTGCGGAAATCGTCCGCGGTGCGCAGATAGAAATGAAAATTTCCCTGCAAAAGGGCATTGTAAGCCTCGACATTTTGCGGCGCGGTCGCTGCGGTTAATTGCGCGGCCTGCCCGTTGTTCCCCAGGAGCGCGACCTTGAGTTGTTTCGCCACCGCGCCCGCGATTTCCGATTGCACCGCGAAGATGTCTTTCAGTTCGCGGTCGTAGGTTTCCGACCATACACTGGCGCCGTCTCCGGACTTGATCAGCTCCACCGCGATGCGCACCCGATCGGCCGATTTCCGCACGCTGCCTTCGAGCAGATAATAGACGCCGAGCTTTTCGCCGATCGTCTTGCTGTCGTCCGTCTTGCCTTTGAACTGAAACGACGAGGTGCGCCCGATGACTTTGAGGTCGCGCAAACGCGAGAGCGAAGAGATGAATTCTTCCGACATGCCGTCGGAGAAATACTCGTTAGCTGGGTCGCCCGTGGAATTGGTCATCGGCAGCACCGCGATCGATCTTTCGGGAATGGCAGCTGTTCGATGCGTGAAATAGTAAACTCCGCTGACCGCGAGGATCGCGGCCAGCACGAGGGCGGCGATCCACCCGACACTGCTGCGTCGCGCCGGCTGTTCGGCGACGGGCTTTGGCCTGGTCTGCTGAAACTTTTGCGGGACTGCGGCGTTGCCCAGCGGCTCGGCGTAGAGATTGACCAAATGGAGTCGGACGCCGTGCTTCACCTCGCATTCGCCGAGGTCGCGCAGACGCGGGGCCCATTGGCGGTATTGGATCAGATCATCCGCCACGTGCTGGGAGAGGAGGATGTGCCCGGCGTCACCGCAATCCATGACCCGCTGCGCCATGTTGATGCCGGCCCCGGCGATGTTGGTCCGCCCGCTTACGTCGGTCACCTCACTCACCGGTCCGCTGTGAATGCCCATGCGCACGGGAAGTTCCGGGTGCTTCAGGAGCGCTTCTGCGATCTCCAGCGCGCAATGCGCTGGCTCTTCCGGGCTATGGCGAAAGACCAGCGCCATGCCGTCGCCGGTCGGCAGCCTAACGAGTTGTTCGTCTCTCGAGTCGCGCACCTGCGCTGTCCCGAGCACGATCGATGTCAGTTGGCCGAGGCGCTCCTTCTGTTCCTCGACCAGGAGCTTCGAGTAACCGACAATGTCGATGAAGAGAACATGCCGGATCTCGAGGCGAATATTTTCGTCAGATTCCGGCACGGGTTTTTTCTAACTGAGGCGATCCTGTGCGGCGATGTTTTTCTGAGGAGACAGCGGGGCAATCATTTATCCATTTGTTTTGCGTCAATACTTAGCTCTGCCCCTTTTCGATCGCAGCCTTTTCGCAACGCTCGAGTAGCCGCGGCGCTTTCATCCGTTCGGCCCACGCCGCGAACGCTGGAGTCGCACCGCGCCAGCGCAGCGTCTCGACCTTCTTAAAGAGTGGCGCATCGGTGCGCAGCGTCGCGAGTTTCTTGAAGAGCAGTGCGAGCTTACGCTGTTCGCCGAGAACGTTTGACGGGAAGTTTTCGATCTGACCGTAGCGATTCAAAAGCTGGGCGGCGGTCCTGGCGCCGATCCCAGGGATGCCCGGGTACCCGTCGGCCGCATCGCCCACGAGCGCGAGCAGGTCCGGAATGAGCTGTGGGCTGACGCCGAACTTTTCGCGTATCCCGGCCGCATCGCGAATCGTTTTGCGCCGGCCGTCGATCTGCACCACGCGGGTACCTCGCACGCATTGCGCCAGATCCTTATCGGGCGTCCAGATGGCGACTTTCTCGACCTTCTTGTCCCTCGACGCGATATGCGCGGCCGAAGCGAGCGCATCATCGGCTTCGAGCTCGATCATCGGCCACACGACAACACCCATCGCCGCGAGCGCCTCCTCGAGTGGATGAAATTGCGCGAGCAGCGCGGGCTCAATGCCGTCGCCGGTCTTGTAGTCCGGCCAAAGCCGATTGCGAAACGACTCGATCACGTGGTCGGTGGCGACGCCGATATACGTGTCACCCTGACCGTGTGAGTCCAAGCCTTCTACGCTCTGACCACGTGAGGCGGAGCCTTTTACGGGGTCGATCATTTGGAGCACGGTCTGCAGCACGCCGACGACAGCGCCGTAAGGGCGGTCGACACCACGTGAGGCGGAGCCTTTTACGTGGGTAAACCGGCGCAAGCCATAGAAGTGACGGAAGAGTTCATAAGTGCCGTCGACGAGGTGAACGATCATTTTGGGAACGCAGGAAAAGGCGACAGAGCTTGCAACAGCAGAATCGCGGAACGAACGGAATAATGTTGGTTAGACGTTCCGAATCTTGCTGATGCGCCCTTCGCGCAGAAGATGTTTACTGAATTCGGAGTTCATTGATGAGCCGCTCCGCGCACAAACGCGGCACACGTCGATCCTCGGCCAGTGTCGCTCTTACAGCTGCAGCATTGGCCCGGAGATATCGCACGAGTATGCCGCCCCGAAGTTGGGTTTGCTCATTATCGAGGAAGCGTTGAATTCCCCACACTGCAAGTCGATCGGTTGCTCCGCTTTCGTATAGATCTAACTGTTGCAACGTTCCAAGCCCATACTGGAGAAGCGAGGGCCACGCTTGAGCTGTCTCGCTTACGTTGTCGGCGCCACGACGCGCCAAAGCTAGTTGACCCAATTTCGAAATGTTGTCTTGAAGTCGAAAGCCAATTTCCTCGCAGATTGCAAAAAGCACTTCGTCCACATCGGCCCCCGATGCCTGTGCGATCTCGATGTAGGTGCGGCCGCTAAGCCACCCCTCGATTACCTGAACAATCAATGGCGCGGATATTTCATCTGTCCTCTGACTAAAGGCGAGTAATGGTAGAATAATTTGATCTCGCCACGCGGGATCGGTCGCATTCTCGAGCGTTCCCCATAACTCATTCTCGAGAAGAGCGGCATCGTTCACCGCTTTCCACAGTTGCGGCGAAGCACCACTTTTTTTCAATACGGGCCATGAGTCGCGGGGGATTGCTTCCTTAAGGCTTGTTCCACGCAACCGGAAAACGGCATGCAGCGTCTCTCTGAAAGCGGACGAATTGGATTCGTGTTTTGCCAACGTGCGGTCTAGCAATTCGTCAATGGCCCCTTCAATTTGATCAGTTGTCGTATCCTCTGGGACCAGATCGATGATGGCGTGGTCGATACTATCGATCAGTGAAAGAAACCAAGGCTGCTGCTGTTGTAAGACTTCGTTTGTCAACGGTATCTGATGTTGTCGAAAGTGTTCTTCGATGCGTTCGATCAGTCTGTACAGTCGACCAACCGCAGGCTCCAGGCCAATTTCACGAAGCACTTGCAGTATCGTCGTCCGGTCTCCCTGATTTGCGAAAACGATTCGCCCACGTGTTTCTTTCCCGGCACGCCCCGCGCGACCGATGATGTTCTTCATGCTCCGGCGGGAGATAAAGCTCGTGGCGTTGGTGGCTTCGTTATAGCGCTTGAAAGTGTGCACTACGAGAGTGCGGATCGGGAGGTTGACGCCTTCCGCGAGCGTGCCGGTGCACACTAGAATTGTTATTGTCCCGTCAGCGATGCTTTCTTCCATCGTTCGACGAAGTTCTTGCGGCAATCGGCCGTGATGGAATCCAATTCCATGTGCAAGCAATCGACTTAGGCGGTGGTCGAGGCCCAGCAAGAATGCTACGTACTCGTGCACGAGCGGAGCGCGATTGGAAAGTTGAGGTGCGCCATTGGCGACTGTTGCGCCCGATTCGCAAAAATCGAGCAACTTGCGCGATAAACCATTAACACCCTGATCGCCTCGTGTTGTCGTGAAAACTGCGACGGGTCCGTTGCGGCGGGCTCGCAGGGCCGAGGCGCAAGTCAGAGAGCCAAGGGATTTCCAATTATCTAATAACTTTCGTCGCCCGGAATCCGGATTGGCAAAGCGGAAATCGTCAGCTACCAAAAAATCCTTGAGGAAGTAACTGCGTGGGCGTGGATAAATCGGATTCACATCTAGCATCCATCGATCTCCCGTCGTCGCCTTGAGGAACGCATAATCAGTTTCGACAGGTCTGTAGTTTGAGCGCGCTAGCGTGTCCTCAGTGCCACCTAGCCAGGCGTGAATATCCGAGACGTTGGGCACAATTGCCGACATAAAGACTATTTTTCGTTTTGCGCCGCCAGCACGTGAACGAAGCCTTGTTAGGAGAAGCTCGTACGGTAGTCCTCGGCTATCATCGTCAATCAAATGGCCCTCATCACAAATCACTGTTGGAAAGCTCTGATCGAGCTGCGGCACGACTTGGCTAAGAGCTGAGAATTTCTCGGGGGTGACGATGAGCACGTCAGCTGTTTCAACCGATGTCGTCTCCGAACGTGTAGGGAGGTTTCCTCCGTAGCTGGCAATAACGCTTACACCGGCGGCGGATAGACGACCCGACATTCCAGACGCAATCTCTGCGGCTAAAGCGCGAAACGGTACGAGAAAAAGCACGCGCCGATTTCGCGTTACTTCGTCAAAGATCAGTAACTCGCACATCGAGGTTTTCCCGGCCGAGGTTGGCATCTGAAGACTGACTGCCTCCACATCCGGTGCCAACAAACCACTTCTTAGTGCTGTCATCTGCGAAGGCAGCAGTTCCCACATAGGAAAGGAACGTGGGTTGAAGAAAAATTGCCGCCACAATTCCGGATTAACGGAGGTGGAGTGTTCTTGAAGATTTCGCCAAACATTCGTTTCGGAGAAACGACGGAGTGCAAGCCTCGCGAGCGTAGCAGCGATGAACTTTCGTGGGTCGTCGAGCAAGCCAGCCTTGGTCCGCGCGTCGAAATCAGCTGTAAGCTCCTCCAGCAACTGAGCATCCCCGCTGGCCATGAATCCACGAAGTCGCTCGGTAAGGCGCCGTTCTCCCCCGAGATCATGTGCCAAGAAATCGCGTAGGAACAGTTCTTCCTCCAGTGGTTGACCAAGAAGCACCAGCCTACGGCTCAAAAAATTCGCTGTTGCCGGGCGGTCCGCGAGATAATACAGCCCAGCGCTATAAAGTTGGTTCAACGTGCGCTCGATTCCACTTAGATGTTTGACCGCAGCGCTGCGTGAATAAATAACCAAAACCTTCGCAAGCGAATCGAGTTGATGTAGTCTTTCCTCTTCGTTGTCTACCCGAAGCGCGTCAAAAATATTGGCAATACAAGAAATGTAGAGATCGTCACTGCGTTTCCGCGCATCGTAATCGGCCCAAGAAATTTCCGGGATTCCGAACTCATTGGCGGCCTCCCAGGACTCCATCTGTGCCATCATATTTACCAAACGCGCGTTCACGTTTTAGCCTCCTTAAGCGCACGACCAAAAACTGTCTCGTAGAAGGCCTTCAAGTCATTAATTCCAATTACAACGACCTCAAATGAGGCGTTGGTCGCGGGACAGGGCTGCCGGATGAGTTCGCGGTCGAGCAAGGCCCGATCAATAATCGCCACGGCTTTGTAGAGTTTGGAATACGCGACTGAAAGGTCATGCGTGAAGCGTTCAAATAAGCGCCACTTCTTGGCTAGTGCCATGATCTATGGCTTTTTCACGCAGCCACGCGAGTGTCCGCGCGAGTCTTCCCGTCTGATCAAGAGTCAGCCCCACTATTGCAGTCGGAATTGGCTCGAAAGCGCTATTCGTTGCCTTTTGCTTCGTTTCTGCGCTAATCACGAAGTCGTTCTTAGAGGGTTTCTTCTCTGACTCGCGGTGAAGAATTATTACGTCCGAATGAGGAGCGGGCTTCTTTCGATCCTGCTTATAGCGCCATTTCTTGATTAGCTCTACTTTTTCGTCGCGTTCGCTGCCTAGAAAGAACAGGGTAATGATCTCTCCAAAATCACCCGACATCACGCTTCCCGGGTTGGGAAGTCTGTTCGCAAGAATCTCAGAAGGCGATTTGCCCGTGGCATCGACTCTCTCACGCAGAGTCGCTTGTGTGATGTAGCAGTCTGGCAACGAATCAACGCAGAAGTTAACTAACGCGGTCCGCTCTGTATCGCGAAGCACGTGACATCTCGCTTCGACTCCACCTTTGGGAATCGAATAAGGATCAAAAGCATGGGCAACTTTCACGAATGCTTCGGGGGATGAGAGGCTGGACCGAGTCTCTGACCAGTCCAGGCAAACATCAAGGTCGATCACCTTTTGTTACAGGAGCATTGCGCATGGACGCAGCATTAATTCTGAAACTTTGGTTTCGCCTTCTTCACCGCAGCGGGTTTCCTGGCGCCCTTCTTTGCGCTGCTCTTTCCCTCGCCAATGAGCGCTCTCGCCGCCTGGTAATTGGCCATGTGCTCCTCCACGGACACGCGCGCAACGGTGCGACCGACCGGTTTTCACCAAAACCCGGGCGCCGGCTTCCCTAGACCAACTCGCCACAGCTCGTGGCCTCCCGCCGTAAAGTTCGCGCCCTGCGAACCGTACGTCGAGAGCCAGGTCCTCCAACGATTTGAAGCGGACGCAACCTTTACCCATGTCGAGCTTCTTGCCGCTCTTCTTGTATTCGCCGGTGAACCAGGTTGAGAGAGTGGGTCCGACGATCGCTTGGTTCAAAGATCCCGCCGGAAATATTCTTTTGGTGCTCGAAGCGACGATGTGAAGAAAAACGGCCGAACGCCTTCACGTTCGGCCGCTGTTAATTCAACCTATCGTCGGCAGAAAATGCGCAGGCATTTACCGCCGAATTACAGGTTACGACTTATCGTAAGCTAACGTACTCGTGACCTTCACGCCCTTGGCGTTCGTCATCGTGCTTGTAACCGTTCGGCTTTTTCGATCGGCGGCCACGACGATCGTACCGTCACCAACAGTCTTGCCATCTTTCTGAGTCACCATCGCGATGGTATTGTCATCACTCTTCTTGAATGAGCGTTGGTCGGCCTGCGGCTCGCCGGTGATCGCATAGAATTTGCCGTCCATCTTTCCGGTCCACTCGCTGTGAGTTTTCTTACCGTCAGCGTCAGTTCCGTCGACCGTGCATTTGTGCTGGTCGCCAAGTTTCTCCCACACCACCAGCGTGGGTTTACCGGCGCCGTCGCCGAAAGTGGATTTGCTTTCGTTCAGTTTCCACGTGCCCAACGTTGGGTTGCTCGCGAAACACATTGCGGCTGCCGCGACTGAAAGCAGCACGCCCAAACCAATTGTTTTTGTTTTCATTATTTTTTTGTTTTCTAATTCACGAGGAATACCCCGTGTGTGTGAGCGGACCATGCCCAATGTTTAAACCGCGACGGACAACGGTCGTTGCTATTGCCGCCGAACCGGTTGAGAAACCGGATGCTCGCTTGCTGGGCGTTAGCGCCTGATAGTCCGCAGCGCGGCGAAAGTCAATGTGTTTCGGGTCCGCCTGAACCCGCAGACCTGTCGTCAGGGCAACAGACTACTGTGTTCGGCCTCTAGAAATGCGCGCCCACGTATTCCCACATCTGGTGATGCCAGTAGGGCCATTCGTGTCCGCCTTCCGGGCCCCAGTCGTCTAGATGATGAGCAATGCCGCGATTCCTGAGCATCTCGGACATTCGGTAGGTCGGGCCGCTGTTCTCCCACGGGCCACAGCCGGTCACGAGCCGGATGTCGCAACTCGCGTACTGGTGGAGAAACCAGGGATCGTTCTGGTTGGCCATATAGTCGACCGGGTTATTGAAGTAGAAGTTGTCGTCGTACATCCCGTCCATCGAGTCGCGCATATCGTAGACGCCGGAGAGCGCGTAGCAGCGCTTCACGTGGTCGGGATGCTTGAAGAGGGTGTTGGCCGCGTGATAGGCGCCGAGCGATGCGCCCAGGTGGCGATCCCGATGCCCGGCGTCTGGCACTGGGAGTCGATGAATGGGAAGACTTCGTTCGCCACATAGGCGTCGTATTGCGCCTGCATCCAGCTCCGATGGAACGGGATGCGCTCCCTTGTTTGCGAACGAATCGCTCTGCACGCCGTTGATGCAGAAGATTCGGATGCGCCCCTGCTCCAGATACGGGCTGAGGGTGCGGATCATGCCCTGACCTTCCTGCTCCCACTCGTCGCCGCAGCTCGTCGGGAAGGCGAGGATGGGCGCGCCGTAATTGCCGTAAATGGCGACGCCCATGTCCCGATTGAGACGGTGCGAGTACCAACGCTGATGGTCACGATGCATGCCGTGCGAGGATACCGGGTTGACGGTCGGCCTCAAGCCCGGTTTCAACGATCGCGTGCGCCGCGTACACGCTCCGAACACGCGATGGAATCGCCGGCGTCATTTAGCATCAGCGAATTCGTTAGCCGAAACTATCCGACTGCGGATTCCATGAACGAAGTAAGAATGGAGCGAGTGGGATGAGCGACATAGAAGGAAAAGCTGCGATGGTAGCAGCGAGCGAGTGCGGGCAACGAGCGAGTTTCAATTAAGAAGTAAGAATGGAGCGAACGGGAGGAGCAACATAGAACACGTCGCGATCGGGAATCGCGCGGGTAGACGGCAACGCAGCTAGGGTAGCTGGCGCAAGGACGAGGCAGTGCGAGTGATCAAGGCAAAGTTGCGAGGGTAGCAATGAATGAGCGTTGGGCAGCGAGTGAGTTTCAGTTATGAAGTAGAAAGACTCAGAACGAAGATCAACAAAGACGTAACTCCGCACGCGCGATTGGGCCACGCGGGCCCGCCTGCATGCCTCGTAAGCTGACGCCCGCGAAAATGGAACGGTTCTCATCGGGCGGGCCCCACGGCAGACTTAATATCTATTCAGAATGGGCAGCTGGTCCGAGCGGCGGTGCGCGAGGCAACGTAGAGAAACCGGGAAGCGGAAAACTCCTTTATTTTTTCGTTACCTCCGCGTCATTAAACCATGATTAAGTTTTTTCTCGGGGTTGTCGTTGGAATCGGGCTCGTTGTGCTGGCCAGCTATCTTTTTGTGACACGCGGCGGAATTTTCATGGGAACGGACACCAAACAATTGCCGTTGGAGGAGACCATCGCGGGCGCGGCTATTACCGCGTCGATTGGCAAGAGTGCGAACGATCCATCGCCGTTACCGGCGGACGAGACCAATCTTCTGGCAGGCGCCAAAATATATATGAACGCCTGCGCAGGGTGTCACGGAAAACTGGACCAGGGGTCGAGTGGCGCGAAGGGGTTTTATCCGCACCCGCCGCACCTGCTTCCGCCAGGTACGGGCGTAATCGACGATCCGGTAGGCGCGACTCACTGGGTAGTGAAAAACGGGGTCCGTTTCAGCGCCATGCCGAGGTTCAACCAGAAACTGAGCGACTCGGAAATTTGGCAAGTGAGTGTTTTGCTGCGGAACGCCGACAAATTACCCAATTCGGTCCAGGATTCGCTGCGTCAACCGCAGCACTAACGGTTATCGCTACCGCACTACGGTAAGCGTAAGATCGTTGTTATCGAGGCATCGGGGAGATTGGCAAGGGTCCCGGCGATAGGTGTGGCCGCGGGTGTTGCTGATGACTGTGAACGTGGTTCCGCCGGGGAGTCGCCCAAGAATTGTTCCGCCAACAGTTAAAGTGACGCCGTCGGTGAGTTCTCTTGTAAGCGTCTCAAATCTGATCGCACGTTTAAACATTGGAAAATTGAGGTAGAGCCGCTCTCCACTCCTGCGTAGAGTTATTTGTCTCATGAGCATCGCAACCAAAGAAGCCAGCCAGATGCAAACGGCGCACGTTTTGTTTATCGATGTGGTGGCTTACTCAAAGCTACTGGTGAACGAGCAGCGGGAAGTATTGCAACAGCTCAACGAGGTTGTGCGCAGGACACCGCAGTTTGCGAAGAGCGATGCCGGAGGAAAACTGATCCGCATCCCGAGTGGGGACGGGATGGCGCTTGTCTTTTTCCAGAGTCCGGAGGAACCCGTTCACTGCGCGATGGAGATTGCCAGAGCGCTGAAGAATCATCCGCAGGTTCGGGTGCGCATGGGTGTGCACAGCGGACCGGTCAATCAAGTAACCGACGTGAATGACCGCGTGAATGTCGCCGGCGCCGGAATCAATTTTGCGCAGCGGGTGATGGATTGCGCCGATGCGGGCCATATCCTGATTTCAAAACGTGTCGCCGACGATCTTGCGCAAGACACTCTTTGGCAGCCGTTGCTGCACGAGCTGGGCGAAGTCGAAGTCAAACATGGCGTGAAACTCGGCGTTGTGAACCTTTACAATGCAGAACTGGGCAATCCAGATGCGCCACGAAGGTTGTCCAGTCGGTCGGCGCCAGCCAAAGCGCCGGTCGCCCCCTCAAGTGCTGCTCAAGAAGTGCCTGAAAAAAGCATTGCCGTTCTTGCTTTCGTCAACATGAGCAACGATCCGGAGAATGAATTTTTCAGCGATGGTATTGCTGAGGAGATCATCAATGCGCTCACGAAAATTAAAGCGCTTCGGGTGGCGGCCAGGACATCCTCGTTTGCTTTTAAGGGGAAAAACGAGGACATCGGCGAGGTTGGTCGCAAGCTGAAGGTAAACTCCGTGGTGGAAGGCAGTGTGCGAAAAGCAGGCAACAGACTGCGGGTGACTGCGCAGCTCGTCAACGTTGCCAACGGCTATCATTTGTGGTCGGAACGCTACGATCGTCAGCTGGAGGACGTGTTCGAGATCCAGGATCAAATTGCCGAAAACATCGTGCGCGCGTTGCGAGTCGTGCTGGGCGAGGACGAAAAACGTGCGATTGAAAAAACGCCGACGGAAAACGTGCAGGCCTACGAGTATTATTTGCGCGGCCGGCAAGCCTTCCACCAGTTTCGCCGCTCCGGCATGCAATATGCCCGCCGGATGTTGGATCGCGCCATAGAAATTGACCCCAACTTCGTCCGCGCCCACGCCGGCATCGCCGATTGCTGCTCGTTTCTTTATATGTACTGGGATGCGAGCAATGCGAATCTCGAAGAAGCGGGTGCCTCGAGCAGAAGGGCACTGGAACTTGATTCCGAAAGCGCCGAGGCGCACACCTCGCGCGCCTTAGCCTTGACGCTGCGCCGGCAGTATGATAAGGCGCGCCGAGAATTTGAATCCGCACTTCGGTTAAATCCGATGCTTTACGAGGCGCACTACTTCTATGGTCGCGCTTGCTTTACCGAAGGAAAACTCGAAGAAGCGGTTTCGCATTACCGAGACGCATGGCGGGTGCGGCCCGAGGATTATCAGGCTATTTACTTATCAGCGGAAGCGTTGGTGAAGCTCGGCCGGCGTGACGAAGCATTGGAAGCGTCGCGGCTCGGCGTGAAGTTGGCTGACGCGCATTTGGAACTGAACCCTGATGATGCCCGCGCCTGGTATCTTAGCGCGGGCGCGTTGATGCGATTGTGCCAACGAGAGGAAGCCACAGAACGAGCGCGACGAGCGTCGACCATTGATCCAGAAGATTCAGGCGTTTTGTATAATGTCGGGTGCGTTCATGCTCTGGCAGGATCGACTGATGAGGCGCTGGATCACTTGGATAAGGCGATCCAAAATGGATTTGGACAGCGCGAGTGGGTGGAGAACGACTCTGATTGGGATGCAGTTCGCAACGAGCCTCGCTTTCAGGCGCTGCTGCGTAAACTTTGATTTTTCGAAATGCCGGTCGTGGACGAGCGCTCGCGAGTTTGCGGTCTGTTCAGCTTTTGCCTTTGCTGGCAGCAAAAAGAAGAGAAGCGCGAGAAGCGGGGTCAGATCTAAACATTTAACATTTCCGAAGGCGAAAAACTGAAGCGCTTCAAGCGGAAAACTGGGGAGGACTTGAAGGACCAGGAACTGATGAAAACGCAAAACGAAGCGAATCCGTTAACCGAAACAAAAGGGGTCAGAGTTTACTTTCCACGCAGGCACCTGCGCGGATAAGCGGAGTTGCGTTCCAAACCGAGCGCCAGCCACACGCAAAAGGCGCCGGAGCTTTCGGACATTTTACCGTTACTAATGACGTCAACGCCTATACCAAGGCCGCCGTGTTCCAGCCCAGAGCAAAGACCGACGTCTTGATTCGATTCTCCACCGTCGCTGGTGAGCAGGGTAGCCCTGACACCTGGAGAGACCCCCGCGGTTTCGCGCTGAAGTTCTACACGAGTGAAGGCAACTACGACCTGGTTGGTAATAACACTCCGGTCTTTTTCGTCCGCGATCCGATGAAGTTCCAGCATTTTATCCGCTCGCAGAAGCGGCGCGCAGACAGCGGTTTACGGGATAACGATATGCAGTGGGACTTCTGGACGCTCTCCCCCGAGTCAGCGCATCAGGTCACGATCCTCTTTGGGGACCGTGGCATTCCGAAAACGTGGCGACACATGAATGGTTACTCCAGCCATACATACATGTGGGTCAACGCGAAAGGCGAGCGGTTCTGGGTTAAGTATCATTTTAAGACCGACCAAGGTAACGATTTCCTGACGCAGGAACAAGCTGATCGTCTGGCAGGGCAGGATGGTGACTATCATCGGCGTGATCTGTTCGACGCGATCAAACGCGGTGAGTATCCAACATGGACTCTCAAGGTGCAGGTCATGCCTTTTGAACAGGCGAAGACCTATCGATTCAATCCTTTTGATCTAACCAAAGTGTGGCCGCAGGGAGACTATCCATTACATGAAGTCGGACGGCTGGCGCTCACCCGTAACCCGACCGACTTTCATACGGAGATCGAACAGGCGGCGTTCGAGCCTAACAACATGGTGCCCGGTATAGGTTCCAGTCCGGACAAGATGTTATTGGCCCGACTCTTCTCCTATGCCGACGCGCACCGTGCCCGGCTAGGCGTTAACTACAAGCAGATTCCAGTCAATGCGCCAAAGTGCCCCTTCCATAGCTACAGCAAAGACGGACAAATGCGGGTCCAAAATGTGTCCGATCCGGTCTACGCGCCTAACTCGAAAGGCGGCCCAGCGGCTGATGCGCAGCACTTTCCTTATGTGGAGAAGTGGGAGGCGAGCGGCGAATTTATTCATGCAGCCTACACCAGGCGTAAGGATGACGACGATTGGGGACAAGCAGGGACGTTGGTGCGGAAAGTGATGGACGATGCGGCGCGCGGTCGGCTTGTATCCAACGTTGTTGGGCATATGAAGAAAGGTGTATCTGCGCCGGTGCTAGCACGAGCGCTCGAATACTGGCGCAACATCGACCGGGAAATCGGCGACCGCATTGCCACAGGCGTGACTGCTCAGGAAGTCATGAGCTCACATGCTGTTCGTGGCGTCGGAACAAGGCAGAAAGGGGCAGAACCTAGGCAGAAAAGGTCAGAGGTTACTATCGACACTTTCCGAAACAATAGGGCCGGAGTGAAAAAGCCAATCCGTTAGCCGAAAGTATCCGACTGCGAATCCCAAAAGTCACCAACTAAGCCGAGGCCGGCGAAGACGGAACGCACCTCATCGGGTTGCGGACGCCGCGAGTTCTCCTGTAAGCGCGTCGAATACCAGGTCGTCGCGAGCGTCCATAGCTGGTCCATCGTGACGAGCGGCCGCAATTTTTATGTCCAAGCCGCTGCATTAACTCGGCTAACTGCAACGCGGAACTAGCGGTGCGCCCAAAGCGCTCTAACTTATAATTTGTCTTTCAATCTAAAGGAGGAATCAAATGCCTGAACAAAAATCCAACGAAATCTCCCGCGACCGTCTCGCGGAGCTGTTGAACGAAGACCTGGCCCGCGAATATCAAGCCATCATCGCCTACGTCGTCTATTCCCAGGTGCTCAGCGGCGCCCAATACATGGACATCGCCGCTCAGCTCGAAATCCACGCCAAGCAAGAGCTCGATCATGCCCTGATCCTCTCGCGGCAGATCGATTACCTCGGCAAAATGCCGGTGACTAGTCCGAAGCCGGTCCGCACATCGAAAAACGCGAGAGACATGCTCCGCTACGATCTCGACAATGAAAATGAAACCATTCGTAATTATCGCGATCGCATCCCGCAGTGTGAAGCGCTTGGAGAATACGCGATGGCTGAACAGATTCGCGAGATCCTCGTGCAAGAGCAGGACCATCAAATCGATTTAGCCACTGCCCTCGGTGAAGAAGTTCCAGACGTCAGCGCCGGCCCCCAGCGACGTACTTTGCGCAAGCGTCGCTAACGCTGCTCGCTAGCGGGAAAGAAAACCGGGGTCAGATCTAAACATTTAACATTTGCCTTCGGCGCGACCTAACAAAATCTGATCGTCCGATCAGCAAATCACCAGAAGCTGGCCTTACGTTTGCAAACCACGGAAAGGAAGTCTGCAAACAACCGCGAAAGATAACAACCCGGCAGAGCAACCTGGCTCGGCACCGAAGTAGACCTGCCTGGAGTCTGATGTAATAAGAGAAACTCGAAACGAAAGCTGCGTTGTCAGTTCGACGGTGCCTGATTGTTGGCGTTATTCATCGTTTCCTGAGCAGCTGCCATGCCGGCAAGGAATTGCTGCTGGGCCGCTGCATTGGCTGCGTCGGTAGCCATTTGCTGGTTCATCCGATCAATCGCGTCCTGAGCAGTCGTGTCAGGCGAGGAGACTGTTGGCGGCGGGTCGTTCGCCGTTACGGAATAATCATAGGTCGATCCTGACTCGGTCGATTGAAAGTCGCTCGCGCATCCCACCATTAGCGCGAGGCTGAGAAGTAGCGGAAGAATGCCGATGAAATGTTTCATGTTGAATTGGACGTGAGCGCTGTTAGCCACGTTCAAAGGTTCGGGCGGTGTATGTCGAACCCGAATCGCGCGCCGCATTTCACCACGGAGAAAATTGTAACCAATTCACTCGCCAGGCGGTCTTTGGGAAGGTATTGACAATCGGTTTTCGCGGCAGAAATCGCGCCTTACAGCTGCTCTCGCGTTTCGAGAGTGGAAGTGCGATCAATCTGAGTGTTAGCAGCAATCACCACTCAAGATGTTCCCCTGATCGCGACGATCGCTGTCAGCCTGGCCTTTGCATTTGTGGGTGGATTGCTGGCCGTGCGACTGCGTTTGACGCCACTGGTTGGATATCTTTTGGCTGGTATCGTGGTCGGTCCGTTCACGCCCGGCTTCGTCGCCGACGCACACCTTGCTCCGCAACTGGCAGAGATCGGCGTCATCCTGCTCATGTTCGGAGTCGGCACCCATTTTTCCGTACGAGATCTTATCGCCGTGCGCGGCATGGCGTTGCCGGGCGCGTTCACGCAAATTGTGGTGGCGACAACGCTCGGCGCTGGTCTGGCGAGCTTGTGGGGATGGTCGTTAGGCGCGGGAATCATATTTGGATTGTCGTTATCGGTCGCAAGCACAGTCGTTTTGCTGCGCGCACTCGAGGATCGGAACATGATCAAGTCGAGCGACGGACGAATCGCGATCGGCTGGCTGGTAGTGGAAGATCTCCTGATGGTGCTCACGCTCGTGCTGTTGCCAGCGCTGGCGGGAGTGATGGGTGGACACCCGCTCGATAACATCGATACAGGAAGTTTCTGGCCGGCGCTCGGGATAACGATTGGAAAGGTCATGGTCTTCATCGCGCTAATGCTTTTCGCAGGTGTGCGATTTTTTCCGTGGCTCCTAGCCCACGTGGAACGGACCGGCTCTCGCGAATTGTTCACTCTTGCGGTGATCGCGCTAGCCCTCGGCGTGGCGTTTGGTTCTGCCAAACTCTTCGGCGTTTCTTTTGCCCTGGGCGCGTTCTTCGCCGGAGTGGTCGTGAACGAATCAGATCTAAGTCACCGCGCAGCCAAAGATCTTCAGCCGCTCCAGGATGCTTTCACGGTTTTGTTTTTCGTTGCCGTGGGAATGCTGTTCGATCCTTCGATCCTGGTTCGGCAACCACTTCAGGTTCTGGCCGTGCTCGCGATTATCGTATTTGGAAAGTCGTTAGCTGCCTTCGGGATTGTTCGAGCGCTGGGAGGTTCGACCCGAACAGCACTGATTGTCTCCGCTGCGCTCGCCCAGATTGGTGAATTTTCTTTTATCCTTGCCGCCCTCGGGGTGAAGCTGAGTCTGCTTCCCGCGGAAGGTTTGAACCTGATTGTCGCAGGAGCCCTGCTTTCGATCACGTTCAACCCGGCGGTATTCAGCGCCGCGATCGCCTTCGCAAGTAAGCGAAGGAAAAGCGCTCCCGCTGCCTAACGCCCGCATCAGTTGCTGTCATTTGTCGGAACGCCCGGGCTGTGTTTTTCTCCGCCCAAGAGAATTCGCGTGCGAATTTCCTGAATCCAAAGCGCGCCCGCGCTGCATCTGACAATGCAGAAGCTCGCGCACTTATGGAAACACTTTTGCAGGATATCCGCTTCGGCTTTCGCCAACTGATGAAACAACCTGGCTTTGCCGCGCTCGCCATCATTTCGATGGCGCTTGGCATCGGGGCTAACACTTCGATCTTTAGTTTGGTCGATACGGCTTTTCTGCGGCCGCTCGCAGTGAAGGAGCCTTCGCAGTTGGTCGAGCTTTACGGCACACTGCACAACGGCGCGGATTGGTCGCTGCAGTCGTATCCGAATTACAAAGATTACCGCGATCGTAACACCGTCTTTTCCGGTTTGTTTGTTTATCGCGTTGTCGTCAGCAGTCTCACAGTCAACAACTCCAGCCAGCGCGTCTGGGGGTATCTCGTTTCCGGAAATTACTTCGATGTTCTCGGCGTGAAGCCGATGCTCGGGCGTGCATTTTTGCCCGAAGAAGATCAGACCCCTGATTCACATCCGGTTGCCGTGATTAGTTATAACTGCTGGCAACACCGCTTCGGCGGCAATCCGGCGATCGTGGGGAAGACGGTTGAGTTCAACAGCCGCCCGTTCACCGTTATCGGCGTCGGGCCGAAAGGATTTATTGGCACCGAAGTCGCCTACGATCCGGAGATGTTCATTCCGATAATGATGGCGAAGACGATCGAACCCGGGAGCACGTGGATCGACAAGCGCGACTCGAACAATCTCTTCACCGTTGGCCGGTTGAAACCCGGCGTGTCGTTCGCCGAAGCGAAGGCTGCGCTCGAGACGCTGACCGCGAAACTCGCGCAGGATTATCCGCAGAACGTCGGCCGCGGCATCCGGCTCGGCAAACCCGGCTTGTTCATTCCCGATATTGCGAATTCTGTCTTCGCCTTCACTGGAGTGCTCGCAGCCGTGGGTGCGCTCGTGATTTTGCTCGCGTGCGTGAATCTTGCCAGTCTGCTCCTCGCGCGCGCGACGGAACGACGGCGGGAAATTGCCGTGCGGCTCGCGGTCGGCGCAAGTCGGCAACGACTCGTCAGACAACTGCTCACTGAGAGTCTTCTCATTTCACTCAGTGGTGGCGCGGCCGGCGTATTCCTCGCTGCCGCAATCAATAGCGCTGTGCGAGGCATTCGCTTGCCGAGCGACGTTACTTTGCTGTTCGATCTGCGCACGGACTGGCGTGTGCTCAGCTTCGCACTGCTGCTCTCGATCGCGACGGGAATTCTTTTCAGCCTCATTCCCGCGCTGCAGTCGTCAAGGCCGCAACTCGTGCCCGCGTTGAAAGACGAATCATCGATGGCTGGCTTCCGTCGCTCACGTTTGCGCAACTTCCTCGTTGTCGCGCAAATCAGCCTTTCGTTAGTCCTGCTTATCAGCGCCGGCCTCATTGTGCGCAGTCTCCAAGCCGCTCAGAAGATGCGGCCCGGCTTTAATCCGGAAAACGCGGTCGCGATTTCGTTCGATGTCAGCTTGCAAGGCTATAACGAAGCGCGCGGTCGCGCGTTTCAGAAGCAAGTGCTCGAGCACGCGCAGGCTTTGCCGCAAATCGAAAATGCCGCGCTGACCGATTACCTTCCGCTCGGTCTCAATTACAACGACAGCACGATTTATATCGAAGGCACAGAGTTCAAAGGCGCGAGCACGTTGCCGATCGCGATCCCGATCGAGACCAGCCCCGGCTACTTTGATGCCATGGGCATTGCGCTACGCGGCCGCGATTTTCGTGATGACGAAAACAAAAAGGAAAGTCGCGTCGCGATTGTAAACGGGACATTCGCGAAAAAGTTCTTCAATGGGCAGGACCCGATTGGACGGCGCTTCAACTGGCACGGGCCTAAGAATCCGTTCTTCGAGATAGTTGGCGTCGTGCCCGACGGAAAATACAACTCGTTAGGCGAAGATCCCAAGCCGGCGGTCTACACGCCGCTATATCAAGATTACAGCGGCACAGTCACTTTGGTGGCGCGCACGCGCAGTGATCCGCGGCAGGTGTTGAGCGCCTTGCGCGGCGAAGTGCAAAAGCTCGATCCGTCGATTTCCGTTATATGCAGCAAAGACGCTGAAGGAGCACATGGGCACATCACTTTTCCCTGCGCGCATGGCCGCTATCGCGCTCGGCAGTTTCGGTGTGCTCGCCCTGATTCTCGCGGCGGTCGGGATTTACGGTGTCATGTCGCACGTCGTCGCGGGACGCACGCGCGAGATCGGATTGCGCATGGCGCTCGGCGCACAGCTCTCCGATGTGCAGAAGCTGATTCTGAAACAAGGAATGTTTCTTGCCGCGATCGGTTCGCTAGGCGGATTACTCATCGCCTTCGGCGGCGCGCGCATGATGAAGAGCATGCTGTACGGCGTGAGCGCTTCCGATCCGATCACCTTCACGTGTGTCGCCTTGCTCTTGTTCGGCATCGCGCTTCTAGCCTGCTGGATCCCGGCGCGAAGAGCTAGTCGCGTTGAGCCCATGATTGCGTTGCGCGCGGAATGAGTCAGTTGTGTTCGTGCCAGCGCGGACGCCACGCCAAGCTCGTCCTGCCAAAAGACGTGACACGACGCGGGCCAATCAAATAGTACCGCGAACCAATCGCGGCACCGGACAATGGCACTAGCCTATCGGGCGAGATTCGTACTTCCCTGCCACGTTGTCGTTGAAATATAGGGTCTTGGATGGTGCGGACTTCAACGCCTCGTACACTGACGGAGGTACGTCAAAATAGCGGGAGACCGGCCCGCTTTGAAGCTCTACCTCAAGCACATGAGCGATGGCGTCGTATCCGACCGATTTCAGGCCCGCGGAGATGATGAGTTGTCGAGTCATGGCACAAAGGAGTATCTTGGTGAGCGAACAGTTGCAAGCCTAAACGCAGCTGGCAGTCGTTATGCCGATGTTATACGGGGTTTGCTAGGTCTAGAGTGCAGAATGAAATTGAGCGAGACGGCAGACGGGGTCAGATCTAAACATTTAACATTTGCTTCGTGAAACACTGACACGCTGAAAAATGAGAGCTGACCGAGGCGGCTCGGTAACGAAGGAAAATGGACTCACTGCAGAGCGATCGCAGGCCGTCGCGCTCTCAAATGTATTTCTGAATCGCATCGGATGTTTAGACCGCGATTCCTGATCGTAGAACTTGCCGCGACGATTCTTGAACTCGCCGATGCAGGGTCGCATCTATACTCCGAAAGCGTTCGCGAGCAGGCTATTTGACATTGGCTGTGCGAAATCTGAAACGCTAAAGGAAACGGTGGTGCGATACTCTTTTGAATGAGCAGGGCGTTCGTCAAAGAAGATGTCGATCTTCCGGAGCGCAGCGGACAGAAGCGCTCGGCGTCCGGATTGCCCCCGGGCGCGACCAATTACATCACCGCGCGCGGAGCGAAGCATTTGTGCGACGAACTGCAAAAACTTCGCGCAGCAAACACGATCAGCACGCGCGTGGCCGAATTGGAACAAATTCTGGCGTCGATCCACGTTGTCGATCCTCCGGACCCGGCGTCGAACAGCGTTGGTTTCGGCGCAACGGTGACGTTAGAAGATAAAAAAAGCCGGACCGAAACCTATACCGTTGTCGGTGTTGACGAACTCGATGTTGAACCGGACGCGGTCAGTTGGATTTCTCCGATCGGCAAAGCGCTGCTGGCCGCGGACATGGGAGACTGGATTACGCTTGAAGATGGACGCACCGCGAAAATCGTGAAGATCGGAAGAAAAAGTGATACGTGACCAGACGCGAGAGTCAAAACAGTTGAGAGTTGAGTGTTAGTAGTTGACAGATTGGACCGAAAATATGTCCGAGACTTACGAATTCGTTCAGCTTGATGTTTTTACGCGGACGCCACTTACCGGCAATCCGCTCGCCATTTTCACAGACGCCCGCGGTTTGACCGACCAGCAAATGCAGGCCCTTGCGCGCGAGATGAATCTCTCTGAAACAACGTTCGTCCTCCCGCGCCAGCCGCAAGTTGAAGCACAGGAAGGGAAGCGAGTCCGCATATTTACGGTGGAGGAAGAGTTGCCGTTTGCCGGACATCCGACGCTGGGCACAGCGCTGTATCTGAACAGTACCGCGCCTTCCCGTGAGATCGTCCTTGACCTGAATGTTGGTAAAATTGGTGTCCGATTCAGCACGGACTCAAATCACACGAGCAATCGTGTGGCCGGCGATGTCTTTGGCGAGATGCGTCAGCGCGATCCAGAATTTGGCCCCACGTTGCCGCCGGACAAAGTCGCCAGCGTGCTCGGAAGTGAGGAAATCGCAGCAGAATGGCCAAGCCAAATCGTGTCGACAGGACTACCTTTTGCCATTGTGCCGATTCGCGATTCGAAGACTTTGGCAAACTTGAAGCCTGATCTTGTCAAAGCAGGCGCTCTGCTGGAAGGAACCGGCGCCCGCTTTTGCTACTTTATTTCTCCGGAGGAACGCGAAGGCCGGCTCGAAGTGCGCGCTCGCATGTTTTTTTATGGCGGAGAAGATCCGGCCACCGGATCAGCTGCTGGTTGTGCCGTCAGTTGGTTGGTGCGGCATGGCGTGGCAAAATCTGACGAGCAGATTTTCATCTACCAAGGCGTCGAAGCCCGGCGACCGAGTGAAATCTTTGTTCGCGCGTCACGCGATGGTGAGAAGGTTACCAACGTTCGAGTCGGCGGATACGCGGCGGAAGTGCTCCGCGGAACTGTGACTCTTTAAAGAAGTTGATCGTTAGTAGTTGAGCAAAAAGAGGGAACCGGAAACATGGAAATCAAAAGAAGTGGTTCACAGCCTTCAAACAAGGGGCCGGCTGATTGGTTTACGGGTTCGGTTCGCATTGATTCGTTGTTCGAGGCACCCGAGCCGGCGCGTGTTCGTGGCGCAAGCGTTACATTCGAGCCGGGTGCTCGCACCGCCTGGCATACACATCCACTCGGTCAGACGCTGATTGTCACATCCGGTCTCGGATGGGCGCAGCGTGAAGGCGGTAAGATCGAGGAAATTCGCCCGGGTGATGTGGTCTGGTTTGCGCCTAACGAGAAGCATTGGCACGGCGCGACGCCGACGACCGCGATGACACACATCGCTATTCAAGAGGCGCTTGATAGAAAAGTTGTCGACTGGATGGAAAAGGTCACAGATGAGCAATATCACAGAAGTTGAGAGCGAACATCTGCGATGCGAAGGATATGACTGGAGGTAAATCAATGCCACGCACGTTATCGACGACGGCCCCTGGACACGAATGCATTCGAGTTGTTCCGCTTTATCAGCCCCAAATTCGGCAAGCGGTCGCAGCAAATCTCACCTATCGCGGAGGAGCGCTCGTCGAAGCAGCGAAAGTTTTCGCGATCTTCTGGGGGCAAAGCTGGACAGACGATGCTGACGCCAAGGATTTGTCGGCAGCGATGAACAAGTTTTTCCCAGACGTCCTGGTTAGTTCGCTCATCGATCAACTTTCCGAATATAATGTTCCCGGCAAAGCGATTGGTCACGGCAGCTTTATCGGCTCGACGGTCGTCACCGCCGACGCTCCCAAGAGAAGCGTAAGCGATTCGAGGATTCAAACGGCATTACAGAATTGGATCTCCAATGGAACGGCGCCCCAAAATGATAAAGATACGATTTATTTTGTCTTCTTGGAGCGAGGCATCGTCTCTGTGATGGGCGGAAGTCGCTCCTGTCAGAGCTACTGCGGATACCACAGCAATGTTGACAGCATCTACTATGCAGTCATGCCGTATCCCGGCTGTAGCGGATGTCTCGGCGGACTGACGGTTTTAAACGCCCTCACAGCAACAAGTTCCCATGAGCTGTGTGAAGCTATCACTGACCCTGTCCCCGGGACAGGTTGGTACGATGACACCCAGGGCGAGATCGGGGACATCTGCGCGTGGCAATTCAAACAGGTTGATGGTTACACAGTGCAGCTGGAGTGGTCCAACAAACAGAATCAGTGTGTTTGACGGGATCCGGAAATTAGAAGTCGGAAGAGAACGCCGAACGCAGCGAGCCGCACTGGCATTTTAACGTCCGACGTCGAACGTGGATGTCAGCATGTATCATAAGCCACTTATGATAGGGGCCGGATTTAAACAAAGTTGAGAGTGATTCGTGAAAACCGGAAACCGGATAGCGGATTAGCAACGACGGAGCAATTGACATGAACCCCCAGGCAACGATAAGGTCGGCCTCGTGCCGGAACACGGGGCAACGCGCAGCGCCAGCCGATACGACGCAGTCATTGCGACCTTTGTAGGATTCCTGGCTCTGTGTGTTTCTGGTTACACCAGAGTGCCTTCGAACTTCCGCCGCTCCACTCGCGCAGGCAGGTAACGATATCCATAAAGAACGTGCAGAACGCGCTCAAAGAGCTCGGCTACTATGCTGGAGATATCAACGGTTCGCTGGGAGTTAACACTCGCAATGCCCTAACCGCTTACCAACAGGCATACGGATTGGATGCCACCGGTGTCGTAGATGAGGCGACGGTGCGTGCGTTGGGATTGATCTAGCAGAGTAGGACTCGGAAGGCAGGCAAGCGAGGAGGCAGAAGGAGGTGCTCGCCGCCGCGAGCGCCTCTACAACGCTGAGCGAGCATGCATCCTAACCTCCTCCGGTAAACCTACGGCGCGTCAGGAGCCGCTTATGACACGGCTTAACGCTCGAAGGGATTTCACCGGCGGCGCCGGCAGAGACAAACCAAAAATCGCAGCAGTTAATTTAATGGGCGCTCGCTTTCAATTGATCGTCGGCCAGGCCCATCGTGTGCAGGAATGCGTTCCAGCGCGGGTCATCTTGAATATTCGTTAGGAGCGGATCTTTGCGCAAACTGGCCAGACCGGGGTCGCGTTGCCGGCGCGCACGCTCCAACCATTCGAAAGCCTTATCCTTGTCTCCGCGATACGCGTGCACTTCGGCGATCTGGTATGCCGCCGTTTCCGCAAAATCCTTGGTCAACTGCGCAAGCGCGGCGTCTGCTTCCGGGATTTTTTTCTGGCCCCAGCGTGCGCACGCCACAATCAAAAGCCGCGCCCAATCACCCGCGTCAGCTTGCGCCGCGGTTGCTGCCTCCTCGAATTTGTTCTCCAGCAGATACGACAACCCGAGTCCGGCGTGCGCCCAGGGCGCCGCTGGATTCAACTCCACCACGCGCGGAAATTCTGCGCGCGCTTCTGCGAATCGTTTCGTCGCCGCCAGGTTAAAGGCGAGAAATGCTCGTGCTTGTGGGTTGACCGGGTCCAGGTCGACTGCTTTGCGATAGAGTTCGATTGCTCGATCCATGTTTCCGCGTGCTATCTCGAGGTTGCCCGCGGCGATCACAATGCTCGGATCTGCCGGCGCCAGCGCCAATGCCTTGCTCAACGTTTGAGCCGCCCCGTTCCAGTTAAAATCGAAATTCGTCTCGATCGACCCGCGGGCGAGTAACGCCTCCGGCAAGTTAGGCTCAATGGAGAGCGCCCGCGTCACTGCGTCACGCGCACTCGACAAATGCGCGTCGAAAGTCTTTTGTCCGCCCTCGGTCGCAAACGCGGCAAGCCAGACATTCGTCCCCGCGACTCCGGCCCACGCCAGCGCGAAACCGGGGTCCAACTCCGTCGCGTGTTGGTAGGCAGCTAAAGCTTCACGCGCACTTTTTTCCGAGTGGCGATTCTCATAAAAGCGGCCCTGCAGATACAATTGATGGGCTTCGACATTTTTCGTCCCGCCTTTTTCCGCCGCCTGCACTTCCGCTTGAATTTTCTCTTTGTCGGCAGGAGCAGCGGCGCCACCGGTCAGCCGATCGCGCACCTGTGCCACGATCGTCTCCGCCAGTTCGCTCTGGACCGCGAATACGTCTTTTAAATTACGCGTAAAATTTTCCGACCAGAGTTCCTCGCCCGTGTCAGCGCGGGCGAGCCGGGCCGCGATCCGCACCGCGTCGCCGGATTTGCGCACGCTTCCGTCGACCAGATAAGCCACGCCGAGTTTTTGTCCAATCTCCTGCGCCGTCGCATTTTTGCCCTTGAACGAAAACGCCGACGTCCGCGCGGCCACATGCATCCCCGGAATTTTTTGCAGAACGGTCAGCAGCTCTTCACTGACGCCATCGGAAAAATATTCGCTTCCTTTGTCGTCGCTCAGGTTAACGAAGGGCAGGACGGCGACGGATTTTTGATCAGGCGTATTCGTTGGAGCGGCCGGCGACGCGTGAGCCGCAACCGACTGCTGATTTTTACTCGAGCGCTGCATCCACCACCACCCCGCGAGCAGCGCGAGTATTACGAGAATGGCGGCCGGAACCAGGAGAGGCGATTTCTTTGAAGTTCGCTTCGCCGGAGATTCAGCACCTTTCTCCCACGGCAGGACGATCCGGAACAGATCCATCGGCAGCTTGATGTTCTTCAAATCCGCCGTACCGAATTTTTCAAACCTCGCCTCCAGCGCGTTGCGAATCTGCCGCTCCACATCCATCGAGACACAAATGCCGCCCGCGCCGGCCAGCGCCTCAATTCGAGAGGCGATGTTCACCCCGTCGCCATAGACATCACCATTGCGATGGACCACGTCGCCGATGTGAATGCCAATCTTGAGTTCGATCCGCCGGTCGAGGGGCACGTCATGGTTGCGCTTGGCCAGAGTGCGTTGGATTTCGATGGCGCATTGCGCCGCTTCCAACGCGCTGTCGAATTCCACAAGGAAAGCATCACCGATGGTTTTGATTTCCGTGCCATGAAAGCGCGGAAAGATCTCCCGCAGCAGGTGGCGATGTTCTTCGAGCAACTCCAACGCGAGTCGGTCGTCGCGCTGCGACAGCGCGCTGTAACCCACCATGTCGGTGAACATGATGGCTGCCAGTTTGCGTTGCTCGATGTTTTCGGAAGGCACGAACGAATTAAACCAGAGCGCGTGGAAATAGCGAATCTTCCGAGGTCAGTTTATCTCCTTCATTTTAGCAGTAAGAGGCGATTGGTGCGATTCGAAACAGTTTGAGCGAACAGTTCGCCAACCTTGCCACGGAGGCCCCGTGGAACGTCCAATTGGCCTTCTTCAAAGTGTTCTCGTCGTTACCTTCTGTTCGCGGTTTACTCTCCTATTATTTTAACCAGTACGCGTTTGCGCCGCCGGCCGTCGAATTCACCGTAGAAAATTTGTTCCCACGGGCCGAAATCCAGTCTGCCTTTCGTAATTGCGACGACGACTTCCCGGCCCATGATCTGACGTTTGAGGTGTGCGTCAGCGTTGTCTTCGCCGGTTCGGTTGTGTCGATAAGCGGTGGTCGGCGCGTGCGGCGCTAGTTTTTCCAACCACAGCTCATAATCGTCATGGAGCCCCGGTTCATCGTCATTGATGAACACCGACGCCGTTATGTGCATCGCGTTAACCAGACAAAGACCTTCGGTCACGCCGCTGCGGTGAACGAGTTCCTCGATCTTCGGTGTGATGTTGATGAACCCGCGTCGAGCCGGTACTTCAAACCAAAGATGTTCGGTGAGTGATTTCATCGGGTCATAATATCAACGAATAGCTGCGGTTCCTCGAATTCGACAGCAGCAATGCGCCCGACAGTTACGGCATGCTGTCCAAAAGAAAAATCGCTGCTTTCCGAAACAAAATTGTAACTTTACTTTGGTGCGACCTCAGACACGTTCGATGAGCGCCAAGTTCGTTAGGCGTCTCCGCAAAAAGAGCTCCACCTGACCCGCTTCCCGCCGGGTAACCCGTGAGCGAATGGCCCGCTCGATTGAATTCAGGTGTCGTTTAAGAGAGTCTGCAAATTCAAATGAAAATGAAAGCCGCGCAGATTCAGCGCGATCTGATCATCATCGCCGTGCAGAAGTAGTGATATATGGAATCTAATCGGAAGACAGTGCTCGTTACGGGAGCCTCGCAGGGCATCGGCGCGGGCGTTGTCAAAGCGTTTCTCGCACGCGGCTACGATGTCGTAGGAACCGCGCGAAGCGCGACGAAATCGAAAGAGCTTTTAGCTTCCGACCACCTCGCCTTGATCGACGGCGACATAGGTCAATATGAGACGGCGCAGAAAGTTGCAGAACTCGCGATCAAGAAGTTCGGCTCGATCGATGCCGTGGTCGCGAACGCCGGCATTTTCTTGGTGAAGCCGTTCACCGAGTACACGGCAGACGACTTTTATGCGCTCGTCTCGACCAATCTCGCAGGCTTCATTTATATTACGCAGCTTGCAGTCAAGCAGATGCAGGCACAGAAGACCGGCGGCAGCATCGTGACCATTACTGCAGCGCTGGCCGATAATCCGGTTGCCGGCGTAACCGCTTCCCTTTCTATGATCACTAAAGGTGGTCTGAACGCCGTTACGCGAAGCCTGGCGATGGAATACGCGAAAGAGCATATTCGATTCAACGCCGTAGCTCCAGGAGCCGTCGACACACCGCTTCACGCCGAAGATTCTAAGGATTCTCTGAAAACGCTTTCGCCGATGGGCTCAATCTCCACCGTTGAGGACATTGCCAGCGCCGTCGTTTATCTGACAGAAGCTCGCCATATCACAGGGGAGGTGCTGCACGTGGACGGCGGTGCGCACATTGGCAATTGGTAAACAAGAAATCTCGGCCGGCCAGCGCTGAGCAACGGTTGAAAAACTTGGCATCAAGCTCCAGGCGCCGCCGAGCCGTTCGGCACTTATGTGGAAGCGGTAGAAGGCAATTGCTTTTTCTGACCGGATGCTTCCCACGGAAGGCCACGAGGCGAAGTTCATTGGGCGCGTCGGTGCGGAGCTCGATGTCGACGCGGGGCGCAACGCCGCTCACCTCGCGGCGCTCAATGTCCTCGCGGTCGCGAGAAAACATTTGGCTCGCTCGATAAAGTGACGTGGATCGTCCGGCTCGGTGTGTCGATCGCTACTTCTGGCGATGTCCGCGATCAGCCGAAGGTCGCTGACGCCGCTTCCGAGTTGCTACAAGACGTCTTCGGAAAAGAGAAGAACCCCTGCCGGTTGGTGTACGGCGTTGCGAGCCTACCGCTCGGCACACCGGTCGAACTGGAAGTCATTTTCGAAGTGACGACTTAGATACACGGCGAGTCATTCTTTCGCCTTGCCCATGACATCAACTGGTTTTCAACCTATTCAAAATTCGCAGGAGGATTATGGCACCGTGGCAGGAAGGTACGAAAGAGCTCTTTTATCCTTACGGAAAGCGGTGACCGATGACGGCATTCATGGACGATCCGCGTAATCGCGCCGTAGCTTTTTGCGATCGCTTCGGTATTCGCGTGCCGATTCTTCTCGCGCCGATGGCTGGTGCTTGTCCTCCGTCATCATCTATCGCGGTGATGGGTGCAGGTGGCTTCGGTGCGTGCGGCGCACTCCTGATGCAGCCGAAGGAAATCGAAGACTGGGCCGCGGAGGTGCGCGCGAACGTAGACGGACCGTTTCAAATTAATCTTTGGATTTCCGAACCACCGCCAGTGCGCGACCGCTCGCACGAGGCTCGCATGCGCGAATTCTTATCGCGTTGGGGTCCGCCAGTTCCTGAAGACGCCGGTGATATAGTTTTGCCGAATTTCGACGAGCAATGTCAGGCACTGCTGCGAATCGCGCCCGTTGCAGTCTCGTCGATTATGGGATTGTATCCGCCGCCGTTTGTTGCCGAATTGAAGTCTCGTCAAATTATGTGGTTCGCGACAGCTACGACCGTCACTGAAGCGAAAGCGGCGGAAGCTACGGGTGCTGACGTGATCATCGCGCAAGGAATGGAAGCCGGTGGACATCGCGGTGGGTTCGACGCGACGAAAGCGGAACGACAGCTTGTCGGATTGTTTGCGCTGGTCCCGGCGATCGTCGACGCGGTGCGCATTCCTGTCGTCGCCGCTGGTGGAATTGCTGATGGCCGCGGTGTGGCGGCAGCGCTGACGTTAGGTGCGAGTGCAGCGGTGATGGGCACGGCATTCTTGCGCTGCCCGGAAACGAACGTGCATCCTGCATGGGCGAACGAACTAGCCAATACGACACCCGAGCGAACGATCGTAAGCCGGACCTTCACCGGCAAACCAGCTCGAAGCATTGCGACAAATTATGTATTTGCTGCGCTCGCAGCGGATGCGCCGATTCCGGCGCCCTATCCGGTACAGCGAGGTCTAACGACACCAATGCGGTTAGAAGCCCAGAAAACTGGCGATGTCCAACGGATGCAGGCTTGGGCTGGTCAGTCAGCCGCGCTCGCGCGGGCGGAGTCTGCTTCCGCGATCACAGAGCGCGTGTGGAAAGAGGCGCAGGCGCTCTTGCGGAGATAAGCTCGGGACGGTCGGGCGTTCGGCACAAGCGAGCGCGTGCAAGGTTTTTCAGAGCTCGCCGACGTCGCAGAGACAACGTCAACTATGCTCGTGTGCTCTGTGCCCTCCGTGGTTAAGTGCCAGTCCGGCTCGGACGATCCGAGAACTAAGCGCAATGTTAGACTGCGCTTCGATTCTCACCTTAAAGTGGGAATTAGGATTAACTCTAGCGTGGCACCACAAAATCCCACGCACGCGCATCGACCGCGAGTTGATCGTGATCGATAAATTGAGCGAAACGATCGATTCGATTCTTCATAAAAGGAGGTAATATCAACTATGCATCCAACTACGTACAACGCGAAAGCTTATTCCGCTGCCAGTGCAACGTCAGGGCTGGCGTCCACGAAAATCAAACGTCGTGATCCCACTGACTGCGACGTGCAGATCGAAATCTTGTTCTGCGGCATCTGCCACTCCGATCTGCATTCGGTGCGCAACGAGTGGAGCGAGTTCATGCCCACTGTTTATCCGATCGTTCCCGGTCATGAGATCGTGGGCCGCGTGACCAAGGTTGGCTCGGCAGTTACGAAGTACAAACCGGGCGATGTCGTCGCGGTCGGCTGTATGGTCGACTCGGATCGTACCTGTCCGCAATGCAAAGCTGGCCTTGAACAGTTCTGCCCGAACATGGTCCTCACGTTTAACTCTCCGGACAAGCATCTCGGAAGCAAGACCTACGGCGGCTACTCCGAAAGCATCGTCGTCGATGAACATTTTGTTCTGCGCGTCCCCTCGAATCTTAAACTCGACGCAGCCGCGCCGCTGCTCTGTGCCGGGATCACGACATACTCGCCCATGCGCCACTGGGGAGTCGGCAAGGGCAAGAAAGTTGGAGTGGTCGGCCTCGGCGGACTGGGCCATATGGCCGTAAAATTTGCTCACGCGTTCGGAGCCCACGTCGTCGTTTTCACCACTTCACCTAACAAGAAGGAGGACGCGCTCCGCCTCGGCGCCAACGAAGTCGTTGTTTCCCGCAATGCCGACGAAATGCAGAAACACGCAGGCAGCTTCGATTTCATCCTCGACGCTGTCTCAGCCGATCACGACATCAACGCCTATATCAACTTACTCGGCCGCGACGGCAATCTTACGCTGGTCGGCGCTCCTGCGGAACCGCTGCGCGTCCCTGCGTTCAGCCTCATCTGCGACGCCGCAGTCTCTCTGGCTCGGTGATCGGCGGCATCGCCGAAACGCAAGAGATGCTCGACTTTTGCGGCAAACATAACGTCACTGCCGATGTCGAAGTCATTCCGATCCAGAAAGTCAACGAAGCCTACGAAAGACTGCTCAAGTCGGATGTGAAGTACCGGTTCTCCATCGACATGGCTTCTCTTAAGTCGGAGTGAGCAGAAAAACTGATAGTTAATGGCTGAGAGTTGAGAGCAGGGCCAGAGGCCAGGAGGCCACAAGCAGAAATCGGATTGAGCAAACATGCAAAAGCGAAAACTTGGAAACAGCAACCTGGAAGTGTCGGCCATCGGGCTGGGCTGCATGGGAATGAGCTTTGCCTACGGCCCGCCGAAAGAGAAGAATGAGATGATCTCTCTGATTCGCGCAGCAGTCGAACGCGGCGTCACGTTTTTCGATACCGCCGAAGTGTACGGCCCGTTCACAAACGAAGAACTCGTTGGCGAAGCGCTCGCTCCGTTCCGCGAGCAAGTAGTGATCGCCACGAAGTTCGGATTCAAATTTGGTCCGAAAGGTGAGCAGATCGGTCTCGATAGTCGGCCAGAGCACATCAAAGAAGTTGCTGAAGCCTCGCTCAAACGACTCAAGACCGATGTGATCGATTTGTTTTACCAACATCGTGTTGATCCGGACGTGCCAATCGAAGACGTGGCCGGCGCGGTGAAGGATCTGATACACAAAGGCAAGGTAAAGCACTTCGGTCTTTCTGAAGCAGGAGTGCAAACGATTCGTCGCGCGCACGCCGTTCAGCCGGTGACGGCACTCCAAAACGAATACTCGTTGTGGTGGAGAAAACCTGAGGAGGAAGTGTTACCGGCGCTTGAGGAACTCGGAATCGGTTTCGTTCCATTTAGCCCTCTGGGCAGAGGCTTTCTCACGGGAAAGATGAACGAAAACACCACGTTCGACAGCTTCCGACCTCCGCAGCACACTTCCGCGCTTTACGCCGGAGGCTCGAAAAGCGAATCAGGCGTTGGTTGATCTGCTTGGCGAAATCGCAAAACGCAAGAAGGCGACACCTGCTCAGATCGCGCTCGCGTGGCTGCTGGCTCAGAAGCCGTGGATCGTTCCGATCCCGGGCACCACAAAGCTGCATCGTCTGGAAGAAAACATCGGAGCAGCATCAATCGAACTGACACCGGATGATCTTCGCGAAATCGAAAACGCGGCTTCAAAGATCAAAGTGCAAGGCGCTCGGTACCCCGAAAAGCTGGAGCAAATGACCGGACGGTGACCTCACAGATCAGAAGTGAGAAGTTAGAAGTAAGAAGTCAGAGATAAGGTTGCCAGCGCCAACACAATCGATTAGCTGGTTGCGTGTTGCCGAAAACAAAATACGCCCGCAGCGGCGATGTGCGTATCGCTTATCAGATTACCGGCGACGGACCGTTCGACGTGGTGTGGGCGCCTGGCACGATGTCGCATCTTGATCTGGATTGGGAAATACCGCAGCGGGCCCTGTTCTTCGAGCGGTTCAGCCAATTTTGTCGCCTGATTCGCTTCGATAAACGCGGCACAGGTCTGTCCGATCGGCCGGTGAAAATGGCGACGCTGGAGGAACGCACGGACGACATTCGCGCCGTGATGGATGATGTCGGCATCGAACGCGCCAACATTTTTGGCGTCTCCGAGGGTGGCTCGATGGCGTGTCTTTTCGCCGCCACATACCCACAACGAGTGAATTCGCTTCTGGTGTGGGGCGCGCAGGCGCGCTGGATTGTCTCCCCCGATCATCCATGGGGTCAGACGCAAGAGCAGCACGATCAGATGATCGCGATGATCGACAATGATTTGGCCTTCCTTTGAATATATCACCGGCCCCGGCGCGGGTGTGGGCAAGGACGCAAATCCCGCTTTTATCGATTCGATTTCTCGTTACATGCGCGCTGCTGCGAATCCCTCCGCCGTGTACGTGTACGAACAAATGAACGGGCAAATCGATACGCGTCCGATTCTCCCATCTATCCACGCTCCCACGTTAGTCATGAATCGCACGGGTGATCCGTGTGCGAACGTCGAAGCTGCGCGCGACATGGCGTCACGGATTCCGGGCGCGAAATTCAAGGAATATCCGGGTGAGAGTCACTCGATGATGCTTGATGACATGGAAACCGTGCTGTCAGACATTCAGGAATTCATTACCGGCGAGCGACCGATAGATTCCTCCGATCGTGTCCTGGCGACCGTACTCTTCCTCGATATTGCATCTTCCACTGAGCGCGCAGCAGAGCTTGGTGACAGGCCATGGCGAAATCTTTTGAACTGGTACTACGCTATTGTGCGAAAAGAATTGGCGCGTTTTCGCGGGAAGGAAACCAACACTACGGGCGACGCTTTTCTTGCGACGTTCGATGGCCCTGCCCGAGCGGTGCGTTGCGCCCTCGCAATTGCGCTGGCTGTCAGACAGCTCGGCATTGAGGTACGCGCGGGAGTGCACACTGGCGAATGCGAGCTGATGGGCGACAATGTCGGTGGCATCGCGGTCCACACCGGCGCGCGCATCATGGCGAAATCCGAGCCGGGAGAGGTGCTCGTCTCCGGAACTGTCAAAGATTTGGTGTCAGGTTCCGGAATTAATTTTCAAGATTGCGGCGTTCACCAGCTCAAAGGGGTTCCCGGCGAGTGGCGACTTTTCTCGGCCCGCTCCTGATTCAAAGATGACTGAGGTCAAAAGATGGAAAAAGAAGTCAGGGTTGGCTATCCATCGCGAAGAATTTTCGCGATCTTTTCGATCGTGTTCCAACTGCGCGTAGTGGCCGGCACACCGAGGAGCTTCTCGATTTTGCCGAGGTAACTAATCGCTTTCATCTGCCGACGGTAGAGACCCAGGACGAATCGGTCTTGGATCGCGATGATTTTCAGCAGCCAGTCCTTATCTGAGGGCAGACTAAGGGGAATAGAAGGCGGCGCAGGAAGTCGTTTCGCTAATACGTTCACGAACCGGGTAATGTTCTCGCCCGAGAGTTGTTGTGCGAATGGATTCTTTGATGTGAGCTTGATGATGTCGCGCGCGGGACAAACCATGATCTCGCATTTGAATGGCAATTTTTTAGCGAGCGCAGCGCGTAGAGCCGATTCACTCACATTTTCGCGCACAACAAAGGTGCCCACCGCACCAATGTTGACGACACCGAACTTGGCCAGCTCTTTGGCGATCAGCGCCGGTTTGCACCGATTCGCCCCGCCAACATTCACCGCACGAAGAAACACGACTGAAGGCATAGCGAACTTACGTCTCGCAGCCGCTGGTTAATTGTTAATGGAATTTCCGACTTTCGAATTGCTCAAAGTTTACCGCCGTTTCCGAAGAGTAATAAATTTCTCTGTTATGAAAATGTATCTTTACTTGGACCCTACGGACTTGGGGCTGACGCAGACTCTCAAAAACGAGTTTCTAGTTCTACGGAGACAAGCTTGCAAGAAGTGGGGAGATGAAATCGCTGTATTGCTGCGGGAGTTTGTGAAAGAACGGCACCAACGCTCTCACCGCCTACTCCAGAATCACTTTATTGGTTTTGCTGAATGAATCGAAACCTTCAGGCGAGATTCGTTTGGATAAATCGCGGGCTAGCGTGGATGTCGATTTGGCGCAGCGCCGTGTCGCCGGTATTAACGAATCGATGCGGTGTGTTCGCGGGAATGACGACGATGCCTCCGGCTTTCACTTCAAGCGTTTCATCGCCAACCGTAATGCTGGCGCAGCCTTCGAGGGTGAACGCGACCTCGACGTACGGATGGGTGTGCAATGGCGGACCCTGCCCCGGCTTCGCCGTAACGATGTAGGCCGAGAACGGCGCGCCCTGCTTTTCGCCGACGAATTCATACGACATTCCGACAAACGGCAGCTGCTCGAGAGTTAGAAAGCTCATGCCGGAAAATACCTGAAATGCCTCGTTTGACATGCAACCATTTGGTTGCATAATCTCAACTGATGGATGCAGTCTTTAAAGCGCTCGCCACGGGGAGTCGCAGAAAATTGCTCGACGAATTGCGCAAGGAGCAATGGGCAGACGTTGAGCGAATTATGTGAACACCTGGACATGACGCGACAGGCGGTGACCAAGCATTTGGTGTTACTGGAAAAAGCAAACCTCATCGCCGTCGTGTGGCGCGGGCGCGAGAAGCTGCATTATCTCAATCCGATGCCGTTGCATGAGATCTACGAACGTTGGATTGGCAAATACGAACGCCATCGCCTTCAGGCGTTGAGCGATCTGAAGAAAGGTCTCGAACAAATCAAAACCAAAAAACAGTAACATGATGAAAAAAGACCAATTCGTTTACGTAACGTACATTCGCACGACGCCCGAGAAATTGTGGAAGGCGCTCACCGAACCGGAATTCACGAGAAAGTTCTGGTGCAATACAGCTCAGGAATCCGAATGGAAGCCGGGTTCGTCCTGGAAGATTGTGGCTCCCGACGGAATGCTCACCGATAGCGGTGAAGTTCTCGAAATCGAACCGCCTCGGCTGCTCGTTCTAAAATGGCGCAACGAATTCAGACCTGAATTAAAGGCGGAGGGCTATTCGCGTCTGACTTACCAACTGGAGCCGGAGGGGAAATCGGTCAAGCTCACGGTTATTCACGAAATCGAGAAGGAAGACTCGAAGCTTATCCAGGCAGTGTCGAGCGGATGGCCGCATATTCTTGCGAGTCTCAAGAGTCTTTTGGAAACCGGCGAGTCGTTGGAAGAAACCCGCGAATGGCCGCGTGACGCCTGTAAGTAGCGATTCGAAAGTCCAAGTAATTCATCATTCCCCGGCGTTTGGCCGAAGAAATTGCCCTACGCCGGGCGATGAATCATGAGTGCGGTGCACTCGCGTTACGGTTGGCTATCTCGTGGCCGAAGATGGATCGGCTTCTCCCGAGAATGGCCGTTCGGCTCGACCGATGCCAAAGGCAATTACCCAAGACGCAAGACTCATCCTTAACCAACGCGTTGAGGAGTCGCCGCGGCGACCGTTCCACCTTTGATCAGTGTGGCCTTTGACTGAGCTCGAAAAACTTGTGGAAAATGTCGAAACGCGCAGACGGCAAACGTCAGCATTATGAGGCCGCGAAGTTTTCCGGCCTCGACGACAAACAATAACCAATAACAAGGAGAGAAAACAAAAATGAAAAGCATACAAGCACGAATGAAAAACCCGGCGATGCTGATTCCTGAGACGATGCAGCCTCTGATGTCTGTTGTGGCGACGGTGAGAAAGAGTGGTGTGCCCCAGCGCACTCTCGATCTCGTTCACTTGCGCGCCAGCCAAATCAATGGCTGTAGCCTCTGTGTGGATATGGGCTCCCGAGAGCTTAAGAAGGCGGGCGAAACAGACGACCGTCTCTTCGCTGTAGCTGCCTGGCGGGAAGCGCCTTATTTTACCGAGGCCGAACGCGCCGCGCTGGCGCTTGCCGAAGCAGTTACGCGGCTTAGCGACCGGTCCGATCCAGTACCCGGAGGAAATATGGAACCAAGCCACTCTGCATTATGACGAGAAGGCGCTCGCAGCCCTGATCCTTTGTATCGCGACGACCAACTTCTTCAACCGTCTCAACGCCACGACCAAACAAGTAGCCGGCGAGCAGCCGTGGAGCGGCCGCTAAGGAACAAAACACAAAAACAATAACTGAAACTAACATTATGAAATACGCATTACTCGTTCATCAATCGCAGGAACACTTCGACCATCGTAATGACAACGCCGCTGTGGCCGCTGGCAGAGCGTACGGTGAAGCGCTTCAAGCTGCGGGTGTATTTGTTGCCGGCGCCGGACTAGACTCGCCTCGAAACGCGACGACTGTTTCGGTTCGCGACGGAAAACGGCAAGTCCATGACGGCCCTTATGCAGAAACGAAGGAGTTTCTCGCAGGATTCGGCATCATCGATGTGCCGAATCTTGATGCTGCATTGCAATGGGCTGCGCGTCATCCTGCTGCCGGTTTCGCCTCGATTGAGGTGCGTCCATTGCTAGGGTTCGGATCCGCAAAAGCTTGATGAGCGAATCAGCAACCCATGCTGCGATCGAGACGGTAGCCCAAGATTCATATGGGCGGCTAATCGCCTACCTCGCGGCACGGCCGAGGCCATCGCGCTAGGACGAACGTTAACGCAGTTGATGCCGCGCGAACCCGAAGCTCACGGTTTACTTGCGCTGATGTTACACTGTGAAGCGCGACGTGAAGCACGTTACGCAAGCGATGGTGAGTTTGTGCCGCTCGATCGGCAAGACACGGCGCTTTGGTCGCAATCGATGATCGATGAAGCCGAGACACATCTGCACTCGGCTGCCGGCTTCAAGCGCATGGGACGTTATCAATTGGAAGCTGCGATTCAATCTGTTCACGCTAGTCGAGCAAAAACCGGACACATCGATTGGAAGGAAATCGCTTTGCTCTACGAGGGCCTGGTGCGAATCGCGCCCAGGATCGGTTCGCTTGTTGGGCGAGCCGTTGCAATTGCGCAAACAGGCGAACCAGGTACTGGATTTGCCGCCCTTGAACAGATTCCCGCGGACCAAACAGCGAATTACCAGCCCTATTGGGCCGCGCGCGGACATCTACTTCGTTTGCTGAACCGGAACGATGAAGCGGTCGAAGCGTTCAATCGTGCCGCCAGCCTGACAGACGATCCGGCGATGCGTGAATATCTTCTCCAGCGTTCAGCTGAGGATGTCGGCCAGCTTGGCTGACCCGGCGGGCAGGCTGCTAGCCTGACATCCGATTCTGCGAACCTCTAAAACGATGTAAACCTTGACCAACATTGGTCAACAATCTTTGACTAGCGTTGTTTTGTAAGCACCGGGAGCAATGCGAAACAAGGAAACAAAAGGGATCTGGGTTTGTCCTTGCAACGAGAAGATCACACCGAAAGAGAGAAATATTGGCTCTCCGGGGATATAGAAGGCGGCGAAGGGAGTTGGACCAACGCAACAACGATCCTCAAAGCGTTTGGAGTTGTACAGGCGGCATCAGCCTATCGAGAAACTTCACAGGTACATGCCGCTACAACACGCGATCCAAAATTCTGTTGTTTACGCCGGCACATACACCGCATAACCTCGTGGCGGCGCCCAGAGATCGACCCAGCCTGACTCGTTAGTCCATTTCTCCTCGGGCACGCCAGAATCATCACGGCCGCGCCAAGCTGCCGGGACGAGCCGCGTGCTGTTCCACCTTGTCTGAACCCACGTGCCGTTCCAGGTACCGCGGTTGTTTAACACAAAGATCAGTCCGCTTTGATCGCCGTCGCCCAGACGTTGCATGACGTAAAGGTCGTCATCCACGTATAGCACTTGTGTCGGACCAGCAGCGTTTTGTTCATGAACTTTGATGAGCGCGTCGATCCCGCTTTGATTGTTCGGCTGGGCGAGGTCCCAGTTGAAGTAATCCTGCCAGAAGACGCAGGGATAACCTTCGTGCGTGAGGATGAGGGCGTACGCCAGCAGCTTGTCGTTAATGATCGGAGTGTCACGTACCACATCGTGGTTCTCTACGAAAGTGACAGCTTGCGCCGGTCGGTCCCACATTAGCACTCCGCGGTCTGTTAAATTGCGGAGACTGAATCCGTAGCTATCGCACAAGTCGCGCAGACGCCAGCGTAGCGGGAAATCAAATGCGCCTACTGGATTGTCCGACCACGCATTAGCTTCATCGAGCCAATCATCAATTGTGCGTTCGCTGTCCCAGCATTCGCCTACCGCGTACGGTTTGAAACTGGTACTGCCGCGCAACGCGCGCAGTTCCTGAATGGAGCGCACCATCCAACCGCCGTAACCTTTGACCATGTCATAGCGGAATCCATCGAAACCGATTTCTTCCAAAAGCCAGCGGGCACAGTTGATGAGCTCGGTATAAACCAGAGGTGTGCGATGACAAAGGTCCGGCATGTCACCGAAAGTGGCGCCGTCCCAGGTCTCATATTGACTCGGATGAAAACATTTCCAATCGCGCGGAAATTTGCCGCTCTTTGAATCGAACTTTGTCCAGCGTGACTGGCCGTCGATCGGGTTCAGTTCCTGGGCATCGCCGCCGCTGTTGTGATTGAACACCAGGTCCGCATACACTTGTAAACCTGTCGCGTGAGCGGACTGAATAAGGTCGAGCAACTCGGCTTTGGAACCGAACCAGGTAGGCGCGCCACCTTTCTGGTCGAACTCCCCGAGGTCATAATAGTCGTAGGGATCGTAGCCCATCGATTTCCATCCGGCCGCTTTGTTTGCGGGCGGGAGCCAAAGCGCGGTGAAACCGGCGTGTGTGATTAACGGCAGCCTCGATTTAATTAAGGCCCACCACTGATGCTCGCGATTTTCCAACTTGGGACAATCCCAATAAAACGCTTGCAACATGACGCCCATAATTGCTGTTCGTCTCCAGTGTGTTAAAGCCTCGTCAGGCTACATACAAAGCAATGACTAACAAGTAGCAATCAGAAGGCGAGACGAAAGACAAACATTTTCGAATCAAACCAATCGGGTTCATTTGTTCCGACTTAAAATGTCGCGAGGACGCGCCTCGGCAAGGTCGCGAGGGAGCGCCCAATGCATTTATCGAAGTGCTTCCTTCTTACACGAACGTCTTGCATCGAATGCAAGTCGGCGATGAAATTTATCATCAGCTGGCTACATTGCGCTAGAAGAAACGTAATGGAAGTTCATCCGCGGGGCGACGCCTCGCGACCGCTCACGGGAGTATTTTCGACTCGATCACCAGATCGGCCCAATCCCATAGGGCTTCACCGCGTCAAGCTTTTGGGGATGACTCGCGGCCGGCTACATGTTGGTCCGATTGAGGCAATCGATGGGACCCCGGTAATCGATATAAAACCAGTTATCGATTCAAACGACTACTGAACCGAACAAACCAGTAACAAGAGGGAGACTAATTGCTCCACGCCAAACCAAAAGCCTGTAAAGACAGAATCACAAGCGATCAAAGATAAGTGTGAAAATCAGACGCCAAATTGTCCTCATCTTCGCCCTTGCAGTCGCATCATTTCAATTATTCGCTAAGGGAAAGGAACGTCCTATGAAACACCCGACTTTTTATCGCACGGAACAGATAGATGGACTCTCCATGTTTTATCGAGAGGCTGGCCCTAAAGATGCACCGACGATACTCTTGCTGCACGGACTTCCATCTTCGTCGCGGATGTTCGAGTCGCTCTTCGGCCGGCTTTCCGATCGTTATCACCTTATTGCACCGGATTATCCTGGCTTTGGACACAGCGATTGGCCGGATCCGAAAAAGTTCGCTTACACATTCGATCATATCGCAGAGATCATGAATCATTTTACTGAAGCGCTCGGGCTCACGCGCTACACGCTTTACATGCAGGATTACGGCGGCCCCGTCGGTTTTCGCATGGCACTTGCGCATCCGGAGCGGGTAGAAGCTCTCATTGTTCAAGACGCGGTGGCGCACAACGAAGGACTAGGCGCAAACTGGAAGACGCGGCGCGAATTCTGGAAAGATCGCGCGGCGAACGAAAGCGCGCTTCGCACCAATCTGCTTTCGCTAGCGACAACGCGGACACGACATGTCGGAAACGATCCCAACGTGGAACGTTATGATCCGGATTTGTGGACGGACGAGTTTTACTTTTTGAATCAGCCCGGCCAGGCCGAAATTCAAAGTGATCTTTTCTACGATTATCGAACGAACGTCGAGGCTTACCCGAAATGGCAGGCCTGGATGCAAAAGACTCAGCCGCGTCTCCTCGTGATTTGGGGTAAGTACGATCTCTCGTTCGACCTTGGCGAGCCGGAACGATACCGAAAGGATGTGCCGAAAGCTGAAGTCCACGTCCTCGATGCCGGTCATTTCGCCTTAGACACAGCTGCGGATCAAATTGCGCAGCTCGTTCGTGACTTCACGAAGTAGCAAAATGGAGGAAATATGTCCGAAGAAATTAAATATAATCGACGCCGATTTTTGGGCCTTGCGACTATGGGCGTTGCTGGCGCAGGACTCGGCATAATCGGGTCCGCGAATGCAGAAGCCACCAAAACGAAATCGGCAAGCGCCCCCAAAACCAAGCCGGGGACAAACACATCATTCGCGCCACTGAAACAGATTGATGCAGGCCTCCTGAATATTGGATACGCCGAGGCCGGGCCCGACGGTGGTCCTCCAGTCATTCTTTTGCACGGCTGGCCTTACGACATCTACAGCTATGTCGATGTTGCTCCTTTACTGGCGACGAAAGGCTACCGGGTGATCGTGCCGTATCTGCGGGGTTACGGCACGACGCACTTTCTTTCACCCGACACGGTTCGCAATGGCCAACCGTCAGTGGTTGCTGTCGACATCACTGCCTTGATGGACGCGCTCAAGATCGACAAGGCGACCATCGCCGGTTTTGATTGGGGCGCGCGGACGGCCAACATTATCGCGGCGCTTTGGCCGGAGCGGTGCAAGGCCATGGTCTCCGTAAGTGGTTATCTGATCGGCAGCCAGGAATCCGGCAAAATTCCGTTACCCCCAAAGGCTGAGCTCGAATGGTGGTATCAATTTTATTTTGCTACAGATCGCGGCCGCGCAGGTTACGACAAAAACCGGCACGATTTCGCGAAGCTCATCTGGCAGCAAGCCTCTCCGAAGTGGCATTTCGACGACGCAACGTTTGAGCGCAGCGCACAGGCGTTCGACAATCCGGACCACGTCGAAATAGTGATCCACAATTACCGCTGGCGACAAGCCCTCGCCGAAGGCGAACCGAAATATGACGATCTGGAAGAACGGCTGGCCGAGAGTCCGGTCATCACCGTGCCGACCATAACTATGGAAGGTGACGCGAATGGTGCGCCGCATCCCGAGCCCAGTGCTTATGCCAAGAAATTCTCAGGCAAATATGAGCACCGGGACGTCAAGGGCGGCATCGGGCACAATCTGCCTCAGGAAGCGCCGCAGGCTTTCGCCAAAGCTGTGATCGATGTCGACCATCTTTGATCAATAGTAAATTAGCTAGAAACTATGCGATCTGATATTGTTCCTGGGGCTACTTTCCCCGATTACGAGCTTCCCGACCACACTACAAAGCGACGGAAGCTTTCCGAGCTGCAAGGACAAGATCCGATGGTGCTCGTCCTCAGCCGCGGAGGTTTCTGCCCGAAGGACCGCCGGCAACATGAAGGGCTTGTTCAACTCCATCGTGAACTTGAGGTTGGTTATTGCCGATTGGTCACCATAACTACCGACAATATCACTGACACCAATGAGTATCGCACCGGTGTCGGTGCACACTGGCCGTTTCTTTCCGACCCGGCGCGCAAGATCCAAAAAGAGCTCGATATCGCGGAATACACGGATCCCGACCACAATCCCATGATTCCGCACACGATTGTGCTGGAGCCGGGCTTGGTCATTTACAAGATCTACATGGGCTACTGGTTCTTCGGCCGGCCCACGGTGGAAGATCTCCGCCAGGATCTCCGTGGTGTTACCAGAAAATGCCGACCGGATTGGGATATCACAACGCCCGAACTCAAAGCCGCGTGGGAGCAGGGCCGCAAGGAACTCTTTTATCCTTACGGCAAAACGTACGTCCAAACTCTCGGAGAGCAGGATTAGGAACCGTAAGATCAAGAACGATGAAATCGATAACAGGTTACTTTTTGATTACGCCGGACGACCTTCATTGGCGTCCCTCTAACTTGATGAAAATCCCAAACGCGGATTATCTTGAGCGTACAGGCAGCGACAATCTTGGAGCGAGACTTTGGCGGTTCCCGCCCAAGAGCGCGAACACGCTGCACAAACACATCCGCGCGGAAGAGTTTTATTTCGTTCTGGAAGGCGTGGGCCGCATGCGCGTAGGCGAGGAGACGTTGACCGTGCCGAAATACGGCGCCGTGCTGGTCGGGCCAGGCCAGTTGCGCCAAGTGTTCAACGATACCGACGCCGATGTGCTCTGGCTCATCGTCGGTGCGCCGGAGGAAACTGAATTTCTCCCTGGCGCAAGAACCAAACCGGATATGTCGCTCATCTATCCGGTCAATCCGAAGCAATTGCCAAAGGAATTGGCTGGCGTTGAGTGGCCGGCAAAAGGTTGACCGTTGGTCGGCCGCGCTTCTTTCTCACTGTTTTATTGCGAGCTGCGAATTCGCAATCGTGATCGGCTCGTAAAATCGCAGGGCTTCGATGTCGCTGCCAAGCTCGCGCAACGGATACAGGCCTTTCGCAGAACCGGCGCCGGGATCGGCAATGAGATAGTCGAAGCCATCCTTGCCTGCGATCACCACAAAATGCGTGACGCCGCCGGGCAATCGCACTCGCACGATGACGGGATTTCCGTGGGAAAGATTCGAATCGATCAGTTGATATGATGCCAGGTCTTCATACACGTGACGCACCCGATCGGGCGCGAACCACGCCGCGCGGTCCCAATAAAGCCAGCCGTTCTCGGTATATCCGCCAACCGATGTCAGAAACCAGTTCAACTGTTGTGGGTCGATCTCAACGCCGTAAAATTTGAACACCATCGCCGCAGCAGCCACGGCGCAGCCTTCTCCGCCGAGAGTTCCGTTGGCTTCGACTCCACCCAGTGGATCGTCCCGCCATTTTTCTTCGCCCTGTCGAAACGATGGCACCGCCAACTCAAGACGATGGAAAAAATAACGCCCTCCCCACGGCGAAAGCTTTCGTTTCCACCTCCAATCAATCTGCAAAGCCAGCCCACCGACGAGCAAAAGCAGAAGAAGACCGAAAATGACGAAAGGCCAACGACGCTTCAAAACTCCAAAGTGTAGGTGGCGGCTGTGTCAGCCGCAAATTCTGGAACCACACACGCCTCGCAATCGCAAGGTCGACAAAAAAGACAAGTTGCGCGAGTGCATTGATAATGCTGATTTCGCCATCATGACTCAGGCTCGGGAACTCCGTCTCGCGAAGCGTATGGCGCGTCTCGGCACCGAGACTGCTTTCGAAGTTTTGGTGAAGGCGCGGGCGCTCGAGGCTAAGGGGCGCGACATTATTCATCTCGAGATCGGGGAACCTGATTTCGATACGCCGGCCAACATCATCGACGCCGCCTGTGACGCGCTGCATAAGAGTTTCACCCATTACGGTCCTTCCGCCGGTTTGCCCCAACTGCGCGAGGTCATCGCGCAGCATGTAAGCGAGACGCGTCGGATAGACGTTACGCCGCAAGAAGTAGTGATCGTCCCTGGTGGCAAGCCCATCATCTTCTTCAGCATCCTTGCGCTCGTGGAAGAAGCCGATGAGGTCATCTATCCGAATCCCGGCTTTCCCATCTACGAATCAATGATCAACTACGTCGGCGCCAAAGCCGTACCGATCCGATTGCGCGAGGACCTGAATTTTCGTCTCGACGTCGACGAGCTCGCCGGGCTTATCAACGACCGCACAAAATTGATCATTTTGAATTCGCCGCAGAATCCGACCGGCGGTGTGCTGGAGAAGAAAGACATCGACGGTATCGCGCGCGCTATCGGCGATCGCAATATCATGGTGTTAAGCGACGAGATCTATAGCCGGCTCATTTTCGAGGGTGAGCATCATTCCATCATGTCGATCGACGGATTCAAGGAGCGCACAATTTTGCTCGATGGCTTCTCCAAGACTTATGCCATGACCGGTTGGCGGATGGGCTACGGCGTAATGCGCGCCGATCTGGCAGCGCACGTCGCCCGTCTGATGACTAACTCGAACTCGTGCACCGCGACCTTCACCCAGATCGCAGGCATCGAAGCGCTGCTCGGAAACCAGAAGTCGGTTGACGCGATGCGCGCCGAGTTTGAGAAACGGAGGGACGTGATGGTCGCTAGCCTCAACAAAATCAAAGGCTTCTCCTGCCGTTCGCCTCACGGTGCGTTTTATGTCTTCCCGAACATCACAAAGACCGGATGGCCATCGAAAAAGCTGGCCGACGCTCTGCTCGACGATGCTGGCGTGGCCGCATTGTCCGGCACCGCGTTCGGCGATTTCGGCGAAGGTTACTTGCGCTTCAGCGTCGCCAACTCAATCGAGAACATCGAGAAAGCATTGGAGCGCGTGGGCGCCTGGGTAAAGAAGAATTTGTAAGCCAATCGCTCCAGTGCCGTATTGTCGACGATTTTCGAGCGGCGTTCAATGTGAATCGCGCCTTCAGCCCTAGTCATTGACGCGCGTGTGCACGTATTTCGAGCGTCAAAGGCCGAATTCATCGTGAGCCTGGGGCAACGCCCCCAGGACCCGAGAAATGCAAGAATGCCCGCACTGAAAGCGCGATTCACGTGCACCTCGCTTTTCAACAAAGGTGAATTGCATTTATATTCGCGCTTCAATTCCATCCGACCATGGCCGATAAGAAACGAATCTTCGCCATATCCCGCATCAACGATGCCGCCGAGAACCACCTTCGCGAACATGATTACGATCTCGAGGTTTTCCAAGAACCCGAAGCGCCGTGGAAGAAATTGATCGTTGAAAGAGTGAAAACCTGCATCGACGCGCTGCTAACTGCTGCGCTCGTCGTTGCGGTCGCTCCATGCGTCGCCCAACAGCCGGAACCTCATGACGGCCAATTTCAGCGAAAAGGTAACGTTGAAAAAATCGACATCGTAAACGCCCTTCCGGTCAGCGGAGAGAAGGCTGACGTCCAGCTCACCGCCGCTGACAGGACACTGGGCTCGCGCAAAGCGCCGATCATGATGGTTGAATACTCTGCGCCGACGTGCGTGCCATGTGCCCGCTTCCACACTGAAGTGTTTCCGCTGCTGAAAAAGAAATACATCGATACCGGCAAAGTCTATTACGTCTTTCGAGTATTTCCGTTGAACCCCGCGGATCTAGCGGTCGAGGCGATGGCTCGATGCCTGCCACCGAGCAGGTATATGCAATTCATCGACGTGTTATTCCGCAATCAAGATAAATGGGACCCGGAATTCGGTATCAGCGATGTGCACGGCGCTGTCGTCGCGATGGGTGCGATCGGAGGAATGAACGCGGGACAGATTGATCAGTGCATATCGAATAACACCGAAGTAACCCGCGCCAGGCAAGTCGGTGAAGATGCCCGGAAGCGATACAATATTGACGGGACGCCCAGCTTCATTATCAACGGACAGGTCCACACCGGAGGGTTTTCATGGCCAAATTTGCAAACGTTTCTCGATTCGCTCGCGAACAAGGGCAAAAAATCGTGAGATATCGCTCTCTCACCTCGGCGTCATGGGCAAATCAGGATCTCTGAGGAAACGAGGGAAAGACCTCTCTCCGCTATTCTAGATAGTTTCTGCGTTCCTGCTTTCTTTAGAGATATTCCTCAACCATGGCCGACAAGAAACGAATCTTTGCTACGTCGCGCATTGGTGAGGCTGCCGAGAACCGACTGCGCGAGCATGGATACGATCTGGACGTTTTCCAAGGTCCCGAGGCACCGGCGAAAAAATTGATCATTGAGAAAGTGAAAAGCGGCATCGACGGGTTGATCACGACGCTGCGCGATCCGATCGACGCGGAGGTGTTTGAAGCAGGGAAGGGGACACTCAAAGTGGTGGCGCAGATTGCCGTCGGCTTCGACAACATCAACCGCGCCGACGCGAACAAATACAAAATCCCATTCACGAACACGGCCGACGTGCTTACCGAAGCAACTGCCGAGTTCACGTTTTTCATGATGGGGATGCTCGCGCGCAAAATGTGGCAGAGCGAGCGCCTGGTGCGTGAACAGAAATGGCCGTCATGGCATCCGTTCCTGCCGTTCCTCGGCGACGAGGTCACGGGCAAAACGATCGCCGTCATCGGCACTGGACGCATCGGCCTGGCGATGATCAAGAAATGTTCGGGATTCGACATGAACATCCTTTGCTACGATCCGGCCTATCACAACGACAAGTTCATCGCCGCCATTCAGGAGGTGATGGACCTACGCCACGCAGGCGAAATTCAGAAAGAGAAGACCCGGATCAAATACATCGAGTTTGAAGAGGCACTGCGCGGCGCTGATTACGTATCGATTCACGTGCCGCTGTTGCGTGAAGGCGAGACCGACAAACCGACTTATCACCTGATCAACGAGAAGACACTCAAGTTAATGAAGCCGACGGCGTACTTAGTAAATAGTTCACGCGGTCCGGTCGTGGACGAGAAAGCGCTCGCGAAAGCGCTGAAAGAAAATGTCATCGCTGGCGCGGCGCTCGACGTTTTCGAAAAAGAACCGTTGCCGCCGGATTCGCCGCTGCTCGATCCCGAAATCGCGGATCGCTGTCGTGTGTTCCATCATTTCGCCAGCGGCGCGCGGATCACACGCCTCTCAGTTGATCCCGACAAAGGCATGGCCGGGCGCACTGTCCAGGGACTGATTGACGTCCTGGAAGGAAATTACGGTGGCGACCAGACCAAGATGCCTTACGTAGTAAATAAGGAAGCGTTCGAACGAAAAGGATAAGTGACCAGCCTTCAAACTGACGCCGCCGCTGCTCCATCATCATCGGTAAGGAATGAACTATGAAAGCATTTAGATTTTTTATTCTTAGCACGGCAGCGATGGCATCAATGGCATCGAACGGGCAAACCGAGAGCTCACCGGCGGCGCTGGGCGATCCGGCCGCGGCGCAGGAAATTCGTGGCTGGCTTGATCATTGGACAAAGGCGGTCAGCGCCAAAGACGTTGATCGCATGATGGAGTTGTACACCGATGACGTGGTCGCTTACGACGTTGTGCCGCCGTTACAATATGTCGGAAAGGCGGCCTATCGCGCGGACTACCAACAATTCTTCTCCCAATACGAGAGCGATCTTCATGTCGAGACGCGCGATCTGCACGTCGGCACTACCGGCGAGCTTGGTTACGCGACCGGATTGCAAATGATCAGCGGCATGCTGAAGCATGGCCAAAAGTCCGGCGGGTGGGTTCGTTTTACGTCACTTTACAGGAAGGTAAACGGCAAGTGGCTCGACTTTCACGATCACGTCTCGGTCCCGGTCGATATAGAATACGGCAAAGCACTGCTGGACCTGAAACCGTAGCTCTGCGGGGGTACGCACCAGGGACTGATTGAACGTGCTGAAGGAAACAACGGCGGCGACCCGACCAAAATGCCATACGTCGTGAACAAGCAAGCGTTTACCTCGTGACTCACAGTCCGATGTTGGTCTGACACAGGATTTGCCGGCAAAGAAATGATATGCCCGTGCTGCATAGAGCGACGCCGGAGCGGCTGAGCGCGTTTTCTGACGGCGTATTCGCTGTCCTCATAACTGTGCTCGTTTTGGAACTGCGGCCACCGGAGCTTCCGACCTTCAAAGCGTTTCTGTTGCTCTGGCCCACGTGGCTTAGCTACGCAGTTAGCTACTTATTCATTGCCATCGTGTGGACGAATCATCATTATCTCATGCGCTACGCCACGGAGGCGACCCATCGTCTGTTGTGGTTCAACTTCGCACACCTGTTTTCCATGTCGCTGCTTCCGCTCTCCACCGCTTGGATGGCCGTGAGCAAATTGGCGCCGCAACCAGTTGCCTTCTATGCGGCGGTCTTCTTCCTCGTGAATGCGACTTACATATGTTTAATCTGGGAGCTCATTGACCGAAGCCCAGTCGTGAAAGTTTCATCGACTGTGCGCCGAATCATGCACTTCCGATCGGTCACGACTTTATGCCTTTTCGGGGTGGCTGCGTTGGTAGCACTGAAATATCCGCTCGCTGGACTTGGAATTTGTATCTGCTGCCTGATCGTTTATCTGAAGCCCGATCCGCTGGGAGTAAGGAAGCGAATATCTCAGCGATAAAGCGGACGCGGGGCGTTTGAAAAATCACTCCGACAACGTTTAATGCGATAAGCCAGCGAAACCTATGAAATACTTAATCACCATTTTGTTCCTTGCGATTTGTAGCGTCGGCGCAAGCTCAAACAACGGTCCTGACGACCGATCCGAATTTGCCAATTCCCAAATTAAGTTTTGACGAGAAGGGAGACTTAAAAATCACTGCGTCGGCAACATCTTCTCCGAGCGACTTCGATTTTTTAGTCGGCAAATGGAAAATGCACAATCGTCGGCTCAACAAGAGGCTCGAAAACTGCAAGGATTGGACCGAGTTCGATTCGCTTGATGAGAATTCCAAAACCCTCAGTGGCACCGCGGATATGGATATTTATTCCACCACTGAAATGCCAGGCCAGGAGGGTAAACGTTTCGAAGGACTCACGCTGCGGCTCTTTAATCCGAAAACCAGGTTGTGGAGCTTGTACTGGGTTGCCAGCAACACCGGTGTCCTGGATCCGCCTGTGGTAGGCTCATTTCAAAACAACGTAGGGCATTTCTTCTGCAAGGATACGTTCAAAGGACAACCTGTTATCGTGATGTTTCGCTGGGATGCGCGGAACAAGGATCGCCCGGTTTGGAGCCAGGCGTTTTCTACCGATAACGGCAAAACCTGGGAATGGAATTGGTATAACGTCTCGGAACGAATCCCTTGATTATCTGTGTTTGTTGACGTCGTGACCCAGGTTCAGGATGACGAAGCTAACCTGATTTGGACACCGGCGACGGCCATGCCGCCTTCGCCGACTGCGGCGGCGCAACGTTTCACTGATCCCGAACGCACGTCGCCCGCGGCAAAAATTCCCGGCAAACTTGTCTCGAGCGGGCCTGGTTGATGTTTGTTCGCCTGCCACGCTGGCGCTCCGGCGACGCTCGTTCCGGTTTTGATGAATCCTTTGTCGTCGCGCTCGATTTCCGGCGGCAGCCACTCGGTGCATGGTTTCGCGCCGATCATGGAAAAGACAGCCGGCGTTCGAACCTGTCGGCGCTCGCCTGTCTGCGTATTTTCCAACTCGATTTGTTCGAGCTTTTTTCCGCCAACCATCTTGCGGATCTCTGTCTGGTAAAGGATCTCAACGTTCTCACGCGCTTGCACCCGACGCGAAAGGTAGTCCGACATTTTTAGATTTTTGCCGCGAACCACGAGCAACACTTTGGCTGCGCCGTCAGAAAGGAACATTGACGCCTGGCCTGCGGAGTTGCCGCTCCCGGCGACAACAACCGTTTCGTTGCGACAAAGCTGGCCTTCCAGAGCGGTGGCAGCATAGTAAACGCCCATGTTCTCAAATTGTTCGCGCCCCTCCGCATCCAGCCGGCGGTAATCGGCGCCCGTTGCAATCAAAACAGTTTTTGCTCGAAGAATGGCGGAGCAACCCTCCGTCTCGAAGCAGGCACGGTACTCGCCGTCGGCATTGTAATTAAGCGAAAGAGCCTGGGACGGTGTAGAAAATTTCGCGCCGAATCGGTAAGCCTGAAGCTGAGCTAGCCAGGTCAATTCGCCACCACCAACGCCGGTTGGAAATCCGAAGAAATTCTCAATCAGCGAGGAGGAACCAGCTTGTCCGCCCGGGGCGTAACTTTCCAAAACAACCGTGTTCAATCCTTCGGATGCCGCATACACAGCGGCGGCCAGGCCGGCCGGTCCGGCTCCGACGATCGTCAGGTCGGAAAAAATTTCGCTCTCGTTTTCTTCGGCGAGCGACCGTAGCAAACCGGCTTCTCTCGCCACTTCGCGCAACGAAGGCCGGCGAAGTCTACGACCGCCCGGGGTGATAAGCACGGGCAAGTCGCGACTCGTTAGGTGAAAACGGTCGGTCAGCGCCTGCCCTTGTTCGCTTTCAACTTCGACCAGACGATGCGGAATCCGGTTTTTGTCGAGAAAATCATCGAGCTGATGTCCATCGCGTGCGTCGCGGCTAGCCAGAACACGCATTCCGGCAAATTCCCGATCCCGTCTTATTCGCCGCCGTCGCATGATTAGCGCATCGACGATTGTCTTGCTGACTGCGGGGATCTCGGCCAGCGCTCGGCGCATTTCAAGCGCGGGAATATGAAGTATCTCGGCATCTGGTGATGTTACCCTTGCCGACGCCAGGGCCGACGTGCCCTGCAGCATCGCCACGTCGCCAATGAAATCGCGCTCGTGCGCCGTGGCGAGAATCTGTTCGGTATCGTCGCGTTGCTCGAAAGCTTCGATTTCGCCGCGCAAGAGAATGGTCAATCCGAGATCGCGCTGTCCAGCCTTATAAACCAGATCACCGCGCTTCACGACGCGTCGTTCGCCCAATGGCTCAAGCAGAGAAAGCTGGTGATCGTTCAGTTTCGGAAAGGCGACACCTTCCGTATCGCGATAGAACTGTTCGTCTTGTTGTTCGTCAGTCATTTCACAGAGTTTACGCCGCGGGCCGGACAAGCAAAGCGGAAGAAGACGCTCGAACGAGGGATTCGCACTTCTTCCTTAAGGTTGTAGTGGCAGCTGCCCGCTCGCGAAGGGGCTGCCGGAATGCGCGCGACATCGATGGGCTAAGCCGAGAGCCGCAAAATGAGCGGCAGCGAGTAAGTCAAAGCTTTCGGAGTGTCAGCCGCAAAGTCACACCGCAGACGTCCATGACCAGGCGGCCGTGAGGTTCATCCTGACGAATTTTTCTAAAATTTTAATTTTTTTTGAAATGTCCGCCTCCGGAAGCTTGAGAAAGAAGTGGTCAACCAATCGAAACCTCACATCCACATGAACCTCAGAGCAGACGATCCCCTTAGTAAGACGCGTGATTCCAGCAGTCAATTTGTGCTGTTTCCAGGCCCCTCCGGACTCGGAGACGGCGCAAAACAGCCGACGTCGCGGATATCGCGCGAGGTAATGCACGCATTTTCAAATGCGAAATCCGAAAACGCTCACAGCGGACACTTTTCTGTTGGTCCGGCCGAACCGCCAGGGCCAACCCCTGAGAAAGATCTGGCTCTCGGCGTGCTGAAACAGGCTGCTCGCGATTTGCGTCGGTTTCATTCGGCGACCAACGGCGTCAAGCAGGAGCTCTATCTCGATGCGTACAGTTGGGTCACCGCGAACGATTTTTTGTGGCCCTACTCATTCGTGAATGTTTGTAAATTGCTGAACGTCTGCCCGGAAGTTGTCCGCGCTGAAATCTTCGCGGATGCCTCGTTGAGCTGGCTCGATTACTGGACAAAACGGGCCGGCTACGTTTCCCGGAGAATGCGGGCCTCTTTCGCCCGCGCCTTCGGAGGCCGTAACCACCCGGAGGGCAGCGAGGTCAAACCAGTTGGCTTCATGTATTTGAACGAATATGAAAAAACAGTGCATCCGATTTGTTGAATGGCTGCGTGACACCTGGCGGTCGCTTGGCCGGACCGGTGGCCGCAATCACGATCCGTTGCTGGTAAATAGCATGGCTTCCTTTAATTTCGACGGCGGTTGGAGGGAACTCCTTCTCAAAATCTCCCCAAAACACATGTCCGCAGAATCAACCATCGCTCTCGTCGACGAGCCGTTCGGCGTATGAAATTATCCATCGAAGCGAAAGTGGCGGCCGCCGTAGCAATAGCATTTGCAGCATTGAGTATAGGCGCCATCGCAACAGAGCAGAGCGAACGAGGAACCGCCGGGCTGAGCCAGACGAGCCTGCAAGCCTCTGACAGTTATATGTCCGCACACGCCGGTACGGGCGAGAGCCAACTTCTCGCCAAATACTGAACGATGTAGAGGCGAGGCGTCGTCGCCTGCATTTCCCAAGGCGTAGCGGCGCCGCATTCCCAGCGCAGCCGAGGCGGCTGCCACGACAGCAAATGATCTCACTGGAGACGCCGGAGATGACACGAGCGATGACTTCGACTGAATTAGTCGCCTCGAGGATTTAATTTCTCGGCAGTTCGCGTGATTTTGTTCTCGCCAAATCATTTTGCTTCGACGACGCTTCGCGAACGAAAGCGATCCCGGGAACGTTGCAGGAGGGTGGTGCTTCGTTTCAAACGACGCATTGGACCGTCGTGTTGCGTGCGCGCGACGAGGAATCAGCCGACTCCGCTCAGCAGGCGCTCGCCGGATTTTGCGAAGCCTATTGGCCACCGCTTTACAGTTTTCTCCGGCACCGCGGTTTTTCGTCCGCCGATGCCCAGGACCTTGTCCAGGGTTTCTTTGCTCATCTTCTCGAGCAAAACACCCTGACCCGCGCTGACCAGCAAAAGGGCCGGCTTCGCACGTTCCTGTTAGGATCGCTCCAGAATTTTTTGTACAATGAATACGACCGCGCTCGATCGCTCAAGAGAGGCGGCGGTCGTCAGATCGTTTCGATCGAGGAACATCTTCCGGAGGCCGAGGCAGCAATGTTGGCGACAGCTCATCTCAGCGACGCCGCTTGCTACGATCTTGTCTGGGCGTCGACTATCGTTTCGCGAGCCTGGCGGAGTTTGCAAAACGACTTTGTAGCGGAAGGTAAGGCGGAGTGGCTTGAAGAACTAAGACCGTTCGTCGCGGGTGGAAGCGTCGTGCCGCTGAACCAGGAGGAAGCCGCACGTCGACTCGGCGTGCCCATCGCCACTTTGCGCACATGGCTTTCGCGTCTTCGCCAGCGTTACCGCGAATCGTTGAGAACGGAAGTGGCCAGTACCGTCTCGGATCCGGCAGATGTCGATCAGGAGCTACATCACCTCTATCAAATATTGATGGCGTGAGTTGACTTTACGCATGGACGACAAAGGCATTGGTCTTGGAACTGCGGACGCCCATCTTCAAGCTGGCGGGACGTGCGCGACATGTGGACGGCCGCTGACTCAAGTGGGTCCCAAAGGTGAATGCTTGCGTTGTCTGGTTGGCCTTGGCTTTCTCGCGGACGGCGAAGAACCGGAAAGACCAGCGGCGCGAGGTCGACTAACGCCCGGACCATTGAGATACGCACACTTTGAGGTGGAAGTGGGTCCGGATGGTTTTCCGGTCGAGCTCGGCGCGGGAGCAATGGCCATCACTTACAGAGCTCGCGATACAGTGTTAAACTCGGAGGTTGCTCTCAAGGTCATCGACCGTAGCGTAGCGCAGAATCCCGGCGCACGATCGCGTTTTTTACGCGAAGCGCGCGCAGCTGCAAACATTCATCACCCAAACATTGCCCGGGTGACTTATTACGGAGAGCAAGATGGCGAGTGTTTCTACGCCATGGAACTAGTCAAAGGCGAAACCTTGGAAGCGCGTGTGCGCCGTGATGGGCCAATGCCGCTCGCACTCGCCTTGCAAGTAATTGAGCAAGCGGCACGCGCGTTGGCTGCCGCGGAGGCGTGCGGCGTGGTGCATCGCGACATCAAGCCATCGAATATCATGCTCGAATCCGATGCGAGCGGAGCGTCGACGGTAAAGCTGATTGATTATGGAGTGGCGAAAATAATGGGGCCTCAGGCCGAGCTCGGAATCGAGCAAACCCAGCCAGGCTTCATTGGTACGCCGGCTTTTGCGAGTCCGGAGCAGTTCGCCGGTGTTGCGCAGTGTCCGATCGATATGCGTGCCGACATCTACTCGTTAGGTGTTACTTTTTGGTATCTGCTTACCGGCCGGACACCTTTTGTGGGACGTACGATGGAAGAAATCCGCGCGCGACAAACTGATGAGTTACCCTTAGAACAGCTAAGGAACCTCCACCTACCCGCGCAGGTTATTGGGCTGCTGAAATCGATGGTGGCACCGGATCCGAAGAACAGGCCGCAAACGGCGCGCGAGTTACTTTCTGCTGTCCACAGTTGTTATGAGCGCTTCAACCCGAAGGCGCGCTCACGGCGCATGCGAGTTATGCTGGCGAGCGCGGCAGCGATGTTGGTGATTGCGGCGTTGGCACTTGGAACCTGGTTCTACCAACGCGCACGGCCATTCACGCCGATGGAACGATCGATTGCTGTCCTGCCCTTCGAAAACCTGAGCAGCGATAAGGAGAACGCCTATTTTGCCGAGGGAATACAGGACGAAATCCTGACACGCTTATCCAAGATCGCGGATCTAAAGGTGATCTCGCGCACGTCGACGCAGCATTACAAAAGCACTCCGGAAAATCTGCCTGAAATCGCGAAGCAACTCGGTGTCGCTCACATCCTGGAGGGGAGTGTGCAGAAGAGCGCCGATGCCGTCCGGGTGAACGTCCAATTAATCAAGGCAGCCACTGATTCCCACCTTTGGTCGGATACGTTTGATCGCAAGTTGACCGACATCTTTTCAGTGGAAAGCGAGGTGTCCAAAGCCATCGCCGATCAGTTACGAGCGAAACTCACGGGACAGGAAGCGGAAGTCATCGCCGCGAAACCGACGAACAATGCTGAGAGCATACGATGCATACCTGCGCGGCCTGGCTTACACACTAAAGACTGCATTTACGCCGGCGAACTCCCTTGCCGCGCACAAATACCTCAAAGAAGCAGTGCAATTGGATCCGAAGTTCGCTCTTGGCTGGGCGCTGCTCTCTTACGTCGATGCGAGTGGCTACCTAACTCAGAGTCTTCAACCAACCGTCGCTCTTCGCGAAGAAGCACGGCAGGCAGGCGATACAGCTCTTACTCTACAGCCTGATCTTGGTGAAGCTGTATTTGCGAAGGGCTTTTATCATTACGCCTGCCTGAAGGATTACGACACCGCGGTGAAGTACCTTGAACAGGCGTACCAGCTTCTGCCGAATAACAGTCGGATTCCTCAGGCTCTCGCCTACGTTGAACGGCGCCGAGGCAACTGGGACAAGAGTGAGGCGTATTTTAACGAAGCGGAGAAGCTCGATCCGCGCAATGTTAACCTGCTCTCTCAACACGCGCGTTCCTACGTCTGTCTTCGCCGGTTCCCCGAAGCGTTGGTGAAGCTTGAGCAGATTCTTAATATAACACCCGACGACATCGATACGCTCGTGTTAAAGGCGCGAATTGCACAAGCGGAAGGCGACCTTCCCCGTGCTTCGGTCCTTCTGGCTCCGCTCCGCCTGGGAGCCGACTATGCCAACGCGTTGGAAACACAAGTTTATCAGGCAATCCTGGAGTCGCGTCCTGCTGCAGTCATCGCTCAGCTAAAGGAAATATTAGCTAAGCCTGATCAAGCATTGGGTTATTACAATGGCGAATTGCGCTTTTGGTTAGGCTGGGCACAGGAAGTCGCGGGCGATCATGAAGCCGCCCGCGAAAGTTGGAGTCAGGCCCGCACCGAACTGGAACCTTTGCTGAAAGAACAGCCTGAAAATTTTGTGCTGATGGGCGACCTGGCACTGACAAATATGTGGCTCGGTGATAACGCCGCGGCGCTGACTCTAGCCGAGCGCGCGATCGCGCTGTTTCCTATCGACAAAGACGCGCTAACGGGTCCCCGGCCGCTCGACATTCTGGCACGCGTCTTGGCCCGAGCCGGCGACCCTGATCGCTCCATCTCTGCCTTGACCAAGCTCCTGTCGATCCCATATGAAGCGCCTTTGGCCGCAAACCCGCCGCTCACTCCTGCGTTGCTCCGGCTGGATCCAATGTTTGAACCACTCCGCAAGGATCCACGCTTCCAGAAACTCGTCGCTCGGCGCTAACTTTCTATACGCTCTTTGCCGCGATTGCATTTGTGTTGGAGAAACAAAGGCGATCACCGCGTCTGATAAGAAAATAGAAATGACGTTGCCTCTAAAACACGCGGCCCCAACTTTGTGCTTCTCTATTCGATAGTCTGTGCGGCACTTGACCCGTGCGCAGACCGAAACCATGCTGATGGCCTTTAGCAGGAGGGATCGGTGAATCGGCACATTTCGCTACGCGCCCTGGCAATTATCGTTATGCTGTTCGCGAGTGTGGCTGTCGCAGAAACACCAAACCGTGTCACCATTCTGTACGACTCGTTCGGCAAATCTCCTTTGTTGACCATGGATTGGGGTTTCGCAGCCCTGGTGGAGTATGGGGGCAAGCGCATCCTGTTCGACACCGGGAACAATGCCAGGATCTTCGAACACAATGTAAAGGCGCTGGGAGTCGATCTTCGGAACATCGATTTTGTGGTCATCTCGCACCGCCACGCCGATCACACCAGCGGCATCACCTACCTGTTGACGGTCAATCCCAAGGTGCAGATCTATGTTCCTGACGAACCGTGGGGATTGTTTGCGCGCGGAGTGAAGAACGACTTCTATCGCAAAGACCCATCGTTGCCCGCCGACATGCGCTACTACGGCGGCCATCCGCCGGAGATACTGGAAGCCGGCACGCCTTGGCCAGATGCCAATTTCATCCCTGTCAGCCAAAGGACTGAAGTGGCGCCGGGAATGTTTATCTTCCCTGGCGTCTCCACATCTCCCGGCACGCTGGAGTTGAAGGAGCTATCGCTGGCTATCAAGAGTTCACAGGGACTGATCCTGATTGTCGGTTGCTCGCATCCGGGCGTGGAGCACATCGTGCAGCAGGCGGCCGCCATCGATCCTCACATCAATATCCTGTTCGGCGGGTTGCACCAGATCCAGAAACCCGATCCCGAGGTGGAGCGCATTGCCGCCGTGCTGCACGACCAGTACAAGCTGGAACGCGTGGCGCCGGGACATTGCACCGGCGAGCCGGAGTTCGCCGCCCTGAAGAGAGCATTTGGCGACCACTATGTGTACGCGGGCGTGGGATCAGTGGTTGATCTTCCAGGGGCTACAGTAGCTCGGACAGCTAGAAGAGGACACTAGGCTTCCCGTAGAACTACTGAGGAGGAACGGGGTCGTATCTAAACCCCGAAAGTTTTCGCCCACCACTCGCCGCGGCGAGTAAACTCTGAGCAAACTTTTGGCAGGCTGCGCAAGGCATTGGACATATCTGGCGCGGACTCGCAAAGACTGAATCTATTTGAGCGTAGTGGGAAATGCGGCGAGAAAAGTTAGAAGGAAGGAAGAAGAAGCGGCGGGTCAATCCAGCGAACTCAGCAGTTAGAAGGAAGAAGTGGGAAACCTTCTCGAATCCATTTTTCACTTCCGCGTGTCAGCGTTTCTCGAGGTCCGTGTCCAATCGTTTGGGCACGCGAGCAAACAACGGTCCCAAACCCTCTGTCATTGTCGGGTGCGTGAACACCGCATCTCGCAATAAGGTGTATGGCTGCTGTGCCAGCATTGCGACCTGAACGTTACTCATTAATTCCCCTGCCTCCGGTCCAAAAGCGGCGAACCCGAGAATGCGATCGCTATGTGCATCGATTATGACCTTCATGAAACCGCGGGTTTCGGAGAGAGTCCGTGTCCTCAGGACGGCCTCCATAGGCAGCGACGCCACTCGATACGCGATGTTGTTTGCCCGAGCCTGTGACTCGTTGACGCCAACCCGACCGAGCGGTGGATCAGTAAAGACACAGTAAGGAATCAGTCGGTCACGCGTGCTGCGGTTGCCGCCGTTCAGATTTGCGTGAACGATGCGGAAATCGTCCTCGGACACGTGCGTAAAATATGGGCTCCCTGCGCATTCTCCCACTGCCCATACATTCGGCGCCGTTGTTGCCAGGCGATCATTCACTCGTATGTGCCCAAGCTCGGTGACGTCGATTCCCGCCTTCTGCAGGCCGATTCCTTGTGTGTTCGGCGTACGCCCAAGTGCAGCGAGAATGTCCGTTCCTTCTACCGTTCGCGTGCCGCCTTCGCCTTGAACCTGCAGATGTATGCGCTCTCCTGAAATACCTCTGACATTCAGAACTTGCGTGCGCAGCAGAACGTCAATGCCTTCATCTCGAAATAATTCAAGAATTGCTTGTGCAACATCAGCATCTTCTTTTGGCGCAAGCTGCGGCCCTCGAGCGATCAATGTAACGCGGCTGCCGAACCGGCGCATGGCCTGGGCGAATTCCAGCCCGACGTACCCACCTCCCAGAACGATCAGGTGTTCGGGGACCCGCTCCAGGTCGAGCGCCTCGATATGCGTCATCGGTTTCGCATCCGCCAGCCCAGGTATATTTGGTATCGTTGCGTGGGTTCCGACGTTCACGAATACGCGCTCCGCGGTAAGTATCCGTTCGCCGCCGTCGCGCAGAGTGACTTGGAGAGTACGCGGTCCGATGAATCGAGCATTCCCCCAAATCAATTCAGCTCCCGATGCCTGATATTGTTCGAGATGGACTTTGATCAAGTCCTCTACCATTTTTCGCTTTCGCGCGTAGACGCCGACCATGTTGACGGAGATCGGTCCAGTTTCTATCCCGAATTCCTGGTGTCGGCCAAACAACGAGGCGACCTTCGCCGTGTGAATGATGTTCTTGCTCGGCAGGCACGCGACATTTGGACATGCGCCGCCGACATACTTGCGCTCGATCGAGGCTGTTCGCTTGCCTTCTCTGGCCATTGTCCAGGCTATTAATTTACCGGCTGTGCCACTGCCGAGCACAAGAACGTCATATCTTTCCGGTTCGCTCATGTTGTTCATCTCCTTCTTTCATCAACAGCATGGGACAAGAAGCTTTTCGCCGCAATCAAACGCGGGCGATTGCGAAGCGGAAGTTTGGCCTATCTGCTGCGAACTCGCGAAGGCGAAATCTATTGTAGCCCTTGAAATGCGGCGGCGAGGAAAGTCAGTCTCCTTCGCCGAGGCTACGGCGAGCCAGAAAGGACGGACGAGTGTTATTCGATTTTGAACTCGACGGTTTTGGCTAGCTCGCCGTTTAAATAAATCTCGGTTTTGTAATCACCAGTCGGAAATGGGTCCTTGTGCGTGAGACTGAAATTGATTCGGTTCGGTTCTTCCACGCCTTTGATTGCTTCCGGCGTAATCTCAACGTTTTTTTCGAGGATCTTTTTGTTTTCCATCCCGCCGGCGTCAACGATCGTCCAGATCGCTTTCAGCTGCGTTCCAATTACTGGTTCATTCAAGAACACCAAAACCGCGAAGGTGTCGTCGGGCCTGAAGCTTTTGACCGGTTGGAATTTGTCGTCGGCTTCTCTGGCCAAAACAGTTTTTTCGATCGTAACCTCGCTTTCCGATTCGTCCGCGTCTTCGTCGTTTTCTTTTGCGATGGCGCTATGGCCAAGGGCGAGTGAAAGGGAGCAGCCGATCAGGAATGCGGAAAGCGTTGTCATTGTCATATTTGGCAGCGATCAGTAATCGATTCGTTCGTTTTAGACAAGATCGAAGTGCCGTCGCGAGGAAAGTGGGGTCGTGTCTAAACTCAGTTCCACTAAGTGCGGCAGTAAGGAGGCCAAAGAAACGTAGAATTAAGAGTAGTAATTAGGAAGTGGAATGGAGCGAATGGGACGAGCGACATAGAAGGGGGCCGAGCCAGACTTGCAGCTTATTCTCATGCATCGCGAGTGGCTTATGATGCGAAAATTGTTGAATCCAAATCGACGCGCCATGGCATCGAAGTGGATGTGAAAGGGATGTCTGTCGTGGCGCTAACAGCGACGATGACGATCATTGCTACTCATGCGGCGACGAAAAGCGAAGTTGAGCGCGCGCGAGAAATTCTTGAGACATCGGCCAACGCCTACAAGAACGTGGAGGCGTTGCGCGATACCTTGTCCTATGTCGTCAACGCGCCAGGATCGGGGCAGGAGACAAAAACGCAGATGTACGGATTTGGTCCCGGCCGTCGCGTGTTCGTAAAGAACGCCTTACTGGAAGCGGTCGCGCTGGATAAAACGTTCTATCTTGCTCAGAGCGACGTACCCGACAAGTACGTGTCCGCTAGTTACGACCGCGATTTCGGTAGCATTCTCCGTAACATCGCCGGCACAGGTTCTCTCTTCGAACCGCCACCATTAGCTATGCATGAAGGAAAGAGCCTTGATGCCTGTGTGGACACATTTCGCTTCAATCTTCTCGAACGGTTGCGCATCGATGGATTTCGGCGGGTCACTGACGACGACAAAAAGACATACGATGAAGTCCATTTCGCCGCTAGCAACGGAGAACTGGCTGTGCTCATCAATCCCGAAACGTACTTTCTCGAGAGAATTTCGTTTCAAGTAAGACCGGCAGGCGCACCAGAAGGATTCCTTGTTCGAGTGAACGGCACATTCTCACCGCGCGTATCAGCCGAACCGCCAATTACTTTCACCGTCGGTTCGCGCAGTGTTGTTAACAATCTGACCGAGCTGACATCGAAGCGACTCGCGTTAGGTTCGCCCGCGCCAGATTTTGAGCTCGAAACTCTCGACGCCAGGAAAATCGCTTTGCACGATGTCCGCGGTTCCATCGTGCTCCTGGATTTTTGGGCCACCTGGTGCGTGCCGTGTTGGAAGGCGCTTAAGGAAACGCAATCGGTCGCGGACTGGGCCGCTGAAGAGAAGTTGCCCGTCAAAGTTTTTGCCGTGAACACGCTGGAACAGGGAAATGACACCAAAGAGAAATCGAAACGGGTGCAAACGTTTTGGCGATCGCAGAAGTTGAACATACCGATGTTATTCGATTCGGACTCCAAAACGTTTAAGGCGTTCGCGAGCCCGGGTCTCCCCAGCATGGTGTTGATATCACCGACCGGAACGATTGTTCGCTACCACGAAGGCTTGTTTCCGGAAATGCAAGAAACGCTACAACGTGAGATGCAGGAACAACTCTCCGGAGTACCGTCGCGGTGAAGGGTAGTATTCCATCGTGATTTTCCATCGCGCTGAGTTGGACGTTGTCTTTGTCGTCTTTCGTAATAAGAGGGAAAGTAGGTCGCGTCTAAACTCGGGAAGCTTTCGCCCACCACTCGCCGCGGCGAGTAAACTCTGAGCAAACTTTTGGCAGACTGAGCAGGCATTTGATATTTCACGCGAGGGTTTAGAGGAGTGCGCCGGGCTCGAGAACCGCGGTGCGCGGTGAGGACGCGGCCTGTCTCTGGTCGCAGGCACCACTCCCAATGGCGGTATTTTCTTTCGAAAAGAGAATCGAAAAGACCTGCAGACTGCCCACCCGAAATGCGCCCGCGCAACTGAGCAGGTAAAATCGCCACATTCTCCGGAAACGTTCGCCGTAGCGATCTGCAAAGCGGGGCCAGGCGCGGCGAAAGTTTTCCTCCCAGGCGAGGAGTGTTGAGTCGTAATTCGGACCGATGTTCTTGACCTCTTGAATGATGAAAACACCTTCCGCTGCGCGGGTCAGACGAGTGAGGGAAGGAAGCATGGAATTTGGGAAAATGTAGCGCTCGATCCAGGGATCGGTATAGACGCGCGAAGCGTTCCCGCAAATTCCCTGGCAAAGAAACAAGCCGTCCCCGCTTAACGAACGAGCGGCCGTTCGCATGTAAGTGCGGTAATTTTTGTAGCCGACGTGCTCGACCATGCCCACACTCACCACCCGATCAAATCGCCCGGTGACTTCGCGGTAGTCGCGCAGCTGGATTTCCACGTCCAATCCGCGACAACGGCGTTGGGCGTAACGGAATTGCTCCTGCGAAATTGTTATCCCGACTACCTGGCAACCGTAGTGGCGAGCGGCGTAACGGGCCAATCCACCCCAGCCGCAGCCGATGTCCAGCAGGCGAAGGCCAGGCCGCAGGCGAAGCCTCTCGCAAATCCAATCCAGCTTCCGCAGTTGTGCCGAGGCTAAATCGTCGCCTTCGCCGAAGAGCGCACAGGAATATTGCATGTTCGGATCGAGCATCGCTTCGAAAAAATCGTTGCTCAGATCGTAATGCACGTGGCCGACTTTTCGGGCGCGCCGTAAAGTTTGCTGGTTCGCGAGAAGGGCGGTGAGCAATGCCCAGACATTGGGAAGTCGAAATGCGAAACGCTTCTCGAGTCCGGCGCGAATGGCGCGGCAACACATCTCATCCACCTCATCGCAGTCCCACCAGCCATCGATGTAGGACTCCCCGAGACCAAGCGTTCCGGAAGCCAGGACTCGATTAAAGAAACGCCGGTCATGTACCTGTATGTCCCAGGGGCGCGCGCCGTTGATGTGAATGTCGGCGAGCGCGAGAAGATTGGTCATCACATCCTGGGCTCTGGACATATGAATTGATCGATCGCGGAAGGGCTTTGTCGCTCTCTAAAGAATCGGGTCCGATGCGGCAATTAGCTTGATTGACGGAAAATGGAAATGAGGATGGAATCAGATTTACACTGGAAATCTCACGCGCAGCTTAGGGATTTCCGTCTTACTACTGGGTGTGATCGTAAGGCTATCAAAGAGAAGAAAAGGAGGCGGTGGAAATGATCGTTTGTGTTTCGCCTGATCCGAACGATATTCGGCGCTTATTGGATTACTCTGTTAACTTCACTGCGCGGTAGATCGTCAGGTGAGCGTCGCTCATTGGTGGTTTGAAACCCGATTCACGGGAACGGCTCTGTAGGTCGGTAGTTTTTCCAAAATTCAAACACAATGAAAATGTACGTAGGTAATCTCTCTTTTGAGAGCACCGAGAACGATCTTCAGGATCTGTTCGAACAACATGGCACCGTCAACGAAGTCCATCTGATGATGGACCGGTTCACGGGCAAATCGCGCGGGTTTGCGTTCGTCACCATGAACGATAGCGCACAAGCCAACGCTGCGGTGGCCGCGCTTAACGGCCACGAACTTAACGGCCGCGCGTTAACTGTTAATGAAGCGCGTCCGCGCGAAGAGCGTCCGCGTCCTCAAGGCGGCGGCGGCGGGAAGCGTAACTTCGCGGGCTTTCGCCGGTAAAGCGGTTTAGATGTCGGCCCTGAAAAATTTTCGGGGCCGACGTTACTCACACGCGATACGCCTGCCACATCAGAATGAATTCTGAAAAAGCTATCGAACTGGAGGGCACCATCATGTCGGTGCTCCCCGGAACCATGTTTCGCGTCGCGCTCGCGAACGATCATCTCGTTCTCGCGCACATTTCCGGAAAGATGCGCAAGCGTTTCATTCGGCTTACAATTGGCGACAGGGTGAAAATGCAGATGTCGCCTTACGACACCGCCAAAGCCCGCATCGTTTATCGACTCTAACATGGCAACGCGATTCTTTTTTGATCCGCCTCGGCGGCCGAAAACAAAGCCCGGTCCTAACATCAAAAGCCTGCTTGTGCGCTGTCCTTCCACCTCAAAGCTGACTGATACCGGAAGGACAATCGAAGCGAACCGCTGGCCGATGGCCAAGTTAAAAACACAAAAAGTCACCTGCGCGCATTGCGGCGGCGTTCATACCTGGACAAAGAAGGACGTCATTCTCGGCCGATATCAGTGAGTCGGTGATTCTTCCCAACATTTCCGCCCTTGATTTTCCGTATTCCGACGGACCGCATCAATTGGACGACTAGCTCGTTCCTGATAGGTACGTTTGTTCTCACGCTGACAGCAGTGCCGTTATACCTGTGGTATTTCGGCGTTAATTGGTTCCAGCTAGCCATTTTTGCGGTGATGCTGGCCGCGACCGGCTTCAGCATCACGCTCGGTTATCACCGTCTCTTTTCGCACATGACTTTCCGGGCGAAACTCCCGGTGCGCCTGTTCATACTCATCTTTGGCGCGGCTGCGTTCGAGAATTCGGTCCTCATGTGGGCCAGCGAACATCGCCGTCATCATAAACATGTGGATCACGACGAAGATCCGTACGATATCACCAAAGGTTTTTTCCACGCCCACATCGGCTGGCTGTTGTTCAAGCTCTTGCCACAACCGCCGTTCGATAACGTTAACGATCTAAAGAAAGATCCGCTGGTGATGTGGCAACATCGACATATTCATCTCCTAGCGGTTATCGTCGGCTTCGGCCTGCCAACACTGACCGGGTTCCTCTGGGATGGCTGGGTTGGCGCGCTTGGTGGTTTTCTAATTGGTGGGGTCGCAAAAGTTGTCGTTCTTCAACACGGCACATTTCTGATTAACTCCGCCTGCCATACCATCGGGCGTCAGCCGTATTCGACGCGATGCAGTGCGCGCGACTCGTTTCTCATGGCGTTGTTTACGTTTGGTGAGGGCTACCACAATTATCACCACGAATTTCAGCACGACTATCGCAATGGCGTGAAGCCGTGGGAGTGGGATCCGACGAAATGGTTGATCTGGACTTTGTCGAAGCTGGGCTTGACGAACGGTCTGCGCCGAGTGCCGCAGGAAGCAATTCACTCCAAGCAAGCGCGGGTCCGGGATTTACGAAGGACAAAAGCAGAGCCAGGCAGCTCAATTATGCCCCGGGCATAGAAGCGCGAGCGCGTTGTGAAAATCGGTCAGGCAATGGCGCCTCAAACGTTTTTCCATTATGACGTTTTGAAGGAGGACTGGCACTCTTCAAAAGATGCAGGCAGTATCCTTTCCGCGTTATGAAACGATCGCTCCGCACAATTATCGTTTGTCTGTCCGTCTTTACTCTGTTTGCTGCGAGTGAGGCAGCGGAAGCGGGGCCTTTGGGTGATTTTTTCAGTTCGCTACGTAACTCATTCGCGCGCCCCACACCAAGGCCGCGGCCGCCGCAATCGCGCCAGACCAATCGTAAGCAGAATAATGAGACTCCGCCAAGCGATGCTTCAGATGCTTCGAATAGTCAGACTTCACCAAGTCCGACTCCGGCCCCTGCGCCTCCGAATCGGACCAACGTCCGCGTGGCGAAGGCAACCGCTGCCAGGAAGAACGGAAAGGGCGATCTGCCTTATGGAATTCCCGTGCCCGGCAAACAAGGCTTGGTTACCAGTCCATTCTCGCCGGACAGTGGTTACATTGACGTCCGGAGTTTTTCGCCCGGAACCGAAGTAAAAGATCCTTACACAGGCAAGAGTTTCCTTACGCCGTAATGCCGAGCGAAGGCAAAGCAGGCTATAGGACGTAGGACCTAACGGAACCAGCTTAACTAGAGACAGACCTACCTAAACAGATTCAGGTCAATTGAATCTGCCATCGCTTTGTATCCTTCATCATTGGGATGAAGATGGTCTTTTGAAGCAAACTTCGGCAACAGCTGGCTGGGATGATTCGGATCGCGCACAACCGCGTCGAAATCGATGACGCGATCAAAGGCGCCGCTCGTCCTAATCCATTTGTTTACCGCCTGGCGCGTTGCTTCCTTTGCTTCCGAGTAATAGCCGGGAATTTCCACGCCCTCACACGGAGTAATTGTGGCGCCGATCACTTTGACTCCCCGAGCGTGTGCGCGCGAAATCAATTGCCGGTAGGCGTCAGTGATATCCTGAGCGCCGCGCGTCTCAGCAGGATCGGCGAGATATTGGCCGTCCATTTTTGCACCGGGAAAACAAATGTCGTTGAGCCCTTCCAGGAGCACAATATGAGTGACGCCTGGCAGAACGAGCGCATCGCGGTCGAACCGCGCCAGAGCACTTAGCCCAAAGATGTCACCGTCGCGCAGCAATCGATTGCCCACGATACCTTCATTGACCACGGCGAATGTCGAAGCTTCTAGTTGCTTGACCGCACGGCGAACGAGATTGCTCGGCCAATTGTTGTCGGCATCGATAGTCGAGCCGTCACCATCAGTGATTGAGTCGCCAAATGCCACAACAAGCCGCTCTTGCGGCTGAGCGGGAACGAAAATCGCTGTAACGAATATCGATGCAGTCGATGTAGCGGCTGCTTCGATTTTCTCTGCATGAGTAAAGTCGCCGTGTTTTGAAACCACGGCGTGCTTGAACGCAAAAGCATGCAGAGTCGGAGTAGTCAGGCGTTTTGGGAAATAGATGCTAATGCTAATCTCAGCTCCAGAGGTTACCGGAAACATTACTGGGTCACTAAGGACTGGTGCTCCGGCTGGAATCGTAACCGATTTTTGTCCTTCAAACGTAACGTTTCGGATCGATTCTTGTTTAACGCTTGAGGCATCGAGTGGGACGGCAACAGTGCCCGAGCCGATTATAAGAGCCGATGAGCCGAATTCGTTGGAAAAGCGAAGCTGGATCTGACTTCCTGCAATCGAGACGCGGACGCGTTCCCGCACCGTTTGATTGTCGATGTTAACGAGAGCTTCGCGCGGATTCGGACTCTTCGCTTGCGGACTGGCTGCCCAGGTAGCGATCCATGTATTTGTCGAAGCGCCGACTAATCCCGGGACAACCAGAAGGAGCCAAAGGTGGACGCAAATTCGCAGCGCATTCATAAAGCTAACTCGCGACAGTGGGAGTTATTGCATCGGCGAAAAATCGGTGGGACGCATGTACACCTCATCCACTCGAAACGTGTTACCAACCTTGTCTAAAAGGGGCTTCGCGGCTTCGATGTACGGCCGAAAGAGTGGATCCGTATGAAGCGCGTCCCAGTTCTTTTTCGCGTCTTCCCGGCTGGGATGAGCCACAACATAGATGAACGTGTCTTTCCAAACGGGGTCTTCATTTGGTACCCAAAAGCCCACCACGTTAATGCCATGGCCGGCCATTGCCTTTGAAGCATCACGGAAGATCGATTCGAGGGCTGTGGCTTTGCCTGGCCGGGTGTGATAAATGAGGAGCTCGAAGACGCGATTGCTATCAAGTTTCGTTTCATCTGCATGCGTCACGCCAACGACCATGAACCCAGCGGCGAACGAAACCAAGGCAGTGCTACAAACAATCCATCTTTTGAATCTGTTTTTTGTCTTCATGGTTTTATTCTCATCTTTCCACGTTAACCCCAAAGTTCTCGTGACGGCATTCCGATCTTTCCACTTTGATAAGTAATCCCATGAGGACGGTCGTGGGCGATAAGTAGCGGGCCATCGAGATCGATCCATTGCGCCGTGCTCGCGAGGAGACGAGCGGGTGCGATTGCTAACGATGTGCAAACCATACAACCGATCAGTAGTTTGAAGTCGCTTTCTCTCGCGCGCGAGCACAGGCGCAGCGCTTCGGTGAGTCCGCCGGTCTTGTCGAGCTTCACGTTAATGACTTCGTAGCGATTCCTTAGGCGAGGAAGATCGGCAATGGTATGGCAGCTCTCATCGGCGCAGACTGGAATCGGATGATCAAGGGTTTCGAGGATTTCATCAGCGTCGGCTGAGAATGGTTGTTCGATGAGCTCGACGCCTGATTCTTTTAGGGACGAAACAATCTCGCGATAATGCGACGGCGACCATGATTCATTGGCATCGATCAGCAGACGCGCTGCAGGCGCGGTCTCGCGCACCGCTTGAACTCGCGAAAGGTCGAGATCGTCGCCGCCGAGCTTCAGCTTTAAGATCCTTGGCACGCCTAAGCCTTGCGCGAAGGTGGCGGCACTCGCCGCCGCTGACATTTTCTCTGCTGTATCCAGACTGATCGTGAACGATGTCTCGACTTCAGGAACAATCGGGATGTCTGCCAGTTGCCAGGCGCGTTTGCCGGACGTTTTCGCTTCAAGATCCCATAACGCGCAATCCAGCGCATTGCGCGCCGCGCCCGCGGGCAAGAGGTCTTGCAAACCTTCGCGATTCAAATTCTTCTCGCCTGTGATCGATTCGATCTGCGCCAACACTGAAGCGGTGCTTTGATTGTAGCGCGCGAGCGGAATGCCTTCGCCGCGACCGACGTGTTTGCCATCGCTGACCGTCACAACGACGACTCGCGCTTCAGTTCGACTGCCACGCGAAATCCGAAACGGTTGCTTCAGCGGCCAGATTTCCTCCTTTGCCTCGATAGACAGAAAACGTATCGGCACGGAAGGAAACGAAGGTGACGAAGGGCGGAAGTCAAAGGCCAAGGGCCAACGGCCAAAGAAGAACGTGACATCAACGCGATTTTGTCATTAACTCTAGATCCCATCGTTAGTTCGCGTTGGTCGCGAACGAAATCGCACAGAGATAATTATGAAGCTCAAGAATTTACGGAAGAAGATCCAACGACTCGAGAAACGCCTGCAAGAAGGCCCAAGGAAACTGGCCAAGCTAAAACAAAAACTACAGGCAGGGGAGGCAGCAAAGGCGGCGAAAGCCAGAAAGAGATCGGCTGCCAAGTCTCCTAAGCCAATCGAAGCGAAGAAATCGGGCGCTGTTAAGAAGGCTAAGAAAAAGCTGAATCTTTCGCCGGAACGTCGTGCTCAACTCGCGGCTGCGATGAAAGCCAGGTGGGCTGCCAAGAGAGCCGCCGAGGCGAACGCGAAAGCTGGTTCGAGCGACAATCAACATTCCGCACCGCCAGGATCAACGCCGCAGGCGCCGGGAAACAGGCCCGACGGCGTCTAAGCTGGTTTATTGCTGAAGCCACCAAACGTTCAATTTCGTCTGCCTCTTCCTGGCCAGGGAGAGGATTGAGGTGAGGGCCGGCTAGAGTGAACGATTATCTCGGCCGGAGGGTCTTTATGCCGCCAAGCTCGGCGTGTCGCGGACATTGCACGAGATGATCGTTGACCATGCCGGTTGCTTGCATCAACGCGTAGCAAATGGTTGAGCCAACGAATTTGAATCCGCGTCGCTGCAAATCGCGGCTCATCGCGCCGGATTGGGCTGTGCGCGCGGGCACGTCGGCCATGCGTCGCCAGCGATTCTGGATTGGTTTGCCAGCGACGAAGCTCCATAGGTAAGCATCGAAAGTCCCAAATTCCTTGCGAACAGCGAGAAATTTCCTGGCGTTTTCGATCGCGGCCGCGATTTTCAATCGGTTGCGCACGATGCCGGCGTCGCCAAGCAACCGCTTCGTATCGCGCGTGCCGTAACGTGCGATTTTCTCTACGCGAAATCCATCGAACGCTTTCCTGTAGTTATCTCGTTTTTTTAAGATAGTGGTCCAACTCAGTCCCGCTTGCGCGCCTTCAAGGATCAGAAATTCGAAGAGCACTCGGTCGTCGTGGACAGGGACGCCCCATTCCTCATCGTGATAAGTAATGTTCGGCTCGGTTGTAGCCCACGGACAACGCGGCATAACGTTCGCAAATTAATCGCGGCCGCAGGCTACGTCGAGGCGCGTCCAAGTGTTCGTTCGCCGCGACGCCTCAGCCGCCGTTAGGGTCGGCGCTGCCTCGACGCAGAATTGTCCGGATCATATTCGTACAGCCGCGACGGATCGCCGAAGACTACACCGAGCGCGCGCTCGGGCCAGATCTCAAAATAGCTCAACAGCAGTGCCATCAGCGGCACCAGAATGAAGGCGAGCCCGTGCGCGGCCATAATGAACATCGCCAGTGCGCGCAGTATCAGGAGATACACATCCCACCGCACCCGCTGCTTCAGCTCTTTGTCGGGCATCGCATCATAGCCCGATTGGAATGCCTTCCAGAAATGTCCGACCGTGAGCGCGCCGAACGTGAGCCAGAGTGCCGGCGAATCCGCGAGCTGGTGGCGCAGTTGGTTCCAGCGCGGTCGAGGCGGTCTTTTCCTGAGGCTTCGCCATTTCAACAGATTAACAGACAGATCGGCGGCGTGGAATCATTCACAGCCGCCATGCCAAAATTTTTGTTTGAAGATTTTTGTTGACTTGGAAACTAAATATACTAGATTGGTTTCTATAGTATCAGTTACGTGCGTTTCTTGCACCAGAAAGGAACCGACTATGAAATCTCGAATACGGCTTCACCAGGAATTACGGCAACGGATTCTCAACTTGTCAGGTGTGACGGAGCGACAGAACGCGGGAATCCACGAAGATGCGTTCTTTGTGGGCGGGAAAATGTTCATGCATATCCATGGCCATGGGAATTGCGACATTCAATTGTCGAAAGGCGATCAGGAACGGGTTCTCGCGGAAGGCAAAGCACGGACACACCGATGGGCGCCAGACGCAGGATACGTCACGTTTATTGTGCGCGACGAAGCAGATTTGGAGCCAGCAATGGATCTAATTCGCATTTCGCATGAGCATTTTGTCGGCAAGCAAGGTGCTTCACGGTTGGAACATCCAACAGAGCCACCAAGGACCGTAATAACAGGGAGCTAGGTATGAAACTATTTGTCATAGGAGCAACTGGCGGGACCGGACGGGAGATTGTTCAGCAAGCTCTGGAGCGAGGTCATCATGTCACGGCGTTTGTTCGCTCGCCTGAGACTGTCACCTTCCGGCACGAACGGCTTAGCGTTCTCAAGGGGGATGTAACGGATGAAAGCCAACTTTCTGAGGCAATGCGAAATCACGATGCGGTCCTTTCTGCATTAGGTCCGCGCGAGGTTTTCAAACCAGGCTCACTTCTTCACGACAGTGCGCTAGCGACCAGTCACGCAATTGCAGCGTTCGGGAGTGAGCCGGCTCGTTGTTCTTTCAGCTGCAGCTCATTTCCCAGGCATTCCCAATCGGATTGTCAGTTTTATCCTGCGAAATCATATGCGCGATTCGCTTGCCATGGAGAAAGTCGTGCAATTCAGCGTTCTCGACTGGACGATCGCGCGTCCTCCGCGTCTGACGCAGGAACAGTACGCCACATATCGAAGCCGGGAAGGTGCGGCTCCCAGAAGAGGTTTCTCTATTTCCCGCAAAGCGGTTGCGGCGTTCATGCTCGATGCGATCGAACAAAAGAAGCATTTTCAGAAAATCGTGGGCATTGCGAAATAGCCATTTAGAATTCCCATGTTTATCGCCTATGTCGTGCGTTAAGCTGGCGACAAGATGCCGCGACTGAGTCAGTGCCAGACCAGGAAATAAGCTAGCGCGATCGCAACCAAATCTTCGCAAATGGCCACGAAGATATCTTTGATATGCAGATTGTTCACGATACGCCGCCGGATTTCGTAACCCACGAACGCTCCGATCACGCCGCCTGTTCCACCGAGAAGTGCGCCAGCGGGTAATGATTGCCCGGCCGCAGCCCAAAGGGACGCTCCGCAGAGGCCTCCGGTGAGAATGCGTGCCAATAACGGTGCTAGTGCGGTACGTTTCGGGGTCTTCGGCAGCTTATCGGCAATTAACTCACCAATCGCGAGCACGGAAAATATTGCGACCGCCGTTCTTGATCCCATAAACGCAAGAGGCGAGCCGTTCAGATTCAGCCAGTCAAAATGTGCAGCCCACGCGACGACGGCGGGCGCCAGTAACGAACGCAAGCCAGCGACAATTCCGATCCCAATCGCGAGAAGGAATAAGGAGTTCATAAACGATTCTCTTTCAAAACAAGGACGATTGCGAGTTTTGTTCCCCGGCGATCACGCATTCATGTACGCCGAGGCGACGACTAGCGAGACCAGAACGAGCGCAGTTCATCGATCTAACGAGACAGTGCTAGTGGCATCAGTCGGACTCAAATTTCGGTTTCTTAGCCGAAACTTTCCTGTAGGTGCCTGACGCGCTCACGTTGTGGCCAAATCCGCAAATGCCGGTTTGGGTGACCAGAAGTTTGCCGCCGGTGAATTTTAGTGTGATGCGGCATTCCTCTTCGGCGCCTTCGGGTTTGAAGATGGCGGTATCGCCCTCAATCGTCGCGATACCGTTGCCTTCACCCTCGTTCGCGCTTGGACCTTGCGGCGTTTTGTATTCGTAAACGCCCGAGAATTCGATCTGAAGACGCTGTTGACCCAGCGCCCAGATTTTGAATTCACTGTATTTCGTTTTCCAGGTACCGTTCACCTGAGCGGCGGTGACACTCTTGTCGCTGCCTCCCTGCGCCGTAACAATTGAGGCTGCGGCCAAGCACAGCGCCCACATTTTCCATGCTTTTTGCATGATGCTGTTACGGAGCATGGAAATACAGGGACATCGTTTGGTAAAGCAAGAAAACTACAGCGCGGAACGGAAGACTGGTTTGCTCGTCGAAACTTTCTTGTACGCGCCGTCGACGTTAGCGTATTTGCCGAAGTCGCACCTGGTGGTCTGTGTGATGACAAGGTTGTGGCGCTTGAATTTTGGGGTGATTCGGCAATCGGCATCCGCACCGTCGGGTTTAAAGATGGCGGTGTTACCTTGGATCGCAGCGATGCCGTGACCATCGCCGGCATTAGCCATCGGGCCGGGTTCTCCCTTGTGTTCGGCGGCGACGGAGAATTCGACGCGGAGGTGGTGATGATCAAGCGCCCAAATCTTGAACTCGCCCACTGGCGTTGCCCAGGTGAATTTCGACGCCGCGGCGCGCGAGCACCTTCTGCGCGTATCGTCCTAGATCTTGACCCAACTCCGGCAAGATCACCGGACCAGAATGCACAAGCATAACTCGCAACATTTTTTCACACAGATTAGGATAAAATGGCAGCGCTGGTCGTAGGAAATCGTTCAGGCCGCCACCGTTTCCACACCGGCGAAGCCTCCGCCTGCGACTACGAAAGTAAGTAACGACTGGCGATCGATCGGATTACATTCTGAATTTGCCTCTTCGAGGTGGCGAAGAATTTGGGCGCGCAATCGAATCGCATCCGAAAGCGATTTCATCGGTACGGCGAACTCGGCAATACCTGGGAGATTATAAAAGTTGGTGACCGGTCCCAGCGCAATGACCAAATGATCATAGCCGATTTGTTGTGGGTGATTGCGAAAGCTGCGCGAAATGGAGACTCGCTTGGCAGATAGATCGATCTGAGGCACATCCCCGACTAACACCTCAACCTTGTGAAGTAATTTCCGAAGTGGATTTACGATATTTGTGATCTCGAGATCACTCGCGGCGACCTCGTGAAGCATCGGCGTGAACAGAAAAAATTGCCGTGGCTAACCAGACACATCTCAACCGCGCTCTCTCTCGCCAGGCATTTCTCAAGATGGATGGCAGCATAAACTCCCCCGAAACCACCGCCGAGAATGACGATTCGTTTTTGGCGCGGCCTACGCGTTACCCGAGCGATCATCGAGTTCTTTCTGTAGCTGGGTTGCCGGAGAGAAGCCGTCGAGAAACCTGTAGATGCCGCTAGGACTGCCGCTCAGACGGTTGCTCGCTCTCTGTGTCCAGTAATTTGGACGGCACTACGCCACTGGGACCGGACTGACTTAACCCCTTCTCAATCTCATCTCGCGCTGCGCTGAACTCTTTTACCGCTCGACCCATCCCTCGGGCGAGCTCAGGCAGTTTTTTTGCTCCAAACAGGAGCAACACGATAAGGAGGATTACCATCATGTCCGGCCCCATCAAATTCAGAATACTGGCGATCGTAATAGGCATAAAAAATCTCGGATATGTTTGTTTCGTAAGAAAGTTGTCCTGCGTTCAATCCATTCATACCGATCCAGCGGATTTTTATTCCCGAGGAGCGAGCGGCGTTGTTCGACTTACCGATGTTCATGAGATGATCTGGCCTCCCAGCGGGTTTTTTGTTGTGTGAATGGAATAGAACGACGCAACCCAAGTCTAGTTAGATAAATGCAAGGCACTTGAGTGCACTGTGCCGCGCCGAGATATGACCCCTCAAAAATCGCCATGGCTTTACTGTTGAAAGCGGAACATGCTTCCGAGACCGAAGAATTTGAATCGACTTCTAAGATTGTGAAGTTCGTCGTAGTTAAGAAACGCGAAGAAGATCACGCTCAGCCAGCGGAGTTAACATCTTTTGAAGAAGCGATGCTGCCCCATCTTGATGCGGCCCACAACTTGGCCAGGTGGCTGCTTCGTAACGAACAGGATGCGCAGGATGTGGTGCAAGAGGCGTATTTGCGAGCGTTCAAATCATTCGCCGGATTCCACGGTTCTAATGGCCGCGCCTGGCTGCTTACGATTGTCCGAAATACCTCCTACACCTTGCTAAAGAAGAACCGTGCGGTTGATCTGACCACAACTTTTGATGAAGAAATACATGCGGCTGGCTACGAGTCTATCAGTCCAGCGACGATTCTTGAACATAGTGAAAACGCGGAACTAATTAGGGAAGCAATGGATGAATTGCCCGCGGAATTCCGTGAGATCTTGACGCTGCGACACCAGGAAGGCCTGTCCTACAAGGAAATAGCCGACATTGCGGAAATTCCTCCGGGTACGGTCATGTCGCGGCTCGCCCGCGCGCGCGGCAAGCTCAGGGAATATTTAGCGGCCCGCATCGGTAAGGATAAGTGAGATGAACTGCGAAGAAGCCACAAAACTGATGGATGGTTATCTGGATGGCGAACTGGATCCGATTACCAGCCAGACAATCGAACAGCACTTGCGGGAGTGCTCTAAATGCGATCAAGCATACAACATCCATGGCTCGCTGATTCGTGCGATTGGCAACGCAACTCCTTATTACAAGGCGCCCGCGGAATTGCGTGAGCGAATTCAATCGTCGTTGCGAGAGGAAGCCGCGGAACAGCCGGTGCGAAATGTTGCGCCAGATGCTCGGCCGGTAATGGCAGAGAAGCGGCGTGAACCGCGATCCATTATTTTTGGAACCTCATGGAATTGGCTAGCTCTCGCGGCTTGCCTCGTTCTTGCAGCCATCATTGCTTGGAACCTGGTGCCCAGGTTGCAGCAACCTGGCGCCAACGCCGAACAGTTTCTCGCGACGCAACTTATTGCCAGTCATGTGCGTTCGCTGATGGCAAATCATCTGGCGGATGTCGCGTCTTCGGACCAGCACACTGTGAAACCGTGGCTAGACGCGCGACTCGATTTCGCCCCGCCTGTTGTCGATCTTGCGAACGCGGGTTTTCCCTTGATCGGGGGCCGTCTAGACTATCTCGATCAGCGGGCAGTGGCTGCCTTGATTTACCAGAGGCGCAAACATTTCATTAACCTGTTTGTTTGGCAGGCAGACCCGGATGCGATCAAGATGACGAAGACGATATCGCGTCAAGGCTATCAGCTTCTGCATTGGGTTGATTCGGACTTCAACTACTGGGCTGTTTCCGACGTTAACACTAACGATTTGCAGACTTTCAAGCAGCAGTTCGAATTACAAACATCGCGCCATTGAGAACGGACAGACTACGCCCGCCACGCCACCCTGGTAGCATAGGCGGCTCGCATCTTCTTTCATTCATTCAGGCAAGATGCCTGAGTTACATCCGCCTTTTTGACATCACGCCAAGTGCGTGAGGAAGGCGCGGCTTTGGCATAGGACAAGATTTAGTTCGTTGAGAGCGCTTAGCTCTCTATTCGGATAACAGCATCCAGCTCCCTTCACTTGCTCTTGCATCTGATCTTTGCGCTCTCAGCAAGCGGAATGATCTGGCTGCTTTGCGGGTGGCGTGTTCGCCAGCGGAGATTTCCACAACGAGCGCGGGGCGTCATCTTTGTTCCCGATCACGGCTTTACCACCCGGTTGGAAAAATCGACTGCCGCATTTCAAGGCTTTCTTCATCTCGCTTGTTTCATCTTGTTGCTTCGGGAGGTTTTGGGATGGGTTCTAATATCAGTTCTTGGAAGCGCGGATCGTTCCGGAGTGGATCGAACATTGGATCGAACCGGAGCAGCGCAGGAGTGAGCGGTACGTTTGAAGCCAGTGGGCCTGCGTACGGGATCGAGAGTAATTTCTGTAAAGCGGCAATAGCGCGATCGGGCTCTCCTATACGCGCCGCCACCCGGGCGAGGATCTCGATCGGACCGGGGCCATCCACCGCGTCCTTCTCGATCGGGACCACTGCCATGGCCCGCTGCGACAGAGCCAACGCGGCGGCTTTGCCACCCAGGCCCGTATTGGTCAGCGCGAGATCGCCAATGAGAATATAATTTTTCGGCTGTTCTTTAAGCAAAGGTTCCAGTTCGCCGCGTGCCTCTCGCCAACTTTCCTGGGCGGCGGCAGGGTCGCCGGCGACTTCTTGCGCCCAGCCTAACCAAAAGCGCAGTTCGCCATTGACGTAACCCAACACTGGATCAGGCTTGGCAAGTATTTCCTTTAGTCGAAGGATGATTTGTGCAGGGCGGCGCTCCAGGATCGCTTGGTAAACTTGTGTTCCCAAGGCGGTGGTGTCGTCGGCGTTCGGGTGGAGCGGAGCGAGAAGCGCTGAAGCACGCGGCAGGTCGCCCTCGGCTTGTGCAATAGCCGCCTTTTGCGCAATGGTATCCACGTCGTCCGGTATAATATCGAGAACCTGATCAAGCTTTCGCAGCGCTTCGGGGAAACGACGAAGGACAATAGAGGATGCTGCGTGCGAGGCGAGTAGGTTAACGTTACGCGGGTCGAGCCGCTCGGCCTCGTTGAAGTAGGACTCGCTCCGCTCCCACTGGCCTCGCCGACGCGCGACATAGGCCAGCGATTCAGGAATCTGGCTGCTATTCGGCAGGAACTGACGCGCTTGCTCAAAGTAACGCACCGCGGTGTCGTAATCTTTTAGACAGGCGTAGTGGTAATATCCCTTGGCCACTACGGCCTCGCCGAGATTGGGCTGAAGAGTTAGCGCGGTTTCAGCTGCCTGCCGCGCCTCTTCGCGGAGGGCGACCGTTGGTTGGAGGTTCAGTGTGAGGTAGCCGAGCGCGTCAACGTATGACAGCAGCGCCCAACTGAGTGCGAACTTCGGGTCCAACCGCACCGCTTCTTTGAGATATTTCTGTGCGCCAAGGGCGTCAGCAGGTGAGGGTCCCGTTTTCAGTGTATAAGCCAGGCCACGCAGATAGGCATCGTAAGCCTCAGGATTGTCTGTCGGTCTGGCGGCGATGACTTGCTCTTCCTGACCACTGAGGTGCGCCCGCAACTGATCGGCAATGGCTTTGGCCACCTCACTCTCGACGGAAAAGATGTCGGTCAGTTTGCGATCAAAGGTCTCTGCCCAGAGATGTGAATCATTCGCGACTCTGATCAATTGCACATTCACGCGCACCTGATCATTTGTTTTCTGGACGCTACCTTCCAGAAGATTGGCGACGCCGAGCTGGTTCGCAATCTCAGAGAGATTTTGAGATGTGTTCTTATAACGCTGCGTTGACGTGCGCGAGATCACCTTCAGATCGGCGATCTTGGATAAGCGCGTCAGGATCTCGTCCTGGATGCCGTCGGCAAAGTAGGCGTTAGCTTTGTCTTCGCTCAGGTTTTCGAAGGGTAAGACGGCGATGGATTTTTCATTTGGTGATGGCGCCGGAGCGACGAAGAAAGAAGAGTAGGCAAATGCCACGGCCGCCAAGATCGCCGCCGCCAGGGTGAGTAAAACGCCCCGCTTGTGACCTTTGATTTTCCTGACGATAGATTCGGCACGCGCTTTGATCTGCGGCGAGGAGCCTTCCGCTTCCCGTTCTGCCTTGAGATTGCGGAGGTCGGCCAGCATCTCCTTGATCGTCTGGTAACGTTCATCACTGTTTTTGCGCAAAGCCTTTTGCAGAATGGATTCGAGTTTGAGTGGAACATCCGACAGCACGCCGGATAAAGGTGGTGGCTCCGTCTTCAGGATGGAGGCAATACAGTCGCTCGGCGTTTCGCCGCGGAACGGCGGGCTCCCTCCCACCATCTCGTAGAGCACCACGCCCAGGCTCCAAATATCCGTGCGCGCGTCCACCTTCTGGCCGCGCGTCTGTTCCGGAGACATGTAACGCGCCGTGCCTAAGACTAACCCCGGTCGCGTTTGCAGCACCGCCGTTGTCCCGACCTCATAATGGTCCGATGCCGGCCTTTGCTCGGTCAGTTTGGCAATCCCGAAATCAAGCAGCTTCACGTATCCGTCTGGTCGCAGCATGATGTTCTCCGGTTTGATGTCGCGGTGCACGACCCCGGCTTCGTGCGCGGCAGCCAGCGCTGAGGCCACTTGCACGGCAATTTCCAGCGCCGCATGCAGATTCATCCTCCCGCGCGCGAGCGACGCGCGCAGGGTTATGCCTTCGATGAACTCCGTCGCGATAAATAGGCGGTTTCCCTCCGCGCCGATCTCGTAAACCGTTAGAATGTTCGGATGATTTAAGGCCGAGGCACTCCGCGCCTCATTTTTGAACCGGCTCAACTGAGTCTCGTCAGTAGTCAGGCTATCTGGGAGAAGCTTAAGCGCGGCTTTGCGTCCGAGTTGCTCGTCGCGCGCGAGATAAACTTCGCCCATTCCGCCGACGCCGATGAGTGACTCGATCCGGTAATGACCAATCACTTTTCCAACCAATGCGGCGGTCATGTCGTTAGTCAGAAGCTCCGGAGCGACGGCAAAGGCTGAAGACTCGAGAAAGTCACCGGATTTTTCGTGGGATTTGACGAGCCGCTCGACCTGTTTGCGCAAATCTCTGTCGCCCTTGCAGGCTTCCTCGAGAAACGCGATGCGCTCTTTTGGCCCCCGCGTCATCGCCTCGTCAAATAGGTCGGTGATCCGTTGCCACAGCTCGGGCTTCATCACCATCCTTCCGTGGTCAGCTCTGCGTACAGCCACGCTTTGGCCGCCCTCCAATCTCGCATCACCGTGTTGGGATGTACCTTAAGGACGTCGGCAATCTCTTCTACGGTCAGTCCGCCGAAGTAACGCATTTCGACGATCTGGCATCTGCGGCGATCAAACTGAGCCAGCTTTTCCAGCGCTTCATCAAGCGCCAGCAGCTCCTCCGCCCGCTCTTCGGTGACCAAAGCCGTCTCGTCCAGAGTCACCCTTACCGCCCCGGCGCCGCGTTTGAGCGCGTGCCGTGCGCGCGCGTGATCCACCATGATGCGCCGCATTAGTTGCGCGGCAACGGCCATAAAATGTGTGCGGTTTTGCCATGGCGGCTGTGTTTTGTCGGTAAGTTGTAGATAGGCCTCGTCGAGAAGAGCGGTCGTTTGCAGCGTGTGACCGGCGCGTTCCCGGCTCATATAATAATGCGCCAGCCGGTGCAACTCGGGCTGCACAAGCGGAATCAGCTTTTCGAGCGCTCCCTCGTCTCCGCCGCTCCACTCGCCGAGCAGTTGAGTGACCTCTTGTCGCGTGGAAGGGGGCATCGTCATACAGCCTGCTCGACGCCGCAAATTCTAACACGATCGAGGGATTTTTACAGCCTGACGGCTTCTTTAGAATATCTCGCGCAGTCGTGGTGGGTTCTAAGCGGGATTTCCGCTTTAGGAGATAGAAGGACATTCATGCCAGCACGAAAAAAACAGACGCACCGGACAAATGTCACAACCTGAAAAGGAAAATTATGAAAACAACTGATTTGATCAAAGATTTCGGATCGCACCCGAAGATTGTGCAGTTCGTCGCAGTCTAGAAGCGCGAAGAAAGTCACGCTGAAAAGAGGACTTAATGTCTTTTGAAGCGCTGATGCTGCCTCATCTTGATGCAGCGCACAATTTGGCCAAATGGCTGCTTCGCAACGAACAGGATGCGCAGGATGTGGTTCAAGAGGCGTTTCTGCGTGCGTTTAAATCTTTCGGTGGATTTCACGGCTCCAACGGCAGGGCCTGGTTGCTGACGATTGTCCGAAACACCTGCTACACGTTGCTAAAAAAGAACCGTGTGGCCGATCTCACCACCCCTTTTGACGAAGAGATACACGCGTCCGACAACGAGTCTGTGAGTGCCGCGACGATTCTGGAGCGTAGTGAAGACGCGGAACTAATTAGGGAAGCAATGGATGAATTGCCTGCGGAATTCCGGGAGGTCCTGACGCTGCGACACCAAGAAGGTCTCTCTTACAAGGAGATAGCTGAGATCGTGAAAATTCCGCCCGGGACGGTTATGTCGCGACTGGCCCGCGCCCGCGCCAAGCTCAAGGAATGTTTGGCGGCTCGGATCGGTAAGGAGAAATAGGATGAACTGTGCAGAAGCTAAAAAAACTGATGGACGTAACTGTGACCAAGCTCACGAAGCTCATGGAGCACTCATTCACACGATCGGCAAGGCCGCGCCGTATCAAGGCTTCAATCGCCTGACCCTCCGTCCGCGACTGGATCCAGAGAGGCGCAAACATTTTATTAATCTGTTTATTCGGCCAACAACGCCCAAGGATAGCACAGCGCAGACAATGGTTGAGCGGGAGGGCGATCACCTGGTCCATTGGAGCGACGGCGATTTCACTTACTGGGCGGTATCCGACGTCAACATTAACGACTTGCAGAGTTTCAAGCAGCTGTTTGAACAACAAACAGCGCGTCATTAACAAAGTGACTAGTCAGTCGCGCGGTCGTAGATGGCAGTGATCTAATCAACTCCGGCTGACTGTCTTTGGCGCGTACGTAAATTCTGCACGTACCGCGCGGCGGGCATGGCCATAATCGGGCTCTCCAGGCGAGTGCGCCCGCTGTCGCTCGTCGTTTGGGAACTAGCGCTCCGCCTCCAACAACGTATCACAAGCTGCCTAAAACTGCTGTGTCCTGCTAATGCGGCTTACAACGGGAATATCTGTTCGGAAAAAATGGTAGGGACAAGTGAAGGCAGATTTACAAACACAAATGAACTCAACCGATAAAAGCACTCACAGGCCGTTAACGTCTTCTGGCGACGATAACAACCGGCCGGGAACATGGCTAGCGACAGTCTTGCCGCTCCTAAGATACCTAAACACGCGAACATTGGCCTTTTCATTGTTCGTTGGTTTTGCATTGCTGAATACTACGCACGGAAAAGACGCCCAAATCGACGAGCCAGCTGCCCAAGTTACAAACACGGAGCCGCGCGATAATGGCTACCAGGGCGTTTCGGCTGCGGCGCCGTTGATCCTGTGGCAGTTCACGATCCGAATTGTTCACGCTTTCACAGCCGCACTAAACGACCCATCGCTTATCGAATACGCGAAACAGCAAGGAACAGACATACCCGATTTACAGACAACGCCCTGCCAGGGCGCGGAGAGAAAAACATCAACCTACTAAGGTCATATCACAGGATATGAAATCATTACTAAGATCAACCTATTCGAAAACCAAACTTCTGATTGTTCTGTTCGCGTTCTCTTGTGGCAGTCTGATGATGGCCCAAGCGGAAGATACCAATTCGTTATTCATCGGTCTGGTGCGTTCCGGTCCACCGGATCATGGTACCGGTTTAGCCGAAGGCTATCTATCGGTGTATTCGGCAACTGATGAAGTTTGTGATGGCGACCTCGTATTTAACCCCCACAGCTCCTATTTGGTATATACACCGGATGGGAAGTTGTTCAAAAGCGTGGAGAATCACATGTCGCGAAGCGATGAAATTCCGGACCTCGTCAGATTACCGACCGGGTCCTACATCGTCGAAGCCCGCTCCGCAAACAACGGATACGTCCGTGTTCGCGTGGTGATCAAGCCGAGTCGCCAAACGGTCCTCGACTTGGACGACGAGTTTAAGAGTTCTCGGGTTCTGTGGCCGAAAAGATCTTGGAATAAAGTCGCGCGAAATCAGTAAGCACAGGTGAAAGACAATTTACCAAGCAAACCTAACCCTTAAGAAAACAAATATTATGTCAGATTACATTTCTCACGATCACGAACACGACGGAATTGATCGCCGCGGTTTTCTAAAATGCATGGCATGGGCCGGCACGGGAGTGCTTTGGACCATAAGCGGCGGCGTCCTTGTCTCAAAAACCCTCGCCGAAGTTGCAAAGACTGGATCGTCTTTACCTACGGCTACTGATCTCAGCTTTCTGCAGATCAGCGATAGCCACATCGGGTTTAACAAAGCGGCGAACAAGGATGTTACCGAGACATTCAAAATTGCTCTCGATCGCATCAACGCGATGCCTACTCCGCCGTCTTTCCTTATTCACACCGGAGATATCTCACAATTATCGAAGCCGGAAGAGTTCGACACGTTCGACCAGATTCTCAAGAGCTGCCGGACTAAAGACGTTTTTTATGTGCCTGGGGAGCATGATGTGATCAATGATGGAGGAAAGATGTACCGTGAGCGGTACCTGAAGAACGTCCAAGGCAAAGGCTCAGGTTGGTACAGCTTTAACAAGAACGGCGTTCATTTCATTGGGTTAGTTAACGTGCTGGATCTCCAAGCCGGCGGTCTAGGCCAGCTCGGCGACGACCAACTCGAATGGCTTGAAGACGACGTAAAAGGCCTCGGTGCCGACACTCCGATTGTAGTGTTCGCGCACATCCCGCTCTGGAGTGTCTATCCAAAATGGGGCTGGGGAACCAGCGATAGCGAACGCGCCTTGGGATATCTGAAGCGCTTCGGTTCGGTGACAGTTCTAAACGGACACATCCACCAGGTCCTGCAAAAGGTCGAGGGCAACGTGACTTTTCACACCGCGATGTCCACCGCTTTCCCGCAGGCCGCACCCGGAGATGCGCCGTCGCCCGGCCCGTTGAATGTGCCGGCGGAAAAGCTGCGCAGCATGCTCGGCCTGACAAGCGTTCAATACAAACAAGGCAAAACGGCGCTCGCGGTCGTCGACTCAACCCTTAGCTAGATTCATTCAAAGTATAAACACTCAAACCTATGAATACGATCATTAGCAAAATTACGATTGCAGCGCTTTTGTCCGGTTTCTCTCTCTTCGCCGCAGCTGGCGAGATGAAGGATGCCAGCACAGGTAACGCCAAGGAAAACAAAATCGAGATCAAAGACTTCGCTTTTAATCCGCAGAATATCACGGTCAAGTCCGGTGAGAAGATAACCTGGATCAATCGGGACGAGGAACCGCACACCGTCGTAAGCGTGGGGAAGAAGTTTCAGAGATCACCTGGGCTCGACACCGATCAAGAATTCTCGATCATCGCCGGTGCGCCAGGCACCTATGAATACTTTTGCTCGGTGCACCCGAAGATGACTGGGACAATCGTGGTGGAGAAGTAGTAGAGCGCGCCTGATGCCCGTTTATAGCGGGGCTCCATGAAGGCGAAGCTCCAATGAACTTAATGCTTCCTTACGTGTTCGATCCCGATCGACAGGAAAGGAGAATCCGGTTACTTCAAATATTTGTCGAACCATCCGACCGTCTTTTCCAATCGATCGGCCTGGTTCTTTGGGTCCAGAAAGAGATGGCCTTCTCCGGGATAGATGATGAGTTGCGTCGGCACGCCCAGCGTCTTTAACGCGTGCCAGAATTCGTAGGACTGTGATGAAGGACATTCGGCGTCACGCTCGCCGACAATGACGAGCGTTGGCGTCTTTACATTCTTGATGAAATGAATGGGCGAACTTTTCTCGTAAACGGCGGGGTCATCGTAAACTGACGCGCTGAAGAACGGGATCATCCATTGGTCGATCAGGTTCTGGCCATAGTAACTCTGCCAGTTAGCTATGCCAGCTCCGGCAACAGCAGCATGAAAACGGTTGGTCTGACTGACGGTCCACATCGTCATGTAACCGCCGTAACTCCAGCCGGTCACGCCGAGACGCGCAGGATCGATTGGATATTTTTTTATCGCGGCATCAACTCCGGTGAGAATGTCGCGCAAATCACCATAGCCGAAATCTTTCACGTTCGCGTGGGTGAACTCTTCTCCCTGACCGTAACTTCCACGCGGATTCGGCATCAGCACGTAATAACCACGTGACGACAGCGCAGCGATAATGGCTCTCGACATTCCAAAGCCTGCGGGCCAGTCCGGCGTCACTGCGCTTGAAGGGCCGCCATGGATGAGAACTGCCATCGGATATTTTTTGCCGGGCTCCATTTTCGACGGTGTTAAAAGCCAGCCCTGGATGTTAAAGTCTTCGTTAGTCCACTCAATGCTCTCGGCTTTGCCCCACGTCGTTGATAATGCGGAGTTACTATTTGTTAGCTGACGCCATTCACCGATCGGTCCGACCCAGATTTCGGGGGGAGTATCAAACGTGCTGCGTTCCGCAGTTGCGAATTTGCCATCCTTGGAAACGGCAAAATCAGGGAAATTCCCGAAGGCGTGAAGAGCCTCTGCGCCTTTCCAGATTGTGCGTACCGAATTGTTGGCGACGGTCAATTCAGAGATCGCGCCGCCGCCGCCAACTATCTCGGTGAGAAGGATGCGATCCGGCGTTAGCCAAAAGAGCGAACTGACTGAGCTCTTACGACCTTTCGTGCGGTTCTGCACATCGGTGCCGCTCGCCGAAATAGTGAACAGGTCACCGCCATGAAATCCTTCGTCGCTCATTAGGCCTTCGATGAACGCGATCGACTTGCCATCGGGTGACCAGCGGGGAACCGCGACTTGAAGCGAAGGTTTGTAGACCGATGTGGCGCTGCCTTTTGCGCTGTCGATCGTGTAAACCTGAGCGATCCACCAATTGTTATCGCCCGGTCCCGGCGCGGCCGTGGCGACGAACGTTTTGTCGTCAGGTGACCAATCGTAATCGTAGATGTGAAGATTTTCCGGAGAGACCTGGCTGCAACTGCCCACTGGGAACGTCGAGAACAGCGATGCGTTGATTATGAATAGCAGTGTCGACCACGCCAGTCGTTGTTGGCGCGGCCATGAGCGGACCGCCGCCAGCCGCGCCTTCAATGTAAAGAAAGGCAATTTGTTCGCCATCATGCGACCAACGCGGTCGCGCAGCGTATCCGTTAAGGTTGGTAAGCTTTTTGGGATCAGAACCGTCTGCCTTAACACTCCAGAGCTGGCGTTGTGCTCCCTCTCCGGCACCGGAAAAAACTGCGAGTGTTTTGGAATCGGAGGCCCAGGCGGGATTGAAGTCGGTCCTATCGCCGCTGATCGGAATTTTAATTAATATCGCCGGCGCGTTTCCTGATGTTTCACGGACGTAGGTTTGCTTTAATGTTGATGCGGCGGTGGACTGTACCCACGCGACATGTTTGCCATCGGGAGACAGCGCAATGTCACCGTGCAGAACAGTCTTGCCGAGCTGTTCAGTCAGTTGCTGCATGGTCTGAGCCGTTAACGTCATCGGAAGAAGACAAGCCAGGAGAAGATGCTTCATGCTTGTCATCCTGACAAAGCTGTTACCCGGCGACAAGAGGCATTCAATCACGTATCGTTCATCGATGGCTCGGGTCCGGATCCGTTTGGCAAGGCCAGGTGATTCCCGTGCCCTGGCCGATTTGCGCTATCGATTCCGTACTGAAACTGAACCTGCAACGGAAACCAAACCGCGGTTTCTGCGGAGATGTGCATCGTGGATGAAGAAGCGTTTTCGCCCCGGCGCTGACCCATGGCGCTGCTGGGTCCTCGACGATGGCAAACAGATACTCGGCCACGTTTGCGTGCAGTTGTTTGAGAAAATCCCCAATCCGGTTGACGACGAACCGGAGCTTCATGCTTACGTAACGAACTTTTATGTCGTTCCAGAAATGCGGAGTCAGGGACTCGGCAGGAGATTGCTGAACAAAGCGCTATCATGGTGTCGCGCTCGGGGGACCGACGCGGTCATTCTCTGGTCGACTCCCGGAAGCAAATCGCTCTATCGTCGGTGCGGCTTTGTTGAGCCTACGGATATCTTTGAACTGAGAGGTGGCGCTGTTCAACCGCGCTGAGTTCAATGGTGAGCCACTTTTGGAACCGTCTGCCCGCAATCCTCCGCGGAATTCTTGTCGCGGAGCTGGTCGTAACCATTGGCACGATTCCACCAAGCATCGCAGTGATTCTGAATTTGCGGATGTCGCCTTCGATTCCATGGATGCTCGTTGTAACTGCCGCATGGCTCTTATTTTTCTGGTGGTACGTGAGCGGACACGGGTGGCCGCGGAGCACGCAGGAAGCCCGACTGCGCGATCTGCGTGCGCCATCGCTGTCGAAGCCCGCATGGATATGGGCGCTCATTGCCGGAATACTTGGGATTACCGGCACCATCGCGATGGCGTTCGTGACGGCTCGTCTGGCGCATCTGCCACGGGAGGCGTTTGCCGCACCGATCGATTTCTCAAAGTACGGAGCGCTGACAGTGATCTGCGCGATTGCCTGTATTAGCGCAACGGCAGGCGTTGTAGAAGAAGCAGGATTTCGTGGTTTCCTAATCTCGCCGATCCAGCGACGACATGGTTGGACGATCGCGATCATGATCAGTGGCATCATGTTTTTTCTCGATCATCACCTGAGTCATGCGTATGCGACGCTCGTCTTCCTGCCATTCTTCCTGGCGATCAGCGCAGTGCACGGTTTGCTGGTGAAATACAGTGGATCAATCAGACCGTCAGTGCTGCTGCATGCGCTGGCTGATTTTATTGTTATCCCTGTAACCTATGGCTTGGTCGGTTCGTTTTCGGTTGAGTCGCTTTCAGTCAGTGGAATCGACCAGCAGTTCATAATCTGGGTCGCCGTAATGCTGATATGTCTTGGCGCATTCGTGCCTGCGTTGAGGGTATTAGGTAGGCGAACCGAAGCTGCGCATTGAAAAGCCGACCAGCCGCATCCACAATTCAACCCTAGGATCGCAATTTAGCTGCGAAGCGCTTTGGTGAAGCGAACCAGTTCTTCGGCGACTTGTTTAATTCGCTCGTCGATTTTCTTGTCGCTGATGTGCTCGCCATTGAAAGCGCCGGACGTGGCAAAGGCGAACCGCGGAATGATGACGCAACGAAAATCGAGCATGAGACTGTTGGCATAGGCCATGACTGACATGTAGCTCGCGTGGCCTCCGGCTGCGCACAGAAAGCCGACAATCTTGTCTTCCCAAGCGCTTCCTGTCAGCTCGATCATGTTCTTGGTTGCCGCGGCGACGTCGTAATTATAAACCGGCGCGGCGATGAGGATGCCGTCCGCACTTTCGATGGCTGCGCTCAATTTCTTTGAACCGGGCATCCCATAACATTTGTCTGCGTCACAAAGCGGCAGGTCCATTTCACGGATATCGACCCAATCGCAATTCACTTTCTTTTTTTTCAAATGCCCGAACGCGGCGCGCCCCATTCGGCGGCTGTTGCTGTCAGGATTACCGCTCGTGCTGATGACAAGATGCTTTGGCATGGAGGCGGACCAATCAGCGCTGCTGACTGCGGTCGTACGGAACGATGTCGTCCCATTCATCGGCGGATGAACGCGCAACAAAGGCGACCACGGGTTCGGTCTTGCTCATGTTGAAGACCTCGTGTGGCACGCCGGGTTTGATGTAGATGAAATCACCGGCTTCGTTCTCGATCACCTGCTTGAGGCCGGCGCCGAATTCGTGGCGCACTCTTCCTTCGATGATGTAAAGGATCACTTCGAAATCGACATGAATATGTGCGTATGCAACGCCACTTGGAGGGATCGTGGCGATGTTCGCGGATAGATTTTTCGTGCCGACATTCTTTGCGGACATGCCCTGTTTATAGTGAATGCCGTTCCAATTCCTTCGGGCGCCGCCACCACGAATGGTCAATATCCCATCGTGATCTTCTACGGCGCTTAGTTCGATGTTGTCTTTGGTATCCGCCATTTAGTTTTACGAAAGAAATCATCGAGCGCTCGATTGTAAACCATCCAACCTCTTGGCGTAGGGTGTTCACGACGGGCGATTAGGAAAGCTGGGTCGGCATCATGCTGTTCAAATTCGATCACAGGGAAGTGATATCGCTGGGCGAGCTCCCTCATCCTCTCGTAATAGACTTCGCGAGCTGCTGGCGAGACGCCTCTCGCGGCATAAGCATCGATTGGCGTGCTTAGAATCAGTGGTTCCGCTTTAAGCTCGGCAAGCGTGCGGAATAGGAGTTCCAAGTCAGTCCACTCGCTTGTAGCGGTTATTCGCGCGCGAAATACCGCATCCCTCGCCGGCCAAATTGTGTCAAAAGATTCCGTCTGTTGGTTGTCCCTATCGAACGCCTTGCCAGCATGCACCTGGTGCCGATGGACCAGTCGTAACCAATTGGGGACCGGCTTGCCTCCGCTCAAAATGTAAATGAGCGCTTCGAAGTGGTCTTGCAAATCGAGTATTGTGTTTTGCAGTTTTCCCAATGGCCAAATGGCCATGAGAATGATGCGGTCCAGTGGACGGCCGGAAGCGAGGCAACTGGCAGCGAGCTGCAGTAATCCATCCTTTCCCAGCGTGTCTGGGAACTGAAGCATTCGCTTTGCGATCTCGGTCTTCAGGCTTGAATCAAGGGCGGTGCCAAAAAGGGTGCCACTCGCTGCCGGTAACGAAAAGTTTCCTGCATAAAACTCCGGCTTGAGAGCGGGCTTTAAAAACGAGCTGGCCGATAGCGAGATTGCAATCTTCCGGCCGCGCAACTCGGAGCCCAATGCGCCCAGCTTTTGCAAAATAATCAACGAAGTGGTACCCGCCTTGCCCACCGGACACACCTCAAATCCGGTCGGCTCGCGGGAAAAGAAATCAGACGCTCTGTTGGGAATCGGGTCGATTAATTCCGAGCTGCCATAGAGGAGCAAAATGTCTGGGGCGCGCGCCGCAGCGCGCTCGAATGCTAACCCTTGATTCTTGAAAAAGAAATCTCTTGGAGCGGTCGAATGAATCGTCCGCTCCTCGAGATAAATTGCCAGCAGTCTGGCGCCGCAGAGGATCGCAGCCGTCAGTACGCAGGCGATTATGGCGCTGGAGAGGTGCGGCGCGAACGAGCGCGCAGTAGCGCGTTTGATCATAAATATCCGGTAATATTGTGTTCCACCCAGACTTTTCCAGACTGATTTGGATTGCTAGAGAAGATCGTAGGGTCGATTTGCCGCAGAGGGTTCAGAGTTCTTAATCAGTCGGGAATCGGTTCGAAACCAGCAAACATTTCGGCGGATTCAGACAACGTGTTGAGAGGGATACAATCGCAAACTTCAAAGAATCTGTTCCACATCGCGAGAATATTGGGATTCTTGTGCGCCGCCTCGATCGCTTCCTGCGATTTCCATTCCGAGACTTCGATAATTGTGCCGTCGCGTGCGCGCATGATAGTCGGTGTGCGGTCTGTCACGAGTCCCTCTGTGCGCAATGAGGGAACACGACTTCTAACCAGGTCTAGAGTTTGGCTTTCTCTTCCGGGTTTGGGCCGATACGCGACAATGACAATGACAGGCTCGATCATTGCTGAGAGTCAGCATATTCCGATACACGACAATAACAATAACCGGGTTGGGCAGGCCTGCTCGGTCGCTGTCGAATCTTCGGAGTCACGTCTTAGATTTGACGCGCACAGGCAAAAGGATTCGTTGAAACGATGACCAATTGAAGCGATGAAGAATTGAACGATTGCAGAGTTACATTGTTACAGGGGGAGAGGTGTGCTTGTAACTTTTGTGACTCTTTTAACTTTTAATCTGTCAACCTAAGTTATGGAACCTTTCGAGATCGCTGGATTGCCGCCTGACGAAGTGAACCGCTTTGTCGGAGGCTCGCATTCCGACCCTTTTCGAGTGTTGGGTCCGCACCGGGTTGGGGACGATTTGGAGATTCGCGTCTTTCGTCCCGATGCGCGGAAGATTGAGATCGTACTAGATCAACATCCGGAAGAGCCGATCGCAGCGCAGAAAATTCAGCAGGACGGTTTCTTTTGCGCGACTGCCCGGAACGCAACGCGGGATCTTCCATACCATCTCCGGGTCACTGCATGGGACGGATCGCATTACGTGACACGCGATCCCTATCAGTACGGGCCGATCATGGGCGAGGTCGATCTGCATCTTTTCGCCGAAGGACAGCACTGGAAGATTTACGATAAGTTCGGCGCGCACGTGCGCACCATTGGCGATGCTAGTGGCGTTTATTTCTCGGTATGGGCGCCTAACGCACAACGCGTCAGTGTGGTCGGCGATTTCAACGGCTGGGATGGCCGGGTCAATCCCATGCGCAAACTCGTCGGAAGCGGTGTGTGGGAATTATTTTTGCCCGGCATCAAACAAGGCGCGCACTACAAGTTCGAGATCCGCACTCAGGCAGGTGCGCTGCTTCTCAAGAGCGATCCATTCGCCTTTTTCAATCAGCACGGAAAATCAACTGCATCGCTGGTGTACGATTTGGAGCGTTACACCTGGCACGATGGCCCGTGGATGGAATCGCGCCGGACACGCAATTGGCCGAGAAGCCCCATCAGCATTTATGAAATCCATGTGGGCTCATGGCGACGCAAAGCTGAGGAGGGAAATCGCCAGCTGAGTTACCTCGAGCTCGTCGAGACGTTGCTGCCGTACGTGCTCGAGATGGGTTACACGCATATCGAGTTGTTGCCGATCGCGGAGCATCCCTTCGAAGGTTCGTGGGGCTATCAGGTCACAAATTATTACGCGCCTACCAGCCGGTTCGGCACGCCTGATGAATTCCGTTATTTCGTCGACAAATGTCATCAGGCCGGCGTCGGCGTGATCATGGATTGGGTGCCTGCGCATTTTCCAAAGGACGCGTACGCCCTGGCTGAATTCGACGGCACGGATCTGTATGAACACATGGATCCGCGCCAGGGCGAGCAACAGGATTGGGGCACGCTGATTTTTAATTTTGGCCGCAACGAAGTGCGGAATTTCCTTATCGGCAATGCGCTTTTCTGGCTCGATAAATATCACATCGACGGGCTGCGCGTGGACGCTGTGGCTTCGATGCTTTACCTCGATTATTCGCGTAAGCCCGGGCAATGGATCCCGAATGTTTACGGCGGCCGCGAGAACCTCGACGCCATTTATTTCCTGAAACGTTTCAACGAAGTCTGTTACGAGCGTTTCCCCGGAATCATGACCATTGCTGAGGAATCAACCGCGTGGCCTGGTGTATCACGTCCGACTTATCTCGGTGGGCTCGGGTTTGGATTTAAATGGAACATGGGCTGGATGCACGATTTCCTCGAATACATGAGCATCGACCCGATTTACCGGCGTTTTCACCACGGCAACATCACGTTCTCGCTGCTCTACGCGTTTCAGGAGAATTTCATTCTGGTGCTCAGCCACGATGAAGCCGTATACGGCAAACGTTCGTTGTTATCCAAGATGCCGGGGGACGAATGGCAGAAGTTCGCCAATCTCCGGATGTTTCTGGCGTGGATGTACGGACATCCCGGCAAAAAGCTGCTCTTCATGGGTGGCGAATTCGGTCAGTGGAACGAGTGGAACCACGACACGAGCCTTGACTGGCAACTCGTTAGTCTTCCTCGGCATGACGGTGTTCGCCGGCTGGTCCAACATCTGAATTACATTTACAAAAGCGAACCGGCGCTTTGGCAACTCGATGACACCTACGAAGGGTTCGATTGGATCGATCTGCACGACGCCGATAACAGCGTCGTCTCGTTCCTGCGAAAATCACACGAGGGAGACACTGTGGCCTTTGTTGTCAACGCAACGCCAGTCGTGCGCTATGATTATCGGTTGGGAGTTCCTGAATCCGGATTTTATCATGAGCTCATCAACACTGATGCAGAAACATATGGAGGCAGCAACGTAGGAAACTTCGGTGGCGTCCAAACGCAGGACGTTCCGTGGATGGGCCGCGAACATTCCATCCTTATTCATTTGCCGCCGCTCGCGACCCTGGCGTTTAAGCTGGCGAGGTAATTTGGATTTCCTTCGCGGTTGCCGATAGCAATGGACAATCCGGTGGAACAATCAGGCGGATCGCCTTCGGTACTGCTTCGTATCGGACGCTCGAAAACCGTACCGGCTCGCCGTCCAGATTAACGGGAATCTCTTCTTCTGAATGGACTTCGGCCCAGGGGGTTTGCCAATAGGAGACATACTCGCCATCAGGTGAAAGCTGTTGAAGCTCTCGCGCCGCAGTGAGCGCCGCCGTCGCCGGGATTTGACGCACGACCAGCACATCGAGCAAGCCGTCGTCAATACGTGCGCGGGGAGCGACTTGAAAACTGCCGCCTGTCTGGCGCCCATTGCCGACGATCGCCACTGGGCCGCTGCCAGTGATTTCCCGGTCCGGCAATATAATCCTTCCGTGATAATGATGAATATTCATCGCTAGAATTGCACCCATCACGGTGTAGGCGGTCGGGCCAAGCAGGCGTTTGAGTTCGGGCGAAGTGGTGGCTGTGATTTCGACGCCGAAACCAACACTGGCTGCATTCAGGAACCAGTGCTCATTGGCCTTGCCGACATCGATCGGTACGGCTTGCCCTTCCAGACAGAGCGCCAGCGCCGTCTCCGGATCACGCGGAATCCCGCATCCGGTAGCGAAGTCATTCGCGGTCCCTAGTGGGACCACTCCCAAAACCGGCCGCGCGTCCATGGACAGATCCATTAAGCCGTGAACCACCTCGTTCAGTGTACCGTCCCCGCCAGCAGCAATCAGCAAATCCACTTCGCTTGCTTCTGACGCAAACCGCTGCGCGTCGCCCTTTTCCCAAGTCACTCGTACTTCGATGCGATGCCCCGCTTCTCGTTGCCCAACAACTGCAATCCGTAGCGCGTCATTGCCGGCCACTTTGCCGTTGAGAATTAGCTGAACTTTTTTACTCACCTTGCGCGCGTGATGCGGTTTTATGTAAACCTAGCCCTGTTAGCGCAAGCGCGAAAGCCGTAGCAAATCGTATCTGTGCCGCAAAGATGCTTCGCTTGATTCTCGTCTTAGGCTAAATTATGCAACGATGAGGAATCAAACGATGAAAGTCCGCCTGCTGCTAGGTTTACTCCTATCCGGACTACTTTGCGGTTGCGCTGCAAATACTCCTTACTCGGAGACTGTGGTTGATACCAACAAGCACACTCAACAAAGAGGGCTGCCTGAAACACCGTGTGTACAACAAACCAGTGTTTACCCCGGGATCAAGCGAACAGCCCGGACTCGGAAGCCACTATTAACTCGATGCTACGGAAGGTGTGATCGCTTCCGTGGCTCTACTGTATCTCCGAGCTAAATTCGCCGTCGCTCAGACGGGTGCGAATTTTCATCTTTGGCTGGACTGCTGCGATTGTGCGAATGATTTTTCCCCGCTCAGTCATCGTGAGGCTGTAACCGCGGCGCAACGTTGCGTCTGGCCCCAGCACGCGCAGAATCCCTTCGATCCGCTCGAATCGGTGTCTCGCGGTCTCGAGTAATCGCGCAGGAGAAGCGACCAAGCGCCGATGCAAATCCGCGAAACAATTGCGCCGCATCGTGAGCTCGCGCGCGGGACTGCGTGCTTGTAACGCCCGCGTGATGTGGGCGAGGTTGCGCTTGTAACTGTCGATCTTGTGCGCGAGGCAACGCTGCAATGTCTCGCGCGCATGATCGAGACGTTGTTGTGCGTCGCGAGCCCGGCTTAGCAACTGGCGCGAGAGCGCACGCATGCAACTGTCGAGCCGTCGTTGAAGATCGATAATATCGGGCACGATCAATTCCGCGGCGGCGCTTGGTGTGGGCGCGCGCAAGTCAGCGACGAAATCGCAGATCGTAAAATCGATTTCGTGACCGACCGCAGAGACAACTGGCACTCCGGAATTGAATATTGCGCGAGCGACAATCTCTTCGTTGAATTCCCATAAGTCTTCGATGCTCCCGCCGCCACGGGTCACCACGATCAGATCGCAAGGCGCAAACGCCTCGGTAGGTTGGCCGAGTTCGCGGATGGCGACAGCGATCTCTTGTGCAGCGCCTGTTCCCTGCACACGGACCGGGTCGATCAGAATCTGCAACCACGGCGCGCGACGGCGTAGCACGTTCAACATATCGCGAATAGCTGCCCCGCTTGGTGAGGTGACGATTCCAATTCGACGCGGAAATTTTGGTAACGGCCGTTTGCGTTCCGGCGCGAACAATCCTTCGGCTTCGAGTTTGCGCTTGAGCGCTTCGAATTTTACCTGAAGTAAACCGACTCCGTGCGGCTGAAGAATCTGAACATTGAGCTGATACTGTCCGCGCGCTTCGAAAACCGTGACGGTGCCATAAACCCGCAGCTGAGTTCCATCGACGAGAGATTGTCGCGGCGCTGCGATAGTGTCGCGCCAAATAACACAAGCGATCTGGGCGCGCTGGTCTTTAAGTGTGAAATATTGATGACCGCTCGGATGCAGTTTGTAATTTGAAATTTCGCCTTGGACCCACACTGCGCGGAATTTTGTCTCGAGTGTGCCGCGGATTTGTCGGGTTAATTCGCCGACCGTGAAAACTTTCGAGGTCTGGGGGAAGAGATCGCCGGTTAGCTGCATTCGTGAATTCGTTAAAGCGTTAAAGCGCTGAAGCGTTGAAGCGATAAGGCGAGTCTGCCCAATCCTTGTCATGTTGAGCGAAGCGAAACATCTCTGTTTGTCAGCTTAGACTAGTCTCGGCGTAACAAATAATCAGAGATTCCTCGACTTCTCTCGGAATGACAAATGCTCCGCTTCAACACTTCAATGTTCTGAGAACAATTCGCTCTGCGCGCTGGGGGGCGGTTTAAGGCCGAGCTTGCGATAGGCGTTCGCGGTAGCGACGCGGCCTTGCGCCGTGCGTTTGATGTAACCTTCCATAATGAGATACGGCTCGTTCACTTCTTCGATTGTCCCGGCTTCTTCGCCAATTGCGACTGCCAACGAGTTCAAACCAACCGGACCACCATTAAATTTGTGAATCAACGTTTCGATGATCCGCTTGTCCCATTGATCGAACCCATCGCGATCGATCTCGAGCATGGCGAGGGCGAGATCGGCCAGCTCTGCGGTGATCTTTCCCTCAGCTTTCACCTGCACATAATCGCGCACCCAGCGCAACAGATTGTTCGCCGTGCGCGGGGTGCCACGTGTGCGCGCAGCGATCTCGGCTGCGCCAGTTGAATCGATTTCGACGCCAAGCAACCGGGCGCTACGCACGATGATTTTCTGCATTTCTTCAGCGTGATAATAATCGAGGCGCGCCGTCATTCCGAAACGCGACCGGAGCGGCGCACTCACCATTCCGGCGCGCGTGGTAGCGCCGATCAGTGTGAACTTCGGCAGATTCAGACGCAGGCTGCGCGCCTGGGGTCCCTGGTCGATGATGATGTCGAGCCGGTAATCTTCCATCGCCGGATAAAGATATTCTTCAATGGTCGGCTGGAGTCGATGGATCTCGTCAATAAACAGGACGTCGCCTTTTTCGAGGCTTGTTAAAAGACCGGCCAGTTCCCCGGCCCTCTCAATCACAGGGCCACTGGTGTTCTTGATATTCACATTCATCGCGTTTGCGATGATGAACGCCAGCGTTGTCTTGCCGAGACCGGACGGGCCGCTAAGCAGAATGTGTTCGAGGTACGTCACCGCGCTTCTTTGCAGCTTCCACCATCAACTCCAGCCGCTCGCGAACTTTCATCTGACCGGTGAACTCGCTGAAGGCCGGCGGCCGCAGCGAAATTTCAAAGGCGGCATCTGGTTCTGGTGGTTTCACGAGCAATGGAGTGATGAGTAATCCAGTAGTGGCGTTATCGGCTGAAAATATCAATGCTCCATCACTGAAGATTCTTCGTTAGCACGAGCTCTGTGCCCCGACGTTTGTGGATGTAATCGACTTCATCAAAAGCATTCCGGATGAGAAATAATCCGAGCCCGCCCGGTTTGATCGTATCATGAGAGCGTCCTTTCATTTGGTTGGGCACGACCTGCTCGCCGTAGTCGCGCAACCGCACACGCACGCATTTGCGCAGTCCTTCCATCTGCAATGAAATGAGTTGATCGTCACGCAAACGGTACGCGTAGCGAATAATGTTCGTGCACGCCTCATCGACACCGAGCACGATGAGCAGCCGCTCTTTTTCAGAGAACGGGTAGCTGTTGAGAAATTTGCGCACGCAGTTGCGCATCAACGCCAGGTTGGCTGTGTGGCTGCTAAACTCGACCGTGTGTGTCTTCATTAACCGCTGTGAAATCTGAGCAGATTCCCGGCGTTCATTCAACCTCGAACGCTTTCACGGCTCAAATGCAACGCGCAGATTCGATGTTACATATGTAACACAAAATCGGATCGCCATATATGTCCGGAATTCAGCATACTGTCGAAAACGCGATGGACACTTGCCCAAACCGCTGTTCAATTTTCTCTATGTGGAAATTCTTGGGTGCGCTTTTGCTTTTCGCACACGCCGCGCTCGCGCAAGAAAACGCTACCGCATACGAAGCGTTGCGCGTGGTCGGCTCTGAATTGGGCCGCGGCGCTCTGAATCACGTTGTGTCGATTACTGGCGTGAAAGGCGATCCGCAGCCGAAAAAATGGAAAATTATTTTGGAAGACCCTGACGGTCGCGGTGTGCGCGAAGTGCAGGTCGCCGATGGAAAGGTTGATTCCGAACACAGGCCAGGCCGGTCTGTGGCAGGTTCCGCCGAAGGTGCGACGATCGATACCTCACAGTTGAATCTTGATTCCAGCGGAGCCTATGAAGTCGCGAGCCACACGGCGGACTTATCACACGCCAATTTTGCAATCGTCGATTATACCTTGCGCACAGGCGAGAGCGGTGAGCCGGTGTGGATCGTCACTCTTTTAAATCGATCGTCGCGCCCAGTCGGTACGATCCATATCGGAGCGATGGGCGGCACGGTAAAGCGCACGGAAGGAATGTTTGCCGGCACCACAATGGAAGATGTGGAGGACGATTACGACACAGACGAGGAACACGGCCCTTTCAGTGGCGTCAAAAGGCGCATCAAGGATACTTTTCACCGGACACAGGACGAAGCGCGAGATATGTTTGACCGGGTGAAGCGCTCGTTTTCCGATTTCATCAACCGCGGGTAGCAGCAGTTAAAGTGAACGGTACATCTGATTCATGGCCAGCGCTGCCTTTTGCAGAGTGGAAAGATACCGCCATCACGCTGCACATGTGGACGCAGATTGTCGGCAAGATTCGACTGACGCTAAGTCCATGGACGAACCACTCCTGGCACGTCACGCTCTACTTGACTTCTCGCGGCCTGACGACTTCGCCGATTCCTCATGGCACATCGACATTCGAAATCCGTTTCGATTTCATCGATCACGAATTGCGCATCCTTAAAAGCGATGGTGCGGTACGAGTGTTGAAACTACGCCCGCAGCCGGTGGCGAAATTTTATCGTGAAGTAATGAATGCGCTAGCCGAGATGAAATTGCCTGTGACCATCAATATGACGCCTAACGAGATTGAGAATCCGATCCCGTTTGACCAAGATGAAGAGCATCGCTCTTATGACCCCGAATATGCGAACAGGTTTTGGCGCGTGCTCGTGCAAAGCGATCGCGTCTTTAAGGAGTTTCGATCGCGTTTCTGTGGCAAGTGCAGTCCGGTGCATTTTTTCTGGGGCAGTTTTGATCTGGCGGTGACGCGTTTCTCCGGGCGGCCAGCGCCGCCACATCCTGGGGGAGTCCCGCATTTGCCGGACGCGGTCACGCGCGAGGCCTACTGTCAGGAAGTAAGCAGTCTCGGTTTTTGGCCCGGCAACGCGGCTGCGCCGACGCCAGTCTTCTATTCATATGCGTATCCGGAACCGCCTGGATTCGCAGGGGCGAAAATTCAGCCGGATGCGGCTTTCTACGAGACCAAACTGCGCGAATTCATCCTGCCTTACGACGCGGTGCGCACTGGCGAAAAGCCGGATGAAGTCCTCCTCGAATTTGCGCAGAGCGCCTACGACGCGGCGTCGAAACTGGGGAAGTGGGACCGCGCCGCACTGGAGGAGAAGAGGCCAGCCTTGCATTTGCCTCGGCAACATTCGTAATTAAGGGAAATGAATCCTGGTTGCGCAGCCGAGCAACATGCCTGGCGTGAAGTGAAAGATGGATGGCGGCCCCTGTACGGTGACGTGGATAAAATCGGGGTCGCCGTTGAGTGGCACGATTTTCGCACCGAGCATTCCTTTAACTGGGGCCGTACTTTCCATCCGAATAGCCTGGAGTTTTGTTTGAATCTCGATGGCCACGGAGCAGTAGGCACTGAACGTCGGGCGCGGAGCGACTACGTTCCGGGCAACTGCGGTTATTATGCGATCGCTGGTGAACCGCTGTCAGCGTCGCGTCGCGCGCACGATCATCATCAGTTCGTGACACTGGAATTCTCGCGGGAACATTTGCAAAAGCAATTTGTGCGGAATGAAGCCGACCTCGAACCGCAGATTCGCCGGATCGTATTCGGAGACAAAGACGAAAACGTAGTCGCACCGGCGCGTCCGATGACGATGCAGCAACGCAGCGTGGTCGCCGGTTTGGCGGAGCCTCCGGTGGCAAAAGCGGCGCAGATCCTGTGGTACCACGGCAAGGCCATGGAGCTCATGGCCCATTTTCTTTTCGCGCCAAAAGATCCGGAATTTTTCTGTATGCGGCAAAAACGCGTCGCGCGCGAACGCGTCGAGCGGACGAAAGAGCTGCTCGCCCGCGACCTGGCTAATCCGCCTACGCTGGAAATGATCGGACAGGAGGTGGGCTGCAGTCCGTTCTACTTAAGCAGAATTTTTTCGCGCGAAATGGGTCTGACTATTCCGCAATATTTGCGCAACTTGCGAATGGAACGCGCAGCTGAATTATTGCGCACCGGGCGTTACAACGTTACGGAAGCTGCCACAGAAGTTGGTTACTCGAGCTTGAGTCACTTTAGCAAAGCATTTTGCGAAACGATCGGTTGCTGCCCGGTGCTTTATCCGGCGGCCAAGAATGTCATTCTTGACCGTTAAAAAGGTAAAACGTTGAAAAGTTAAGGCGTGAAGAGTCCGGCGCCGTTTTAACTTTGTAACTTTTTAACCTCTTAACTGTGATGAAAATCACCCGCGCTCTCATTTCCGTTTCAGACAAAACCGGTATCGCCGCGTTTGCCCGCGCGCTGGAGCGACAGGGCGTCGACATTATTTCTACCGGAGGGACGGCAGACTTGCTAAGGAAGGAAAAAATTCCAGTGCGCGAGATCTCCAGCTTCACCGCATTTCCGGAAGTGTTGGAAGGACGTGTGAAGACTTTGCATCCGCGCGTGCATGGCGGTCTTCTCTACAAACGTGGCAACGAGAAACACGAGGCCGAAGCGCGCGAATGTGGCTTCGAACCGATCGATCTGGTGGTGGTCAATCTTTATCCGTTCGAAGCGACCATTGCCAAACCAGACGTCACCCTCGCAGAAGCCATTGAAAATATCGACATCGGCGGTCCGTCAATGATTCGCAGCGGGGCAAAAAACTATGAATCGGTGACGGTGGTGGTCGATCCGGCAGATTACGACGCAGTGCTCGAAAACATGCGCGATAACAAGGGAGAAACGACACTAAGATTGCGGGAGCGCCTCGCCATCAAAGCCTTTATCAGGACCGGTGAATATGACCGCGCGATTGGCAACTTCCTGAACAGGGAGCAGACAACGGATGCATCCTTTTCACTTTCGCTTCCGCTGGTGACACGGTTGCGTTACGGAGAAAATCCACATCAAACCGCGGCGCTCTACGGCGATTTCGACAAATATTTCGAAAAACTCCACGGCAAGGAACTTTCGTTTAATAACATTCTCGATATTAGCGCGGCGACAAATTTGATCGGCGAATTTGAAGAGCCGACCGTCGCGATACTGAAACATACCAACCCATGTGGTGTTGGCTCGGACGCCGATCTTCGCAAAGCGTGGAACAAGGCGTTTGCCACGGACAAACAGGCGCCCTTCGGCGGAATTATCATATGCAACCGTCCGCTGACCGAAGCGCTGGCGAAAATGATCAGCGAGATCTTCAGCGAGGTGATCATTGCGCCAGATTTTGAGCCCGAGGCGCGCAGCACCTTGCAGAAGAAAAAGAACCTGCGCCTGATTCGACTGGCGACATCAGCAACAACTGCAAGACCCGCAGTCGATATTCGTTCTGTCTGCGGCGGCATCCTGGTTCAGGACGCGGATGTTGCAGAGGAAACTACGCGGAACATCGTCACAAAGAGGCGACCGACCAGGACGGAACTGAAAGCAATGTTGTTTGGGTGGCGAGTGGTTAAACATGTAAAATCAAACGCGATTGTTTATGCGAAAGCGGACCGGACACTTGGCATCGGCGCGGGACAGATGTCACGCATCGATGCTTCGCGCATTGCGATCTGGAAAGCGAAAGAGGCCGGGCTCTTGCTTAAAGGCAGCGCAGTTGCGAGCGACGCGTTTTTTCCATTTCCCGATGGCTTGATTGCAGCAGCCGAGGCCGGCGCAACTTGCGCCATTCAACCGGGCGGATCAGTCCGTGACGAAGAAGTGATCGCCGCCGCAAACGAGCGCAACATGGCGATGCTCTTCACTGGCGTCCGGCACTTCCGCCACTGAGACGCATTCCTCTTGTCATTCTGAGCGGAGCGAAGAATCCAGCTACTTCGAGCAAGTCAACGGTTACCTGGCATGATCAATGTCGGTCGCATTTCCCAGTTGAACCAGGCACCGCAGTCGGCTGAAGTAGCTGGATGTTTCGCTCCGCTCAACATGACAAGGCTCGATCGGTTGAGCCGCCGCGCATTATTAACATTGAAGATTTGCGATGCGCGGCGAAACGCCGGCTTCCGCGGGTGGTATTTGACTACATCGATGGCGGCGCGGAAGACGAATGGACGTTGCGCGCGAACTGCCGCGCTTTCGAAGCGAGTGACATTCCGGCCACGTTGCGCAGTTGCGACGCCGGCGTGCGATCTGCGCGTGTCTGTCCTCGGCGCATCTCTGTCCATGCCGCTCATCCTCGCACCTGTGGGCAGTAGTCGCCTCATGTATCCGCGCGGCGAGGAAGCCGCGGCGGGCGCCGCTGGCGCCGCCGGAATTGCGTATGCGCTTTCGACCCTGTCCGGATGTCGTCTGGAGGACGTTGCGGCGGCATCGAAGGGACCGCTTTGGTATCAGCTTTATCTTGTGGGCGGACGCGATTGCGCGCTTTCTGCCATCGAACGCGCGAAAGCCGCCGGTTTTTCAGCCTTGGTGGTCACAATCGACACGGCCGTGGCTGGCATGCGAGAACGCGATCTTCGAAATGGCGCTAAAGAACTCCTGAGTGGCAAACTTGGATCGATGTTGCCATTTGTTAGTCAGCTGCTGATAAAACCTCGCTGGCTCGCCGGGTTTCTGGCCGATGGCGGGCTGATGAAGTTCCCGAATGTGGTCATCCCAGGAAAAGGGCCGATGTTGTACGCCGATGTCACTGCTGCTCTCGACCATTCAGTTGTGACTTGGAAGGATCTCGAGTGGATTCGTCGGGCATGGGGCGGGCCCATTGTGATAAAAGGAATACATACCGGCGACGACGCCCGTCGGGCGGTGGACGTGGGCGCGAAGGCATTGGTTGTTTCCAATCACGGTGGACGCCAACTCGATGGCGTCGCACCAACTCTGCGTATTTTGCCCGAAGTTGCGGCAAGCGTAGGCGATCGTATCGAGGTCCTGCTGGATGGTGGAATTCGTCGAGGCAGCGATATTGTTAAAGCGCTGTGCCTGGGCGCTCGAGCAGTGATGGTCGGGCGTGCTTATGCGTATGGGCTGGGCGCGGCTGGCGGCGCCGGTGTTGCGCGAGCCATCGAAATCTTGCGCAGCGATTTGGTTCGCATTCTTAAACTGCTTGGCTGCGCATCAATCGCTGACTTGGATGGATCCTATGTAGACACGCCAGCAGATTGGCTTGGAAAATGACCCGCTCCCGCCAAGGCTTCGGCGGGTCGGCGAATGATTCAGGAATGCGCGTCACGTCCCTGATCGTGATGAGAGTCGCCACATCCAAATACAGAGAATAGCGGCAACGATGAGGGCGATCCAGCTTACGCCCATTGGAATGGTATGCGTCCCGACAGTAACTTGGACGTTCTTAATCAGTCGGAAGAGATGCCCAATTGCGAAGATTGCGAAAAGGATGCTCGCGACGCGTAATCCGGTTCTCTGAGAATTCATGGAGCGATTCTTCTGATTACGTTTTGATTTGTCAGCAAAAAACGATACACGCCTAGACCTTGCCTCTCCGCAGGGACGCCGCTTGAATCACGATACCAATGATCGTAAGCGCGATGAATACGATGGTCGATCCGGACGCCGGAAGTACGATGGCGCTTTGAATCAGGTGTGCGCCGATAAGAGAGGAGACAACGATCAGCGCCCAATCAAACAAAATGAGCAGCAGTATTGCGCCAATAACTCCGCCCACCAGAAAGATGAAGGTGGAGTATTGCGCGTAGTGAACAAAAAACGCGGCAGCGATCGCGCCGGCAAGTTTGCCGCCTGCGAGGAAACCGAGAACGGCAATCGCAATTTTCTGAAGGAACAGCGCGAGCAAAGCCCCAATTAAACCAAGAACAAGCGCAATGGTCAGCGCTAGCAGCGGGGACGGCTCAGTCACAAGGTGCGGCGCAATCTCGACGCCCGCTGCGAACCCGACTGCGGCGACGCACAGCCAAAATAACTTTCGGCCGAATAACAGAATTACGACGCCGATCAGCGCACCAACAATTGCGACGGAGAAGTGTGTTGGCGGAAAAGGATTTTGAACGGCCATGGCCTGTAGAGGAGTTTGTGCCAAACGCTTTTCTATTTGATCTCGGTGCTTGATACAAGCACCACTACTTCGAGTGTGTTGTCTATTCTATCGGGCTGGTGGGATTTGAACCCACGGCCTCCTGGTCCCGAACCAGGCGCTCTACCAAGCTGAGCCACAGCCCGTTTTACCTATGAAAAATAGGGTGAAAAAACGACCTCCGAAAATACCCTTTGCACACTGATTTTATCCACCGTTAGCTGAGCACGTGAGATCGACACAGCATCAAGGTGGAGCGTTTCAGAAGGTTGGCGAATGTCTTTACCGCTATTCATCAAACGGCGTCTATTATGCGCGCATTAAACGCGAAGGCAAGGAGATCAGACGTAGTCTCTGCACCACGGATCGCGACCTTACCAAGCGCAAGCTCAGGGAGCTTAAAGATGAGCACGGCCAAATTGACCGCTCTCAAGGCAAACTGACGCTTCGCGAGTTGTGCGACGAATGGCTTGAGACGATTCAAGATTCCAAACCAAAAACGCTGGAGCAAAAGAGCTACATTGCCGCCAGAATCAAAGAGCACTGGCCGACCGGCAGCCTTGTGCAAGTAGCGAAGATCAAGCCAAGCGAGTGTGATAAATGGCTAGTGCGCTGTGCGCAGAAATCACGAAATGGCTTTGGTGCGTCGTCGCGTAATGCCCATATTCAGATACTCAAAGAAGTGTGCGCCCTGGCGCTGCGCGACAGAATCATTTCCAGTTCGCCTGCCGCACATCTCAAATACGTCAAACGCGAGAAACCAATTCGGATGATACCGACATGGGAACAGTTCAAAGCGATTGTCACCAATGTTCGGGCGCAAGTGTTCAACGCCGATGCAGAGGACAGCGCGGACTTCCTAGAGTTTCTAGGACTCGCGGGACTCGGACAAGCCGAGGCCAGTTCGCTTACGTCTGCTGATGTCGATCTTGCGGCCGGACAGATCATCACCTACCGGCATAAAACAAGTACCGGCTTCGCCATTCCGATATTTCCGCAGGTGCGCGCATTACTGGAACGATTGTGCGAAGGGAAAATGCACGACGCGCGACTGTTCAAAATTTCCGATGCGAAAAAGGCGCTGACCGGCGCGTGTCGGCGCTTGGGTTATCCGCCGTTTAGTCAACGGTCGTTGCGCCGCATGTTCATCACACGCGCAATCGAGCTTGGCGTTGATGTCAAAGTCATCGCGGAATGGCAAGGCCATCGTGACGGCGGCAAATTGATCTTGGATACGTACTCGCACGTCAACCGCGTCCACTCGCAGCGCATGGCGCAACTGATGAGCGACGACCAGCCGGAGAACGTGATTCCGATCACAGCGCAAGCGTAAGCGAAACGATTTCCTAAATTAGCTCTTGAAACTCGCAAACGTTCTCGCGAGGATAGTGGCGGTTCTTTGCAGTAACTCGTTAGGCCCAAGTCGCCTGAAACCATGGTAATCCAACGCTGTTCGAACCGGTCGTGGCAAGTGCCAAATGCCGCTTTCAGCGGTAGTGGGAAGCAAGCAATAACGAGTAGGTCTAGGCGTTAAACCCCACGCCTTAAAATTTGGGAGGCCGGGGTGGATTCTCAATCCACTACGCGGCACAAGTCGCGAATCAGAGGAGCGACGCAGTAAGTGCAACTGCGTCGTTTTTTTGTGCTTGGTTTGGACTGGGCGCGGTTGCCAACGGAACTACAAAAACCGGCAACCACACCCATGAAGAAAACACAAAATGAGACACCGCAACGTGGCGCATTAAAGCTTCACGACGCTCGCGATTACCTGGGCGGCTTATCGGTGGTCACAATGCACCGTTTGGTCGCTCGCGGCTTGCTCAAACCGAATCGATCACTCCGTCACCTCTTGTTCCCGATCAGCGAGCTTGATCGGTTTTTGCGGGAGGGACAATAAGATGCGCGCGCAGGACGAAATCACGATGAGCGCGAGCGAGCGGGAGCTGCAGCTTCTCGTCATCATCGCGCGGTCTCCTGGCTGATCTCACCGACAAGTTGCGCGATCTCACGACGCTTACCAACAGCAAAACGATTTGCTTCGGCGAATCGTTCACAGGGAGCACGCGCCATGAGTGCGAAGGTCGCAACACGCAACCGCGTCGCCGCAACTGCGCCGATAGACAACGGATTAATCGAAGGTTACGAGAAGAGTTTCATCGCGTACTTGATGAGCGGCGGACACGAGGCTTGTGCGAAATTCCTTCACCTGGTTTCGCGCGATGTTTTTTCGGTTCCTCATCATCGCGCAATGTTGACGCGATCCGAGGTCTCTACGATGAACGCGAGGAAATCAATCACATCACGGTTTCGGACCGGCTGAACGAAAAAGGCAAGCTGGCCGAGTGCGGCGGCGATGCAGGTGTCATCGAAATCTCGCTTTCGACAACCAGCGCGGAAATCGCAGAGTCAGCCCTCGATTGCATGTTGGAAGATTGGCGCGCGCGGGAGGCGTCGCTAATCGGAAAACAACTGTGCAACGGCGTGATCGCAGCGGAGCAGGCGCAAGAGGCTCACGCTACACAGCAGATCTTCGGACCGCGCAGGGCAGCGCCGGCACCATCCAAGACGTCGCGATTGCCGGCTGGAGACTCGAACGCGGGCACGGTTGCTTGAAAAAATAAGTATTGACATTGTCTGTCCGGGGCGGGCAAAGTTGCACCCGGCGCTAAGTCCGTTAGGCGTCTCCCCAAGAGTTCCACCTAACCCTCTTCCCGCAGGGTTAACCGTGAGCGAAAGGCTAGTTCACAGAACCAATCCATGAACCAAGTCCCTCCGCGAATTTTGCGATTCCGAAGATTTCTTCAGAGCTTCGAGCCGGAAAATCTCCAGAAGAACAATGGAAGGAAAAACAAATGAAGCCTCCATGCATAACGAAGTCCCCGAAAGCTATTCTCATCGAACTTGTGCGGCGTATCGCTCGGCCCTTGCGACGTATCGGCCCTATCTGTGTCGGGGCGCTGATCGGGCTTGGCGGCTGCGCGTCGGAGACCCTGTTTCAGTCCTCCTTCAAGTCGAACGCTATCGGTGCGCCGCCGTCGGCGACGCAGGCCGCCGGCACGGTGCAGGTCTCGGGCGCACCGGGCAGCGTCGTGATCGTCGGGCCGGTGCCGAACTCGAGCGAGCAGTGGGTGCAGATCAGCCGCGCCAGCGTCGCGAACAACCAGGCGCCGATCTCCACCATGCAGGGCAACTTTGCGAAGACCTACGCTGACGGCACTTATGGCTTCCTCGGTGCATTGTTCATTCCGTCGGGCAGCGGACTCGCGTCGGTAGAGTTCGACACCAGCCCGTCCGGCTCGCCACCCTCGACTAGCTTCCTGCATCTCGACTTCTTGCAGAACGGCACAGTGCGCTTCGACGACAATCCGGGCGTGACCTTCGGCGGCTTCCCGCATAACCAGTTCTTCACCTTGTCGGTCGGAATAGACGTAACGTCGACGACCGCTGTCGCCCACGTTACTCTGATCGGCACCGGCACGTCGGGCGGCACATTTGACTATACCATCAAGCAGCCGAACTTCGCACGCCAATACGGCGCGATAAAGTTGTGGATGGGGTATCCATGGACGGGGTCGTTCGATGCGACCGATCTGCTGGTCACACGCAAGATGCAGTGACAACGCTAGCGTCGCCACAGCTGTCGCTCAAAGCTCTTGGTCGGCCGCTTCTTGATGAAGGCCCGCAAGCCTTCGCGGTATGACTGCGTCATGTGGTGAGCCATCAGTGATAATCTTACTGTAGGCGAGAGGCCGTGACCACCGAATGTCGACAATGTAACCGTAAACTGGAGCTACGCGTTCAAGCTTCATCGCGCCTTAGTCACCTAACGAGAAAGAGATGAGCCACGGCAGGGTGTCGTGGCAAACACGCTGAACGTTTTTGGCAATGGGGCCGTTAGTAACTGTCTTGAACTCAAGCATAATTTAGATTCGGGTTTGAGCGCACTGTTGAGCACGATCAGCAGTTTTCGCATCGTGGCAGTGAGGGCGAGTTTGGCCGGTTTGCCAGTCGCTCGCAAGCGCAGATAAAAATTGCGCAGGATTGGGTTGTGACGCGCGGCGACTGATGCGGCCATGTAAAGTCCATGTCGAACGAAACGCCCTCCACCATAGATCGCGCGTTTGCCGCGCATCTTTCCGCTATCGCGATTAAATGGCGCTACTCCGACCAAAGCTGCAACTTCAGGACGATTGAGTTGCCCCAACTCGGGCATTTGCGCCAGCAGTAAGGCCGCCGTGCGTTCCCCAACTCCCTTGATTGAGGTCAGTTTCTCTGCCTTGGCAGATAGACGCGGGCGACTGTTCAATGTGCTCTTTGATCAGCAGATCGAGTTTTTCAATCTGCTTTTGATTTGGTTGATCAAACTGCGATTCAATCTCACCACCGAGGCATTGCTCACCCGCGCACCGCGATTTTGTTCCATCACCAGCAAACGAGTTAAGTGCCTGCGTTGGCTCTCCAACTCTCGCAGATGTTCTTGCTCCAATGTCGCAGCGGTGACTGTCTGCGGCTGCATCACCTTGCCAAACTCGCACAGTACTTCCGCGTCAATGCGATCGGTCTTAGCCAAGATTCCCGCCGCCCGCGCAAATTGCCGAACCCGGTTGGCTTGGACCAAACTGACTTTGATCCGCGCACGAGCAAGCGCCTGACCAATCTGCGTTCATAACCGCCGCTCGATTTGCAAATCACCTGAACTGCAGCCTCAGTTTGCTCAATCCACCTGACTCGCTCTCGATGGCCGACGGTGTCGTTACAGAAACGATGTTTTTGTGCTCCAATGGCCGCGTCCAAATAAGACTTGGCGATATCAACTCCTAAGTAGACAAGTTGCTCTTTCACGTGATAAATAACTCCTGCTTCTAAGATGCGAGCTGGCCAGGCCGGTCCTGCCCTCGGGGTTTAAGGCCGGCTCGGTCGTCCAGTAACTGTTCGAGTTTACTTCCCACGCCCAAGGCCAGGCGCGGATCGAACTAACGGACGCTCTTGGTCTAACCAGAAACGGCTTCATCGAGGATCTCGCACCTGCCGCCCTTTCGCACCAAATCAAGGGCCGTTTAAAGAAGATAGAGGCTTCATCGACTGGTTAGATGGATTCACTTTTGCGACCAAAAAGCGTCAGCGGCGTTGAAAAGAGCGTGAACCATTACGGCCGGTAGCAGACTGGCACTTCGCCGCCTCAACTGACCAGCAACGAATCCAAGGACGATTGCACCGATGGTCACAGCCACGCCTGCTTCTAAGTGGATGATCCCGAACAGCGCGGCCGTGAATGCGACCGCACCCGACAGCGAAGCACCGAAGATCGAGAAAGTAATCATCCACCGCCGCTCCAGTATGGATTGAATCAGGCCGCGAAAAATAATCTCCTCCTGGATAGGAGAACCGATAATGAAATAGAGCCCTATCATCCACGGCGCAAAGCGAGAGACGTCAAACGGCGGTTTCGACGGAAATAAATGACTCAGGAAGGTGACGGCGACTCCGAGGGTAAACCCCAGGGCAGTCCCAATCGCAAGGTATCGTTTATTTGGAATCCTAGACCCGAATTCCGCGATACCCGTCGGCGGTCGCGCTAATAGGAGGACCAAGGTGAGGGCGACCATAGAAGTAATCGCGATGATAAGAGGTATCGCTATCTCAACGCGCGGCCGAACAAGCGCTGTGGTGACGAACGCGGGAATATAGACCGCAAGAAACAATCCAATACCGATACCGAACACTTGAATTCTTGGGAGCTTCACTTGATCGACCCGAACCTAAATGAATCGGTCTAACGAGAATTAGATCAGTCACCGCTGGCGCAAGCGAGGTTTTTTACCGCGTGATGTCATTCCACAGTGATTACTACTTTTCCTCGAGCGTGGCCTGCTTCGAGATAACGGATCGCATCGGGGACCTCGCTCAACTTGTAAGTTCTGTCGATGACCGGCTTGATCTTTCCGGACTGCATCATATCGCCTAGAACGGTCAGGTCCTTTTGGTTCGCGTCCGCCATCATCATGCCCATTTTTTGACTAACGAACGGTGACAACAACATCGCTTTGATCGGATTAACCAGAGGACCGATCAATCCCTGCTCATTTGGTCCGCCGCCGCCGATCATGACGTAAATGCCTTTGGGCGTTAAAACGCGCCTGCATTCTAACAATGAATGGTTCGCGACATTGTCGAGAATCAGGTCGTAACGTTGCTCGCCTTTGGTGAAATCCTCTTTGGTGTAATCAATCACATGATCTGCGCCAAGCGATCGGACAAGATCGACATTTCTCGTGCTACATACGCCGGTCACATCCGCGCCGAATGATTTCGCGATTTGCACCGCGAATGTCCCAACGCCCCCCGATGCACCGTTAATCAATACTTTCTGCCCCGGCTGAACTTTTCCTTTATCGCGAAGACCCTGCAACGCGGTAATGCCCGCTATGTTGGCACAAGCTGCTTGTTCAAAAGTGATGTTCGCAGGTTTCAGTGCGACTGCCCCCTCGGCGCGCCGACATACATACTCGGCAAAGGCCCCGCCCTTGCCGCCGAAGACATCATCGCCCGGTTTGAACTGCGTAACATTCTTACCGACTGCTTCAACCGTGCCGGCAAAATCAACGCCCAGTCGCGTGTCCTTTGGCTTGCGCAGGCCCACCCCCATTGCACGCATGATTTTGGGCGTGCCTTCGACGAAGTGCCAATCATATGGATTGACCGAAGCCGCCCGAACCTTGACCAGGATCTGATCGTCGTTCGGAACAGGCTTTTCAATTCCTCAAGCTTAAGATTGGGTAAACCATAGTCGCAATAGACAATCCCTTTCATAGGATTCTTTGGCGCAGCGGTGCGACCACAGTCGTTGGTCGAGCTCCAATAGGCGATAAAGACCAAGATTATTCCCACGAATAGCGCGAGTAATATTGCGAATGAAGTCCACTTCAAAATGCGCTTCAAAATACGTTTTAGTTTCATAAATTTAACTTTCCTATCTGTTCTTGCCAGCGGGTGGCTGGATCGTCTGGTTAGGCAGCCCGTTCATGTGTCCAAATCTCCGGGTGAAGCGTTTTAGCGTGCCACTCTTCTGACGAGCGCACGCCACTCACTTAACGGCTGGTACAGGATCTCGGGGCGCGGCGCGTCGCTCAGGTCGGCGATCAGTTCAAGCAGGTGGCCGTCGGGATCGTGGAAAAATACAGATGCCGCTGGCATCCAGCCATGCACGATCGGTTCGTTCATTGCGCCCTGCACAGGCGCGGCTGGTGGATGGATGGGCTCAATCCCGCGCTCGCGGAGGTAAGGCACCATCCGATCGACGTCCGCTTCGGTCACGCGAAAGGAAATGTGATACTCGGCGGGATGGCGCTGCATGACAGCATCGACAACGAAAAGCCCGAGCATCCAGCGCACGGCTCCGTCTGTGTAACATGAGCAGAACGCTCGATTGGCCTCTGCCGGTAAAGCCCAACTCGAAGCCGAGCTTGCCAACGTAGAAATCAATTGCCCGATTTAGGTCAGTCACGGGAAGATGGACCTCGTAAAGGCCGTGGTGGAAGCGTCCCGAGTGATTCACATTGACGGTGCCTCTTGTAATTGCTTCCGAAAATTGCTCGCCTGCTTAACCATAATTAGACGGCATTTTGCAGTCTATTTCTTGCCGTTGCGAGGGGGAAGCCGTGAAAGGTATAGCGAGAATCGTGTCGAGTCATTCGGCATTTGGGAAGCAGAATCGTTTCGGGACGTCACGCAGGAGGCCGTTAGAACGCTCGGGACAACGCGTGAATAACTCGTTCAAACTCCGACTGCCGAACTATGCCTCGCCGTCGCTTTTCGCATTGGGCCTCGGCAAATTATGGCAATGAGGTTACGACGTTAACAAACTCACGAGTCGACTAGATCGACGCCGCGGTGATCTTTGCGGGGTCGGACTTCGGCCCTGTCGCGCATCGCATCATTGTTAAAGAAGTGTCGCAAACGCCGCCACCACCGCCAATCATCAGTGTCACACATGTGCGCGCCGATGAAAACGGACGCTGACTATTCCGAGTCGGAGGAGATTGCGTGGCGAAGAAAGTGAAAAAGCCATGGGAAGTGGCAACGGCTGATCTCATCCAGCAGGACCAAGGCAAACTAGCTCTGCTCCAAACCTGGGAATCTCTCCGTGCCGAAACTCAACTCCAAGAGAACGATTACATCATCGCCCTAAAATCCCGGCTTCGGCACGTCCGCAGTTACCTCCTCCACCGTAAAGACCCAATCGCAAATATATGAACGACGAATCGCGTTGAGCTAACGAATGGGCAACGGCGAGGTTTTCGTTCGGCGAAGTGGAAACTCTTTCAATTCAGCAACGATTTGACTTCCGCCGCAAACGTTGTGCGTGCGGATGAAAAGCTGACTGCTTTTGTGTCACTGATTGATGTACCGGGGCGGCCTCGGAGAAGCAATTCTTACCAATCTTTGAAATCGCCCCCGTGCTCGTGCGTTTCGATCACATTGCCCGCTTCATCGTAAACGCTAATCACAGCATCATGTGAACGGCTGTAAAACTTTGCGTATCCGATTGCGTCCAGCATTCGATGCGGTGGAAATGCAAAGCAAGGCTCTGAACTTAAAAACACGGCGTAGACCGGATGTTTAATTGACAGGACCTTACGAGGTCTATAAGCTAGGACATTCGGCCGAGGATTGGTGACATCCCTCTAAAAAAACGAAAAGAGCGAATCTATCCCGCAATAATGTCAAGATTGTGATTCATATCGCGTAAGCGTACGAATAGAAGGGAGGCTTAGTCATGCCAAGACTGTTTGGCGCCCCGGAGTTAATGCCCAGTGGCGACGGGCGATTGGAACTATTCGTTTTTGCCATCGACGGAGGTCTTTGGCACATATGGCAGACCGCATGGAGTAACGGGTGGTCTGATTGGTCGGCAGCAGGCGGGGCAGAGCAATGGCCCGTGGCGATGGCCCGCAATGGCGACGGCAGAATTATCGTTTTCCTGACTGGCAACGCTATCAACGGCATTGAGCAAACGGCGTGGTCCAACGGTTGGGGCGCGGGACCCGCGCTTGGTTCGCCTCCCCCCGGGGGAGTGAGCGTTCCCACGATAGCCACCAATGCAGACGGGCGACTAATAATGTTCGCACCCTCGGGAGGGCAGTTGTGGCGCATCGAACAGAATCTTTGGGGCGGCGGTTGGAATCCAGCGTGGACTTCGCACTCGCAACCGCTTGGGCAAGCTGTGGTAGGGCCACCTAATATGATTTTGGACGGAGAGGGCTGCTTGCAAGTATTCGTGCTGTCGAACACCGGCGAGATGTGGAACATCCGGCAAACTGCGCCAGCAGGAACCTGGAGCAATTGGTACTCCCAAGGCAGCGTCGGGAAGGGATTCTCCGATCATCCGGCTATAGCGCCGAGCGCCGACGGCCGTCTGGAGCTCTTCGTCTTGGGCAATGACGGGGCCTTGTGGCATACTTGGCAGCTTGCGGTCGGCGGTGCATGGTCAAAGTGGGTGTCGCACGGAAATGCCGGAATAGGGTTCCAAGATCATCCGGCGCTGGCACCGAGCGCGGATGGCCGACTGGAACTGTTTGTCACCGGCAACGACGGCAACCTTTGGCATATTTGGCAAACAGTAGCGAGCGACGGGTGGTCCGATTGGTACTCACACGGTAATGCAGGCGCTCGGCTCGTGAATGGCCCGGCCGTTGCGGCCAGCGGCGACCGTCGCCTAGAAGCGTTTGTAGTCGGCAGCGATGGGAATCTCTGGCATATCTGGCAGACTGCGGCCAGTAATGGGTGGTCGGACTGGTTTTCGCACGGCCAGCCCTGAACGGCGAGGCAAAGTCCGCAATCCACGGTCTTTTTCTATGGTCTGAAAAAATCTGCTGCAAAACTGCGCAATTCGGCGAAACGCCACAAAAATAAGTTTGGCTATTGTCACCTCTGAAGAACACGCTGCGCAGCATCGCGAAAAACCGCGCAAACCCTTTCTCTTTGAATTAGAAATCCGTTGCTTTCTCCGGATGAGCTACGGGCGCACATTTGGCCACAGACATATACCGCGTTTCTCAATGAATAAAAGCCGGTGCAGACTGCGAAATCTGGGCGAATCGTGCGAAGCCTCACTTTCTCACGACTGCCGTTAAGCCGCCGTGCTCCCACGACCAAAGCTTCGGCGGGTCCGAACCATACTTGTCGGCGCGCCGCAGAAGCGCCGGGCGTTCACAACTGTGCGGCGGAACGATTGACCTCTGACGCAAGCTTGCTTCCGGAGCGCTCCCTTGTCTTAGCGCTTCTTCTTTATTAGCGTGCGGTGGACTAGGGGCTCTGCAATCTTGTAGTTCTTGGCGATGTCGCGTAGTGCTTTTTCGCTCGGCGCAGTTCCCATCAGCTTGTGTCCCTCGATCTCGGAAACGAGTTCACCCGGACCCGGCGTCAGCATTACAAAGATACCTTCCGGCGCGTCGAACCAGGTGAGCGAGCGAATCTTTCCATCTACATCGTGGTGGGCAAAGAGTCTCATGGTCGTCCTCCTTCAGGGTGAGACAAACGAGAAATTCAAGCCGTACCCCATGGCACGGACCGGGCCCGTGTTACGAACAGTAAAGTAAAGCCGTCGACCGCCACTCGAGTCTGCCTCGGACCGAACATCCTTCACCATCAAGATCTGATCACCCGCATCCGAGTTTAGAGGTCCCGGAGTCACTGCAAGAACATCCAAAAAGCCGAAGCCCCACATCGCCCAATGATGTTCCTGTCCTGGAAGAAGGCCGGTCTCACCTGAATCCACCCAAACTGTACGCCAATACGAAACGTTCGCCATAACTAGTCTCCTCGGATGCTGTGAAATCTAAGAAACGTCACATTGATAGATTATGAAGCGGCTCCCTAATGTGAGATCGGGTATGCTTCGCCGTCAACCGCCACTCTTCTTTCTCTTCTTCCTCCTGCGCCTTTGGTCGGAGACGCCGAGGGTTTAGCGCGAGACTTTGCGGGCGGCGCGACAACGTTGAGGCGAATTGAAAACTCTTTCGTAGGAAAGCCGACGGGTTTGACGCCCAGGGTGTAGGTCTGGCCCGGCTTGCACTCCGGTGGAACATCTATGGTGGCCTGGATGACCGCCTGCGTATTGGGAGCTATTGTAAGTCGAGGCGGTTTGAACGTTACGGGAGCGGTCTTTAACGGCACACCGTCCGCTGAAATCAGATCGCTGGCCTGAAACGAAACTTCGAGCGAATTCGAAAAGCTGTTTTCGACCTGAAAACCTGCCACAGCGGGCTCGCCAGGGTGTGCTGTCAGGCTGATTTCAATCTGATCCACCCGTAGTTCGGTTTTTGCGCTGGCGCATGGTTTGAGGCCCAAAGCGCGTTCGGTTGCACCGGCCATTTCGTTGGCGAAAGCCAGACTGTTATCGGCAAGGGCAGACCAGTACGCGAGGTTCAGTTCGGCGAGTCGGTTGAAAGTTTCGGTGGCAGAGGGCAATTTCCTGCTTTGGGCGTCGGCGGAGAGTTCCTTCGCGGCGTCGGCCGCCAGGGTGGAGATGCGGTTGAAAAGTTGCCTGTTGCCCTGGACGGTTTTGCTGAGCACGTTCTTGAAGCTGTCGGTCAATTTTCCCGTATTGGTTGCTTGGTTCATAAACTTAGCTGAGTTGATTTGCGGGCATCTAATGATCGGCACCCACCGCCGGTGTGCGAACGTCCGGCACGGTTCCACCTGGCGTGCGAACCGGCCCGCACGGCTCGGCGCACTGAAAATGGTCATACCATTGATGAGCTCGGAGGCTGTACGGGCGGATCGCCCTGCTCGATTGAACAGTGACATGCACTCTCCGGTTCAACCGTCAAGGTGATACAAGCGCATTGCTCGTAGGTACCTAGGATGAGCACCTCACTGGAATAAACAGTGCCAGGTTGAAACGCCTGGGTCACCGTGAGTTCAGCAGTGACGTTGACCGATTGACCGGGCTTCAACAAAGCGCTTGCAGGCGTGACCGTCGGAGCAACTAGGTCCCCGCCAGTGCTGCTGAACGGTTTGGCACTGAATGTAAACTTCCGGGCCTGCGTTCCGCTATTGGTGACTTGAATGACGGCCGTGAGCTTTTCGCCTCGCGCTGCTTCCCATTCAATCTTACAGACGCAACGCGGCGGGCACTCAGTCTCCGGGATGTCGCAGCAACCTGCTGGGCGCTTCAAATCAAAGGCGGACAGCGCGGACAGCCAGAGGGCGGAACCCTGCTTGACCAGTTCGCTGGCGCTATCGAGCGAAAGAGTGACGAACTTCGTGCCGAGCTGCGCGAGATCGACCGCACTGGCACCAAGGCCTGATCGACCAGCGGATTGGACATTGACTCTGCTCATACTTTCCTTTCTTTCGAAATCATTAGTATTTCGAGATCAAACCGGAGCCGGGCGTTCTCGAACGAAACAGCGCCCGCATAGAGCCTGTCCTTTTTGAGCGTCTCGGGTGCGTGAAACTTGAGTTCCACCGCGCGTGTCTCGCCGGGACGCAGGACGCGGTGGTCGGTCTTGATCTCGACGGTCGCATAGCCGGCGTCATGTTCGGACAGACGGCCGGCAAGTTCATCGAGCGCCTTCTCGAGGCCCTGCGCACCGGGCCCTTTCAACGTGACGCACAGTGCGTCTTGCGGACCGTTTTTTTCCCTCAATGGCGCGACGGCGGTGCCATGGAAGGTGTACGGCATATTGCCAACATTCGTCACCCGAATGGAGCAGGACGCCCGTTCGTCAGAGCGGACTTTGAAGCTGATGCTGGATGGGATTACTTCAAGCTTCCAACTTTCCAGGACCTGCACCGTCACGGGCCGGGACTTGCCGCCGCACTCAATCTTGCCCTTGTATGTCCCCGGCGGGGTGCCGGGACTCAGTTCGAGGCGCGCTGGCACTCTAGCGCGCTGGCCCGGGGCAAGTCTCGCAGGTACGCGCACCGTGTTGAGCCGCTCTCCGCCGGCAGTTTCGAGCGAAAGACCAGACACCCGGAGTTGTTTGAGTTTAAGCCGTCCGGTCGAACGATTACGAAGCTCGATCTGGCCAGCTAAAAATGGCGGCTGGCCGACGAAAAACACCGGACCTTCTCCCGCCTCGACTTGCCGCGTTGTTGTATCGATCGCTTCAGTCATCAATTCCAGGGATCAGTGACAGATTTCCGTCCGGTGCGGCAGGTATGGTTCAGCCACCATCATGCTTTCGCCGCAAATCGAGAAGCTCAAAATCTCCGTTCCGAAGATCGCGCCGCAAAATTTGTAGTGGGCGGGAAAATGAACGCGTGTTGGCTTGACGCTGAGTTCCAGTTCAATCTTGGGAAGTTGTTTGATCCGGATGTCATCGAGTCCGAGCGCGACAGTGCTTTCCGTGGTGATTTTCGGGATAGCCGTGATTGCTGAATTTCACGTGAATGGTATCGAAACGAATGAGCGGGAGTTCCTTAACCCGGATGTCGTCAGCTCCGACATCAACGCCACCGTTCAAATTAAAGTCGAAAGTGTAATCGGCCATATCAATCTTCCTTGGCAGGTGTTCGAGGCCTTGTCCCTAATGTATGTCCGGTTGCGGGGGAATGTAAAGCTATTCCAAAGGCTGCAATTATATGTGTCGGTTCAGGCGGGCGCACCCATTCAGTGCGAAACGCGAATAGTCGCACTCGAAACAGGCGCACGACAGAACGTTGGTCGCTTACTGGAGAGACATGACAACTCGTGCCGCATCTCCTTAATCTTTTCTTTAAACGCCTTCCGAAAAAAGACGCTTAGCACATCAACGGACTCTCAATCCGCCACATGGCGCGCTTTTTACGCGGGCCCTTTGTTCACGCTGAGCTTCATCGCGCTACGACGAGCGGCACGTTCTTGCAAGAAGTCGTTGCAAGCTCAGTTGTGCTTTATTAGTTTGCACTTCTCTCGAGATTGCGGTAGCTCGCGCTGGGAGCGCTGCTCTGGAAGGTTAAGCTGCGAAGCCCCGACAGTCGCGTTGAAAAACTATTTCGATGAGACGGCCGACGAAGAAAAGCCAATTAGCCACCCGCGTTCCAGTCGAAGCCGCCAGGATCCGGGCCGTCATCGTTCAGACCAAGGCTAACGACAAATTTTCCCTGTTGGCTTCCGCATTGAGGCAGGCTGGCTTTTGGGAGCGGCTCGACACCGCCAGACGACTGGCCGACGCCGAGCCGAGTGATTTCCGAATTCTCATCAAGCCCGACCTTGAACTGTTCAATCCAGGCGACCCGACCGGCACGGACCCGGAACTTGTCGAACACTTGATCGATCTCCTTTATCAGCGCAACTATCGATGTGTCGCGGTGGGTGATGCGCGTAATGTCTGGGACTTGTGGCTGGAAAACCGGGACGTCTGCGTGCTGGCCGAGTTAGTGGGCTATCACTTTGTCACGAAGCATGAGCACCATTACGATGTCGTTGATTTGAGCGAAGAGACTCTCCATGCGGGTTTTCCGCGGGAGAGCGTGTTGCGCGGCACGAGGCTGGCGAAGCGATGGATCGACGCCCAGTTTCGAATCAATTTCGCGAAGAACAAGACGCACGAGGAGCTCGGATACGCGTTGTGTGTGCACAATCTTCTGGGTATCTTGCCTCTGCGCGACAAGGAGTATCATTATCGACACCGCCTGATGCGGTGGGATGTTTGTGTGGATGTTCTCAAGCAAGCGCCGGTGGACTTCAACATCATTGACGCCTTCGTGAGTAATTACGGCAGCGAAGGCACGCGGGCGGCGCATCCGCTGGAGACGCGCACAATCATTGCAAGCCCGAACCCGCTTCTGGCCGATTGGGCCGGATCGCTCAAGATGCAAGTGGACCCCTACGTCTCGCCGATCAACGCAAAGGCGTTGCGCGACATCGGACTGCCGAAGCGCTATGAGATTGTCGGGGACCTGTCGCCGTACCAGGGTTGGAAAAACGTTCCGCCAATTCTTCTGGAGTCGGTGCGGAAGAGGAACGAGGCGCCGACCATCAGTCGCGTCGTCAAACCGTGGCTCCAATCGGTGAACAAGGAACTATTCCCGTTTAAGGACATGTTCAACGACCAGATCAACGCGTTGGCCACGAAATATCTCTCGAATCTCGATTCGGACGCGCTGGCGTTTTGGGGAATGGTTAGCGTGAATTACAGCATCGCTTTCATCCACAGCAGTCTCGAAGCTTTTCAGACGATGTATGACAAAGAGCGTCTTCGATGGAAAGACGCGCCGCTAGACATCAATCTTGCCGACTACTCTCCGTCCGATTACGAGGCGGTGCTCGAATACATGGCGCCGCTACAAAAGATCATTTGTCAGACGCCGGCCGAACCCAACGGTCTTCGCTGGCGATACCTCGACGGCTCGGTGCTGTTTGAATTTTCGCGGCTGATCCATGCGCCGTTTAAGGAATTTTGTCGGGCGTGTGGATATCAGCAAAGCCGTCCAATCGATGAACGACTACATCGGCGGCGCGTGCGTGCCGGTCAAGCGCGATCGCGCGGGACGAATCATCTATCAGGCCGAGCGAAATATTTATCTGCCGCAGCCAAACTGGATGGTGCTCTTTGGTGGCAAAATGATTGACGTCGGAAAACTCGAATATGTCCAATATAAAAAGCGCGAGCACAAAATTTCCTGGCGCACGCTCAAAAGCAATAACGGCTCCGCCGAGTTCGACGACGGGATCGTCACATTTGCTCGCGAAAACGCCCACCAAACGCGAGTGACCATCGTGGCGCGCCAGAAGTTTACGCTACCGTTGTTCTGGCAGGCCGTGAATATGGACATGAGTCCCAAGATCAAGGATTTTCTCGTGGTCGATTCCTACAGCCGATATTTCACACACACCATCGCGAACTTCGAAGCGCAATACCAGAGCCGCGAGTGCCGTATAGGCAAGCCGTGGGATCTCGAGGAGGGCGAATTAGATTTGGCGCCGCCATTGAACATAGAGGCAATTATCGAAACGCTGACGACGCTGGGCAACGCGTTGCAGAGAAATTTCGGCGGCTTGTCTGGTGTAATGCGAGCGCTGGGGCTCACGGGGAAAAACGGCGGCCGCGAACCGATTGAAGTGGACGAGGATGGTTTCCGCCATTTCGACGGCGTCGCCGCTGTTCCGGAACAAGGAGCGCAACCGACACGCGCGCCGAATCTGCTGAGCATGTTGTCGAACGTTCGGGGAGAGGCCGCCGGCTTTTTCAAAGACCTCGCCGAGGCGATGCAAAAGGATTTGGGAGTGACGCGAGCAAAAGAAGGCAAACCCGTTTGAAAACGGCATGAAAATCCTCGTCACGGGCGCCAGCGGAGTTATTGGCGCCAATCTTGTTCGTGAATTACTGGCCGATGGCCACGAGGTGCGCGCGTTTGTCCGCGAAAAAAGCGATCTGCGTAGCCTCCACGGTCTTGAGATTCAAATCGTAGTTGGCGATGTCCTTGAACCCGACGGTCTCGCTTCTGCGGCTGAAGGATGCGACTTGCTGTTTCACGCGGCGGCCGTTTTTTCCTATTGGTCACATGCAGCAGACGAACTGGAGAAGATTGCAGTAGAGGGCACGGTCAATGTTGTCCAGACCGCTCGCCGGACAGGCGTTAGGCGCGTAGTGCTTACGTCTTCTTCGGTGGTACTCGGCTCTCGATATGCAAAAGGTTGTCCGGGATGAAATGGGCGAATTCAATAACACGGACGCGTATTCAATCGCAAAGGCAAAACAGGAAAAGGCGGGATTTGTGCACGCCGAGAAGCTCGGAGTGGAGTTGGTGGCGGTCTCTCCAACGATGAGCGTTGGGCCGCACGATTATCGGCTCGGCCCGAGCAACGCAATTATTTGCGCGTATCTCAACGACCCGTTCAAAGTCACGTTTCCCGGTGGCATCAACATTGTCTCGGTGCGTGACGTGGCGCGAGGACATATTCTCCTCGCCGAGTCGGGACGTCCGGGCTGGCGCTACGTGCTGGGCTCGGAGAATATGGAATGGTCGTCAGTCCACCGCACCATTTCCGAGTTATGCGGCGTCCCCGGTCCGAACTTGCACGCCAACCACACCACTTCGTATCTCGCAGCCACCGCCGTCGAAATCCTCGCCGCACTCACTGGCAAGCCGCCGCTGTCCACGCGGGCGCAAGCGAAAATGGTTGGCCGCTATTATTGGTATCGGCATAATCGCGCAGCGAAGTTGGGATATGCGCCGCGACCTGCGCGCGAGGCGCTGGCTGACGCGATTGGCTGGCTGTTGAGCACTTCGCACATCCCGATGACCTTGCGCGGCACGCTGACAATTTCTCCGGAGGTCTACGACGCGTGGCGTGTCCACGAAAAAAGCGAATCGCGATTCCGGAGAAAGAAAGTCAATGCCCAGATCCCACATCCCCATGAACATCAAAGCTATCACCGTGCTCAAGCATCCGACGGAACTTGTCTGGATCACGACTCGCGACCGTCTGCCCGAAATCGTCCCCTTGCTCGATGATATCGAGAGCGTGACGGTCCAGTCGCGTGAGGAAAGATCCGACGGCACTGTGAACCTGGTCAACGTATGGAACGCGTGCCCGAAGCTTCCAGCGATCGTGACTTCACGCATCCGGCCCGAAATGCTCGCGTGGAGCGACCATGCGAAGTGGCTACGGCGAAATTTTCAATGCAATTGGCGAATTGAGCCGCACTTTTACGCTGACAGAATCAAATGCTCTGGCGTGACGCGATACGAACCAGCGATTGGTGGGCGGGGACGCGGATTACATTTGTGACCAACATTGAACTATCCACGCGTGATTTGCCTGGCGTGCCTGCCGTTTTGGAAAGCACCGTGTCGAAGACAATCGAATTCTTTGTGGCGGTGCTGATTCCCCAGAACTTTCGCAAAATAGCTCAAGCGGTCGGCCGTCTGCTCGATATGAAGCCAGCGCACGGAAAAGCGAGGCTTAAGAAGGGCTGATGAGATAACTGTGGTGAAAGCCGAGCCGCGGATCAGCAATCTTTGGGAGGCTAATATACTCGTGCAGGTCGGGCATCTTCACGCGCAAGCGAATTTGATTCGAAGGATAATCATACACCGTGATGTGGTTCAGCCCGCGATTGGCAGAAAAGAGCAGCGTCTGATCCTTCGATAGTTGACACGCGTAAATCGCGTCGAGAAACGTAAACCGGCTGATGCGCCACAGCCCCATGATGTGCCGTGACTGTGTGAAAAGTCCGCCTCGCGCCAGCACGTCGTAAACCTGCGTGGCAATCTGCCGCGGGTTTTGAAGACTGGTGCAGACATCGGGCCGCTCGTCAATGATGCGGAAATCCGCGAACGTCTCCAGGTCGATGAAAACGATGGTCTGACTGGCGCCGTTGCAGAAGATGAGTTCCTTGTCGGAGATTGTGACGTCTGAGTTGATGTGCGCGGGCGTTTCGCGGCTCGTCGCCCAGTGCCGCATCACCTGCTTGCTCTCGGCGTCGATTTCATAGGCGTATTCTTTGAGAAACGCGACGGCCCACTCGTGATAATCGACGTGGTCCTGCGGGAAAACCCGGAACGAGACGCAGTAGAACAGATCCTTGGTCGGGTGTGTCACCAAATGCCAGCAGGTAGTCGGGAGTTTGATACGTGTCGCTTCGCCCGTCGTCATGTCCCAAATTCCGACTTCCTTCGCCTCGCCGCGCCGACCGTAATTTGGATGGTCCATCGAGCCGTAACAAAGGTAACGCCCCGACCTAGTGAGTTTCATCGCGTGGGGAAGTTTGAGTTTGTGCGGACCGAGCTTCTCGCCTTTCGAGAGGTTATTGATGTTGAACCTGTAAAAGAAATCTCCAATGGCGGTGATGAACTCATGATTGTTAAGCCAGACTGCGTGCGTGCTGCCGCGTAGGCTGGTGTCGTTAACTTCGAAACGCAGCGTCGAGATGCGGTCGAACTCGTCGAGCTTTTTCGCGTCGTAAAAGAGCAAATGTTGTCCGACGTTGCCAAGGTAGGCGTGGGTGCCGCTGCGATTGACGTTCACGGAATGCCCGGCGGCGATGCCATTATAATATTTGATTTTGTAAGCGTAAGAGTTGTCTTTTGGATCGAACAGGAAAAGACAGACGCCCGCCATCCCTTCCAACCCGTTAATGCCGTTTCCATCCAACGCAATGTGATAGGCGTATGGATATTTTTTGATCATGGCGTTCCTTCAAATCAGATCACACCTGCCAAAGCACCGAGATTGTCGCGTGATTCTTGACACGATCCCACCGCGAATGTGGACCGTTCGGCACCTCTTGAACCTTAAAAGCCGCACGCCGGAGATGTGTGCGGGCGAGCTTTTCGGCATGTGCGACAAACCTGTGCACACGATCGTCACTCACGGCCATAAATTCCGAGGGAAAAAGCGAAGCATGAGAAGGTTGAGAAGTCGAGGCAAAAATTAGCAGGCCGAATCCGAGCAAAGTGATCTTGCGGCTCTTTGAATTCGCACGCTTGCTCGTCCGTCTCGATCACGTTGTCCGCCTCACCGTAAACGCTAATCACAGCATCATGTGAACGGCTGTAAAACTTCGCGTATCCGGTTGCGTCCAGCATTTCGATGCGGTGGAAATGCAAAGCTTTCTGGATGTTCATGCTCAAATCTATCTAGAGGGTGGGCAGGCAAATGCCGCACGAGTAGTAAAAAAATTTCCGAAGTTCATCGGCATTGAGAGGTGCGTAATCGAGTAGAAGCAACTCCGCTTTTTTCCTCGATGGTTTGCCGGTCTCCCTTTTTTTACGCCTTCCCTCCGTCCGTCCCCCAACTGCGGGTAGAGTCAGGCTCGCTGTGCCGGTGAAGCATTTCACACGGCAGTTCCGTTGCAAAAGCACTTCGTTTCAAGCCGTCCTCAAACGATCGGACTCGGCGCAGGGTTATCGAAGTTCTTCGCTAAAGATGTATATGCGCGATTGAAGGACCGCGGGCGCCAGGTTCTTCGCTTTATCCACTTCTTTATACACCGACGGTATTTTTTAAGCTCATTTGAGGACACTTGAGATAAGGCGCAACAGACGGTTCTGCCTATGAAAAGCAGATGAGAGTATGTGGGAGAAAATGGGCGTATTCGTTAGGCACTGGTCCCGAACCAGGCGCTCTACCAAGCTGAGCCACAGCCCGAAAGGAATTGTCACTTTTGGCACACAGCGGACGCGCCAATTACTTCGCGTATTTTAGTGCAGATAGCAAGGAGATCGAATCTGTGTGAGGGCTCCGGTAGTTGAAGCGATCAGAATTTTGCTCACGTGAATCAATTGGTACCATTGCATTTAGGCTAACGAGTCTGTAGATTGCAAAAGCGTTCGGACTTGACAACGAACTGCTTCACTTGGAAAGTCCCCATTCGTTTTTACCATGCTTGCCCCGCAACTTACCCCATCCGCCTTCGCGGCCACGGTGCCGGTCATTCTTCAATTCCCGACGGAAGCAATTCGCCCCGTCCGTTCCTTGCGCCATATGACGACTCAACTTTTGCAAGAAGCAGCTCAGGTGATCCCGAATCAGCAACTTCTGATCAACGTTGTTTCCAAACGCGTTCGTCAGCTTGGCTTAGGACATCGGCCTATGGTGGAGACGACGCCGCGGATGTCGCTTACCGATATTGCGCTCAAGGAAATAATCGCTGGCAAGTTGACCTACGAGGCGCTCCACGAGACATCCGACGGCGCTGCCTAGGGAGCTTCGAATACTGCGGGCGAGCGCAAAAGGTTCCTGAGGTTGCGTGTGGGAAGGTGTCAGCTTCCCTGTATGTATGGCAACTGAGTCGATTATCAATCGCAAGGCCCTCCGCGATTATCATATTCTCGAGCGTTACGAAGCGGGCATCGAATTAAAAGGCAGCGAGGTTAAGTCGATCCGGGCAGGCAAGGCAAACATCGGCGATGCGTTCGCCAGAATCGAGAATGGTGAAGCCTTCCTTTACAACGCCGATATCCAACCGTACGAACGCGCCAGCCACGAAATCCCGGACGCAAAACGCGTCCGCAAATTATTGTTGCATCGGCAGGAAATCGACAAGCTCTATGGCGAGGCCCAGGTCAAAGGCCGCGCACTGGTTGTTCTCAAAGTGTATTGGAAAAACGGAAAGCTAAAAGCCGAGCTGGGTGTAGGGCAAGGCAAAGAAGCGCGTGACAAGAGAGCCGATCTGAAGAAACGCGCGATAGACAGGGAAACGGCCCGCGAAGTCGCACGTTTCAATCGCAAACACGGGTAATATGGACGTCCTCGTCTATGCGGCCGACGGGTTCTAGCCTGTCGATGCGAACGCATAAGCCATCCTTCTCGGCCACTTGCCGCGAACGTTTCAGTACCCGAGTTTAAATTTCAGAAATGAAGCCTCGCGTTTCACTGCTGGCAGGCGCCCTTCTTTTTGGTGCGTGGCTGGCTATACGTGTGATTCGAACCTCACGCTATTCCTTGCGCGACAAAGTGGCAGTCATCTCGGGTGGATCGCGCGGACTCGGGCTCGTGCTTGCACGACATATCTGTGCGCAAGGCGGGAGCGTTGCGCTCATTGCGCGCGATCCTGATGAGCTGGCGCGTGCAAAGGCCGATCTCGCACTGCGCGGCGGCGCGGTTCTGACTATTGAATGCGATCTGCTCGATGCCAGGCAAATCCAAAGCGCTGTGCGGCAAATCATCGATCGCTTTGGCAAGATCGACATCTTGATCAACAACGCTGGCATTATCGAAGTCGGTCCATTGGAGAATATGACGCAGGAGGATTTCGAGCGCGCAATGCGGCTGCATTTTTGGGCGCCCTTCGAATTGATTGCACAGGTCGTTCCTGAGATGCGCGTTTGGGGTGGGGGACGCATCGTTAATATCTCTTCGATTGGCGGCAAGGTCGCCGTGCCGCATCTCGCGCCATACAGCGCCAGCAAATTTGCGCTGACCGGTTTTTCCGATGCGATTCGCGCCGAGCTCGCGCGCGACAACATCCATGTGACCACGGTCGCGCCCGGAATGATGAGGACCGGATCCCATGTGAATGCAAAATTCAAAGGCAAGCACGACATGGAGTTTGCATGGTTCGCCGCTTCGGCCGGGGCGCCGTTGATCTCGATGAATGCTGATCGTGCTGCGAGAAAAATTCTGGCTGCGTGTCGCCGCGGTCAGCCGTCGCTCACACTGACGTTTGCCGCGCGCGGGGCAATTCTTGGAAACGCGCTCTTTCCAAACCTAACCGGTTACGTCATGCGCCTCATGAATCGATTCTTGCCGAAACCAAGCGGCGCTGAAGGAAACCAATTGCGTGCCGGCTCCGAAGTGCGCCGTTTGATTCCCGATTGGCTAACGCGCGCCGCCGATCGTGCGACGATTCGAAACAATGAAGCACGCTCAAATTGATGACGTGTGCGCCGGTGTCTTTAGGCCGTGACCAAGCGCCTCTTCGTTGCGATCGATTTGCCGGAGTCAACGCGTCAGTTGCTTGCAGGTATTGATCCGCGCATTCGCGGTGTGCGCTGGGTCGACCCGGCTCAAATGCATCTGACGCTCAGTTTCTTTGGCGATGTGCCGGACGACATCGATCTTGCGCTGCGGGAAAAACTCAGCGCAATCGAGTTCGGCGCCTTCTTCCTGTCCATCGTTGGCGTCGGAACGTTCTCCGCAAAGGGCGCTCCGAAAATTATCTGGATCGGCGTCGGGAAGGCCCATCCTCATTTGTTCCAAATTCACAAGCGCGTGCAGGAAGCTGCGCTCGCTGCCGGGCTCGAACCAGAGCTTAAACCGTGGCACCCGCACATTACGATCGCGCGCTGCCGGGACGTGTCCGCGCAATCGCTCCGGAAATTTTTGCAATCGAATGCCGAGTTCGATGCAGGAATGATCCGCGTCGAGGATTTCCATCTTTATTCGAGCAGGCTCACACCTGCGGGTCCAATTCACACACGTGAACTGAGCGTGCATTGTCGCGAATGAAAAATTGTAGGCCGTCTCTGTGAGACGGCGGACGTCTTGCACAGCGCCTTTGGCGCTAAACATGTACGCAACCGCGGCGTCTGGCACAGACGCCCTACAATCCCTTGCTTGACAGCGGCGTGGCCACATCCTCAAGGGAGCGTCGCTCCGCCGGCACGCCAATCCACGCTTCAATGACTGCACCGAAAATCATCAGCGCCGCTGCCAAGAGATATCCGATGAACAATGCTGTGATCGACCCGGTGCCGATAATCCATCCGAACAACAGTGGTGCCCCAACTCCGCCTGCAAGCGTTCCAATCGCGTAGAAAATCGCGATCGCCAATGCGCGGATTTCCAGCGGAAAAATTTCGCTCACAGTTAGGTAAGCCGAGCTCGCTGCCGCCGATGCGATGAAGAAAATGACGGTCCAGGCCAGCGTTTGCGTGTAAGCGGTGAGCACGCCGGCGTGAAAAAGCCAGCCAGTCAGCGCGAGCAAAATACCCGCAAGTCCATAGGTAGCAGTGATCATTTTCTTGCGTCCGATTGTGTCGAAGAAATGCCCAAGCAATAGCGGACCGAGCACATTTCCCAATGCAAACGGCAAGAGATAGCTGCCCACTTTTTGCTCGGGCACGTTATAAAATCGCATCAGGACCAGTGCGTAAGTGAAAAAGATCGAGTTGTAGAAAAAAGCTTGGGTCAACATCAGCACAAAACCGAGAAATGAACGCCGACGATGTTCGTGCACGATCGCGTCCCAAATCTCGTGCCAAGGTGTATGTGTCCGAGTTCGAATACGCGTCGGCGGCGCGCTGTAGCCGGGACCGATGATCCCGGCCGCACTTGACCCCATAATCTTTCGTTCCACTTCCGCGACGATCCGCTCTGCTTCATCGTTCCGACCATGGATCATCAGCCAGCGCGGACTCTCAGGAATCCAGCGGCGAAAGAAAATCACGATCAGACCCAGCGTCGCTCCGATCCCAAACGCGAATCGCCATCCAAGCCAAATTGGGATCCGGCGCGGATCGAGCAGCACAAGCGTAGCGGCTGCGCCAAGCGCTGCGCCTACCCAGTATGAACCGTTGATGATCAAATCAACACGGCCGCGCACACGCGCCGGGATCAGCTCATCAATCGCTGAATTGATCGCTGCGTATTCGCCGCCAATGCCTGCACCAGTTACCGCGCGAAAGAATGCGTAGCTCCAAAAGTTCCAAGAGAAACCGGACAACGCTGTGCCGATGAGATAAACCGCGACCGTAATGAAGAACAATTTCTTGCGGCCAAACCGATCGGTGCCATAACCGAAAAGAAGCGCGCCGACTACCGCGCCTGCGAGGTAGCAGGTCGCGCTCGCGCCAACCCGCGTAGGCGTCAACCCGAGTGTTTGAGGGAGCGTTAGAATTCCGCCCAAGGCTCCAGCCAGCGTGACTTCGAGACCATCGAGAATCCAGGTGGCGCCTAACGAGACGACAATCAACCAATGCCACGAACTCCACGGCAACCGGTCCAATCGCGCCGGCACGTAGGATTCGATTGTTTCGCCGGTGGCCATCCTGTGAGTCTTCGCGCAAAGAAGCGCGCAGCGCAAAAATGGCTTCCGGCCTAACGAAACTGATTATTTAAGGCGAAGAGTGAGTGCTTGTCATGTCGAGCGGAGTCGAGACATCTCTCGATGCGCTCTGACATCTCTCAAACAATCCAGAGATTGACTCGTTCGTCGCCCGACTCTCTCGCCACTACCCTCGCGGCACGACCGTCTATGTCGCTCGTCCCGGTCGCTCCATTCCTCGACTTCGCTCGGAAGGACACGGCATGCTGCAGTAACAATAAATGAAATTAATCTAACAATTCTACCGAATCGCCCTTGCGCAGCATGCCTTCTACCAGGACAGCGCCATAAACGCCGGCCATACCATCGTGAGCTTGCGCTACTTTCTTCAATATCGCTGGTGTTTGTTCTCCGGTATCCGGATCGAGTGTAATCATCATACACCGCGAATCACGTTCCAGAATCGTGATGACCGCCTTCGGCCCGATCCGAACCGATCGGCCGACAAGTTCATTTTCAGCAAAGCCCTTGGCGGACGTTAAGTCGACGTAGACATTTGCTCGAAAACGCCGCTTATCGACCGGCATGCCTGTCTCTTCGCCGAGTTGCTGCGCTGATTGCAAACTGAAGATCGATACCGGACGGCAATCCGTCATGGCGCGCTGAGATTGCATCAGTGTAACCTGATGCTTTTGATCGATGTCTGCTCGGAGCATTTCGATGAGCGCGGGATCACCAATCGCAAGCGTTGTTCCGTCTGGAGTCTCAACATCGACGATTAACTCTGCGAGATCGGCCGAGAGAGGATTCGCGTTTTTGCTCTCCGCCTCGATTAAATTGACAGGCCGCGCAGCTTTGTCAGGATAACGGAAGCGGGGACGATATTGCAAAAGCCGCCGCTGATCGCGAGCTGTGAGATATGGGAATCCGTTGTGATTCGCAGAACTTCTGAATGCAAAGACGCGATCACCATAGATTCCAGGGAAACCCGCGAAAGCTTCGTCCAGTTCTTCGCCGCGCATGCTTTTCACTGGATAACGCCAAAGGCTGTCTACCTTTCCGATGATGCTCATAAACCTAAATCTATCTCATAAGCGCGCAGCGTTGTAGCCACGGCGCTGCGTCGCCGTGCACCCGCCGGCAAAACGCGAGAGCGCCTCGACACAGCGAGGCGGCTACAGCGTTTGTGAGATGCATTCCGTTTTTTCTGTCCTACTCAATAACTACTTGTTGATTCGGCTCGTTTCATCAACTCGTTTGCTGGCAACGTGGGATCGAGAACCTTCCGTGCGCTTTTAACACCTGTTACGGGCAAATTTGCGGCATCGATTAATCCGATTTGAACCAACACCGATGCTTGGTCCCAGTAAATGTGCTCGTGAGCCAATTTGCCGTCTCTGAATCGAACGATGGCGACTAGTGGAACCTCCACTCGTTTTCCTGTGGGAGGAACACCTGGCAACATCCAATCCATCCGGATGCTGTGCGTGAACTTGAATACCATTTCGTCGACCAATTGATCCTCGCCGATTGTTCGCGAGATGGGCGTCATTTCCGTATCCGGCGGCATCTGAGGAATGAACCGTTTCGAATAGAACTCTCGCAATTCGTCGCGGCCCACACCGCCGGTCAACACCGGAATGTGATTTACGTAAGCATCCTCGACCATTGTTGCGAGCGTGTCCTCGGTGTTGCGAGTGGAAAACTCATACCGCACATGGTCTTCCCAGAGCTGACCTAGAGTTTGCTGAGCAGGACCAAGGTTTTTGTTTCCGTCTGTTTGTTCGGGTTTCGCCATGATCTTCTCCTTCTCTGTTCTAATGAAGCGCGACAAGATATGAACGTTTACAACGGAAACCAAAGCGCAATCCTCGGAGCGCGAAACGAAACTTGCTCTGTGCGTGACGCCTATTTCTCGTCGAGAAAAGTGACAGCGCCCGTATCAAGGCTGTAATAGCCGCCAATTACCTGTACCGCGCCGGAATCAACTTTAGCTTTGAGAATTGGCGTGGACGAACGCAGCGCGTGCACGACGTGTTTAACGTTTGCCTTTATCGTCGTCTCGAGATCGTCCTTCGCTGTGGCTTCTACCGCGGGCTTGATAGCCGTCACTAATGATTCGATGTGCCCAGGGGCTTTGCCTTTCGCGGCAATTGTCTCCTTTGCCGCCTGGACGGCGCCGCAACTCTGGTGCCCGAGCACCAAAATCAGCCGGGAACCCAAATGATCGATGGCGTATTCAATGCTTCCGAGGCCTTCATCGTTGATCACGTTGCCTGCCACGCGAACGATGAATAAGTCACCGAGCCCTTGATCAAAAACAATCTCGGGGGGCACACGCGAATCGGAACAACTGAGGATGATAGCGAACGGATGCTGGGTCTTTGCCAGTTCCGTGCGCCGCTCCGTCGTTTGCCCGGGATGTTGCAGGTTACCACTGACGTAACGACCATTACCTTCCTTGAGCTTGGAGATTGCCTCGGGCGCAGCTACGGCTGGCTGGTCCGAATGAGATGGATCCGCGGCAAAGGCGATTTGGGTCGCGCCAAGCAAGCTGACCGCGACAAAGCAAGATGCGAGTTGTGTCTTTTTCATGACTGATTATGCGCTTTTGGTGTGTTCGAAGCAATTCGGAACAATGATCAACGAGATCCTGTCTGGCGGTTTGCCATTAGGTGCGCCCTGCCGCCTCTCTTCCTTCGACCACTTCACCTGTCATCTAACGAGACGGAGCTGAGCCACCGCTGGCGGCGGCGAGCTTTGCTTTCACTTCATCCTTCATAATTCATCTTTCAGCCTTTCAGTACAACGGCCAGCGGTTGGCTGCACGATTTGTTAGAAGGGGGCAAACCGATTTGACTCTTGCTGCCCCGCGATATCTTCTCCGCTTAACACCACATCTTAAAATATCCCGCACATTATGATCCAATCCCCACGTCTTCCTTCGCTTCTCCTTTCCGCTTTGTTCGCACTTCCCTTCTTCGCGGGACCGCTCCTGCCTGGCAGCCTACGGGCCGCGGAGGAGAAAAAAATAGAGTTCCCCGCGACCAGCCAGCACTCGGTAGTAAAACAGCGTGTCGGGTTGACCGATGTCGAGGTGGATTATTCGCGCCCGAACAAGAACGACCGCGAGATCTTCGGCGGCCTGGTGCCTTACGGGAAGCTCTGGCGCACGGGCGCCAACGCGGTCACCAAAATTAAGTTTAGCCACGCGGTAACACTCGGCGGCAAGGAGATCCCGGCCGGTGAGTACGCACTCTTCACGATTCCGACAGCGAACGAGTGGACCATCATCGTTTCGAAAGACGCGAAGGTGCAGAGCACGGCCGATTATAAGCAGGAGAACGATGCCGTGCGTCTCACGGCGAAGCCGGAACCCATTCCGGTCACAATCGAGACGTTCACCATCGCCCTAGCTGATGTGAAAGGCGCTTCCGCAACGCTTAATTTCCTTTGGGATAAAACGCGCGTGCCGTTGAAGTTGACCACGGACGATGTCGAGCAGGTAAGCAAGCAACTCGATGCAGCGGCTAGCGCAGCGACTCCGCTGGACCCGCGCACCGCCTATCAGGCCGCGGCCTTTTACTACGACAACAACAAGGACATGAAGCAGGCGGCGAAGTGGATCGACCAGGCGCTGGACAAGAACCCAGACGCCTACTTCATGCACTACAAGAAGGCGCAGATTCAGGCGAAGCTTGGCAACAAGAAAGAAGCCACCGCCTCGGCGCAAAAGACGATCGACATCCTGAAGAAAGACAAAGCGCCGGACGAATCCGCGATCAAGAACGCGCAACAAATCATCGACAGCTCGAAGTGAGGATCAACTCCGACGTTGCCGGTCCCACCTGGCGTCGTCCATCTCCCGCGGCTCAGGCAGAAAGTGTGAAACCGCAAATTGGATAGTATCTCCACTCGCAGAGTGGGAACAACACTGCAAGAGGACAAGCGAGAAGGAGTACCAACGGGCCGGCGCAGATGCTGCTCAGGTTTGATCGATCACGAACCTGACGGGTACATGTATTTTGGTAAGCGTATGGGGTTTAAATCGCCATCGTATCAATGCCTTAAGACACGAGACATCAAGACTCCAAAGCCCGGTTGCCTTCTCAATCTTTATCGATGCTACGAGGCCCGTTTCTTAATCGACGTTTAGAAGAAACACGCCAGCTCCCGTCTTGTATTCTCGTCGAACCCGACTGGGTAGTAAGGCTTCGGAGAGAAAAGGACAAAGCGCTTAATTTGCTCAGCATTTAATGTTGGAGCGTCAGCGCTAAAACAGTCGCGTCCCGCCAAAACTACTAGCCCGCAGAGTAAGAGCAGATGTGCCTTAATCACCTATCGCAACGCCTAACGAGAATCGAGCAGATTGGAAAGCTGCGAGATGGACGGGATAGCCCGCGAGGGCGAATGAGCTGGGAGGATCATGAGTCAAAGAGATAAGCCACGGCTAGCGTTGAACAACGTTACGGTGGGAGTGCGTGAGAGCGAAGACGCGAATCGCACTAGGGAAGCCGGGTGCCTGGATGAAATCCAGGGTGTCGTGGCAAACACGCTGAATGGAGCCAGCGGAAGCGGTGCGACATAGATGGGAAAGCCGAAGGCAAGAGCGCGAGTGAATGAGTCAAGTTATATCGCAATGGGGCCGTTCGCTCCATCGCCTGGTTAGGCTAATTCAGTCATTTGCTTGATCAAGATCCAGGCGAAGAATGTATTCTTCCGTGTCTTCGGCTCTGCCATTGGCGAAATCTTTGTTTTTTCCGATGATTTTGAAACCGCATTTCTGCAGCGCTCTTATCGACCCGATGTTGTCCGTTGCTGCCCTGGCGAAAATCGGCCGATCTACAACAAGGTGGAGCATCCTATTGAGCGCTTGAGTCGCTAATCCTCTTCCCAAATACTCCCGCCCAAGCCAATAGGTGACTTCTATGTTTTCTCCATGCGGATAGCACGATATGTGACCAGCGACTTGTCCCTCTGCAACGATCGTCCTCTTTGTGATTTGTGATGAATTCAAAATTTTATCCCAATGGGCGTCGAAAGCTACCTTGTCCTTTGGGTCTTCACAGACGAATGCTGCCATCTTAATCGCTTCCGGGTCGAGTTGATGCTCATAGAAAGTTTCGAGATCGGAAGACTCGACTTCCCTAATCGTGATACTCTCAAATCTACTCATTGTTTTTGCCTAACGAGAAAGAGATAAGCCACGACTAGCGTTGAACAACAATACGGCGGGAGTGCGTGAGCGCCAAGACGCAAATCGCACTAGGGTAGCCGGGCACCTGGATGAAATCCAGGGTGTCGTGGCAAACACTGAAGTCGTATCGCGAGGTGAGGCCGTTGGCTTCATCGATTGGTTAGATGCTTTCATTCGCCACTCATCGATCGAACGAATCCGGGAAGGTCATCCTCCCGTTTTTATCGAATCCGAAAGTCACGCCAGATGTGCCTCCGTGTCCATCGGAAGCGAACCCGGCGTAAACGCGACCGGGGATGAGCTTCTGCGGTTGAATCATCGTGGTAAAACCAGGAGGCGTAACTCCGTACTCGATGGGCTGTGTCAGACCACGGCCGCTCAAGATGGACCACATCGCCTTCCACCGGTCATCGGCGGTTCGCATAGAAACGGTGAATGACTCGATATCGGTCTTCGGACGTGTGGTCGAATCACGGTAAAACTCGAAGCGGATCGGCCCGTCCAGTCGCCCGCTCGCCTTAGAAACAAACGAGTATGACATCGCCTCAGCAGCGATGCCCGCGGACAGCAATAACATGACGGCAACGACGCGCATTAGCATCTAACGAGAACAAGATGAGCGACGGCGGACGAGGCCGCGCGTCGCTCGGAGGTGAAATGTGGAAGTCATCTCAAAAGTGGAGCGTACGGCGGTCCGCCGTTCGCTCCATCGCCTGGTTAGATGCTTTGTGCGCCGTGAAATCAAGGCCTAACATCTTGCGACCTCTGGAGCGCTTCTCTCTCTTCCGCGATGTATTGCCGGAGCGTGTTGGGCAAATTGGGCGGGACGTTGTGCCTGGATTCGGCGGCGAGTCCATCGAGAAAGGACCTGTATTCATCACCGATCCCGCCCCGCGCGAACCTCCAGACCGCGCGATAGGCAGGGTTGCCGAGCAAGCGCCTCAAGGTGATACCGTCGGACGCCCAGCTCTTGGGATCCAGCATGCCCAAATGAAACTGAAAGAAGCAGTCTTCGTAGCTCCAGAACACCGAGGTCAAGTAACCGTACAAGACGAAGCAATCCTGATCGGTCAGAGTTTCGCCGTTGGCGGCGCGCGATATGACGTCGCTAACCCTGGGATCGCTCAGGCGAGAGAGGAGTTCGACGTTGCGCGCGCTTCGTCCCTGTTGCATTAACGATCTTTGGTTGCGATTGGATTGCCGTATCTGCAGGCCAAGAAAGAGAAGCGAAACCACTACGGCGACGCTGCTGGCAAGTGATGCGAGATCGGCAAGACTCATGGATGATATGACGATCGTAGCACTTGCCCCCAGAACTGCGATTCGTAACCGAACCGCTCGATCATTTCGCTCAGCATCTAACGAGACGAAGCTCAGCCACGGCTCAGGGGAACGCAAGTGGTAACAGATGATGGCACCCTAGCCACGCTGGACATCAAAAAATAACGCCGTCTGAGCCGTTGGCTGCAGGGCCTGGTTAGGCCGGAGGATACGCAAGCTATGCAAGCTGTGAACAATCAGTGCGTTTTTCGACCGGCGCTTAGCGAGGTCCGACTGCGGCTCCTCCGTTTCCGCCGCGTAGCAAAAGCATGAAGATAAGCACGTTGGTCACAAGCAAGGGCGGATTGAACCCCGTTAAGATGTAGAACCCTGGGCCCAGCGAACCTGGATCCAAACCGATTCGCAATCCGTTGAGTGTGGCAAATAGAACATCAGCCGTTACCCATACATTGAATATCCACACTGCTGCGATAGCCCACGTTGCCATGCGTGCCAGCGCTATCACGGCAACGATGGCAAGAATCCCGCCAATGACGTCGCCGTAACCAGTTGGCACTGTCCAACTTTTCGGCAGCGATGCTGAAGCGACTCCGGGCACGAGAAAACTAAAGCCCAGGAATCTGAAAAACATGTGTGGCGTTACGAGACAAAGCAGCGCCAAGCGAAGGTTAACACCGCGCAACCACGGCCATGCAAAGAGCCACGCAACCACAACAGAGCTGATGAAGAAGGCTAACGCGCTGAGTCCAAAGATCGCATTCGTGTTCATGGCCACCGTTTTCTTAGTAAGCTAAACACGGCCCTTGTACAGGCGTGCGGGGGCAATCTCCGTTCTCTCTATTCCCCGGTCGCACTTCGTGCAGTGGAAACCGAGCGCGACACTGCCGCCGCAGGCTTTGTGGACGATGTGGCTCGTGTCGGGTCCTTTGGTAAACGTTTGCCCCAAGAGCGTAGCGCCAGCACGACCGGCGCGAGCGCGTAGCCCTTTTCCGGTAAGCAGATACTCGTAACGATGCGGCTACGGTGCTGATGACGATTGTTGGACGCATCGGTCGTGTGCTAGATGGCGCGCATGAGGCCTAACAAGACAGAGATAAGCCACGGCAGGGTGTCGTGAGCAATTACGCTGAGATTAATCCGCCGAGGGGCCGTTGGCTTCATCGATTGTTAGATGCTGGCTGTGCCAGTTCGCTGATCCTACGTATAGGACATCGCAGAGTCCAGCTTAGGGTAGCTTATCGAAAAAGAGATAAAGGGCGGCAACCCGGCCGTCCCGGGCAATAATGAAGTCAGTCCCGGCGTAAGCTGGCGCCTCACCAGGCTGGCCCGATACCCACCGGATCCGGCCGCCATTGCCCAATTCCTCGGGTTCCGCGATTGGCTGATATCGAAAGTCAGGATGAGTAGCCCTGATCACGCCTGCGACGCGATCGATCTCGTCGCGGCCACGGTGGAGGCCCGTTTTGGGGTCGTAGAACACGCCATCTTCGGTCCAGATCTCGTCGATGGCCGCGCGGCGACGGACGGGATCGTTTTCACCAAAGACCTCCTGGAGATTGCGGGTCAGCAAGGTCGATATGCTATAGGACATAATAGGTTCCTTTCTTAGTATCGTAAATTTCTGCGCGGTTCTCCCGCCGAAACAACCGGGCTATTCATCTAACGAGAACAAGATCAGCTACGCCTTCCGCAGCGAGCCTGAATTGAAATGAATATAAACTAATCATCGTGAAATGTGAACGCGGTACGGGAAGGCGTTAGTTGCATCGTCTGGTTAGATCGCTTTCCAAACGCGACGAAGTAGCAAAATTGCCGCAGCGTCGTTGAGCAGCACAAAGAGCAACAAAACGCCGAGAATAACGTATGGCCGTGGCGCCTCAAGCGGCGGTTTCGCGCAAACAAAATCCGAAATGCAATCCGGCGCGATCATCCAGGTCAGCAGACCACAAGCTGCGAGCACCAGAACACTGCCGAGTCGGCCGTGCCACACCGCTATGACTAAAGTAGAACCGATGATGAGAATGGCTGGTCCACTGAAGCCAAGCAAAAAATGTAGCGGCAGCGCCAGAGGTTGGCTCCAGCGATTGGTTAGATGTGTTGGGTAGCAAACACACTGATTGACCTGCGTGTCTCCGGAGAAAAGCGGGACAGTTCCTCATCTGTGAGCAGACTCGCTGATGCAATCATGGAGAGTTGCCCGAGCGCACTCGATCGCCGCGGATTGTCGAAAAGCGCGCCAAGCTCCTTGTCTTCGTCCCTGAGCAACTCAAAAATTTTCAGGTATCGCTCATGAGCATCCTGATCCGGAGCGGAACTCGCGCTCGCGATTTCCGAGAGCACTCGCTCGCAAAAGCGCTCGCGTGCAACGCAATGAAGTTCTCGGAATACTTTCCAATCACGCTCTGGAATATCGCGAGACATGGCGTTTAGCATCTAACGAGAAGGAGATAAGCCACGGCAGGGTGTCGCGGCAAACACACTGAAATCATTTCGCCAAGGGGCCGTTGGCTTCATTGTTTGGTTAGACCTTCTTTGGGTGCAATTGGCACATGATGGCCTCGGAGCGACTCATCAAATGTCGGCCCTGGTGATGCGCTGGTGAGAAAACCGCCCTGATCGAATCCTCGCGTCTCGACTTGAAGGCACTCGAAGCAGATCGTGAAATCAATCGAGCGGCTGTTCTGCTCGATGTGCAGTGCGTGACGTGGATTGAAACAACCCATCGCGTGATCGTCATTTTCTGACGCGCCATGAGCGAGCGCTTGCAAGAGCGCTCGCTGCTCGCTTCTGTCGGTAATCTGGGCTTTGCCGAGAATATCGTAGCCGTGAAAAACGGTATCGGTGTATGGATCGTTGTCGTGATGGTTCTTCGGATTAAGCGAGTAGAGCATCACCTTCGATGGTGCATCTGCGAGCTTTTCCAGCGCGGTGACAACAGGCGCCTGCTTGGTGTGCTTGCCGCACGCAACGAGCGAAAAAACTAACAACGCAACGAACGCGCGCATCAGGTCTAACGAAACTAAGATCAGCCATCGCTGGCGAGGGCGCGCATGGCGGCGGGAGGAAAGGTTGGAGTCACGGAAAGCTTGTTCGTACGCCGGCCAGCGGTTGGCTGCATCGTTTGGTTAGGTTTTTCGTGATCCATGCTTTCAACCGCCGCGATTGCCGCTTGGACGGCGACTGGATCAAGTGTGAGTGAGATGTGGTCGATCCCCGGGAGAACTGTAACAGGAACATCTTTGCCAGCTGTCTTGAAAACGGCTGCAAACCGATCGGCGTACGACACGTCATCGTTTTGACCGACGAGCACCCGAAGAGTTTGCCTGATCGCTCGGATGTTTGCCTGGTAATCGCGCTCAGGCCTGAAGTTCTGTGCGAGGGCGAAGGAATATTGCGGGGTGAGCAAGCCTTTGTCCCTCTCGTCGACCGCGAATCTGACCACCGGCAGATCGTCAAACGCGTGCATTCCAAACCCGTTTAGCACGGCGATCGCGATGATGCGCGGAACCCCCACGGTAGCCCAGCCGCCGCTGCCCGGACGCAACGTTGCTGCGTCCTGACTGATCCAAGGAGAAAGAAGAAGATAGTTGGAGAATAGTTCCTGACGTGGACTGCCCGCGAAGCGAAGCACAAATCCGCCGCCGGAAGAGAATCCGGCGAGCGTGGAAGGCTGAGCCAATTTGGTCGAATGGACAAAGTCTTCGAGGTCGTCCTCCAACTGTCCGATATAGGCGATGTGGCCTTTGGTGCCTGATTTGCCGTGTCCGCGGATGTCCAGCGTGTAAGCTGCATAGCCAGCGGCGGCAAATCCCTTGGCCATCAGGTGCATGCTGCTGCTACTGGCAGACGAGCCGTGCAGGAGCACCACGCTGCCTTTGACCGCGCCACCTGCAGCCGGGTAGGCCCGAAAGGCGAGCTTAGTGCCATCGCGAGCCGTAACGTACCTCGCTTCCGGTAGATCGGAGAAATCCACGTTCTTGAAAGAATCGTTAATGCTCGACATTGGCGGCGGCGCCTTGCCTGGTCCGCCAAGTGCGATCACGAGTCCAAGGGCCGCCACAAGAACTGCAACAACAATAAGGATGGTGACTAGAAGACGCTTCATGCGATGGGCCTAACGAGAATTAGACGCGTAAACGTGTAAATGCACGTGCATTTTCAAAAACGAGGCAGCGTCAACTTTGTGCTCGTCATTTCGTCTATGCCTCAATACAGGAGGGTAATGTCCGAATCCGACGTCCATTATACCCTCTCCCTAGTAAACCATCACACTGGTCACCAACTCAAACTTGAATTGATTGATCTGCCATTTCCTGCCCGCAGTTACCGCGTGCGGGTTCACCCCGTGAGATAATCGGTGTCCAAATATTACGTTTACGTGTTGCGGTCTCTGTCCGATAAACAGTTGTATGTCGGATTGACTGACAACCTGCCTGCGCGCTTGGAGGAGCATAACGCTGGTCGAGTAGTGTCTAGACGTCGGGTTCCTTTTGAATTGCTGTATTGGGAAGGATGTCTGAACCGCAGTGACGCTGCACAACGAGAGAAGTATCTCAAGACCGCATGGGGAAAGCGTTACTTAAAAAATCGTCTGCGGAAATATCTCACGAGGTAAAACGGTGACTGGGCGAAAAAGCTTCCGGTCGCGAGCAAAACCGCCGTCATGCGACAGCTTCGCACCTGGTGGGTGGCGCATTGAGGAGCGTTGCGACCGATTTGCCCTACCTGGGGATCATATCGCGGCTACACGTCGTAATACATCGCGAACTCGTATGGGTGTGGGCGGAGACGCAGCGCGTCGTATTCCTTTTGTTTCATGTCGACCCAATTGGCGATGAAGTCTTCGTTGAAGACGTCGCCGCGCAACAGGAACGAATGATCGGCTTGAAGCGCTTCGATTGCGCCGCGCAGTGAGTCGGGGACGCTCGCGACCTGCGCAAGTTCTTCGGGCGGGAGTTCGTAAAGATTTTTGTCGAGCGGGTCGCCGGGGTCCATGCGGTTCTGGACTCCATCGAGACCGGCAAGAAGCATCGCGGAGAAGGCGAGATATGGATTTGCAGCGGCGTCCGGTGTGCGGAATTCGATCCGCTTTGCTTTCGGACTGGGTGAGTAGGTCGGAATTCGAATGGCAGCGGAGCGATTGCGCGCGGAGTAGGCGAGGTTGACCGGCGCTTCGAAGCCGGGGACGAGCCGCTTGTAACTGTTGGTAGTTGGATTCGTCAGGCAAGTGAGCGCAGGCGCGTGCTTCAAAATTCCGCCGATAAAAAAGAGCGCGGTCTCACTCAGACCGGCGTAACCGTTCCCGGCAAAGAGCGGCTTCTCGTCTTTCCAAAGCGACATGTGTGTGTGCATGCCCGATCCGTTATCGGCGAAGATCGGTTTCGGCATGAACGTCACGGTTTTGTTGTGACGCTTGGCGACATTGCGCAGGATATATTTATAATACTGCATGTTGTCGCCCATGCGTTTGAGCGGCGCGAACCGGATGTCGATCTCCGCCTGGCCGGCGGTGGCGACTTCGTGATGCTGGCGCTCGATCGCGACGCCGGCTTTCTCCAGCTCCAAACACATTTCGTTGCGAATGTCTTGCAGCGAATCCATCGGCGACACCGGGAAATAACCTTCCTTTGCCCGAATCTTGTAACCGAGGTTCGGGAATTCTTCGCGCGCGCTGTTCCAATGTCCTTCGACGCTATCGACGATGTATGACGACGCGTTCCCGGTATTGGCAAATCGCACATCGTCGAAAATAAAAAATTCCGCTTCCGGTCCGATAAACGCGGTATCCGCGATGCCTGTCGATTTGAGATAAGCCTCCGCCTTTTCGGCAACGCCCCGTGGGTCGCGATCGTACGGTTGGCGAGTGATTGGATCGACGATCGTGCAAATAAGACTCAACGTTGGTTCAGCATTGAAAACATCTATCCACGCCGTGGTCGCATCGGGAATGACGAGCATGTCCGAGGCGTTGATCACGCGCCAGCCGCGAATGCTCGATCCGTCAAACCCGAGCCCATCGGTGAAGATTTCCTCATTGTATTCGGTCAGCGTGGTCGTGAAATGCTGCCAGGTTCCGAGCAAATCCGTGAACTTGAAGTCGATCAACTTCACGTTGCCGTCTTTGATCATTTTGGTGACGTCGGATGGAGTTTTGTCTTTGGCCATGGTGTTCGTTGAAGGGTTGAAGCGTTAAAAAGTTAAATCGTTAAGAAGTTCGCCGGTCGCATGGTCAAATTCTTGCACCGCTTCAACGCTTTACCGTTTCAACGGTTCAGCGATGGCGCGAAGCGCCGTCATACGGCTTTTTCGCCGATCTCTTCCGTGCGGATGCGCACTGCGTGTTCCACCGGGAGCACAAACACTTTTCCATCCCCGATCTTGCCAGTTTTCGCCGCAGCCACCACAACGCTCACAGCCTTCTCCACCATGTCGTCCGCCATTACCACTTCGACTTTCACTTTGGGCAGAAAATCGACCGTGTATTCGCTACCCCGATAAATCTCAGTGTGCCCTTTTTGCCGGCCGAAACCCTTGACTTCCGTGACAGTCATCCCTTCGATCCCGAGCTCGGCCAACGCTTCTTTGACCTCTTCGAGCTTGAACGGTTTGATGATGGCTTCCAGTTTTTTCATCTCAAAGTAAACTTAGCGTCGCGTAGTATCTCGTAATCGAAAGCTAAACGCAGCACGCGCTCTCTTAGCAATGCCGCGATGCGAATGCAATCACCAATTTTTTCACCGATAAATGCGGCATCGCCGCTAATTGTCGGTTGCGTCGAGTACGAATTGAACACAGTGGACGCTATATGGTCGCCTCTCCCTCCAAAAGGGAGAGGGGCAGGGTGAGGGTTTGTTCCGACAAAGTCCAATGTCGGCCTCAACCCCTCGCCTTAATCCTCCCTTTTGCGTAAGGAAGAGGCGAAAAAGACTGCGCGATAAACATGGTTGTCCTCCCGAGCCGAGCGAGGGACCTCTCAAAATCTCGAAGATTATGGATATTGGGGAAAATGGCTCTATGTCCTCGGAGTTCCGACGCTCTATTAGGTTTGCGTGACGCAGGCTCTGACTGAGGGGTTCCTCGACTTCACTCGGAATGACATGCTGGGCAAATTTGCCAAAGTTTTTTTTTGGCGCTTATACTGAAAACTGATGGCTCGCGACTCTTTCGTTCATCTGCACCTGCACACTGAATATTCGCTGCTGGATGGCGCCATCCGGATGAAAGAGCTGATGAAAAAAGCGGTTGAATTCAAAATGCCGGCAGTCGCGATTACCGATCACGGCAATTTGTTTGGAGCGATTGAATTTTACCAGGAAGCGCAGCGCGCCGGCGTGAAGCCGATCATCGGTTGCGAAGCCTATGTTGCCCCTGGATCAAATAAAGACCGCCCGGGATCGCGGCGCGATTCAGCCTATCATTTCACTCTCCTGGCGGAGAACGAGACTGGCTACCGAAATCTCGTCAAGTTGGTGACGGCAGCGCACCTTGAAGGATTCCATTACGCGCCCAGGATCGACAAGGAGCTGCTCGCCGCGCACTCGGCGGGTCTGATCGGGCTGAGTGGCTGTCTCGCGGGCGAAATCAACACCGCAATTCAGGCAAATAACGTCGAGAAGGCGAAACAGAGCGCGGCCGAATATCGGGACATTCTCGGCGCGGAGAATTTTTTCATCGAATTGCACGATCACGGGATGGAAGAACAGCGCAAGTGCATGACAGCGCTGCCGCAAATTGCGCGGGATCTTGGCATCGGATTGGTCGCGGCAAACGATGTTCATTTTCTGCGCCGGAGCGATCACCAGGCGCACGACGTCATGCTTTGCATAGGCACGGGCAAAATGGTGCAGGATGAAAATCGGATGCGTTACGTTCCGGAGCTGTATTTCAAGTCACCGGCGGAGATGCGCGAGCTGTTCCGCGATTTTCCCGAGGCGATTGTGAACACGCTCGAAATTGGCGAACGCTGTCACCTCAATCTCGAGTTCGGGTGCTCCAAGTATCCGGAGTATCCGGCGCCGCCCGGGAAAACGCGGGAAGAATATTTGCGCGAGCTTTGTTACGACGGTTTGCGGCGGCGCTACGGCGAACGTGCGGCGAACGAACCGGAATTGATGCGCCGACTCGATTACGAGTTAGGCGTGTTCGAAAAAACCGGATTCGTCAGCTATCTGCTTATTGTTTGGGATTTCATTCATTTTGCCAAAGAGAAAGGTATTCCCGTGGGACCAGGACGCGGCTCCGCAGCCGGTTCAATGGTCACGTACGTTCTTGGAATAACTGATATCGATCCGCTTCAGTACGGATTGCTTTTCGAGCGATTTTTGAATCCGGATCGCGTTTCGCCGCCGGATATCGACATTGATTTTTGCGAAGCACGTCGTGGAGAAGTCCTCGAGTACGTGCGGCAGAAATACGGTGAGCGCCGCGTCGCGCAGATCATCACGTTTGGCAAGCTTAAGGCGAAAAGTGTGGTGCGCGACGTGGGGCGGGTGATGGGGCTGAGCTATCGAGATGCGGATCGGATTGCAAAGATGATCCCGAATGAGCTGAACATCACACTCGATTCAGCTGTGGAAAAAAATCCCGAACTGAAACGAGCGGTGGCCACCGAGCCGGCGACCCGGCAGCTTTTTGATTATGCAAAAATTCTCGAAGGCTTGTCGCGCAATGCGGGCGTGCATGCCGCGGGAGTGGTGATCGCCGATCGCGATTTATCCGATTACATCCCACTTTGCCGCGATGTGAAAGGCAACGACGTGATCAGCCAGTACGCCATGGGACCGCTCAATGACCTGGGCCTCCTGAAAATGGATTTCCTCGGATTGAAAACGCTGACAGTCATTGAGGATACACTGGCTCTGATTCACCAACGCGACCCAAACTTTTTGCTAAAGGACATTCCACTCGATGATGCCGCTGTGTTTGCTCTCTATAACCGCGGCGAGACGATTGGTCTTTTCCAGATGGAGTCTGGTGGGATGACGAGTTTGTCGAAGCAGTTCGAGGTAAAGAAGCTCGACGACATCATCGCACTCATTGCGCTTTACCGGCCAGGGCCGATGGAACTCATTCCCGAATACGTGAAAGCGAAAAAGGGGATTACGCCGATCAAATATCTCCATCCGCTGCTCGAAGATATCTGCGCCGATACTTACGGCGTGATGATTTATCAGGAACAGGTGATGGCCGCGGCGAGCAAACTTGCCGGCTACTCACTCGCGCAAGCCGATCTTCTCCGGCGCGCCATGGGCAAGAAAGATAAGGAGAAGATGGCGAAAGAGAGGAAAAATTTCATCGAAGGCTGTGCGCGCGCAAACCAGATTCCCGAGAAGAAAGCGAATGCGATCTTCGATTTGCTGGAAAAATTCGCCGGCTACGGATTTAACAAAAGCCACAGCGCAGCTTATGGCATGATCAGTTATCAAACCGCGTATCTCAAGGCACATTACCCGGTGGAATTCATGGCGGGTTTGCTGAGCAACGAAATCAACAACACGGAAAAAATATCGGTTTTCGTAGGCGAATGCAGAAGGATGGGCATTTCCATCCTGCCGCCGGATATTAACAAGAGCGGCTTGAAATTCACGCCGGAAATTGTGGCCGCGGGCGCTGACCGCGGCAGCGCGGAGAAAACAAAAGCACCCGCAGCCAGCGGCAGCGACCACAGCGCCATTCGTTACGGTCTTGCCGCCATCAAACACGTCGGCGAAATGGCCATTGAAGCGGCAATTCGCGAACGCGAACAGCGAGGAGCATTCGTTTCGCTGGAGGATGTCTGCACGCGACTGGACTCGCGCGTTGCCAATCGCAAGATGCTTGAGAGCCTTATCAAGGCTGGCGCATTTGATTTCCTGGGCCGAGACCGTTCCGAACTTTTTACCTGTATTGATGATGCGATGACCGCTTCCGCTGCGGCGCAGCGTGACAGGGTCGCTGGGCAGGTTTCACTCTTCGATGAAGCAACCGCTCCCACTGGATCAAAAAAAAGGCCAGCCACTCCCTGGAGCGAGCATCAAAAACTTTCCTACGAGAAAGAGCTGCTCGGTTTTTACGTCAGCGGCCATCCACTCGACGCGTATGCAGATGTTTTCGCGGCGAAGAATTATCGATCGATCGCTTCACTGTCCGGTCTGGACGATCGCGCTCCGTTCAGGATTGGCGGTGCGATTGTGCAGGTTGAGAAAAAATTCACAAGAAAAGAGGGCAAACCATTCGCGGTCGTTTGGATCGAAGACCGGGCGGATATGCTCGAAGTGGTGGTGTGGAACGAGGTTTACCTGAAAGTTTCAGGCGCCCTGGAGGCGGGACGCGTTGTTGAAATAAAAGGAACGCTGGATAAACGAGACGAGATTCCGCGTGCTGTGGCACAGGAGATCAAGACGCTTTCTCCTCGAAAGCCCAATGGCGCGACTCCAGGATCGACATACCAGGAATCCGCGGTGCTCTTGCAATTCTCTCCGGCTACAACGGGGGATGAATTACGAGAAGTGTGCAGGATTCTTTCCAGCTCGCCGGGCCAGCGACCGGTTCGATTGCTGTTCGATCGTGCAAACGGCAACGCGCTGCGTCTGGACGCAGGCGCGGAGTTTCGTGTCAATCTTACACGCGAGCTAGAGGAAAAACTTTCGCGCTGGCTCGTAACAGAGAAATCTTAGCGGCGCTTGAGCGTTTCCCACATTTTCGGAGCGCACCTGAATTACGTTCCACGCGTCTCATGCTGAGCGGAGCGAAGCACCTCGCCTGCGACGTTGGGATCACGCTGGAAACTAAGAGTAGTTCCTCTGCCTAGGCGAGGTTCCTCACTTCGTTCGGGATGACGTAAAGAAAACGCAAGATCAAATGAAAGCCACGAACGGCAATCCTATTGGCGTGCCTTTGTTCTTTTTTTTGGAGGCGTTGCCGTGGGACTCACTTCGGGCCGCGGAAGTGATCCCAGCAATAATGTTGCGCTTTCCAAAGGATTACCTGAAAAACAGAGCGGAAATTCCCGGGTAACACCATCCGGATCTGCAATGTCAGCGGATTCTGCGATCGTTCGCTCTTTTAAACCGATGGTCCAGTTGGGTTGAAAAAGCGCTCCGCAGAACTGCAACTCTGCAACAGCGGGCGCGAGAGTGAATGGCACCGACGTAAATTCGATTTTATTCATGCAATCGATTTGGGACGTTAGATCGAAGATCGGCATCGCTCCATTTATCCTGACCGTCACATTGTTCGTATCCTGAAAATCGATCTCTCCACGAAGTGAAAGATCCGTAGTCTTGGTCGCAACATTGAGAAACTCTATCGACGCGCGATTTCCTCCAAAAACAATTCGTCCGCTTGCTTCAGTGAGATTGATAGAACCTCCTGCGTCGCCGGACAGCTTTCCGTTCGTCAGCTGGATGTCTCCATCGATGTGGGGGTGCTGCAACGTTTCGGAAAGAGAAATGTTTCCGCTCAGAATGCCGTCGCTGAAAATTTGTGGATGAAAGAGCTGAGGCGCCTTTGCGAGAAAGACCGATGGCAAGTTCAGTGTGATATTCAGCGGAGATACACGAAAAGCGTTCCAGTCCGTCCCGATTCGCAAAGGAAAATTGGCTGTGAAACTCATCGGGCTCGAATTAGGCATACGGATCACACCGCGTACATCCCAGTTGCTGGAATCGATGGTTGCCTGAACATCAGCCGGAGTTGTGTTTCCTTTTTCAGCTGCTCCGCGCGGAATCGACAGGTAATCGAGCACGTTATTTAATCTGGCTTCGAGCGTCCCTGAATAGTTGTGCTCGTGCGACAGATCGATTTTACCCTGTCCGCTGAGAGAATCGTTCTTACGCGTCATAGCCAATTGTTCGATCTCCATGTCTGTTGCTTTCAAATTCAGTTTCGCGCTCAGGTTGTCGATGGCAGTCTTAAAAAATGTGAGCGATGCGCCCTCGACCATGAGATGACCCCCAAATTTGCGGTCGCGAGTATCCATCGCTCCATCAATCGTGATTTTGCCCGCGAAATCGCCGGCGTTCGCGCCAAACAGAGCCGCGAAATCGCCCAACTGATCGATCGACGCGGAAATGTTGCCGCGGAAATCCGGACTAAGCCAGCCTGACACGCTTGAGGGAAACGCAGCTTCACCGCTTAAAGTGAACTGGTTCGCCTGTTGTTTTATGTACAGTTGCTGAAGCTGAATCCGCCGGTTATAGAGGGCGGCACCAAGCATCATCGCTTCGGCGGTGCGATTGCGCCAGGTAAGCCCTGTCAGTTCGCTCCAAAGCGACGCAGTCACCAGGTCCGGCTCAGCGAGGTTTCCGCGGAAAGTGAAGTTACCAGCGTGGAGCAAACCGCTAACGCGATCGGCGAATCCGAATGCTTCCGAAGTTTGCTCAAGAGAAATATCGGTAGCTCCGCCGGCAATTTTCCAGTTGGAATGCTGAGAGCGCCATTCGTGCGAAATGTTTCCGCGGATTTTGCCGCCGAACGCGTCAGCATCGAACTGCAATCCCATGCGTTGGTTTCCCACGCGCGAGAAGTCCGCCGTCGCGGACTGCAAATCGAGGCCACGTGTTAAAGTCAGCCCGGCGATTGTCAGATGATCAGCTTCCCAATGAGTTGCACCGCGCAATTGCGAAAACGTCTGGTGGAACCACGGCGATGCTATCATCACCTCTGCAGCGCTAAAACGACCCGCTTCGGTCTGATTCGCGGATAGAAATCCGTTTCGCAACAAAACAAGAGTCGGCCCGTTTTCAATCCGCACCTCCGAGCTGACAACGGTCAGATTTTCAGGGAGCATTCGATGCAGTGTGGCCCACCCACGCCTCGTCATCGCTCGCACATTGGGATTGCTTTGGCGCAACTCCCCGTGCAACTCCCGAATCGACAGATTGCGGATGGCGCGACCTCCTCTGTGAAGGAGGATATGCTTGAAGTTCAAGTCGAACGTCGCATCCGTGATTGTAAGATCGATGCGGAACGCGTTATCGCGTGCGTTTCTCAGGCGAAGCTGCCGAATCGCAACCGGACGGAGGAACGGTGCATCGATCTTGTCGATATTAACAATGAAGCCCTCCTGTCGCGCTCTCCACGAGATCCACCAACGGACACCATGGGAGACTGCAAATGGCGTAAGCCAAACTGATAGCAACAACGCGAGCAGAAGGAACAGAGTAACGAGGAGAAATCGACGTTTTAGGGACATTTAGATTTCTGACGAACCCACGAATGACGAATGACGAGGGAAGTCCAACTGACGAAGCTTAAGAAAACAGGCGGTCATCGTCTCTGTTTGGTCGTTTGAGCTTGGACATCGATTTGTCGTTAGATATTCGTCATTCATTTGGCTTGATTTGCAGGGCCGCCCTTGAAAATCAAATGCATTGGTTGCGGCGCGTGCACGCGTTGCTCGATTTGTTGTTGCAACGTGTGCTCGGCTTCGGCTGGCAAATCGCCTTCGGCTGCTTTTTCCCGTGCAAGCTCTGGCAGGATCGATAGTTCGCTTTGCATGTCCTGCCCTGAAATGCGGTTCCATAATCCATTATCAAACGCGAGGACGTCCATCTGCTCCTGCTCGATACCAAGGATCCGGGCGTGCGGCATCTGAACGATGATTTCATTGGGGCGAATATCGACCGACAGATTTTGCTGTAGATCGAAGCCGGCTTTGACGATGAATGCGCCATGCAACTTTACACGCTTCGAACTGCCCACCCAGGTATGGAGCAGTTCGTGTTCAACTTCGATGCGTCGTGACAAAACAACCAATTCGCTCACGGGCGTCGTCTGTTCCATATAGACGCGGTTATTAATCGTGATCCGCGGCTGCAAATGCGCGATGTCGATAAAAGCGCTGCGTAAATCCTTGCCCAGCTTCTCAAGCTTGGCCGTGCTTTGTTGCGCTGTGCGGGCCGGCCAGGTTTCGATGCGCCAAAAAATAACTGTGACCACTATCGCGACGATGATGGCGATCAAGGTGAATGCGAGCGGCCAGGAGATGCGCCCTGATCTTGAAACAGAATGACAAAGCACCAATGACGAATGCCGAATTAATGACGGATGACAAACGACGAATGAGTAGACGGCTTTACTTGCTCATTCTTCGCCTGTCACCTCTTCGTCGTTCATGATTCGGATTTCGCCCTAAAAAATTACCGCCCCCCACACCCGATAGGCGTGAAGGGCGGCTGTTCCCCCCAGAACAATCTTGAAAAACTTCGAGGCTACTAAACGAGCTTCCGGCAGATCGCAACAAATTTTATGTGAAAAAATTCGCACGGAAGGATGAGACTGGAAAAATAGGGAATGAGGAATGAAATGAATGACGAGGCACGAATGACGAAATAAATCCGAATGTTTAAATGACGAAGACTCGAGGTGTCTTTTCGTCATCCGGATTTCGTCATTCCATCGCCATCAGTCGTTGGTCATTCATGATTTTTCTCTGGCGGCATGCAAAATGGGCGTGCCGGATGGAGTTGCGTACGCGCGCGTCGCAGTCTCTAGTTTTACATGCGTAATTTTGATGATGAGCAAGCCGCGCGCAGCTTTGCTGGTTCCTTGCTGGTCGCTCATCCGAATATGCTCGATCCCAATTTCCGGCGCACAGTGCTTTTCATTTCCGAGCATGACCCAGGCGAGGGCGCTTTGGGCGTCATCATCAATCGCCCTCTCGACAGACAGGTGGCGGATCTGGTGACCGAGACACCGCCGGCAGGCCTTGCTGAGGTGCCCGTTTTTCTCGGCGGACCCGTTGGGAAAAATCAACTGATGTTTGCGGCGTTCGAATGGCACCAGAGCGGAGGGCTCAAGCTCAATCACAACGTCGGTCTAGAGGAAACAAGCGATGCAGTTGCCCCAAAAAAAGTAATTACAGTTTGCGCGTTTGTAGGCTATGCGGGTTGGGGAGCGGGACAGCTTGAAAGCGAGATGAAGCAGAAAGCCTGGCTTCTTCAAAAGGCTAGTCCCTCGGCGCTTAAACTTGATCGTCTTCCGAACCTGTGGTTCGAAATCATGCGCGGCCTGGGACCGTGGTATAAAATGCTGGCCGCCGCGCCAGACGATCCTTCGTTGAACTGATGAAGCGTGAGAGATGAGATGTGAGAAGTGAAAGTAATTTGGCTTGATTCCTTCTTCTCACTAATCACTAATCACTTCTCACGTTTCACATGATCATTGGTATCCCGAAAGAAATTAAGGAGCAGGAGCAACGCGTCGCTCTGCTGCCATGGGCTGCGGGTCAACTCACAAGGCGGGGTCATTCAGTCGTCGTACAACAGAACGCCGGTATTGGCTCCGGTTATCCGGATGAAGAGTACGTCAAAGCCGGCGCTGAGATTGTCGATCAAGCGAAAGAAGTTTTCACGCGGGCTGATATGGTTGTGAAAGTGAAAGAGCCGCTCGAGGCGGAGTTTCCATTGCTGCGCAAGGGTCAAATCCTCTTCACGTATCTGCATCTGGCGGCGAGTAGATCTCTTACTGAGGCGTTGCTGAAATCGGGCGTGACCGCAGTGGCATATGAGACGATTCAGATCAATCATCGTTTGCCATTGCTCGAGCCAATGAGCGAGATCGCAGGTCGCATGTCAGCGGTGATGGGCGCGAATTTTCTTGCCAAATACAATGGAGGCAGCGGGGTTTTGTTGGGCGGTGTGCCGGGGGTTTTGCCTGGACGCGTCGTTGTTGTGGGCGGTGGGACGTCGGGTGTGAATGCAGCGCGCATGGCAACCGGTCTCGGTGCGGAAGTGACGATTCTTGATGTTGATCTGGAACGGTTGCGTTACCTCGACCTCGCGATGGAAAATACGAATACGCTCTATTCAAGCGAGGCAAACTTGCAGGACTTGATGGCGGATTGCGATTTGCTGATTGGTGCCGTCCTCTTGCCCGGAGCGAAGGCGCCGAAGTTAATCACGCGCCAGATGCTGCGAAAAATGAAGCCGGGCAGCGTGCTCGTGGATATTTCGATCGATCAAGGCGGTTGCGCGGAGACGTCACGACCCACCACGCACCTTGATCCGGTCTATGTGGAGGAAGGTGTCACGCATTATTGCGTGGCGAACATGCCGGCAGCCTATGCGCGCACAGCAACTCAAGCGCTTACAAATGTCACGTTTCGCTACGTAGAATTGCTTGCCGATCTCGGTCTCGAGGGCGCATGTAAAAAACAACCGGCACTGATCGGTGGCATCAACACCCGCGACGGACGGCTTACTTGCAAGGCAGTGGCGGAGGCGCATGGACTCAAATACGAGACCCCGCTTTAACCAGCGCACACGAACGATTTGCTTTTAAAAGGAAGAATCGAATGCGGTCAAAAACTGCCTTGCTCCGATTACTCTGTTAAAGCAATATGCCTCTTCCAATTAACATTATGAAAAAATACATCTGCATTCTGGCCGGTGCCGCGCTCCTCGCGGCGTGCGAGCAAAAGACCGAGACAACTGAGCCCGCGGCAAGTCCGGCGGCCACGAGTCCGCCAACAACAACTGAAACAACCAGTCCGGCTTCGACAACAACTGAAACAACCAGTCCGGCCTCCACAACGGAATCTTCCACTGACACGTCAACATCTACCGGCGGGACAGCCGAATCTCCTGCTGAGGCCTCGCCAACTCCCTAAATTCGTCGGCGTTCCTCTTTGCAAGGTCTTCTCCCGAGATTCTCCGGGAGAAGACTTTTGCTGTACGGATGGGCGGACGCGCACGTTGAGAGAGGCGTCTTGCGCGCGAAATTCCCCTCGCGAAAACCCCTCTGGTTCTGAGACTCGCAGTTGGCGATTCGCGATCGACAGCTGCAAGGTCAACAATCACTGGTGTCCATGGGACGTTCGTTCTCCTTTTCAAAAGCGCGTCGCTTGACGCGCGCGTCCGAATATGACCGCGTAAAACGAGACGGCCTGGTACGGCGCGGCAAACTGCTAACACTCAGTGCAATGGTAGTCGAGAATTCGGGATTGTGTCGTGTCGGCTTCGTTACCTCTCGTCGCCTGGGAAGCGCGGTAGTTCGCAATCGTGTCCGGCGCCGTTTGCGTGAGATCGTGCGCCAGCATCAGCATGATTTGCGACGGGGCTTTTGGATCGTGCTCATTGCAAAGTCCGACGCTGCGAACGCGAGCTATCGCGCCTTGGAAGATGAATGGTTGCGTCTCGCAAGACGCGCTTCTATCCTGCTCTGATGCTCTGGCTGCTTCGTTCTATAATTCGTGTTTATCAATGCACGCTTTCGCCGCTTCTTGGTTTGCTGTGCGGATCTGATTCGGGCTGCCGATTCACGCCGACGTGCTCGGCGTATTTTCTGGAAGCGGTAGAGGTACATGGCATCGGCCGCGGAAGCTGGCTGGGATTGAAACGTCTCGCGCGATGTCACCCCTGGGGCGGCTGTGGATATGATCCGGTTCCGTGGCCGACCAACGGATGTCAGGCTACCAGCCTGACTCGGCTGGCAGGCTGCCAGCCTGCCGAGTCAGCCAAGCTGGCTGATCTCCGACGTTGCGTGTAATCCGGCGAAGCCGAATTTGCTATGGATCGAACTGCATGGATTGTCGTTGCCCTTTGTGTAATCGGGCTCGTAGCGTGGCAAATTTACGTGGCAAAACAGATGCCCCCGCGGCCCGTGCCGGTTAATGCCGCGTCCGGTCAGGCGTCGCCGACGGCAACCCCGAAAGTTTTGGAAGCATCCGCGCCACCGGCTACCCCGGAAACTACGCCGAAGACCGCCGAGCCGGCTCCGAGTTTTGCCGAGAAGATAGAAACGCTGCGAAACTCGGATGTCGAGTTGCGTCTGACGAATCGCGGAGGCGGCATCAAGGAAGCCGTTCTCCTGAGGCAGGTAGCTGAGAAAGGACAGCGCGTTGTGTTGAATTCGGCGCAGAACGCGCCAATCGGCGCAATTATTGAGCAGCCATCAGCGCCAACGCTTTCTGAGTTTACCGCATCGACTGAATCAAATTCGGTTGTGCAATTTGAGGGGACAACAGCCGAGCAAGTTGCCATTCGGAAAAAGTTCTTCTTCGAAAAGTCCCCGGAGAACAAAGACAACTACGTGATCGAAATGGACGTCGATTTCGAGAACCGAGGGACCAAGCCATACCAAAACGGTGGTTATTTTGTGGCTCTTGGGTCGGCAGCGCCTATTCATCCCAAAGATTATCCTTCCTACACGCGGCTAGTCTGGTGCATCGATGGAAGGGCAAAAGGAATCGATGTTGGTTGGTTTGGTAGCAGTGGGGGAATCCTTGGCCTGGGCCAGCGCGCTGCGCGACCTTATTACCAGGAGAATATCGCCGGCGCGGAATGGGTTGCGGTGAGTGACCAATTTTTCACCACGCTAATGGCGCCACTCACTGCGAAGGCCATTAGCGTATGGGGTCGGCGCTTCGATACCAATTACGCACCAGACCAAAAACTACCCGCGATCGAAGGCGCGCTTGGGATGCCGGGATTTCAGTTGCAAACCGGGCAAACATACAGCGCGCGTTTTGAAATCTATGCCGGGCCGAAGCTTTACCATCGTCTCGCGCAACTTCCGCATAATGAAGCCGAGGTGATGGACTTCGGGATCTTCAAGCTGGTGTGCCAGTTTCTGCTCAACTTCATGAACCTGCTCCATAGTTGGCTCGGGGACTATGGCCTCGCTATTCTGGCGCTCACGACGATCATCAAGCTGACGCTCTGGCCGATTCAAAATCGAGCAAACCGGTCCATGCGGCAGATGGCTGCGCTATCTCCGAAGATGCAGGAGTTGAAGGAAAAGTACAAAGACGATCCGACTCGAATGAATCAGGAGTTGATGAAGCTTTACAAGCAGTACGGCATCAATCCGGTCGGTGGCTGTTTGCCGATGATGATTCAAATCCCGATCTTTTTTGGTCTCTTCAAAATGCTGGGCCAGGCCGTCGAATTGCGGAACGCAAAATTTCTTTGGGTAAGGGATCTTTCCCAGCCGGACACCATAGCGCACCTGCCACTGCTCGGTTGGCCCGTAAATATCATCCCGCTCTGCATGGCTGCGACACAGATTTGGCTCATGGCAATGACGCCAAAAACCGGAGACCCGACTCAGCGCCGCGTGATGATGTTCACTCCGCTGATCTTTTTATTTATCTGCTACAATTTTGCCGCGGCTCTGGCATTGTATTACACCGCACAGAATCTTTTCAGCATCTTGCAATTTTATCAGAATAAACGACAACCCATGCCCACACTGGAAAAAGTCGCGCCAACAGCAAAGCGAAAACGATGATGACGCCGAAAGATCTGCTCGATACTTTGCTGGGTTATCTCGGTTTCGTGGTGCAAATCGAGGAGACTAGTAATGAGGGCGGAAACGCGACACTGCAGATTTATACCGAGGAAAGTGGTCGCCTGATAGGGCGCAACGGCGAGACACTGGAGGCCATCCAGTTTTTGCTTAATCGGCTGCTGCAAGCCAGAGACAAGGATGCTGAAAAAGTCATAGTGGATTGCGAGCATTACCGCTCCATGCGTGAAGACCGCATCGTGCAACGGGTTCGGGAATTGGCCGAACGTGTGCGCATTACCGGTCGTTCGCTTCAGCTCGAGCCGATGAATTCCTACGAACGCCGTCTCGTCCACAATGCTTTCAAGGACGATCCCGAGGTCGCCACGTGGAGCCCGTCCGATTCAGCGCGCATCAAGCAAATCACGCTGGTCAAGCGCCAGCCAAAAAAAGAAGCAGCGCCAAAAGAGCAGATATCATCCTGAGTGGAGCGAAGGATGTCTCTGTGAGTCGCGGCTTACTTTAATCACGCGCGTTAGCTGGCGTAGTATGCCGACTGCGCGTACCAAAACAGCCCCATCGGGGGCAATTCAAGCCGAAGGGTGGAAGAAAAATCTTGTAATTATCTGGTAGCGGACTGCCGAAAATCTGAGAAGGGTAATCGCTTAAATCATGAAAACACTCACGCTTAAGCCATTTGCTCTTTGTCTCGCCATTCTCGGCCTTGGCGGGATCGTTTTCGCACAAAACGATTTGAACCTGCCTGATGTCAGTCAGGCTGCCGAGGTCAAACAGCGCATCGCCCTGACGGATATTACGGTCAATTACCATCGTCCATTGGTGAGCGGACGAAAAATTTGGGGAGGCCTCGTTCCATACGGCAAAGTTTGGCGCGCGGGTGCTAATGAAAACACGACGATTGAATTCAGCGATCCGGTTTCGGTGGAGGGGAAACCGCTAGCCAAAGGAGTTTATGGCCTGCACATGATCCCGAACCCGGATTCGTGGACGGTCATCTTTTCAAAAACCAATACCGGATGGGGAAGTTACAGCTATAAGCAGGACGAAGATGCTTTGCGCGTGAATGTGAAACCGCGGCCACTTGCTGAAATGAAGGAGGCGCTCGAGTTCGAATTCGAAGATTTGAAACCAGATTCGACGGCGGTGACACTTAAATGGGAAAAGCTGGGTGTTCCCTTCACTGTCTCGATTAAAGATGCGGAGCAGACGCTGGAGAACATCCGGGCGCAACTAAAGGGTCGCGGTCAATTTACCTGGCAGGCTTTGGACGAAGGAGCGCAATTCTGTTTAACCAGAAAAATTAATCTCGATGAGGCATTGCGCTGGGCGGATGCGTCGATTCAGAACGAGGAAAGGTTCGATAATCTCAGCACCAAAGCGGATATTCTGAAAGCGTTGAATCGTCCGGATGAGGCGAAAACCGCCTGGAACCGTGCGGTCCAAATTGCCACGCCCGTCCAGCTCTATTCGTATGGTCGACGCTTACAGAGTGAGAAGCAGGGTGCTGAAGCGATGGAGATTTTCAAAGAGGTTGCCAAGCGGGATGCGCAGGGAGTCTATGGGGATCTAGCCCGGGCTCGCATCAAGTCCGCGGCGGGTGACTTCGCGGGCGCGGCCAGCGATGCCAAGCAGGCACAGGCTGCCGCTCCTACGGACGCGCAGAAGCAGAGCATCCAAGCATTGATCAATCGACTCGAAGCGAAGCAGGATATCAATAAGTAGCGCGTAGGATGCCATCCTCGGACGTGGGACGATAGCGCTCGATGGGACGTTCATAACCGTGAGTCCGACGTTGCGTGTGAAGCACCAGAGCATTTCGCGCTGTTGGCGAGCAGCTATCGGGATTGCGATGATTGCTTTTTCATGCATGGCCATTTCGGCCGATGCGCCAGCTTTGCTGTCTCCTGAGCAGCTGAATGCTGGCGAGCTTCAGCTGGCGCTGCAGAAGCTCGACGTGCTTGGTCGGGTTCTCTACATTGCAGCTCACCCTGACGACGAGAACACAAATCTCATGGCGTTCTGGGCGAACGGCTCCCTGTATGACGCGGCTTATCTTTCGATCACGCGCGGAGATGGCGGTCAGAACTTGATCGGACCGGAACTGCGCGAGCGGCTTGGCGTTATTCGAACGGAGGAATTGCTGGCAGCCCGACGCATCGACCATGCCAAACAGTTCTTCTCGCGCGCAATCGACTTCGGGTTTTCGAAAACGGCTGAGGAGACCATGCACTTCTGGGACCACGACAAAATTCTGTCCGATGTGGTTTGGGTGGTCCGGAAGTTCCGGCCAGATGTAATGGTGACACGCTTCAGTCCGGAGGATCGACTGACGCATGGCCACCACACTGCTTCAGCCATTCTGGCGCTCGAAGCATTCTCGGCTGCCGGTGACCCCAATCGCTTTCCAGAGCAACTGGCATTCGTAAAGCCGTGGCAGCCGACGCGTTTGGTTTGGAACACCTCCCCATTTTTCTTCTCGAATCGCAACCTTCCCTTTGATCCGACGGGTCTGACCGTTTTGGAAGCGGGCGGTTACAATCCGCTTCTCGGGAAAGCGTACACGGAAATCGCGGCGGCCAGTCTAAGCATGCACAAGAGCCAGGGTGTGGGAAGCCCGCCACGACGCGGAGCGCGAAAAGAATATTTCAAACTGTTGGAAGGTCAGCCCATGAGAACTGCGCTTTTCGAGGGCGTCGATACGACCTGGTCGCGTGTCCCGAATTCAGAATCTGTTGCTAACGAAATTCGTCAGATCATTTCGCAGTTCCGTCCAGCCGATCCGGCAGCGTCGGTGCCGGAGTTGTTGAAGTTACGGCAGGCGATGGGCGGAATTAAGGATGACTCATGGGTCACTGAAAAAAAAGCCGAGTTGGATAAGATTATCGCCGCGTGTCTCGGCTTGCATGTCGAAGCGTCGACAACCAATGAAACCGTCACGCCAGGGCAAACGGTAACAATAAAACTGGAGGCAATTAATCGGTGCGATATTCCAGTCACACTGCAGGAAGCACGTTGTCCGCTCACCGGCAACTCGATGAAAATTGATGCGGCGCTTCCACCGAACGAACTCGTAACGAAGGATCTGTCCTGCAGGATCCCGGAGAACACACCTTATTCCCAGCCTTATTGGCTCCGTAAACCAGGAACGCTTGGTACCTTCGCCGTAGATGATCAACAACTTATCGGTCTCCCGGAAAATCCGCCCAATCTTCCGGTAGAGATTGTCCTTCAGATCAACGGGCAGGAACTCCGTTACAGCCTCGACGGGAAGTACCGCACGGTTGACCCGGTAGCGGGCGAGCTGCGACGACGGTTGGTCATTGCGCCACCCGTTTTCACCAAGATCGGGAACGGCGCGTTGGTATTCCCGACGAATCAACCGAAACCCGTAGCAGTTCATGTCACGGCGTCCACCGGTCCTGTGAAAGGAGAACTTAAACTAGCTGTGCCGTCGGGATGGCGAGTCGATCCGCCATCTGTGCCTATAGATTTGAAGGGAGCCAACGCCGAGACGACGGCCACCTTTACCGTCAAACCACCAGACCAAAATAGCGAAGGGACGTTGCGAGCCGTAGTTTCCATCGACGGGCGCGACTATTCGTTCGAGCGCGTGCGGATTTCCTATCCGCACATCGGCGTCCAAACGCTCATGCCGCCGGCAGAAGTTAAGCTTGTTCGGGCTGACATTCGCAAAAAAGGCGATCGCATCGGTTACATTCCCGGAGCTGGCGATGATGTTCCAGAAAGTCTCCAACAGATTGGGTACTCAGTGAAGATTCTGACCGAATCCGATATCAAAGCTGAAAACCTCGCGCAGTTCTCTGCTGTCGTGCTTGGAATCCGCGCCTACAACACGCAGGAGCGAATTGCGAACTGGTTGCCGGAGCTATTTGCCTATGTAAAGGCTGGCGGAGTTGTGATCGCGCAATACAACACGCTGGCAGATCTTAAGACTGAGCAATTGGGGCCGTATCCATTGGAAATCTCGCGCGACCGGGTCACTGACGAAAACGCGGAGGTGCGTATTCTTGCGCCGGATCATCCGCTCATGACCACTCCAAACAAAATCACGTCGAAAGATTTTGAAGGATGGGTGCAGGAACGTGGACTTTACTTTCCTAAGAAGTGGGATCCCGCTTGGACACAGATTCTTTCGTGCAATGATCCGAAGGAAAAGCCACTCGATGGTGGTTTGCTTGTTGCGAAGTTGGGCAAAGGCTTCTTTATCTACACGAGTTATTCCTGGTTTCGGCAATTGCCAGCCGGTGTTCCGGGAGCGTATCGGTTATTCGCGAACATGTTGTCATTGGGAAAATGAACATAAGCGATTCCAATCCGGATGCGCGTTCCTGGCGCAAAGCGTATGGCCTGGCGCTTTCGCTTTTTGCCGTGGAGGTAGTGCTCCTCTACCTCTTCACCTCCGGTTTTCGTGAACCGGCTGGATTACCTCGTTCTCATCGCCACGATTCTGGCGATCCCGCTTTATGGTCTCTGGCGAACGCGCGGAAGCGCCTCTTTAGGTCAATATCTCAAGGGCGATGCGAGTATTCGGTGGGCCACGATTGGACTGTCGGTCCTCGCGACCCAGGCAGGGCCGATCACCTTTCTTTCCATGCCGGGCCAGGCGTATGAGAGCGGCATAGGTTTTATCCAGAATTATTTTGGGCAACCACTCGCGCTCATCGTTGTATGCGCCGTCTTCGTTCCGATCTATCAGCGGCTTGAAAGTTTACACGGCCTATCAGTACCTGGGCGAACGATTCGATCGGAAGACGCAGCTACTCGGCGCCTTCCTGTTTCTTGTGCAACGGGGCATCGCTGCTGGAATCACGATCTACGCGCCGGCCATCGTTCTCTCCGCGTTACTCGGGTGGCGCCTGGACCTGACCATCTGGCTCGCTGGCGGACTGGTTATTGTCTACACGGTCATGGGCGGGACCAAGATTGTAAGCATTACGCAACGTTACCAGATGATCGTGATCCTGGTCGGGATGGCGATTGCATTCGCGGTCGCGGTTTACCGATTGGCGCCCGATCTCTCGTTTGAGCACACGTTGTCAGTCGCGGGCAAAATGGGGAAACTTGAGGCAGTCGATTTCTCCGTCGATCCGCACAAGCGATACACATTCTGGTCGGGTCTGATTGGCGGATTTTTTCTCGCCCTTTCCTATTTCGGAGCCGATCAATCGCAGGTGCAACGATATTTGGCTGGTGGCTCTCTGAAAGAGAGTCGTCTCGGATTGCTCTTCAACGCCGCGGTGAAAGTGCCAATGCAATTTTTCATTCTGCTGCTCGGCGCGATTGTTTTCATGTTTTATCAATTCGAAAAGCCGCCCGTTTATTTCAATCAGCCGGCGTACCAACGCGCGGTGGAGAGTGGCTATGGTCCGCAATTAACAGCGTTGCAGACGCAATTCGACAATGTCTTCACGCAAAAACGCGCTGCCATTCGCGCTTTTTCCGGCGCATCGTCGAACGGTTCCCCAATCGAGCGAGAAGTGGCCATGACCAAGGTACGCGAGCTCGACACGCAGGCGCACGAATTGCGCAATCGAACCAAGGCAATTCTCGAGCAAGCGGGCGCGGATCCAAAAAGCAAGGAATCGGATTACGTATTCATTACTTTTATTCTTCAACAAATGCCGCACGGGCTTGTCGGATTACTGATCGCAGTGATTTTGTGCGCGACCATGTCGGCGACGGCAGCAACTCTGAATGCTCTGGGTTCCACCACGGCGATCGACTTTTATCGCCCTTTGATTCGCCCGAACGCGAGCGACCATCATTATGTGATCGCTGCGAAAGCGCTGACAGCGGCGTGGGGTTTGATTGCCATAGGCGTGGCGTCGTTTGCCAGCCTGGTCGAAAATCTGCTCGAAGCGGGCAACATTCTGGGCTCGGTCTTCTATGGCAGCATTCTTGGTCTTTTTCTGGCGGCTTTCTTTATCCGTCGAGTTACCGGATCGGCCGTGTTTTTCGCGGCGCTTCTTGCCCAAGCGCTCGTGTTCATTCTATTCGCTACGACAAATATCGGCTACCTCTGGTACAATCTTATTGGATGCACGGCCGTGCTGATCCTGGCGCCGGTCTTGCAGCAAACGATCTTTCGCGGCACGGAACCTCCCGCTGCGGTATGAGAATCGCTCTGAGCGATGGACCATCCGATTATTTGTTTCGGCCAGCAACCGTGCGGATTTTTTCCCAAGCGATTTTTGTTCGCCAAAATTGTGACGGCTCGGCGTCTCCAAAAGGAGATTGGCGGTGAAATCGTCTTTTTCTTTCACGACAGTGATCATGACCCGCGCGAGACGATTACCATTTTGCGAAACCGAAACAGCAACCAGAAAGTAGCCCTAAATTTTCAGTTCGAGAATCGAATCCAAAAACAGTTTTCGCCTTTGTATGCCAAACGTGTTCTTCCGGAATGGCAGGAGAAAACTGCGCGCCAACTTCCGAATTATGTTCCGCCGCGTTTGGTCGCACACTTCAAGGAGGCTAAATGTTCGAATGTCGCCGACTTTTGTCTCGAGATGTACACGCGCATGGGATTACTGGAAGGGCTGAGACTGAAACGATCCAGCGCGCCCGAGTTCCGAGCGCGTGCTGTGGCAGTCTCAGACTATTTTGTCGATCAGCATTATGAAGGCGAGATCGTTCGCACGCGTTACCGCGATGGGAAATTCTTGTTACATAAAGGCGGCGATCGGTTTTTAGAGATTCCGGGAGGAGAATTTGGTCCGGAGCAAATCAGCCCCACGCGAGATACGCGTTTCCGTTGGATGCAATCAGTGATTCGATGCACCCATTACGTTGCCGGTGCGAGCGAGCAGCATTACATCAATAAGGCGAATGCCCCAAACGTAAAATTCATCGAGCGCGACGAAATTTCTGATTTCGATAGAGCCTATACGGAACTGTAATGAAGTCGGGGACGCTCAAGATTGGGATTGCATGTTTTCCGTTGATTGGCGGGAGTGGGATTTTGGCGACGGCCCTCGGGTCAGAATTGGCGCGGCGCGGTCATGAAGTTTACTTCTTCAGTTACGCTCAACCCGTCCGGCTAGATCTGCCGCAGGAAGGACTTCATTTCCATCGCGTCGAATTTGTGAACAACGCTTTGTTCCCCTGTCCCGACTACACCCTGCCGCTCGCAGTGAAAATGGCGGAAGTGGCGCGGTCTCAGCAGCTTGATCTTTTTCATGTTCATTACGCGGTGCCACACGCGCTGGCCGCGTGTTTAGCCTCGCAAATCGTAGGATCGTCAGCGCCGCGCATCGTCACAACTTTGCACGGAAGCGATACCACTCTGCTTGGCCAGGATCCCGATTACCGCACGGCCATCGAGCATGCCCTTGTGCATTCCGACGGGGTGACCGCAGTGTCAGAGAGTCTTCGGAATCAAACTCAGGAAATTTTTCGTTTGAAGCGACCGATTGAAGTGATTCCGAATTTCTTCACTCCGAATAAACCGAAGAGGAGCCGCGAAGAAGTTCGACGCGATCTCGGCCTAACCGATAAATTTATTGTGCTACACATGTCGAATTTGCGACCTGTCAAACGTGTCGATCTTTTATTGCGCACGATTGCCATGTCGAAGAACCGAGCGCGCCTTCGATTGTTCATTTTAGCAGGCGACTCTTTTGAGCCTTACGAGCGACTGCTCGACGAATTGGAACTCCGCGACAGCGTCATCGTTCGCCACAACACATCTGCGGTGGAAGAGTATTTAGAGGCCGCGGATGCCGGACTCTATACATCCGAATACGAAAGCTTCGGTCTGAGCATTCTCGAGACGGCATTTTATGGCAAACCTGTCGTCGCGTTTCGTGTCGGCGGTATTCCCGAAGTTATAGGTGACGCTTGTCCGCTGTATCCTTTTGGTGATGTAACCGCCGCGGTTGCTGCGTTGGACGCGTTAATCGAATCTCCGAATTTGGCCCGCGAACTCGGCGAACGAAGTCGTACTCTGGTGCTGGAAAGGTTCTCTGCGGATCTCGTTGTCCCTCAGTACGAAGCGTTGTATCGGCGCATGATCGTCAGCCGATAGGCGCGACTTTGTTCAGAATCTGACAACAAATGGCGATGATCGAATAACGAGAATCGAAGGAGAGCGTTCGCAATCGACCCTAAACTAAGGCTACTCCAGGGTCATTAGCCTGGTGCCACCGGATACGCTACCGAAACTACCCGCAGGGATTGCCCATCAGACAACACTCTTTACAAACCGGTCAAAATGTTAAGAGCCAACAAAACCGAAACCAGGGCACTAGCGGAAAACCGACGTCACGCCAACCGCCGAAAAGTAAAGAATTGCCTCTGGATCGAACGACGAGACAAAATAGAAAACATTGCTGAATCGGGTTTTTCCAATCGGCGAGAAGCGACTGCGACCCTAATCGGATTCGAACCGAAAAACTCCATTTCATGACCTTGGTCGGCCGTTGAGATTTTCAAGCCGCCTTGCTGCAGCGTTGAACCTCAAATAGTTCTTGACCTTGTTCCGAATTCAGCGCTTATGCCAGCGCAACACCGATGACCCCCGCCACGTGCTTCGGCGCACTCAGACGCCGGAACCTTCTCCGATCTGGCTGTATAAGTGCTCGAAGTTGCGGAGCAGGGCGGACTGGCGGAACGGAAAGAGAGCGAAGATCGGGCAGCGCTCTTCAGCGACTCCAGAAGCTCCAGTGCGGTGCGCGGCAGCCTCGAAGCCATGATCCGGAGCAATCTCTCTATATATAGTATGCAATGAGTAGCCCGGGTGAGCAACGAAAGCTCGCTGCCATCATGTTTACCGACATGGTCGGCTATAGCGCGCTCTCACAACGCGACGACAAATTGGCTCTCGAGTTACTCGAAGAACATCGAGAAATTCTCCGGCGAATTTTCCCAGAATTTAACGGCACAGAAATCAAAACGATCGGCGACGCTTTCCTGGTGGAGTTTCAAAGCGCGTTGGAAGCGGCGCAATGCGCCATCGGGATCCAGCGCACGTTGGCGCACCGCAATGCCGATGCTCCGGCGGAACGGCAGATTGAGCTGAAGATTGGCATTCATATTGGGGATGTAGTGCATCGTGGCGGTGATGTTTATGGCGATGGAGTGAACATCGCCTCGCGTATTGAGCAGTTGGCCGGCGCGGGCGGGATTTGCGTGTCGATGGACGTGGAAAGGCAGATTCGTAATGCGGTAGAAACACGATTCGAGAAACTTGCGCCCACCGAGTTGAAGAATATTTCCGTTCCGATGGATTTGTTTCGGATTGTGTTGCCGTGGCAGAAGCAGCCCATCGCTAGCACTGCGTCGCAAACGATTTCGGGAGCGCGATTCAATAACGGAATTTGGATCGCGGCGGCAGTCATCCTCTTGCTGACCATCGGAATCGGCTGGTGGGGGACGGCGCGCCCGCACAAAAATTTGGCTTCGCCTACCGCGGAAGTCCACGAGCCTCAGAATATTCCCGAAAAAAGTATCGCAGTTCTTCCGTTCGATAATCTGAGCGACGATAAGTCGAATGCCTACTTCGCCGAAGGTATCCAAGACGAAATCCTCACGCGACTGGCGAAAGTGGCGGACTTAAAAGTAATTGCCCGAACTTCCACGCAGAAATTCAAGAGTGCGCCGACAAACTTGCCGGACATAGCAAAACAACTCGGTGTCGCGCATATTCTCGAAGGGAGCGTCCAGAAATCAGGTGACCAGGTTCGGGTAAACGTCCAACTCATCAATGCGATGACTGAAGCGCACCTTTGGGCCGACACCTATGACCGCAAGCTGACGGACATCTTTGGTGTCGAAAGTGAGATTGCGAAAAGGATTGCTGACAGTTTGCAGGCAAAGTTAAGCAGCACTGCGAATCATGTGCTCGCCTCGCGGCCGACCGAAAATCCGGAGGCGCATGAGCTCTACTTGAAGGGCCGCTACTTTTGGAACAGACGCACCGGCGAAAACCTGCAGAAGGCAGCGGATTATTTTCAACAGGCGATAAAAAAGGACGCCAGCTACGCGCTGGCTTACTCGGGGCTGGCTGACTGCCATGTACTGTTGCCGCTTTACCCAGGCCTTGGAAGCAATCCGCGCGATGAATTGCCGAAAGCATTGGAAGCAGCGCGCAAAGCAGTCGAGCTCGATGACACCCTGGCCGAGGCGCACACTTCTCTCGCCCGCGCGCTGGCTTCTGATCTACAGCTCTCGGCCGCGATGTCGGAGTTCAATCGTGCGATACAGCTCAACCCCAACTACGCTACAGCACACCAGTGGTTCGGAGAGTGTTTGCAAAGTCAGGGACGCGTTGAAGACGCACTGGTTGAGCTAAAACGAGCGCAGGAGCTTGATCCACTCTCGCTCATCATCAATTCGCTCTTGGGATTTGCGCTCGATACGGTCGGGAAAAGCGATCAAGCGATCGAGCAATTGCGCCAAACGATCGAGATCGATCCAACATTTCCTTACGTACACGACATGTTAGGCAATGTGCTGGAGCACAAAGGCCACATTGAGGAAGCGGTGCTCGAGTACGAGAAGTCGTCCCGTTTGTCGGCCATGGACCCGAGCACTCTTGCTCAGCTCGCGCGTGCTTACTTTCTCGTCGGAAGAAAAGCAGAAGCGCAACAGCTTTGGGACCGACTAAAATCTTTGTCCGAGCAGCAATACGTGCCGGCTTATACTCTGGCTTTGGTTCAATCCGCCTTCGGCGACAAAGATCAAGCCGTTCGCTTACTTGAGAAGAGCTATGAAGATCACGCGCCCTTCGACTCGAGTGACTTAGGCTGGATACTTGTCGACCACCGACTCGACCCGCTGCGCAGCGATCCGCGCTTCAAGAAACTAATCACGCGCATCTTTTCTGGCGAGCCACGATGAAGAACACCAACTTTTTCGCCGAACTGAAGCGGCGGAATGTTTTACAAAGTTGTGCCAATGCGTTTGTGAATGGTTGGTGATGCGGATCACCAATACTGCTTGATCAAAGGATCTCAATCCGTCGCTTCTGTGGGCGTTGAGCAGGGAAACAGGTGTAGCTGCGCCGTTTGTACAAGAATGACGAGTTTTCGCGGGTCATCAGATCAACCTAGTTGGTTGGTTAGCCGAGCGCATGAAGTAGATCGACTCTTTACCAAATGGTCGATTTGTGACGACTCCGACCAGGCCAAGGATGGCAGGGCGGCTTCGCAAGGCGGGCAACAGCTCGCTCCAACCGGGGTTGTTCGAACTACCGCTAGTCCAAACTCACGCTTGTTCGGGTCTACGATGTGTTTCCCAAGAAGTGATTTGAGAGCCCCGCCGCGCGTATCTGATTCAAATGAGTGGCAAGTCATCGACTGAAAGATCCTTATCATGTTGTCGACTCCTGCTCGCCGCGGAACCGCGCAACATCTGTGCCGGCTCTCAGATGTACTTCCGGTCGCCAACGAAATTTTTCCAGAATCGGATTGGATTTCTGCTCGACGGCGTCCGCAATAATTTCACCGAGCACCGGCGCAAATTTAAATCCATGTCCGCAATCACCAGCGGCGATCACGAGTCCTTCACATTCCGGATCGGGCGCGATCCAAAAATTTCCATCGTGGGTATCGCAATACATGCACACGCGCGTATAAACAATTGGCGCCTCGGCGAGCGCGGGGAACGCCCATGACAAAAATTTGCGCAGGTTTTCTTCGTCCTCGGAAGTGACTGCGCGTTTAGGAGATTCGGGGGACATCTCGTGCCCCGGCCCGTGGTTTGCAATCTTCACGATACCATCACGATTGAGCGGAAACCCGTAATAGCCCGTCGTCGTAATATCCGCGCCAAATACAGGGAAACGCTCAGGTGCAAAGAGATCAGGTCGCGAAGGTTTCAAGTGGAACACCGGCTGGCCGCTCGCGCGGAAGAACTTTTTCGTGAAAGGCAGCAGATACGGAGTCCACGCGCCGACCGCCATCACAATGCGATCGGCAAAGATGCGCTCTCCGTTGTCGAGAACAATTCCCTCAATGCGGTGATCACGTTCATCCAAACGGGCGAAACGGCTGCTGCTGCGCCGTTCGACGCCTATGGACCCTGCGTGTTGGATTAACGTCGCGACTGCGCGCTCGCTTTCCGCATAACCCGCTTCGAACTCAAGAACACCATCTCGGAACAATTCAGGATTCCAGGCTGGAAATCGCCTCCACAGTTGCGCCGAATTCATGCGCTCAACCTTGTGTCCGCGCTGTTGTAGTATTTTGAAACTTTCGTATTCGAAATCGCCCGGCTTCATCTCCCGACGGCGCACGAACATCACGCCAGTCTCGTGATACAATTCAATTCCGAATTCTTCGTTCCATTTACGCCACAGTCTAATTGAGCGTTCGGCTAGCTCTGTGTAGTCTTCATCCGCGCCATAGGCTGCGCGAACCGCTTTGCTGATGTCGGTGGATGCTGCCAGCGGATGCGGTAACGGTCCCGGGTCGATCAGAATCACCTGGTGCCCGCGTTTCTTTAATTCGATCGCAGCGGTGACACCATTAATTCCAGCCCCAACAACAATGATTTTCGACATTTTCGAACGCTTGCGAAGGTGGATCGGCTTCTCCGAAGACGATGCTAGAACCGATCGCCGAAGGCGCAAGATGATACACAAGTGATTTGGCAAAGAGAGAGTCTCCGCGGCGCAGGCGCATTCATTTTACCAACGCGTTGAGGACAACGCTTTCCACCTTTGCAGATACTTCTCGCCGCGAGCGCCGATGCTCTTTATTTGGACGCGCGCAACCGCGCATGCTTCCACTTGTGCTAAGCGGCTTTTCGCACGGCGCATTCCCGTTCGAGCAGGGTCGGATGCGAGTAATAAAAGCTGCTGTAGAGCGGATGTGGCGTGAGATTGCTCAGGTTGTTTTTGGTCAGTTTGCGGAGCGCTTGAATCAGCGATTGCGTCTCTCCCATTGTGGCAAGAGCAAATGCGTCCGCATCGTATTCGAAACGGCGCGACCAAATGTGAAGAAACGGCGAAACCCAGAAGGTTATCGTTCCCGCCAGCAGCGCGAACAGCAATATGGCGGGAACGACATTTGCGGTGGCAAAGCCTCCCTGATACGCGAAACCGAACGCGCGATAAAACCACTGTTGTCGTGCCAGCCAGGCAATCGCGGCGAACGCCATGATAACGCCGGCGATGGAAACGCTGAGCATCTTGATTACGTGGCGCTTTTTGTAATGGCCAATTTCATGCGCGAGTACAGATTCCACCTCCGGCTCGGTGAGCTGTGCGATCAGTGTGTCGAACAGCACGATTTTTCTAAAACGTCCAAGGCCGGTGAAGAACGCGTTGGAGTGGCGCGAGCGTTTACTGCCGTCCATCACTTCGATGCTGCGCGTGGGAAAATGGGTACGCTGCGCCAGCGCAAAGAGGCGTTGCCGCAACTCTCCTTCGGGCAGTGGCGTAAACTTGTTGAAAAACGGCATGATGATTGCCGGCGCGATGAGCAGCAGAAGCAATTGGAAGACGATCACAACCGCGGCCGCCCAAAGCCACCAGTTTGTGCCAGTCCACTCGATCAGTTTCAATACCAGCAGAAGCAACGGATAGCCAAGCAGCGCTGCGAACAGCAATCCTTTGAGACGATCGGCGATCCACGTCTTCATGCTTGTGGTGTTGAAACCGAATCGCTCTTCGATTTTGAATTGCGCGTACCAGGCGAACGGCAATCCCGGGATGCTCAACGCGATGCCTGTAAGAAAGAGAAAACCAGCCATGGCCAGGGTCGACCTGCCGAGGGTCACGCCGAATCTTCCAAACGCCCATGGTAACAGGCCGCTAAAGAGTACTGCGATGAGCACCACGGTATCGAACACGTTAACGATGTCTCCAAAGCGGCTCTTAGCCAGTGTGTAACCAACCGAACGGCGATACATTGCCGCGTCGATGATTCCGCGAAATACAGGACGGCACTTCATTCGCGCGCTCGCGCGCGTGACGCTGGTTGAGTCCGCTTAGCCACAGTTCAGTGACGACGCGCGCGAGAATCAAAACCAGGGCAATGATGGCGAAGGGTTGCATGTCGAACGTCGTAATTGACACTGTCGAAAAGCTTCGCGAGCACAAACGGGATGTCAGGCTACTAGTCTGCCGAATAAGCCAAGCTGGCTGACGTCCGTCGTCGCAGGCGCAAAACGCGTCGACGGTTTCCTACTGGCGAGCGCTGACGTTGTTCGGACCCGTCGCTTTAGCTTCGGCGGTGAGGAATTCGCGAACGTGATTCAATTCGTCTCGGGAGCCGCTAGCGTTTGCCGTTTGTGCGGCCAGCTTCGCATAGTAGCGGCTCGCATTCTCCTTGTCACCAGATTGCTCGGCGGCTCGCGCCGCTCCATATAAACCTCTGAACCGTCCCGGATAGATTTTGAGCGCAGCTTCAAATTCCTGTTGTGCTTGTCTTGATTGACCCACTTCGAGCAACAGAGTGCCAAGTTGTTCGCGAATTGGAACAAATGCACCGGGCGAAACCGGATGTTTGCCCAGAATGTCCTCTGCATCCGCAGCGCGACGCAGCATCTCAATCGCTTCTCTTTTCTTGCCTTCGCTTGCGGCTACCCAAGCCGAAGCCGCTTGCATCTGCAGATCGAGATGGTTCTTAAAATAGTCGAACTTGGGATCCTTCGTCGCATCGCGTAGTTGCTGCATTCGCGCGATTGCTTTATGCGCACCGTCGAGGTCGCCTGTGTGCGCTCGTCCGAGCGCGTGACCATATTCGATCAGGGCTTCCATGAATGGGAACGAAGACCAGTGGGGGAGGTTTGGAACGGCTAATGTCCCTGCCGCTGCCCAATCGTTCCGCTCGAACGCGTAACGCGTTGGAATGGCTGCCAGAGCGTAAGCTGCGCTGAATTCCAGCTCCGGATTTGTCTTCCGCACTTTGGCGACAAGATCGACGATCTTCTTCGCTTCCGTGTCCCGGGCCTCCTGCAAATAAGAATAGGCCATGTAATCAAGCGCGTGTAACTCTTCGGCTTCGGTGGCGTCGCGATGACGCATAGCCGCGTACGCGCGCGAAGCCTCGGCTGAAGCTCCGTTCGCAGCGATCGATTCATCCCACATACCCAAACGCGTGAAAATGTGCGATGGCATATGCAGCGCATGAGGTACCCATGGCGCGATGGAAGCATAACTCTGCGCGGCGGCTAATCCGCGCTGAGCGAGTGCGGGATAATCATAGCAATGGATCAGGTAATGAACGACGCCGGGATGATTTGCGTTTTGTTTGCACAGCTTTTCCAGGATGGCAGCCGCCTCGAGCTGTTTTGACAAGGTCGTGTCGTTCGGCGTGGCGTATCCAACAGCCAGGACCGCGAAGGCGTAGAAAGCTTGGATTTCGAAATCGTCCGGATACTTGGCGCGCAGCTGATGCATCGCTTTTTCGTAAGCGATCACACGGTCGCGTGGTCCCACTGGTCCATGGCACGATTGTCCAACCGCGCCTGCGTTCGAACTCTCCGGCGCATTGTAATAAACATTGAGTGCCGTGATGAATCCTCGCTCTCGATCCGTTCCGGCGTTCATTGCCATTGCTTTTTCAATGGCCGCCTTGCCTGCGCTCATCTCGTCCGGAGTGGGCGGCGTCCAGATCGGATGCCACCATGTCATGGCGATTCCCCACTGGGCCATCGCGCATTTGGGGTCGCGCTCGGCGACAGAGGTGAAAACACGTCGCGCCTCTTCGTAGAAAAATGAATGCAGCAATGCCACACCACGGGAGAATTCAGATTGCACAGCAGGCGTGCACGATATCGGGAACTCCACTTTCCCGGCGGCGCGCAAATCACCCGGTTCGGGGACCGTTGCGCATTCGACGTGACGTGTGGCCAGACTACTGGCTAGTCCAATGAGAAGAAGAACGCGGGGGCAGAAGGAACGCACGATTTTCGAGGCTACACCCCTATGGCTACGCCGCAAACTCGAAAATGATCTTGCCGCTACGCTCGCCGCGCGCTGCGTGCGCAACCGCCGCCTTCGCTTCGCTTAACGGATAGGCTTTCTCCACTTTCGTTTGCAGTAGACCGCGTTTCGCCATCTCGAATAAACGTTGAAACGCTTCCATTCGTTGAGTCGGAGTCGCATTGTCGTACCATTTGTTAATCCAAATGCCCCGGAAACGGAGGTCTTTGAAAATGAGCAGGCCGTTCGGGATTTTCAGCGGCTGCAAACTCATCGCCCCATAAGTCACCAGCGTTGATCCCGGCGCGAGGCAATTTGCCAGACGCAGTGCGCTTTCGCCACCGACTGCATTCAATCCCAGGCGAATCGGCGGACCGCCAATCGCGTCTTCCACTTGGTGGCGAAGATTTTCGCTATCGACCAGGACAACATCGCCGCCCTCTGCCCGCAGTTCATCGATTAACTCCGAGCGCCGCACGACATTCACTGTCTTGTAACCAAGCTCGTGCGCGATTTGAATGATCGCGCGCCCCGCGGCCGAATTCGCGGCGTTCTGAATCAGCCAGTCGCCGCGTGCAAGATCCACATAATCGTGCAGCAAACGCCACGCGGTCATCGGATTGATTTTCAACATGGCCGCGTGCACAGGCTCAATCCCTGCAGGGACGACAACCAATTCATCGGCTTTTACTGCAACGGCGTCGCGCCATGTGCCGACGTTGTGCGGCAAAATCACTAATGCGCCCACTGCGACATTTGTGACGTCAGGGTCCACCTCGGCAACGATTCCTGCGCCTTCGAACCCCGGCGTCGCCGGCAGTTCTGCTCGCACGGGATATTTTCCTTCGATCTGATTTAAGTCGGCGGGATTGATCGGCGCTGCGCGCATTTTCACGATAACTTCGCCAGCGGCTGGCGTCGGCCATGGTTGTGATTGGACATGTAACACATCCGCTGGATTTCCGTGCGTTTCGTACACGGCTGCGTTTATAGTTTCCATGATGCCCTCGGCCCAGCATCCTCACGCCTCCGCAAACAATCTGCAAACGCGCCGGCCGCTTGGCGGAATGACTTCATCTGCTTTGCGGACTGCAACGCGCGTCGCGCTTTTCGGCATGATCGTGAATTCGATTTTCGCCGTGGCAAAGATTCTCGGAGGCGTGTTCGGTCACGCTTATGTCCTGATTGCCGATGGCATTGAATCCGGGCTCGACATCGCGGGCTCGTTTGTCATCTGGAGCGGGCTGAAAGTTGCGGCGCGGCCGCCTGATGCTTCCCATCCCTATGGCCACGGGAAAGCAGAGCCGATTGCAGCCGCGATTGTTTCAGTTGGAGTCTTGGCCGCCGCGGTGGGTCTGGCCGTTCAAAGCGTGCGCGAAATTTTCCTGCCGCACAACGCGCCGGCGCCTTACACGCTCGGAATATTGATCGTGGTGATCGTGATAAAGGAAATTTTGTTCCGTTATGCGAACCGGATCGGACGCGACGTGGAGAGTACCGCCGTGCAAACCGATGCCTGGCATCATCGCAGTGACGCGCTCACGTCCGCCGCTGCATTCATTGGGATTTCAGTAGCTTTGATCGGTGGTAAGCGTTGGCAGAGTGCCGACGATTGGGCTGCCATTTTCGCCTGCGTGGTCATCGCGGCAAATGGCATCAGGCTTTTGCGTCCCGCGTTTTACGAAATCATGGACACCGCGCCGCGAAAAATAGTCAAGTCGATTTGCTCAGTTGCCAGCACAGTCCCCGGTGTCATCGAAGTTGAAAAATGCCGAGCTCGCAAAATGGGATTGGATTTTTATGTCGATCTTCACGTCGGAGTGGATGGCAAGATCTCAGTGCATGAAGGCCATGAGATTGCGCATCGAGTAAAAAACGCAATCCAACAAAACGACTCGCGTATTGCCGACGTGCTGGTTCACATCGAGCCAGCACAGTAATGCCACGTGTTCGAACTCGCGATCTGTTTAGCCCTTGTTGTAGCCGGCTCGTGCGCTCAGGAAGTTGTAACCCCCACGGCGACACAGCGCCGTGGCTACAGTCCACGCACAGTGGCGACCAGCGCATCCGCCAAACCTTTTCGCGCGCGTGCAATTCTTCGAGCGAACTGAATCAGGCGTGGGATACGATGTGGATGCGCAACAAGGTAGGCCGCCAGCTTCGGCATCCGAGTTTGCTGTCGTTCGATGTCAAACAAGATATTGGCCGGAGCTGGGAAAAGTTCCGTCGGTGTGTCGCTGATTACACGAAGTGAAAGAACCGGAATCCCATGAGCGGCGCAGGCGCGCGCGATGAATTCCGTCTCCATATCCACTGCCACCGCTCCCGATGTGAGCGCAAGTTTGTTTCGTTCCTCACGGGAATCGATCAACGCAGGTACGGTCAGAAGATCAGCCATGTGAATCTGCAAGCTCGAGAGGGAGAAATTTTCATTCGTTCGAACCGTCGAGAAATTTTTTGCGAGCAACAGATCGCCAGGTTGCAGTTGATCGTTGAGCGCCCCCGCAAACCCGGCGCTAATCAGATAGTCGAAATGCTGGTCATGTTCGCCACGGCGAATCCGTCCTGTGGCGGACAGAAACTTTGCCATGCGCTGTCGGCAAACATTTTCTCCAACGCCGGTATGAAGGACTTCAATCGCGCGATCATCGATCTTGCCGCGAATCGTTGGGATGCCATTGCGATCGCCACGGGATTTATTGCTTAACGAAAGCAAAAACTGCTGACTCTCCGCTGGCAAAGCGAACGTGATGGCAATCATGAGATGCGGCAGGACTCTTACAGAAGGCGAAGAAAACTAAGACTTGTGATCGATTTGGTATCCCTTTGTTATCTTCGTTTCCTTTTGTTAGATGCTCTTGTGCAAAACGATCAATCTGACTTCGCCGATTGTTCGACGATTTGGACAATAAAGCTCTTCTTCTCCCCTGTAGCCGGGCTCGGTGATCCCGGCGCTTGCGAGGCCGTACCGGCGGTCGTCGACGCTGGCAGCGCCTCCCCGACCATCGACGAGATCGCCGCGCGAAATTCCGGCTCGCGACTTGACGGGATATCGACAAGAACCTTGAGCCGGCCCTGGTCCGGAAGACCTTTTGTAGCGGAACCGCCGAATCGCGATGCGATCGTGACTACTTGATCAGCAAGTACCTCCAGTTTCCCAGTTGCCGCAGGAACCGTAATTTCACCAATACCCAGCGGAGCGGGCGTGAACTTCGCCGCTGCGTGCTCCAAGGAATTCGCGATCTGCTCTCGCATTTGCCTTTCAAGCAACGCGCGGTTCGGATTCTTTGTTTCGTGTCTCGCGATCAACCAGAGGCCGATTCCGACATTGACAGCCATGAGGAGCAAAAACGCCGCCCCTACCCGAAGCGCCATTTTGCGGCCTTGCTCCGTCACATCGCGTCGTGGTGCCAACAAAACTTCGCGAGAATCGCCGCGCAGCCCTTCATGAATCTGTCGGGCCACCGCCAGTTCGCGTTGCAATTGCTTGTCCGAGATCAATCGCTGCTCCAACGCAGCACGCTCTGCTGGGGGTAACCTGCCCTCGAGATAATCAAAAAGCTTGTCCGGATTCATTGTTCAGAAACTTGCAAAGCGTCAGGCCATCGGTTTCTGCACGCAATGACGAAGTCGAGGGTCGGCATGGGATCTGATGTTTGCTCTCTCAGAAGGCGGCAATACAATCGTTTTGGTGGCCGAAAACGATCAGAAAGAGGTGCGGCGCCACGGCCGGATTTGGCATCGTGTTTTGATCGGCCTCGCTGCGTGCGTGGGGCTCCTGATTATTTTTCATCGGCCAATTTTGCTGGCGATCGGACGGCAGATCGCACTGCGATACGCTGCGCGCGAACATTTAAAGATCGATTTTCGGCTGGAAGGTAATCCTTTTGGTCATCTGGCCGTACGAAACCTTCGCGCCGTTACCCACCGCGGCATCTGGGATCGAATCAATCGATATCGACTACTTATACGTTGATTACAGTTTGGTCGGACTCGCGCGACATGGGCTGTCGCATTTTTTGCAAGATGTCGAGGCGCGATCGGCGCAGGTTGTTTTGAATCCAGCGAAAGCGCCGCCGCGCAAACCGCGTCCGAAGCAAAAGCTGAAATTGCCTTCGTTATTTCCCGAGCGGATTCGCCTCGCAACCGCGACATTTGTTATAAGAGCCGATCCCAACGACTTCATCGTCGAACAGGTTGATCTTGATTTGAACCCGCGCAGCCCGGGTAACGTGCGGATCGGAGAACTGCAGCTTCCATCCGGTGATAGCTGGTCCAGAATTTCCGGGCAAACTTCTTATACGAACAAGAATCTTGTTCTGCGTGATGTGGTTCTGAGCAACCAGGAACAGATCCGTTTCTTAAACGTTGATGCATCACGCATCGATACGAAAACGCTGGGACTCAAACTCGACTGCGCAATTGGTGGCGGGCAATTATCCGCATCGGCTGGACTGATTGAAACAGAGTCTTCGTTGAACGCGAAAGTGAACGTGGTTGCTGAAAAAATTGCGGCGGCGTCGTTGAACAAATTCTTGTTTTTCCCCGAAGGATATCTTTCGGGCAAGATTGAGCGGCTCGCGCTCGACGCGACCGGTGCGATCGATTTCCCGCGCACCTGGAACGGAACGATGTCGCTGCAGATCAGCAACGTGGATCGGCCAGAGATTCATTTCGATAGCAGCGTTGTTGAAGTTTCGGCAGAACGGGGCAACGCGACTTTGCGGTCCGCCGACATCGTCCAGGACAACAACGAGTTTCATTTTCACGGGACAATGGAGCTGCCTTCGGTTATCAAAGATTTCGGTCGGACTCCGACGAGTCTGGAAATTGCAGGGACTGCGCCTGACCTGCAACGATTAACGGCAGGAACACTTGTGCAATTGACTGGCTCGGCTCAGTTCACTGGCAAGATCGACATCACCAATGCGAACGTAAACGCAACTCTTGGCGTGACTGCGAACGCAGTCGGATTTTCGGATGGAACAGTTGACAAGCTGAATTGTACGCTGCGCGCGTCCAAGGGCATTGCGCCGCGTGGCCAGAAGCCGGGGTCGACGCCCCCGGCTACAGTAAAGAGGCCGTGGTTCGCGGATCTTCGCACTGCAATGGAGTTCGATTTTGCCGGCATACGGTATCGGGATCACATCATTGATTCCGTCGAAGGATCTCTAAACGGCAGCGATGATATTCTTGGGCTCGACCGATTGAGTCTGCGGCGAAATCAAAACGAACTGAATGTTCGCGGACGCTACAAGCTTCCAGCAGAAGTTGGTAAGGCTCCTTCGCAGCCCGCAGAGCTGGATGTTGCACTCAATGCGCCCGAAGTCGGGGACTTCTGGGCTGCAGATTCGCCTAACAAATTAAATGGGCCATTGCAACTGACGGCGCAAATCGAATGGAAACAACAAACAGCCAACGGCCAGATTTCGATTTCGGGATCAAACCTCAAAATGCGGGACTTGGTTTTCCACGAACTCAGCACGCAATGTTCGATTTCTAATAGCATCGTGTATCTAAACGATTGCAGGGCTAGTCTGAACGATTCGGATTTCTTTAATGCGACCGGAAGACTGAATTTACGGCAGCCTTATCAATACAACGGCAAGGTTTCCGCCAGCGTCACGAACCTATCGACGCTTCAGCCTCTGCTTCGCACTTTTGGAAATCAAAATGAAATAGCAGGATCCGTCACACTTGACTGGGAAGGCGAGGGTCAAGGGATGACCGCTTCCCAGCCGTCGTATTCGAAATCGAACCCGAAAGCTTTCGGGGTCGTTCCATGGAAGAATTCAGGCAAACTGAAGCTCGTCTTGGAGAAGGGACGCTATGGAAATACGCAATCGCTCCGGGCGAATATCGGTGCGTCCTATTCGCCCGAAGGCCTTGATGTGCCGATCATCTTTTTCGCTAGCGGCAACACGGATTTTCAGGCAGTCGCGCAGGCAAAGGGCGAGACGCTCGAGATAACCAGAATTCAACTCGATCAAGGGCAGGCGAGGTTCGCGTCGGGATATGTCTCTTTCCCTCTTCTGTGGAGAAATCTCGGAACAAACGCGTCGGCCATTCCGTCATCTGGCAAAGTGTTCGCCACAATTCAGTCGGAAAATCTTGATCTAAAAAAATTGTTTACCGATCTCGGAATCAAAGCGGGGACATCTGGTACGCTGAACGCGAGGCTCGACGCGGATGGAACAATCGGAGACTTGAATGCGAGTCTCAACCTCCAGCTGCGGGATTTGCGAAATGATCGCTGGCCGAAAATGGAGCCGGCGACTTTTGATCTGAACGCGCAGGCGGTGCACGATCGCCTGACAGTTTTAGGCAAACTGCAGCAGGCGCGAATTCAGGCGCTCGAGGTAAACGCGGAGATGCCTTTGGATATTCCGAAGATTGCACGCGCTCGGAAATTGCCAGACGACACACCGATAGCTGCAAAAGCGCGTCTCCCCCGCAGCTCTGTGAATTTTGTTCGGCAATTTGTTCCGGAGCTCGAGCAACTTGATGGCGATCTTGGGTTGGATGTTGATGTAACTGGAACGATCGGTAAACCGGTCTTTAGCGGGGCAGGGGACGTCACGGTGAACGTAGCGCGTTTTACGAATGCGACGATCCCGGCGCTAACGAATTTTAGTGCGCGGTTAAGCTTCGCACAAAACGCTCTCAGCCTGGAACGATTCGGTGGTAATCTGGCAGGCGGCCCTTTTACAATGAATGGCCGCGTCACTTTCCCAAAGCTGACTGAACCGACTCTGGATTTAAAATTGAAAGCCGACAGCGTGTTGCTTGCGCGAAACGACACGCTTACCGCCCGCGCGGACGCAGACATAACGGTGAGCGGCCCAATCGCGACCGCAACAGTCAGCGGCAACGTCGCAATGACAGACAGTCATATTTTGAAAAACATCGATCTTATTCCGATCGGCCTGCCAGGCAGACCGGCGCCGGAGCCGCCATCGCAGCGCCCTCAATTTTCTTTCCCGAACCCGCCACTCCGCGATTGGAAATTCAATGTCGCGATTAAAACAAAAGATCCGGTGCTGATTCGCGGGAACCTGGCGACCGGTGGCGCGATTGCTGATATAAAGCTCGGGGGAACAGGGCTTCACCCTGAATTACAGGGAACGGTGCGTCTGGAAAATGTAGAAGCAACCCTACCATTCAGCCGCCTGCAGGTTTCCCAGGGCTTTCTTTATTTTGACCCGAGCGATTCAATGAACCCGAAGCTGGAGCTGCATGGCACTTCGGTGATCCGCGATTACACGGTGCGCGTTTATGTTTACGGAACTGTGCTTGCGCCGCAAGCCATTTTCACGAGCGAACCGCCATTGCCGCAGGAGGAAATTATTTCTTTGATCGCCACCGGCGCGACGAGACAGGAACTTTCGACTGGCAACGTACTGGCTGGGCGGGCGGCGATGTTACTAGTGCAGCAACTTTACCGGAAGATCGTCAAGAAAGGCGAGCCAACCGAAAGCAACACAGTATTCAACCGGCTGGATCTGAATTTAGGGACGATTGACCCACGAACGGGTCAACAGCAAGCAACTGTGCGCTTCAAAATCGACGATCATTTTGTGCTCACTGGCGATGTCGGCGTTCGCGGCGATTTTCGAGGCAAACTGAAATATCTGATTCGGTTTCGTTAGAATCTCTAAGATGCAGCGCGGCCTCCTTTTCTCTCTTGGAAGCCTGGCTCTTGCGTTTAAAGTCGCGGCGCAGACTGCAGTCGACGTTGCGCGACCTGAGGAGCGACAGAAAGCGCGGCAAGCCGTCGTCAAGGAGCAGGAAAAACTCGCGAAGCGGACAAGCAGTATCCAATTTCGTGGCCAGCGGGCTTTCGACGAAAAAGAATTACGCGTGGCCCTGAAGGAAGAGATCAGCACGATTGAGCAATTTGGATTAAGCCCCGCGCGAGCCGACGATCTGGCCTTTTTCGTGGAGGTTTTCTATCGAAAACACGGCTACGCCAAGGTGAACGTCCACTACGTGATTGAATCAACTGATCGATTGCGTCTCGATATTACGGAAGGCCCGAGGTTCATGCTGCGGACTGTCCTGTTCGAAGGAAATGCAAAAGAACCAGCGGACAAGCTGTTTGAATATATGGTGGGGCCGACGCGGGAGCGGTATTCGAGGTTGGAGAAAAGATTGCCATTCGTCGCGACCGACATGGAGGAGGGGACGCAGCTGGTGCACCGCTTTTACATTGCAGAAGGTTTCTTAGGCGCCGTGGTGGATCCGCCGCGTTACAAATTTCAGGAGCAAAGTAGCGAGGTTGACGTCGTCGTTCCGATTCATGAGGGCCGACAATATTTTTTCGGTACCATCGGATTTAACGGCCACATCATTTACGGTGCAGAGGCGCTTCGGGGACAGATAGCTGATTTGTTACAGAGCCCTTACACCGACACGCGGGTCGAAGATATTCCGCGGCGTCTTGAGGCATATTTCAAGGCGCGCGGCTATTACGACGTCAAGGTCGCGGCCACCGGCGCGCCGGATGAAGCAGTGAATGGGCGAGTCCCGGTGCAAATCGTGGTATCGCCTGGACCCGTTTACTACTTCGATGGTGTGACAGTGAATGGGCTGACTCGACTGAATCCCAGTTTTGTGACGAAGCGGTTTACCAGATTGAGTGGGAAAACGTACAGTCCGGACGTTCTCGATGAGCGATTTCGTACTCTGATGAAGACGGGATTGTTCAATGTGCTGCAAATCAAGCCAGTGCCAGTAGATGGGCATTTGTTGCGACTCGACATCTCCGCCGAGGAAGCCAAGAGCAAGGAGTTTGGCTTTTGGGCCGGATTCGACACTTACGAAGGTGCGCTCGCCGGCGCGCAGATTGGCGATCGCAATCTGTTCGGCACTGGGCGCGCGGGGTCGGCAACGATCGAAGTCTCACAGCGCAGTTACAAAGGCGAAATTCTGTACCAGGATCCGTTCTTTCTTGACACCGATTTCCAGTTCACCGCACGAGCGTTCGCCCTGACGTTTGACTACGACGGGTACACAAAATTTGAATTGGGTGGACGATTCGAACTTAGCCGCAAAATCACCAAATACGATCAGGCGGCCCTGACCTTCTCTGTCCGTCATGTGAAGATTACCGACTCAGAAATCAAACCGGAATTTCTCCTCGGGTCGACGACGAATTATCTCGTGAACACGATCGGCCTTACGAATACACTTGATTTGCGTGAGAGCCCGTACGTAAATCCGCGCGGGTTTCTCATCGCCAACACACTCGATCTGGCTTCGAGCGCTTTAGGAAGTGATATCGAATTCATCCGAGGCACGATGCGCGTTGGGTACTATCTTCCATTTGGACCAAAGCCACTCACTCCGGGCGTAGTGGAGGACCAATCTGCCGGTACTCCTTTTCAACGGTGGTTCCATCAATCCTCGATCGCATTCGGCGCTCGCGTCGGCATTATTCATTCACTAACAAGCAGCGGCTCCGGCGAAGCGACTGCGATTCCCATCGACGAACGTTTTTTTAATGGCGGCGCCACAACCGTGCGGAGCTTCGGTGAACGGGATCTTGGCCCGCACGATAATCACGGTCATCCCGTTGGTGGAGAATTCTACACCGTGTTCAACGTTGAGTACACGTTCCCAATTTTCGGGGAACTACAGGGCGCAGTCTTCACCGATGCCGGCAATCTTTTGCCCACGTCGGAGGACATTGGACTAAACGATATGCGTTATGCCATAGGCGCTGGCTTGCGCTACAAGCTACCGGTCGGTCCCATTCGTCTCGATTATGGCGTCAATCCCGATCCGCGCCCCGTCGAAGATTTCGGCGCGTTCCATTTCAGTTTTGGCTTTGCTTTCTGAATAGCTTGTCGTTAACACCTCGCTTCAGCGAGGTGACTCCGTAATAATGACGTGAGGGAAACCGCTTCAGCGGTTTTCTAGGAGTGCGGAGCCGGAAAACCGCTGAAGCAATTGCCGAATTTTAATTGGCGACCAGCACCCAGCTAAAGCAGGGTGTTAGTGAGAGGAAAGCATGCAACATCGACGAGAAGATCCGCGGGGTGGCCTGGGCGAACTCGGTGATACTTCACCGGAAGAATTCCGCAGACAATTGCACGAGCTGGCGGATTGGATTGCGGATTTTCGCCAAGATATAGAATCGCTGCGCGTCGCGCCTAACGACAAGCCGGGCGCGATTCTCGCCGCCCTCCCTGCGGAGCCCCCCGAACAAGGTGAAGCGTTCGACAAAATTCTGAGCGACGTCGATCAGGTCATCGTCCCTGGTATGGTGCACTGGAGTCATCCGATGTTCCTCGGGTACTTCGGCTGGACGACCACGGCGCCTGGAATTCTCGGCGAAATCCTTAGCGCGCCGTTAAACGTGAACGCGATGACGTGGCGCACCTGCCCGGCTGCGACAGAAGTTGAAACCGTTGTGATCGATTGGATTCGGCAATGGGTGGGTCTGCCGAAGGAATTTGATGGAGTGGTTTATGACACCGCCTCGGTTGGCATCATGCATGCGCTGGCGGTCGCTCGGGAAGAAGCCGCGCCGTTCGTGCGCAAACGCGGGCTTGCTGGGCGCGCCGATCTTCCGTGTTTTCGCATTTACGCTTCCGATCAAGCGCACAATGCGGCCGAAAAAGCCGCAATCGCGCTCGGCATCGGCGAAGAAAATGTGCTTCGCGTTCCCACTGACGACGAATTCCGAATGGAGATTTCGCTGCTCGCGCAAAATGATCGCAGCGGATCGACAATCAGGTTTCAAGCCGATGGCTGTCATCGCGACAGCTGGCACAACTTCGACAGCCAGTGTCGATCCGGTCGCTGAGTTGGCTCGCATTTGTCGTGAAGAAAAAGTCTGGCTGCACATCGACGCGCGCTTATGGCGGCGGGTTCGCAATTCTTCCGGAGTACAAATGGATCACCGAAGGTTGGAGCGACGCCGATTCGATCATCATCAATCCGCACAAGTCGCTTTTCGTGCCGCTCGATTTCAGCGTGCTGTATGTGCGCGAACTTGAGCGCTTGCGTCGCGTCTTCACGCTTGCCCCGCCGGACGTTTTGCGCCGGCGACACGGTCGAAGCCACAAAAAATTACATGGATTACGGCATGCAGCTCGGTCGCCGGTTTCGTGCGCTAAAAGCGTGGGTGATCTTTCGCAGTTTTGGCCGCGAAGGAATCACCACCCGCCTTCGCGAATGTATCCGGCTGGCGAATATTTTAGCCGATTGGATCAAAAGCGACAATCGCTTCGAGATCGCCGCGCCGGTCAGCATGGGCGTGGTTTGTTTTCGGTTTGTGGGTGGCGACGAAAGCAAAATCGACCAGCTAAACAGCGAAATCGTCGAAAAAATCAATGCAAGCGGTCGCGCTTATCTCACGCAAACGAAATTACGCGATCGAACGGTGATGCGAATTGGTCTGGGCAATGTGCTCACCACGGAAGAACATCTGCGCAGGGCGTGGGGAATGATCCGGGAAACGGCAAACGAGCTGAATCGTGAGAAGTGAGTCACCTGCTATCTCAAGTCTCACTTCTAATCTCACTTTGTTAGCGTCGCTCGCATTTGCGGCTGAGGACAGCCGCCGCTACAATTTTGCCCGTTATGATGAAGTTACTCCGCAAGCACCGGGACTGGCTGATGATCGTGATCGCGATTCTGGCGATTCCTTTCATCTTCTATTTCGTGCAACGGCCGGATTACGGCGCGATGCGCTCCGATCGGTTTGCTCGCATTTATGATCGGAACGTTTCGATGTCTGGAGGCGCAGCAAACGGTGCGCCTGCTCACTCTGGCGCAGGCACTCGGCATGTCCGATTTTGTGCAGACGCTGACGGCCGGTGCCGGCAGAATCCGAACCAGGTTGCAGTCCAATTCGTTGTTAATCTGCTGGTGCTTCGGCATGAAGCCGCTCGGCTGGGTATTCGTCCAGGTTACTCTGAAATTGCGGAGGTCGTGCGCACATTGCCGGCGTTCCAGGGCGATTCGGGATTCGACATGAAAAAGTTCACCGATTTTGCGCAGAATGCGCTGGCACCGATGGGTCTCTCCGAGGAGCACATCGAACAACTGGTTCGCGACCAGTTGTCGTTGAATCAAATCAAACAGCTTTTAGCTGCTGGCGTCACAGTTCCCAAAGGTGAGCTCGATGAAAATTTTGAGCGCGGTCACGACACCTTATTTGTGAGCATTATTCGATTTCAACCCGCTGATTTTATTAAGGACATCCAAGTCAGTGATGAGGATGTGCAGAAGCATTATGATGCCCATAAGGCCGAGCTTAAGACTGATGAAAAACGTAAGGTCGAATTTGTCAGCCTCGCGCTCACCGATGAGGAAAAGAAATTAACTGGAAAAGAGCGCATCGAGGCTTTGCAAAAGCTTTCCGACCGCGCGACTGATTTTACGCAGGCGCTGTTAGAGAAAGGGGCGGATTTCAAGCAGGCCGCTGAGAAACTGAAGTTGCCGATACATGAGACCGGCGAATTTACCAAAGCTGAGCCTGATCCGCAGTTGAAAGGCGATGCGCAACTTGGCGCCGCAGCTTTCAAACTTTCAATGCAGGAGCCGAACAGCGATCCCATTCAGGTAGCAGATGGATTTTATATTTTGCATCTCGCGGGGATTACTGAGGCGCGTCCGCTCACACTCGAAGAAGCGAAGCCGAAAATTGTGGAGACGATCAAGAAGTCGAAGGCGCGCGAGCTGATGTCGACGAAAGCGGCAGAGGTCGTTCAACAATTGCGCGAAGTGAAACAGTCCGGGCAACCACTTGAAGCGGCGATTCAGAAATCTGGAGCGAAGGCCGAGAAACTTCCGCCGTTTTCACTGATCGAAGAGGAGAAACCAAAATCGCAAGACAAAGAACCGAAGAAGAACGAACCGGCCGATCTTCCCGCCATCAAACAGGCAGTGGCGTTCCTGAATCCGGGGGAGATCAGTGATTTTTTTCCAGCTGGTGAAAATGGATTTATCGCGATTCTGGAAAAGCGGGAGCCATTAGCGGCCGCGAACGCTGCTGAGAAGAAGGCAGCGTACGAGAAAACGCTTCTCGATAACAAACGGCGAATTGTTTTTATGGAATGGCTGCGCGACTGCGGGCAAGCCGCCGGCCTGCAATTCCAGAAAGGCTAACCGCGAATTGACACGAATGAACACGAATTGCCGACGAGACCTAACAAACCGCATGCAGGATTATTCGTGTTGATTCGTGCGCATTCGTGGTTTGCTCTTTGACGCAAGATGCAGACGTCCGACGAAATCTTTGACGATGCCAACGGAGACCTGGCAGTGGGCGATCTCGACAGCGCTGTGGAAAAGTACAGGCGCTGCGTGCAGATAGAGCCGGATTTTTTCGACGGCTGGCACGCGCTTGGCATGGCGCTGATGAAACTCGGGCATTTTAATGAAGCGATCGAAGCTGGGAAAAAAGCAGTCGAGCTTCGGCCTAATGATCAGATCGGCTGGACGAGTCTCTCGCTATTTTACAATCGCGCCGGCAACATCAAGGAAGCCGAAGCAGCAGGGGCGAAGGCGAAAATCTTAAGCTGGGGCGGAAAGATTGCGAAAGAATAACACTCAGAATTCCAGAGATCCCTCGACTTCGCTCGGGATGACAAGAATGCGGGGGGAAGATGCGCGCGAATAAAATTGTAGGGCGTTTCTGTGAAACGCCAATTTCAATGGTCGGCGTCTGGCACAGACGCCCTACAATCCATTGATCACCAAATATTCACCCGCTTATCTGCCGGTCGCATCATGGGACAGTTGTCTGGCAAATTAAACGCTTTAGCGAATTCCGGCATGTTCGATATCGGGCCGTTGCAACGGTAATGAGTCGGCGAATGCGGATCAGTGTTAAGGCGCAGCCGCAGGTCGTCTTCGCGCTGATTCGCGTGCCACACTTGGGCCCAACCCAGGAAGAAGCGCTGTTCAGGCGTAAATCCGTCAATTTTTTGTGTCGCGTGCCTGCGGATTTTTATCGAGCGCTTTTTGCAGCGCGGCATACGCCAGCTTCACACCACCGATGTCGGCGATGTTTTCGCCAAGCGTTAGCTCGCCATTGATATGCGTACCCGGGACCGGCTCATATTCGGAATATTGTTGAACGACGGCTTGTGAACGCTCTTTAAATTTCGCAGCCGATTCGGGCGACCACCAATCGCGCAAATTTCCTGCTGCATCGAATTGCCGGCCCTGATCGTCGAAGCCGTGCGTCATTTCATGACCGATGACTGCGCCCATGCCGCCATAATTAACAGCATCATCGGCTTTAGGATCGAAGAAGGGTGGTTGTAAGATTCCCGCCGGGAAAACAATCTCGTTCATGTGCGAATTGTAGTAAGCATTCACTGTCGGCGGAGTCATTCCCCATTCCGTGCGATCGACGGGTTTCCCGATTTTTTTCAGTTCGCGATTAGCCTCGAAATTTGCCGCGCGCATGGCATTCGAAACGTACGGTCCTCTGTCGATCTTAAGCAGGGAGTAATCGCGCCACTTGTCGGGGTAACCGATCTTGACGTTCATGGCGGCGAGTTTCTTGAGCGCTTGCTGTTTGGTCCGCTCATCCATCCAGTCGAGCGTTTTAATCCGGTCCGCCAGCGCAGCCTTGAGATTGGTAATCATTTCCAGTGCGCGCGATTTTGCCTCGGGTGGAAAATATTCGGCCACATAGAGCTTACCGAGCGCTTCGCCCAGCGCCCCATCGGTGGACGCTACCACGCGTTTCCAGCGCGGCTTGATTTCCTTTGTGCCGCGCAGAACGCCCTGATTAAAATTAAAATCTTCGTTTACAAAATCCTTTGATAATTCCGCTGCGGCATCATCGATCAAATGCCAGCGCAGATAGGTTTTCCAATCGTCGATGGATGTCTTGGTGAACAGCGCGTCGGCCGCCTTGAAGAACTCGGGCTGGCCCACGTTAATTTCACCCGGCTCTGTGAGATTGATCGCTGTGAAATAATCGGCCCAGTTCCAGTCCGGCGTAAGTTTTTGCAGATCGGCCTGTGACATCTTGTTGTAGTTCTTTTGCGGATCGCGCAGCTCTACGCGCGTCCGGGATGCCTTCGCGAGAGAAGTCTCCAGAGCCATAATCTTCTTCGCATCGTCGGCAGCTTTGCCCGGTGCTTCACCAAGCAGCGTCAGCATTTTTGTCACGTGATCGACATACGCGGCGCGTTTCTTTTTCGAATCCTGATCGGTTTTTGTGTAATAATCGCGATCGGGAAGACCGAGTCCGCCCTGGTGCGCTTGCGCAATTTCGCGCGTGCTGTCCTTTGCATCCTGACCGGAGCCAAATTCGAAAAATGCGTCGACACCAATACTGTGCAGTCGCGCGATTGCGTTCAGCAGGTCGGCGCGATCTTTGATCGCGTCGATGCGCTTTAGCTCATCTTCGAGCGGCTTCGTTCTCGCAGTGTCGATTGTTTTTTCGTCCATGCCGCTTGCGTAGTAATCGCCTACTTTTTGGACTTCGGGAGCCGCGTTTGCATCGACATGGGCATTTGCAGCTTTCTCAGCGATCTTGCGGAGCGCCTCATTATTTTTTTCTTCCAACTCACTAAAGCTGCCCCAGCGTGCATATTCCGCGGGCACAGGATTTTGCTTCAACCAGCCGCCGTTGGCGTAAAGGTAAAAATCATCCTGCGGCTTGACCGACGTATCCATGTTCTTCGGGTCCAGCGGCGTGGGATTCTGGTTGACTGGCGAAACGCTTGCAGCGGGCTGGGTTGGCGATTCGGTCTGAGCGTGCAAACTGAGCGCGCTCAAGAGGGCGATGATAAGGAAGAATGGTTTCATGATTTTTGGAACGAACGAATAGTCCAGGTTATTTAATGCGAGTTAGACGCCCAAAACGCAGTTCCGTTGAACAGCGCTCGCAGCGAAGGCAGAAAAATTGTGGCAGGGTTGGTTGCTCGCAGCACAATTTTTGCACAAACAGGCAACGCCGGAGTGGTACCTGAGCTTCCGAGCCCGTGTCCCCCTGAATGAAGTGAAGGACCTCATGCTTGGTTTTCGACTATTTGAGCTAATCGTCTGACTCAGGATCGTGGGCGAGCTTTTCGCTTCGCTCGGGATGACACACGTTGCTGCTAATGGCAACTTGCATGCGCCATGTTTGTAGATCGGATCAAAGTTTTTGCCCAAGCTGGTAAGGGCGGTCGTGGTTGCGTGAGTTTTCGGCGGGAAAAATTTGTGCCAAAAGGCGGACCGGATGGTGGGGACGGTGGACGTGGCGGCGACGTTATTCTACGTGCGGAGCGGCACGTAGATAATTTAGCTAATCTTTTTTATGAGCCGATCATCAAGGCGAAAAACGGTACCCACGGCAAGGGCAAGAAAATGGCCGGACGCGCAGCCGCGAATAAGATCGTAAAGGTCCCTGTGGGCACAATCGTTTGGCAAACGGAGGACGACAAACACTCAACGCTCAACGCTACACGTCCAACGCAGAACGCCGACCAATTGGCAGTTGGCAATTCGCCGCCTGCAATTCCAGTTGTCGATCTCATCCGAGACGGGGAGGAATTCGTGCTTTGTCGCGGAGGAGAAGGGGGAAAGGGCAACGTGCATTTCAAGAGCTCGCGTAATCGTGCGCCGCTGCAATACACCGATGGCGAGGAGGGCGAGCAAGGACACTTTCTACTGGAGCTGCGAACGATCGCGGACGCCGGATTGGTCGGTTATCCGAACGCAGGCAAATCGACATTGTTGCGGAAACTTTCAGCTGCCCGGCCGAAGGTTGCGGCATATCCGTTCACAACCTTGCATCCGGTTGTCGGCGTAATGGAGCTGCCGGGTTATCAGCGTGCCACGATCGCAGACATTCCCGGTTTGATCGAAGGAGCACATCGCGGACTTGGCCTGGGGCACGAATTTTTGCGCCATATTACGCGCTGTCCGGTATTGATCTTCGTCATCGACGCCGCTGGAAGCGAAGGACGCAGCCCCGTGGAAGATTTGGAGAATCTTCGGAAGGAAGTTGACCTGTACGATCCGACGCTTTCATCCCGTCCGTGGTTCGTTGTCGCGAACAAAATGGATTTGCCGAATGCAAAGGAGAATCTTGAGGCGCTGCAACAGAGATTTCCCAGAATCAGCATCGTTCCGATCTCGGCCGCAAAAGGGGAGGGAATAGATGCGTTGAAGGAAACATTGTCAGGAAAGATACGACAGTCGACTGGTACATCACCTGCCCAATAAAAGGTGGACAAGCCCGGAATCTCTGGCGAGACTGGCCGCGTTTTATGGGCAGACGGGTTGTAGCAAGCTACTGCTCCAGCTTTCTGAAGCCGGAGATGTTGCATATTTACCGGCAGGTAAAAGCGCTGCGCGGTGTGGACACCTTTGTTGTCACCAAAGAGGTCCAGAACGCAGAGCGATTTCCGTTTGCTAACGTCGAAGTCATTCCAAAACGGCGCACAAATCTGTTCGTACACGGCTGGCTGAAATTCGTAGAGCGACGTCCGCCCATTGTTTATCGGGGCGAGTACCAGACGCTTGATTCACTGTTGGAACGGCATCGCGCCGATCTGATGCATATTTATTTTGGCCATACCGGCGTGCACCTGCTTCCGTTTATTGAGCAATGGAACAAACCATGCGTCGTATCCTTCCATGGCGCAGATGTCGCACACAAAAAAGACATCAAAGATTATCCGGCAAAATTACGCCGTCTTTTCGAGGCGGTTCCGCTTGTATTCGCGCGTTCCCAGTCGCTGGTTGATCGACTGATCCACCTGGGCTGCCCGCCAGAAAAACTGCGGATCAATCACACCGGTATTCCCCTCAATGAATTTCCATTCGTTAATAGAGAACCACCGCGTGACGGAAAATGGAAAGTCGTGCAGGCGTGCCGGTTGATTCCGAAGAAGGGCGTTGCGACGAGCTTGCGCGCTTTTGCGATTTTTAAGAAAGACAATCCGAAAGCGGAATTTTTCATCGCCGGCAAAGGACCTCTCCAACCAGAACTGGAGATGCTTGCCGACGGATTGGGGATTCTTAGAGACGTACATTTCGTTGGGTTTCTGTCGCAACGGAAACTGCTTGAGCTTTATGCGAGTTCGCATCTGTTTTTGCATCCCAGCGAAATATCCGCGAATCAGGACCAGGAAGGTGTGCCGAACTCGGTCTTGGAAGCAATGGCGACTGGATTGCCCGTGGTTGCGACGCGTCATGGTGGGCTCCCGGAAGCGATTGATCATGGGCAGACGGGATTTCTTGTGGCTGAGGAAGATCACGTTGGATTGGCGAACGCCATGCAGCTAATCACGCTTTCGCCGGATCTGTTAACGCAGATGGGAGCCCGTGCACACGCCACCGTGGTCGAACGATTCGAGCAGGACGCTCAAATCGACCAGTTAGAATCGTTCTACGAAGAAGCGATTCGCCTAAATGGCGCCTCCGAGCCAGTGAAATCGAAGCCCGTGGCCCAGCTTGCTCCGCAGTTTGCCGAGAGGTTGCCGGCGAAATAACGGTTGCAGCCGAAGAATTTCTGTTTGTCGATTTCGGGCAAAACGCGCTTTGGTATGCGCGTTCGAGGATTGTAGCCGGGGCGGCTTTTTCGCGTCGTAGTCCCGCGAATTGCGTGACGAAGGCGGATAGACCTCGGCAGGCCGGCATCACCGATGCCGGCTACAGCTGTGCTTACAAAAATGCGCAATCGTTGTTTACTGATGTCGATCCTGGCGTTGGCCTCCAGCGCAATGCTTGCCACTTCGACTTTTGCAGCCGAAGCGGGCACGACTGAGCACGAGGGCGTCTCGTTAAAACCGCAGATGCTTGTTCAGTTCGGCGGCTTCGGAATCACAAACTCGATGCTGGTGACCTGGATCGTCGCCGCCGGCATCATCATTTTTTCACAAATCGCAACCCGGCGGGTTAAGCGCATCCCCAGCGGGATTCAAAATTTTTGGGAGTGGTTAGTTGAGGGTTTGCACAATTTTTTGGAAAACATCATCGGCCGTGAGTTGGTGGCCAAAGGATTTTGGTTTTTTGCGACGATTTTCATTTTTATTCTGTTCGTGAACTGGTTTGGGCTGATTCCGGGAATCGGAACTGTTGGTTGGGGTCATTACGACGCGACAGGAAATTTTCACGTCGATCGGCCGTTGCTGCGCGGTGGCAACGCGGATCTGAACATGACGACCGCGATGTCGGCCATATTCTTCGTGATGTGGTTTGTCTGGGCGATTCAGGCCAACGGCGTCGGAGGATTCTTGAAAGAATTGTTTGGCCCAAAAGGTGAGACGACCGGAATCGTGAAGATCCTCATGATCGTCATATTTTTCGCCGTCGGCTGGCTCGAAGTGATTTCGATTCTATTTCGACCGATTGCGCTCAGTTTTCGATTGTTCGGAAATATTTATGCCGGCGAAAGCATTCTCGAAGCGATGTCCACGATGAATCCGTGGCTGTCGCCGATCTTGCCGATTCCGTTCTATTTCCTCGAAGTGCTCGTGGGATTTGTGCAGGCGCTCGTTTTCATGCTGCTGACTGCGGTTTTCACAATGTTGATTGCAGAACACCAGGAGGGACCGGAGCACGCGCACTGATTTTCCGGCGATCTCATGACGAGATCGCAAAACCAACTAAGAAAAATATGATACTACCAATACTAGCAGAACTGAGCGGAAGCATTCACGTCGGGCTTGCCGCGATGGGCGTCGGAATCGGAATCGGCTTGACCGGCTTGGGAATGACCAGCGCGGTCGGTCGCAATCCCGGCGCGTTCACGCAAGTGCTCGTGCACGGAATTCTCGCCATCGCGTTGACCGAGGCGATCGTTTTCTACGCGCTGTATCTCGTTCATTAATCTTCACCGGGGAGGCAATCGATGTTGCGCCCGAAACTTAATTTATGAATCTGATAATTGCCGCCAGCAGCGGAGGCATAACCGACATCTTGCGCGAAACAGCCGAAACGTTCGGCTGGAATTGGAAGTTGTTTCTGTCGCAGGTCATTAGCTTCTGCATTGTTGCATTCCTTTTGCAACGCTTCGCTTACAAGCCAATCCTTGCCGTTCTTGAGGAGCGTCGGCGGAAGATCGAAGAGGGCCAGCTCAACGCGGAAAAAATCAAGAAAGAACTCGCCGAAGCGGAGAAGCGTTACCAGGAGATTCTGGCAAAGGCGAACGCGGACGCGTCAAAAAATGATCGATGAAGCGCGCGAAAGCGCTGCGCATCTGTCCGAGCGCAAGCAACAGGAGGCGATTGCTGCCGCGGAGCAAATCATAGCAAAAGCGCGTGAAGCCAGCGCAATTGAGCACGAACGTACAATGGAATCTTTGAAGCGCGAGCTTGGGCGCCTGGTAGTTGATACCACGGCTAAAGTGGCCGGGAAGGTTTTAACACCGGAAGATCAACGGCGCTTGCAGGAGGAAGCAGCTCGTCAGCTGGCCTGATGAAAATCAACAAGGAAATTCGCCGGCTTTCGCGTGAAATGCTTCGGGCAAGCTTCACTGACGGCCAACTCGACCCTGGGAGGATTGCGTCACTGGTCGATTCGCTTATCGCGAGAAAACCGCGTCATTACATTGAGGTCCTCAAAAATTACAGACGTCTGCTTCGTCTCGAACTGGAAAAGCGGCAGGCCAAAATCGAGACAGCGAGCGAAGTGGATTCCGCGACGACTTCGGAACTCGTGGCCAATCTAAAAAAGAAATATGGTGGCGACCTGACAACGCAGTTCGTTGTTAACCCGGAGCTTCTTGGCGGAATGCGTATTCGTGTGGGGAGCGATGTATGGGACGGAACGGTGCGCAACCGGCTCGAACGCCTCCAACAAGAACTTTAATCAAGGCAAAATCATGAGCAGCATACTCGAAGAGATCGAAACGAAAATTGAAGGGCTAAAAACAGCGACAACCAAAAGCAACGTCGGCGTTGTGCGAGAAACGGGCGATGGAGTCGCGCGCATCGAAGGTCTGAGTGACGTCATGCTCAACGAGATGATCGAATTTCCAAACGGAGTATTCGGTCTCGCGTTGAACCTCGAAGAAACGGAAGTCGGCGCAATTCTGATGGGCGACAACACGTTGGTTGAAGAAGGCGACGAAGCCAAAACGACCGGCCGACTTCTTTCCGTTCCCGTGGGCAAGGCGCTGTTGGGCCGCGTGGTGAACACGCTCGGGCAGCCTCTCGACGACAAAGGCCCGATCAAAATCGAGACGTTTTATCCCCTTGAAAAAATTGCACCGGGCGTAATCAAACGGCGCAGCGTGAATCAGCCGGTGCAAACCGGTATCATGGCGATCGACGCCATGATACCAATCGGTCGCGGCCAGCGCGAGCTGATTATCGGCGATCGCGCAACTGGTAAAACCACCATTGCAATCGACACCATCATCAGCCAGGCTCGATTGAACAAAGCTGCGGAAGACGCGAAGGACAGCAATTATCGGCCGCTCTACTGTATTTACGTCGCCGTTGGCCAGAAAAATTCCAACGTGGCGCGAGTGCTCAATACTCTCGAGAGAGAAGGCGCCATGCCTTACACGACAATCATCTCTGCGCCTGCATCCGACACGGCGACTAATCAGTATCTGGCGCCGTTCGCTGGCGCCGCGATGGGCGAATGGTTCATGGACAATGGAATGGATGCGCTCATCATCTTCGACGATTTATCAAAGCACGCGGTGGCTTATCGGCAGGTTTCACTGGTGCTGAAGCGTCCGTCCGGTCGAGAAGCTTATCCGGGCGATGTATTCTATTTGCACTCGCGATTACTCGAACGCGCCGCGCGCATGAGCGATGAATTCGGTGGCGGCTCGTTAACCGCGTTGCCCATCATCGAGACCCAGGCCGGCGACGTCTCCGCCTACATTCCGACAAACGTGATCTCGATTACGGACGGCCAAATCTATCTTGAGACTGATTTGTTTTATCAAGGCGTGCGGCCGGCAATTTCAGTAGGCCTCTCTGTCAGCCGTGTTGGATCCGCCGCGCAGATCAAGGCGATCAAGCAGGTCGCCGGCAAGGTGAAACTCGATCTGGCGCAATACCGCGAGCTGGCTGCATTCGCGCAGTTTGGCTCCGATCTGGATGCGGCAACGAAGGCGCGACTCGATCGCGGTCAACGCATTGTCGAACTTTTTAAACAAAAACAGTATAACCCGATCCCGGTCGAAGAACAGGTCGCGGTGATGTGGGCAATGCAAAATGGGTACCTCGACTCAGTGCCCGTCGACCGCGTAAAGGAGTACCAGATGAAGCTTCAGGATTGGCTGCAAACGCGGAAAGGAGCATTGCTTGGGGCGATCCGCGAGAAAAAGGAGCTCGACAAAGATCTCGAGTCGCAATTGAAAGCGACGCTCGATGAATTCAAGACGACGTGGCGATGATCTGTCTGCAGGCGTTCGATTCGACCATGAGTTTGCGCCGTAAGATCGCTAATCTGGAAAGCGCGATCCATTTAATTCGCGGGCATCGGGTCATGCTGGACTCGGACTTGGCGGCAATTTATGGAGTAAGTACTCGGCAGCTTAATCAGCAGTTGAAACGCAACAGGAACCGTTTCCCTGAGGATTTTGCGTTTCAGCTTGGGCATGAAGAGTTCAAGGCTTTGATGTCACAATTTGTGACATCAAACAAAGGCCGCGGCGGGAGGCGGAAGCTGCCATGGGCATTCACTGAGCATGGCGCGATCATGCTTGCGACCGTACTCCACAGCAATATTGCTGTTCAAGCGAGCGTTCGCGTCGTACGCGCGTTTATCAGGCTGCGGGAAATGGTCGCGACAAATGCGCAGCTTGCGGGGAAGCTGAAAGAACTTGAGGGCCGGCTCGGCTCGCATGATAAGGCCATTGCGGATCTTTTCGCTGCTTTGAAGCGTTTGATCGAGCCACCGGAGCCGCCGAAACGGCGCGAGATCGGATTTCACGTGCGCGAGCGCTCGGGATGTTACCGGGCGAAAAGAAGATATTAACAAATGGCGAACACGCAGGACATACGGCGCCGGATAAGATCGATCCGCAATACGGCGCAGATCACCAAAGCAATGCAAATGGTGGCTGCCTCCAAGATGCGCAAAGCGCAGCAACACGCTCTGGCGGGACGGCCTTATGCCGCTTTGATGAATAAGGTTCTCGTTTCGTTGCAAAAACGGACAGACCCGAGATTTCATCCACTTCTCGCTGTTCGCCCGCTCAAGAAAGAGTTGGTCCTAATTATCAGCACAGACAAAGGACTCTGCGGAGCGTTGAACACGAACCTGTTTCGGGAGGCCAGCAACTTTGATTCGGCTAAAACAGCGTTCGTGGTAACAGGAAAGAAGGCGCGACAATTCATCGCCCGTACAAAGCGCGAATTATTGGCTGATTTTGAATTGAAAGATTCGCCGACCTTCGTTGAAGCGAAGCCGATCTCGAAGTTTTGCATGGAGAAATTCCTGAGGCGCGAGGTCGACAAAGTCTCGGTGCTCTACACGCATTTTATCAACACAATCAGCCAACGTGCGGTAGTACAGACGCTGCTGCCGATCAGTAGTTTCGATTTGCCGAAAAGCGAAACAGCCCAGGGTGAAAGTGAAGGTCACGATCCAATGATAGGCTACGTGTTCGAGCCTAACGCCGAGGTCGTTCTCGATTCGATGCTTCCGTATTATGTCTCCTACCAGGTTTTTCAGATGATTCTCGACGCGCGCGCGTCTGAGCACAGCGCGCGAATGGTGGCGATGAAGAATGCCACCGACAATGCGAATCAATTTATCAAGGACCTTACATTGGAATACAACAAGATGCGCCAGGCCGGCATCACAACCGAGTTGCTCGAGATCGCCACAGCGCAGATGGCACTCAGCGGTTAGTCAAGATTTATGAATAAAGGAAACATAGTTCAAGTAATCGGTCCGGTAGTGGACGTGGAATTTCCGGACGAAAAGACGCTGCCGAAAATCTACAACGCCCTCGAAATTGAGTATGAAGTCAATGGTAACCCAACGAAGTTGACGCTGGAAGTGCAGCAGCATCTTGGCGAAAGCTGGGTTCGCTCCATCGCCATGTCTTCTACCGACGGATTGAAGCGCGGCATGAGCGTCACCGATACTGGCGGGCCAATCACGGTCCCAGTCGGAGAAGCTGTGCTCGGCCGGCTTTTTAACGTCACTGGCGACGTGATTGATAACCGTGGCCCGGTGAACTACACGAAGCGTTACCCAATCCATCGCCCGGCACCGACACTCATGGAGCAAGACACTACGGCAAAGATTTTGGAAACGGGGATCAAGGTTATCGATCTTGTTTGCCCATTTTCAAAAGGAGGCAAAGTCGGAGCATTTGGTGGCGCGGGCGTCGGCAAGACGGTTATCATCCAGGAATTGATCAACAACATCGCCATAAAACATGGGGGTGTCTCGATGTTTGCAGGTGTAGGCGAGCGTTGCGCGTGAAGGTAACGACCTTTACAAAGAAATGAGTGAAGCAGGCGTGATCGACCAAAAAGACTTGTCGAAGTCGAAAGTAGGAATGGTTTTCGGTCAGATGAACGAACCACCGGGCGCGCGTTTACGGGTTGCTCTTTCTGCCCTTGCAATGACCGAATATTTTCGCGACGAGCGCAACCAGGACGTGCTTCTTTTTATCGACAACATCTTTCGATTTTCGCAAGCGGGTTCGGAAGTGTCAGCGTTGCTGGGCCGAACGCCAAGCGCGGTTGGCTATCAGCCGACTCTTGCTGCTGAGATGGGTGATTTGCAGGAGCGAATTACATCCACAAATAAAGGATCGATCACTTCGTTCCAAGCCGTCTATGTTCCAGCGGACGATCTCACTGATCCCGCGCCGGCAAACACTTTCGCGCACCTGGACTCAACCATCGTGCTTGAGCGTTCCATCGCCGAGCTCGGTATTTATCCCGCGGTTGATCCACTGGCATCGACATCAAAATCGCTCGCGCCGGAAATCGTCGGCGAAGAACATTACAACGTCGCTCGAGGTGTGCAGCGAGTGCTGCAGCGTTATAAGGATTTACAGGACATCATCGCGATTCTCGGAATGGATGAACTGAGCCCGGAGGACAAGGTCACTGTTCATCGCGCACGCAAGATTCAGCGGTTCCTTAGCCAGCCATTTCACGTGGCTGAAGTCTTTACCGGTTACAAAGGACAGTACGTGCCAATTGCTGAGACCGTGCGCGGCTTTAAGGAAATTCTGGACGGCAAGCATGACGATGTGCCCGAGCAAAATTTCTACATGAAGGGCAACATCGACATGATCAAGGAAGGTTGAAAAGTGAAGTAAGCGATAAAGCGGAAAAAGATCGGCGCGACCGGAACGTTTCAAGGCTTCAGCGCTTCAACGTCTAACGAATCACAATGGCCACACTAAAGCTCGAGATCGTAACGCCCGAGGAAAAAATTTACTCCGAAGACGTGGAGATGGTCACGTTGCCGGGTTCGGAGGGGGAGCTGGGAGTCTACCCCAAACACGTCCCGCTGCTAACGACCCTGGTGCCAGGTGAGCTGCGTGTCCTGAAAAACGGTCGCGAAACTGCAATGGCGATAGGCGAAGGGTTTGTCGAAATTAAGGCCGACGCGGTGTCGGTTTTAACTGACATGGCACTTGAATCCGAGAAGATCGACATTGATGCGGCCGAGGCAGCGGTCGAGCGCGCCAAGGCGGCGATGAAAGAAGATCAGACCCCCGAACAGGTGGCAGCCATTCAAGCGTCGCTGCAGAAAGCGCTTGCCCAATTGCACGTCAAACGCCGCCGCCACCACGGCTAATAATTGTAGCGGCGCTTGTGTCTAGCGCCGATTCATTTCAAATTCGGTGTCCGCCGCGGCGTACACTGCTACGTACATTGGAGCTTTGCTGCTCTCAGCACGCTGGTAAAATTAATTGGTGACGAAGCTAGACACTCTCGGAATCATCGCCGGAAACGGCGTGTATCCTCGGCTGCTTGCCGATGCGGCGCGAAAAGCTGGTGTAGAAAAAATAATTGCGGCCGCGTTTACTAACGAGACTGATCCAGGAATCACGCAGCGCGTCGACCTGATCGAATGGATGCGCGTCGGACAACTAAATCGGCTATTGAAATTTTTTAATCAAAACAAAGTCCACCACGCGATCATGGCCGGACAGATCGCGCCAAAAAACTTGTTTGATCTCCGGCCAGATTTGAAAGCGTTGATGCTGCTGGGCAAACTCAAACAGCGCAATGCGGAATCCATCTTTGCAGCGATTGCAGAGGAACTGACGAGAATCGATGTCGAGCTTTTGCCGGCGACAACATTTCTGGAAGATTCTCTTGCAACTACCGGACTGATTGCGGGAACGAAGCTCAGCCGCCAGGAGGAGGAAGACGTCGATTTAGGTTGGAAAATCGCCAAAGAAATCGCACGGCTGGACATTGGGCAGACTGTTATCGTGAAAAATGGAACTGTCGTCGCGGTGGAAGCATTTGAAGGAACGAACGAAGCAATCAGGCGTGGCGGGACGCTCGCGCGCGAAGGTGCCGTTATGGTCAAAGTCGCAAAACCAAATCAGGACATGCGGTTCGATGCGCCCGTAATCGGTGTGGAAACAATCCGCGTCGCTGCCGACGCAAAACTGCGCGTAATTGTCGTTGAAGCTGGAAAGACTTTGCTTCTCGAACCCGAAGCAATCGCCGATCTCGCAACTCACTTGAAGCTATCGATCATTGCTCGTTAGTCATTCCCTCTGGTTACGAAGAGAATTGTTGCCAATCGATACCCGAATGGTGACAATGGCGACGGACGCTGCGAACAAATCCGGTGCGATCAACGGTGACTAAAAAGATAACTGCTTAAAATCAACACTCCACGCGTTGTTCTATGAGTGCGCAGCGAAAGGCGATCTCGATGACGAAACCGCCACCGGGATTCATTCGCAAGGGTTTCCCACGCACTTGGTATCATCCAAGATGGCGTCTTCTTACCTGGTACCCTCGCGGTGTGCTTAACGAGGCATTCGCAGATCAGGTGATCGAATTCATTGAAATGGAAGAGCGCATTCAGGAAGCGCCTTTCGATCGCTACGCCGACTTATCTGGACTGACTCACATCCGGATAGGAATCGATCATATCATCCATACTGCACGGCGGCGCCGCAGAGTGAAACAACCGGCGAAGTCGGCGCTGTTCGCGGACAATCCGATGACTTTTGGCGTCGCGCACTCTTACGAGTTGCTGATGCACGACGCAATGATTGAAGTCCGCGCTTTCAAGGAACGCAGGGCAGCAGCCCAATGGCTCGAGGTACCGCTAAAGACGCTTGAATGCCCTTCGTAAAAGGGATCAAAGCCCAGGCAGCGATATTTTCCATAGGAGCACGTGACCTCCTGACTTCCGACCTTAGTTCGCGTAGGCCTTAGGTCTTACTTGTCGTTTTTTGGCGTAAAAGATAGCCTAAAAACTGCATGTCTCTCAATGCATGCGAGCAAGCATTGCGGACGAGCCGCACCAAACTCGTTAGGCCGGAGATGAGTATCCGGGACGGGAGGTCGATCATTTCGCGACAGAAGCCAAACCATTTCAGGCAACCGTCGTCTCTTTTTTCGCGGTCCCATTCGCGGACCAGCAAACGCAAGCAAGCATGAACAAAACAAGAAACCAAACCTATGAACATCGTCAGCCTCATTATTGAAGCAATCAGCGGTGCAGTTGGGGGCAACGTGGCGGGAGCAGCCACGAAGGAGAATAGCCTGGGTACCATGGGAAATTCCATCGCCGGAATTGTCGGTGGTGATGGCCGTTGTCGGCATCACCAAGAACAAGATGGCGGCAAAGTAGCCACGCTTACAAGTCCGACATCGATTTCGAATTAAAGCCTTCGCGCCTCCAGTCCGCGGGCGAGCGAACGTGACTGAGCGCCGACAAAGCCCGAAACTACAGTTACTATCGAAGCCAAGACGCCTAATTTGCCTGCCAATCATGAAAGACCGGAACTAACACGGTGCGTTTTTATCGCCCGCGGAAAGAAATCCTTGATGGTACTTGGGAGTTCCCAGAGGCTCAGGCGCAAAGATACATTTCAGAAAAAGCAATTCATAAAGGAAGCCAGGAAGAGCAATGAAACTCCCGCCCGAAATTGAGTTTCACCCAGACATTCGCCTGCTCGTCTATCGACCACGCGGTTTGATTGACGAGGCGGTGCTTAACAAGATAATCAGTGTTATCGAAGATCTCGAAGCTGAAACCCAAGAGCCTTTCAATCGATTCTCCGATACATCGGAAACCCACGAAGTTGAACTTAACTTCAGTTACGTGATTCATGTTTCTCTTCATCGGCGTCTCTCCCACAAGGGTCGTGCGCCGGTGAAGTCAGCCATTTTGGCTACCGATTCCACTGTTGTTCACTACGCGCGGTTGCTTGCCTTACTGACTCAAGGTTCCTCGATAGCGGTCCGTGTCTTCCAAGACCGCCAGGAAGCTGCGCAATGGCTCGGTGTCCCGCTCGAACTGCTGGCGGCGAAGCCACCGGCCGCGAACCACTCTGGGTGAATCAATGGAATGAACAACATGAAGCTTCCACCAGACGTCGAGTTTTACGAAGACATTCGTCTGATCGTCTGGAGACCGTGCGGTTTGGTGAACAAGGCGGCTGTTAACAAAGTCATAACTGTCCTGGGAGAACTCGAGACTGCGTTTAAGGAGCCTTTCAATCGGTTCTCCGACACAGTGGAAGCCGATGCAGTTGATCTGAACTTCGAATACATCATTAGTGTTTCTCTCTATCGGCGCCGCTTCTATGGCAATCGCCAGCCGATCAAATCAGCAATTCTTGCTACGGATGCTACCCTTATTCATTACGGCAAGGTGCACGCCTTACTGACTCAAGGTTCTCCGATTAAAGTCTGCGTATTCCAAGATCGTAGTGAAGTCGCGCAATGGCTTAACGTACCGATCGAACAGCTGACGCCGAATTCCACAAGCAGTGAAACATGAAGCTTAAAACAATGAAGCTGCCTCTGCCGCCTGATTTCGAGTTTCACGAAGAGGGTTTGTCTGCTAATCCATAGACCACGCGGTGTGTTGAACAGCGCGGCCATTAACAAAATTATAAGTCTAATCGGAGAACTCGAATTCACGTTGAAGAAGCCTGTTCAATCGCTTCCTGGACACGTGGCAGCCGACGCAGTTGATCTTAATTCTGACTATATCCGCCGCGTTTCTCTTTATCGCCGGCGCTTCTACGGCAATCGCCCGGCCATAAAAACGGCTATTCTCGCGACCGATTCTACCGTGGCTGATTATGGCCGCTTGCATGCCTCACTAACTCAAGGTTCTCCGATCAACGTTCGCGTATTCCAGGATCGCAAAGAAGCCGCGCAATGGCTCGGTGTCCCGCCCGAATTGCTGGCGGCGAAAGACCATTCATGATAGTCAACTCGCAAGTTATCTGATAAACCTGGCAACATGAACAAATACATCGTGGAATTCATCGGAACCTTTTTCCTTGTCCTTACCATTGGGTGCACTGGGATTGGCGCCGGAGCAGGCGTGATTGCGCCGCTCGCTATCGGCGCAGCCCTGATGGTGATGGTGTTCGCCGGCGGCCATATCTCTGGCGGCCATTACAATCCGGCCGTTACACTCGGCGTGCTTATTCGGGGCAAAGTTAAACCTGTTGACGTGGTGCCTTATTGGATTGCGCAATTTGTTGGGGCAGCGGTTGCCGCGGCGTTAACAATCAAAGTTCTTCGCGCCGGAATACCTGTCACCGCAATCATGCCTAAGACAGGTCCGGCCTTGCTTGCCGAGTTTCTGTTTACGTTTGCGCTTGTCTATGTCGTCTTGAACACGGCGACGGCGGAAGGCACCTCCGGAAATTCATTTTACGGCCTTGCCATCGGTATGACTGTCATGACCGGCGCGTTTGCGGTCGGCGACATTTCAGGCGGGGCGTTCAATCCAGCCGTTGCACTTGGAATAACGCTGCTTGGTATTTCAAGCTGGAATAATATTTGGATCTATCTGGTCGCGAATCTTCGCCGGAGGTGCCGTCGCAGCCGTGATTTTCCGGCTGGTTAATCCGCCGCTGCAAACCACCCCGATTGCAACAGACGAGCCCCCTTACGAAACTCCGCGGTAACCCTTTCCTCTGCTTCCTTCTGTTAGAACCTGAAAATACCAACCATTCAAACCAATATGATCCGAAAATTCATTACAGTTATCGCTACAGTTTGTGCGTGCTTTGCAACTTCAACTTTAAATGCGGCCACGATCCCTGCTGGAACAACGCTCACAGTAAGTACGGTAAGTCTCATCAGCTCACAGACTGTCCCGGGCAGAAGCTTCGAGGCAAAGATTGCGCAGGACGTTTCGGTCAAGGGAAACGTTGTATTGAAAGCTGGAACCAAAGCGTTTGGAAAGGTCACGTCCTCTCGTGCCAATCCTCGCAAATCCGGGCCGCTCACTGTGGAACTCGCCTCGATTGATGTAAATGGACGCAGGATCCCGGTAAAGACGAGCAGCGTCCAACCGGCGAGCCCTTCGCAGACAGCGCGACAGGCGCACTACGGACATACCGCCGGCACAACGGTGGTTAACCCGCAAACCAGGCTGCAGTTCCAGCTGGCAGCAGCACTCAATCTGTAACTGAGTCGAACAACGGCGCTGCAAACAATCCATCGTGCCATTGGAAATTTTTCGGTCTGATGCTTGGCTTCATAAAACAATTCTATGAAGCTCAAGTTTTATGGGACGCGGGGGTCTATTCCCGTCTGCGATGCCGGTTTTCAGCAATTCGGCGGAAACACGACGTGCCTGCAAATCACCGATACGAACCAAATCGCCATCATTGACGCCGGTACGGGACTGCGAAATCTGGGCAGAGACCTTCGCGCCATCGGCCACAAGCAGGAGCAAATCCGTATCGCGTTCACGCACTTTCACTGGGACCACATCCAGGGCTTTCCGTTCTTTGCCCCGGCTTATGATCCCAAACAGAAAATCACACTCCTGACACTCGGCCGGGACCAGACAGTCAGCGATTTGCGGGAGATTTTCGAAGTCCAAATGCAGTCGGAATATTTCCCGGTACAATTGGATCACATGGGGGCCAATTTCGAGTTCCTGCAAATCGCTGATGCCAGCAAACATTTCACCGGCATCAACAATGTGGAAACCCTAGTTACCGCTCAAAGGCACAACCATCCCGGCGGAGCGTATAGTTTCCGGATTGAGCGAAATGGCAAAGTGCTCGTCGTTTGCACAGATGTAGAGCATGGCGAGCAGATCGATCCGCAGCTCGTGGAGTTGGCGCGCGGCGCGGATTTGTTAGTCCATGACGCGCAATACACGGCTGAGGAACTGCAGAAGCGGCGCGGATGGGGACACAGCAGCTTCGATCAAGCCATGCAAGTTGCGGAAATGGCCGGCGTGAAGCGCCTGGCCCTCACGCATCACGACCCGGACCACGACGACGAGTTTCTTGAGCGCATCGAAAAATTGTGTCAAGAACGGTTCCCAAGTGCGGTGCTTGCCCGCGAAGGAATGGAAATAGCGATCTAGGAAGTAACCTAAGGCTTCATTTCCAGGTTACGCCCCATTCCGCGCGCGCGTAGGGCGAGAGTTCGCCGCTCGAGTCGCCCCATTCCACACGCGCGCAAGGATGGCAGCACATTGATGGACAAGATGGAACAGCAATGAAATCGGCAAATTTGTTGTGATTTTTGCTGTGACTCAGTCAATTTTCGGACAGTAATTTGTTGTAAATTACTGTGAATCAAAACATGAGGCGAGGGCGGGAATCGAACCCGCGAAGGGAACCATCATGGCAGCGGCGCTGGCATGGGAACTCCCATCCGAATGCGCTGGGAGAAATCTGGATCCTTATCTGCCGCATGTGCGCGCTCGTTTACGTGGCAGAGTTTTTCTAAATCAATAAATGGCTTTGTCGCATCGATCCGGCCGAGCTCGTAGAGAAAGCGGGGAAGATAGCCGCTCAGCAAAACTTTCCACGACATCGGCGGTGATTCGGGATTCATCCGGGTATGCATGAGAATGGTCGTCGTGCAGTTCGTTGTCAGTGTGTTGTAAAAGCGCGGATGCTCATGGATTTCGTTAATCTTCTGAATATAGTCGAGAAAGACCCGGCGCATATTTCTCAACGGCGTGTTCGTGCGGTAAACATAGACGTCTTCCTGAGGCTCGCGATAAGTTGTGCGGACACGGATCACGTCGCGCTCGTCGGCGACGACGTAGTAGAGTTCGTATTGCCGGAAAAGTCCGGCCAGGGTTGAGTAGCGCTTGCCTTTCGCTTTGCGCATCTCGATCGACACCGCCAAATAATCTTTGCCTTGGAATCCGAAGCTCACCATCATGTGCGCGATCGCCTTGCCGCCCCAGTAGACGGCGATGATGTCGGCCGAGTCGAGCTTGCGTAAGTCGTAGGTGCGTTCCTCCCAGCGCGGAGTGAAATCCGTAGCACTTCGGTAATCGAAGTTTCTGACACCGTAAATAGTTATGAGATCAGCATTCAGCGTCGCCGACGGCATTATTGATACTTCGGGCTGCCAGTCGCGATCGTTCGATGCGCGTGTGCGCAAAAATAAGATTAAAAGAATCGCGAAGACAGCGAGGGCGGCGATCGCTGTTCTACCCTGGTCCGGCAGGAGTGCAAAAGCCAAAACGGTTGCCGCCCCGTAACTCGCGGCAGCAACAGCACGCCATCGCGCCGCCAGCAGCGGAGAGAAGTACAATGCGCCGACTCCCCACAGCGTTATCGGCGGCATGGTGATCCAAAGAAAAATGTTCAGGAGAAGTCTCACGCCCTTCGCCTAACACCCACTATTGCTGGCATCACTGAGCGAACCGGAAGAGCCCGGGATCGAGCCGTGCCAGCAATCGTTGGATTTTCGCCAACTGACTGATTGCAGCTTGTTCGCCAACCCGTGAAAGTTCTTCTGCGCGCATGAACTCCGACAGGTCGAAATCTACGACGTCGGGCTCGATCACCACCTCCGCAGGCAGTGCGCCGACTCTGTTAAGGTTAAAATTCTGGACCTCGAGAGTACGTAAGAGCGTTTGCAGGCTTGACGGAATTCGCATCCTGAGCGTCGGCGTGTCGGGCGTATTGGCGCCAAACTCCCTCCTGATCTTGGCCGTTACACTGACCGCGATGAGAAAGTTGCAGTCCTGAGCGGTAAGCACATCCGCCGGAATATTATTGACCAAGCCGCCATCGATCAGCGCCTGTCCGTTGCGGCAAATCGGAGCCGAAAGCATAGGCAAGTTGATGCTTTCGAGAATCGCATCGACGGCGTCTCCCCGATCCCTGACAACCGCATGCCCAGTCACCAGATCAACCGTAACGGCGAGACACGGGACCGCCAATTGCTCCAGCTTCCAGTCCTGAATGTAGTCGCGAAGCATCTGTTCGAATTGGCCGCGCCGGGACTTGTACAGCAGATACCAGTAACCGCCGCTGGGAAGCTGACGGAAGATCCACGGGAGTTTGAGCGCCGCGCTGAACTTTTTGGCGAGATAATCGCACTCCAGACCCGCGGAGTAGAGGATTCCTGTCATCGCACCAACGCTCGTGCCGACAACCACATCGGGAATGATGCCGTTGTTCTCGAGGGCTTTGATACACCTAAATGCGCCATCCCGCGGGCGGCCCCGCCGCCCAAAGCCACGCCGATGCGGACCCCTCGCAAGTAATGGATCACGCGCTCGATACCGCCTGCATGGGCGTTACCCCAGGGATGCGAAAGCGGTGATTCGCAGATTTTGAATTCCCGTTTCGCGAACTCGTGGACCTCTGGTATTCCGGGCGCAACGGCCGTCCCCTCCTCAAGCACCCAAGCGATGGCAATCTTGTCGAGCCACCCTCGCGACGCAGGATCCAGCGCGCGCAACCGTTCGATTGCGGCGCTGACCTCACTCGGCCGAATGAACACAAGAGCGCAATCGGCGGCTCGCAGGAGCACGGCCCAGTCGAGGTTCTGAGCAGCGGTGATATCAACTACGATTCGTTTGGCCTGGTTCCAGTCGCCAATCTGTCGGCGAATCTCCGCCACTTCCATGAGCCGATTGCCGTCCAATAGTGAACGGAACCGCACATCCGGCATTGACCGCCAGGAATCGGCATCGCTGAGAACGCAGACCGATTCTCCCACCTGTTGCAATCGCTCGATGATTTTTTGCGCGATGCTCCGCGTCCCTGGTGACTGGTGGATCATCGCGATCACCTTCGGTGACTGTCCGGCGACAGGCTCCAGGAATCGCCGCCGGAGGTTGCGGGCGTAGCTCTGTAACCACGGCCGGCGCAGCTCGGGGTACAGGAGCATCAACTCCATCGACTTCTCGTGATCCAGGCTTAAGATCGTGGAAGGTTCCACTGCGAAAATACGGAGGGGCAGTGATTCGCCAAGACCGCCGAGTATCATCCCGTATTGCTCGCCGCGCTCGAACATCTGAAACAAGTGCTCCTCGCCACGCGAGTCCACGCGCACGGCTTTTACCCGGCCGCGGAGTATTAAGCAGATAGACGTGAGAGGATCGTCAAGCTGGTGAACGATCGCTGCAGCATCGTAGTTGGTAACGGTCGCGAGGCGGGCGATTTCACCAATTGTAGCGTCGCTGACACCATGAAAGTACTGATGTGTTTTGAGCAGATCAATAACTTCGTCGACCGGAGTGCTTTCATTGAATCTCAATGCCATGGTATTGGTTGCGTCTGATGTACTAGAGTTCGATGAGCGCGCCGGTGCTGACGCCTGTGACCACATCAAACTCCGGTTTGGTGAGTGGCCCCTCCACATGTGACCAGCCTTTGATGAAGCCGGCGCCGAAGGCGCCCCAATCGCCGCCGCCAGAAATCACCACCAGGTTCCAAACTACCGGGTTGCCCGGATCCGCATCATAGCGCGCTTTCACGCGTGCCAGCGCCCGCTGTCCGAAGACGCGGCGCTTCTCCGCGAGTTGAGCATCGCGTTCCTTTCGAAGCTCGAACAGCTGAGTCAGCGTGCGCGCTGGCCTGTGGCGAGGGAAAAACATAAAGCCTTTTCTTTCGCGATGAGAATCTCGAAGCATCTCAGACGCCGCCCCGATCGTTTATAATCATGTAAAACCCAGGCTGCTGAGCGGTCAACATTTTGCTAAAGGAAGTGTGAATTGCCACTACTTATCACCGCCGCGCGCTTGCGCGACTATCGGACCTTGGTCTTATCGACGCTGCTGATATTTCTTGATAGCTTCCTCCAATGACCGCGTCGCCTTCTCACGTTGCACTCAGCGACGAACATTGGTGAGTACCCACTGAGCTGGAAAGGAATCATGCGCCTTGTCACTGCCGCCGTAGGCACGTTCATCGGCGTGCTGGCGACGACGCTCCATGCGCAGGATCTCGAGCCGCGCGCTTACAGCAACTCGCCGATCGGTCTCAATTTCGTGATCGCCGGATATGGCTATGCATCGGGTACCGTGCTCACCGATCCGTCGCTACCGCTGGAGAACGTGAGTAACGAATCGCACGTCGGCGTCATTGGTTTCGCCAGGACCTTCGGCGCGTTTGGCCAGACCGGGCAGTTTGGCCTTATCGTGCCCTACGCCTCCCTCGCCGCGAAAGGTCTCGTCTTCGGTCTGCCACAAGCGCGTTACGTCAATGGCTTTGCGGATCCAGCGTTCCGCCTTTCGATGAATTTCGTCGGCGCACCCGCGCTGTCGGCGGGGGAGTTCAAGGCCTACCGCCAGGATTTAATCTTCGGCATGAGTCTGCGCGTCACTGCGCCGCTCGGCCAATACGACGCCGAAAAGCTCGTGAACATCGGCACCAATCGCTGGTCGTTCAAACCTGAGATCGGATTCTCAAAAGCCTTCGGGCCGTGGACGGTTGAGCTCGATCCTGGCGTCACCTTTTACACGGATAATGGAGATTTTTTTGGAGGCAAGACGCGCCAGGTGGCGCCGCTTTACGCTGTGCAATCAGGGCTAAGCTATACCTTCGCACCCGGCGGATGGGTGGCTCTGAACGTTGGTTATTTCAAAGGGGCACGCACGACGGTCGATAAGGTCGAAAGCGATGTTGAACAGCAAGGCATTCGCTTCGGCGGGACGCTCGTGTTGCCGGTAAACCGTTATCAATCCGTGAAGCTCTACAGCATCAGCGGCTACAACGCGCATCGCGAGCATGACTTCCAAGCCTTCGGCATCGCGTGGCAATACCGCTGGGGCGGCGGGTTCTGAGCCGCTCAAGCGAGTTGATTGCCGGCGAAGTTTGGCTTCGCGAGCACAGGCATCGCTCGCCGCTCATTCGAGAAACCTCACGAGGCCCGTTTCGATCTCGTATATCGCGCCGACCAGTTTCACCCAGCCTTCGACCTGGCGTTCCTGGCCTTCCGGCGTTTGAAGGATCTGCCGCATGGTCCAGCGCACGTTGGCCTCGACGGCTTGCGCGAGCATTGCCTCCGGGATGAGTTGCGGATCGAGATCCTGCAGTCCGGGCAGGATGCATTCCACGAGAAGCTGAATCCGCGAATGCTGCCGTGTGCCGCGCAGCCGTGTGTCGATCGCCGCGGCTATAGCGCCGCAATTCGTGTGGCCGAGCACGACGAAAAGGGGCGTGCGCAGATGCCGCCATGCATATTGCAAACTCCCCGCGATTTCCGGCGAGAAGACATTTCCCGCGACGCGGATTATGAACAATTCGCCGAGCCCGGCGTCGAAAATCAGCTCCGGCGGTACCCGGGAATCACTGCAACTCAGGATCGTGGCATAGGGATGCTGCCCCTTTGCGAGTTCAGCGAGAATTTCTTTTTGCATCGTGGGAAATCTCGCCATGCCGGCTACAAACCGCGCGTTCCCGGCTTTCAAGCGTTGCAAGGCGTCGTCCGCCTTCGGTCCGGAATCGGGAATCGTGCTCATGCCGGCCGGGTCGTCGCTGCGCTCACCCTAGCTCCTCCTACCACGCCGGCGCAGGCCCTCAGCCCTCGGGAATCGCGGCATTGCCGCGGCTCCGTACGACCGGTTGATCGGTAATGATGACAGTCGCGCCGGGTTCGATGGTGTCGTAGACCTTGTGCGCAAACTCCGGGTTGACGCGGAGGCGCGCCGTGATCTTCTCGGCAGGAACGCTGCGGCAGCTTTAGGCTGCCGGGTGCCATGCCGACCGACGCACACGAAACCGAGCACGTTAATGGCGTGTGCGATAGGCTGCGTCTTATAAAGTTCGAAGAACCAGTTCATCGGTTATTGGGGACAATCGTCCCTCTGTTTGCATGCGCCAGTCTATCGGATTGGTCGTACCCGGCAAATCACTGAGCATGGGACTTTAAAATACTAAGTACATCAGCGATGGCGCGTGGATCCTGGTGCGCGCTGTGATTGGAAGGAACGATGTACTCGTGCTCGGCCCCTTTCATGTGCGAGCTCCAGTAGGGCACCACGCCGTCACTTGAATTGGGTGAATCCCCGCGACCCCGATCGCCAATAATGGTGTCGTACGGCACGCCCGGTGTCATCGGAATAGTGTTGATGGCGTTCACGAAACGGCTCTTCGGCGACAAAGTGTCAACGCTGTTCGCGCGACGCTTTGGTTTTAATTCTTCTTCCCTGATGTTACTCGTGCGAAGCATCTCCTGGCTGGCCTGGCTGCTCACTGTGGGCTCGCGGATAAGAATGTTGGCGATACTGCCAATCAAGCCGGTAGCGAGATTGCTCCCACGTAACGGCGCAGCGATGAAGATTACCCGGCCAACTTCCGCCCGATGGCGAAAGAACAGCTCCTGCCGAAAATACTCACGGGCGCGCGGCGAAAGGTGAACGTCATCCGGCGGCTTGCCAAAAATTTTCATCCAAAGCTGATTGCCGCTGTCGGTCAATAGCAGCCGGCTAATGGAGCCGCCCATGCTATGGCCGATAACGACGATGGGTTTCATGCTTGGGAACCGCTTTTCCACAGCGTCGAGTTCCTGCCGCAGGATGGCCGCGGAATAGGGATAGGGATAGCCACTTGGATAGCTGTAGAACCAGAATTGGTAGTGCTTGCGGATGATCGGATCGCCGCGCAGCTTGTTAATCATCGGAGTCCACGTCGCTTGTGAATCCATGAGCCCATGAATGACAAGTACAACAGTCTTGTTAGGGTCGTAAGGCTGAAGTCGCTCAATCGCTGCGGTGTGGGCGAACTTCTCGGGATTGAGGACACGCGAGATTTCATGCTTTTTCGGATCGGTCTGCTGAAGCATGACTGCGAGAGGCACAGTGAAGTCGGCGGCGAGCGGAACGGTGCGTCCATAAAACTCGACGGTCTCCCTGGCGAGCGGATCCTCGAACGCGAGAATACACCGACGGCCTTCGAAGTGTGCGATTACGGTGACGCTGTAAAAAATTCGCGATGGCGCAAAATTCGCACGCGCGTTTTTGTTTGGCTCGCGTTCCACGGCGACGATTGGTGCACCGATGCCCTCGCGCGTGGTCCGTTCGGTGACGTACTTGCCGCCAACATCGAATTCGTCAGCAGGCGTGAAGTCGTAGAGCGACGGGTTCCACTCCGCGCGTGGGTCGGGCTTGTATGTAAGCACAAAGTCTCCCTGCGCACCGGGTGCCTTGAGCGGCTTGGTCCATGGGTCGAGTTTGGCCTCGTCGATAATTTGGAAGATGCGGGCGATCGCAAAATCGTAGTCGCGGGTCGCAGTCGCATTGGTCGGATCGCGGCGCAGTTCACGGGTGGTGGATGCGAGCGCATCCAGACAATGGCCCATTGTTTCGAGCGGTCGTCTCCGATGTTCCCGTGACAGCTTCGTCTAGCGTCTGCTCCACCGAGGCTAGACTTCCGCTGCCATGCGGGCCGGTCAGGCTCGGCTTCTTTGGCTTGACCTCCGCGTATGGCGCAGCGCAACTAGCGAGCACAAATGCGATCGCCAAGATGGACCCCGCGCGAGCAAAGCACTGCGTTTGTTGAAAGCCGTGATTGATAGTTATCCCACCGCAATGTGACGGACCCCCTCGGCCGTTTCGGCGCCCAGCATCTGCGCAGTTAGACGAGCTTAGCCCTCGAGAATTGCAGCGTTGGCGCGGCTCCGCACGACCGGTTGATCGGTGATGATGACGGTCGTTCCGGGTTCGATGGTGTCGTAGACTTTGTGGGCAAACTCCGGGTTGATGCGCAGGCGCGCTGCGATCTTCTCGGCAGGAACGCTGCGGCCATTACTCGTCACGGTCATCCACCGGCGCGCCGCCCGGCCAGGAGCCAGCGAGCTTTGTTGTCCCGTAGTGCCTTCAAGTAGCGAAAAAACCTGCTCGCCGAGCCGTCCGCCCCGCTGAATCTCGACGGCAGCGCGTCCGATGGGATTGCCATTGCGGTAGACGTAAAGCGCGCGGTCGGCAGCGCTGACGACGATTGTGATTGGTCCGCTCGAGCTCCGTTCCGGCTTCCAATCGTAGTCGTTATGCGCAAGCGGACGCAGCATTTCCGGCGACATATCCTTTGGCGCAAGGAGCAGGCCAGGATTTGAAGCGAGATACGGCACAGGTGTATTGCCGTCACCCACCACGACGGTGCCCCCCTTCGACGTCGCACTGAAAAGCAGTTGCGAGAAATCGTAGGGCAGTCGGATGCAGCCGTGGCTGGCAGGGTAGCCGGGCAGATTTCCCGAGTGCATTGCGATGCCGGTCCAGGTTAGCCGCTGCATGTTTGGCATGGGCGCGTTGTCGTATTTTTTCGAGTAGTGCTCCTGCTTTTTCTCAAGGATGCTGAAGACGCCGCCCGGTGTAGCGTTGCCCTTCGAGCCGGTGCTTATGCTCGAGCGCCCGATGAGGATGCCGTTGCGATAAACGTTCATGGTCTGCTGTGGGATGCTCACAAGGACCATGAGCGGACCGCTCGGCGAGAGCTGAGGTTTCCACCAATACTGGCCTGGCTTGAGTTGGCCCGTCGGTTTTCCGGTGGGCGTGCCTTTGGTGTGAAACGACGGTTGTTGCATCGCCTGTACGGTGGTAAGCAGAGCGACGGAGACAGCGAGTATTTTCAGTAATTTCATGGGATGATTAGAGACGTAAGCGGCAATTAGAGCAGAAAACCTCCGCATTCTCAATAAGACTTTCGTCCCATGCCGGCCTGTGCAGACGATCTCAGCCGCCGCGCTGCTTGCTTCGTCCAGAAATGAGGAAGCCAGCTTAGGTCGGAACACGCTAGAACCGGTCGGGTTCTAGGTTTGGAGAAGATAGGACCAAGGTCCTATTTCCAAGGGAACGCAGATATGCGACAAACTTAGCTGACGTTGGATGAAATAACGCGACTCGCAAAGAAAGGCGGAAATTTATGAACTTACGAGACCCTCAATCCGGATTTCCCAGACAAGCACTCTATGGCGTGATCGCCATCGTGTGCGTGGCATCGTTACCATGGAGCTCTCCTCTCGTCCTGGCACAGGAGACGCCGGAAGCCCAATCGCAGGAAATGACGACGGCGGAGGAAGCTCCCAAGGTTCCTAACGACCAATTGGATTCTCTGGTGGCGCCAATCGCGCTTTATCCCGACGCGATGTTGGCTCAAACGCTGGCCGCTTCTACTTACCCGTTGGAAGTCATGCAGCTAGACCAGTGGATGGATAAGAACAAAAATCTGAAGGACAAGGCACTAGCAGACGCCGTGGCCAAGCAGCCGTGGGACCCGAGCGTGCAGGCGATGGCCGCATTTCCAGAGGTGGTACAGCGGATGGCGGAGAATATTCAGTGGATGACCGACGTGGGAAATGCGTTTTTAGCGCAGCAAAAGGATGTGATGGACGCCGTGCAACGTATGCGCGCAAAGGCGCAGGGCACTGGGAATCTCAAGACCGGTTCGGAACAGAAAGTGGAGAGCAAAACAACGCAAAGCGGTGAGCAGGTGATCGTAGTTGAACAAGCTAACCCTGAGGCAGTTTACGTCCCGTCATACGACCCCGCGGTAGTTTATGGGGCTGCACCTGCCGAATATCCCTACTATCCTTACTCCTATCCTGGATACCAGCCGGGGACAGCACTGGCTTGGGGATCGGCCATCGCCGTGGGTGGCGCATGGGCCAACAACTGGGGCAATTGCGATTGGGATAACGGCGATGTGAACATCAACAACAACAACAATTTCAATAAGAACTACAACAAGAACGTCAACAAAGGAACTGGTACTGGCCAGGCCAACGGCTGGCAACACAACCCGCAACACCGCGGAGGCACCCCTTATGCGAACAAGCAGACTGCCAATAAATATGGAGGAACAGCTCGCGGCGAGGCCAGGCAGCCGGCGGCTGGAGCCGGGACTCGGTCCGCCGGTGGCGGTGCTGGAAAGCCGGGTGGTGCCGGCGGTGCGGGTGGCGTTGGCGGTGCGGGTGGCGTTGGGGGTGCTGGAAAGGCCGGTGGTCCTGGCGGTGCGGGTGGTGCTGGCGGTGCTGGAAAAGCGGGTGGTCCCGGTGGCGCTGGCGGTGCTGGAAAACCCGGTGGTGCCGGCGGTGCGGGTAAGGTAGGTACTGGCGGCGCTGGTAAGGCAACTGGCGGCAGCGCGGGTAAGGCAAGTGGCGGTGGTGGAAAAGGAGGCGCAGACAAGGTCGGTGGCCATAAGCCGTCGGGGGGGGCGGCGGCGGCGGCGCCTTCGCTGGCGGGAGTGGGGGCTCTGCTAAAGCCGCGAGCAGCCGGGGTGGCAGTAGCATGAAAGGTGGCGGTGGCCACGGTGGTGGCGCCAAAAAAGGTGGCGGCGGTGGAGGCGGCCGCGGAGGTGGCGGCGGCAAAAAAGGCGGCGGAGGTGGAGGACGCGGTAGATGAGCAAACAGTTGATAGAGGAAGATCCAATGAAAAGAAAATTAAACATCATGACTTCGTCGAAAATTCTCGCTTCTGCGATCCTTATGTCGGGCTTCGTAGCTCTCACCTTGCATTCAGCGGAGGCGGCCAAAACAGATGCGACACTGCAGGTAAAACAAAAAGAATTCGATACACCGCAACAGGCGGCGGGCAGCCTTGTTCAGGCGGCGGAGTCTTTCGACGTGCCTGTGCTGAAAGAGATCCTGGGAGCAGACAGCACGGACCTCGTCAGTTCCCAAGATCCGGTCGAGGACAAAAATCGGGCGGCAGCATTTGCTGCGAAGGCGAAAGAGAAGAATTCAGTTGCCACGGATGCGAAGAATCCGAACCGCGCTGTTCTCACGATCGGAAACGACGATTTTCCTTTTCCGATTCCAATCGTGAAGCAAAAGGGCAAGTGGTACTCGATGCCAAGGCTGGCCGTCAAGAAATTCTGAATCGGCGTGTCGGCGCCAACGAACTGGACGCGATTGCCATTTGCCGTGGTTTCGTCGAAGCGCAGCAGGAATATGCTGAAGAAAAGCACGATGATTCCAGGGTGAACCAGTACGCCCAGCGAATCATCAGCACGCCTGGGAAACATGATGGTTTGGCGTGGCAGAGCCCGGATGGAAGCTGGGGAGGTCCAGTGGGAGAGGGGATCGCCAAAGCGTTGGAGCAAGGCTACACGGAGCGGAGTCAGCCTTTTCACGGCTATTATTTCAAAGTTTTGAAAGGGCAAGGTCCCGCCGCGCCTTTGGGCCAAATGGACTTTGTCGTGGAAGGAGCAATGATCGGCGGATTCGCCCTTGCGGCAGCGCCGGCTCAATATCGGGTTACGGGAGTGCAGACCTTCATCGTGGGCTCGAACGGAGCTGTGTACCAAAAAGATCTTGGGGCAGATACGCTGAAGGCGTTTCAGAGCATGCACCGGTACAACCCCGATAAAACTTGGAAAGTAACTGAGGATGATGTGGTGGAGGACTCACAAGATTAAGGCTCCGCAAATCGGAAGAACAAAACCAGCCTAACGATTTACCACTGCGCCTAGCTGGCGGGATTGAGTCCTCCCTGTCACATGCGCTTAATCGATGGTAGGCGCTAACTCGTCGTCGCCGGACGCCGGTTTGCGCGCGGCGGCCGCACGCGGATCCAGTGGTGCTGGATGACGACGACCTGTGTGTAAATGATCCAGGCCAGCATCAGCGTTGACAGCAACGCAACCAAGTTGAAAACGAACAGCAGCCGCGACTTCCGTGCGTCCAGCCGGACGTGCAGCGCTGCGATGTCCGCTTGCACCCCATCAATGTTGGCCTGTACCTCGCCAAGTCTGGTGTCGATGCGCTGCGCGATTCCTTTGAGCGCGGCAACGGTCTCGGGGGCCATGTCGCTCTTCTTCTCCACCACCAGTGCGCGCAATGTGCCGCGCAGCTGCGTCGCGTCCGCGGACAGCCCTTCGAGCCGGTTAAAGGCGTCGTCCAGCGCCGCCAGCCGCGGAGCACGGTCGGCCATCATCGGAAGCGAGTTCAGCAGGCTCACCGCGTTGGCGACGTTCCCCACAGCATCCCGCACAGGAGCCAGCACCTGCTGCATCTGCGCGATGCGTGGCGCCAGACTCGTCTCCAGACGCTCGTTCAGCGCGCTGAGCACGGGGCTGTTCGCCTGCGCTTGTGCGCCGGCGGCGGAGATGGTCTCGGAAGCCTGCCGCACTTCCGCCCGGCTCGTCGCGATTAGGTCGTCCACCCGGCTCACTCCGGCATCGACTACCCCGATGCCGACCTCGATGAGACCAAACCCCTTCAGCGCGACGTCGGTGGCCTTGCGATCAACGAACCACGCGCCGAAGATGCCGAGCAGGCTCAGGCCGATGAACAGCACGGCAAGCGCAATGGCGGCAAAGCGAATTGGCTTCTCGATGATTGGCATATTGGATTGCGATGTTCTTTTCAGGTCAAAGCATGGCTATGACCTAACGAGAGGTGGGCGGGATTGCCGCGTCTCTTTTTGCGGGAAAATTCCGCATAATCCGCTTGCCCCAGCTGGGACGGCAGGGAGGAAACCAGTGTCATCGTATTGAGTTTATGCGCCGTGGTTTTCTCGGGCAATCAATAAATCGTTGAAGCGTAATGCCCGCCCACTTGGCCGCTTTGTCTGGCTTACGCTGCATCAGTTTTTCGTTTTGTTAGGTCTTTGTACCTGGCTCATCAATCAAGTCGTCATCGTCCGGACACTCGCAATAAAGCGCTTGAGCTCCACACTGAGGACATCGCTCCAATAGGCGAACGAATTTGGATTGCAGACGCGCACCGCGACGACGGGAAGCGTTTCGTTGAGCACGCGGATGAAAAGGACTGCCTTTGTCGAACTCGAATTTGCGATTCGCGTCGGGAGCGGATTGTCTTGACGACTGAACGCGATTTTTTCAAACCTCGGCGTCGTTTTAAACGGATCTGGTGCCATCATGTTTTCTTCGTTACCGGCAAAGTAAAATAAAAGCACGCACCGCCATCGGCCACATTCTGCGCGTGGATTTTGCCGCCATGAGCTTCTACGATGGATCGCACAATCGCCAATCCCATTCCCAACCCCTGCTCCTTGGTGGTGAAAAACTGATCGAACAATTGTTCGTGCACCTGACTGCGAATGCCTGTGCCATGATCGCGCACACTCAAGCGCACTTCGCCGTCGCCATTGCCTGCCGTATAATCTCTACCTTACGTTGGTTCGGTGGTGTCTCCCGCATGGCATCAAGGGCATTACTGACTAGATTAACCAGGACCTGCTGAATCTGGATCGGATCTCCTTCGATCAGTGGCAGGTCCCTGGCCAGCGATGTTTCTACCTCGCAGGAATAGGCCACCGCATCCGGCCTGACGACATGCGCTACATTAGTGACCAGCTCATTCAGATTAATCGGGCACCGGATAGCATCGCCTCTCTTAATTGTGTTGCGCACGTTCTGGATGATCTCGTGCGCGCGATGCCCGTCTGATGCCACGGTCACGAGGATGTCGCGCAACGTCTCAGGATCTTCCTTGGCTTTGTCAATAAGCCGCTTGCCAGCATTGGCATTGGTAATGATCGCGGAAAGCGGCTGGCCAAGCTCATGCGCGAGCGAGGCAGTCATCTCACCGAGTAAGCTAACCCGGCTGAGCAGGTTGATTTGCTCGCGGTGATGGCGTGCGTCTTCTTCGGCCTGCGTTAAGGAACGCTCCACCCGGCGGCGTTTCACAAGATTGACTAACAAAACCGAGATAAGCAGTGCCTGCAGCACACATACGGTAACGACAGCCAGGATTAATGTTCGATGCTGTTCCCAGAGAGTCGGCGCCCGAAAAAGTATTGTGCTTCCTTTGGGTAGAAGTTTCTCGTGGATCTTCCATCGTTGTAGCTCGCGCGAGTCATAACGCGGAGCGAGACGCTCAAGGAGTATTTGAGGAATGCCGGATGCTGGTTCACCACGCAATATGCGAACAGCAATGTCAGCAGCTTCCTTCCCGACACGCTCGCTCTGGTAGAGGCGGCCACCCACGATGCCCAAGCCCAATTGATGATCAAAGATGCCGTTGATTGGAGCGTTTGCGACCTGATGGAGACGTTGCAGCGCTTCGTCGGCATTGTGTGTTACACCAGAGGCATCACGCAGTAGCAGGAGAACGAAAATAAAGGAGTTTGGTGGCAGCTTGGCGGCCGCCTGCAGCATTTGGTCAAAGGAGAGATCGCTGTAGTAGGTGAAGTTAATGCGGTTGGCGAGTGGCTCGGCTGCTTTTTGAAACGCCTCTCGCCAGATGTGTTCGAGCGGTGTCGCACCCACCACGACCACGATATTTTTTGTCGCCGGTGCAACTTGCAGCATGTCTTCAAGCAAGCCGGAAATTTCATATACCTGCCCGATATAGGTTGCGTTCTTCTCCAGCGCGCCCGACGGCAATAACCTTCGATCAGCCGAGGCGTATACGATGGGTGTTTCCGGAAAAAGCCGTTCCCGATACTTTGCGACGAAGATAGCTGCTGGCGCTCCGATCGGCACTACCAGGTCGGGTTGCCATTTGCGCTGCCGTTTTTGCAAATAATCAACAATCGCCTCCTGCATGTCTCGGTCCGCATAACGCGCCATGTCCAGCGAGACCTCGTCGAGATCGACGCGTTCGCCCATCTTTTCCACCAGTTCAGTCTCGAATGCCATGGACTCGACCGTGAATGGTGGCGCGGCACTGCCAAAGGAATGGACAAGGAGAACCCTCTTCGGCTCCGCGGCCGACCCGTTAGTCGTGAAGAGTAACGGGATGGCCGCCGCTACCGCGACGACCAGAAAAAATGGCGCCCGCCGCAATTTCCCGATGTCACAAAACCGTAGCACACCGCCCGGCGGACGCTTTGACGCTATCCCCGTCGCAGCGCTCGCCAGCGGCGCCCTCGATCCACCGAGATCGGCCGCCCAAGCGTGATCGTTCCGGTTCACGTGAAGGCTGTGATGTGCCTTACCTGTAACACACTGGGACTGGCGTGAGAAGCACGTCTTGCAGTCATAGCGGACCTTCGTCCTGCGAAAACTCGCGCGTCGCGACTCGCCCAGTCAGTTCCCAAATGACGCCTAATTAGGGAGGCGCCGGTTTATCTTCGAGTTTCAAAATCTCCGCCGGCACGCCCAGCCAGGCGGCTGCCGTCGCGCGGTCGAGAAATGCGCGCGCATCGATCGGCGTTTCCTTCATCAGACTTTCGTATAGTTGGGCGATGCCAAAACCGACCCAATCTTCGCTAAATAAGGCCGACTTCACCGGCGTAACCCCGGCGAATTGCTCTGCCCGCTTGCGCGCAAATGCAAAAACATGCTTGGTGCGAACTGCCACGCTCGTTAATCGATTTAAATCAACGAATCTGTTGAACGGTCCTAACACTTTTTCGATATGACAGAGCCATTCACCAATCTCGTCCAGCAGCTGATCATCCAGCACACCTTGTGGTTGCCAGGCAACCAGATTATGAGCGGGATAGCGCCGCAGGTCAGCCGGCCGAGGCATAATTTTGGAAGCCGGCAAAGGTTCCGAATCATCGGTAGGATTGCCAAGCATAACGGCTATTTATCCTTCCATTCAACCTTGCTGGTGTCGAGATTGTAATAACCCGCGAACGCAGAATCAAAAGGCGGCGCTCCTACAGATCGTTCCAAGCTTTAAGGAAAAATCTTGTCTAATTCTTTTACCAACCTATGGCTGCCTTGAATCTTTAAGCGGCCAGTCAGGTAGGCCCATGAGACCTTGAGGGTTTTATTTGACATAGCAACCCAATCTTCATCACTTGCTACAAACGTGACACTTGGATTGTAAATATTTCCCTTACCCATTGTGTAGGTCCCATCATTTACAATCAACCACCAGTCGCCTCCGTTGGGACCACTGAGCTCCCACTGGTAGCTAGCATGCACTCCTTTTGCCTTGTCTCCTTGAAAAGCGTCCTGCCTCTTATCCAACGCCTGTTGCGGTGTAGAATTGTGCTGCGCTTGGCATGGTAACGCAAGCGCGAGCGCTGCGAATGCCAACAACACGTAAGCCCTTTTGTTTTTCATTATCAATAATAATTTGCCTCGTTCATCTGAGTGCTGCTTGGCGTATCGTACAAAGACTGACCGTTTCTGGTTCCCCCTTCGCGTCAAAGTATCGAGTACTTCCATGAGGCACATGGAGGATTCGCCATTTGGCTCGACCCATTCCGGATATTTGATCCGCAGGTCGTCGTCGATCTGTTGCCGGAGTTCGGTGTAGGTGTGGATTTGGTGAGACATGGCAATTGGCCTGGTGAAAGAACCAAGTGTGGGGCGGCCCGGCGACCAGCTTAGGCGCCGTGCCCAAGCGAGGGTATTCCAAAAAACGTCCTGCACGCGTTTGCGGTGTGCACTACGCTGGCCCAACTGAAATACTCTGTAGCGCTGGCGTTGCAGCAACAGGGCCAGCAGTCCGCTTTGCGTAAGGGTCGAGGTTGATCTTGTCATGACGTATCTCCGTTTCTAATGGCTTATGTACTCGCCCGGTGCGTGAGTGCGCTCTGTTCTGAGCGCTACGAATTTCATAAACCGTTTTTTCTTATTTGGGTTGACTGATCCAAATCCGCGCGGAACGAGGAACCATCTTCACGGGGCGCTTTGAATTGCCGCCTCGCTTTAGGTGACTCGGGGCTCCAGGTGAATCCGGAGATCGCGCTAAGCGGTGTCTCAGCGAAGGTTAAGACTTTCAACCGGTTTCAGGCCAGCCGAAAGTGCGTCGAGGCGTCGGATGACGTAATCAAGAATAATCCTACTACCAGTCCCGACCACCGCAAATAGGACTTTAGTCCAATGCGTTTAAGGAACCGCAACAGTCGCGTTCTACTCGCACCGCACGATCTTCCACAGTCTAGCCGGGACGGAGATGGCCCCACTCCGTATGATGCCAGCGAGCCACAGTGGGTATGAACTCACGACGGTCAGCAAGATACTCGACGGTCACACGTGAAAATGCGCCCTAACGAGACAGAGATAAGCCAGGGCAGGGTGTCGTGGCAAACGGTTCTTCTGACAGCGGGAGGGCGGGTAGGGACCGGCCCCTCGATTACTTTCTGGCTCGTCTGTGTCGCCGAATCCCTTGCCGTCTGTTGCGGCTGCCTAAACGCATAGGACTAAGGTCCCATAGACGGCTCTCGGCCGTACTGGTAAAAATATCTTGGATTACATTAACTTTTATCAGGAGGTTCAGATATGCGCTTGAGAATACGAACTGTACTTTGTGGCACAGCGATCTTTTCCGCTGTCAGCTTTTTCACAATAACGTTTGCCGAGACAACTCCATTAAACAAGGCTCAGGTGGGCGACCGCATCCGCAAAGTGGAAAACGGCGTGGATGATTTCGAGAAGTATCTGACCAGCCGTGGGGAAAACGCCAAGGATCAGGCCGGATCGGCGAAGAGCAGCGGAGCAGCAAAGCGCGGCCAGGGTGCAAACTCCGCGAACAAGGATGCGCGGAAGGATCAAGCCAAGGATCAAGGCAAGCAATCAAAAGATGACCTTCAGAATGCCATGGACGATCTGAATCGCACGACAAACCGTCTGCGGCGCAAGTTCGATGCAACGGCGAATTATCTGGAGACCAAAGTGCAAATGGAGCAGGTCATGGACAGCGCGCGCCGCGTTAATCAGGTGGTGGGGAAGGGGAGTAATGACGGCCAGGCACAACGCCTCTGGACGGCTTTGCGCGCGAGTATCAACGACCTGGCGCGCTGCTACAACATAACCCCCATGGGTGCATAGGGAACGGCACACGGTACCGGGTTACGGTCCATTTAGGTATTGTGAGCCATAGTGCGTTTGTTGAAGGGTGGGCATTCGATCCACAATGCCGCGAAGATCGCCGGTAAAGGTGTATCGACGGTTTGGCGTGTGAAGCAGGCGCTGAAAGCGTAGGCGCACGGTTCCAGTTTACATTCGTAGTAGATTCCACTCGCGCCCGCGCCAGAATCCTGACGCACTTCTCCACTGTCTCCCTTTTACACTGACGTTCTGTTTTCGGGTCGCAGTGTCCACTGGGACGAGTCCCGTTACCGGGCAAGCGTCCGGAGGCAGAGGGCACTGTTGTGACATACGCCCAGAATCTCAGCCCGGTGTTGGTTTGGCGCATTGCCTCACTGTTCACTCGGAAGCCAGACTTCTCAGACTTGCTGAACCACTGGGGAAGATTCCGGAGGTGCCACGCCAGCACCAACCTTGTCGCCCTGGGTCTCACCAGCCCATAGCCGGTAACGATAAGCAAAGCGATCAACGAGTTCGCGCAGCATCTAACGAGAAAGAGACAAGCCACGGCAGGGTGTCGTGGCAAACACGCTGAACTTGCTTTGCAACGGGGCCCTTGGCTTCATCGATGAAAGCTACGGACGCGGTGCCGGGAAGTGATAGGAAGTGTTGAAGACCATCCTTGCGTCGTCCGTTACGATAGAAAATGTGACGCTCCCGCGGTCACGTGATGACGGTGTTGCCCTCCCAAGCACGATATGAGTTCTGCCGTCTTTGTGCGTGACGGCCTGACCGGTAAAGTTGATGGCTGTTCCCGCCTGCAGCTTCCGAACCGCATCGTCGGATGCCGCGAGAAGTAAACTGCCTTTCTCACTCTTAAAAAAATAGGGCCTCACGTTGAGCTGATAGTCACCCACATAATTTCCGTCTCGATGTGTAAGCGGACTGACGATCAGGCTGGCTTTCCCCAGGGCGACGGAGGCGAAGCTTGGACCAATAACCAGTTTGGGCGTGCCCGCGCTCCATGTCCCCGCCGTCGAATCAGGCCTCTCAGCGTGAACAACACTTGTCACGCCGAGCATTTGAAAAACGAAAACCGCGATCGTCAATCTCGCGATCAGGGAGTGTCCGCACATCAGCAACTCGCGTTTCTCGTTTGTGCTTGCGCCGAGGATTTGGTGAGGCACGGCCATTGACTTGGTGCGACTAACGAATTTCATAAACCGCCTTTCATTTGGGGTTGACTGCTCCAAATCCGCGCGGAACGAGGAACCATCTTCACAGGGCGTTTCCAACAGCGGCCTGCTTCAGGTGACTCGGGGCTCCAGTTAAATCTGGAGATCGCGCAAGCGGTGTCTCAGCGAAGGTTAAGCCTTGCAACCGGTTTTTCAGGCTGGCCGAAAATGCGTAGAGGCGTCGGATGACGTAATCGAGAATGATCCTACTGCCAGTGGCGACAACCGCAAATAGGACTTTAGTCCAATACGTTTAAGAAGCCGCAACAGACGGCAGGGGTGATCGGCGAAATCGCCAGATGTTTTTTGAAACGCCCGGGAAGCACCCGGGGGTCGAGCCTGTCTTTTCGGAGAAGGATCAGGCAATCAATCCTCATCTTAAACGCGAATCACAGCCTGATGTGAACGGCTGTAAAACTTTGTGCGTACCAGTTTGCCGACTTTCTTGAACGTGACCCGAATGCCCGGGTCTAGGATTGTGGCAAGCCAACCGTTAGCGGCTGCGAAGGTGTGATTTGCTTTTCGCGTTTGAGTTGATCTCGTTCGTCTCGCGGCCAGACCATGGCCAAAGCACGTTCCAAAATCGTGCAAGACTTCTTGTAACGGAGACCTTTTTTGAGCGCGTCCAGACAACATTGTCGTCTTATTCATCCCAAAGCGCCAATTAATTCCTCAGCAGAACTGGCAATCTTTTCCAATTCTGGATCAGGGCAGCATCTACCGCAGATGCTTCGAGACGAGCTTGGTCATCTCGAACATACTCACCTGGCTCTTACCATTGAATACCGGCCTGAGTGAGTCGTCGGCGTTGATCATGGTTCGTTTCTTTTTATCCTGGCAACCGTGCTTCTTGATATAGTTCCAGAGCTTTTTGGTGAGCTCCGAGCGTGGTAACGGCTGCGACCCGACAATGGCAGCAAGCTTATCGTCAGGCTGGACCGGTCTCATGAAGGCGGGATTCGGTTTGCGCTTGGAAGTTTTCTTTTTGGTTTTCGGCATGGAGTTTGATTAACGTTTCCGTCGCAAGCGGGCAATATCAAATTTGAGCAAAGAAAAAAATATCGCTGCGCGTCTCAGCGATTGATTCCAGCGGGCGAACGATCTGGATTGCTGACGCGCATCACGGCGACGGAAAGCGTTTCGCTTTGCGTGCGGATGAATGCTGACCGCGTTTGTAGAACTTGAATCAATTTGTGGATTCCATCGCGGGGTTAGGCGGCGGCGCTGGTCTGAATTCCGCCGATTTGCTCAGGGCAATTTCCGCCTTGTAACGACCCGGCTCCTTTAGACCGGGTGGCGTGCCCAGAATTCTGTTCAAAAATCTGCAAGACGAGAGATCAACAATGGAAAGATCCCGGCTAGCAACAACAGATCGGTTGCCAGCTCCCAGATCACGAGTTTGCGCGCCTGTTCGGTTGCCGGCACGAAATCGCCGTATCCCAGAGTGGCGCTCGTTACCATACTGAAATATACGGCATCGAGCCGACCGGCCAACGGCGGATTAGGCTTAGCTGGTTGATTCGAAGTTGCATGTTGAACAGCCAAAGTCGGACCTTGATAAACAACACCGCCCTGCTTGATATACATGTTTGCGAACCCGCACAGTACCGATGAATAGAAGAAAGAAGACCTGAAGGAGGTTCCACACGCGGTGTGGCATCTCGAACATGACTTTTGTTTTATCCCGCGGGAGGTCGTCGAGAGACTTGGGAGCTTTTCCAGAACGAAGAGCGGCCTCAACCAGAATGGCAATCAGGTACAGGTTTGTTAGACCGACCAGGATGCCGCTAAGTAAGGCTGGTGCACCAGCCCACAAAGCGATTCCGCTCAATACCGCACCAGCGAGTCCGAAAATGAAATGGCAGACGGTTGGCATATCTGTGATCCGGGAGAGCACTTTCAGTCTGCCCAACGGGAATTAGACTGCATCTTGCAATCTATTTCCTGCCGTTCCCGGGGAAAGCGATTAATAGGCTGCACGGCGCGAATTGTGCCGAATTATTCGGGATTTAGGAAGCAGAATCCAACGGGGCCTGGATCATTTGCCGTCTGGCAATCAAAAGCGATTCATTGCGCCGCAGGGGATTGGCCGGATTTCAAAAGCTACGCGGTACAGCGCACGCATATAAGCACCGAGCGTGTCCTTTGTGCCAGCGATCAATCTAAAAGCGCGTACAGTGGCGATGCGGTGCGTTTTCCTGCCGCATTGTCGTTGGCTGAAACTTCGTCGCTAACAATCCGTTGTAATACTTACGCGGTCCGATAAGGCGCGGCGTGTTTGGTTAAGGCGCGGCGTAGCCCGGTAGGCGCGGCAATGCCCGGCAAAGGCGTGGCAAGGCAAGGCTTCAGCGCGGTCAGTGTAAGACATTGGCCGCGCCGTTTTTTTTGTTGTACCCTGATGACATCATGGCCGGGTTGCAAAGCCGGAATCTCCCGTGCGATTCGGGACGAGATTATTTCCACCTGGCTGTTCGCCGATCCAAAAGACTGTTGTAACGATACTTGTTTTCCATGGATACCGCTGCGCAGGTCGGGAGGGGGACGATTTTCTGATGAGGGGCTTGCCTTTTCCAGTGATCGCTTCGGTTTGAGCAGCAAGGGCTGGATCATATGCGATGAAGAGAGCGAAACAAAAAAAGCCAAGTAAGCAGCGTTTCTCCATTACTTTCGAATTGGTTCCCGTTCAAAGATTCCCTAGAGCCAATGAGTAGTGACCTCGCGTTTGACGATTATATTATCACTTTAGAGCGTAGATTTTAAAACAATATTTTTTAGAATGCATCGAGCACCGCACGCCGTCAGGAACGCAATCGGCGACAGTTGTCCCGTGAGCTTCGCCGTTGCGACCTGACCAAACAGAGGAAATAACCATGAACTCCTTCTTTCCAAACTATTTCATTCACGCGGCAAACGTGCTGCTATTGGTGGCTTATAGCGTTCGCGACATTCTGTGGTTGCGCTTGTTCGCGGTGGGAGCCGCGCTCATCTCGATCCCGTATTTCGTGCTACAGCCGACGACACTGTGGGCGCCGCTCAGTTGGAGTGTCGTGTTTGCGGCGATCAATCTGTTCCAATCATGGCGTCTCTTCATTGAGCGTCGTGAAGTTAAACTGACGTCCGAGGAGGAAGATATTCGACGGCTCGTTTTCCGGGATTTACCTGCGCGGAAAGTCCTCCAGGTTCTCAACATTGGTTCCTGGACCACGCTTGAGGTTGGACAACGGCTCATAGAAAAAGGTAAACTTCCTGAGACGGTGTCGCTGATCGTCCGTGGGAAAGTTCGGGTCACGCGAGATGGCCGTGTCCTGGCTGATCTGATCGCTGGCGACTTCGTAGGCTCCGCCCTGATTCTCAGCGGCATTCCGGCTGAGGCTGATGCGGTTACAGTGGAGCCGGGCCGAGCGATGCGTTGGGAGGTTGGAGCATTGGAGCGGTATCTCACCGCAAACCCCGAGACGCGGACCGTAATGCTGCAGCACGTGGCTCGTGACCTGGCTGCGAAAGTGGAGCGTGTGACCGCGGCTTCATCGAAACCGCTCGACAAGCAGCGATAGCGATGCGTTATCCCGGCCCTTCTCGCACGGGTAGCAATTACAGTGTTAGTTCAATCGGAGCGATGTTTTTACCTCTTAAATCTGCCATCCGATTAGGGAATCATTTCAGCAATAGTAGAGGGTTGATGAAACCCCAATGCGCACAGCGGTCTCTTCGAACCGAGACGAATGTTCGGTCTCTTGGTTTGCTGTCCGGCTTTGTTTATGTGCGGGGCGCTTGCCTATGTTTACGGAATTGTGAGCTAGTCAGTGCAAGCCCCTTTGTCGATCTAGCTCCTCGGCGTGCCGTCGCATGACTGCCAACGCGTCACTCAAGTCGATACCTTCCTTCGAAGCCCAACGTAAAAGCCCGCTTAGAGACTCACGGTGATTTTTAAAGACAGTAGATATTTTTCGATGTCGAGGGTCTTGTAGTCCGTAATTGACGATTCGGCGGCAAAGGAGAGACAATTCGCGCTCATTGAGTTCCGCAGCCCCGACTTTCTGAAGCATTCCCAGACGCCAGAATTCGTCACTTTGTAAAACGAGGTTTGCCTGTGCATTTGCAATGTAGCGATCAAGCATTCGCCTCATTCGCTTCAATTCAGCGCGGCGTTCTTCCAAAATGCGAACAGTATATCCGATGACACAGCCTAAAAGAACGCAGACGAACAAGTGCGTGCTGCTTCGAGGAAACTCTCCGAGAAAATTGACGAATAACAGCACCCCGGAAATCAGATCGACGCCGCGCTTGCTTTCGGACTGTTTACTCACGCCTTTGGAGCGCGGGAACGGTCTCTATTCTTTGGCCGGAACGCCACTTCCTGTCCTGCCATACTTTGAGAGCGAGGAGCCGTTTATATGGTTGTCGTTACCCAAGCGCCCTTCATCAGCATCAATGAATTGAAACATTGTCTGGATCTCCGATCTGGAAACCATGGCTTCTTTTTTTCTCGCTTTCCAGCGTCTCGGAAAGTTCATCATTCCAGCCTCGTTTTCGCATGAATTCATTCCACATATGAATCTCACCCTCGGACGGTCGATGTCCCATCCCAAAACACGACTGCAAAATTGCCGCGTCGTTGAGGCCGTGGTTCACGTACTCGACTACCAGCTCGTATCTAACTCGGAGAAAGGTTGCGCATTTTTCGTCAAAACCTTTTCCAAGGTTCACTTCATATTCGAGAGGCAATTCTCCTTTGTCATGGCGACGGATTTTGTCCAGCATTCGGCCGAAATAAAACAAGCAGCCCACCTTGTCGTAGGGACTACGAAAGCCCAAGTCTCTCACACGACAGCCCATTTTCACGAACCTCCCGGAATTATTGCAAGTTATTAACAGTTCTTCACAAACCCTTGCAAGACTATTTTTCAGCCGCAATCGTGCTGGCCTCTGCAGACGCAGTCGACCGGTCGTTCTTTACTGCAATAGGCTCTGCCGCGAACGTCTCGAGATCGGCAAGATGATTCAAACGTGATTGGCGGCGACTTGGTTCGCCACACTCAAAGAAACACAACTGCGACATTTCGTTATTGCCGTGTAGAGATCAAAAAAGGCACAATTCGCCGCGCGTGAAATCTTTGAAAATCATCGCTGAACCTGCAGAACCGCTCTCGTCAGAGCCGCCTGATTTCTCACTGATCCTTGGCGGACCGCTCTTTCAGCTCCTGCGGCGCGCGCATCTCTGCGGCGATGTGGCGGAATTGGTGTGGCGTCGTGTGATCGCCCTGGCACTCATTACGTGGCTTCCGTTGCTGGCTCTCTCGATCGTTGCGAAGGACACGCATGGGGCGATAGCGTCAAGGTGCCGTTGCCTTTCTCGATGTGGACGTGCATGCCCGATTCCTGCTCGCGCTTCCACTGCTCATTGGGGCGGAGTTGGTGGTCCACCGGCGGATGCGCCTCATCGTGGGGACGTTTGTGAAGCACGGCTTGCTGCCCGACGAGAGGAGCGCGGGAGGTTTGACGCGGCCATCGCCGCGGCAATGCGCCTGCGCAATTCCGTGCTGACGGAGGTGCTCCTGATCGCGCTCGTTTACGGAGTCGGCGTTCTGTTCATCTGGCGGAGGCACGCGGCCATGGATTTGCCTACGTGGTATGGAACGACGGTGACTAGGAAACTGCAACCGACGCTCGCCGGTTGGTGGCTTGGCTGCGTGAGTCTGCCGTTTGTCCAGTTCATTCTGCTGCGCTGGTATTTCCGGCTGCTCATCTGGACGCGATTTCTTTGGCAGGTGTCGCGGATCAACCTACGTCTCGTGGCTATTCACCCCGACCGCGCGGGCGGACTCGGCTTTCTTTCCACCGTCACCTACGCCTTCGCTCCGTTGCTGGCGGGCCAGGGCGTGCTGCTCGCCGGCGTTATGGCGAACAAGATCTTTTACGCCGGCGCGAAGCTGACCGACTTCAAGTTGGAACTCCTCGCGATGGTGACAATGATGCTCTTCTTCGTGCTCGCGCCGCTGCTGGTGTTCACTCCGCGCCTGGCTCGCACCAAGCGCCTTGGCTTGGCGGAATACGGCGGGCTCGCCCAGCGTTACGTGCGCGAGTTTGACCAGAAATGGCTGCGCGGCGGAGCGCCGACCGACGAACCGCTGGTGGGCAGCGCGGACCTCCAATCGTTGGCCGATCTGGGCAACAGCTTTGAAATTGTGAAGGGCATGAAGCCCGTGCCGTTCGGCAAGGAGACGCTGCTGCAGTTGGCCGTAATCTCGCTCGCGCCCGTGGCGCCGTTGGTCCTGACTTTGATCCCGTTAGGCGAATTGCTTGACCGCTTCCTGCACGTCGTTTTCTGAATTAGTCAGTAAGAAGGTTTCGTGCAGTCCGTGAAGTGATGGGAAATTATCGCAGACAATCTCAGCCAAGCCGGCTGGAGTTATGGCTGCGTCTCAGCCATGGATTCTTGGGGGTCGAACAATCTGGATTGTAGACGCGCATCGGGGAAGCCGTTTCGTTGTTGCGTGCGGATGAAAAGCTGACGGCGTTTCTGGAACTTGAATCAGCGATTCGGTTGCGGCGATTGGGCTTGACGAGCAGACCAGATTTTCTGCAAACTCTGCGTCGCTAAACGGATCTGAAAATAGGCGAACAGGAGGAGCCGAAGCGTGAAACAGATAATACTGCTAATCGTAGCCGCGCTTGTTGTGCCAGGCTGTTGTTCGACGCAGAATGAAATTCAACATTTATCCACTTCCGATCTGCAACTGCGGCGCTACGAACTTAATTATTGCTTGAGCATGACACGCAGGAGTTGGGACAAGCGACCGTGGCAGAGCAACGCCTATGATGACGTCAAGGACGACCTCGAAGAAAAGGAAGCCATCGAGCGAGAAATTACACTCCGTGGCGTGACGGATTATCACTGGCCACCTTCGGTGACATACCGATACGTACATGATCATTGTCACTGCCAATGTTGGGTTGCTACCCTTTGAAATCGGCAAAAAGAGAGCCTATACGTGCGTCTCGATCACGTTGCCAGATTCATCGTACAAGCGAATCACGGCATCATGTGATCGGCTGTAAAACTTGGCGTATTAACACGCCTTGCCGCTATACTTAGGCAGATACGTGTGGCTTACGCACTGATCTCCATGTCAGAAAGCGCCGGGCGGATCCGATGGATTCGGCGATTTGTATGTCCGATCCTCAGGCCTCGGGCCTAACGCATTATTCTTTGTCGTAAACGGCGGTGTTCGTAAACCTTTTCCCCTTCGCGGTGGTTCCGTTTAGAGTCACGACCCGGCTTTTTCCATCGGCAGACACGACGATCCGCCCCTGCGATACGACCTTTCCGCCCTTTTTGCTGATCATATTGAGGGTATGATCATTTACCTTCGAGTAGGAACGCATATCCGAAGTGGGATCGCCGGTTACTTCGTAATCTTTGCCGTTGAATCTTCCTTTCCACTCCATGTGGACAGGCTTTCCGTCTGCATCAACGCCGTCACCCGTCACTGTCATCTTGTCGCGGATTAGACGACTGTCATAGACGACCTTCGTATTCTTGCCGGTGCCGCGTGTCAGCTTTGACTTCGATTCGTTTAGCTTCCACGTGCCCTCGAAAGGATCAGCCGCGTATAACGCCCCAGCGGCCAAAATTAAACCCAAGCTCAGTGCGATGGTTTTGATTTTCATTTCTCTATCAAGCAAAACTTTCGGGAGAAGGTCAATGCTTTTTTTAGGTAAGGCTCTGCCAACGGGTGAACTTCGTAAGCGTGGATGCTCATAAGCAGCCTGATGTCCCTCTAAAGGGATAGCACTAAGGTCCAATAGGCAGCGATTGGAAGCAGTGTTAAAACTGCCTTGGTCACGTCACCCGACGTCTTAACGCACTTTCGGCCGGACTAAACGCCGGTTGAGGGGCTTAACCTTCGCTGAGACACCGCTTAGCGCGATCTCCAGATTCACCTGGAGCCCCGAGCTTCCGAAGCGAGGCCGCTGTTCAAAGCGCCTCCCGAAGAAGGCTCCTCGTTCCGCGGGGATTCGGAGCAGTCAACCTCTAAATGAAAGGCTGTTTGTGAAATTCGCTAGGCTCACCAAGTCAATAGCCGTGCCTCACCAAATCCACACCTACGCCGAGTTCCGGCAACAGATTCACCACGACCCGCTACTGTGGACACGGGATGTAATCTCTCAAAGCCGTCCGTTCCTCCTCACTCATGTCAAGCAACTGGCAGCCATCATCGCAGTGCTAGCTTTTCTCTTCGGCCTTTGGATCGGCGTCTCAACGTACCTCACACCGCGGCCAAGCTACCCATACTACGATACGCAAAAGCCGGTGCCGCCGTGGAGCGAACCGACGCCACTCGAAGGCAATCGCGACAAAGGAGGAGAGTAAAGATGAAGACGATAACTTTGATACTCGCGGCAATCGCGACAATGTTGTTTGCCAGGTGCCTGGATGAAGATGGGCAACGCCTTCCCGTGCCGCAAGGTGCGGCAGAGCCTCGAACACCGTTGCCTGTGCAACTTCGGGTCAGTGTGGAGAAAGGGATTATCACGCTGACGGATGTGAACAGCGGAAAAGTCCTGGGCAGGACGACCTTTGAGAGGTGGGGAGTTGTTGCACCGGCACAAGATAAACTCCGCCATGTGGCCCTGGATGTCGCCGCCGCGGTAGTCGCTGGAAATGGGAGCAGGGCACGCGTCGTTAACCCCTTTCACCAGGTTTACACAGTAGCAGACCATAAGAAAGGCAAAGCGGCATACGTGACAATGACGCTTGAGCACGATGTTGCATTTGTTCTCTCGAGTGACACACGGACGAGCGGTCGTTATGAGGCGCTCATTGAGAACAGGCCGTGAACAGGCGAGCAGGAAAGGAAATCTTCCATGTCAATGACAGCGATTCTAGCCCGGTTCCCAGATGAATCAGTTAAACTCGACGACGTCGAGGGGCGCAAGGTCCTGACGACGCTCGAAGTCATTTATGAGGGCGGCTCGCTCGACAGCAAGACCGCCGATTTCCCCACGCGCGACCTCGAGCGCTTTGTGGTTGGCCTCCACCGACGTAATTGGCATTTCCTTGAAACTTATGAGCGCACAATCTGCGTCGATATTCGCAGCCGGCGAACGATCTTTCGCTATGCCGGTGAACGATCTTTCGCCATGCCCGGCCTCACTTCTAAACCTAACAACAGCAGTTGGTGGGAGAGGCTGCTCGCGGAACTTCGCATCCGCAAATTGAGGGCCATCGAAATATGAAGGGGTTGCAGCGCTAAAGAAAGATACTTCGTCACTCGGTATTGGCCGAGTTGAAACTGAAAGCCTCTCGTGTGCTCAATGCGCTCCCGCGATCATGTCCTTCATGATCTGGCGGCCAGTCGCCTGCAATGGTCCCATTCCGCTTCCGGGCAGGAACCACATGCCTTTGTCTTTGTCGCGGCAATAAACAATGTTGACCCCGTCGCTCGTGATCGCGTGATGAAATGTGGCGCCGGCATTTTCGGCAATGAATCGAAAGAAAGTTTCGCGCCATGGGTCATCGGCGTAGTGGAAAATCTCTTCGCCAAGCTTCTTTAGTTCTTCAACGCTAATGGAACGAATGGATTTGGCGATTGCCTTGCGGCGCTCCTTGTCGAGGCTCTTAAGATCGAATTTTTCGAATGGCATAGGTTCAGGTTATTCTGTTGAATATGGTTCGTTAGGCGATCGAAGAGGTATTGATAGGCGATAACCGCGGCGGCCATGAGTCATTTTCGGTTGGCGACGGTACACGTCCGATCAAGCGTTCTGTCAGAATGCATCCAGCGATTTCTCTTTTAATCGAATCCATGGGGGCACCCAATTGGACCTTAGTCCTATTTCCGATTGCAAGCGTTTGTGGAAACTGAATCATGGTGCCATGAAGCTGCTTCTTCAAGAAATCCGTCGCAACCCGCTTCTTTGGCTGCTTGTGTTTGTTCCCATCGCGCTAGCAGCCGAGAAACTCAACCACGAAGCGCACACGCTGCATTTCGTTCTTTCGGTGCTCGCGATTTTGCCGTTGGCTGTTCTGCTGAGCCACGCGACGGAATCTGTCGCGGCGGAGACGGGCGATTCGGTGGGCGGTCTGCTTAACGCAACACTTGGCAATCTAACCGAGCTTGTCATCGCGATCGCTGCTTTACAGGCAGGACAATATACGTTGGTGAAGGCATCGGTCGCCGGCGCGATCGTGACGAATTCGTTGTTTATGTTGGGCGCATCGTTCCTGCTCGGCGGACTCCGCTATCATGTTCAGGAATTCAATCGTGTCGCCGCGCGATTTCAGGCCGGCTTGCTTTTTCTCGCCACAATAGCGCTTCTGATTCCGTCCGCCGTGTCCGCGCGCGATTCGTTAGGCACAGGCGGCTCGACCAAAACCCTGAGCGTGGCACTCTCATTTTTGCTGTTGCTGGCATACGGTCTCGGTCTCTGGTTTTCACTCAACACGCATCGCGAATTGTTCGCCGGCACGGCCGAGGAACATGAAGCGGCGTGGCCGATCGGTCTGGCGCTCGCCACGCTCGCGGCTGTTACGGTTTTCGTCGCATTGGTAAGCGAAGTGTTTGTCGGATCCGTTCAGTACGCGGCGACCGCGTTCGGAATGAGCCCCGCCTTCGTTGGGTTCATTGTTGTGGCCCTGGTGGGCGCAGCTGCCGAAATGGCGGCTGCGTTTTCCGCCGCGCGCAAGAATCGCCTCGATTTGAGCGTGAGCATTGCACTTGGCAGCGCCGCGCAGATTGCGCTCTTCGTTGCTCCGGTTCTCGTGCTGCTGAGTTATTTGATCGGCCCCGCTCCCATGGATTTGAATTTCTGGCCCGGTGCAGTCGCAATGATTCTGTTCGCAACGCTCACCGCATCTTTGGTGACCACGTCTGGCCGCTCCGCCTGGTTCGTCGGCGTGCTCGCGATCCTGGTTTATCTGATTTTCGCTACGGCGCTCTATCTTTTGCCACCCCAGAATACTTGAATTAGGCGATCAACGCGATTACTCAGCATGAGACCCCGCTGGAAAGTTATTATCAATCATTGAGAGCTAATGAAAACAAAAGAGATCATCAAAACAGCCAATGAACTAGCCAAGCCATTTCGTATCAACAAAGGCAAAGACTTCCGCCTCAAAGACGTCGATCCAGACGACACGCTTGATTTCACCAAAGAGGCAGACAAACCGAGATCGAAGGAAGCGCTGGCGATGGGCGTGACAGCCCTGGCCGAGTTGCAAGACAAGCTATACGCCCAGGACAAGTGGGCGGTGCTTTTGATCTTTCAAGCAATGGACGCGGCTGGAAAAGATGGCGCCATCAAGCACGTCCTGTCGGGCGTAAATCCACAGGGTTGCGAGGTCAATTCGTTTAAATCGCCCTCAGCCGAGGAACTAGATCACGATTACCTCTGGCGGTGCATGAAAAATCTGCCGAATCGGGGCCACATTGGAATTTTTAATCGCAGTTATTATGAAGAAGTGCTCGTCGTCCGGGTGCATCCCGAATTCCTGGCAAAAGAAAAGCTGCCTCCAAAACTCGTAGGCAAAAAGATTTGGGAAGAGCGATTCGAAGACATCCGCAATTTCGAGCAGTATCTGGCGAGGAATGGTGTGGTTGTGCGAAAATTTTTTCTACACGTTTCAAAAAAGGAACAGAAACGACGATTCCTTGAGCGAATCGATGACCCGCTGAAAAACTGGAAGTTCTCCTCCAACGACGCGAGTGAGCGCGACTTTTGGGACGATTACATGGGAGCGTACGAAGAAATGATTCAGGAAACCGCAACGAAAGACTCGCCATGGTATGTGGTACCGGCGGACAACAAATGGTTCACGCGTGTCGTCGTCGCCGCGGCGGTGATTGAAACCCTCGCCTCCCTTGATCTGGCGTATCCCAAAGTGGATGAAGGAAAACTCAAGGAACTAGCGGCAGCGAAAAAGAAATTGGTAAGCAAATAAAGTCTGCCGTCGTGCAAAATGGTTTGGCTTCCCGCGCAGGTGGAATCGCAGCTTACGGCTGCTCAGGTGATGTGGGCAACACCGAGACTGTTTTCCAATTGAAGGCAATGGCGAGCATGCGAAAGACAAAGCAACAGCCAATCGACAGCAATGCTGCTGTTGCTGCCGACATCTTGAGGTACAAGATCAGCAACGTAAACAGGCTTGCTCCAATCAAGGCGGCGAGCACGTAGAACTGTCCCGGTTTGAACAGGAGCGGTTCGTCGCGCACCAGCACATCGCGCAACAGCCCGCCGCCGCAGGCAGTCACGACGCCGATCATGATCGCGGTCAGAATCGGGAGCTGGGCGTTGAGCGCGTGCTCAACACCAACGACCGCGTAACAACCCAACCCAAGCGCATCGGCAAACAGAAAGGCAGTTTGCAAACGAGCGATGTGATTGCGAAATAAAGCCGCGGCAATACAGCCGAGAATAACAACAGCAAGATAACGCCCATCGCTCATCGCAATGGGCGGTCCGTGTTGAATGAAAATGCCGTCCCGAATCAAACCGCCGCCCACTCCGCTCACCAGCGCCAGCACGAACAAGCCGATCACGTCATAGTGCCGGCGAATCGCGAGCAAGGCGCCGGTCATGGCGTAGAGGCATGTCGCGCTTAGATCGATGTAAATCGGAAGTGTGAAATGGCTCCTCATAACCGGGCATCCTCCCTGGTCGTCGCGCGTAGCTCGGATGAAGGTGATTGTCCACTAGTTGAGGCCGCGCTGCGGATCTCCGAAATCGAGCTAATGAAGACTGTCAACATCTGGAGAGTCGAAGAAGCTCCGGTTAGATGGGTGCTGCTCCGACGAACGATTGGATGCACAGCCAGCTAGAAGGAGCACTGAAAACACAAAGACTAAGGTCGTTGTTCTCACGGGACGCGAAGAATTGCCTAACCGCCCCCCACACCATGCTGGTACGAGACCACCTACGTCATCATGGCGACCAAAACTGGCCCCCATGCCGTGAGCACGATGTTGCCAATCGCGTAGGGCACGGTGTAGCCGAGAGCAGGGAGGTCGCTCTCCGCCTCTTCCTGGATCGCGCGAAGCGCAGCGGTGATCGTCCCCGCGCCGGAACAAGCACCCAGGACAATCACGGGGTTCATCTTCAGCACATAACGACCGAACAAGATAGACACGGTGTGCGGGAGAATCGCGATGATAACGCCGACAAAGACCAGGCTGATCCCCGACTTCTGGAGCCCCGAAAAAAAGCTGGGCCCTGCGGCAAGCCCCACGCAAGCCATGAAGACGGTCAAACCCACAGTGTCGAAGATCCACATGGCGGACCCTGGGATCCGACCGAATGTCGGGTTAACCGCGCGCAGCCAGCCGAATACCAGACCCATGATCAACGCGCCCCCGCTGGCGGTCAGCGTGAGTGGCAGACCCGCAACTGTAACGGTGAGCAATCCCATGAAGCCGCCGAGGACGATCCCCAAACCGACGAAGATCATGTCCGTCATCACCGTCTGGCGATCGGCGTAGCCGAGCTCCTTGGCCGCGCGCGCGACGTCGCGCGTAGCTCCGACGAGAGTCAGTACGTCGCCTCGCTCCACCTGTGTCGCGGGAGAGAACGGCATCGACTCGCCAGTCCTGGTCAGCTTCTTCAAAAAGACACCGCGCGCGAACTCGAAGGTCGCCAGATCTACGATAGTTTTGCCGACGAAAGACTTGTTGGTGATCACCACGTCGAGCACCTCGATCGGAAAACTTAAGAGTTCTTTGTCTTCTACTTCGGCTCCGATCTCTCCCCCGCGGGCCGTTAGCAATTCCGAGCGCGTCAGGACCGCGATGACGTCACCCTCGCGAACGACCGTGTCTGGGTCGCACTCGATGATCTTGCCCTCCCGTCGAATCCGGGAGATGAAGACCCGAGCTTGTTTGGGACGGGCCTCCAGTTCGCCCACATTCCGATTGATCAAATTCGGATTCGAAACTTGGTACGCGCGAACCGCCAGGGCTTGGTATGCTGAGAGCGTCTCCGGTTCGCCACCGCCCGAGGCTGCGATCTTCGCGCGGAGTTTTCGGGCCTCCTCCTTCAGGTTAACCCGCATCAGCGTCGGACCCACGTTCGGGAGAAACCAGACGATTAACGCCGTGCCGACCAGATAAGTAACGGCGTAAGCAACCGGGATGTTATTAATTAGGCTCGTCTTGTCCGCGTCCGGTATGCTGGCCACGCGACCGATGGCATCGCTTGCGGTTCCAATGACGGTGGATTCCGTGAATGCACCGGCCAGCATACCAGCTGCCGTGCCCACGTCGTAACCGAGGAGTTTCGCAGCGGTGTACGCGGCGAGCAGGCACGTGACGCAGAGGACGAGCGTGATGGCAAGCTGCGGCAACGCATCCTTCTTCAGCGCGCGGAAGAACTGGGGTCCCACCTTGTAGCCGGTAGTGAAGAGAAAGAGATCAAAGAAGACATACTTTACCACGGCTGGAACCTGGATGTTCATTTGCCCGATCGCGACTCCCGCGAGCAGCGTGCCCACGGCCGTGCCCAGGCTGAACGTCCCAATCTTAAGGCGGCCAATGAAGAAGCCGATCGCCAAGGTTAAGAAGACCGCGAGTTCCTGATGCTCTCTAAGGGCGTTAGTCAGATAGTTCATGGTAAGGCTGCCTTTTCAAGTTGTGGTTATTGATCGCAGGAGTCGTTAGGGCGATGACATTCCTCCGTGCTGGCCGGCTTGTTAGAACTTGATCACGTAATTACAAATCGCACGGAAATCGGTAAGGTTGTGGACGTCTCCTCCAAACTGCTGGACGACCGCATAGCGCAGACGAAGCGACAAACCCTCCAGGACGCCTTTGGGCGGCGCCCACTGGAGATTGAAATCGAACTCGTTCTGCCGAAACTGCCCCGCTAGATCCGGGTCCGTGCCAAACACCGCCAAGGCATAGGCGTTCAGCCCTTTTACCCAGGGAAAGTCATAACCAGCCCGGAGAAGAAACGCGCCTTCCCCCGCTCGATTGAAGTCTTGAACCTGAACACTCGTATAGCCGGGATAGCCGCTCCACGGGCTTTGCAGGTTGGCAGTCCCCCAGGCTTGGGTGAAAGCCGCGGTAAACAGCGCGTTGCGGATAGGGAGGTCTACTTTGACGCCGAATTGATGGCCCGAGAAGCTGTGGCCCTGCAGGTCGTTATTCCCGACACTGCCTTGGTCCACGTACTGACCAGCGAACCTCAGCCGCCAGTCGGTGGTAAGCGGGAGTTCGAAACCCATTTGGGCATATGCGATATTGATGATGTCTTCGCTATAATAGTCGATCGCACCAATGTTAAATTTTCCCTTCTCGTAAATGGCACCCGCGGCCCACACGCCTCGCTCAACATCAGCCCCCGCGTCTTCCGACATCGAAACGAATTCGCTGTCGTTTTGCGCTTTTATTTTGTAGAAATACCCCAGTCCGTACCTTATAGCCCCGACGTCTTGGGCCGGGGTTGGTGTCGGGGCCGCGACTTCTTTTCCATCTTTGCTCAGGTCCACGCTGTCCGTGGGTGTGCCGGCGTCGCTGCTGCTGTTGCCAACCTCCACGCGGCCATTCAAGACGACTGCCTCAAAAGTATTCGGCGTCATGCGAGTATCATTGCGATTGATAAAAGGCGTGTCGTAGCCCTTGGCTCCGATGTTAAGGTTCATGTCTTTCATGATCCTGACATCGGCGTAGAACTCGCCCAGGACCGTATACCCATTCTGCCCGGGCGCCAGGAGGCCGGTTCCATCCCTGTCGTCAGGGGCATATATTGGGTTGGAAGTGTAAACCGTCGCTCCGAACGCGATATGGTCGAAAAAGTAACCGGTCTTCGCTCCCAGCCATCCGCCGATGGCCCACGCCTGTTTCTCTGCGCCACTGAAGTCACTGCGATCGAAGTAGAAGGTCCGGAAGTTGAGTTCGAACTTCGTATCTTTCAGGGCAGCCAGGAAAGCTCCGGGCTTTTCCGGGGGCGGCGCTTGGGGCATGATAAATGACTGATCGAGTTCCGTGCGCCCTTCCTCGACAGATGTGAGTGCGGGATCGGTGGGAGCGACCTGCGTCACGGTTAGGACGGGAGGGACTTGCGTCACCGCCAGGGTGAGATCAGACGGGGCGGCCATCCAGACGTCTATCTCCTTCTCCTGCTGGCCGAGGACCGTACTTGTGCCGCTCAACACGGTCAGTAGTACCACTGCTGTGCATGCGGAGTCACGGAGAGAAGTTCGTATGCTCATAATGGTTTGCTGGGGCTGACCTTCACCGGAGCCTGCTAGCATTGGCTTTCTCCAGGTCAGGGGTAATATTTTTACCCTTCTTTCCTTTCTATTTGCGACAGCAGCATCGCGAAGTAAGCGAACTAGCGTTTCGCAAGAGGCGATCTCGTCGGGGCTGGCGCGGCACTCTTGCCTGTAGCTGCCTCATAAGCCTGCCTGTATCCGCGCGCGATGGCACGCACGGCCCGGCCGATGTCGTCGTAGACGTGATTCTCCAAGTTTGCGAAGGATATGCGCACCGACCAATCGGGAGCGGCAAAGCCGCCGCCGTTGAGCAGGACGATGCCGTGGTCCTCGGCCAGCCGAAACACGATGTCGAGCGGGTGCACGTTCGCCTTCATCCACTTGACCACGTCCTCGCCCAGGTATTTGCGGGCAAAAAACTCGAAATCGATCAGGCCGTAGTAGTAGTCGAAGTACTGATTCGGACCGACTTCGATGTCCAGTCCTTCGATCGTTGCCTCGACCCGCTTCTTGCAGATGCCGATGCAGGCTTTCTGATAGGCCTTCTTTTCGTCCATCAGCTCGCTGAGCGAGAACAGCGTCATCATGACCTGCTGCGGAAGCGACAGCCCGGCTGTGTGATTGAGTGCGATGTCGCGACTGTCGGCTACGATGCGGTCGATGAAGGCGAACTTGCGCGGCTCGAGGGTCAGCCCGCCGTAGCGCTTGTCCAGCAGTTTCTTGATCGGCTCGGGATGCGCGGCGATCATCTTGTCGAAGATGTTGTTCTGGTGGACGGCCACCACACCCAGGCGCCAGCCGGTGCAGCCGAAATGGTTTCGGAATAGGAATAGACGAAGATGGTGTTCTGCGGCAGTTCGGCCATCGCCGAACGGAAGCCGGGGACGAACGTGCCGTACACGTCGTCGGTGATGATGATGAGATCGGGCCGCTTGCTCTTGACCAGCTGCACCAGCCGCCGCATCGCCTTGGCCGGCTCATGGCCAAGCGGACGGCGAGGGGATTGCCGGGGTTCACGAGGAAGAACGCCTTCAACACCCGGTCGGCGAGCTTGTCGATCTCCGCATCCGAATACTGCCACGTGTGGCTCCCGGTCCTTCCGGTATTCCTTCGCACGCAATCAATATTGACCACCTTGAAGGACAAAGCGGTCCATGTGGGCGATCTCGATGTAGGGGGTGAACGTCGGGACGGCCAGGGCGATGGTGTCGCCGCGGTGGATCAGCTCGTTCTGCTGATCAGCGACTCGAAGATGTAGCACATCGCCGCGGTGCCGCCCTCGACCGCGAAGATGTCAAAATTGCCCGCCGGACGCTGATTCGCACATTTCCTCACGAGGAACTCGTGCACGACGCGCTCGTGTGCAGCGGAGCATCCGCCGGGCACAGGATAGAGTCGCCGATGATGCCCTGGCCCAGTTCATAGGCGAAGGCATCGGGGTTGAACTTCAACCTTTCCCGGCCAAGTGAACCTCGTCTGCAGCATGATGCGCCGGGCGCCTTGGGGTTTTCCTCCAGGAAGGTCTCGAACCGCTTAGCAAGCCCGGGAGCCGGGATCCGGCCCAGGCCGGGGGATCTTCGATACCCGGCGGCACTCCGTGAGGCCGAAGCGGAGGAGGGTTCCGTAGGCTTCGCGTGGCGTGGTGCAGATCCAGTTCGGGTTGCCGCGACCGGCGTGACGAAAGGAATTGGGCCACATCATCGCGTTCGGCCACTTTGCGTTTGATCAGTTAATCTTTCAGCTCGAACGGGCTGAGTTTAAGTCAATCCTCTTGGTGAGCGCGCATACATCGATAATGGACGCTTTTTTCTCATACGGTTGTTTTTTTCTTTCTGAACATTGTGGGTTCGCTTGATTTTCTCATAGTTCTCTTTGTTGGTGAAAGATGTTAGGGAGATTGATCTCATGACAGCAACATGATGATGACCATGCCCCAGATGGTGAGGAAGATATTGCCGACGGCGTAGGTGACAGTGTAGCCGAACGCAGGCACCTGGCTCTTGCCTATATCGCAAATCAAGCCAAGTGATGCCGTCGTCGTCCGCGCGCCGGAAACGATGCCGAGGGTGAGCGCATCGTGGAAACGGAAGAGATATTTGGCGATGAACATTCCAAGAACCAGAGGAGCGTGGTCGCCACGGCGCCCCACAGGAACAGGCTGACGCCCTGTGTCTTCAGGCCGCTGATAAATCCTGGGCCGGCGGAAATGCCGACAATGGCGATAAAAATGTTCAGGCCGACCGAGTTCATGAACCAAACGGTGGGCGATGGGATACGTCCGAAGGTCGGGCGGACGGAGCGCAGCCAGCCGCCGACGATCCCGGCGACAAGAGCGCCGCCGGCGGTCGAGAGCGTGAGCGGTATCCCTTTTACTTTGAGGGCTAACGAGCCGAGTAGCGCACCGAGAGCGATCGCGGCGCCGATAAATGCAACGTCGGAAACATCGGTCGTATGGTCGGGTACGCCTAACATCTTGGTGGCTGCGTCTGTGTCTTGCGTTCGCCCAACGACGGTCAGGATGTCGCCACGCTGGATCTTGGTGTTCGGCAGGATGGGAGATCGACGTGGCCGTCGCGCCCCGAGTGATCTTGCGCAGAAAGACACCGCGCGCGGCCGGGAGTTTCGCCACCTCGGCCAGCGTTTTTCCATCGATCGCCTTGTTAGTCACATAAACATCCACGCCAGCCACCGGCACGTGCAATAACTCCGGGTCCTCCACTTCCTGGGCGGTCGCGCCGAGCACATTCACCAGCACCTCCCGCGCACCGACAACGGCCACAACGTCGTTCTCGCGCAGCACGGTATCGGCTGTTGCCTCCTCGATGGTCCCGTTGTGACGAACACGCTGCACAAATACGCGCGCGTCGGGCACCAGCGCTTCCGCTTCCGCGGCGCGGAGTCCCACCGCTTTTCCTCCGGGCTTCACCTGGAACGCGCGCAGCTCCCACCGATGCCAGGCGGAACCGGCGCCGCCCATTTCCTTCGTCCCGCCTTGCTTCTCCTCATAATCCTTACACGCGGCGGGGAGATTGATCCGGAGTAACCACGGGCCCAGGAGCGCGATAACCAGCGCGGAACCAATGGTGCCGAACAAGTAGCTGACGGCATAGGCGACCGGCATCGAGTCGAGGAGGGCCTTCGTCTTGTCTGCGTCCAGGCCTAACCGGTTGATGGCGTCTGTCGCCAGACCCATCGAAGCCGAAATGGTCTGCGATCCGGCGTACAGGCCAGCGGAGTAACCAAGGTCATAGCCGGCCAGCTTGGCGATGACGACAAGAGTTACCAGGCAGAGCACGCACTGGACTGCGGAGAACAGCGCCTGCGGTACGCCGTCCTTGGCTACGCCACGAACGAACTGTGGCCCAACCGAATAGCCGACGGCGAACAGAAACATCAGGAAGACTGTCGCTTTCAGCGGCTGCGAGATGGTGATCCCAATCTGTCCGATTAGGACACCGGCGAGCAGGGTCGCGGTGACCGCGCCCAGGCCGATACCCTTGAACGAGAACTTCCAAAGTAGTACCCGAAACCAAGCGTGAGGAAGATCGCGATCTCGGGGTAGGTCGCAGCGTCGTGAAAAACCACTCGATCATATTTAATGTCCGTCGCTTTTTCTGTAGGTGGTAGGATTTTAGTGTGGTCTTTCGTGGGCGGGTGCGCGCCGGCGAATTGCTCTTCTTCTTTCCTTTCATTATTTCGGCGCCGAGCTTTTCCGGCTTGATCAACTTCAAACCCAAAGCGTTCTGGTAGCCGTGGATCTCCTTCACATCGAGCTTCCGCATGAACTCGATGGTCTCCGCTGTAATGACCTGGCCGGGTACCATGATCGGGAAGCCCGGAGGATATGGAATGACGAAGTTCGAGGAGACGGCCTGGCCGCGCCTAACCAGATTATCGATCTCCTTGCTGTTTAGTTTTACATGCGTGCAGTTATTCTCGTCGTAGGCGAGAAAGAAGGGTGTGCGCATGTCCCCTTCGTTGGTCTTGCCGCGGGGGTCTTCGCGGAAGGCGTCATGGAAGCGGCTGAAGTTGGGAAGGTCGGGAACGTCGGTAACCAGGCTCTTCACGCGGGCGTCAAACGCCGCCTTCTCCTCGTGATCAGTCGAGAGCCTGCGATCCAATTCGCGCGACATGTCAGCGAGAACCTTGATCAGGTAGGCAATGTCACTGCGGGTGTTGTTGATGTTCGTCTGGAGCAGGACGCTGTTGCGCGAGGTCTTATTGAGCTGGATGTCGAACTTACTTGCAAGCAACCCCTTGAACTGAGTGCCATCAAACCCGGCGGAACCGCACAACAGAGTGATACGAGTAGGATCCAAAACGAACTCGTCGGTCGCCCATGCGTCGTAGATGGTTTTCCAAGTCACACCGTCCGCATGGAAGTCTTCGAATCCGCTGGCCCGGTATTCGGCGGGCACCATCTGGGCGTTGGTCGCGATGCGGAAGTATTTGGAGATGAGCGGATGTTTGTTCACCTCGCGGCGAAGGATCAGCGAGAGTTCGATGGAGCGGCCCACCAGCTCATACCCTTCGAGTTCTGCTTGTCGGCGGGCCACATCGAGTGACGCGATCAACTGGAGATTGGGTGAGGTGCTGGTGTGAGCAAAGAACGCCTCTTTGAATGACGCCTCCGTGCTCTCCCAGCAATCATCATTCACCATGATGTAAGACCCCTGACGGAAGCAGGAGAGCGACTTGTGGGTCGAGGTCGTCGCATAGACCCGGATCTTTACGGCATCCGGATCGGGCAACAGATGCGTGTTGAGTAGTTGCTTCTCATTCTTCGGGTCAATTTTACCGTGCTTCTTCTTGAACTCGTTATACTCGGCTCGGTAGGCCTCGGTGGCATACTTCTCGCGCAATGCCTCGCACGCCCCCATGGCTGAGCGCATGCGATGGAAGGGCGAGAAACGGTTGTAGGCATACCAGGCCTCGTCCCAGAGGAAGACCATGTCTGGCTTGATCGCGAGCACCTCTTCCATGAAACGCGGCACGTTATAAATGTGGCCATCGAAGGTGCAGTTCGTGAGCAACAGCATGCGTGCGCGGTCGAGACGTCCTTCCGACTTTAGGTCGAGCAAGGCCTTCTTGATCGTGCGTAGCGGCACCGCGCCATACATCGAATATTCGGTTAGCGGATAGGCTTCCACATAGAGCGGCTGACCGCCGCAAAGCACGAGACCGTAATGGTGCGACTTGTGGCAGTTCCGATCCACGAGCACGATGTCTCCCGGCCGTACGATGGCCTGCGCCGCAATCTTGTTAGAGGTCGAGGTACCGTTCGTTCCGAAAAACAGCTGCTGGCAACCAAATGCGCGTGCTGCCTTTTCGTGGGCAATTTTAATATTGCCCGTCGGTTCCAAGAGCGAATCCAACCCGCCAGTGGTGGCGGAAGATTCAGCCATAAAAATGTTGGCGCCGTAGAAGTGGCCGAAGTCCCGAATCCAGTGCGAATTGAAGACCGACTTGCCGCGTGCCACCGGCAGGGCGTGGAAGGTGCCGATCGGACGGCGCGCGTAGTTTTTCAGGTTATTGAAATACGGCGTGTCGTAGCGCTGGTTCACTCCCTCCATGAAGAGCCAGGTGGATCTCCATCAGATCTTCGATCCCATAGAAGACGCGCCGGATGTTTTTGGAATCGAGATGGCTCGCCATCTTTTCCACCGCGCCATCTATGATTAGATAAACGTCCAGCTCGGGGCGGATCTTCCGAATGGCTCGGGCGAGAGCCACTCCGTGATTTTTCGGCTCCATGGAGCCGGGTTTCAGAGAAAGATGCTGCTGCAGATAAGTGCGCAGGAGCGGCGCGTCGAATTGGGATTTAAAGCGGAAGTTGTCCCTAATCACCACCGCCTGCACATCGGCATTCATCACCACTCCGAGGATGCCGTCTTCGAAGCTCGGTACCGTGACCGCTTCATACACAAACGGATCTTCCGGACGCCGAAGCTGCCGAAGTTCCGTGCGTCCCTGTCGCACCTGTTCCGGCGACGGGTCGTCACTGACAATCAACACCTCAAAGTAGGGTTTAGTGAGATCGCCCGTATCAAAATAATCCTTCATCAGACGATCGTTCCCTTCCTTCTCCCTTCCTCGCCCACCTTCCAGGCATTCGCGGAACGACGATAGGATCCGGTGATGATTGCCTTCGCGATGCGGTTGGTGATTCTCGAGAAAGTGGAATAGTCACTCCGACTCAGCGCATCTTTCAGCGCAGTCATCATCGTCTCCCCCGGATAAGCACGAAAGGTCTCCATAGCTCCGAGCGGTGCAAGCAGGGCTTCCACCTTGGCGAGCGTTTCCTTCGTAGAGGCGCCGGAGGAAGATTGGGCGACAAGAGTCTGGCCGGCATGAGCCAGATCCTGCCAGCGATCACAGCGAGCCTCGCCGGCGCTAAACATACCGACAGAAGAACGGGATGGGGACTTGGATGTTTTTGGCGATTGAGTAGACATGATTTTGTGAGGTGAATTAATAGTTAACCATTTGCGAGGTCCGTTTCTTGTGGCGCAGAGGTCTTGCTTCGAATTCTGCCGCCGCGAATAAATACCAAGTATTCGGTGTAGGACGCTATGGGACTTTGGTCCAATAGCCATGAACTGCTCATTTATTGTCGCCGCTTAGTAAGTCCGTCGAGTCGATGGCGACGATTCGCTTCACGGCGCAGGCAAAAAAGCTTGTGAAGGTACCATGCGACCAGTATAAGGCTAAGGTCCAATATACGAAGCGATGGGCGGTCGAGTAAATTTACGGCGTTTCGGAACAGAAGCAGGAAAGGAATCAAACCCATTGGACTCGCCTATGATAGTATCTGTCGTTTTAATTTCGTTCGCGCGTGATTACGATTCGAGTCCTCTTCGCTTTCTGGGAAAATCCGACCGGGGCCATTTTTCTTGGTTCGGACAACGGATTTGATTTCGTCACACGAATACATCCAACACAAAAAAAACACGTGATTGAAACATGAAACTAATAAGGTTCAGCCATCCAATCCTCTGATAGCCCGCGGCGGCCTCGCGGCAGACGTTTCGTTCTGTTCGTTGTTCTAACGTTCCTGGCATTACCATCGCGCGCCCACGCCTCGTTCCTCCACGGCGAGACGCTCGATACAGTCGCGGGCGTCATTGCGTGGTTCGCGTTCATCATCGTCCCGCCCGTCTTGATCGGGGTCTTCCTGCTGGTCCATATTCTCCCTGAAAAGGTTGCCGAAAAGCGGCACCATCCACAGCTCGGAGCTATCAAGTGCCTGTGCCTGCTCTCGCTTTGCTTCGGCGGACTGCTCTGGCCGATCGCATGGCTTTGGGCCTACTCAAAGCCGGTTTTTTACAATATGGTGTACGGCACGGATGTCGATGACTCACACGAGAAAACCGGCCGGAAAAAAATCCGCCACGACTGAACTCGAACAACTCCGCGCCCGTGTCGCGGAACTCGAAGCGGAGATTAAGGGAGGGAAGGCGTAATGGAAGTCATCCTGCTTGGCATCTACGGGTTCTTCGTCTGGCTCATTTTCTATAAATTCAAGTGGCTGCCCATGAACTTTACCGCGGCGGTCATTGTCATCACGCTGCCCATCGTGGCAATGATGGGTCTTTTCCTCCTTCTGAACATTGCCGCGCCAGCAACTGACGACGTGCGCGCGATGAACTACGTGATTCCGATTGTTCCGCGCATAACCGGCCAGGTGACCGAGGTGCCGATTTCAACCGAACCGGCCGATTAAGAAGGGCGACGTGCTTTTCAAGATCGACCCGGTGCCCTTCGAGGCGGCGGTGAAAGCCGCCGAAGCCACGCTGCGCGGAGCGAACGATCAACTTAACAATGCCGCGAACAAAAAAGCCGCGCTGACCCCGCGGATCGACCTGGCGAAAAAGCGCGTCGAGCAATTCACAGCACTCGCTGCGACCGGGGCCGGGAAGCGGGCCGACCTCGAGCAGGCGCAAAGCGACCTCGGCAATCTTGAAAGCGAATTCCTTGCCGCCGACGCCACGGAATCGCAGGCCAGAGCGCAGATCGCCAAGTCCGAGGCCGACCTCATCAATGCGAAATTCGACCTCGAAGGCTGCGTCTACCTTGCTCCCTCCAACGGTCGCGTCGCCAACCTTTCCCTGCAACCCGGCGTGCGCGCGACCCAGTTCGCGACAATGCCCGTGATGAGCTTCATCCAGGAGGACGATCCGTGGCTGCTGGCATTCTACCGGCAAAACGAACTGCGCTACGTCGAACCCGGCGATGAAGCGGAAATCTTTATGAAGGTGTATCCGGGCCGCATCATCAAGTGCAAGGTCGATTCCATCCTTTGGGCGACGGCACAAGGCCAGCTGCCGATCAACGGCAACCTCCCCAACACCATGCCCGTGTCGGCGCCCAAAGCGCGCATCGCAGTGCGACTGCTCACAGATGGGAAGGATAAAGACGTCTTCCTCGCTGCGGGCGCCCGCGGTGGGGGAGCGATCTACACGAACGATATTACGGCGATCCAGATCCTCCGCCGCGTGATCGTCCACATCACGGCGAAGTTCGACTGGTTCGTCATCAAACACCTCTCCGCTCTCTTCGGCGGCCACTAGGATCAAACGATGAACGCTCCGCGCTACGCCTGCTTCTGTTACCGCTAGCAGCCTCGTGCTTGCGGGCTGCGCTCTGAAAAATCCGCCAACCGGCGCTGACATCATGCCTGAATCGGCTCGCGCGAAGATCCCGGGAAGCTGGGCCGGATCGCATCGCAGCGGCACCGTGGTGCCGAACTGGATCGCAATTTCGGCGACCCGGAGCTGAGTGCACTCGTTGCGGACGCCGTGGAGCGGAATCCCGATCTGAAGGCCGCCGCCGCCCACGTGGAAGCATCGCGCGCTGCTGTCCGCATCGCTGCATCATCGCTCTACCCGCGGATCGCGATGAAAGGTTTGGGCGAGCGCCAGGGACAGGAACTTGGTCGCGACGTCGGTCGCGACATTAATCCGCCGAGCTTCGGGGGTTCGGGAACGGAGGACAGCGGCGGCGCGGGACTCGACACCAGCACGAACTCGTCATCACGGCGTTGGGTATATGGCATCGCGGGGGGTGCCGCATGGGAAGCCGACGTGTGGGGCCGCATTCGCTCGAAAAAAGCTGCCGCCAAGGCCGAAAGCAAAGCGCTGGAAGCCGACTATGAATTTGCCCGGCAATCACTCGCCGCTGCCGTAGCACGCGCGTATATCTCGACCATCGAGGCTGCGCAACAGGAAGCCAACGCACAGGAAACGCTCGATATCTACCAGGAGTACTCAAAGCTCACTGACGTGCGCAAACAGCAGGGGTTTGCGAGCGACTTCGACGTTTCGCAAATCAAGTCGCGCACCGCGGCCGCCGAAGATGCGCTCTACGCCGCGCAGGCGGCACGGGCGCAGACGATTCGCGCCATCGAGGTCGTGACCAGTCGCTACCCTGCTGGCAGGTTTGATGTGCGACGTTCCTTCCCCGGTCAACCAAGAGCCGTGCCCGCCGGCCTGCCCGCGCAAATCCTCGAACGCCGCCCGGACCTCATCGCCAGCGAGCGCCGCTTCGCAGCTGCCTTTCATCGGGTAAACGAGGCGCGCACGGCGCGCCTGCCGCGCTTTGCGCTCAGCGCCACGAGTGGACTCGGAAGTGCGGACCTCGACTCAGTCGGCACGCTCAATGCACTCGTCTGGAGTTTCGCCGGTGGGATCACACAACCGATTTTCTTTGGCGGTGAACTTCAAGCTGCGCAAGATCTCCGCACCGCCGAGCAAAAAGCAGCCGCCGCAAGCTACGTGGGCTCCGCATTGCGCGCGTTCCAAGACGTCGAAGACGCTCTCGCCGCCGATTACTATTTACGTAAACGCGAAGGCGCGCTGGGCGATGCGGTTTCGAGCAGTGCCGATTCGATCAAGTTCAGCAGGGAGCAGCTCGAACAGGGCCAGATCGACATGTTCACGGTCTTGCGTCTCACCGGGGAAAACCTCGCCGCGAAAGTCCAATTCACACAAGTCCGCGCCTCCCGCCTCCGCGAGCGTGTGAATCTGTACCTGGCTCTCGGCGGAGATTTCGAGGGAACCGGCGCGCCAAAATGAGCTCGACGCGTACTTAGCGAACTGCACCGGGCAACGTGCGAACATTTACGATGGAAAGTGAGTTCGCAGCTTACGACGATGAAGAAGTCAGACTTAAAGTAACATACGCAGTGTTTGTTATTGCCAATGAGCCACTCCCAAAGAGCTGCCCCAGAACCACGATAAGAGGATCAGCTAATGCGAGCGATTACAAATAATTATCGGGATGCTCACGTATTGAATCTAGGCTCCGGCGACGAACGTGGTCCTTATCTTGTGACTCAAACGGGAGTTCCCCAAACGATCCGTTTGCAAAGGAGCGGATGTTTGTGCTCCGTCCGGATGGCCGCTGGGTTGATTTCAACGCATACGTTTGTCAAGACAAGCCGGAAGCTATTGACCAGATTGTTTTTTCCACCACGACGGAAGTCATGGAGACATTCGGAAAACTACTGGGCCGGCCGCAGGTGCTCGATTTGCCTGTCGATGAGGCGGGACTCAAGGCCTGGATAGAACGTCAAAAGAGCGGCAATCCACTGGAAGCGGCTCACGAGTGGGCGGTCGGATATCGAGAACGCCACCGCAAAAAGCGTCGTGGCCAAAGTGAGTCGACACTATGGGCAAGGATATTGCCGCAACGAAAGAGACTGCGGAAAATTTAGAACCACCGGGGTCTGAGTCGCAGCCTGCGGCTCGCCGCGGGTGGTATAACATATTTCCAGTTCTCACTTGGTTGCGCGCCTATCAACCGAAGTGGCTGCGCGCGGATTTAATCGCAGGTGTTACCCTCGCCGCCTACCTCATGCCCGCTGGACTAGCGGATGCTTCGCTTGCTAATCTGCCGGCCGAAGCTGGGCTTTACGCCTGCCTCTTTTCCGGGCTTGTTTTCTGGCTGTTTTGCAGCTCGCGGCACACAGCTATCACGGTCACGTCCGCAATCTCAGTGCTGGTTGGAGCATCGCTCGGCGATCTTGCTGGTGGCGACGCCTCACGATTCTGGGCTCTGGCTTCGTGCACGGCGTTGATTGTTGGCGGCCTGGGTTTTATCGCGTGGCTAGCTAAGGCAGGGGTAATCGTGAACTTCATTTCCGAAAGCGTCCTCGTGGGGTTCAAATGCGGTATCGCTCTGTTCATAGCCAGCACGCAATTGCCGAAGCTCTTCGGCTTCAAAGGATCGCATGGCGATTTTTGGGAGCGCTCGGGTTATTTCTTTTCGCACCTGCGGGAAACAAACATGGCGTCGCTCTTTCTCGGTATCGGTGCACTCGCGCTGTTACTGCTAGGCAAACGATTTCTAAAGAACAAACCGGTGTCCCTTTTCGTTGTCATCGCCGGAATTATCGTTGCTGCGAGTATGGATCTCGGCAGCTTCGGCGTGAAACTGCTGGGCCAGGTGCCACAGGGGCTCCCGCCATTCGGATTTCCAGCGGTCCACGTGTCCGATCTCAACGACTTGCTACCCCTCGCGCTGGGTTGTTTTCTTCTTGGTATGGTGGAGACCGCGGCCCTTGGTCGTATGTTCGCGGCGAAGCACGGTTATCGTTTCGACCCGAACCAGGAACTGCTGGGCATCGCCAGCGCAAACGTGATGGCCGGGTTGGGACACGGTTTTCCCGTTAGCGGCGGGATGTCACAGTCGCTCGTGAACGAAAGCGGCGGTGCGCGCACGCCGTTGTCGGGATTCATCGCTTCCTTACTGATGCTACTGATCGTGTTATTCGTGTCCGGCGCATTGCGTTACCTCCCGCAGCCCGTTCTCGCAGCTATTGTGCTCATGGCTGTAACGGGCCTCTTCAGGGTAGCGGCGCTCAGGCATCTCTGGCGGGCGGATCGGACTGAGTTCGTAGTGGCTATCGCTGCATTGCTGGGCGTGCTCGGGTCTGGTCTGTTACGCGGAGTTCTTATCGGCGCAATCATTTCGGTGGTGCAACTTCTGCGCCGTGCTTCACGGCCGCATGTGGCTTTCCTGGGACGCATTCCCGGAACACGACGATTCTCTGATATGGCGCGTCATCCCGACAACGAACCCGTCCCTGGCGCGCTCGTAGTCAGGGTCGAATCCAGCCTTCTTTACTTCAACGCGGAGCACGTGCGCGACAAGGTCGCGGCCCGACTTCGTTCCGAGACTACGCGGCCAAAAATTGTGATCCTTGATCTTTCTGCGTCACCGCATATGGACATTCAAGCCTGCGGCGTCGTTATGAATATGGCTGACGACATCAAGGCAGCTGGCGCGCGCCTGCAGATTGTCGAGGCTCGTTCTTCCGTGCGCGACCGACTGCGTGCCGAGGGAATAGAGGAGCATGTTAGCCAGGTGAACCGCTTTACTTCGGTTGCGGACGCGGTCGAAGATTTTCAGAAAGACTCCGATCCAACAACGAATAAGTAACACCGCGATGATCGCAAAGTTTTTGATGGCCGCCTGTCTGGTTGCGACGACTGTAGTAATTCACGCCGCAGGCCTAGGCGTAGTGTTAAGTCACGTGTTCCGCTCTACCGTGCGCCCGGATACACGCTTCTGGCCAATTACATGGTTACTAATTCGCATCGCGTGGTTCCTGATCGTCATTCACCTTTTTGAGATCGCCGTCTGGGCGCTGTTTTTCTGGTGGCAGAACTGTCTGCCCGATGCCAGGTCCTCTTTTTATTTTTCCGGTGTTACCTACGCCACGATCGGTTATGGGGACCTCGTATTGCCGAAAGAGTGGCAACTGTTCGCCCCCCTTGAGGGATTGACCGGTATTCTGATGTGCGGACTCTCAGCGGCATTTTTCTTCGTTATCGTGATTAAAAAAATTCTTGAACTGCATGGACGGAAACCAGCCAAAGTCTGATCGGATGAAACTTTGATCATACGCACCATGTTAGCGACCCTGTTTCTTGCCTTGGACGTTGCATTTTTTTTGACCGGTCCTCATTACCGTGATCAGAATTACAATCTGCCGGCGGGCGCGGAGCTCGGAAAAGAGAAAGGCACAGACTAGACTTTGTTAAAAATGAGCGACGATTCACCTTCGAAACTGGGCGCCGAACGCACGAAAGGCGCCGATCGGCAACCGCCCAAGCGAACATTCAAGGAAAGAATCTTTCACAACTTTCCGGAATTTGTGGCCATGTTTCTTTACCTCTGGCTTCTGTTCGCTCTTTTGTCCTACCATGAGACGATCGTTCTGGCTAAGCACCATATCGACTACAAACCGTTCGGTCTCGCGTTCATTAACGCCTTTGTCTTAGCGAAGGTAATGCTCGTGGCGGAAGAGTTGCGGATAGGCACAAGATTTAGAAGGAGCGCACCTGTTTTTCCGGTTCTTCACAAGTCTCTTGTGTTTGCCATCATCTTCATTTGTTTCAACATCGCGGAGGAGATCGTCATCGGTTTATGGAAAGGCAAGACGGTCGCAGAAAGCATCCCGAAGATTGGCGGAGGAAGTCCGTTTGGAATAGTGATAGCTAGCCTGATCATTACGGTAGCATTGATACCATTTTTCGCCTTTCGGGAGCTCAGTCGCGTGATGGGCAAAGGTGTGTTGGAAGCGCTGCTTCTTAAGGGGCGCGCCAATGATCGTGTCACAGAAGACCACAGCCGTGCGCTATAGTCTGCCTGGTTTCGGAAACGGCGTGTTCTACTTTTCAATAGCTTTGTTTTGCCCTGAATGCACTTGTTAGCAAATGCTCCTCATGCCCGCGGCCTGAAAACCCATGTCTAATCACTCCTTCGACCTGGTAGTGATCGGCGGCGGACCGGCTGGCATCTCCGGAGCTAACACCGCCGCAATTTTCGGGAAGCGGGTCGCGCTCGTAGAAAAACTTGGCAAGGTTGGCGGCGCGGGTATCAACACCGGTACGATTCCGAGCAAAACGCTGCGGGAAACGGCGCTGGCGCTTTCGGGTTGGCGTTCGCGCAAACTCTTCGGCGTTGATCTCTCTCTTCGGCGCGAGGCGACGGTTGAAGATTTCATGCGCCACAAGGAACACGTCGCCGCGCACGACCGGAAACGCAGGGAGGAGCAGCTGCGCACTTACAAGGTTAAGACGTTTCAAGGCGTGGCCAGCTTTATCGATCCCAATACCGTGCGTATCGCTCCTGATACACTGCTGCGCGGCGAGAAAATTCTTATCGCCACCGGGTCATCGCCGGTGCGTCCTCCGGAGTTCCCATTCGAGCATCCGCGCGTGCATGACTCGGACGAAATTCTCGAGATCGGCACACTTCCGAAAACACTCGCTGTCGTCGGCGCGGGGGTAATCGGCGCTGAATATGCCTGTACGTTTGCCGCGCTTGGCGTCGAGGTGCATCTCGTCGACGGGCGCGACTCGCTGCTCTCATTTCTCGATCGCGAAATCTCCCAGTCGATCGAACAAGCAATGAGTGCGAGCGGCGTGAATTTTATCTGGAAAGAAAAAGTGGTGCAGTGCGATGCGCCGGCGAACGGGAAAATAACGCTCACGCTCACCTCCGGCGTGACTATCGTAGTGGACGACGTGCTCGTCACTGCCGGACGCCAGAGCAATACGGCCGATCTGAATCTCACCGCGGCGGGCCTCACGCCGGGTAAACGCGGCTTAGTGAAAGTGGATGCGCATTGTCGCACGGAGGTTCCGCATATTTTCGCGGCGGGTGATGTTGTCGGTGCACCGGCGCTCGCGGCGACGAGCATGGAACAGGCACGCCTCGCGATATGCGTCGCCTTCGAGTTTGACTACAAGGACATGGTCGCACCGATTCTGCCGACCGGCATTTACACGATACCGGAGGCGAGCATGGCTGGTGAAACCGAAGAATCGTTAAAGACGAAGGGCATCGACTACGTCGTCGGTCGGGCGCGTTATGCCGATAATCCGCGCGGCCAGATTATCGGCGATGAAAGCGGTCTGTTGAAACTGATCTTTCGGCAGGACGACATGCGACTGCTCGGCGTCCATGTCGTTGGCGAACAGGCGACCGAACTTGTTCATCTCGGTCTGATCGCGATGATGGCCGAGGCCGGCGCCGACCTGTTCAATCGCACCTGTTTCAACTATCCAACGCTGGGCGATCTCTATAAATACGCGACTTATGCCGCGATGTTGAAACGCGACGGACTGGTCGTGGACGACAGCGGACAGTTGCCAACACGGACTGTTTCGTGATGAAGGAACTTTCGCAGCCAACCGCGGCCGACTTCATCGCGGTTATCCTCACCCGATGCATCTTGAGACCTCGATTATGAATGTGCTGGCGATTGATATCGGCGGGACCAATGTAAAGATACTCGCCACTGGGACAGAAGGAGCCGCGTAAGTTTCCCTCCGGTCCGACCCTGTCGCCCCGTCAGATGGTGGACGGAGTCAAGAAGCTCGCCGCGGATTGGAAGTACGACGTGGTGTCGATCGGCTACCCGGGGGTAGTCGCCAAGAATCACATCCTTACCGAACCTCATAATCTCGCCAAGGGTTGGGTCGGCTTTAACTTCAAAGCCGCGTTTCGCCGTCCGGTTAAGATCATCAACGACGCGGCGATGCAGGCGCTGGGAAGTTACAAGAAGGGACAGATGCTTTTTCTCGGCTTCGGAACGGGCCTTGGCTCAGCCATGGTCGTGGAAGGCGTCGTTGTACCTATGGAACTGGGGCATCTCTCATACCGGAAGGGAACTTACGAGGACTACGTCGGCCTGCGCGGGTTAAAACGGCTCGGCAAAAAGAAATGGCGGAAACATGTCGCGTTCACCGTGAACCGGCTGATTTCCGCCCTTCAGGTGAACGACGTGGTAATCGGTGGAGGCAATGCCAAAAACCTAAAGAAACTGCCGCCCGGCTGTCGGACAGGCGACAATGCCTATGCCTTTGTTGGCGGATTTCGCCTTTGGGAAAAGGACGTCACCAGCGGACACCTTCGGATCGCATGAGCACGCCTATCGAAAAAGGGCGCATCAACGCTGAAGCCGCTCGCACCGCCGACTGGAAACGGTGGGGACCTTATTTGTCGGAGCGGCAATGGGCGACCGTTCGAGAGGACTATTCGGAGACGGGAGATTCCTGGGGCTACTTCCCCCACGACCACGCTCGCAGCCGGGCTTATCGCTGGGGCGAAGATGGCTTGCTCGGCATCACTGAGCGCGGATGCAGACTCTGCTTCGCATTGGCATTATGGAATGAGAAGGATCCGATACTTAAAGAGCGGCTGTTCGGCCTAACAAATCCCCAGGGGAATCACGGCGAAGATGTGAAGGAGCAATATTTCTACCTCGACGCTACCCCTACATACTCATACGCCAAGGCGCTGTACAAGTATCCGCAGGCCGCATTTCCATATGCCTGGTTAGAGGAGGAGAACCAGCGGCGCGGCAAACGCGATCCGGAGTTTGAGCTAGTCGATACCGGTGTGTTTAACAAGAACCGCTACTTCGACGTCTTCGCCGAATACGCGAAAGCATCGCCTAACGACATTCTTATTCGAATCACTGTAGCCAATCGCGGGCCGGAAGCAGCGACGCTGCACTTGCTGCCTACGACCTGGTTCCGCAACCAGTGGTCTTGGGGACGGACGGACGAAGGCGTAACTACGAAACCGTCTATTACACCGGATGGAAATTGCCTTTTGCTCAACCACCCGATGCTGGGCCGCTTCTTTCTGCATGCGGGCCTCGATCCGGTTGGCCAACTTCCGAGACCGCTTTTCACTGAGAACGAGAGTAACACCCGTCGCTTGTGGAACAGCGGAGACAAACACGCTTTTGTGAAAGACGCTTTCCACGAATATGTAGTCGGCGGCAGGATGGATGCCGTCAATCCTGCAGGCATCGGCACAAAGGCTGCACTTCATTACGTGCTACGGCTTCCGGCCGGCTCTGCGCACACGGTTTCGTTGCGATTGTTTGCGGAAAAGGCAACACCCGCGGATCCACTCGGACCTTTGTTCGAGACAACCTTTGTAACACGGATCGCGGAAGCAGATGATTTTTATAGCGCGATCACAATAGCGCCAGTTAACGAAGCGGAGCGAGGTGTCATTCGGCAAGCCGCAGCCGGCCTTCTCTGGAGCAAGCAGTTTTATCACTACGTCGTCGATGAGTGGTTGAAAGGCGACCCGGCGATGCCCCAGCCACCTGCCGGCCGACTCGAGAGGCGCAATCATAATTGGAAGCATCTCTATAGCCGCGATGTGCTCTCAATGCCGGATAAGTGGGAGTACCCTTGGTTTGCCGTTTGGGACTCAGCCTTTCATGTACTGCCTATCTCTTACGTGGACGCCCAATACGCCAAGGAACAACTCATCCTTTTCCTCCGCGAATGGTATATGCATCCCAACGGCCAGATACCCGCTTATGAATTCAGGTTCGGTGATGTGAATCCGCCGGTGCATGCCTGGGCGGCCTGGCGTGTCTATAAAGTTTCCGCACGAGACGGCGAACGCGACCGCGATTTTCTAGAAAGCGTCTTCCAAAAATTGCTCCTCAACTTTACATGGTGGGTAAATCGCAAAGACGCTACCGGTGAGAATCTCTTTTCCGGCGGCTTCCTCGGCCTTGATAACATCGGGGTGTTCGATCGCTCGCAGCCGTTACCTAACGGCGGCACGCTTCGCCAGGCTGATGGCACCGCTTGGATGGCTTTCTATTGCGGGACCATGCTCAGCATCGCACTTGAACTAGCAAAAGATCAGGATTCGCGCACGCACCCAGCCTACGAAGACATGGCCTCCAAGTTTTTTGAACACTTTATGCAGATAGCCGACGCGATGAACCACCTGGGTGGCACCGGACTTTGGAACGAAGAGCATGGCTTCTACTACGATCAAGTGCAGGTACAGGGACGTGTCATTCCGCTATATACGCGATCGGTCGTTGGTTTGCTGCCGCTGATCGCGGCTGAAATTCTCGAGGAAGAAACCATTGCGAAACTACCAGGCTTCTACAAACGTCTACAATGGTTCGTGAAACATCGCGCCGATCTCGCGGAAAACATCAGCCACTGTGAAGCAAGGCATAACCACCGTTTGCTCGCGATCCCGTCGCGCGCGCGACTGGAACGAGTGCTCAAATACATGCTCGACGAAAATGAATTCCTCTCTCCGTACGGGCTACGCTCCCTTTCGAAGTTTCATCAAAATAATCCGTATATCGTCAACGCTGGTGGAGTCGAGCACCGCGTCGACTATGAGCCGGGCGAATCCGCTACTGGCGTCTTCGGCGGCAACTCGAACTGGCGCGGACCGATCTGGTTCCCGATAAACTTCCTCATCCTCGAGGCCCTCGAACGCTACCACTATTTCTATCGAGACAGCTTCCAGATCGAATGCCCCACCGGATCGGGGCGCATGATGAACCTCCGCCAGGTCGCCCTTGAACTTAGCTCACGCCTCGCCAGCATCTTTCTCACCGACGCCAGCGGGCGCCGCCCTTGCCACGGCGACGACTCGCGCTTCGTCAACGACCCGAACTGGCGCGACCTTGTGCTTTTTCACGAATATTTTCACGGCGAAACCGGCCAGGGACTTGGCGCGAGCCATCAAACCGGTTGGACCGCTTTGGCCATCGGATGCATCGCAGACGTCGCCCGGATGCGAAGTAAACCAAGCAAGCCGGGTCCGGTCGAAGCAGTCACGTCGGTTTCCGTCGTGTCCGATTGCCGGCGACTACCGCAAGCTGAATAGGCGCATTCCTCTCGACGCTTCGGCTCCAGGCAAATTTAATTAGGCACTACTAAGTAGTCACCCCATAGGAGCTGTTTACGTAACGAAAATAGCGTACCTAACATCCAGAATCCATCCCAAACTGGGCTGCGTATCCAAGGCGACGGGCATTTCCGGGCCTGCCGTTCCGATCTCAATCATGGCGCCGGGTGAGGCAAGCTCGTCCATTCGAGCAATTGCCGCGTGCGCCGTCAAATGACGGCGCGCGCAAATTTACTTCTCAGGCAACCCCGTTATTTGAGTTGCAAATCAACGCCACCGCCAGTCGCGTTGACAGCAACTCCCTGTTGCGTGGAGGAAACGCGGACTATCACACCGGCCTGATTTGACATGATGGTGCCAGTTTTCCCAGCGCCAAGAGTCACGCCCCGCGTCCCAGCGCCACCGATGTCATAATGACCGTTGAAATCTTGAAGATGCTTAAGGTTGAAAACCTCACCATAAGCGGAAGAACTGGTCGCCCCGACCCTGCCTACCGACAGTCCTTTTACTTTAACCGGATAGTCTTTGCCTCTGTAGGTGAGCGTACCCGACCCCCAGCTGACACCAATTCCAAGAGCAAAGCCACCGGTGCTCAGCCGCAATGTTGCGTCTGGCTTGGATTCATGATGATGAGTCGCCGCCTGTGTAAATCCTGTCATCGCGCCCAGGATTAATAGTGAAACTGCAATTTTCTTTACATTGTTCATAGTTGTATCTCCTTTGGTTGGTTTCGCCGTACAATAAGAATTTCTCTCCGGCGGTTTCGATTTAAGGAGGGTCGTATACCCGAAGTCGCAGTGGTTAGTCAAAACATTTCTGCATAAAGAAGATTATTGAATGTGGGAAAGAATGCGGTTTTGCTAGGGCTTCGCCCTACAAAAATGTAAAGTTCTCCCGAGGGTCAATGCTTTCGTAGAGTTGGGCATCGCGAAATATCAGTGCGTTTCAAATAAACCAGGTAGCGAAATCAAATGGGCGGCGTGTGCGGAGACTCACAACGGCAATCGGAACTGTCGCTGAATCTGTAGAACCAGAGCACGAACAGAGTAGTTGTAAGCCAGGAAATGAATGAATTGTTTAGACCAATAAGCATTCTTCGTGTGCCATGGCCGTCTTGCCGCGAAACGATTGACACAGGCAGAGCTACGTCAGACATGCGCCAAAGCAAAGTGAATGAACCACAAGACGATTATGAACAACAAATACAACAGTCAAACCAACCGTAGAGCGGCCGCGCTTGGGCAAGGCCTTGTACTTTGTGCCTTGGGCGCCGCATTTGTCTGGCCCGTCAACGCGCAGGAGGAGCTGCCATTCCCGCCCAAACGCTCCGGCAGCACTGCGGAACGGACCATGCAGGAGTCCACCTATAGTCCGCTGCCGCCGGTGAGCCATCTGCCTAAGGATGCGCCCAACATTCTGATTTTTCTCATTGACGACGTCGGCCCAGCCCAGACGGACACTTACGGCGGCGAGATCCACACACCGACCTTGTCGCGCATCGCCAAGGAGGGGATCTCCTACAATCGCTTTCACACCACGGCGATGTGTTCGCCCACACGCGCGGCATTGTTGACCGGACGCAACCACCACCGCGTCGCGAGCGGACAGATTGCCGAACTGGCGAACGATTGGGATGGTTACTCCGGCACGATGCCGAAGAGCAGTGCCACGGTCGCCGAAGTACTCAGGAACTACGGCTATGGGACCGCTGCGTGGGGCAAGTGGCACAACACCCCTCCCTTAGAGAGCACCGCCGCGGGCCCATTCGAGCACTGGCCTACCGGTTATGGCTTCGAGTACTTCTACGGATTCCTCGGCGGCGAGGCATCGCAATGGGAGCCGCAGCTCGTGCGCGACACATCTTATGTTCAGCATCCGCACACTTCCGGCGGCCACAATTATTATCATCTAAGCGAGGACCTCGCGGATGACGCAATCTCGTGGCTGAGGCAACAAAAAGCTCTCGCGCCGGACAAACCGTTCTTTATGTATTGGGCTAGCGGAGCCTCCCACGGCCCATTTCATGTTCCCAAGGAGTGGGCCGACAAATACAAGGGCAAATTCGACGATGGCTGGGACAACTACCATGAACGCGTTTTCAAACGCGCAAAGGAAATGGGTTGGATTCCGCAGGATGCGAAATTGACGTCGCGACCCGCGTCGTTGGCTTCGTGGGACTCGATTCCCGAAGACGAGAAACCGTTTCAACGACGGTTAATGGAGGTTTACGCCGGATTCTGCGAACATGTCGATGCGCAGATCGGACGGGTCGTAGACGAGATTGACAATCTTGGTTACGGCAAGAACACGCTGATTTTTTACATCTGGGGTGACAACGGCGCTTCCGCTGAAGGACAGAATGGCACCATTAGCGAATTGCTCGCGCAGAATGGCATTCCAAGCACAATAAAGCAGCATATTCAGGCGCTCGATTCGTTAGGCGGTTTGGACGTGCTCGGCTCGCCTAAGACCGATCCCATGTATCATGCTGGCTGGGCCTGGGCCGGTGGCGCACCTTATCAATACACCAAGTTGATCGCCTCACATTTCGGCGGCACGCGGAATCCCATGGCCGTTTGCTGGCCCGCGAAGATTAAACCCGATGCCGCGCCGCGTTCGCAGTTCCTGCATGTGAATGATGTCGTTCCGACCATCTATGACCTTCTCGGGATTAAGCCGCCCCGCGTGGTCAACGGCTTCGAGCAGGACCCGTTCGACGGCGTTAGCTTTGCCAGCACGTTCAACAACGCCAAGGCGCCGGAGGTGAAACACACCCAGTATTTTGAAGTCATGGGCAGCCGCAGCATTTATCACGATGGCTGGATAGCGTCTGCGGTCGGACCGCGCATTCCCTGGATTCCCGGATTGCCACCGGGCATCAAGGAATGGACGCCCGACAAGGACAAGTGGGAACTTTACAATCTCAACGATGATTGGTCTCAGGCGGATAACCTGGCCGACAAAATGCCAGAGAAATTGGCAGAGATGAAGGATATCTTTCTGACGGAGTTTACAAAAAACAAGGGATTGCCCGTTGGCGGCGGATTGTGGGTTCCCATCTTGCACCCCGAGCTGCGACTGAGTCCGCCTTACACTTCGTGGACGTTCGCGGGTGGCATCACGCGAATCCCGGAATTCGCCGCGCCAGCCTTAGGTAACAAGCCCAACGTTGTCACGGTTGACGCCGACGTTCCGGCCAATGCCAGCGGGGTGATTTACGCGCTCGGTGGCTTTTCCGGCGGGCTCGCCTGCTACGTGAAGGACGGCATCCTGTCCTACGAATACAACCTGTTCGAGCTCATGCGCACTCACATTAAGGCGAAGGACAAGCTACCGGCAGGTAAAGTGAAAATCGAAGTAGAGACTACCTACATCCAGCCGAAGCCTGCCGGCCCGCTTAAAGTAGTAATGAAAGTCAACGGCAAGGAGGTCGCCTCCGGCACAGTGCCGGTTAGCGCGCCGTTGCTCTTCACCGCCAACGACTGCCTCGACTTTGGTGTGGATCTCGGCTCACCGGTCAGTGTGGAGTATTACGACGAGGCGCCCTTCAAGTTCAACGGCAAGATTGATCAGGCGCGCGTGGAATACCTCGGCGCTCCGCCTAGTAACACAAGCGGAAAGCGCAAATGAATGGAAAAATCGAAAGGACGACAAACGTCGAGCTACTACTTTTTGTTTGCCATGCAAACCATAGGAGCGGCCATCCTTTTTTGGTATGCTGTTCCGCTTTTCAGGCACGTTCTTCTAGACCCAGGCAGTCATGTACCGCGAGCGGAAAATTTGGTCTGGTCGTTATTCGCGATCACGTTGATGCAGGCTGGTTACTGGATACGACATCGACTTCGTCCGCCACTACCGCAGCTTCGTAACGCATTCTTTGGCTACATTGTTCTATTTATAGCTCGCATGTCCTTCGTACTGGCCTACCTCTGTTTTTGGCTTCGTCTTCATTGTGCGAAGGCCTGAATTACAGATACCCACGTCCCGCTATTTCGTTGTCATTATTGGCTCGTTCGCATTGTTTTGTTACACGCAGGAACTCGAGCAACTGGGAAGAGCATTGATCGGCCCAGACCCTGGCAAAAAGACAGGTGAGTCCGGTATTAACTGAAGTCAGCGTGAATTTCGGACTGATTAGAAAAGGCGATCTCTGCTGTAGCCCTAAAGTCTTATAGGCGCAATCCCCGGAGGCGCGACATAGTGCGGAGGTGATTATCGACGACTTCAGATCAACATTCTTACGGGCGAGGGGCCCAACATCGACATCGAGGGTGAACTGAACCATTGAAACGATGGTGTCCAACGATTACAAGCCGGGCGAGAACAAGTTTACTGGTAAAATCGTAAAGGTGACCATCGACACGCAACCATCGAACCTGAGTTCGGCTGACAAGAAAACTGTGGAAGATGCAGAAGAAGAAGCCGCGATAATCGAAGATTGATTATGCAAAACGCTGGTGTCGGCGAGTCTTCACAAGGTGGATTCCATCTTGTTCGTCATGTTCACTCTTCGAACGGTGTCCATAGGCCTTAAGTCCCATTGCCGCCGGTAATCAGAATCCGCAATTTGAGGATAGCCGGTCCGAATAGCTCGAGATTCCATTCAAATAGGACGGATAATGAATCGCCGTTGAGATTCGATCGGCTTAACCGTAGCATACAAAGCACCCACGATTATGAGCAGCGATCTTAAAAAAACTGAACTATCTCACAGCAAGGCCGAGCTCTCCCGCAGCAACGAAATCCTCCACTCCATTTTGTCAGACATGGGCGATGCTGTGATCGTTGCCGACAAGGATGAGAACTTTGTCGTCTTCAACCCTGCAGCGGAGCGCATGTTTGGCGTTCGCGCCACCGACGCAAAATCCCACGAATGGTCCCAAGGATTTAGTCTCTTTTTGCCAGATAAGGTCACACCATTCCCGCCTCACGAGCTGCCTCTCACCCGCTCGATCCGTGGTGAGGAGGTCAACAACGTGGAGATGTTCGTTCGACATAAAAAAGCACCGTATGGCATCTGGACGCGCATGACCGGTCGCCCTCTACGGGACTCTAACGGCGAGTTGTTAGGCGGTGTGATCGTTTGTCGCGATATCACTGAAGTCAAAGAGGAAGAATTTTTTCGCGCCGGGCAAAGCGGCGTACTTGAGATGATCGCTGCTGATGCACCGCTGGCGGATGTTCTGACCAATCTTGTTCTTCTCATGGAAGGCCAGGCTGAGGGACTGCGTTGCTCCATTCTTCTCTTAAACCGCGACGGAAAACATGTGCGTCACGGCGCAGCGCCGAATCTGCCCGAAGCTTATGTGAAAGCCGTGAACGGGGCACCGATCGGGCCGCGCAATGGTTCTTGTGGCACCGCCATGTACACGCGACGACCAGTTGTCGTCGCCGATGTGATGACGGATCCGCTTTGGACTGATTACCGTGAGTTAGCGCAGATTAGCGGACTACGCGCCTGCTGGTCGACACCGATTCTCTCCGCGCAAGGTGATGTGTTGGGTTCGTTTGCCATGTACCGCCAGGAAAATCGCGGACCGCGACCAGAGGAGACGCGGTTGACGCAAATCGCCACCCACATTGCCGGTATTGCGATCGAACGCCAACGACACCAGGAGATTTTGCGCGAGCGCGAAGCGCGTATCAGTCTTGCAGCCGAATCGGCCGATCTCGCTTTTTGGATTCTGTATCCAGAACAGAACACCGCGTGGATGAGTGAGAAAGGCCGACTGATTTACGGCTTCGATTCAAAGTTACCGTTGACCTGCGATTTGATCCTGTCCCGTGTCCATCCGGACGAGCGAGCGGGCGTTAAAGCGGCTTACGATCGTTCGTGCGCTCTCTACGGAACGTTCGAAACTGAACATCGCCTTCGTTTGCCCTACGGAAAAACGCGTTGGGTGATTATGCGCGGACGCTGTTTGAAGGATGAGGAAGGAAATCTTGTGGAGACGATTGGAGTTACTCTGGACGTCAGCGCGCAAAAACAAGCCGATCTTCAACTGCAACATCAACGCGAAGAGATGGCTCATCGGAACCGCGTCTCGTTGATGGGCGAAATGACCGCATCCTTCGCCCACGAACTAAATCAACCGCTTACCGCCATCGCGAACAACGCCTCAGCTGCGCGTCGTTTTATCGAGCGCGGAAACATCGATCCGACACTGTTGCAGGAGTTGTTACAGGACATGGTAGCCGACAGTCAGCGCGCCGGTGAAGTGATCCGTGGAATTCGAAGTTTGGTGCGCAAGGAGACGAGCGTGCAAACTCTGTTGGACCTCAATTCCGTTATTACAGAGACCGTGCGGCTCGTTAGCACGGACGTGTTGAGTCGCGAAAGTGTCGTCACGACCGAGCTGGATCCTCAACTTCCGCAAGTCAGCGCCACTCTCGTTCAGATCCAGCAGGTTCTGCTTAACCTGATTATTAATGCGCTCGACGCCATGGAAGGATTGCCGCCTGCCGAACGCCGCATCATTATTAGGACTCGCTCGGACAAGGGAGACGTCGTCGAAGTGAGCGTGCGTGATTTTGGAACGGGATTGCCAAAGGATCAGCCGGACAAAGTCTTCGATCACTTCTTTTCCACTAAACAAAAAGGAATGGGGATGGGTTTGACGATTGTTCGATCGATTATCGAGGCGCACGGCGGGACGATCGTAGCGGAAGATGCTCCCGAGCGCGGCGCGCGCATGATTGTTCGCCTTCCGGCAGTTCGCGGGCAAACGCAAACGATCGCGGCTGCATGAGCAATCCCATCGAGGTGGAAGAGAAGGAGGTGTGTTTGGTCGACGACGACCCTTCCGTTCTCAAATCGATGCATTACTTGCTCGCATCCGAAGGAATCAAGGTTCGCACATTCAACAAAGCTGCAGACTTTCTAGCTTACGCCAGCACTCACGACGTGCCTGTGGTGGTGACTGACATCTGGATGGATCAGGTGACTGGCTTGGAAGTTCTCGCCCGTCTTTGCGCCATCTCACCCAAGACTCGTGTAATTGTCATTACGGCGCGAGAGGATCTTGCCGCGCGTGCCACTGCAATGGCGATCGGTCCGGTTGCCTTTTTCATGAAGCCGTTCGATGACGAGAAATTCATCACGGCAGTTCGCGACGCTCTCAATCGAAGCAGGTAAAACAATGTGCCGAAACGAGAGGCGCGGTTTAAGATTACGATATCTCAAAGCCGTCCGCTCTGGTGGCAATGCAATCGCAACCGCTGCAACGGAGCCGATTGTTACGGTTCTGTTACAAATATCCTAACGGTATATCAGCGTTTTCCCAATGGGCTGAGGAGTGTAATAATGCAGGGTGCCGTGGGAAAATATCGCTACGTTCGGGCACGCATCTTGCAGTTGTTGGCGTCCGGCAATCGCGACAGTCACATTAGGTGGCTCTCGAAACCATAAGGTTTGCTGGAGATGAAAGGTGTCTCCCAATCTTTTGAAGGCGCGAGCGTTCCACCAGCAGCGCAGAACATAAACAGTTTCAATGCGCCTTTTGAGTGGCGACTGCCGGTGATTGGGTTGTGCGTGTTCGTTGGATATTATCTGGGTGCCAAAATCGGTTTTGCGCTGACCTTCAAGCCGTATCCGGTTTCGGTTCTTTGGCCTCCGAATTCGATCCTGGTGGCGGCGCTTTTGCTGACGCCGCCACGCATGTGGTGGTTCGTCCTGGGGGCCGCGTTTCCAGCGCACTGCGCAGCACAAATACAGAGTCACGTTCCACCGCTGATGGTTTTGTGCTGGTTCGTCAGCAACGCCTCCGAAGCGGTGATCAGCGCGGGTCTGACGCGCTACCTGGTACGTGGACCGATTCAGTTCACAAGCCTTCGCAACGCGGGAATTTTCTGCCTTTGTGTGGTGTTCGCCGGTCCGTTTCTGTCGTCGTTCCTGGATGCGGCGTTTGTCAGATGGAATGCCTGGGGCCAGGGCACCTACTGGGACCTGATCCGAATACGATTTTTTTCGAACGCTTTGGCGGCATTAATAGTGGCGCCATTGATCGTAACTTGGGCGACGAAGGGAATTTTTGCCCTGCGAACAGCTAACCGCGCCCGCTTGCTGGAGGCATGCCTTATCCTTTTGGGTCTGCTCTCGATCAGTTTTGCTGTTCTTTATAAGTTCGGACCGGAAGCGGATTCGGCTCTTCTCTTTCTAACCCTGCCATTCCTCCTTTGGGCAGCGGCGCGATTCGGCGCCCTGGGGACAAGCACAGCTCTATCGATCGTTGGCTTCCTGGCCATTTGGAGCGGATCCCTGGGCCATGGCCCGTTCTCGGGTGGAACAGCCGAACAAAACACGCTCTCACTCCAAATATTTCTAATCGTCTTATCGATTCCGATCTTGTTTCTCGCGGCAGTGATCGAGGAACGCGCAACTGGAGAGACCGAGCGGCGCGAAAGCGAGTCGCGTTTTCGGATCGTGGCGGATGCTGCGCCGGTCCTTATCTGGATGGCGGGTGTGGACAAACTCTGCACGTTCTTTAACAAACCGTGGCTGAAGTTTACGGGCCGTAGCTTGGAGCAGGAAATGGGGAATGGTTGGGCCGAAGGCGTACATCCAGACGATCTGCAAAAATGTCTCAAGATTTACGCGGAGGCATTCGATGCGCGTAAAGCGTTTGTGATGCAATACCGGCTGAGACGTTATGATGGCGAATATCGTTGGATTTCGGACCAGGGCGTGGCGCGCTATGACCCGAATGGAAAGTTTTCGGGATACATTGGCTCGTGCGTGGACATCACTGACTTAATAAAAAAAGATGAGGCTTTGCGCGAGTTCGAGGAACGAGTCGTTCTCGCGGCCGAGGCGACGCATCACGGAGTTTGGGAGTTGGATACCGCTACGAACGAGCTTTGGATGTCTGATAAGGCACGCGCTTTGTTTCAACTCGATCCCGAGGCGCGCCTCGACATTGCGATCGTTCAACGCCGTGTCCACCCAGACGATCGTGCGCTTCGGGAGTCTGCCATCAAACAAGCAATAGAAACGGAGGGTGAGTATGCCATTGAATATCGCGTTTTGCTACCAGATGGAACTCTTCGATGGATCAGCGGGCGTGGACGCTGCGTAACCGGGGAGTACGGCAAAGGCAAACGGCTCATCGGTGTTTCCGTAGACATAACGCCGCAAAAGGAGGCACAAGACCTGTTCCGCCTGGCTGCGGAAGGGTCGCATTTGGGCGTCTGGCACTGGGATGAAATAGCAAAGACATTGACTTGGGATGGCGCAACGCGGGACATGTTCGGCGTGTCGGCCGACGGAGAGGTAACAGTCGACACATTTTACAGGGCCTTGCATCCAGATGACGCAGAGCGAGTAAAACAGACCTGGCGTCAGGCACTCGAGTTACGGTTACCATATCAGATTGAATTCCGGACACAGAGAACGGACGGCGCCATTCGCTGGGTCGATGCTCGTGGCCGCGGTTACTACGATGAGGCGGGGAAGCCGCTGTCGATGACCGGCGTGCTCTTCGACATCACTGATCGGAAAGAGGCGGAACTCGAAGCCCAGCAGAACCGGGACGAGCTGAGCCATCTCAGCCGAGTGGCAGCGATGGGTGAATTGGCGGCATCGATCGCCCATGAATTGAATCAGCCGCTCTCGGGTATCACGAGCAACGCCGCAGCTGGACAGCGCTTTATTGATCGCGGCAAAGTCGATCTTCGCGAACTTCACGATCTACTCGGTGACATCGTCGCTGATGGGCGCCGCGCCGGCGATGTGATTCGCGGCATCCAGAGCATGGTGAAAAAAGATGTCTCGGCCCACCGGCGAATCAATCTAAACGATATTGTAATCAGCGTGGTGCACATGGTAAAACCGAGTGCCATGCTTCACTCCTGCGAGTTGGGTACTTTTCTGGACCCAGATTTGCCGATGGTTGAAGGCGATCCAGTTCAGCTGCAACAAGTCCTGCTCAATCTCATTATTAATGCGTTCGATGCGATGCGCGACACGCCAATGAGCCGCCGCAAAGTAGTAATCGCCACAGAGCGGGACGCCGACGGTGTCACTCGCGCTAGCGTGCGCGATTACGGAGTTGGTATTCCCACGGAAGCGCGCGAGCGACTTTTCGAACAATTCTTTACGACGAAGACCAAGGGGTTAGGGATGGGCCTCTCGATCGTGCGTTCAATCGTCGAGTCACACGGCGGCACAATCGCGGCCGAAAATGCGGATGGCGGCGGCGCACGGTTCCAGTTTACTCTTCCGGCGAGCGCCGAAACCTGAGCTGCATGATGATCCCTAAAAACAGCCTGGTCTTCGCGATCGACGACGACCCGTCGGTGCGGAAGGGTCTTACTCGACTGCTTCGCTCCGCCGGGTACAAAAGCGAAATTTTTGAATCGGCATCCGATTTTCTCGAGCGCGAACAACACGCTGGACCCGCGTGCGTGATTGTCGATGTGCGGATGCCGGGCATAAACGGTATGGATCTGCAGGAAACTTTGATTCAGCGCCGCCGGGAAGAACAGCTCATTTTTATTACCGGCCATGGCGACATCTCGATGTGCGCTCAGGCGATGAAGGCAGGCGCGGTCGATTTTCTTCCAAAGCCGTTTCGCGATGATGACTTGCTTGGATGTGTTGAGCGCGCGCTGATTCGGTCAGCCGAACAGCGCCGGCACAGTGCAGAAGAGAATGAAGCTCGGACCCTTCTTGGTCTGTTGACGCCTCGCGAGCTTCGAAGTGATGCAGCTTGTCGTCACCGGCATGTTGAACAAACAGATTGCCGGAGAACTTGGCACGGCGGAAAAGACAGTAAAAGTTCATCGCGGCCGCGCGATGCGGAAGCTGAATGTTACTTCCGTTGCGGAGCTAGTGAGGTTGACGGAAAAAGGGTGCCTCGCACCTGCGGCTAACGACTAAGACTAAGGTCTCATAGCCTTAGTCAGAGCGGCTGCTGTAATCTTAGGCCTTGCGAATCACTCAATGCCTTTGTTGTTTGCCTGCTCGACGATGACCCCTCGGTGCTGAAGGGATTGGGCCGTCTTTTCTCGTCGGCTGATCTGGACGCAAAAACATTTGACGATCCCGAGGGAGTTCTTGCGCTATGCGCAAACTCATCGCCCAGCGGTTGCGTTGATCGATGTTTGTATGCCTCAAATGAGCGGCTTGGAAGTTCAATCGCGGCTTGGCAAAATTTCGCCTTCGACGCGCGTCATTATCTTTACGGGAAAGGACGATCCGCTGGTTCGTTCCACTGCCTTGAATGCAGGGGCTTCGGCCTTTCTTACCAAACCTTTTGACGACGAAGAACTCCTCACTGTCATAAGGCTCGCGCTCACTTCCGTGAGATGAAAATCTCATTTCCAAAATACGGTCCGGGCGAATTGCTAACGCAGAAACGGCTTGCGACATGCATTATTTCGTTTGTCGCGCTCGCTGTTTTCGCTGGTGCGCTCGGAAGTTACCTTCTTGGAAATAAGTTCTGGTTGTTGACGATCGCCGTGCTTGGCATTGCCGGCATCCTGCTTTGCCTTGGTGCAGCCGCAGCTATTTTCCTTAACCAAAGCAAGGTCGACGAAGCACCCAGCGCTCCCATCGAGGAAAACGTGCCGCGATTTACACCTCAGTGGGATTATCGGCCCAGAAAACCGATTCGAGCACGCGCCGCTCTCGACAGCGCGAGCACAGAAACGTCTGATGGCCTCAGTTCAGATCCTCTTGGGATAGATGATAATGTCCGGTTCGATTTTGAAAACCCTGAACTGACGGTCGGGGAGGCGACGACGAAAGCCTCAATGTAGGATGATGCCTGTGGCTTTCGAGGTACGACTAAAGTCTTATAGACAGTAATAGCATCGCCACGGAATGATCGCCGTTCAAATGGCAGCATTTTTGTGAAAGTAAAATGTTGACAATTTAACTACATTCCCGAAACGATCACAGCTTATGAAGAAACTCTCATTTCTGATATTAGTCCTGTTGGGGTTCGTTACGTCTTCGGTGCGCGCCGGAACAGAAACTGTACAAGCAGGTTGCTCCGCCGCCGCCACCAATGTATGGACTCGGCTTTTACGGTGCGATCGACATGGGGGCAAATATCTATCAAAACCGCGGCGGCGACCAAACGTTTACGGACGATAATCCGAATTCGCCTTTTTTCGGATCCAATCTCGAGGTGCACCCAAAAAATGACGTCGGGTTCTTTGGCGGCATTAAACTCGGTTACGTCTTTGGTTCGGGCTGGATTCGGCCAACCGTTGAAGGAGATTTCTTTTATAATGGCTTCAGAGGCGGGGCTGACTTCACCCTGAATGAGGCGTTTACGCCCTGCCCGCTCTGTGCCACGGAGCTTACAACTCGCCAAGCCAGCGCGACGACCTGGATCAATACCGGCGCGTTCCTGGCGAACTTCATTTTGCGATTCGCACCCGGGAACCAAAGGTTCCAGCCGTATGTCGGCGCCGGTGTAGGCGGTTATTACGCCGAATCTGCGGGTCTCCAGATCCGGGACCCTGTAACTGGTGACGTTCCCATCAACACTGGCGGTGGGCGAAGTCACGCAGATCTGGCGTGGGATATAGTTGCCGGTTCCGATTACTTTTTCACGCCCAACTTCAGCGCGTTTATCGAGTATAAATTCCTTGATTATACGAGCACTCAGATCGATACCCGGACAGATCGCGATCTGAGACAGCAGTTACTGGGCGCGGGCGTCCGATTCTTTTTCCACTAACGCTGGCAATCTTCCTACTTGGTTAAGTCGATCGGCCTCCTTTCATCGGGAGGCCGATTTTTTTAAAATCGCGAATCGTCAGCATGGCACAGCTGCAGCCCTAAAGTCCTATCGACGCGCGGCTGTATGACCAACAACGTTGCGCTCGATCACGCCACATAACCGAATAAAACCCAATCAAAACAACCAGACACACCCTCGAAGCAGACTTTACGAGCCAGATCGGCGATTTATGAAACCATTAAAATGTATCTTCCTAACCGGCATCGCGGCTGCATGCACAGGCCTGTTATTCAGTTGCTCCACTACACAGACCAGCACGCAGAACAGGAAGAGCATGCTGGTGGCATCCGGCTTTAGGGTGATCACACCGAAGACGGCGAAGCAGCAACAGAAACTCCAAAACCTTCCGCCCGGCAAGGTCACGATGATCCAGAAACGCAAGAAAACATATTACATTTTCCCGGATCCAGTTCAGAACCGCGCTTATGTTGGCGGACCCAAAGAGTACCAGGCTTACCAACATCTCCGTGGTACAAACAGGCTTGCTAAGGAGAATCTCGAAACCGCCGAGATGTACCAGGATGCAGAGATGCAATGGAGTTCATGGGGCGGATGGGGAGCGGGCTGGGGTGCGAACGTTTTCGAATGACTGAGAGCGTGTGCCAAAATAATGAACCAATGAGCAACAATGAATTCCATAATCATAAAAGCACTCGATCTAGGGCACTGACACGGCGAGCAACGATTCGCGAGTGAAACTGCGAGATGAAGCTGCTGCGATACTTCTTGGAGCTTTGACGTCGCAGCTTGGTTTTGGGCATACGATATCGGTGCCGGCAGCAGGTACAAAAGAATGCAGCAAAAAAGAATTGTCTTAACGGACCGTGAGTTGGTATTTCTGGTGAGCGCGCGCCGAAACAATTAACTAGGAAGGCTGCACCGCTATGAATCAATCAACATTGGTCCTCCAAATCGTTAAACGCCTCCTGATCGCGACGATGGTCCTCTCCGCCGCGGCTATTTTCGCCGGACCGGAGCCGTACGACATCTCGAAGGAAGCGCCTCCACCCCCACAGCCTTGGTGCGAAACGCCTGCGACGCTCGAAATCCGCATCGGCGCTCCTGGGTGGTTGGCGGGCGTATCCGGCGATACCGGAGTAAAAGGAGTGGTCACCTCACCCGACGTTAGCTTCGACCAGCTTCTCAGGCATCTGACTCACGTTCCCATTGTGCTGTCGGTTGATATTCGCTATCAGCGGTGGGAGTTCTTCGGAGACGGTCAGTACATGGAGGTAGGTGCTTCTGCTACGCTACCTGGTTTACTTTTTACGAACGCCAATATCCACCTTAAAGTCGGGCTTGCAGAAGGATTCGTCGGTTATCGATTGATCAATTGCGATAAGGCCGAGCTCTCTCTCTTCGCCGGCGCGCGCTACAGCTATCAGGGAGGCGATCTAAGTATTTTCGATAACGGTGATGCCCGCCTGGTCAGACTCCGTGAACTACTGGGAATCCGCAAGAGGTTGGACTTCTCGGGTTCGACCGGTTGGGTCGATCCCGTGATCGGCGCGCGCGGGAAAGTGAAGATCTGGAAGGCCACATCACTCTATGCGGAAGGCGATGGTGGTGGATTTGACGCCAACTCTGGCTCTGCGTTCGAAATCCACCGCGAAGGGCGGACGATTGCGCGAGAATCGGTGGACAGCTCTGATTGGAGCTACCAGGTGCAAGGTGGTCTCGAATTTCAAATCAGCAGGTGGTTCTGGGCGCAGCTTGGCTGGCGCTACTTAAAGTACGACTACAACCAAGGCGGGTTCACTAACAAAACTGCATTGAATGGCCCCTTCGTCCAGGGCGGTATAAATTTTTGAAACAACGCACGGACAGGAATTATTTTCCAGAGCACTCAGTTGAATATTATCAACAACCCAGATTGAAACCCATGAAACCATTAAAACATATCTTACTCGCCACTATCACGGCTGCATGCATAGCTTTGTTAGTCAACTGCGCTAGCACATCGACTAGCACACAGAACAAAGAGAGCATGCTGGTAGCCTCGGGCTTTAAGGTGATCACGCCCAAGACGACCGCGCAGCAACAAAAGCTCCAAAACCTTCCGCCGGGCAAGGTAACCATGATCCAGAAAAGCGGCAAAACCTACTACATTTTTCCAGATCCAGCTAACAACCGCGCCTACGTCGGCGGACCCAGGGAGTACCAGGCTTACCAACAGCTCCGCGCGACAAATAAACTCGCGATGGAGAACCTCGAAACCGCCGAGGCGTACCAGGACGCGGAGATGCAGTGGAGTTTATGGGGCGGATGGGGAGGGGGCTTTGGACCATGGGGACCAATGGGAGGGCCGTTCTAGCGCGCAAGTTGATAAATGTGACCACACCGGTTGGCCACAGCTGTGCGGCGTGGTGTGTCACGCGCAGATGCTAGCTGACCGGATTAAGGCAAGCGTGCTCACCCGGGTACGACCAAAGTCCTATTGCCGAACTAGCATATATATTGGAACAATCCTGGCGAAATAACGACCAACTGTTAATCCTACTCTGTAAAAACCAACCAAAAACTTCAAAACCATGAAAACTAACTTCATCAATTCCGCCTTCACAGGTATCATAATCCTCCTCATCGCCGGATGCGCATCAATGACTCAGGCCCCGAGCACACCGCCCTCGGCCACCGTCAGGATTCGGGAGTGGTCGGCTGCCTATTATGCTTCGGCAGCAGCCGGAAAAGGCACTTTGTATTACAACGGCCGCGCGCATCATTTCACCATCTCTGGTGGTGGTCTCGGTGGCGCGGGCGGCCAAAAGATCTCTGCCACTGGCAAGGTCTATAACCTAAACGGGCTCTCCGATTTCTCCGGAACTTACCATGGCATCAGCCGCGGACTTACCCTGATCGAGGGGAAGATGCATGCCAAGCTGACAAACGGAAATGGGGTGACCATGTATCTTGCCGGCGAGACCGAAGGCTTGGCCTCCTCCATGGGAGCGCAGGCATTTGAGGTCAACCTAACCAATTGAGGGAGGAAGCGGTCAAGCTTGAGCGTTGTTTATCGACAAAACAATTGGCGGCAGCGAGCCGGGGCAGTGACCCTGTCCTGTGAGTTGTTGAATCTCTCTCGAATTAGCAGCCGCGGCGCTTCGGAATAGCCCCCGCAATCGCCCGTTGACGAACCCTCTTTAGCTTTTTCGTATTGGCCAGGCGAAAGAATCGCCCTTACTTGCACAGCTAGGAAAGCAACGTGAAATGAAACACGAATCGAGTTGAAAAAGACTGCGTGTCCAAATCCAACAAAAACAGGAATACCAGCGGGGAGGCCACGGCAGCGAGTAACAAATCGCCATTGAAAAGCCACCACAGCAGATTACTGTTCGCAGCTTTGGCGCTCATTCCCATCGCCTTGTTAGCTCAGGGTCTTGTTCCAACACCTTCTTATTCCAACCAGGCTGAACTTTCCAAAGTCGAAGAATGGGTCCTTTCTCAAGGCACTGTAGAATCGATAGCCCCAGAGCTGGCGGCCATACTCGGCGTTGGCAGTGATCGTCTTCCAGTGAAACTAAAGTCGTATCGCACCTCGGACGGTATTAATCTCGCATTTGCTGTCAGCACCAACCCAAGACAAAAGGGCATCGTGCTTTCCGCGCTCAAAACAATAGCAGATAAGATGAAAATCTATTCCGTAGGCACTGCCTGGCTTACGGACAGATCAGGAACCCTTCGCCGAACGATAGCAGTAGATGCTTCGGGCGCCAGAGTTCTTCCAGACAGCTCCCGCGCGGCAGAATTCACAAACATCAAGGCCTTCTTTGTTAAGAAACTTGAGGCTACCGCTCCCACCACGAGTTCGTCACCCTCTCCCAGAAAATCTGCAACACCTGCGAAAGAAGGCTCACGTAACCTAAACAAATTTATTGCACATTGATGAGCTCACAATGAATACCACTCTTGCCGCTCTCATTGTATTCGAATGTTTGGTAGGTTCTCTTTGTCAGTTTCATTGAGACGTCTGCGCATTGCCCCAAAGTCCCATAGACGACCACATCCCCAAGCGGCATGATGAAAGGAAATATGAGAACGACCAAACGCACATTTATTCGTGCTCTAAGCTATCTGCTGATCGCCACAGGCTTGCCTTATATCAGTGTGACCAGTAACGCCGAATCTGTTTCTCCAGAGGAGGCGCATGCCATCGGCGTGGATGCCTACCTGTACTTCTATTCATCTGTGACGATGGACATCACTCGGAAACAGCTCACTAACGTTGCGCGTGCTGAGGGAATTAGTGCGCCAATGAATAGCTTCGCAAATATCCTTGCCTATCCTACGGCGGATATGAGGGTCGTTGTCCGACCTAACTTCGATACGCTCTATTCCAGCGCCTGGCTCGATCTTACGAAAGAACCCGTGGTTGTCTCGGTACCGGACACCGGCGGTCGCTATTATCTGCTGCCTATGCTCGACATGTGGACGGACGTGTTCGCGTCGCCGGGCTGGCGCACGACTGGAACGCAGGCGACCAATTTCCTCGTTACGCCTCCGGGTTGGGCGGGCTCGGTGCCAGACGGTATGCAGCAGATCAAGGCGCCAACTCCGTACGTATGGATAATCGGCCGCACCAAGACCGATGGGCCGCCGGACTACAACGCCGTGCACAAGATTCAGTCAGGTTATAAAATCACGCCTATTTCCCAGTGGGGAAAGACGCCTCAGCCGGTCACCGGCAAAATTGACGCCACCGTGGACATGAAGACACCACCAAAGATTCAGGTGGATACCATGCCGGCCGAGAAATATTTCACTTATGCCGCCGAGCTTTTGAAGGTTAATCCGCCGCACATTACCGATGAGCCGATCGTTGCGCGCATGAAACGCATTGGCATCGAGCCCGGAAAGGGCTTCGACTTCGCATAAGCTCGATCCGCGGTGAAGAAGGCGCTCGCCAGAGCGCCGGCGGATGCGCAAGCGCTGATGAAATGGAAAGTGCCGACGCTTGCCAGGGTCGTGAACTACTGGTCGATGAACACCGATACAATGGGCGTGTACGGCAACTACTACCTCAAGCGCGCCATCGTTACGCAGATGGGTCTCGGCGCGAACGTGCCCGAAGACGCGATTTATCCGCTAAATCTCGGCGACGAGACTGGCAGTCCATCGAACGGTACAAACAAATATACTGATTCACTTCGAAAGAGTCAGTTGCCGCCGGTCAACGCGTTTTGGTCGGTTACGCTCTACGATTCTGAGGGCTTTCAAGTAGCGAACAGCCTGAATCGCTTCGCCGTCAGCAGTTGGATGCCGTTCAAATATAATCGCAGACGGATCGCTTGATCTCTATTTCCAAAACGAAAGCCCGGGCGCGGGCAAAGAAGCGAACTGGTTGCCCGCTCCGAAAGGGGCATTCAACCTGACCATGCGTCTCTATGCGCCCAAAGAGGGTGCGCTCACAGGGAAATGGAATCCGCCGCCTATTACGAAGATCGAAGGCCGGTCGGAAGTGATACCACAGTAACAACTAGAAAAGGCGAAATAGTAACACCGCGCTCGATGAAACCGTGGGCCGTCTTCCACGCTGGCGAAAAGGACCGTGTCCCACAAAGCGAACTCCAAACAAGAAAGCGAAAGAGGTGACTTGAAACTTCCCGCCCACGTTCTGTTCCGCAAAGATTTGTCGCTCATGGTCTGGAAGCCGCACGGCGTTCTGGACCAGGCACTCGTGAATGAAATCGTCGCGTTTGTCGAGGCTGCCGAAGAAAGAGCTCAAAAGCCGTTCAACCGGTTCGTAGACTTATCGGCGCTCGACGCGGTCGATCTCAATTTCAGGTTCGTCTTTCACATCGCGCTGCACCGCCGCCTCGCCTTTGAGTCGCATCCGCCGGTCAAGACGGCGTTCTACGTCACGAGCCCCGACACCGCCCACTACCCAAAATTGCACGCCATGTTGACTGACCATTCGCCACTGCATGTTTCGCTGTTTACGGAACGCGCTGCAGCCGCGAAGTGGCTTGGCGTTCCAGTCGAAGCACTGATGGAGTAGGATATTTCGGACGCCTCCACAGCCAGAAAGAGTCGTTCTTCGACAAGACCCGGCGGCCGAGCGAGATTGAGTTAGTGAAGTAAGGGACTCGCGTCGGTTGTGAAAACGCGCAAGCAGCGTTCTTCGAGATGCGATTCGGGTTTAACGGCTCGAGAGGAATATTGCCCTAAAGTCTTATTGACAGTGGAATCGTTGAGGAACACGATGGGCGCATTTAAACGAAAGGAGTCCAAAACATGAAAAGATATAGTTCAATCATTTACATCTTCGGTCTGGCCTGTGCTTGCCTGATCTTCACCGGGTGCGCAACGAACCAGGCCAGCGCGCCGATACCTGCGAATTCAGGTCGTTTGCTCATTAACCGGGTCGCAAACTTCGGGAGCAATCTCAGCCTTGTCGTGAATGTAGATGGCAAGGATGTGGGAAGCTTTACCGAGGGCCGAAACTATAGTGGCTACTTGCCGGCAGGCCAGCACGTCATAAGCGTCCGGGTTGATCCCAATCCCGGCGGGAAGCGCCCTGGACACAAGACCCTGACAATACAAGCAGGGCATACCTATTCCTACACTGCAGGCTGGTCGGGACAGAGTTTGGCTTTGGTAAGGAACCAGGGTCAGACGGTGACAACCTATTAAATAGGAAAGTTTAGCTTGTCGGGTCGGTCAACCTCGCAGTAGCGTGCTGGAGATAGCCGTGCGCTGGCGGAAATTGGCGTCAGCCTACGGCTAATAAGAAAAATGACTCCAGCGAAAATGACCACTTCGAACCAAATTCTCCTTGAACACCAATCGTCGAAAGAGAACACGCCGATCGGCTCCAATTACACGATGCCGAAATGTCTTTTTTTGTTGAATCGCTATTTTGAATCGGCGCTGCGTACTATCAGTATCGTTTTTGTCATCGCCTTTCTTGTTGTCTTTTCCTCGCCAGCGTTCGGCGCCAATCCAGCAGAAGAGATGGCCAAGGCGGGATCCACTGGAGGAATCGATCCCAAGGGCAATTCGTGGGTGTCGATTCACCACAGCGTCGAACAGTTCGGACATCCGGAATTCATTCTGCGGCTCTTCCTCGGCCTTAGTTTGGCGGTGGGTTGTGCATATGCAATCGCGTGGCATCCGCGCCGCTCGTCGCTTGCCGATCCGCTAGCCGATCTTGAGGAACGCAAGGCGCTGGTACTTCTTGGCGTGGTCGGGGCGGTTGTCGCTGAACTGAGCGGGACCAGCCAGACGCTCGCATTTGTTATCTTTGGCATCGGCGCGCTGCTGCGCTTTCGAACCTTGCTCGATAATCCTAAACTGACCGGCAAAGCAATCATGGTCGTGGTAGTCGGGCTCGCCTGTGGCATGGGCTCGTGGGCGATGGCAGTCTTCGTTACCGCCTTCGTCTGGGTGCTCGTCTACTGGCTTGATTCGCATTCGAGCTGCCGGATCAGGATCCGACTCGACGACGGAGAGGATCCGAAGCCGGTGTTTGGCACGGTGCAATCGTTGCTCGTGTCCCACAAGTGTCGGCTTCAAAGTTCCGCGCTCTATGAAGACAAGGGACAGATGGTGTTTCTGCTCTATATCCCGAGCGGAGTTGACCCAATGCAGCTGGAGGCAGAAGTGCGATCGAGCTTGAAGAAGCACAACGTCTCCAAGATCAACGTTGACGTGGTGTAAGCGCGCTTGATCCACCGATTGCCCGCGAAACGTCGGGTCGGCGAACAAAGAAATATATCTGCTTAGCGCCAAAGGCGCTGTCTCATGTAAGCCTGGGGCATCGCCCCAGGGTCTGGTAAAGAAAATTTAATTAGCGCTGAAAGCGCGATTCACTTCCGGCACCAGTCCGATCATCATTCGCGCCATGCCTCAATCGCTCAGCAAGGTCATCGTTCATATCATCTTCAGCACGAAAGATCGTGAGCCTTGGCTCGGTTTAGACATCCGGCCACGGATGCATGCTTACTTGGCGACAATCTGCCGCGACCTCGGTGCCGAACTCGTGCGCGTCGGGGGTGTTGCCGATCACGTTCACATTGTTACCACGCTGCCGCGAACTCTTTCCCAGGCTGATCTCGTCGAGCGGATAAAGAAAACGTTCTCAAAGTCATTGCCGAGCGCACCTCCGCCTCTCCTCGCTAGCGGGGAGAGGATTGAGGTGAGGGGCATCCGAAAACCCTTTTCGGAAGAGGTGTTGACGGTTAGAATTAATCGTCGTGGATCGCGCTCGATTGCTGCGAAAGAAGGCGACTGAGCCTGAACGTATTCTTTGGCGACACTTACGGAACCGAAATTTTGCGGGCTACAAATTTCGCCGCCAACATCCGTTCGATGGTTATGTCTTGGATTTCTATTGTCAGAGCGCAAAGCTAGCCATCGAGTTGGACGGCGGCGGGCATAACTACCGTGCAGGCCAAACTCGCGATCAAACGCGGTCGGAATTCCTGGCCCGCCATGGAGTCTTTGTTTTGCGATTCTGGAATCATCAGGTTCGCCAAGAGCTCAACAGCGTGTTGCGAGCAATCTGGCGGAGGAGCGACAGAAAAATAATCCCTCACCTTCATCCTCTCCCTTTGGTAAAGGGAGAGGCGAAGTCTAACAGGCGTTCAATTTGAGATTATTTATGCGAGTTGCCGATGTGCTCCTCGGGCTTGGCAGACACCGAGCAACACGAGTTTTTCGACAGTATGTACGCGATATGCGGCACCATTCCGCCTCGCCCCGCTTGCGGGGAGAGGATTGAGGTGAGGGGGCGTGCTCAATCCGAGACGCGAAGTCTAACGCACGTTCTGTTTGCAAAGTAACCCGTGCTTTGAGCGCTTGGTTATCTGTGGGGGATCAAGATTCCTGGGGCGCTGCCCCGGGCTTATATTGGAGAGCGCCTTTGGCGCTAAGCGTAAAAAATTCCCTCTATTGGATCCTCGCTAACGCGCATATTGACATTCATCCCATGCACATCAACGATGACGTTCATGCGAAGGCGCTTTTTCCACACGATTTTTTTTGTCTTTGCGCTGATACTCGTAGCGCATGCGCAAGACGGACCAAAAAATTCTGTCGTGCTGATTATTCGCCACGCAGAAGATGGCGCCACGGACCCTGGTCTCACACCAAGTGGCCGGCAGCGAGCCGAAGCATACAAGGATTACTTCCTAAAATTCACAGTGGATTCCAAGCGGCTGCGAACCCGGATACCGTCTTTGCCGCTAAAGATTCAAAGAAAAGCCACCGGCCCCGTCTGACGGTGGAGCCGTTCGCGAAGGCAGCGAATGTGAAAATCGATACCCGCTTTGGGAACAATGACTCCAATGAATTGGCGGCTGACTTGCGTGCGAACCAGCAGGGAAAAGTGATTCTGATCTGTTGGCGTCACCCATACATTCCGGCTCTGCTCGGTGCATTGGGCGCAAACCCCAAAACCTTTCTGCCGAATGGCAAATGGCCGGGTGCCGTCTATGACTGGGTGATCCTCCTCAGCTTCGATCAGGATGGCCGTTTGATTCCCGCTAGCTCGAAAAAAATCGACGAACACCTGATGCCGGGTGACTCGGAATAGGCCTGGAGAGTTTGCCAAGAGTCTTAGCTGGCGAGCACACATAGACTTATAGACTTTTAAAGCAACAACAGGGCGCGCGCGGGAACGGAGTTGTCCCATCTCTTACAGATCGCTTTCCATTCCAGAGGTTTTGGGACATCAGCCGGTGGTGCAAACCACCGGTTTATCATGTAAACAAAGCAGCCAAGCCCCGGCAGGGGCGTCGTAAACGAATCCCATTATGTCATCGACACACCTGAGCCTGCATTATCACATCGTTTTTGGAACGAAGAATCACGAGCCGATGATCCAACCGGCTTGGCGGGGAGATCTGCACGCATATCCTGGCGGAATCATTCGCACGGCGGATGGAATCGCCGAGAGCATCGGCGGCGTCTCCGATCATGTGCATCTGCTGATTGGCCTTCGCGCGACGCGCCGTCTGGCTGATGTTATCCGCGAGCTAAAAGCGGTTTCTTCCGGTTGGGTGCACAATGAGATTGGGATGCGTAGCTTCGCATGGCAGGAAGGTTACGGCGCATTCACGGTGAGCGCTTCCCAACGGGAACCGGTTCGCCAATACATCCAGCAACAAGCGGAGCATCATCGCACGCGCACGTTTCGCGAGGAGTATCTGGAATTGTTATGTCGCAGCGGCGTAGAATTTGATGAACGCTACCTTTAATCCAGCGCCCCTCCCGGGGCTGACGGCTTTTTACTGCCGGCCACCGGTGGTTTGCACCACCGGCTAAGTTCCGCGAGCGTCCAAGTTGTTCGCAACTTCACTGTGTCTTACCGTTGTAACATTTCAACAATTTAACGATGCAACCCGGCGACAGCCATTGCCCTAAAGTCCTATAGGCATACCGGGGATGTCCCAGTCAGAATCTTACTACTAGAAATGCTGTGTCACTTCCGCACATAAACTTTGCCTATGCTAGAGTCGGTTGGACCGTTGGGTTATGTGATTAGAAAACTAAACCAAGTGCGCACGAACGACCCTCCTTCTCAGTCCCGTTTTGAAGCGATTGAAATTCTCGAAGCGGTGATACTCGCCCTCGTTGCCGTGGCCACTGCGTGGAGCGGGTACCAGGCAGCACGGTGGGCCGGAAAGCGCGCAGAACAATACGCCGAAGCAAGTCGACTTCGAGTTACTGCCGAGGGCCTTGCAACCCTGGCAGGACAGGAGCGGATCTACGACACCGATACTTTCAACAGTTGGCTTGCTGCAAAACTAGATGGCAAGGCAGAGGCGGCGGAGTTTTTTGAGCGTCGCTTTCGCCCGAGTACCGCCCGGCATTCACGGCCTGGCTGAAGACCGATCCTTTCAACAACGCGCAAGCGCCACCCGGCCCGATCTTCATGCCCGACTACCATAATGCGAAGCACGAGCAGTTTTTTGGCTTGAATAAAAGAGCTGCCGAGGTGGCCGATCAAGGTACAAAATCCGGAGAGACCGGGGACCAGTACGTGCGCATTACGGTTCTCCTGGCTACCGTCCTTTTGATTACGGCTATCGGACAGCGCTTTCATTTCAAAACTGTGCGCGTCGTTTTTATGATTCTCGCCTGCCTGTTGCTCTGCCTGCCACTTTTGCAATTACTTATGCTGCCTCGCATCTGACGAGGACTCTGAGTATGGTCTATTTGATCAGAGCCAAAGGCGCTGTCTCATGCTAGCCTGGGGCATCGCCCCAGGAATCCCATCGCCCAGCTAACCAAGCGCTGAAAGCGCGAGTCAGTTCAGCAGGTGGTTTCTCAATCCGAGACAGAAGTGAATCGCGCCTTCAGCGCTGACTTTGTTTGGGGTTCCACGAATCCTAGGGCGCTGCCCCAGGCTGGCGCTGAATGTTGCGCCTTTGGCTCTAAACGGATACGCAGTTGCTTCGGTTCGCAAGATTCTGGCATCGCGCCGCGCGGCATTTCGGTCGCCAAGACGTCTCTGCGCGGACGTCGTTGCGTTACAGTACCGTAGGGAAAGACCTGAGTACGACCAAAGTCCAACTGTTCGGCAAGACGCGCGCGGGCAAGAATGAGTGTTCGATGGCATTAGTTCGCGACGGATCCAAGGGCGAATCGGTGGCGTGCGTACTTGCGAGTGGCCGTCGATGGCAAATCAAAAACAAAGCAACCTGGAAGGAACCAAGAATCATGAAACAGTTACGAATCTCATTCAACATGATCAGCGTCATATCTCTGTTGGCGTTGACGGTCGGCTGCGCCACAACCAGCAGCACCCAGAACAAAGAGAGCATGCTTGTGGCGTCCGGCTTTAAGGTGATCACCCCTAAGACGGCCGCTCAGCAACAAAAGCTCCAACAGCTTCCGCCGGGCCATGTGGCCATGATCAACAGAAACGGGAGGACCTACTACATTTTCCCGGACGCAGCTCATAACCAGGCCTATGTCGGTGGACCGCATGAGTACCAGGCTTACCAACAACTCCGCGCCGCAAATAACATTGCGAACGAGAATCTTGAGACCGCTGAAATGTACCAGGATGCGGAGATGCAGTGGGGTGCATGGGGCGGGTGGGGAGCCGGCTGGGGACCGATGGGAATGGGAGTAGGGGTCGGGCGGTTTAGATGAGCAAGATTGGTCAAGTTTCATGAGTCACCATTTAATTCAACGTCAATCCAATGATCCTTCTGCAACCTAAAACACAAACATCAATTCGATAAAAAAAAGCAATGAAACCAAAACCAAAAATACTAAAACAATGGGCCATGGCCCTGTGCGTCGCCTTCATCGCGACGGCCGCCCACGCGCAAGACTCGCCGACGCCTAGCTCTGGCGCAGCAGGCAAGAAACCCAACATCCTGTTCATCATGGGCGATGACATCGGCATGTGGAACATCGGCGCCTACCATCGTGGCATGATGGCCGGGCGGACACCCAACCTCGACAAGCTGGCCAAGGAAGGCATGCTATTTACCGACTATTACGCCGAGGCCAGTTGCACGGCGGGCCGGGCGAACTTTATCATGGGCGAACTTCCGATTCGCACAGGCATGACGACGGTCGGCCAGGCGGGTGCCAAAATCGGTATTCCGGCAGAAGCTTGCACCATAGCCACCGCGCTCAAAGCGCAGGGCTACTCCACCGGCCAGTTCGGCAAGAACCACCTGGGCGATCTCAATGAGTTTCTGCCCACCGTCCACGGCTTCGACGAGTTCTTCGGATATCTCTATCACCTCGACGCGATGGAAGACCCGGCGCATCCCAACTATCCGCAGGATCTGTTGGATAAGGTCGGCCCGCGCAACATGGTTCATTCCTGGGCGACTAACACCGATGACGCGACCGTGATGCCGCGCTGGGGTAAGATCGGTAAACAGAAGATTGAAGATGCCGGTAGCGCTTTATCCCGAACGGATGAAAACGGTGGATAACGAGATTCGCGACCTCGCCTTGAAGTTCATCGAAAAGGCGAAGACGGACAACAAGCCGTTCTTCTGCTGGCTCAATCCAACACGCATGCACATCGTTACCCATCTCTCGGACAAGTACGAGAAGATGCGTAACTCGGAGAATGGCTGGTCGGAAGAGGAAGCAGGCATGGCCCAGCTCGATGACGACATTGGTTTGGTGATGCAAAAGCTCAAGGACATTGGCGTTGGACGACAACACCATCGTCGTCTTCACCACCGACAACGGCACCGAACTCTTCACCTGGCCCGATGGCGGTCAGACACCGTTCGCGCAGAGCAAAGGGACCGTTATGGAAGGCGGCTTTCGCGTGCCGTGCATCCTGCGGTGGCCCGGCCACGTCCCGGCTGACTCAGTGCAGAACGGCATCTTCTCCGGCCTGGACTGGTTCCCGACCTTCCTCGATGCCGCCGGCAACCCAGACATCACTGACCAATTGCTTAAGGGTGTGAAACTCGGTGACCGGACTTACAAGAACCATCTCGACGGCTACGACCAGATGGCCGCCATCACTGGCAAAGGGCCATCGAACCGTCACGAAATCTTCTACCTCGGCGAAAGCACAGTCGGTGCGGTGCGCATTGACGACTACAAGTACCGTTTCATTGACCAGCCCAATGGCTGGCTCGGTGCCAAGCCGCACGTTGACGTGCCTTACCTGATCAACTTGCGCCTTGATCCTTTCGAGCGCACAGGGCTGGCCGCAAGACGGGACCAAAGAGGGGGGCGCAGCAATACTTCGATTGGTTTAAGTTCCAATTCTGGCGCTTTGTCTTCGTCCAGCAGGTGATGGGCAAGGAACTCCAGACCTTCCTCGAATACCCGCCCATGCAAAGGGGCGCGAGCTTCAATCTTGACGCAGTGAAAGCCGAGATGGCGAAAAAGATGCAAGAGGCAGAGGCGGCAAGCAAAGGCACAGGCCAGTAACAGTAAATGACATTCACAGGTCGGGCGGCTGGCAATAGCCGCCCGCCTTTTTCTGCGTAGCCAATCCTTTCGATCATGAAACGTGCGGGCTGTTTGCATATGCGCGGGCCCGCCCTTATATGGGCTAACCTCTCGGACAAACTACGTTAATATCCGGGCTAACTTGGCTCCAAACGAGCCTTTTCTTCGTTCCGAAGCTCCGGTATCGATACGAGAGGGAAAACGACCACGTCAACCCAGCTAATGAATGACTGAAAGTCAGGTTCTAACTGCACTGTGGACGGGAGCCTTTCTCCTGGTCCACCTCGGCGTGATTGCGCGGGTCATTTTGCGGCCGCACCGGGAGCCGGCTTCACGGGTTGCCTGGATCGTTGTCATCATTGTTATGCCCGTGATCGGCATCCTGACTTATATCTTTCTCGGTGAAACCAATATCGGCCGCCGGCGTGTAAGTCGTCTGTGCGCAGTGCTGGCCGCCATGCCTGACCTTACCAAGGCCCCGGGAATGGATTCGCCTAATCTGCAACCGAAAATTCCAGAGACTTACGCCCACCTCTTCCGGCTCGGACACTCGGTCAATGGCTTCGAGCCCGTGGGTGGCAACTGCGCGACCTTGCTGCCAGATTCCAACGCGACCATCGAGTCCATGGTCGCAGATATTGATGCTTCTCAGGATCATGTCCATCTGACCTTTTACATCTGGTTGCCCGATAACAACGGACTCAAAGTGGTCGAGGCGCTGAAACGGGCGGCTACACGCCATGTCGCCTGCCGGGTGATGGCCGACGGATTGGGCTCGCGCATCATGATCGAATCCCCACATTGGAAAGCCATGCAGGCGGCGGGCGTTCAGGTGGCTACCGCCCTGCCCATCGGCAATCCCCTCTTGCGTCCGTTGCGAGGACGCATCGATTTGCGCAATCACCGCAAGATTCTGGTGATTGATAATCGGATCACCTATTGCGGCAGTCAGAACTGCGCAGACCCCGAGTTCCGGATCAAGGCAAGGTTTGCCCCATGGGTAGATGCGATGATGCGTTTTGAAGGGCCGATTGCGCGGCAGAATCAGTATCTTTTCGCGAGCGACTGGATGGCGCAAATGGATGGCGATCTCACGCCCTTGTTGCGTCAACCGTTGCCGCCCGGCGACCCTGGGCTGACAGCGCAGGTCATTGGCACCGGGCCGACGGTATATAACTCGGCCATGCCCGAAGTCTTCGAAACTCTGTTGTACACCGCCCGGCGGGAACTGGTCATCACGACTCCCTATTATGTGCCCGACGAAGCCATGCAGACCGCCCTTTGTGCCAGTGCCCGGCGCGGCGTGAGGACCATTATTATTTTCCCCGCGCGAAACGACTCATGGATCGTGGGCGCGGCCAGTCGCAGTTACTACAGTGACTTGCTCGCCGCCGGGGTCCGCATTTACGAGTACGAAGGCGGTCTCCTCCATACCAAGTCACTCACATTGGACGGGGAAGTCACGCTGATCGGCTCGGCCAACATGGACCGGCGCAGTTTCGATTTGAATTACGAAAACAACATTCTGTTCTACGATCCGACTTTAACTGCCGAAATGCGCCGTCGTCAGGACGCCTATCTTGCCTGCTCCCATCCCGTCACCGCCGAGACGGTGGCCCAATGGCCGATGACCCGCCGGCTTTGGAACAACACCATTGCGATGCTGGGGCCAATTTTGTAAGAATCCCTTTGGCTCCGACGTGCGTGCCCTTACGCTGAAACCAAATCACAAGCGCGTCGCCGGTTATCACCAATAACCTCGATAAAAACATCATCTGCGCCGACGCGCTCTTCACCGAATGGCCGAAAGCCGACGCGATCATCGGCAATCCGCCCTATCTCGGCGCGAGTCGAGTTCGGCCCGAGCACGGTGATGACTACGTACATAAATTGCGCGCGAAATATCCAAGCGTTCGAGGAATGGCAGATTTCTGTGTCTACTGGTTTCGTTTAGCGCACGACGCGTTGGAGACACCCACAACACAGCTTGCGACGACTGGCCGAGCAGGATTGGTCGGCACGCAAAACATTCGTAGCGGTGATTCGCGAGTTGCTTCGTTAGATTACATCACCAGAACCGGGACTATTGTTGAAGCTGTTGCCAATCAACCATGGAGCGGCGAGGCGAATGTAAATGTCTCCATCGTAAGTTGGGTGAAGTCACAGGATGAAAGGATCATTTCACGTGACCGTCTTCTGTGGTTGACCGATCGCTCGGGGCCACCTGATCGCGGCGTTCGCAGGGAGAAAGCCTTTCAACTCCGTCCAATTGTTTGCACCTCGATCAACTCTTCACTCTCGTGTGCCGTCGATGTGAGGGGCGCAAAACGGCTTGGTGGAAATGCTCATCCACAACGTGTGCTCCGCGGTTTCGAGCCAGGCAACATGCAATTCTTGCTCACTGTCGATGATGCGCGGGAGCTCGCGCAAGGTAATCAATGCCTAGACGTCGTGCGTCCGTACCTCATGGGCAAGGAACTGGTTACGGGCGACGGTAGTCCGCAGCGATGGATTATTGATTTTGGAAAACGCAATCTGTTTGACGCAGAAAGTGCCTGTCCGCGTGCATTCGAGCACGTGAAATCTTTTGTGCTTCCGCAGATGGAACAGATCGCGCGAAAAGCAGACACGAATCACTTACCAGCCGAGGCAAAAGAATTCGCGGAGCGTATTCGGAAAAGAAACTTGCGAGCGCGACTGAATCGATGGTGGCAGCTACGACGATCGCCGCAAGATACGAAACAAGCTGTCGCCAAACTCCGACGTTACATTGTGTGCCCTCGGGTGACAAAACGTCCGACGTTTGAGTTCGTCAGTAGCACGATCACGCCGGGCGACAAGCTGGTGATCTTCGCATTTGAAGACGACTATTCATTTGGAATTCTGCAAAGCATAGTTCACTGGTTGTGGTTCACGACGAAGTGCAGCAAGCAACTCGAGCGATTCATCTATAATCCGACAGTCGTCTTCGACACGTTTCCGTGGCCACAGGAGCGGACGCTGGAACAGATCGAAGCAGTGGCGGAAGCGGCGGTGTCGTTGCGCGCGCTGCGACGCGAGACAATGCGGAAGTTGAACTACTCGCTTCGCGATCTTTACCGCACGCTCGAACAACCCGGCGACAACCCGTTGCGCGAAGCCCACGCGCGCCTCGATTCCGCCGTCCGCGCCGCGTATGGGATGCCGGCTGACGCCGATCCACTCGCGTTCCTGCTTGAACTCAATCTCGCCTGCTCCGCCAAAGAAAAAGCCGGCGAGAAAATCACGCCACCCGGCTTGCCGTTGCCGCTGGAAGAACACGCGCGGTTCATCACCAGTGACTGCATCGATGTGCAATGAGGAAGAAAGCCAACCGTAGGCAGACACGTCGGCACGGAAGATTTCGGCCATTGAAGCCGATCAAAATATCAGAGGCCGTAGAAGCAATGCTCCGCCAGCGCGACTATACAGGCCTTGAATATTATCACTGCGGGCAGATCCGCCGGAAGCGAAACAACACGCCGGAGCAAGTCAGGCGTCTTGCCGAACACGACAAGGAGGAAGAACAAATTCGGCGCGATCCCAAGGCCGCGCTGCGTGCAGGATATGAGTCGATTGATCGCGGAGCTTCGTTGCTGCTAAAGCTAATTCGCTCGAGAACCTTTACCCACGTCACAGAGCTGACCGAGAAAGGAAGGGCGGCCCGCGTCAAACCCTGGCGTTGGGACGAAGCGATTGACTGCCTGACATCTCGCTTAACCTACTTGAATGGCCAATTGATTCGATTCGCAGAAGAGAATGCTCCCAAGGCTTGCTGGCACCTTTGGTTTGAGGCTAAGTCTTTGGCGGAGGCGTTCACACGCTTGGCGGTCCGTCATCCAGAGGAGTTTCAGAAGGTAGCCGAGGGATCGTTGACCATGCCGTCGTTACGCGGTCGTAATCCAAAGTTTACCGCAGACGCTGCGAGGATCGTCGATGCTATTCACCTAGGCGAGAAACATCCAAGTCCGGACGTCTGGGATAACAAGTCCAGAGTTGGCGCGCTATGCCATTTACTCGTCGCGTCGCTCATTGAGAAAATTCACGACGCTCGCAGGGAGTATGCGTGGGAGACTGAAAGCGTTGAACGACTGAAACACTTCCGCGAGACAGCGGAGGAGTACCGCGGTGTCTCAGTCGATGACGCGTTAAAGAGCCGCCTGCATCCAAAACTCTTTGAGCGCGTCGTAGCGTGCGCAAGGCTTCCCGATTGGTCAGAGGACGCCCAAGCATGGTGGAAGGGACGAGTTCTAGCGCTCGTGAAGGAAGAATTTCAAGAACTCGCTAGAAATCCGATGCGTAATCCCGCGCTATGGGAGGAATTAAAACGCGGCGGTGAAACGAAAAGTGATACCGAGAACGACATGCGCCGGTACATGGAGAAAATTTGCAAAAACAAGTTCGATCAAATCGTGAGGCGGTCATCGACGTGAGATGCCCGCAAAACGGCTGCCCGTGGGCAGGCTGGATATACCCGACTCCTCCGCTTCCGTAGCACTTCCCGCGAGCGTAGCTGCGTGCTAGCTCTGTGGCCAGCAATGATGCTGTGTTACAGAAACTTCAAAGAGGCGATCAAACTCGCTCGATTGGCCCCATGCCGTCACTAAGCTCCAGTTGCCTTGCTTGGGTCGAATACGACTCAGGGACCATGTATTTTACTTTTCGCAGCGGACGCAGTTACACCCTACACGGCGTCCCCGAATATCATTACCACGGCCTACTCAATACGTCTTCGCCCGGCCGGTATTTCAATGTCCATCTGAAGGGCCGCTACTGATATGTCCAACCACCAAGCGCCTAACAAGACACGCGATGGTGAAAGCGATGCTTCTCTTCCGCAACACATCCGCGAAATCGTGGCGGAAGTTGCCAGCCTAAAGGAAGCCGGTGCAGAAGCGTTAACCGACACTCTCGCGCACTGGCTCACCGCCCACTACGTAACAGCGGCCAGGCGTGCAGCCGGAAACGCTGGCCGCGAAGGACTCGCCCTTAAGACCTTGCGCGGGCTGATTGCCGATGTCGTGGCGCTGCGGCGCGGCGATCATTCCGCCGAACGGCTCAGCGTCGAACGCGAACAGCTCGAGTTAAACCGCCAATTGTTAAAGGAACGCATGGAAACGCTCTTCTGGGAATGGGCCGCGAAACCGGAAAACAAGAGCCGTATCTGCGACCGAGGATTGTCGGCTGAAGAAAAAGCCAAACACGTCCAGCAAATCTTTGGCAGGGGCGATCCGTCGGACGCCGAAGAGCCGCGCGGCGGACTTACGCGCGAAACGCTCGAGATCATCGAGAGAGAAGCCAAACTGCTTTGATAAGAACCAACCCGGCTGAACCAGACCTCATGAGCGCGACACGAAACGGAAAAATCGCCCGGCTCCCGCGCGTCGTGCGTGAGCAGCTCAACCGCCGTCTTCGCGATGGAGAAGAAGGTAAGAAACTGGTGAGATGGCTGAACGGACTGCCCGAGGTAAGGGTTCTCGTCACGGCGGAGTTTTTGGGAAAACCAATCCGGGAGCAAAACCTTTCGGAATGGAAGAAGCGCGGCTACCGCGATTGGATCGCGCATCAGGAAGCGATCGAGCTAGCGGAAAAGCTTGTCGAAGATGCATTGGACTGGGATGCGAAAGGCCATGCGCCGCTCACCGACACGCTGGCGCTTTGGCTGGCTTCGCGTTACGCGATGGCGACGCGCCGAGTGGCCGAAACCGAGGGCATCGAAGGCTGGCGTCTCCTCCGCGAATTGTGCGCCGACGTCGCGGAGTTGCGCCGGGGCGATCATAGCGCGCAACGACTACTCCTCGAACGGGAGCGGGCTGCCGCGCAGGCGCGTGATGCCGATATGAAATGGAAGCGCAAAATTATTACTGGCCTCGAGACGCTGACAAAATACGCGGCGAAGCACCCGAAGGCTCAGGCCGCTCTTGCTGAACTTGCCCGGGAAGTACGCTATCGATTCGATCCGAGTGAATCCGAGTGAATCCGAGCGAAAAAAAGCGTCACGTTCGTAAAACTCGGCGACGGAATCTGCAAGAACTTACCTTGACGGCTACAACCAGATGGATGCTAATCATGAAACTCGCGAGCTGCTCCCTTATCCAGCCCGTCCTCTGTCGAAAGGAAATGACCTCAAAATGACAAAGCTAAAGGAAGAGTTCTTCAAGATCCTCCCGCCGACGATCTTTTTTTTCGTGGCTTTGCATATCGTGGCGTTTGTTCACGTGTTGATGTTGAAGCGAACCGGGATTTCGCCATCCTCTTCAATTTCAATTGCCGTCGCCGCCCTTATTCTAGGCAAGGCCGTGTTGCTCGCGGACATGGTGCCGATGATCAATCGCTTTCCCAATAAACCGCTGATCTACAACGTCGCCTGGAAGACTTTGATCTACTGGCTGATGGCCACGCTGATTCACTATGTGGAGCGTCTTATTGATTTCTGGCGGCAAACTGGCGGCTTTATTGCGGGCAATAAGAAGTTGCTGGCGGAAATCATCTGGCCGCATTTCTGGGCCATCCAGATCATTCTGTTCGTCCTCATTGCCATGTATTGCATGATGCACGAATTGGTGCGGGTGATTGGGAAGGAAAAGGTGCTGCGGATATTTTTCGGATCGATGCCTGCGCCGGAAGTGTGAACGCCCGCTTTGGAACTCAAGAAAAATACAGTGTTTAAAAAACGGCTTTCAGAAAGTTTGAGAAACTGATAAACAAGAAAATTAAGAACAATGAAAACGGAGTGAATTTTTGAGCCGCGTTTCACAGATTCGCATATTTTGCAGCAAAACTTTTATCGAGCACGCAACGAACCATGAAAACCAGAATAACTAACTCGAGCCTGATTCTCATCGTGGCCGCCTGCGGCATCATTTTCTTTGCCGGATGCGCCAGCATGGAAACAAATAAGACGACATCGTTACTCTCCGCAGCCGGCTTCCATGTGCGCACTCCACAGACCGCAAAGCAAAAGGAGCTCTACGCCGCGCTTCCAAGTAACAAACTCGAGCGGGGCACAGTGAAGGGCAAAGTCTTCTACGTCTTTAAAGACGAGAAAGCCGGCGTGGAGTATGTGGGCGGAGAACCGGAACATCGACGGTATCAGCAGCTCTGTACACAGCAGCACGTCGCGCAGGCACCGGAAGAGGAGATGAATGACTTCTTCAACCGGAGTTGGTCCAGGCAATTGGGCCCCGATTACAACGGGTGACCGCTCTTAATGTTGAAATTCTGAGAGATGCTCTGACCCACAAGGCCATTTCCTTGGGGGAGCAAGACCTTTATCGACCGGCGAAGGCAAGGCCGTAACAGATGAGGCACCAATCTCGTTAGACCTTGGGGATGCTTTTCATCTCCGTTCAATCCTCGCGTGATTGTTACATTTTTGTGACAAACGAAAGATATTATTGACGCCAGCGGTCGACGCGCTCTCTACTGCAAGTCGTAGCCAATCAACACGCAACGAAACCATGAAAACCAGAATAATTAACTCGAGCCTGATTCTCAGCTTGGCCGCCTGCGGCATCATTTTCTTTACTGGCTGCGCCAGCATGCAAACTGAGAACACCCCATCGTTGCTCTCCCAAGCCGGCTTCCGTGCGCACACTCCGCAGACGGCAAAACAAAAGCAGCTCTACGCCGCACTTCCGAGCAACAAACTCGAGCATGCCACAGTGAACGGCAAAGGGTTCTACGTCTTTAAAGACGAGAAAGCCGGCGTGGCTTATATCGGCGGAGAATCGGCACATCAACGGTATCAACAGCTCTGTACACAGCAGCACGTCGCGCAGGCACCGGAAGAAGAGATGAATCACCCCTTCGCCCGGAGTTGGGAGAACCAATGGGGCGGGGGCCGCTCGCCAACGGGTTAACCCGACGCAAGGTCAAAAACAGCTAGCCTAACCACGTCGGGACGCCGTTCCTGTCGGCCCTAACACGTCCTCATCGCCATGTACTGCACGATGCACGAACTGGTGCGCGTGATTGGGAAAGAAAAGGCTCTGAGGATATTCTTCGCTCCGATGCCTATCCCGGAAGTTTGAGCGAGACTCTCATGGCCGAGGCAAAGAAGAAATAGATGCCTTCTCTTCGCGAAGCTTATCGCGCAATCGGACGGCCTTCAGCGCGCTTTGATGCCTGCGCCAATTCGCCACCTGTTTTGCGATCGCTAATCACAAATGTGTTGTTTTCTCCGAGCATCGACCACGGCCCGCGCGATACTTCGCTAAACTCCACGAAGCGCCAGTCGGTCACATCCGTTTCGCTTAATCCGAGATAGTCACGCACAGCGGGAGAGACATCGAGACCCGCGCCTCTGTTCAGATTGGGTTTCGGGCGTTCGTTGCCAAAGACATACTGCCAATAATCGGTGCGGAAAGGTCCTGCGTCTTCCCATTGCGCATAAGCCGTTCGATTCCCTTTACGAATCGCGACCCATCGATCCTTGCAGGTGGAAACGCCTGGGCCTTGGTACGCTTCCTTGAACCACGGAACGACGCGGGGCGCTTCCGGCCGGTGATCATTGGCTGACTTGTCGTTGTATGGGAGGGCGCAGTAAAACGGGTTCTGTCGAGGCGTGAATTTCACTGGAATGTAATTACTCCGATGCGCGGGATTTGGATCGTCAAATCCGCCGTAACTTCTGCTCCAATTTTTGTCCCATGCGCTTATGCGATTGGGCACCGGATTGTTTCGGCTCGGTTGCTCGCCGGTCCAAAAGACCGTTGTCGCAATATTTCTCTTCCACGGATAGCGCTCTCCTGTGGCTGAGGCACCGTGGTCAGTGTTTAAACAGCCCGCGATGATCGCTGCCAGCGCCCCGATCGACAGGATCGATATTGCTTTCATCATATGCGTCCTTGTTCATAAGGAAGCGGGCGTTTATCGAGTCAAGCGCTATCCGAAACAAATCGCAACCACGACCCTGCGTCTTGTCAGGAAAGTTCTCCGCGAATAAGTTGATCGCGATGAAAAAAGCGACATCTCGCGCTCTCCCGCTCGCTCAATCAGTGAACTCAACTTTCATTGCCTGGGGAATCTCGACACGATCGACTTCACCGAACAAGTCCAAAGGCACGAGGAAAAGACGATTATCACTTAGACGCAAGATTAAAAACGCGATATTTTTTTAGGATGCGAAGCTTTCTCACTTACCTCTCAGAAAGATGTAAATGGGCATCAAAAGGGACGGGTGGAGTTTGCGGATGGATATCTCTCATTGTTGGAGCCACGCTGGCGGTTCTACTTTGGTTTTCCCCACAGTGGTTTCACGACCATATCTCGGATCGAATGAGCGCGTTTGTTCTAGGTATGGTTCCGTTACTAGCTGGAGCGAGCGTATTTCTCGTTCGGTGGTTCGTCTCTCCCTATCCAATTTACATGCAGTTTCGACGGAAGCTAGATGCGCTAACCGACACGAAGAAGGAGGAGCGCGCCAAAGCTGTCCACGGCTGTTTTGAGCGAAGTGCTGCGATCCTAAAACAACACCATTCGGTGTTACTGCCCTTTCACGCGCTATCGCGCGCGGAGGGACACAGATTGGAATCTGATAAGGAAGTTGCCGAGGTTTGCGATCTAATCCAAGAGGCTGGATACGATCATCCATTTGAGGGAATATCGCCGGGATACGTGCCAGAAAAAGATTGGCTCCCTTTTTTGAAGTACGTCAAACACGCTCCCAATATCAATCCAGAAGAGGGCAAGGATTATGTTGACGCTGCCAATCGGTGGCGAGATGACCACGGCTATCCTTTGCCACCTGACGATGTTGATTTCGCATTGTTAGTTGAAAAGACGTTGCTGCGGTGATGGCCTGGAAACTCCAGACCTTTCTGGATTACCCGCCACTGAAGCGGGGCGCGAGTTTCAATCTTAACACCCTGAAAGCGCCCATTCCTGAAAACCACACCCATGAAAACCATCCGCAATAAATTTGTCTTGCTGGCGATTGTCATCGCTGGCCTAACGACCGCTTACGCCCAGGATCCGCTCCCCTCGTGGAACGATGGCCCGGCCAAGAAGTCCATCACTGAATTCGTCGATAAAGTGACCAAGGAAGGCTCACCGGATTTCGTACCGCTGGAGGAGCGCATCGCCACGTTCGATAACGACGGCACGCTCTGGTGCGAGCAGCCGATGTATTTCCAATTGCTCTTCGCGCTGGATCGCGTGAAGGCGCTCGCGCCGCAACATCCCGAGTGGAAAACAAAGGAACCATTCGCGTCGTTGCTCAAGGGCGATGTAAAGGCCGCGCTCGCGGGCGGCGAACGCACCATGCTCGAAATCATAGTGGTCACCCACGCTGGCATGACGACAGCCGAATTCGAGCAGATCGTCAAGGACTGGATCGCGACCGCAAAGCATCCGAAATTCAAACGGCCGTACACCGAATGCGTTTATCGACCGATGATTGAACTGCTCGCCTACCTGCGCGCGAACGGGTTCAAGACGTTCATCGTCTCGGGCGGAGGCATCGAGTTCATGCGCCCTTGGACGGAAAAAGTCTATGGCATCCCACCCGAACAAGTGGTGGGCAGCAGCATCAAGACGAAGTACCGAGTGGCGCGACGGCAAGCCGGTGCTCATGCGGTTGCCGGAGATGAACTTCATCGATGACAAGACCGGTAAACCGGTGGGCATCAATTCACACATTGGCCGCCGGCCCATCGCCGCGTTTGGAAATTCGGACGGCGATCAGCAGATGCTGGAGTGGACGCAGGCCGGCAGCGGCGCGCGGTTAATGATGCTGGTGCATCACGATGACGCAGTGCGCGAGTTCGCTTACGGCGCGGAATCGAAGATCGGCACGTTCAGTGATGCGCTGATGGCCGAAGCGAAAAAGAACGCCTGGACAATCATAAGCATGAAGAATGATTGGAAGGTAATCTTTCCTTTTGAGAGCAAATGAATTCGCCGTTGCGAAGACGCCCGTACAGTACATATAAAGGGTATGTAGGCCTAAGGTCTCATAGCCCACCACGTCCCCGGTGCGCCATGATTAGTGCAGTCCAATTCCACCCTGAAGTTGTGACTATAGTCGAACGAAAAGTCCGGTGTGAAAATTTAGTAAAAGAATGGCTCGCTCTGTCCGCGTGACGCTAAAAAAACATGACCCCGAACCTTCAAAAACACATTGAAACACTGAAGCGTATTCCTGCTGAAGAGTCGGCGCTAATGGGCGAAGGCGTCCTGATCCTGAGCTACCACCGCATTCGATGCAGGCGCGCGGTCTTCGGGTTTCGAACCAGTCGCAGGGGATGAAGCAGCGCGCGATTTTCCTTCGTCCGCATGATTGGCTTGTCGGAGCCCTAAAGGGTAATTTTTGGGGTCTGCGCCGCGGTGATTTTGTTTACACGGCGGTCAACGAGACTCTGGTTCTACCTGAGTTGGAGCGCCGAAGTGCGGTTTCGATTCCCACGCCGCCAGTTGCAGAATTCAAGATAGCGGGTGGGAACGTAAGCGTATATCGGACCTCTGCTGACGTTCCATCCGAGATCTGGCGGCAAGTTCTTTCCGGACATTCCAAGGACCGTCGCTACTACGAGATCAGCGAGGAGACGCTTGCCGGTCAATTCGATCACGCATATCTGGTCATGCGCGACGTCATCGGCGCGCGGCTGGCTGTGCAACCGGTTTTTCTGGCGAAGCAGGACATCCTTGACGGCTTGCCGGCGCGGCTGCACGCGCTATTCGCGTGGCCGCGGCGATTTTTCGCGAGCTGGCTCCGGATGGGCATGCTCGTGGCCGGATGTTCGGCGGGCGATGGCGCGCTGGATCGCCAAGACTCGTGGGCTGTCGAAATGCTGATCGAAGCGCTGGCGGTCTTCGCGCAACAGTCGGGCGCATCCATCATCCTGTTGAAGGACTTTCCGTCGCTCTACCGGGACGATCTGAAGGCGCTTAAAGCGCACGGCTATCGGCGGATTCCCAGCATGCCTGGCTGCATGATCGATTTCAACTTCCGCACTTTCGACGAATACCGCAAAAAGGTTCTGGGTCGCAACATGCGCCACAAGTTTAACAAGATCGCGCGGATGCCACCGGTGTCGATGGAGGTGGTTTCGGACATCACGCCGATTGCCACTGAAATTCACGCGCTGTATATGCAGACTTACCAGCGTTCGAAAATGCGCTTTGAGTGCCTGACGCCGGAATACTTCGCGCGGCTCGGCCGGGAGATGCCGGAGTCCGTCCGCTTTTTCCTTTGGCGCGTGGACGGCCGGCTGGCGGCCTTCGCCCTCTGCCTCGTGCACGAAGGCACGATGCATCACTTGAACATCGGCTTTGACTACGCGGTGTCGCTCGACCGACGGCTTTATTACACGACGGTGAAAGATCTTTTTGAGTGGAGCCTCGCCCAAGGCCTGAAGCGGTATTACACCGGTCAGCTGAACTACCATCCGAAGCTGCACTTGCGGATGAAGCTTGCGCCACTGGATCTCTATTCGCGACATACGTCGGCGCTGGTCAATCCGCTCTATAAGCTCGCGCTCGGCTTCCTCCAACCGGTTCGACATGATCCGCTGATCCGGCAGTTTCCGAACGCGGCGGAATTGTAGGGGTGCCGCTCCGCTGGGTATCCTCCGTGAAAATCCTGAGTCGGGCAAAGACCCTGGGGACATCAGAGTATTGCCCTAAAGTCCTATTGCCAACGGCACCGACGCCGCGCCAAGATAAAGGCGATCCAACCCACAACCATGAAATTACCTAATACTTCCTTGCTCCTATGCGTGATCGTTATCGTGGCGCTTTTTGCGTCGCCTGTCGAAAGAGCTTTCAGCACTGCGGCGCCTAATCAGTCGGGCGATCCGGGCTGGCCGCGCGAAAAATACAGCAACGGAACCCGGCTCATCATTTATCAACCTCAGGTGGATGATTGGAAAGATTTCCAGCAGTTGACCTGGCGAATGGCGATTTCGCTTACGCCCAAGAACGGCAAAGAAGTAGTGGGCGTGGTGGAAATGAAAGGAAATACGGACGTGGACAACGTTGGTGGCTTTGATCGCTCCGGTGGTAGAGGATTCGGCGGTGGTCGCTTCGGTGGCGGCGGGTTTAAAGGTCGACGATGAAAATTAATGTCTTGAATTCAAGCCCTAAATCTTAATAGAATCGGAAACAAAAACAGCAGGAGAAAACTTATGAAGACTCAATTAAGACTAACAAGTAGTGTCACAATCATTGCGATCCTGACGCTGATGACCGCATGCCAGACTGCGACTACCAACCAGGCAGAGCTCGTTGCCTCCAAGAAAGAGTTCCTGCTTGCGCAGTCTGGCTTTAAGGTCATAACGGTCACGACTCCCGAGCAGCAACAGGCAGTGAATGGACTTGCCCAGTATAGGGTTTCGGCTGTGAAGTACAACGGCAAACTATATTATGTGTTTCCCACCGCGAAGAAGGACAAGATCTACGTCGGGAGACAAAAGCAATTCAACGCCTATAAGAGTGCGCTGGCAGCACAGCAGATGGGCCAGCCAGCCAGCCAGCCGGGTCAACCCGGTCAACAGGTGATGAACCCAGCGCCTACGATGGCATTCGAGACGGCGGGTCCCCAGCACATCGAGGTTGAGCAGTTCGATGGCTTTGGCCCGATGGGCACGGCGGCCATGGGAGATTGGTAACTAGTGAGAGAGTGCTTGGAGTTTCGCCATTTCGTTTCTTTAAAACTTGAACAGAAACAAAAACACCCAAAACAAAACATATGAAAAAACTATTAACATTAACAGGTATCGCCGGTATCGGGGCGGTCCTGGCGCTATTAACAGCGTGTCAGACCACCGGTACAAGCTCGGTTGTCGCCCAGAAGGAGGCTTTGCTCACTCAGTCGGGTTTTAAGGTCATAACTGTCACCACCCCCAAGCAGCAACAGGCAGTGAGTGGACTTGCCCAGGGCAGGTGCTCCGCCGTGACGTACAACGGAAAGACGTATTATGTGTTTCCCACTGGCACGAAGGACAAGATCTACGTCGGGAGACAAAAGCAATTCAACGCCTATAAACACGCGCTCGCGGCGCAGTATGCCAGCCACCCAGCCAGCCAGCAGGCTCAGCCGGGTCAACAGCTGATAGCCGGACAGTCTCTGATGCCCACATTAGAAACTGCGGGCCAGCAGAACATTGAAGTTCAGCAGTTCGGTGGCTTTGGTCCGATGGGCACGGCGTCATTAGGAGATTGGTAAGAGCAGTGACAGAATAAACGAGGGCAGTAGCTTGATTGCTGCTGCTCTCGTCGATGCGGAATCCTGACGAAATGACCGGAGGGAAATGTGAGGCAGCACCGAATCATCATAGGAGTCACCGTTCTTACGTTGGGAATTCTTTCGGTCAGTTGGGATGTTCGTGCGGCGGAACCTTCGCAGGTCGATGCAAGCGGCAAGACGCTCGGCGATACTTTCGCTCCCGATGTTGGCGCTTCGGCTAACTTGCCGGCCTTTCGATTAGCATCCAGATCGGCGGCAAATAGTATGCCGACTCTCCGCGGTACGGACCCAACTGGGGTGTGCGTTTTAATCTCACACTACTCTACCCGACAGCGAGGCCTCCTACACCCGTCGGGAGAACCGGATTGGTAAAGTAACAATTAGTCTGCTAAAGACATCGAACCAGTGTTCGTTAGGTTTGACCGATCATCGCGAACAAGGTAACCTGTAGATGACGACATTGTGGAGAATAACGTGAACGAAACAGGGACGTCGAGACAGCCAATGAACGCGCCGCCGCGGCGACTAAGATTCGGTCGCTTCTCCACAGTGCAACTTCTAATTGCGCTTGCTCTCTTTTTCATCTGGGCGCCTTTCGTTGAGGAAATCAAAGGTGGCGATCTCGTTGTATCCGGTTTGTTTTCGCTGGTCCTGCTTGCTGGCGTCGTTGCGGTCGCAGATCGCAAACGCGTCCTGGTCATCGCGATCGTGCTCGCCATTCCGGCGATCGCCGGCAGGTGGATCAATCATTTCCGCCCGGACCTGATTCACCCGGCCGTCTTCCTCGTTGCCGGGCTCATCTTGATTGCTTTCGTCGTCGGAAATCTGCTGCGCTTCGTTCTTCGTGCGCCGTCGGTCAACACTGAAGTGCTCTGTGCGAGCATTTCCGCCTACCTGATGCTCGGTTTGATGTGGACACTCGCTTACTGGCTCGTGGACCAATTGACGCCGGGAGGAGCTTTCTCTTTTAACACGAACGCAGGACCCCGATCCATAAATGGGTTCGATGGCTTCTACTTCAGCTTCATCACACTGAGCACAGTCGGCTACGGCGACATCACACCCGTCTCAAGAATGGCGCGTTGGCTCGCAGCGATGGAAGCCATGACCGGATTGCTTTATGTGGCGATCCTGATCGCCCGGTTGGTCTCACTTTATTCGGCTCCCAAGTCCCACGACTCGTAAACCCCAGTCTTTGGGAACGAACTCGGTTTATCTCTGCGTTCACGCGTGTCGTGCCGTTCAATGCAGCTTGTCTTCGTTCAGTTTTAGAGTGTCTGGGGCCTTGGGAATACGAATCGGCTGGGAAGGAGCAGGTCGACCTTCCGCGTTCAAGGGAAAATGGCTACAAGATTCATATACGCCTAAGGTCTTATGGAACGTACAGCGAGACCTCGGTAAACTTTGTGTCGGAATTTGCTGACGTCTGAAATGCTGCGACAATTCTCACTCTAACTTGCTTCGATGATTACCGAACCAAGTCACGCCGTAAATCGCATGAATCCTGAAAATTCGAAAACATCCATCCGGATTCGCGTGATCGCTGCGGGAACTTGTCTCGCTTTTTTTGCCGGGTGCACGACTACGCCGCAAACAGCAGGCCGTCTTCAATACGGGCCTGCCGCCAGCATTATGCGCGAGGCGCGGTCCTCGCAGGTCCCCTTAGAGAAACGAGCCGCCGATTATTTACAGGCCGCTGCCATGACCGGTCCACTGCTGGGCACCGGCGCTCAAGAAACTCCAGCCCTCGATACTTACAACGCGGCCTGCGGTGAACTTACCATTTTGCTTCACTCGGGTGAAGGAGGACGGCTGTGGGACCATCCGCTGACCCTCACCGCGAGCGACAAGACTTATCATCTACGGCTTGAACCCGCCGGTTCTGCAGTCTGGGCGCCGAACTACTTCACAACCTTTGAGAGCCCAGATCGGATCAAACAAAAACTAATCAGGAAGGAAAGCATTCAGGAGGGTGTTGGTGGCTCGCTCGTCGGGGTGCGAATCGTCAATCCACCCGAAAAGTTCGCGCCAGCCAAAGGAATCACCGCGCCTGTTACGGCCACCCTCGATTTTCATGCAACGAACGCCACGCTCGCACTTCGTCGTCCGGCAAAGCAGCCGACCGCGATCGTTGAAGGGAAAGTCCGTCCCCTGGCCGCCAATTTTTCAGCACCGATTAGCTACTACCAACCGCCGGCCAATTTGTTGCTGGTAGGAGTAATGGGGGCATTACGATCCGCTCATTACGAGAAGAAGACGGGACTTTATTTTCTTCAGCCCTATGATCCCAACCGGATTCCTCTGGTGTTTGTCCACGGCCTTATTTCAACTCCTTTTGATTGGGTGAAGACGATTAACGGTCTCCAGGCAGATCCTGAGATACGCAAACATTACCAATTCTGGGTCTTCGCCTATCCGACCGGTAATCCCGTCCTTTATTCTGCGTTACGTTTGCGCGAAGAACTGGCCAAAGTAGATAAACTTTATCCGAATCACAAAGACTATGTCCTGGTTGGCCACAGTATGGGGGGATTGCTTTCGCAGGCGCAGGTTACCAGCATGACCCGCGCTGATTGGGAGCAAACACTGGGAGAACCAGCCATGCAGGTCTTCGCCACACTGCGACCGACGGATCTTGTTGTAAGAGCCACGACTTTCAAGGCCAACCCCCGCATCAAGCGAGTCGTCTTCATTTGTACTCCCCATCGCGGCAGCAAAATGGCGTCAGGCGGCATCGGCGCATTTGCCATAAAGTTGATATCGCTTCCGGTCGACCTTGTCACAACGATAAAAAGCGAGATCCCTGAGGCAACGCTGAGAAAGATCAACAATGGCAGGCTCCCTAACAGCGTCAGCAACCTTGCGCCAAAAGCGCCGTATCTCGCGGTTCTGAACAAGCAGCCAATCCAGGCGCCCTACAACTCAATCATCGGTAACCGCGGTAAGCCGGGACCGCTCGCAGACAGCAGTGATGGCGTCGTGCCCTACTGGAGCTCTCATTTAGATGGCGCCCAGTCCGAATGCATTGTGCCCGGGCCACATGGATCGTGTGAGCTTCCGCAAACGATTGCCGAGCTCGATCGGATCCTGCGTTTACATCTCAAATCCAGCAGTGGCCGAAGCACCGGCAAACTAGCCACGGCGGATTGATGGCAGCGATCAAGTTGATCTTGGCTATCCCCGTAGCCATCATTGCTATCGCCTGGGCATTTGGCGCCGTATGGTTTGACGCTCCATTCGGAGCAGGCAATCGGTTGGCAGCGGTACTGCTTGCGATCGCGTTTGTAGTCGTGCTGCTATTCGTTAGGCCATTCTGGCGAAAACTAGGCATTTTCAACGTGCTCTTTGCCGGCGTGGTGATCTGGTGGGTGGCGCTCGCTCCCACGAACGATGGCGACTGGGAACCGGACGTGGCACAAACAGCGTGGGCCGACATTCAAGGCGACCAAGTGACGCTGCATAACGTACGCAACTGCGACTACCGGACCGATATCGACTACACCCCTCATTGGGACACACGCACCGTGCGACTCTCGCAGATCACTGGCATCGACCTCGCCATCGATTACTGGGGCTCGCCATGGATCGCGCATCCCATCGCCAGCTTTCAATTCGCTGACGCGCCGCCGCTCTGCTTTTCCATAGAGATACGCAAGAAGCTTGGTCAAACCTACTCGACTATCGGCGGGCTCTATCGGCGCTTCGAACTCATTTACATCGTGGCCGATGAGCGCGACGTGATCCGCTTGCGCACAAACTACCGCAAAGAGGATATCTATCTTTACCGCACAACGGTTTCGCCAGTGCAGGCGCGCGAACGTTTCCTTGAATACATCCATTCGCTTAACGCTCTGCGGAACAAACCGCGCTGGTATAACGCCATCACCACCAACTGTACTACGAGCATTCGCACACAGCATCCAGCCAACGAGCGCCTGCCCTGGGACTGGCGCATCCTGCTCAATGGCAAAGGCGACGAACTGCTCTATGAACGCCATGTCATCGTCACGAGCGGACTTCCCTTTGCCGAGCTAAAAACCCGAAGCCTGATCGACTCCCGCGCCCGCGCCGCTAATGACTCTCCCGATTTCTCAAAGCTGATCCGCGAAGGATTGCCTTTCGCGGTTCGATCCGATCCGTGAGGATCCAAAGCCAAGGTTGACTTCGAAGGTGGCGACCGCTGAATCACACGATCGATCTGGCTGTTGCCAAACGTTTCTCGAATATTCCGATTGTTCTCAGCTCTAACTTGGAAAAAATTAGGATGCAAGCCGTGCTCGTGTAGGCCTAAAGTCCCATATTGCCATCGCGCCACGGGGGGTAAACTTGTACGATCACAACGCCAGTGAGGCTAACCGGAAATGGATTGTAATCTCATTCGCTGACAAACTGACTAAGTATTACGATTTGAAAAGTAATATTCTGATTGCTTGCTTATCTATCTGCGCCGCCGGCGTTGACGCGGAAACGCCCGGGTCATCTGCGTTTGCGCCGACGATTCCGAACAAGAATTCTCCGCCAGGCAAAGCGCCGGAGGGAATGGTATGGATTTCCGGCGGCGAATTTTCCATGGGCGCCGTCGTGAGCGGAGAGGGGAGTCATGAAATGCCGATGGCATCGAACGACTCCGGGCCGATTCACCGCGTTCGAGTGGATGGATTCTGGATGGATACAACGCCGGTAACCAATCAACAGTTCGAGCAATTCGTTAAGGCAGCCGGTTACGTCACGATCGCAGAACGCACGCCAACAAAGGAAGAATTTCCCACTGCGCCGGCAGAAAATCTCGTTGCCGGCTCGGTCGTATTCGCGCCGACCGATCACGACGTTCCCCTGAACAATCATTACCAGTGGTGGAGCTATGTAAAGGACGCGAACTGGCGTCACCCGCTGGGGCCGCAGAGCGACATCAAAGGAAAAGAAAAATATCCTGTTCTCCATATCGCCTATCCAGACGCGGAGGCCTATGCAAAATGGGCTGGCAAACGTTTGCCGACTGAAGCCGAATTTGAATTCGCGGCACGTGGTGGTTTGTCGGGAAAGGTATATGTATGGGGCGATGAGTTTCGCCCTGACGGAAAATGGATGGCGAACACGTGGCAGGGAAAATTTCCAGTCAAAGATGCGGGCGAGGATGGATATGCGGGAATCGCACCAGTGAAATCGTTTCCGCCAAATGGTTACGGTCTTTACGACATGGCGGGAAACGTCTGGGAATGGTGCAACGATTGGTATCGCCCCGATTACTATCAAACATTGGCCGATAAAGGTGGCGTAGCGCACAATCCACAAGGGCCGGATTCACCATTCGATCCTGCCGAGCCGAACGAAAAGAAACGGGTGCATCGCGGCGGCTCGTTCTTGTGCAACGATCAATACTGTTCGCGCTACATCGTTGGCACGCGCGGTAAAGGCGAGGTCAACACCGGCACAAATCACCTGGGTTTTCGATGCGTCCAATCGCCTGAGAACGTCGCGCAGCGCACGACTCAGAATTGAACTTTTCTGGAAGGAGCACCCAGTAATTGAGCCTGATTGAGGCGACAAAACCTCCGGGAATTATATGAGACCAAGGTCCAATTTGCCGTTGCTGGCGCAAACAATATACTTGTCTCCGATCTCGACGATGAATTAAACGTTATTTATAAAGCCAGCAAAACTTATGAAGCCACGAACCCTTCAATTCGCATGCCTTGGAAAATTATTTCACGGGGTGATCGCTATTTTCTTTCTTGGGCTGCTAACGCCGGTCCATTCCCAGACCCCGGCGCAGCAGGCCGATTCGCAGGACATGACTACGGCGACCTCAGACACGGAACAGGCTCCCAAGCTACCTAATGATCAATTGGATTCGCTGGTGGCGCCGATTGCGCTATATCCCGACCCGCTCCTGGCTCAAACGCTCGCTGCTTCGACTTATCCACTCGAAGTCATCCAGCTTCAACAGTGGATGGAGAAGAACAAGAATTTACAAGGCCAAGCCCTGGCAGACGCGGTGGCAAAGCAGCCGTGGGATCCAAGCATACAGGGACTGGTAGAGTTTCCAGACGTGGTTACGCGCATGGCCGACAATATTCAATGGACAACGGACTTGGGAAATGCATTCCTGGCGCAGCAATCTGACGTGATGGACGCAGTTCAGCGTATGCGGGGGAAAGCTCAGGGTAAGGGAACTCTAAAGACCAGCGCCCAACAGACAGTGCAAACCCAGGCAGTGGATGGGGGTAAACAGGTCATCACAATCCAACAACCCAATCCCGATGTAGTTTACGTTCCTTCATACGACCCGGCGGTTGTTTACGGACCACCTCCTCCTGCCTATCCCTATTATCCCTACACCTATCCGGGCTACGTGCCAGGGACAGCTTTGGCGTGGGGCGCGGGAATTGCGGTAGGTGCTGCCGCTTGGGGCGCTTGGGGAGGCTCCTGGGGCAATTGCGATTGGAACCACGGTAACGTCAACATTAACAACAACAACAATTTCAATCGTAACAACAACTTCAACCGCAATAACGTTAATCGCGGACAAGGAGGCGCCTGGCAGCACAATCCGCAACACCGCGGAAATGCTCCCTATGGGAACAGGCAAACTGCGAATAAATTCGGCGGGCAAGGTGCTCGTGGCCAAGGCGGCGCTGCTAATCGCCCAGGCGGTGGAGCTGGAAATCGCCCGGGTGCCGGCGGAGGTGGCATTGCAGGTGGTGGAGCTGGAAATCGCCCCGGCGGTGGCGCCGGAGCTGGTAATAGGCCCGGCGGTGCCGCCGGAGCTGGTAATAGGCCCGGCGGTGGTGCCGGAGCTGGTAATAGGCCAGGTGGAGGCGGAGCTGGAACACGGCCCGGTGGGGGTAATGCTGGTGCGAGGCCATCCACGCGCCCAGCCGGCGGTAGCGCTAAGAACCAAATCGGTAACCGCAGCGCGTCGTCGCGACCTAGTTCTGCGTCTCGCGGCGGAGGATTCGGCGGCGGCGGCAGCGGAAACTACGCGCGAGCCAGCAGCAGCAGAGGCGCTCATAGCATGGGAGGTGGCGGAACGAGTCGCGGTGGTGGCGGAGGCGGTCGTGGCGGCGGTGGCGGCGGCGGTCGCGGTGGTGGTGGCGGCGGCGGTCGCGGTGGTGGCGGAGGACGGAGATAAACACTCGATGAGGAAAAACAAATGAAATCGAACGCAAATATTATGACTTCATCGAAATTCTCCGTGGTGGCTTGCGCGATCGTTAATTGCTTCTTGCTCGTTCTGGTCACGCAAGCGGCGCCAGAACCAAAACAAGAGACAACTGCGGCGTCGCAGCCACAACAAAAGCAATTTGATACACCAAAACAGGCTGCCGACGCTCTTATTCAGGTAGCGGCGAATTTCGATGTCGCTGCCGCGAAGGAAATTCTCGGCCCGGACAGCGATGACATCATTGCTTCTGAGGATCCAGTTGAGGATAAGAACCGTGCGATGGCCTTTGCCGAAAAGGCAAAGGAAAAGAACTCGATTGAAATCGATAAGAAAGATCTGAACCGCGCCATTCTCTTGGTGGGTAACGACGATTTTCCGCTTCCCATTCCCATCGTGAAGCGCAAAGGCAAGTGGTCGTTTGATACAAAGGTAGGCCGTGAGGAAATATTAAATCGGCGGATCGGCGCGAACGAACTGAATGCCATTGAGATTTGTCGTGGTTTTGTCGAGGCGCAACACGAGTATGCGATGGAGAAGCACGATGATTCGAAGGTGAACCAGTACGCACAGCATATCCTCAGCACGCCCGGGAAACACGACGGTCTGGCGTGGCAGAATCAAGATGGCACGTGGGAAGGTCCAGTGGGAGAAGAAGTCGCCAAAGCGCTGCAGGAAGGTTATTCAGCGCAGCGAGGTCAGCCTTATCATGGTTACTACTTCAAGGTCTTGAAGGGGCAAGGACCTGCGGCGCCCATGGGAGAGATGGACTTCGTGGTTGGCGGCGCCATGATTGGCGGATTCGCCCTGGCCGCGGCGCCGGCTGAGTATCGAGTGACCGGAGTGCAGACGTTCATCATTGGCCCCGACGGAGTCGTTTACGAGAAGGATCTCGGGCCCGATACGCTCAAGACGTTTCAAAGCATGGACCGGTACAACCCCGATAAGAGTTGGAAAGTAACTCAGGATGATGTGGAGGACGACTCACAAGATTAGGGGCCGAATCGCAGGAACGAGTGCGGCCTAACAAGTGAGCAGTAAACTTACCGGCGGTGCACTAAGTCTCTTCTTTTGCAATTGATGTTGGGTGCTAAGGGTCGTCAGAGTTTTGGTTAAACGCGGTGGCCGGTTGCGTCCTTTCCGGATACCGTATTCCATCGTCCACGTTTGATTTATCCGACGCGCTGGCTTCGGGCTTGACCGAATTTCATAAGGCCGCTCAACCCCTCAAGTGATCCCGCGCGTCTTTGAAAAGTTTAGGCGACGGTTTGCCGATCTCCTCCTTTTCTGCGTCACGGCAATAGAATTGGTAATCCTCTTTCTACTGACGCCCACCTTCACGATCACAGACTGGATCTACGTCCTTCAACATTTCATCGTCCTTGGGATCGCGCTAACACGGCCCCAACCGAAGCTGCGGGATTACTCCCTAGCTTCCAGCATGGCGGTCGTGGTCGCTTATGCTTATCCGTATGCGCAGGTCATCTATCTACGATGGTCGGCCGACTACGTGGCGTCGCCCGCAGCCGGGCTGGTTTTGGTAACGCTCGCAGCTGCCCTTAGTCTTGTTAGCCTTCTCACTATGGGAAGACTGTTCGGGGTACGCCCGGCTTTGAGAGGTCTGGCGACGAAGGGACCCTACAGATTCGTCCGCCACCCGATGTATCTTTCGTACATAATTGCAGACATTGGTTACAACCTCCAGGAATGGAATTTCGTCACGCTCCTACTGGTATTGGTTGGTTGGATGTCTCTGGTCTACCGCATCCACGCTGAGGAGCGAGTACTCTCTCAACATGCCGAATGGCCAGCTTACGAAGTTTTGGTGCGCTACCGCCTTTTCCCCGGTATTTGGTGAAAGCCCGTTTAAAGCTGCGTTAGCGAGCTGATCGCAAATCAAATGCTATCGGCTAAACCGAGCCGCAAAACCAGAACAACTCAAACAGCTCATCAGTGGGCGTATGCTTGAACAGCGTCTTTGATCGCCTGTTGCCGAATCGCCTGTAGCTTTTTGTACTGTTCTTGTGACAGAATCGCCTTCATCTGCGGATCAGTCTGCCGATGGATCGCCCTGATCTGTTGTATTTTCTGAACCTTTGAAAGCGAATTATCATTTTTAATCGCTTCCACCTTGGGTGCTTCATCGGCAAGAATCGGCAGAATCTTGTCCTTTTGTTGAGGCGTGAGATCAAGCTGTTGCACTATCGCTTGAACCTTTGCAGCCTTGTTTTGAGGATGCGCCGTCGGCGCGAGCAGCAACAGGCTGATGAACAGAACCGATGCAATTAGCCAGGCGGATTTTTTCATATTCTTTCTTTCTACTTTTTGTCGAGGGCCATACTGGTCGTTGGTCAGAACAAGTCAAGCCCAATCGGCGACCCATCGTGATCCTCGTGTTGCCTTAAATTCCATAGGCAACTTGCAGGAGGTAAGACAAATTGGACTCACTCGTATACGTACATGGGCGCCCAACTGGATGGGGTGAGTATTTGTCTTGACGACCTGTCGCCAGGCTTTTGCAACTTGGGACGGCTTTTCATTTCCATACAACTCATCACCAAGCATTCAACCATGATCCGAGACAACTCCATCAACCTTACCGCGTCCAACTTGTCCAAGCTGCTACTTTTGAACGAAGTGTGTGCCGAAGCGGATCAATTGTTACAGTTCGGATAAGACCCTGTCCTACAAAAATGTAAGACTTGACAATAATGGCGTCGTCTCCAAATAGCGACAGGAGCATTCTTATGAGAACATCATACCTTCTAACAGCACTTCTGGTTGGACTTTTCACTATTTCGCTGCAGGCCGGACAAGAGGTCTACAAGCAGGTTGCTCCGCCGCCGCCAATGTATGGACTCGGCTTTTACGGTGCGATCGACATGGGGGCAAATATCTATCAAAACCGCGGCGGCGACCAAACGTTTACGGACGATAATCCGAATTCGCCTTTTTTCGGATCCAATCTCGAGGTGCACCCAAAAAATGACGTCGGGTTCTTTGGCGGCATTAAACTCGGTTACGTCTTTGGTACAGGCTGGATTCGGCCAACCGTTGAAGGAGATTTCTTTTATAATGGCTTCAGAGGCGGGGCTGACTTCACCCTGAATGAAGCGTTCACGCCGTGCCCGGATTGTCCGACGGTTCTTTCGACTCGCCAAACCAACGCGACGACCTGGATCAATACCGGCGCGTTCCTGGCGAACTTCATTTTGCGATTCGCACCCGGAAACCAAAGATTCCAGCCGTATGTCGGCGCTGGGGTCGGCGGTTATTATGCCGAATCTGCGGGCGTTGAGGTCCGGGATCCTGTAACTGGTGCCGTCCCTGTCAACACTGGCGGTGGGCGAAATCACGCAGACCTGGCGTGGGATGTAGTTGCCGGTTCCGATTACTTTTTCACGCCCAACTTCAGCGCGTTTATCGAGTATAAATTCCTTGATTATACGAGCACTCAGATCGATACCCGGACAGATCGCGATCTGAGACAGCAGTTACTGGGCGCGGGTGTCCGATTCTTTTTCCGCTAACGCTGGCAATCTTTCGCTAGGTTTAGTCAAATCGATCTCCCTTGATCGGCAGAGCGCAACTCGGATGTTGCTTTGTCAGAGTCAGCTTGTTACGTTGAGCGCAGGCCATAAAAATGTCGGTCACCTTGCACAAACGATCGCCGGATTAAAACGCATCTTGCGCTTGCATGTTAGAGTCAGCAGCTAAGGAAACGCTCGCTCAACCAGGTTACTAACCCCATCTACAGCCAACAGATCACCATGACTCTTATCTCCGTTACTCTGTTCGTGGCTCTCGTCGGGGCCGCGTTCCTCGGGAGACGAGTTCGTCGTTACCTTCCTGAGGATCATCTGAGCGCTGACTCTAAGGACGCCGTAAAGCTAGCCATGGGCCTTGTTGCTACCATGACCGCCCTGGTTTTGGGGTTGCTTGTCAGCTCGGCCAAAGGCACCTACGACACTGCGCGAAGCGAAGTGATCCAGATGGCTGCAAAGATCGCTTTCCTCGACCGCGTTTTGGCTCTCTACGGACCAGAAGCTGCGGAGGCTCGAGGCGAGCTTCGAGCTGTCGTCACCGACGCGGCTCGGCGAATTTGGTCGACAAACCCAAGGGGGGCCGCTCAGTTGGCTCCGAACCAACAGGCCGGCGACGCGCTTTATATCGCTATCCAGCGACTCTCGCCGCACGATGACGCACAACGCGCGCTTAAGGGGCAAGTGACGACTCTCATGGTGGATCTCGGTCAGCTTCGAACGCTACTAGTGGCTCAGTCGATACCGTCCATTTCGAAGCCAATGCTCATAATCCTTGTCTCGTGGCTAGTGGTCATCTTCTTTGGCTTCAGCCTGCTGGCGCCGCCCAACGCCACGACCACGCTAGCCCTGATCGCCTCCGCGTTCTCAGTAGCCGGCGCCATTTTGCTGATTCTCGAACTGGACCACCCTTTTGGAGGGCTGATACGCATTCCAAGCGAACCGATGATAAACGTGTTAAGCCATTTGGCGAAGTGAGGCGTGTTAAAGGCACACGCATCGACCGGAGTGTTATCCTGCCTGTTTCTCAATTGCGTACGGCACTCGCAAAACGTTCAAGATACATGCGCTGCAGGTCCTTGGCGCTGGTCTTAGCAGGGCCAAGGTCGAACTCTACTTTTTCAATTGTGCCTCTGAAATACTTCGGGAGCACTTTGGTGTATTCGAATTTTGGAACGACTGGCAGTCCATTGTCGGTCCCAATATCCATGCCGGCATAGGAAGCGAACCGGAAGGGGACAGTGTGCTCGAGTTTTCCTTCGGCTTGTTGTTTGCCATTAATGAAAAGGCGGCTCGTGCCGCTGGTGGCGAACTCCCCGGGTTTATCGGCGGTGAACTCGTAACGCACGTTCACTTTGGCGTTGGGCAAGCTATCGCGGGAGCTAATGGTATCCAACTTCAGACCGAGCATGCTATAGGTGTGCTTTAGGTGACCGTTTTCGACATAAAGCGAAAAGCCGCCAAGAAAACTGCCCTCGGCCACAATTACGCCTGCTATCCCAGGAAGCAGTCCCAGGCCAGATCGGCCCGGATTAACCAAATCTGCGCTGATGGTGTATGAACGGTTATAAATCGGAGGTATCATTCCGGACGAGATGTTTTCCGTTCCGTTGTAATAGATAAACTTCGTCTGTTCCGGTAAACCTTTCGGAAAACCCCACACTGTCGCCATCTCTCCAAGTAACGGCAGTACCTGATATTTCTCGGCCTCCGCCCAGAACAGCGCGGTTAGTTCGCGCACTTTGTCTGGATACTTGTCGGCGACATCGTCAGCCTGCGAGAAATCTTCGTCGAGATTATACAATTCGCATTTGTCCTTATCCGGGTCCCATTTGCCTGGTGCGAATCGCGAGAGCGTTTCGGGATCAATCTTCCACGGAATTCGGTCTAGCCGCCAGCATGCCAGCCAACCGTCCTTGTACATGGCGCGGTTTCCCAAAATCTCGAAGTATTGTTGCGTGTGTCGCGAGGGCGCATTGGCGTCATCGAACGTGGAGAGAAAACTTACGCCGTGCATTGGCATCTGTGCTACGCCGTTGACTTGCTTTGGCTCTGGCAGACCAGCGGCTTCCAGGATCGTCGGCGCGATGTCGGTACAATGAGTGAACTGACTTCGCACACCGCCTTTGTCCTTGATGCGTTTTGGCCAGGTAATGACCATTGGGTTGCGAATGCCGCCGAGATGTGAGGCCACTTGCTTCCCCCACTTAAATGGCGTGTTACCAGCCCACGCCCACGCGGCTGCGTAATGCGGAGCCATGTCTGGCCCGCCCCATTTGTCCAGGCCGCCATAAGCTTTGATCGCTTTTAGTTGCTGATCGCTTGTGAGCGGAACGCCATTAAGGGTCGTCATTTCGTTGAACGTCCCGGTCTCCGTGCCTTCCATGCTCGCGCCGTTATCACCAAAGATGTAAATAATTAACGTATTGTCAGCGAGGCCCATCTCCTCAATCGCCTGCACGACGCGCCCGACAGCGTGATCGGCGTTTTCCTGATATCCGGCATACACCTCCATTTGGTGCGCATACAATTTCTTTACTTCCGGCGGTACGCTGTCCCACGCGGGGAACGCTGGATCGCGAGGGGTGAGCTTGGCGTTGGCCGGAACCACGCCGAGCTGCTTCTGCCGCGCGAAGGTCTCCTCGCGCAACTTGTCCCAGCCTTGATCGAACTTGCCTTTGTATTTGTCGCTCCATTCCTTCGGGACTTGGTGCGGCGCATGAGTTGCTCCAGTCGAGAAGTACAGAAAGAAGGGTTTGTCCGGCGCCTGCGCTTTTTGATCACGAATCCAGGTAATGGAGTGTTCTACCATCGCGTCGTTTAGATAAAAATCCTTCTCCTTCGGCACGCCGATGATGCTGTTATTCTCTGCAAGGACCGGATCGAACTGGCCGCTTTCTCCGCCGAGAAATCCCCAGAAATAATCGAAGCCGAGTGCGTTCGGCCAGCGGTCAAAAGGGCCCGCAGGCCCCTGTTGCGCGTCAGGTGTCAGATGCCACTTGCCGATCGCAGCCGTGTTATAGCCGTTGCCTTGAAGAATCTGTGCGATGGAAGCGGCGCTCGTTGGCCAGTTCGTGCTATAGCCGGGCCAGCCACCGATCAACTCGCAAATAGAGCCGAATCCGACTGCGTGATGGTTTCGCCCCGATAGCAACGCTGCCCGCGTCGGCGAACAAAGCGCCGTGACGTGGAATCGATTGTAACGAAGTCCCTCGGCGGCTAGTTTGTCGTACATAGGTGTCGCGACGGGCCCACCGAACGTGGATGGATTGCCGAACCCGGCATCATCAATCAAGACAAGCAGGATGTTCGGCGCATCGGGTGGCGCCTTCACTGGCTGAGTAAAGGCTGCGACAGAGCCTTCCAGCGAACGCTTGGCAACGCCTTGAAACGGCTGGGGTGGACGAGGCAGCACGGTTCGATCCCATTCGGCATCCCCCGCGTCTGATCCTGTTATTTGTAACGCAACTACAAGCGCGATCGCAATGAAGCAGCTTATTGATTTGAACATACCAGTTCCTCCGAGAAACACCGCGAGCGTACACAAAGCAGTTAGTCATCACACGCTAAAAACTGAGCAATCCGGACTACTATTTCGTCGTTGAACGATTTGAAGCGCTCTTAGAAAATAGAAAAAAATGGGGCTGGAGCTGAAAGGCGTATGTGAAAAATGCGGAGCCACGCTTGCACCGGGCGGAGTCGCATACATTTGCAGTTACGAATGCACTTTTTGCGCGAGTTGCGCCGGGCAAATGAATTTCGTTTGCCCGAACTGCGAAGGCGAACTTGTGCGGCGACCGCGTCGCAAAGAAACGTCTAGTTCCGGCGGCGCCGCTGATGCTTGATTCGGTAAGTGAGAAAACACTCCTCACCGATGGTACGCATATTGCTCAATGAACAATTCACGCTGGCAGGGAGGAATTTCCTGCTGACGCCGGTCAGCGTCGGTGCCTTTGCTCCACCGAACATGTAAGGCGCAATGGTTAGATTGAGCCGATCGATGAGACCCTGTTCTAATAAGGACCGAAAGAGAGTCGGTCCGCCTTCGCATGCAACTGTGCGAACGCCGTTTTTCTTGCGCAATATTGCCAACATGCCGGCAAGATCGATATGTTTTGAATTGCTAAGATGCAGGGTCGCCTTCTTCTCCAAGGCTCGCTGATATTTTCGCGGCATTCGTTTCGTAGAAAAAATGATGATCGGCGAGATATCCGACTGAAAAATCTTCAAACGGTGGTCGATCCTGCCTTCATTGGAAATAATCACGCGTAGTGGAGAGCGGCTTTGACCGCGCTTCACTCTGCTTTCCTGCATATCCGCCGGAAGGCCTAGCCGGACATTGTCGCGTCTTAAACTTGTGTGCCCGATTAATACGGCGTCGGCCAAAGCGCGCTGTCGAAATAAATGCAACTTGTCTTCGCGTGAAGTGAAATCGACTGGGGACAAATTTTTCGTGGTAACCTTGCCGTCGACAGTCATCGCGAAAGTGGCGACGACGACTGGGCGCTGGCGCTTCATGACCGAGAAAATGCCCAAGGCTCAAAGCCGAACGTCCAATGTCCAACTGCCTGAATTAAGTTTTGAGTGTTGAGTATTGAGTGTTGAGCGTTGGAAATTTCCTTCATTCCGCTTCGCCAATCTCATGTTCCAGCGTGATTACTTCGTGTTCCATCTCGCGCATTTTCACGCGAGCGACTGCGCCACTCGGTTTGTAAAACAGATAAACGACCGCGCCTGGCAGACAACAGACGAGAATGATGAGGAAGCTAAGAGAGCCAATGAGGATAGCCTTTGCTTCCGGTACTCCACAAAGGCCGCTGAGCATGATTTGCAAGATTTTTTCCCGAAGTCCAATTCCTGCGAAACTGATGGGCAGCGCGGAGATCGTGCGTTCCACCGGCATCACGGCAAAAAAGTTGACCACTGGCACGGGTGCGCCCAGCGCGTAAGCGGCACACAGAAAAGCGGTGAACGTGGCAAGATGCGCGACCAGAGATGCTCCAAATGCGACGAGCGTCGCGCGCCAGTGATGCGCGTAAAGATGATAGGCGGCGGAAATCTCGATCAGTTTGTCGCGACCAGGGAACTTCTCTGGCAACGAATGGAACAAGTTAAACCCGCTGATTACAAAAGTGGATATCAACGTCAGGACCGATATTCCCAGGAGAAAAAGCAAGAGCCAGAGCAGGTTTCGCGTCTCAGTAGTTTGTGCGAGGAAATCATAGCGCAATCCGATCAGCGTGGCGGTAATGGCGACCAATGCAACAAGCCCGATGAATCGGTCAAACACGACGGCTAGCAATGCGCCCGCTTTTTTGTCCGGCGTTTCCTTGAGTAGATAATAGCTCTTCATGATATCGCCGCCCGTGCCTCCCGGGAGAAACTGATTGTAAAACATTCCAATAAAGAACAAGCCCAAGAGGCGAGGGAGACTCAGGTGAATCTTTTGCACCTTCAGCAAAACGTGCCAGCGAAAGGCTGCAGCGACTTCCACAACGACGTATGCCAGGATGCCCATTGCAACCCAGCGATATTGAGCGTTTCGGAGCGCCTCGACCATCTGCGCGCGCCTGCTGGGATCGTGATAAACCCAGTAGAGCACCGCGGTGGTGACGCTAAGCTGGAAAAACGTGACCAGTATTTTCTTCATTCGCCGAAGCGTTCCTTCCACATTCGGACGGAGTGTTGAATTGCATCAGCTGTTCTGTTCGTGTCCATCTCCCAGACAAATAAACAGTTTGTAGGAAGGAGCGGAACAAGTTTCTCAAAATCGACAGTTCCAGTAAAGGGTAGTTGACCCTCTCGCGCAGGCCAGATGCAGTCCTGCACGTGGCAGCCAAACGCACGCGGACCGACCGCGCGCAACCATTCGGCGTGATCAATAAACCCCAGGTTCTCCTTGATCTGAGAGTGACCGAAATCATGCCAGTAACCGAGTTGCGGGGAATTCATCTCGTCCAATAACTTCGCCAATTCTCGCTCTGTTGGAATCTCTTCATAGCCACGGCGGCTCTCGATGCCCAGACGGACGCCTTTCGAACCCGCATACTCGATGACACGGCGCAGGCAGTCCTTCACGTGTTGCAGGTATTCGGACGCATGTCTTTCTCGCTGTCGCACTGCTTTTATTTTCAGTGACACGTATTTGCGCGAAAGGTATTCGCCGGCTTTCGCCATCGCAATCAACCCATCGGTAATTGCCGGCATGTTGACCTGTCCCAGATGTAATACAACGAACGGAGCGTTTAATTGTCCGGCGAGATCAATTGCCTGAAACGTTTGCGTAACAGCGCGCTCGCGTTCCTCGGCTGACGCGGCGGAAAATTTGTAGCAATCGGCCGAAGCCACCGTCGCTTCGGCAGGCAACAGGCAAAAATTATGCAGACTGCTGAAGCGGATTTCTCTGGTATCGAACATTTTTTGAATTCCCGGCATCAGCGGCATGCGGATACCGTGGTCGAGCTCAATCAAGTCAAACCCCAGTTCGGTTTTGATTTCGCGCAGCATCGCGTCGCCGCTGGTATGGCGTCTGGAATTCCAGCAGGTGGAAAAGGCGATCACGCTAAACAGCAGCGGCGACGGGCGGTGCCGGTGTTTCGGCGCTGGGCTTTTCTGCGGCTGCAGGTCGCGAGCATTCTCGGCGCACGCGAGCAAGCACGATCAGCGCAATCACAGCGTAGCACACCGCAGCAATCGCCAGCGCCGTGCGCATACCAATTAGATCGGATAATCCAGTAATCCCCAAGCCCGCGACAGGCATGAGACCAACAAAGCTCAACATGAACACGGCCGAGACGCGCCCTCGCAGATAGTCGGGCGCCCGCTCCTGCACAATCGTGTTTGCTAGTCCGAAGTTCATTGCCAACCCGAGCGAATTCAGAACTAGCAGCCCGGTCGCCAGGTAAAAACTGGGTGCACGCGATAAACCGAAGATTGCGCATGCGACAATCCCGACGTTCACCATCATGAACGGCACACGTTTGCGATGCGGAATGCTGATCAAGAAAATTGCGCCTATTACCGAACCAACTGCCGAAGCACCCATTAAAAGCCCCAGCCGGTCCGCGCCGAGGCCGAGCACGAGTCGCACATATAATGGCATCATCACCGTAATGATCGGGAAAATGAAAACCGTGGTTGCTGCGATGAGCCCGATCATCGCAAGACTGGGTTTATCTTTCGCGACGTACAGAAATCCGTCCTTGATTCCACTGGCACGCTTCTGTTCTTCCTCGGCCGTGCCGCGCGAGCGCGGCGGGATCATGAATAAAGCGATAATCAGCGCTACAAAAGAAAATGCGTTGCAAAAAAAGGCTGAAGCCGCGCCCCACGCGCTAATGAAAATTCCGGCGAGGGATGGACCGACGACGCGTGAGCCGTGAAATACAGCACGGTCGACAGCAATGGCGCTTTGGATTTCATCGCGTGTCACGAGCTCCGGCACGAAAGCGTTAAGCGTCGGCATTTCAAACGAGTTCGAAATGCCGAGCACGACCGCGAACGCGAGGATGACAGTGATCGATCGCTCTGCGTGCGACCTATCGATTTTACCGCTCATGATCAGCAGCCCTATGGAAATTGCGAGCACGATCTGGAGATACTGCGTTGCGAGAAGAATTTTTCGCTTATCGAAGCGGTCGGCCGCTGAGCCGCCTGCCATCGTTAAAAGGAGCATCGGCAGACCGGCAGCGAGGTTGGCCATTCCGAGCATGATCGCTTTATTCGTGAGCGTGCTCATCACGTAACCTTGAGCCATCACCTGCATCCACGTTCCTGTATCGGAAATCGCGCTGCCGATGATGTAACGGCGAAACGGACCCGGTCGCAAAACACGCAACGCGTGGCGAGTCGATACTTTTACATCCGCGCTCATCGCAAACACTCATCGTTGTAGAGGCCTTTGTGTCAAACGCCTGACTACGTCATGAGACGGGAAACTCGCCTCGAGACAGCCATCATGGAAGAGGTAGATACTTCCACCACATGTGATCGATCTCCCAATTTTCTTTGGATTTCGAAAGAAGAAAATGAAGCTCCGCGGGGCCGCTTTGCGACTCAGCTCGCGCAATCACATACGCATCCCATTCGAAATGCGATGGGAAATGGAAACGCATTCGAAGCCATCCGCGTGGATTTGAGATCTCCCGAACCGAGCGCAAGCTCTGGTTCGATACTCGAAAGAAGTAATCCAAGCGCTCACGTCCATCCTGTTGCAGCGATCTTTGCGTGACGTGCGAAAGTGCCCAGTCATGATCAGCGTTTATGTAAACTTCTTCTCCCGCCGTCTCCGCAAACTCAATAGCCTCCTGTAGCTGTTCGTTGCGAAAGGCCCAAAGCGCAGTTAAAGCCGCCGCGATGCTGCAGAGGAGCAGAAGGCAGGCAGCGCCCACAGCGGCTGTCTCTTTCCAGCGAACTGTTTCACGTTGGTGCTTCGCAAAGAAGTACACCGAAGGCGACAAGCAGAAATAGCTGGCGAGCAAAAGGTTTATTACGCCGAAAGACACCATGATGGCATTGCTGCCGCCGAAGCCCCATATCAACCAACAGAATCCGCTCGCGCCGGCGCTCGCGCCCGCAAGCCATCGAATCCAATGAACGCCGATCCAAATAAAATAAAATAGCAGCCAAAAGAGGACGCACCCGATGCCAAACAGAAGCAGTTGCTCGATGTTTCCGACGCTGATCGCAGCTGCCGCGATGGCAGCCTGGGAGATCAAATATCCAAGTCCGATTGTTACGAGAATCGCGCGCCCGCGTCGCCACGGCTCGACTTCTGAGTGGTATTGTTCCCAAAGTGAACGCGTGTCTTCGCGCATGAATTCAAATCATACCCGTGACGCAGGGTAGCGCGGAAGTGCAAATGACACTGGGTGGTTGCGAGAAACGGCGGTTTGGAAACCGCCGCTCCGTGGTTATTCTTGAGCTATGCGCATCGATAAATACACGCAGAAGATGCAGGAAGCGCTGCAAGCGGCACAGGACCTCGCGTCGCAGGGTAATCATCCGGAAATTACGAATGAGCATTTTCTTTCCGCTCTTCTGGACCAGGGCGAGGGGATCACGCGGCCGCTCCTTGAGAAGATTGGCGCAAATGTAGATCAACTGCGCGACCGGCTGCGCTCGGAATTGGAGCGTCGCCCCAAAATTCATGGAGCCGCCACTGATCTGCGTCTCTCGAATGAACTCCGTAGCGTTTTGGATTCGGCGGAGAAAGAGATGTCGAAACTGAAGGATGAGTTTACCAGCGCCGAGCATTACTTGCTGGCGTTGGCTGGGTCGAACGTTCCGGCTGCGAAATTACTGAAAGAGCTCGGCGTCACTCGCGACAAGCTCATGCAAGGACTTCAGCAGGTGCGCGGCTCCCAGCGAGTGACCGATCAAAATCCCGAAGGGAAATATCAGACGTTGGAGAAGTATGGGCGCGATCTGACCGAGCTTGCTCGACGCGGAAAGATCGATCCAGTGATCGGACGCGATAATGAGATCCGGCGAATCATGCAGGTGTTGTCACGCCGGACGAAAAATAATCCGGTGCTCATCGGCGATCCAGGGGTGGGCAAGACTGCAATCGTGGAAGGGTTAGCACGGCGAATCATCAGCGGCGACGTTCCCGATTCACTCAAACAAAAACGTGTCATTGCGATGGACATCGGCGCGATGGTGGCCGGTGCGAAGTTTCGTGGCGAATTCGAAGATCGCCTGAAAGCATTCTTGAAAGAGGTAACCGATTCGCAAGGTCAGGTCATTTTATTCATCGACGAATTGCACACCATCGTCGGCGCAGGCGCCGCCGAAGGCTCTGTCGATGCTTCGAACATGCTTAAGCCAATGCTCGCTCGCGGCGAGTTGCGCACAATCGGCGCGACGACGATCGATGAGTACCGCAAATACATCGAGAAAGACGCCGCGCTGGAGCGGCGCTTCCAGCCGGTGCTGGTGAATGAGCCGACTGTCGAGGATACAATCGCGATTCTTCGCGGATTAAAGGAACGCTACGAAGTGCACCACGGCGTGCGCATAACTGACAGCGCAATCGTCGCAGCAGCGGTGCTGTCGCAGCGTTATATCACCGATCGGTTTTTGCCAGATAAGGCGATCGATCTGGTCGATGAAGCGGCCTCGCGTTTGAAGATCGAGCTCGATTCAATGCCAACGGAGATTGACGTGATCGAACGCGAGATCATGCAGCATGAGATGGAACGGCAGGCGCTCAAGAAAGAGAAAGATCCCGCGAGCAAGGAGCGTTTAAAGAAACTCGAGAAGGAATTGGCGGGACTAAAAGAAAAATCTTCTGCGCTCAAAGCCGAATGGCAGAAAGAGAAGGCAGTCCTTGAAGAGCAGCGGAAATGGAAGGAAGAGCTCGAACGACTTCGTACGGAACTCGAGCGCGCGCAGCGTCGCGGCGAGCTGGCTAAAGCGAGCGAAATTCAATATGGCAGGATACCGGAATTGGAAAGGAAACTGGCTGACGCGACGGCGAAAAGCGCGAAAGCCAAGAAATCGCTCCTTCGCGAAGAAGTAACAGAGGAAGACATCGCCGAAGTGGTTTCGAGCTGGACGCACATTCCCGTCTCGCGATTGCAGGAGGGTGAACGACAAAAATTGGTCAAACTCGAAGAGCATTTGCATTTGCGCGTTGTCGGCCAGGACGAAGCGATCAAAGCGGTGTCGAACGCAGTGCGCCGCGCGCGCGCGGGTTTGCAGGATCCGAATCGCCCGCTCGGCTCATTCATTTTTCTTGGACCAACTGGCGTCGGCAAAACGGAGTTGTCCCGCGCTCTTGCGGAATTTTTGTTCGACGACGAGAACGCCATGATCCGTATCGACATGAGCGAATACATGGAGAAACACACCGTCGCGCGACTGATCGGCGCGCCGCCGGGATATGTTGGTTACGAAGAAGGCGGTCAACTTTCCGAAGCCGTTCGACGCAGGCCATACTCGGTCGTGCTGTTTGACGAAATCGAGAAAGCGCATCCCGACGTGTTTAATGTTTTGTTGCAAGTGCTCGATGACGGCCGGATCACGGACGGGCAGGGGAGAACGGTCGATTTCAAGAACACCGTCATCATCATGACTTCGAACATCGGTTCGCAATACATCACCGAGGAAGAATCGAAAGAAACGCGTTCGCGTCTCGTGACTGAAGCGTTGCGCGCGCATTTCCGACCTGAATTTCTGAACCGCGTCGATGAAATCATCATTTTCGATCGGCTGAGCCAGGACGATTTGAAAAAGATCGTTGAGATCCAGCTCGGCCGTTTGGGGAAACGGCTCGAACAACAAAAGATCACGCTCAAGCTATCCGATTCAGCGAAGGAGTTGCTGGCGCGCGAAGGATACGATCCGGTTTACGGCGCGCGTCCGCTACGGAGGACCATTCAAAAAGAAATTCTCGATCCACTCAGCATCGACATCCTCGAAGGCAAAGTCCGCGAAGGCCAGACCGTCCACGTCGATGCAAAAGACGGTGCTTTGTCATTTCGACCTTGACTCAGGAACCCATCACTTTTGTCCTTTTTAGACGAAGAAATATTCGTCTTTAAATGCGAACCTTCGTCTGATCATAGTTAGAATAAGACGCATGGACATCACCAGCGACGAAATCGTAGCGGAATATGTGAAGCTCAAGAATGATTTGGGAGCCGTGCCAAGTTCCAAGGATTTCTATAAGCGAATCTCCAAGCACAAGGCCGAGTTAGCCTTTGGAGAAAAGCCGTTCTCGAAGATCCAACAAGCGGCAGGTGACAAGCCGACTCAATTCGGAATCGCTGGACGAACTCGTGACGAATTCTTCGAAACCTACGGTCGCGTGGTGCGTGAGCTAAAGACGACGCCCAAAAGAGCAGAATGGAAGCGGCGAAGGATGACTCCCACCGCCCAAGCCTATCGCGCTAAACTGGACGTCAACTGGCAGGAGATGCCGCGAAGATTTGCTGAATGGGCGTCGAATAAGGCAGACTGGAGTGATGCTGCTTTGATTTGCTCTCGTAGTACGGCGAAGACGACGCAGTACGGCAGAAAAGGGCGCGGGACTCGGAGGAGTCTATCTCCTCCGGTCAGGGGGCTACCACAAGATAGGAAAGTCCAATTCAGTCGGAAGGCGTGAGTACCAGTTGGGCCTGAACACCCCTGATCCGTGCAGGCTCGTGCATGTAATCAAGACAGACGATCCCGACGGGATTGAAAGATACTGGCTCAAGAGGTTTGAAAGCAAAAGAAAGAACCGAGAGTGGTTCCAGCTTTCGAGTGATGATATCAGAACGTCCAAGAGCAAGAGCCTGATGTGAATTTATTCTAACCAATCGCTGGAGCCAACCGCTGGCCGTCGTGATGACCACATTTGATTTTATGAAGCAGTTCCCGATGTTCGCTCCGCCCGCCGCCGCCAGCGGTGGCTCATCTGTGTCTCGTTAGGCCATTACTTGCCTGAACGCCGATAGAAAAGTTTCCATCTCGGGATTTTTTGGCGATGTCCCGCCTTCGTCCAAACCATGGGGTGGCAAGGAGGTGTTGTTTTCAGGCAACAACCTCTCGGAACGCCGTGAGAAAACTCTCCATCTCTGATTTCTTCCCGATCGTGACGCGCATGTGATTGGGTAGTGCTGGGAATAAACGTCCGACCTGGACATTTCGCTGCTTCATCGCCTGGATGATCGGCACGACGGGACGTTTGCAGTCGAACATGATGAAGTTCGCCTGAGACGGAATTGTTTTGTACCCCATCTTGTCGAGCTCGGAGGTCGTGAACGTCTTTGCTTCGCGGTTTGAACGCTGGCCGTTAGTGACTTGATCGGAATCATCGAGACTCGCGGTTGCTGCGGCCAAAGCCATGCAGTTGACGCTGTCCCACATTTGATGGGGACGCATCCGCTTGATCGTGTCCGGTTGAGCCACACAATAACCGCAGCGCAATCCCGCCATGCCGTAAACTTTTGAAAACGTGCGCGCGACGACCAGGTTTTGGTAGTCTTTCACCAGTGGAATCACGCTTTCGTAATCGGGGCTGTCAGCGTAATGAAAGTACGCTTCGTCCACGAGAACCGTTGTCTCGCGTGGGGTCTTCGCGATGAAGTCGCGCAGATCCTCCTTGGGCGTAATGCTGGCGGTGGGATTGTTCGGGTTGCAGACGTAGATCAAGCCTTGTTTCGCGGCAGCAAGCATTTTCGGAAGATCATGCGCGAAGGTAGAGGTCAAAGGAATCTTCATGACCTCAGCACCGTTTATTTTGGCCTGTTCGAGAATTGCCTCGAAGGTTGGATCAGCTACGGTAAGATTTCCTTGCTCCTTCCCGGTAAAAGTCTCCGCGCAAAGTTTCAGAATCTCGCTGGAACCGTCGCCGAGCAGGATCTGATCGTGATTAACGCCGTTCAGTTTTGCCAGTTTGTCGATTAGCACGTTATTATGTTCGTCCGGATATCGGCAAGCGAGGCCGAACGAATTTGTTATCGCTTCCAATGCTTTCGGTGACGGTCCATACGGATTTTCGTTCGCGCTCAAGCGGATGATGTTGCCGCCTTGTGTTAAAGGCGTCACTGCGTACTGACTCGGCTTTGCAAAAGAGAGCGATGGCCTAACGACTACCGCTGCCGCGCCTGCGCCGAGTAACTGCGCAAATTTACGTCGAGAAACAGACATTGTATTCATTTTTTGAACCCTCCTTAATCGATTGTTAGGCTGATCCGAACCAAATGCCAGACCGAATTGCGCCCACCGCCTTTTTGCTGGCTGCCTTCGCCGCGTTCTCAATGGACGGATGCGTCAAGTCGCGCACGGACGAAGACGCGGAGCAGCTCGCTGCGCGTGTCCGAACTGAATTTCTGCATGCTTGGAATAATTACGAGCGCTATGCCTGGGGCCACGACGCATTGCGGCCTTTAAGTAAAAGCGGCCACGATTGGTACGGACAATCGCTCCTAATGACTCCCGTCGATGCGCTCGACACACTCATTCTGATGCATCTCGATGCCGAGGCTGAAAGGGCGAGAGCGCTTATCGTCGGTGATCTTTCGTTCGATCGCGATATTTACGTCAAAAATTTCGAGATAACCATACGCCTGCTCGGCGGACTTCTCTCCAGCTATCAACTGACGGACGACAAACGCCTTTTGGCCCTGGCCGAAGATTTGGGAAACCGACTGCTTCCAGTTTTCAATTCACCGACAGGGCTTCCTTATGTTTACGTCAATCTTCGCACTGGCCAGACACGCGATCCGGTGACGAATCCGGCAGAAACCGGCACACTGCTTTTGGAGCTTGGCACCCTAAGTAAACTGACCGGCAAGCCCGTTTTCTACGAGAAAGCAAAACGCGCTTTGGTCGAAACCTTCAAACGACGCTCGCCGCTGGGTCTCGTCGGAGAGAGCATCAACGTCGAGACAGGTGCCTGGACGAGCACGGATAGTCATATTAGCGGCGGCATTGATTCGTACTACGAATATCTCTGGAAGTGCTGGCTTCTGTTCGGCGACAAAGATTGTCGCGACATGTGGAATGCCAGCATTCCCGCGATCAACAAATATCTTGCCGACGAAATCCGCGGCAGTCTGTGGTACGGGCACGCCGATATGCAGACAGGTGCGAGGACCAAGACACAGTACGGTGCGCTCGATGCATTCTTTCCCGGGTTGCTCGCGCTTTCAGGCGACTTACAGCGCGCGCGTCACCTGCACGCTTCATCGTTCAAGATGTGGAACCTGTACGGGATCGAGCCGGAAACTCTCGATTACAAAACGATGCGGGTGGTCGCGAGAAGTTATCATCTGCGTCCCGAAATCATCGAGTCTACTTATTACCTTTACCATTACACGGGCGACCCAGAATATCGGCGAATTGGCGAGAAAATGTTCGATGATTTCGTTAAATATTGCCGCACTGAGGCTGGTTACGCTGCGCTCGCCGACGTGATCAGTAAACAACAGCTCGACGAAATGCAGAGCTTTGTCCTGGCCGAGACTTTCAAATATTTTTATTTGCTCTTCGCGCCGCCTGAAACCTTGCAATTCGATAAAGTTATCTTTAATACCGAAGCGCATCCACTAAAGCGAACGCGGTGAAACGTTCTCCTCACATTTTCATATGATCTTTGAGTTCCTGAAGCAGCAAAGGCGACGTCGCCTGCGAGCGCGGCCGTTTCCGAAAGAATGGCTGAAGTTGATTCAGCGTCATGTTGTATTTTTTCACAAGCTGACCGCGGGCGACCGCGCGGAACTGCTTGGTCACATTCAAGTATTTCTTGCCGAAAAACGGTTCGAAGGATGTGGCGGTTTCGAGATCACGGATGAGGTCCGCGTGACTATCGCGGCGCAAGCTTGTCTTCTGTTGTTGCATCGCGAGACGGACTATTTCCCCGGTCTGCTCACGATTCTTGTTTATCCATTGACCTACATGGTGCAGGAAGACCACCGGATTGGTGAGCATGTCTGGGAAGAAGGAACCGTGGGTCGGCTTGGCGAGACCGGCCGTAGAATGGGTTCGTTGGTCCTCGCCTGGGCCGCCGTCAAACATGGCGCAGCCGATCCCTCCGATGGCAAGAACGTTGTTCTGCATGAATTTGCTCACCAACTCGATTACGAAAATCACGCTGCCGATGGGGTGCCGGGATTGGCGACACGCGAGCAGCAATCGGCCTGGAGCGAAGTTATGAGTTCCGAGTTCGCTTCGCTGCGTGCGGCCGATGAAAGTGGGATACCAACGCTGCTCGATACCTATGGAGCCACGGATCCCGTTGAGTTTTTCGCTGTATCAGTCGAGGCATTTTTTGAGCAGCCACGTGCGTTGCGCGCTCGTCACCCGCGGCTATACGCAGAATTGCAAAAGTATTTTCAGCAGGATCCTGTAGATTATTCGGCTGAGACGTTAACAGATCAGCGAGATCGAATGTGATGGTCATCCTAGTGCAGCGAAGCGGAGTCGAAGGGTCCCATGGCGCTACCACAAGGTGCGGCAACGGGATTCCTCGACTTCGCTCGGAATGACGGTTCGTATCCGCAAAGCGCCCTCCTGCGCAGGGATTACTGCGGTTGCGGCACGATCCGGAGATATGGCCTGGGCGCTTTCCAGCCTTGCGGATAACGCTTCTTCGCCTCCTCGTCCGACACCGAGCCCGCAATGATCACGTCTTCCCCTTGCTTCCAGTTGGCCGGCGTTGCTACCTGATGCTTCGAGGTTAATTGCAACGAATCGATCACACGCAGCACTTCGTCGAAGTTGCGGCCTGTTGTCATTGGGTAAACAAGGATCAGCTTGATCTTCTTGTCCGGGCTGACGACGTAAACGTTGCGCACAGTCGCGTTGTCCGCGGGTGTGCGCTTCTTCGGGTCGCCTTCAACATCTGCAGGAAGCATCCCGTACAATTTCGAGATCTTGAAGTCAGAGTCACCGACGATTGGATAGTTCGGTGCTTGTCCTTGAGTTTCTTCGATGTCCTTTGCCCAACCTGTGTGATCGCCAGTCGAATCGACCGACAATCCCATCACCTTCACATTTCTCCGGTCGAACTCCGGTTTGATTTTAGCCACGTAACCGAGTTCCGTAGTGCAAACAGGCGTGAAGTCCTTCGGGTGTGAGAACAGAATGGCCCAGGAGTTGCCGATCCAATCATGGAAACGAATCCGGCCCTCGGTCGTTTCCGCTTCAAAATCCGGTGCTGTATCGCCAATTCTCATTTGTTTTGCCTCCTTTACTTACTACGGAGAAGGTTTTCTCAAGTTCTGAAGCGAAAGTCAATAATTGGCGCGGCGGGTCGACTTTCTTACTGAGCCGTCAGTTCGCAAAACTTATTAAGATCGATGTTGCCGCCTGAGACGATTGCGACAATCGGACCTTCGCCGGCTTTCCCATTCAGAGCGGCAGCGAGCGGCAGCGCGCCTGCGCCCTCGGAGATCACCCGTGTCTTTTCCGCCATGAGCCGCATCGATTGCCTGGTTTTCTCCAAGCTGACGACGAAGTAATCATCGACGATCGGTTTCATTCGTTCCCACATGCGAGGGAACGTGCTTTGACCGCCAGCACCATCGACAAAGGAGGCCTTCCAATCCCCGAATACTTGCGGAGAACCTTTCTTAAATGAAAGCGCGGCAGGCGCGGCCGTCTCCGGTTCGACACCGAAAACGTTTATCTCCGGCTTGAGGGCTTTGAGTGCACTGCCGACGCCAGTGATAAGTCCGCCGCCGCCGATGCTTGCGATAACAGCCGCCGTGTCCGGGGCATCCTCCAAAATCTCCAGTCCCATCGTTCCGTGACCCGCGATGAAGTTGTCGTCGTCGAATGGATGAATGAATGTTCCTTCGGCCCCGGGGAATGAACGTTCCTCCAGCGTTCTCCATGCGACCTCGTATGGTACTGGGAGCAGTTTTGCGCCAAGCGCGCGCATCCGGTCCAGCTTCGATTTCGGTGCGGTCTCAATTACTACAACGGCGCATGGCACGCCTGCTTGTCGCGCCGCGTAGGCGACGCCTTGTCCTGCATTTCCAGCACTAATTGTCCATACACCGCGCTTTCGCTCGGAATCAGACAGCAATGCAACTGCATTCGCGGCGCCGCGCAATTTGTAAGCATTGATCGGCTGCAGGTTCTCCAGCTTGAGTCGAATGTCAGGAAAGTCCGGTCCGAGTTCTAAACGGATAAGCGGCGTGCGAACGATCGTAGACGCAATGCGTTTGCGCGCTTCTTGTATTTCTGACAGCTGAATCGGACGAACCGGTTCGAGAATCATCGGCTCACTGTAGAGGCACCCGAGCCGGCTGCAATCTTATGCGATTCACAGTGGCCAGTTGTTCGTGGTTTGGTAGCCTTGCAAACTGGCATGGGAAAACGAACCGCCCAAAAAAGAAGGGCTGGTGGCTCTACCGCAGCCAACGCGCAAAGAGGGGTGCCGCTAATCGTCGCTACAACAATTACGCGACTTGATCTCCTCATCTTGCTCGCCCTAGGGGCGATTACATTCGGAATTTATGCACAAGTGATCGGGCATCAGTTCGTCACGCTCGATGACCCCACGTACATCCGGGAAAATCCAATGGTGAATCGCGGTGTTACGCTCGAGGGGCTCACTTGGGCGTTCACCACGTTCTACGCGGCAAACTGGCATCCGCTCACGTGGATCGCGCACATGATCGACAGCCAACTCTTCGGCATGAATGCTGGCGGGCATTTGCTGGTTAATGCCGTAATTCACGTGGCAAACACGCTGCTGCTGTTTTGGCTTCTTCTTGGCACGACTCGAGCCCGATGGCCGAGCGCATTGGTCGCAGCGCTTTTTGCGCTGCATCCGTTACACGTGGAATCAGTCGCTTGGGCGGCCGAGCGCAAGGATACGCTCTCGACATTCTTCGGCCTCTTTTCACTTATCGCTTACACGCACTATGTCGAGACGCGTTCGCGCAAGTGGTACGCATGGACTGCCGTTACCCTTGCGCTAGGTCTATTGGCCAAACCGATGCTGGTGACCTGGCCCTTCGTGATGTTGTTACTCGACTACTGGCCGCTGCGGCGTCTGGCAGATGCGACGTCGAAAGAATATCGGCGAGGCGCTTCCCACAGAAAAGCGGCTATAGGGATCGTGTCGCTGGTGCGGGAGAAATTACCGTTGTTTCCTATCATTGCGGCATCGGCGGTCATCACATTCGTCGCGCAATCTCATGATCACGCTGTGCGCAGACTAGCCGATGCCCCTATCGCGCTGCGGCTGTCGAACGCGCTTGTGTCATATGCGAAATATTTACTGCTCACGTTCTGGCCGAATGATCTTGCCGTATACTATCCGTTTGCGCCAACGGGCATACCGGCTTGGCAGATGATCGGTGGAGCGTTCCTACTGATTGCAATTACGGCGTTCTGTTTTTTTCAACGGAAAACGCGACCGTACCTCCTCATGGGCTGGCTTTGGTTTCTGGGAACACTGGTTCCTGTTATAGGGTTCGTTCAGGTTGGCGGGCAAACCATGGCGGACCGCTACTTCTATATTCCATCAATCGGTTTGTTCATTGCAGTGGTGTTCGGATTAGCGGGCATCGCCAGGAGCTGGCGTGTTGCGCCATCGCTTAGTGCTGGAATAGCTGGCGTGGTTCTCCTGATGCTTGCTACTCTTACTAACGCGCAGATTCGCCGCTGGCGTGACAGCTTCACTTTGTTTGAGCACACGCTCGCAGTCACTCCACCTAATCTCCACATAGAATACAATCTGGGCCTGGCCATGGGCGGTAGCGGCAGATACGACGAGGCCGCGGCGCATTTTGAGAAGACATTGCAGATCGACCCAAATTTCTACGACGGCTTGGTCGGCATGGGCGTTACTCGTTCGTTCCAAGGCCGACTGCCGGAAGCCATCGAGTATTTCCAAGCTGCAATCCGTTCTCAGCCGGACGCGCCGAAAGCGCACGTGCAATTGGCCCACGCACTGTGGAAGCAGAACGGCGATCAAGCCGCGCTTGAGGAGATGCTCCGCGCGTCACAATTTGCGCCCCGAGACGCAGAGATTCGCGCTGATCTTGGACTCGCGCTAGAGCTGGTGGGCAGAATACCAGAGGCTATCAAGCAACTTCACGAAGCGCTCCGATTGAATCCGAATAGCGCCGAGACTCACAACAATTTGGGGTTGGCCCTGCTCGGCTCCGGCAAAGCGGGGGAGAGCATTCCCGAATTTGAAGTGGCGCTGCGTCTGAAGCCGGAGTTGAAAGGCGCAGCCGATAATCTCCAGCGCGCCCAGATGCAGTTAGGCTCCCAAAGGTAACAGCGCGAGATCGACGAATACAAATTGAACGGTTCTTGCATCGCGCCTGTCTGAGCACTGACCATGATTAAAATTACCACTACAGCTCTAGTTGCAGCTGTGATGCTCACAGCATCCGGCGCGTTTGCAGGAGACAAGGCGTGTTGTGCCAACGGCGCCTCGAAGTCGAAGTCGATGGCGTGCGTCAATCTGACAACGCTCAATCTCACGCCAGATCAAAAGTCAAAGATAGAAGCGTGGCAGGCTGAATGCATGAAGGCAGGCTGCACAAAGGAAAGCCGGCAGACTTTCCTGAAACAGGCGAAAGGAATTCTTTCTGCACAGCAGTTCGCTCAGTTGAAAGCGCAATGTCAGAAGTCCGCTGAAGAGACGAAGAAAACAGAAGCCTGATTTTGGTCTGATTGTCATCCCGAGCGAAATGCGAGGGATCTCACAAATTAGCGAGCGTTAGATGAAGCGGGAGATTCTTCTTCCGCGACTGCGGATCAGAATGATGTAGGAATCGCGCCGTCGAAAAATCGCGGCGCGATTTTTTTAGCTGCCCGGCGAGCGATGAAGCGACAGATTGCGTTGAAGCTATTTGTGATGCCGCACTCTAGAACGTTTTGTCAGAATCGAGCAGGATTGTGACTGGGCCTTCATTGACCAATTCTACTGACATCATCGCTTGGAAGACTCCTGTCGCCACAGTGACTCCCAACCTGCGCAACGCTTCGCTGAACTCTTCGTAGAGTTTCTTCGCCTGTTCCGGCGGTGCCGCGGCAATAAAGCTGGGCCTGCGTTGCCCGCGCGCGTCGCCGTAAAGTGTAAACTGCGAGACAACCAGCGCACTGCCTCCCGTGTCCAAAAGAGAACGATTCATTTTTTCCTGATCGTCCTCAAAAATCCTCAGGTTCGCGACCTTCTCGGCCATGCCAACAGCGACAGCGGATGTATCATCGCGGCCGACGCCAAGTAAAATCACAAGACCCGCAGCGATTTCTCCCGAGACACTGCCCTCCACGGTTACAGTTGCACGGCTTACACGCTGGACGACGACTCGCATTTGTCAGCTACAAAATTTTCTCCAGCAAATCGGCAAGACGCCAACCGGCTTTGTGCAGTTCGTCGCGCACTACGTTAGTTGCCCAAAGGCGATAAAGGCCATGATCGGCGGCTGGTTCTTCGGCCGCTTCACCGGCCGCAACGGTGCGATCCTCCTCTTGTTGCGGGTGCACATCTGTGAATTGCAGCCGCGCATACGCCTCGCGCGCGATTGGCAGGATTTCGTCTGCCCACATCTCAGCATAACTATCGACGGGAACATTTGGTCGCATCCGCCAATTGTTGGGTTCATGCGTCGCCAGCTCGTGGGCCAGTTCCCTCTTATGCGGCTCGATGAGCATCTGCATTTCACCTTTCCGTAGCGTGCCGGGCTCCTGGAGAAAAAGCGCATTCACTGCGTCGTAGTCCCAAAAGCCGTGGAGTTTCTTCTTATGAATTCCGCGTCTGCGTGGCGGTTCGTCGCTCAGTTCAAGGGTAAACGTATTTCCGCCTTCATCTCCAAGCGCGGACTTATCTTTGTCAGGATCTACGACTCGACCCTGCTCATCAAAATATTCAGCGCCAACATGCAGGGGTTGATGAATATCGGCGACGTAATGAGCGAGCAAAATAAGTGCTACGGGCTTGGTTATTTTTCGCTCATTTTGTTCAGGCACTCGTCCCTGCAAAACCTGGACGCAGAATGGGATCATATGGACGATGTCCCATTTGCTGCGACCAACGTGTCCCTCGCGGTACCTTTGCGCCGGCATGACGGGAACGTCGGTGTAGTGGAACCAATGATGCGAAGGCGCGCCGGGATTCACGGTAGGTGCCGGCGGATTTGCTCGCCAGAAATCGCGCAGTTGCCCGTCGATGGTCCGATGCGCTGAATAATGAAATGACCGCGGATCGTCTACGCCCTTTTTGTCCCAGCCTTTGATTTCATCGGCAATGACGGCGGCTTTTTCCAGAGTAAGTCCGTCCAGCAGCGCGTGGATCTTCGTGGCCGTGGCCGTGTTTGCCAATCGTTCGTCCGCGATCGCGCCGACAATCTCATGTCCAAGCGGGCCGTACGCTTGCGCCGCAGGAAATTGGAGAGCAGCAAGAATTGCCGGCAAGAGCAGAGATCGCGGAAGACGTTTCATTCCACCAATGTGCGATAAAACGGTTAGATCCGTGTCTCTGCCGATGCCTCACGCATAATATCGCGCGAATTTTTTCCAGACGTTTCTGGAGTTTTGAGAAGTGTGATCCTGTCCAATAAATCTGGCCGCAGCCTGTGCAACGCCGGAATTGTTCGTAGTAGATTTTCGTAAGCGGTTCGAGCCTCTCAATTACTTCGGACTTGGAAACCTTTTGCAGCGGCGCGTTGCAGCGAAGGCACCGTCTAAATGGAGCGGTGGAGCCGAGAAGATCAAAGCGGCGAATTACCTCGACCGTTTGTTCATCGGCGTTTTGTGAACGCGGGCAATAGCCGGTCTCTACGACCGCGTGCATGAGCAACCGCCGGTCGCGCGTCAGGAGCGCCCGATTTTCGCGTTCCATTATGTCGAGCAATTGCCGGTCTTCCGCTTGAGCATCGTAAGCGACATCAAACCCAAGCAAGCGCAAATTGCGCGCGAGTTTCCCGAGATGCCCATCCACGACAAATCGACTAAGCTTAGGAAGTTGTAATCGTTTATCATTAAAGTTCGTAAATCTTGTCCCTACTGCATAAAGCTCGATATTTGCATCACCAGCAATCGCGTAATCAAAATCCACCGGCTGTCCATTAACCAGGATCAAATCGACTTCCGGATGCGGCACACCGCACGATTCGATCACGTCCTTAACCGAAGTCTTTTCCTTTAGGGTGCGTTCGATTCTTTGACCACGCGCTTCTCTTCGGACAAAAAAATCCAGATCCCCATGTAAATTGAGCCGAACCGTAAACGGGTTCACGTCAATCCATGATTCGCGCTTTGGCGTAAGCGTACTCAAACGTAGTTGCGCGCGGTCGCCCCATGAACTTGCCGGGCCCAAGAGGCTCATCTTCTCCGTAATAGCAGTCGATCTGCCACCGGCGCAGGCCGCCTCCGGTATCCATGATCTTCCATCGATTGCTGCGGAATACCTTCTCCGCATCCGCAGACTCAGTCTCGACAATGGCGCCGTGGCGCAAACTGCCTTGAGTCGACTTTATCGCTGCGGAAAAACGTGGGATCAAAACCCCACCGCCACCGGTTGCGTCCGAAGCGAACGCATATGAATCTCCTCCGTTGTAACGAATGTAATTGCGTCCGTTCACCGGCGTAACGATCCGCCCAAAGCCTTCCTTTCTTCACCGAGCGCAGAAAATCGCGTGGATATTTTCGCCCGCGCAAACCGGGTTTTGTAACAGGCGTTGCATCGAAACCGCGTTCGAAAGTGAAGCCGGATTCTTTCGGTGTGTAATAAAGAGTACAGACTATGAAGTATTCGCCGTTATGTCCTTGAGGACGCCGCGCCAATCTTTCATTCTCATGCGCGAGCCGCTGGACAACTTCGGGCCACGGGATGTCTGCTCGGAGTTCCGAACAGGCGAGAATGCCGAAGGCTGCAATCCCAGTGATCAGTCGACAAAGAGCGATTCGATCGGCCCGCCGATTAAAACTTCGATGGGAAGTCGTTTCCATTCGTACTCGTAGGGTGGTTGCTTCCACGCGAACTGCTTTGGATACAATTTTCGGAGCGCGCGAATGATTTCAACGCCTGTTTGAAATGGGCGAAACGGCTTTCGATCGGTGACGTGCAACTGCGCACCGCTACAAAGTTCCCCGGCGAACTTGTGAAAGGTCGGCTGAAAATAATTTTCGCGAAAGAAAACGCCTGGTAATCTTAGTGCATTGAGCTCGCGGCAGAGTGTCTCGGCTTGAATAAACGGTGCGCCGAAGATTTCGAATGGACGCGTTGTGCCGCGGCCTTCTGAAATATTTGTTCCTTCGAGAAGACACATGCCGGGATAAACCATCGCGGTATCGAGCGTCGGCATGTTGGGCGACGGCATTACCCATGGCAGACCGGTTTGATCGAACCACATCTGGCGCTCCCAGTTTTTCATTGGCAGGATCGACAATTCACATTCCGGGAAAGCTTCATCTCGAAATTGCAGCGCTAGTTCTGCGATTGTTTTTCCGTGTCGCACTGGAATCGGATGGAGACCGACGAATGATTTGTAGGTTGGATCAAGCAGTGGCCCCTCAATGGTTACGCCGTTAATGGGATTCGGGCGATCGAGGACGACGATCTCTACGCGTGTTTTTTCGCATGCGCGCATGCAGAGATACATCGTCCAGATGAACGTGTAATAGCGCGCCCCGACATCCTGGAGATCAACAAGCAAAACATCGAGATCTTTCAGCATTTCTGCGGTCGGCTCGCGATGGTCGCCGTACAGACTGTAAATGGGAATGTGAAGACGCGGGTGCTCGTAACTTTTCCATTCCACCATGTTGTCCTGTGTCTGGCCGAGGAATCCATGTTGCGGGCCAAAAAACGCTGAGAGGCGAAAAAGATCGCCATTGTGTTGCTCGAAAATCCGCGATGCATGCTCGAGCTTCGCCGAGATCGATGCCGGATGAAGCAGCGCCCCGACACGCGTCCCGCGCAATTTCTCTGGCCAGAGTTCAGCCAGATGATCGAGTGGCACCTCGACAGACATGGCGTTCTTGTAGCACAACGCGGAAATTGTCGCGAGAGGCCGTAGCGGTGCTCGCGTCAAGCACTGTAAAACAGGCGTTTGTCACAAACGTCTCTACAACAGTTTCCGTCGCGCAATTCCTACTACTGTTGCTATTGCAGTCACAACTGCGCACAACTTCGCAAACAATTCGCCGTGACGTGTGTAAAACGTTAACTCGTGTTCAGTAGGAACCTTTACATCGCCTGTGAGTACACCTTCGATGAATGTACTGCCTGTATCATCCTGCAATTTTTGGGTGACGCGTCCGAATTCGTTTACAAAACACGTGACTCCAGTGTTCGCAGCGCGAACCATGGGACGGCGTGTTTCCACACAGCGAAAAATGGCGTTCGCCAAATGCTGATGCGAACCGGCGGAATGCAAAAACCATCCGTCGTTTGTTATGTCTACCAGTAAATTCGCACCGGGATTCGTTTCGCCCGGAAGCACAAATCGTCTGGTCAATTCGCCAATTGTATCTTCGAAACAGATCAGCGGCGCCACTTTCACGTCGCTGTTTGTCAGCTCGAACACTGTGTAGTCCTTGCCCGCTTTGAAATCACCAGGCACCTGGTCGCCAACAATTCGCGCGAGCAGCGGCACCCGGTGCCGCCCCGGAACATATTCGCCGAAAGGGACCAGATGCAGCTTTCGATAAACCTGCACCTGCTCGCCAGTTTCTGAAACAAGGAGCGCCGCGTTGTAAACATCGCCGTTCTCTTCGTCGATCGTGCCCAGGAGAATGTCGCTCTCGGCCGAAGCGGCCAGGTCCATAACAAATTGGTAGCTTTCCCGGTCTGCAAGAACCGGCCCGGGCATGGAGCTTTCCGGCCAGATCAGCAAATCGGGCGGAGGATTAGAGCGCAGCGCTATTTCGCTCAAGCGCCGGAATTGATCGAAAATCTTGCGCGTAAACTGCGGATCGAATTTTTGATTTTGAGGCACATTCGATTGCACGGCGGCAACTCGGAGCGGCTTGGTAGGTGGCGAAACCTGAGCGGCACGAATTCCGAAAGTGAGGACGCCTACAATTGCTGCCAATGTGAGCGTCAGGTCAAAATGCGGGCGCACTACACGTGTGCTCGCCTCAAGGATCAAACGGCGCACGGTTGTGACTGCAATGACGTTCGCAAACGCGACCATGAATGATAAGCCAGCAACGCCGGTGAACTCCGCAATTTGGATCATGGGCCAGGTGCCATGCAACGCCACACCGAGGCCGTTCCAACCGAAACCGGAGAAGACCCAGCCGCGCAGCCATTCCTGTGTTACCCACGCAGCAGCCAGAAGGAAGGCCAGCAGCAAATTATTTGTCGACCTAGTCCACGGCGATCGCGGCGAAGCTGCGGTGCTGCGGGCTTGAGCCAGCATCTGTTCCCATTTAGTTGAGCCTGGTTCTCTTCTGATTTCTCGCTGGTTGGACCAAACCGCAAAACCACGCCCAGAGCGCGAGATAGATTGCCATGTAAAATTGGAGAACAAACCAGCCGAGAACAGTGACAGTTGTGAGCCAGGAGAAAGCGGTCCAGAAAAATGTCAGTCCGGTAACATAACCCAACAGGAGGTTATGAAGCCAACGATGGCGCAACTCTTTGCCTGAAAACCAAACTGCAGCAATGAGCGGCGTGAGAGCAATCCAGCATAGCCAGGTGAAATTAAACGGCGCAAAACAGCCTGTGTAGAGGAGTCCGCTGGTAATCGCCGCAAGCCAGGGCCAAAACCGCAGCACACCGGATAGCCGCTTCAGCTCCATTATTTGGTTAGGCGCGACTGTGCATCCCTGTGCAGCCAATCCCAGAGACGATCGAGTTTCTCTTTCACTTCCGTCTTGATTTGATTGAGTTCCACGGAATCGAATTTTCCCTTTTCCGGCCGGCGGTGCGCGAAAAGGTAATACTTGATCTTCGGCTCCGTTCCCGATGGGCGCACCGCGATGCGTCCCGCGCCTGCGGGATCTTGTAACTCAAACATCAACATTTTCTCCTTGGGAATTTGGTCGTTCTCTGCGTCTTCGATTTTGTCGCTCTCGAAGTTTCGAATGCTTGTCACCTTTGAACCGAGCACCTCGGGGAACGGATCGGTGGCATAAGATTTAATCAGACGCGCGATTTTTGGTGCGCCTTCTGCGCCCTCGAAAACGAGCGAACCGTTTTTCTCGGCGAAATAGCCGAACTCGGAATAAATGTCATCGAGCAGTTCGTCGATTGTTTTCCCGTGCGCCTTTGCGTAAGCAGCTACTTCGCAAAACATGATCACGGCGCCGTTGCCGTCTTTGTCGCGTACAAAATCGGCTCCGCTGTAGCCATAACTTTCTTCGCCTCCGAAAACGTAAAATGACGAATGTTCGAGACGTAGTTTCCGCGTTTCCTCCTCGGAAAGATCGACATAGTTTTGTCGCAGATGGTGCGGGATTGCGCGTTCATAATTGCCAAGCTTCGCGCCAATGTATTTGAAGCCAGTCAACGTTTCGACGCAACGCAGACCGTAATGTTCGGCAATCGCTTTTTGGAGATCGGTTGTGACAAAGGTTTTGATAATGACTCCGCGGGACGCGTTTTGTTTATTCAGCACGCCTTTCTCAAATAGTGTCCTGGTTCGATACCAGGCAAGGAGCGAGCCGATCTGATTTCCGGTGAGCAATTTCATTTTTCCATTGCTTGCACGAACTGCCGCGCCCATCCGGTCGCAATCTGGATCAGTCGCGACTACCACATCGGCATCTTCCTTTTCCGCCAAATCGATTGCCATTGTTAACGCTTCGGCGTTTTCCGGATTTGGCGATTTCACCGTGGGAAATCGGCCATCGAAATGGTCCTGCTCGGGCACCACTTCGAAATTGAAACCAAGTCGTTTGAGCATCGGTTTGATGATTACACCGCCGGTTCCGTGCAAAGGGGTGTAGACAATTTTTAGCGATTTCGCTTCGCGAATGACCGTTGGATTGAGAACGAGCGTTTCCAGACGGCGCATGTACGCTTCGTCGAGGTCCGTGCCAATCATTTCTATCTTACCCTGTCGGTCTTTTGGCAGCGGTGTATAGGCTTCGGAGGCGATCGCGTTCACTTTTGCAATGATTCCGTTCGCATGCGGTTCGATCACCTGTGCGCCATCGCTGAAGTAAACTTTGTAGCCATTGTCGTACGGCGGATTATGACTCGCAGTGATCATCACACCCGCGCTCGCCCTGAGATAACGGACCGCAAATGAAAGTTCAGGCACGGAACGTGGGCTCTCGAACACGAATGCGTCGCAACCGTTCTCGGATGCGACTTTCGCAGTAAGCTCTGCGAACTCCTTCGAGAAAAATCGCGGATCATGCGCGATCACAATTTTGGCTTCGGCACTCTGAAATTCTTGCGATCACAGTTGCGATTCCAATCCGCTGCAGATAAGCGACGAGTCCCTGCGTTGCGCGACTAATATTGAAGAAATTCATCGCGTTTGTTCCCACGCATGGAAATTCAGGTCGCTCGTTCTGCGCGCGCTTTCCCGCGCTCTGCGGCGGTCACAATTTTTCCGATAGTGCGACCGCGCAGCCCGCCGGTTCCAAACGAAAGCGTCCGGTAAAAACGATCGTTTAATTCCGGCCCATTCAGCGGCATCAACAAGTTCGCCGACAGCTCGCGAATAAAGATCAGACGGCGCGCCATCCAGCAACGCATGAATGTTTTTCGCTGCCGATTCCATTAGCTGCTCGGTCAGCAACTGCGTGCGAGATTTTCAAATCAAGTTGTTCAGAATGGCCAGGCATCGCAGCGAACTGTTCCGCTATCTACGGTTGTAGGGCAAGCGCTTCGCTTGCTGGCCATCGGGCAACCGAAACGGTCGCCCTACAATCTACTGGATTGAGGACCGTGACTTCTCCATAACCGCTCGATAGACCAGCATCGCCGCAGCAATATCTTCCACGGCCATGCCTAACGACTTGAAGATCGTGGTTTCCTTTGCACGCGGCGGAACCTTACCGGCGAGTGCTTCGCCAAGCTCTGCATAGATTTTTGCGCTGGAAAGAATCACGTCGCCGGATTCTTTCATCGCGCCTTCGCGCGAATCGACGAACACGACATTGCTCATTGCTTCGTCGTCGAGTTCACGCCAGTCCGGGCGACATGCACCGATTGCGTTCACGTGAGATCCGCGTTTCAACCACGATCCTTTCAGTACCGGCGTCTTCGAGTTTGTCACTGTCACTACAACGTCTGCGCCGTATACGGCTTCTTCAGCGGAGACCGCTGTTCCACCGATTTCCTCGGCGAATTGCTCTAGCGTGTTTCTGTGTCGAACTCCAAACACGAACCTCTTCGAATTGCCTAACGAGTCGCAACGCTTCCACGTGACTGCGCGCTTGCACACCACTTCCGAGAATTGCCAGGATTTTTGCATCGGGCGGCGCGAGAAGTTTCGTCGCAGTGGCTGAGACTGCAGCAGTGCGCATCTCCGTGATCAACCTTCCATCCATAATTGCGAGTGGCGTGCCAGTCTCCGGATCAACAAGAAAAATTGTTGCCATGTGCGTTGGGATTCCGCGCTCCGCATTGGATGGATAAAACGTCACTGCCTTTAAACCGAGTCCATCCGGAGTTGACGCCGGCATCAGACCCAGAAAACCGCCGGGCGGATCAACCTTTATGACCGACCGGATCGGCTGCGTCACCTTGCCCGCGGAGAAATCGATCAGCGCTTTCTCCATCGCGGGAATCAAGTCGACCATCCGCAGATGCTGGCGCACCTGTTCTTCGTTGAGAAAAAGCGGCTGCTTGCTGTTCACGGGTTTAACCACAGATACACACGGATGAAAGACAATAATTCTAATCTTGATGTCCATGTTCCGTTATTCGTGCTATCCCTGCAATCGGTGGTTGAAAAACTGCAAACACGCTGCGTGATCGTAGGCGGCGGACCGGCAGGTATGATGGCCGGTTACTTGCTCGCGCGAGCTGGCGTGCCGGTCGCCGTTCTCGAAAAACATTCCGATTTCAACCGCGATTTTCGTGGCGACACCATTCATCCATCAACGCTCGAGTTGATGCAGGAGCTCGGGTTGCTCGACGAGTTCTTGAAGCAGCCGCATCAGGAAGTGCGCGAGTTGCGAGCTGTGGTTAATGGCCAGGTCGTGCCGGTCGCTGATTTCAGAAAACTCCCCACGCGTTGCAAATTCATCGCATTCATGCCGCAGTGGGATTTTCTGACCTTTCTCTCGGGTCACGCCAAACATTTTCCGGAATTCCGATTGCACATGGAAACGGAGGTCGTCGATTTGTTGATGGAGGATTCGCGTGTGATCGGCGTGCGCGCAAAAATGCCGCAGGGCGACCTGGAGATGCACGCGGACCTTGTCATTGGCGCGGACGGGCGTCATTCAACTACTCAAACGCGCGCAGGTCTTGAACAATTGCAGTTCGGCGTGCCGATCGATGCGCTCTGGATGCGAATGTCAAGAAAGGACGATTGATCCCGAGCAGACGTTCGGCTTTTTTCAGCACGGCAAACTACTCGTGCTGATCGACCGCGGCGATTACTGGCAGGCCGGCTTTGTGATTCCCAAGGGGCAATTCGACGAGATCAAGGAACGCGGGCTCGCGCAATTTCAAAACGACATTGTCAGCTTCGCCGGCTTTTTACGCGACCGCGTGTCCGAGCTGGACGACTGGTCAAAAATCAAATTGCTAACCGTGCAGGTGAATCGTTTGCGTGAATGGTGCTGCGAAGGATTGCTTTGCATCGGTGATTCCGCGCACGCCATGTCACCAGCCGGCGGTGTTGGAATCAACCTAGCTATTCAGGACGCGGTCGCGACTGCGAACCTGCTCGCGGAAAAACTCCAGCGTGGTCCGGTCCGCGTTGACGACCTGCGACAAATACAGGCGCGTCGCGAATGGCCAACTCGCCTGATCCAGAGAATGCAGATCTTTATTCATCGTCGAGTCGTCACTGGTCGAACCTCCGACGAGAACAGGACCTCACTTCCATTTGTGTTCCGTTTGCTGAAATGGTTTCCAATTCTGCGCCAAATCCCCGCTCGCTTGATTGGCATTGGCCCGCGTCCGGAGCATTTTCGCAGTCCAACTGCAAAATAGGAAAAGGAAAAGTTGGAAGCTTTTGAATCCGCTTGAGGTGCGCACCGCATCACAGACAAGAACACAGCAACACAATTATCTTTTTTTGTGACCTCAACTGAGACGCCATTTCCTTGTGACAACGCTCTGGTTTCGCGCACACTGAGTGCGATTGAGCTATCGGTCGGCGCATTCATCGTAATTGGTCACAACGTTTTTCGCATTGTACCGAACGAAGTAATCGTTTTGTTTGTGGTTGGCTGGGTATCAATTCGGCTGCGCGACGGCAAATGGTCTGCGATAGGATTCAAACGCCCTTCTTCTTGGCGTCCGATTTTTATCACAGCGTTGGCTGCAGCGGCATTGCGGATTGTCGTTGGGCAATTCATGGTCGAACCGATCACGGGTCACTTTTGGCCAGCCCCGACTGCTCCAGCATTGGCAAACGAGATTACCGGAAATGCGTGGGTTGCATTGCTTGCTTTGTTAGTCGTCTGGACGTTTGCCGCGTTCGGTGAAGAAATCGCGTATCGAGGATATCTCCTTACGCGCGCGGCCGACATTGGAAGGAGATCGACAACAGCTTACTGGCTTGGAATTGTGTTTGTGTCGATTTTGTTTGGCTACGGCCATTACTACAAAGGTCCGTCAGGAATAATTGATTCAGGAATTGCCGGACTAATTTTGGGAGCCGTTTATATGCTTACAGGTCGCAACCTTTGGACCTGTGTGTTGACTCACGGATTTATTGACACATTCGCAGTCATCGACGCTTTTTTCGGATGGTCAAAGTAGATATGACAGTCGATCTCCCGGCGATCCTTTCAGCGCACGAGCGGATTCGGCCGCATGTTCAACGCACGCTTGTGCTCACGAGCTCCCGACTGGATGAGGTGAGCGGGGCCTCGCTCTTTTTTAAGTGCGAGAATTTTCAGAAGATTGGTGCATTCAAAGCGCGTGGTGCTACTAACGCCGTTTTTTCGCTCGACGATGCAACCGCGCGACGCGGTGTGGCGACGCATTCGTCAGGAAACCATGGGGCTGCGGTGGCTCGAGCGGCAAAACTGCGGGGCATTCCTGCGCATATCGTGATGCCATCGAACTCGGCGAAGGTGAAGATCCGCGCCGTGGAAAGCTACGGAGCGAGCGTTGTATTTTGCGAGCCCATGGAAGAGGCGCGAGAAGCCACGTGCGCAGATGTGATCGCGAAGACAGGCGCCACGCTGATTCACTCTTTCGAAAACGAACACGTGATTGCGGGGCAGGGGACCGCGGCGGTGGAATTGCTCGAGGATGTTCCGGATCTCGATGTTGTGATGTGTCCGGTCGGCGGCGGAGGATTACTCGCCGGCACAGCCGTCGCTGCAAAGTCGATGCGACCGAATGTCAAAGTGATTGCGGCTGAACCGGAGAATGCAGATGATGCTGCGAAATCATTTCGCGCAGGACGAGTGATCCACACCAAAAAAAAATTCACCATCGCCGACGGACTGCGGACAAATATCGGCGAACCAAACTTTGCAATCATCAGGCGTTACGTAGACGACATTGTGACTGTCAGCGAGGACGCGATCATCTCTGCCATGCGCACGATTTGGGAGACGATGAAAATCATTGTCGAGCCATCGGCGGCGGTTCCTTTTGCCGCGATTGAAGAAGGGAAGATCCGCGTCGCTAAAAAGCGGGTCGGCATCATTCTCACCGGAGGCAACATTGATCTCGATGCGTTGCCGTGGAATCTGTAGTGGCAGCCGTGTCGGCTGCGGGTACGGACGACGTTGCAGGCGACACGCCTGCTGCTACAGCGTTGAGCCACGAATTTTACGCTCATCAGGGAACCATCGGTCGCGCCAAAACCGAAACGTGTACTCGTAAAGGGAGTTTAATTGCCTATGAAAGCATTGGGTTTTATCACAGCAGCGTTTGTTCTAGTTTTTGGCTCTATTGTCCTCGCGCGGCGCGAACTTGGACAGAATTTCGGCTGAAACCAGAGTTCCTGTCGCTACGTTGCAAGCGGAGCGGGCATCAACCGGGCTCGGATGGGGTGGATTAGAGAAGGCGCACCTGCTCGCAAACTCGTCAGGCAGAAGCTTCGATGACATCGTAGCACTGCATAAGAGTGGCGAAGGCTGGGGCAAAATTGCGCACGATAACGGGCTTAACGTTGGAAAGGTTGTGAGCAACGCGCGTCACTCAGGCAATGCTACATAGCATACGCAAAACGTCCACGGCCAGAAAATTCATGGCAAGAATGCCAGTAACATAAGCAAGAGCCACGGCAGCAAGATGAATACCATACGAGGGGCTAATCACGGTTCGAGCTTTAGATCCGCCCATACGGGATTCCATGGCACTGCATGGAATGGGCGGTATGGGACATGGCATGGGCGGCATGGGCCACGGTGGTCGTGGCAGGTAAGAATCGCTAAACCGAAGAACCGCGAGCCCGACGTAGGGATTACTTAAGCGTAATCTCGCGCATGGTTTTTGTGCCGAGAATTTCGCGGACGTCGAGGCGCTTCACAGCGGTAGCGCGGCGCTGGTCTTCGGTGCCCATGACCTTCTCTACAATGGGATCCATCTTGTCGCGCAGGTTATCGAATGCTGCCCAGTTAGGATATTCAACCAGGATTAGAATGTTGAAATCCTGAGAACCGGAAGCCTCGCCATTCAGTATTTTGTAGTCGAGGATGACCTTTTGCTTTTTCTCCTCGTCATAGACAGGCTTCACGGTTCCGGTGATCTGTTTGAGGTAATCATCGGCCAAACCGGCCTTGGTTTTTATCATCGTCACAGTCCAAACGGGGCCTTCGTTGTAAGGCGCATTGCTGCCTTTTGTATTCGTAGCGTCTGGTTGTGCAGAGCAGGTCAAAGCGACGGTCAACGATGCGGTCGCAATTGCATGGATCTTAATGGTCGTCATCTCGGCACATTGCTTCGGAGGTGCTTGGGACGCGAGAAGAATTTCCCAAACATGTTTCACCGACGTGGGGAAATCGATTCGTCTAGATATCGGTTGCGGACCAGAATTTGCGAAATGCGTTTGGCCAGCTTCGGTCGAGGACACTTTTCCTCGCAGCATCGCTCATGCGATCTCGCAACGCGGCATCTGTAGCCAGCGAGCGGATAGCTCGGGTGAAATCATCCACATCGCGTGATCGAGTGATCAAACCGTTGGCTCTGTCTTCCACCAATTCCTTGGGCCCGCCAGAATCGGAAACAATGACCGGCACGCCGCAAGCCTGCGCTTCCAGAATGACATTGCCAAATGTATCGGTGGTGCTCGGGAAAACAAAAATGTCGGCTGACGCATACGCGGTAGCTAACTCTTTTCCTCTGAGGTAGCCGGTAAAAACCGCCTCTGGCAGCGATTGCGAAAGCGCCTCGGAGTAGGGGCCGTGACCAACGACAAAAAGCTGCACCGGAAGGCCCTCATCGCGCAATCGGCGGTAGGCATCTGCCAAAACATCGAGATCTTTCTCCCGCGATATCCGGCCAACGTAAAGCAGGCGAACCTTACCGTTAGCGGCGCCAAATTTTTCCCAAAAAGCGGTCTCGCGTCGCGCCGGAGTGAAGAGCTCGGTATCGAGACCGCGCGGAAGAATTTTAAGTTTTGCAGGATCGAAGCCGCGCTTGATCCAGCTTTGTCGATACTCTTCGGAATTAACGAAAACGGTGTCGAGCTGACCATAAAACCAATGCATGTACCGCCACGCCATGCTTTCCAGGAAGCTGTCCTCGGTCAGAATCCGGACGTATTGCGGGAAGTCCGTATGGTAAATGCCGCTCGTTTGCAGGTTGAGCATTTTGGCCGCGAGGAGCGCAGTCAGCCCGACCGGCCCTGGCGTGCTGATGATAATCTCGGTAAATTTTTTCCGTTGTACGTAATCGAGCATCTGTAGAATCGGCGGGAAACTTAATTTTTGGAGTTCATACTCGGGTAATTCGAATTCGCCGATGGGCGGGAAGTTTTTAATTGGGATGTTGTACGTTTGCAGATTGCTGTGCGAAGTTACGACAGTTAATTCGTTGCCGGCTGCGGCTCCGGCGGCAGTCATCTTGCGAATCGTAGTCGCCACGCCATTGACGTCGTCGAGGGTATCGGTGAACCAGGCGCGTTTGCGATTTTGCAACGCGATCGGAATTTCGCCAGTCAATTCCTAAAAAGATAGTCCGCAGCCATTTTCGGGAAGGCGCCTGACTGTGAAATCCGTAGATGTACGGCGTAAGAATCACGAGGATCGGCACAATCGCGCTAAGAGCTTGCATGCTCTCGACCATGTTACCGCTAGCAATTTGCTGAACGAATTTTTGAAAAAACCGAAACGTGAGCTGCTCGGCCACCATGTTTGCCATGAGAAATGTGCGGCGCTCCGGTTCGTTGACTCCGTTCAATTGCGCGGCCAATCTCGCTTTCACCTCAGGCCGCGCGAAATAACCTGAAAGTTCTTTCCACAGCGACACGTTCGCAGGCTTGACGAAGTCGAAAATTTTTCCCGACAAAACGCCTTGCACGATAAATTCCATTTTTTCCTTGAGAGTGAATTGAGTCGGGGCGCGGCCTTCCATGAACCGCGAAAACATTTTCTCCAAGAGCGCGGCGCCCGGTCCGAGCTTTTCATTGAAACGATCCTGTATGAAACAGGCGACCGTATTATAAAAACCGTGGGAAAGGACCAGCGGGGTGCCGCCGTGGCCATGCGCGCTGCACTCGCCGTTGCGGACGCGTTCGAGAAAAGTTTCCGCCGATTTCGCCGCTGGAGTTTCCGTAAAAGCCGAAGCAGCGAACTGCCCGCCGTGATCGTCGGAACCACCAACAAGAATCTTCTTCCACGGCTCCGCGTGCGTGGGCGCCAGGTTATGGCGATTTGCGAGCGCCTCGATTTTTTCCGGCGTCAGTTGTTTGAACAGTGTCTGGGCCAGATCGCTTAGAAGGGCATCGCGCAAGCCGTTGATACCCTCGAAATGCTTGAAAAGAAGCATCAGCAGCTCAAGATGACGCGAATCGAGTTTGCCGTTGATGCTGTAAAGGGGATGCGCAACTGCATGCGCGATCTGCGCAGCCTGCAGATACCGTTGCAGCTCAAAAATATTATCGCGCATTCCGTTGATCTCGCGATGCTGGTTCTCTGAAATTCCCCAAACCAGAAGATGTAGCTTGCACGCATCGTTGGGAAAATAGGTGGTGACTTGTTCGCTGATAAAGGTGCGAGGCCGATCAATGATTTGCAGGCAGCCCTCGATGCTGTCGTGGTCGGTAATGGTGACGTAGTCCATTCCTCGCTCGCGCAATTCTTCATACAGTTGTTTCGGATCGGAATAGCTGTCGGGGAAATCGAAACGGCGGAAGAGCCATTCTTCCGAGCGCGCACTATATCGCGAATGAATATGAAGATCGCACCTGCTCACATCTACATTCCCTGGCTCAATCTTTGTTGGGCAATCCAGTCCTGGTAGGTCGTGGCCGTCCGCGACTCAATCGCTCTCTCGATCATACCCGTGACTTGCCGCCAAATCGTCGGGTGCGAATAATCGGGTGGATGAATGCTAAAGCGCAAAAGTGGCTTTCCCTCTAGATATCGAAACAGCGTGGCGTTACAGATTCGGCTAATTCCGCGCCGCCAGTTCCTTCGAACACTGTAAACAATCGATCGCGCGGCGAACTCGCCGCCCGCCCGGAGATCGCACACCTTGTGCAACCGTGTGGTGTATTCCATCCCCGCGTCGCGCGCGGCGCGCTCAGCTTCCTTGCCGAGCAGCCATGCCGGAGCCACAAAACCTCGCGGCTTGAGATTATTCGCCCGAAATTCATCGCGGGCCGCTGTAATTCGATGCAGCGCTTCATCGTAGTTCAGATCGTAAAATTCACCTTCTTGTTGCGTGTAAAATCTCGTGAAGAACTTGTCGTGGAAACTCTCTTTGGCACTGCAAGGGCGCTCATGGAAATACCCGTGAATGACGATTTCATGGCCGTCCGCTTCCAAGCCCCGTAGCCAGGACACAAATTGTTGGTTTCTCGTGAACAGCCCCTGATGATGATAATCCGGGACGACGAGAAGAGAACAAACGCTCACCCCGCGCCGAGCCAGTTCCGAAATGATTGTGTTTGCGATTTGGTGAGTGGAGGGAGCGACGTCATGCAGAGAGACGATCATGAAATCTCTCGCGGCAGCTTCACTTGCGACGAGGGGAAGGAACTCCGTTGCCGCAATTGTACTCATTCGGGAATTTTCGGCCTCGACACAGCTTTGAACAAGGCAAAAGGTGTCAAGAATGACGAAATCCAAATGAGGAATGACGAATTAGTGACGAAGCTTGAATGACAGGCATCTCAGCGGCTTCGATCATTCGGTTATTCGAGCTTCTTTCGTCATTTGGCGCCCATCTTCACAATTTCGCGAAATTCCGATTCCGCCAAGGGCATAACGGACAGACGTGATTGCCGAACTAACGTTATTCCTTTTAACGGCGGATGGCTCTTGATTTCGCCAAGTGTAACTGGCCGGTGCAGCGGTTTGACCGGGGCAAGATCAACAGCGGACCAATCGCCTTCCCTTGCGGTCGAATCTGGATAAGCGGTCCGAATTACTGTGGCGATCCCAACAACAGCTTTATCGTCGCCGCTGTGATAGAAAAGGACTTCATCGCCCTTCTGCATTCTACGAAGATTGTTTCGGGCAGAGTAATTGCGTACGCCAGTCCAACTTGTTTGGCCTTCCGCGACAAAGTCCGACCACGAATACGAGGATGGTTCCTGTTTCACGAGCCAGAAATTTTTCATATGCCGAAACTAATCCAATTAACTTGTGTGCGGCAAACTTCCCGGCTGTGCTGTAGCGCGCGCCCATTGGAGGCCGGAGCTCCTGCGACGCGTGAAAACCTTGGGCTCGCGGAGCCCGCCTCTCCAAATGCGCGCATTCGACAACTGTAGATGCTTGTTTCACAATCGACATCATGCGCCGGCTGCCATTCATCACATTTGAAGGATCAGAGGGTAGTGGAAAATCGACGCAGGTGCAGAGATTGACCGCGCGACTGGAGCGGTCCGGGGTGCCGTATCTGGTCACGCGCGAACCCGGCGGCACGCCCATCGGTGAAACCATTCGTGAACTTCTGCAATTTGCTTCGCACAATTCCGGTATGACCCCGGAAGCGGAGTTGCTTCTCTTTGAGGCGAGTCGCAGCCAGCTCGTGCGGGAAGTCATCAAGCCAGCGCTTGAACGTGGCATGTGCGTGATTGCAGATCGTTTCTTTGATTCCACCACTGTTTATCAAGGCGCGGCACGGAAATTAGGTCGTGAGACGGTCGAACGTTTGAATATATTTGTGGTCGGCGATTGCATCCCCAACGTTACTTTTGTCCTCGATGTCGATGCGACCACCGCGAAGTCGCGAATGCAGAAACCGCGTCGACCAGACCGGATGGAGCAGGAGCCGGAGGAGTTTTATCAGCGCGTTCGCGAAGCCTATCGCGACCTGGCCGCTCGTGAGCCAGTTCGCGTGGTGTTGATTAACGGTTCGCGCAACCCGGACGAGGTCGAGAAAGAGATCTGGGAGACGCTCTGCACGCGCTTCCCAAACCTGAACACTCGCCACTGACAATGGCGGACGAAACGGCAAAACGGCGAGACGGCGAGGAAGCCAATCCGGCACTTTCGCGATTTAGACGTTTACCAGAATGCTCTCGCGGCTGGTCTACGTGCTTACGAATTAACGAAGAGATTTCCAATCGAAGAACGCTACGCGCTGACTGGTCAAGCCCGTCGATCGTCGCGCTCAGTTTGTGCAAACATTGCCGAGGCGTGGCGGAAGCGTCGCTACGAAGCAGCGTTCATCGCAAAACTTACCGATGCAGAAGGTGAAGTCGCGGAAACGCAGGTCCATTTGGAATTCGCGTTTCGCCACAGCTATCTTTCACATGATGAGTTTGTGAACGTCGACGACGCATACGAAAAATAATCGGACAGCTCGTTAAGATGATCGATGAACCCGAGAAGTGGCTGATCAAAAATTCGCGGCGTCGTCTATGAATCCCCACGAGACAGAGCAATGGCTAGACGGGGAAACGGCGGCTTCGCCGATTCGCCCATTCGCCGTGTCGCCGATTCTTTCCGGTTGACATGCCTTTCTCACGCACAACAGCGCTGGAGTATTTGCGTCGTGCTCACGGACAGAATCGACTCGCGCACGCCTATTTGATTTCAGGGCCGCCGGGCAGTGGGAAGCAGCAGCTCGCCGCGGACCTGGCCAGTCTTGTGAATGGGACACCTGTCGGAGACGTTTTTTCAGCCAAGGCCCGTGAAATTTTCGTTGCCCGGCCGGAATCGAAATCGCGGCGCATTGTTATCGAGCAAATTCGTGATCTTGAGCATGCGCTGCAAATGCGCGCAAGTAATGCGCGGCGCAAGGTGGCAATCGTTTCCGATGCCGATCGGCTACAGCCGCAGGCTGCAAACGCGTTTCTCAAAACATTGGAGGAACCGCCCAAGGATTCTCTGCTGCTCCTGCTGAGTGCGCTGCCGGAAGCGCTACCGGAGACAATTCTTTCCCGCTGCATTGCGATTCCCCTTGCACGAGACGACCAGCTACAGGCGAGCGACGGTGAAAAGAAGCTCGTGAAAATATTGCAACAAGGGTCTCATGAACGAAGCTGGACCATTCAGTTTGCCTACCGAATGGCTCAGGAATTTCAGCGTTTGCTCCGCTCGGTTCGTGAAGAAGTTAAACGCGAAACAGATGAAGCGCTGAAGCAGGAACAAATACGTTACAAGGATGCCACCGATGGCGCGTGGCTGGAAGAACGCGAACAATACTACAAAGCCCGTGCCGAAAGTCTTTACCTGCGACGGCGGGCGGAATTGATCGAGACATTATTCGCCTGGTGGTCTGACGTTCTGCGCTCCAGTAAGGGTGTGGCGCAACGTAGCCTGCCTCGTGCAGGAGAAGAAACCGCTGCACTGGCAGGCCGGTTCGGCACAGCCGAAATATTGAAACGCATCCGGTGTCTTGAAGAGCTGCGCGATCACTTGAATCGCAATATTCACGAAGCACTGGCAATCGAAGTGGCTTTCCTCACAATCTTCACCGCATGACACTGCAGCCGGGGTCGCTGACCCCCCGGCCCCCCTGCGAATTGGCAATTGCTTCTCTCTGGGTGGTGGAATCAATCCAACTCGCAAAGTTGACAAAAAGCCACCCAATCATATCCAGTATCCCCATATGCGACATCTCTCCCGATTACTCTTGCTGTGTGGTAGCGGTTCGCTTCTGCTGCTGACTGGTTGTCAAACAGGGCGCGTGGCAGGGGGCCCCTATCACGTAACGGCATATCGCCCGAACAACCCTTCTGCCGTGCGGGTGCTCGTTTCGCTTTCAAAAGAAAACATTTATGTAATGGAGGGCGACCGTTGCCTGATGGCCGTGGCGTGTTCTGTCGGGCTGCCGGCGAAACCGACGCCAAAAGGAAATTTCAAGATCTACTCCAAACAGGAGCACAAGCGCTCGGGCTCGTACGGGTTTAGCGTACAAGGCGATCGCATAATCCCTTCGACTGGCGGTGGAGGAGGTCGGTATGTCGGTTATCCGATGGGTTATTGGTGCGAGTTTGCGCCGGCGTACGGTTTTCACCAGGGCTTTGTCCACCCGACTCCACGCACGCACGGTTGCATTCGACTGCACGGCGAAGCGGCGCCGAAATTTTTCGCGCTCGTGCGGATCGGCACGCCGGTGGACATAGCTACTTCGCAGCCCGAAGATGATACAATTGGACCGAAAGTGCAGCGTGTGGATGATTCGAGAACGCCTGATCCCGATCCGCGAATAATGATCAGCGACGCTGCGTTCGAAAAACCGAGCGGACCGCTGCTCCAATAGCCGGCTGCGGCGCGTTGCCGTCACCGGTAGTTCGTGTCATGTTAACCGACGCGAAACTTCCAGCCAGTTCTGGAATGGCAATCCCCCCTGACATAAAATCTTGCACGGAACTGAAGCTGGATTCTTCGCTGCGCCCAGAATGACAAGAATGATATGAGCACGAACCTTATTTCCAGCGGCACAACAGCGCGGGAGAAAGTGAATTTGCGTACGCCCGACGTAATGGCTGCCGTGCAGCAACAGGTGGAATCGCACTACCGTAGCGACATTGTGGAAAAAGTTCGCCGGGCGGGTGGGATAATCTCCGTAGGCGACACCACGGTGCGCCTGGCAAAACAGTTTGGTTTTTGCTACGGCGTCGAGCGCGCAATCGACCTGGCGTATGCAGCCCGCAAGGTTTTCAAAGATCGTCGTCTTTTTATTGTCGGAGAAATCATTCACAATCCGGAGGTCAATCATCAAATCGCGTCGTTAGGCATCAGGAACCTGACCGGCAAAAACAAGGAGGCCGACATTTCCGATCTCGGTCCCGATGACGTTGTTATTGTCCCGGCATTTGGAACCGAATTATCGATTCAACAACAGATCAAGGACCGCGGCTGCCAGATTGTCGACACCACGTGCGGAGACGTGATGAGCGTCTGGAAGCGGGTGCGCAAGTACGCGAGCGAATCGGCCACGTCCATCATTCACGGGAAGGCTGAACACGAAGAAACAAAAGCCACCAGCTCGCGCGCGCTCGGTAATGGTAGCGGACATTACCTGGTCGTTCTGACACTCGCGGACACCGATTACGTTTGCGATTACATCCGGCATGGTGGCGATAAGGAGGCGTTCCTCGAGAAGTTCAAAGGGGCCTATCCACCGGGGTTCGATCCCGACGTGCATCTGCAAACCGTCGGTGTAGCAAATCAAACCACCATGCTCCGCGGCGAAACGGAAGAAGTGCAGCGGCGGGTTCGACGCGCGATTGTCGATCGAGACGGGCCCGAGCTTGCGGAGAAGAATTTCCGATTTTTCGACACCATCTGCGGCGCAACACAAGAGCGACAGGACGCGTTGCGAGAATTGCTCGATGTGCCAATGGATCTCCTGTTAGTAGTGGGCGGCTATAATAGTTCGAACACATCCCACCTTGCCGAGATGGGCGAAGAAAAGCTCCCAACCTACTTTGTGCTCAATGCCTCACGATTGGTTTCGGCTACCGAGATCAAACATTACAACTTGCACGAGAAGCGCGAAGTGGTTTCGCATTTCTGGCTGCCGAACGAGCCCGCTGTCATCGGGATCACTGCCGGCGCATCGTGCCCGAACAATTTGATTGAAGAAACACTGATCCGCCTTTTTGAGTTGCGCGGCATTTCGCGCCACGACCTCGAGCTGGCCGCGTAAGGACGACAACAACCCCCATCTGTCATCCCGAACGAAGTCGAGGGATTTTAAACTGTGTCTTCGGTGCCGGTGTCGGGTTAAGAACAGAGATCTCTCGACTTCGCTCGACATGACAACAGTTTGGCGCGCGGTTCCTGCCCGCCGCGCGAATTAGGTTTGTATGGCGCGCGCAATCTGGAAAGGCAGCATCAGCTTCGGGCTGGTTAATATTCCTATCGCTCTCTATCCCGCCACGCGACGGGAGGAGCTGAAGTTTCGTTTACTGCGCAAAAGCGATTTGAGTCCGGTAAATTACAAGCGTGTGGCCGAAAAGGACGGAAAGGAAGTTTCGTGGGACGAAATCGTCAAAGGTTACGAGTACGAGAAGGGGAAATACGTTGTGCTGAAGGATGAAGATTTCGAGCGCGTCGATCTGGAGGCCACGCAGACTGTGGATATTCAAGATTTCGTCGATCAGGAAGAGATCGATCCAATGTTTTTCTATAAGCCGTACTATCTTGAGCCACAAAAAGGCGGCGACAAAGCTTATGCGCTCCTGCGCGACGCGCTAAAGGACAGCGGCAAGATTGGTATCGCGAAAGTGGTCATCAAAACGCGCCAATATCTCGCCGGGGTAAAACCAGAAGATGGCACGCTCGTCCTCGAGTTAATGCATTTCGCCGATGAACTCGCGGATCCAGGGAAACTGCATGTTCCAAAAAAGACCGAGGTCGGCAAACGCGAGATGAACATGGCCAAATCACTGATCGACAGCATGAGCTCGAAATGGAATCCGGAAAAGTACAAGGACGACTACAGGGAAGCGCTTATGGAAGTGATCGAAGAGAAAGTGGAAGCCGGTGGGAAAGAAATTGAAGAGAAACCAAAGAAAGAGCCCAAGGCGACCAAAGTAATCGATCTGGTTTCTGTATTGCAGAAGAGCTTGGAGCAAACTGGTGGGAAAAAGAAAGCGACCGCCAAATCGCGCAGGAAACAGAAGCAGCCCGCAAAGAAGGCCGCGTGAGGTGGATCGACTTCTCCTGAAGACGATGGCGAAAGGAGTCGCCGAAGGCGCAAGTGTTTAGGCGGCAAGCCGCATTTTTTGCCAACGCGTTGAGGACAACGCGTTCCACCCGTCATGCTGCAACGGGCTTGACAGACGAGGTTCGCATCTTCAGCCTGACCGCCTATGAATTCTCTCAATCGATTTGCCGATCCGGTGTACTGTATTATGCGACTAATAGTGGGCCTTATGTTCGCATGTCACGGCGGTCAGAAAATCCTTGGCTTTCCCGGCGGGCATAGTGGCGCGCAGGGTCTGATGCTCTTCGGCGGAATCATTGAACTCGTCGGCGGCCTTATGATCGCGGTTGGTTTCCTGACACGTCTCGCGGCGTTCATTTCCGCTGGTGAGATGGCGGTTGCTTACTTCATGGTGCACGCCGCGGGTAAAGCGATCGGTCATGCGCCAACCCCGACCGAGCAATTTTTTCCAATTCTAAACAAAGGCGAACTGGCCGTGGTTCTCTGCTGGCTATTTTTGTTCATGCTCTTTTATGGACCGGGACGGTGGAGCATCGACTCGGTTCTGTTCAGAGGTAGAGCTACTGCCCCGGCTGCGATTTAAGTGGAGATCGCATCTCCAAGGCGAAAAGATTAATGCGTTATGAGACGAATCTTTCTTCTGGCGCGTTTCTTTGTTGGAACGCTGTTTGCTTTGTTTATGTGTGACTTGGCTTGTAACGCAAGGGCGGAGGAGGTGAAGGATTTTGGTCGGGAACGGTTGAACAACTCGCCGCGACACGGCGAATGGGTCGATATCAAGTCTGGCGCGCAGACGATCAAGGCGTTTGTGGTTTATCCCGAGCGCAAAGACAAAGCTCCAGCCGTGCTGGTCGTTCAGGAAATTTTTGGCCTCACCGATTGGCTGCGCAGCATGTGCGATGAGCTGGCCGAAAATGGGGTGATCGCGATTGCGCCCGATTTTCTCAAGGGTCAAAAGTTTGAAGATGCCGATGGTGCGGGCAAGGCGACCTCGGCGGTAACACAAGACCAGGTGAAAGCGGTTCTTGATGCGGCCGCCGATTACGCTCTGAAAATTCCGGCATGCAACGGCACGCTTGCTGTGTGTGGATTTTGTCGCGGCGGGGGATGGGCATTTACGTACGCGAATGAAAATCCAAAACTAAAAGCGGCCTATTCATTTTACGGTACCGCGCCCGATGAAGCTTCCAAAGTCGCGAATATCGCGTGTCCAGTTTACGGCTTTTACGGCGAGAACGATGAACGCGTGAACGCAACCATTCCCAAGGCCGAAGAGCTAATGAAAGCTGCCGGCAAAAAATACGAACCGGTGATCTACAAAGGCGCCGGCCACGGATTCATGCGCTCAGGCGAACCAGCGAACCCGAACATGCGCGAAGGCGACAAAAAAGCGCGCGACGAAGCGTGGGCGCGTTGGAAGAAGTTGCTCAAGCAACTGCCATAAGTCGGTGGTAGGATCCTCCGCGGGCTATCACTAGAAATTCGTCAGACGTGTGCCGACAAAATTTGTCGCGTGCCGCGATCCTCGTCGCGTTCGCGGCTACATTGGTTCCGGTCTATGAAAATCCTTAAGTTTGGCGGTTCTTCGCTTGCCACAAGCGATTGCATCCGGGGTGTCGCCAGGATCGTTCTTGAGGAGGCGCGGCGGGGACCGGTCATCGTAGTGCTTTCCGCTTTTCATGGCGTGACCAACCAGCTTCTTGATTGTGCGCGGTTGGCGGAAAAGAATAATCGGCGCTACGAAACGGCGTGGAAAATAGGATCCGGAACTATTTTTTCACGCCTTCGAGTTCATCCGCGAGGTCGCCCGCATCGTAAACCTTGCGGAGAGCTTCACTGATGGCAGCGGAATCAACGGACACTGCGCGCGCTTGAGTGTCGGTGTAAATGCAATCGAGGACTAACGATTGAATGTTACCGTCGAAAATAATGCCCACGAACTCATTCGTCTTGTTCACCACCGGACTGCCGCTGTTGCCGCCAATGATGTCGGCGTCGGAGACGAAATTAAAATGGGTCGCCAGATTCAATTTCGACTTATTGTCTATCCAGCGTTTCGGCAGGTCAAACGGCGGCCTGTTGTCGTGTTCTGCGGCGCGTTCATATAGGCCAGCGAAATCAGTGAACGCGGGAATTTGTTTTCCGTCCTGTTCATAACCGCGGACCGTGCCGTAAGAGAGACGAAGTGTGAAGGTCGCATCCGGATAACTTCCCGTGCCTTCAATGGCAAAACGTGCTTTCGCAATTTCGGAATACGCCTGTTTTTTGATCTCATCTTGCGCATCGTAGATTTTCTTCGCTTCTCTCGCCGGGCCGTCTATCAGGCGCGCAAGATCGATCATCGGATCGTGCGCTGCCCGCAAGGCAGCGGCACCTTCGCCGTAAAGATCTTTACGCACGGTCGCATCTTTCAGTTTGCTCCCAGAGACGAGCTCGATAGCGCGATCGTGTGGCGATTTTCCAGCGAGGACCTTCTTTACGAGCGGATCGTCGGCGCCAAATTGGGAGGCGAAATCGGTCAAAGAATCGGTGAGGCGCAGAATCTCGTAATCGTCATAAACTGGCTCGGTCGAAAAGAGTTCCAGCTCGAGTGAATCGCGTGCACTGTCGCGAAATTGGGGAATCCGCTCCCCATTAGGTTTGGCTCGTTCGTCCACGGCACGAAGCAGCAACCGCGCGTATTTAAACAGATTTCCGAAGAACGTTCGCGGGCCGCGATAACCAACAGGTATTGGCCGTTCCTGTTCAAGATAGTTGTACGACGGCGCGTTTTTGGCGATTTCGGTCTGCGCATTTTTGATCCGATCGTATGCGCCGGCGGTGGATCGCAATTTCGGGTCGCGCACGATTGCGTCACGCAGTTTTTGCTCGCGCGCCTGGAGTTGTGCCCAGATTTGCGGATCAAGCAGCCCGGCAAGATAACCATCATAACGTTTCCGATTGTTTTGATCGCCGAAAAGATCGTCGCGCGCCTTTCTTGCGTTTTCGAACGAGCGCGCACCGTAAGCCAGTCCCAGCACTTCGCGCCGATTAAACATGCGCAGGACATAAGGCAGATAGCGATCGCGCATATCCGCCAACTCATCCAGTGTAAGTTGCCGGTCGGTTTTGCCGGGGCTCCCGCTCACGAAGGTTAGTTCGCCATCGCTTGGTCCGCGCGAATTCCATTTGAGAAAATTGTCGATCTTCGTCGGTTTCCCGTTTTCGTAAACGCGAAAGATGCAGATATCGAGATCGTAGCGGGGATATTCGAAATTATCCGGGTCGCCTCCGTAAAATGCTATCTGCTGCTCCGGTGCGAACACTAGCCGCACGTCATCGTAACGCTTGTAGCGATAAAGGTGGTACGCTCCGCCTTGATAGAGCGTGACGACATCCGAACGGAGCCCGGTCTTGTCTTTGCTTTCCTTCTCAATCGCAGCGATGACGGAGCTGCGCGCATTGGAAGCCTGGCCGTTGGTCATTCCCGGTTTCACCGCTCCATTCACGCGTGCTGTCACGTCTTCGATAGACATCAGCACGTTGAGCTCGAGATCGGTCGATTTTATTTCGTCCGCCTGACTTTTCGCGTAGAAGCCGTCTTTTAAATAATTGTGCTGTGGATCGCTAATCTTTTGCAGCGTATCGGCGCCGACGTGATGATTTGTAATGACAAGACCATTTGCGGATACAAACGAGCCGCTGCCTCCGGAGTTGAAGCGGACGCTCGCTTTTTGTAGATGCTCCAACCATTGGTGCGTCGGTTCGAACTGATATTTCTCTTTGAGTTGTTTGAGCGGTGGCGCATTGAAAAGCCACATCCCTTCATCGGCGTCGGCAGATGCGACGCAGACAATTGCACACGCGACTGCAAGTGGTCCCAGTTTTCGCGAAATTTCGGAAGCAGTGAACATCAAACAGCATAAAATGCTGACGAGTGCCCGACAACTCTGGTTCTATTACCTGGCGATTAAGCCGCGCCGTGAGCCAGCGTTAATTCGATCAAACAGCGCGCCTGGAATTTCGGATGCACGATTTCGTTTGCGTCCTCCCAGGCAACCGAGAGCGGCCATTGCAGCAAGCGAGACAACGAAGAAAACGACAATTGTAATCTCAAAGAAAGTCAACGTCCCGCGTGTGGAACACCTTCAAAGCAGCGGCCATCTTTATCTAAGACAAGGAAGCGAATTTCCGAGTTACAAAAAAGATCGACAATGTGGTCGCGGCCGCTTCTCTGGGAGATCAATTGCGCGATGAGGGTAGCGGCTCTTGATTCATGACGATGTGGACGGGAAAGCCGAGAAAGATCGAGCGGCTGGATTTCATTCTTGCCGGGGCTCAAAAATCGGGCACGACAGCGTTGCACTATTTTCTGAGCAGACACCCGAAGATTACGATGGGCGATCAGCAGGAAATGCATTTTTTTGATAACGACTGCGCTGTTCGCTTCCGAGGTCGATTATGAGGAGTTACACATGCATTATCCTCTCCTTGCTCCATCCACCATCGCTGGTGATTGCACCCCCAGTTACATCTATCATGAACCGGCGATGGAACGCATTTGGAAGTACAATCCGAAAATCAAATTGCTAATCGTTTTGCGAAATCCGGTCGACCGTGCCTTTGCACATTGGAACATGCAACGATTCAGAGGTCGCGAACCGCTCGATTTTTTCGATGCGGTGCGAGATGAAAAAACGCGTATTACTGGAGCACCGCCCGCTCAAGCGCGCCGCTTTGCTTATATCGATCGAGGATTTTACGGACAGCAACTCGCGCGTCTGTTCAAATTTTTCCCGCGCGAGCAGGTTAAGGCGGTAAAGTTTGAAGAGTTTAGGGATAAGCAGCGCGAAACGCTGACTTCCATCTTTTCATTTCTCGGTCTCGAACCGCTCCGTTCGGTGCGCAGTAAAGACAGAAACGTCGTTCCATACGCGCGGGCAATGAATTGGGAAGAGCGAATTTTCCTCTACAATCTCTTCGCGGAAGACATCGCAAAGGTCGAGCAGCTGTTAGGCTGGGATTGTTCGGATTGGAAACTGTAGCAACTCCGGACAGGCGACCGTCTCGGCTGCAACCGTGTGCAGGTTAGCAGGACGATGCGTCTGCGCTACAGCTTCCGAGTCGGCTTGAAGCGAGGACGCTGGTTTGCATCGGCTGCAAGCAGAGCTTTCCAACGGAAAATTCGCGCGCCTTGCGACTCAAAAAAAGCTCGCAATTCATCCGTAAAAAATGAGGACCCGTCCGGTCGCGGATTGAATTCCAGCAAAAGACGCCCCCCGGGCTTGAGAAATCCTGTTCGGATATCGTTGATAAAAAATTCCCAATCGGCGCGTGTCCATTCGAGCCATTCTCCGTCGTTGGTACGCGTGAGCCGGTGAAAACAAACGCGGTGGCCGGTTACCAGATCGAATTTTCCTCCGAGATCGGGCAAACGCGTTTGCGGCTCAATGCGCCCGATGACGCGGCGGACGTTGAAGAACTCGGTTGTGCCGCGGAAGAACGGCTCCTCATCCGTGTCAAACCCGAGTCCCTCGTGACCAAATAGCCGGCAGAGGTAGAGAAAGTAACCGGCGCCGCAACCGAGATCGAGAATTTGCAATGGTGGAGAGCGATCGAGCCAAAGATCCTGCGCGCGCCTAACGTTCACACCGATCCAGTATTTTGCGTCTTCGTAAGCATTGATCTTCCGCGCATTTGGACGGTAGGGATAACGGTCGCGCAATCTCTCTAATTCGGTCCGGTCAATCGTTCCAAGAATTCGTCGAGCGCTCACTGGATGGGTGGAGCGCCAAAGGTGCTCCCACAGGCTTTGGCCTGCGTCGAGTGAAAGGAGTTTTTGAAATTTCCTCGAAAGTCGCACCTAACAACGATGCAACGAAGTGTGTGACAGACAAGGTCGACCCAGGGAGCGACAATTTGGGCAGTCGTCGAAATAAAGGCGACGGCTGCGAACCCGTCACTCCTTGATGGCAACCTGGATCAGACCGGTTGAGCCTTCGTGCGTCATAAATCCACTTGTCCAGCCGTTGCCTGGATAGAAGTACTGCTCATAGTGCCACAACATTTCTAGCTTTGCACCGGAAGGCTTTTTCCAAAGTAGCCGATAATACAAATGGCGTTTCCACGACGGCGAGTGGCCGGTCATGAAATTGAAATCGAATGGCGTCGGCCAGCTCAGGACGCTTCGACGGATTTGGATGGAAGCATCGTCGCCTGCGGGCGGCACGGCAATGAGGTTCTCGGCTTCTGCCCGTGCCGAACCGAAAGGGAAAACTTTGCCTAGCTCTGCCAGAGCAAACTGATCATTTTTGGTCGTGCCGAGGCTAGGAGTCGGACCGTTCCTGTCGTTAAGACTTAGTCTAAGGTCATTGATGCGAAGGCTGCCGCCAGTTCCGCTACCCTCATATGCAATTGAATTAATTCGTGCTGAGTTCATCTCAATTGTCCCTAAACGATCGAGGAAAAGCGAAATGTGGCGTCCCCCAAAAATCCAGGTCGCCAATGTGGCGACGATAAATGCGATGAGAATTCCAAGCGCGATCAGGATTTTGCGCACTGCTGGTTTCTTTGTAGCCACGGCGCTGTGTCGCCGTGTTTGGAAATCCATCGATGGCACCTGGACACAGCGAGGCGGCTGATGTTATGCCTTTTTTCGTTGAATGTACTCGTTCACTTGTTCTTCAAGAATCTCGAGGGGCAACGCTCCATCTTTGAGTACTGCATCATGAAACTCGCGTTGATCGAATTTTTCTCCCAGTTCTTTTTGTGCACGCGCACGCAATTCTTGAATCTTTAGCATGCCGATTTTGTAGGCGCACGCCTGGCCGGGCGCGACGATGTAGCGTTCGATTTCCGATTTAACTTCTTTCTCGCCGATGCCGGTTTTCTCGCGCATGTAAGCGATCGCCTGTTCGCGGTTCCAGCGCTTTGCGTGAATGCCTGTATCGACGACCAATCGGACCGCGCGGAAAAGTTCATCGCGAAGGCGTCCCAAGTCTCCGAACGGATCGTTGTCGTACCACCCGACCTGTTTCGCCAGCCATTCGCAATAAAGCGCCCATCCTTCCATGTAAGCGGTAAATGGGATTACTTTGCGAAATTGTGGAACGCCTTTGAGTTCCTCGGCGGTGGACAGCTGCCAGTGATGTCCCGGCACGCCCTCATGAAATGCCAGTGTTGGCATGCTCCACTTTGGCACTTCACTCATGTCGCGCAGATTCGCGAAAAAAATTCCCGGACGACTGCCATCCATCGCCGGAGGTTCGTAATATGCACCAGGCGCCGTTGTTTCCTTGAATTCCGGAACGCGGCGGACTTCGACCTTTGCATGCGGAGTGGTGAGAAACAATTCTTTCGACGAACGTTCTGTCGCTTGCGTGATCAGCGCCGTATATCTCGCCAACGCATCGGAACGGCCTTTGTCATCGTTTGAATAAAGAAAACGCGGATCTTTAGCGAGTTTGTCCATCGCATCTCCGATCGGTTGACCTGCAAAGCCATTTGCATCGAGAATTGTCCGCATCTCACCTTCGATGCGAGCCACTTCGCGCAGACCCAGTTCATGCACCTCTTCCGGCTTAAGCGTGGTGGTCGTGTTCTCGTGCAACTTGTAGGCGTAGAAGGCGTCGCCGTCCGGTAATTTCCAGACGCCATCGTCGGTTGTCGTTTTCGGCAGGATTGCCTGGAAATAATCGATTAATTTTTGATAGGCCGGATAGACTTTGCTGGTTATTGCCGCTTCTACGCGCGCTTGAAAATCGGTACGGTCGTTCTGACTTAACTTGGCAATTTTGGCTGCGCGTGTCTTGAATGATGTCGCCAGAATATTTTCCGAAGCGGGTTTGCCGATAAACTCGGTCATCTCCTTGAGGACTTCCTCAACTACGAAACGCGGCGGCAGGATCTGCTTTTGTTCCCGAATCTTCAAACCATCGAGGACTTGGTCGAATTTTCGTGGCAGGGCATCAAGCCGCATGACGTAGTAATTGCAATCTTTTCGGTTCAGGAGCCGGTGCGTATTCGCCATGAACGACGGAAACTCGTTCTGCACTCCGAAGAGCTGATTGACCGGATAATTGTGCCATTGCCATTTTTCGCCTTCGGCTTGTATTTGCAAAAACCAATCGAGCACGCGCGTCGAAAGCTTCTGCGAAGGCGATTGGCGATCGAGCGGATATTGGCGAAGCTGCGCCAGATCGCGCTTCCATCTGTCGAATTCGCGTTGTTGTTGCGCGGGCGATTCATCGTCGAGTTTTCCGTTGTGACTGGTGATGCCGAATTGTTCCACCAAGCCGAGCGCTGAGAGCAGCTCTGGATGACCGAAGAGAACTTCGGCGAACACCTTCTCGTAAAACAGATTCAGACTCCATGGCCGGAACCAAATTAAATTAATAAGGAAGACCGCAGTCGCGATTGCGACGACGGCAATTATTGCGCCGAACCATTTAAAAATTCGCTTAAACATGTGCTCGAGTCAGTGTTAGAACGCCTCCTTAACTATGATGGAGCGGTTGTCCACTTTGGATTCAAAAGTTTATCAAGTGCCCGTAGACCAAACGCCTTAGCCTACTGTTCAACGCCGGACAATGATCCTGTCATCCCGAACGAAGTGAGGGACCTCGCAGTTGGAGTTTCGTTCACTAATTAGCGGGTGTGATCCAAAAGCTTGTGAGGTTCCTCGCCCCGCTCGGAATGACAGTGCCGCATCTCGGGGATGGCTTCATATGCGAATCTCGATTATAGCGCAAGTTCATGCCTGCCCCGTCAGATCACATTGATAAACCTGAGCCGCGGTGGCAGGTGATTCTGGCGTTGCCCGCTATTGGGGGAATTCACCTGGCCTTGCCCCGGCGGTTCATTGTTGGCGCTTTTTGGCTACTACCAGGGGTGATTGTTGTCCTACTAGTGCCGACGTTCATATCCCACCGGGCAGGCCGTCAATCGCTGAATCATGCACTCGGGATCCTGATTAACGCCATAATTACGATTGCTCTAATTGGATCGGTTATCTTGTTAGTGACCACGCTCCCCTCCCATAAGGAAACGCCTTTGCGGTTATTGCGTTCGGGGGCTGTGCTGTGGCTGACAAACGTTCTTGTCTTTGCCCTTTGGTATCGGCGACTCGACGGCGGTGGACCAAATGTGCGCGACCGGCATCGTGAATTCGGCAGCCGGAGTTTTGTGTTTCCGCAAATGCAAATCGAGAAGGTCGAGCGCGGTCATTTCGGAGTGGAACGGTGGCGACCCGGGTTTGTTGATTATCTATTCAAGCCTAACGAATTGCGTAGATTTTCATAGCGTTGCACTGCATGTTCTTCATAGGTAAGCCTAACGAGTGCCGTTTGCGCCGTGTTTCATAGAATTGCGTGATTTTGCAGCAAAAAATTCACTGACCGTAGAAGACGACCGTGAAAAAAACCTTAGTCCCCCGGCCAGAAATAGGCCGCGCCGCGCTCAGGATGGCCGTAGAATCGTCGGAGCGTCGGTGGCAGCCTTAGTTGCGCTTTCCCCTGATGACGTTTGCCGTCAACGCTGATCTGTATCGCCGATGACCGAATTTGATTTTACTAAAGCTCATCGGAAAGAAGCATGGCTTTTCTTGAAGACGGTGTGGCAGGGTCTCGAGTATCTCTGTGAGCAGGTTCAGCGGGAGGAAAGGGAGCGAGCAAAACCTGGCAAGAACTTCGCTTACATTGATTTTGGCGGTCAGTCTGGCGATGCGATGGTCTGCAATTACTTCCTTTGGTACGCGAGCGCATTGTATAATTTCATCGGTATTTTCAAAAATGCATTTTCGCCGGCCGAGGATTTGGAGGACGAGTTTGCCAACGTCATCAAATGGCGACACAAGGTAGCGGCGCACACGTCCTGGGTGTGGCCGAGAAAGGAGGACAACGTTGCGACACAGGACATGAGCATTGTGCTTTTCCCGGAATTCAACTTCAGGTTCGACGGACATTTTGAGGTTGGAGGAATGCGGACTGGACCGCCAGCGGTTGGCGTATCATTGACCGATGGCTGGTCTTGCGCCGACTGGCATTGGGGAGTTGTTAACACGCATGAGCGGCTGAAGGAGATTGTGAGCAAATACGCATCTACCAAATGAAGGACAAGTCGCGCTTGAGATGGGCAACAGTCCCCAGGTGGTGAAGGATCATTACTTCGAGATTGTCGATGAACGGGCAGCTCGCGAGTACCTGGTCAATCAAACCGTTGCCGCAAGACGGCAAGATAGTTGCCATCGCGTAAGGCACGATGAGAGCGAGAACAGATGAATAACTGGCGGCGCATCAAGGTCATCGGCGTGATTCTCGCGGGACTCGTAGTAATCGTCGGCCTGATTGCTGCGATAATCGACTCTCACGAGAAAAAGGAGGCAACGCGTCAAGCGAACATCGAATTGGAGAAGAGAAAGGAGGCAACGCGTCAGGCGAACATCGAAGAAGAGGCTTCCAAACACCGTATCACTGACTCAGAAATCGACTTGATTGATTTGCGACTTGACCCCCCCAGTTTCCTAGCAACTTCGCGGGTTTTTACCTAACTGGGCGAATCCGAAATCGAGCGGCACATAACCACACGCTTAATTCTATCACGCTAACAGTGTTGCTCCGCGAAAAGGAGGGTTCGCAGAACATTCTAGGCCAGCAGACGGTGCAAATTCGCGTTGAAGTGCCACCACACCAAACTCGCGCAATCCACCAGACCGTCTACTTCGACAATCCGCCCCAAGTTAGGCAGTACGCGTGGACGTATGCCATCACCGAAATCCGTGGCAGCGCAGGAGGGGACTGGGTTACTCCAACTCCTTCACCGAAACCTTAACCAACGCGCTCAATTCTTTCTCGAGTGCTTTTTTTCGGCGATGGCGATCACCTGCCGCTTTTCCAAAAAAGAAACAATCGATCCGCGTGGCACGCGCAGTGTCGATCTAGTGCTGCCTTTGCCGCGCAAATCAAATGCGACCAGCTCGCCTTCTTCAATCAGGTGGACCAGGTGATTGCGATGACACCAGAGCAGTTTCGCCAATTGCCACACGGCGAACGTTTCACCAGGCGGTAACAACCCTGCATCCCGCTTTGCGGGATTGCTGGCGGGTTGCTCCATCACGAATTGAAACCTTTAGCGCACTATGCAGCGGTGAAAAGCTGAAAACGAATCGCGCTTTTCGTTTTCCGATCTCCACCATCACAAGCCGAGAAATTCTTAAAAAGAGACTTGTGTAGCGTGACGAAACTACCGTGAAATCTCGACTTCTACTGGCGGGTTCCGCCCTCTTCCCACACCTTGCACGGAGATAGGTTCCTGGATCTCAAGCGGCTCTCGGGGAATGTGGAGCAAGATGAGAACCAGCGTTGCGAGGATTCCCGCTAGTAGAAGCGTGTTAATGATGCGGAGCAATTGACCAGAAAACGTTTTGTTCATTCGGCCATCTTAGATGCCAGTAGAACAACAGCGCACGCCAAGATCTCTCGCAGCCTCAGCACATGTCACTTGGCAATGAACAAGGGAACCGACGGTATTCGTTCAGGACATTGCCGGTTTCGACAAAGCTTTTTCCACATCGCTTAGAAATAACGGACGTTTCTCGAGTTGATCGAAAAGTAAGGTATCCGGCCGGTTTTTCTCCAGTTCGCCACGGTCCGCGGCGTTACACCAAGGTAAACAGCGACCTCTGATGTTTTAACTGGCCTCTCCCGATCAAGCTTCTTCAAAAAGTCAGAGACCTGCGAGTAGGACTGGCCGCGATACGCCGGCAGATAAGTCAGCGTCTCAACCACCGGCGGCAATAGATCAGGGTCGAGTTCACTCATCCCGTCTAAGGTACCAGCGGGGCATTGATTATCTATTCATCGCGTTCACCCAGAGCTCAACCTTTGGCCCAACGGACGCACCGCTGCTGGCGCGCTGGGCAAAGCTTCTCGCGATGTGCCAAATCTTCATATCACTGAGCATCGTTGTGTTACTCATCTCGCGCGCCGTTGGTATTTTGTAGACAACCAGAAAGCCTGACTGTTCGCGAGTCTTTTTGAAATGCTCCGGATGCGCTCGGCGTTTTCGTCTTCTTACGCCACTCGTGCTCATGCTCATTTCCATGTTCTTCTCCTGTTCTGTTAGCCAGAAGGTAAGTAGAATGAGAAGTGACGCGCATCGTTTCGCTTTTGCCCGCTGCGACTGAGATCGCGACGGCGCTCGGCCTGCTGGACCAGGTGGTCGGCGTTTCGCACGAATGCGATTTCCCAGAGGAAGCAAACGCGCGGCCGCGGGTCACGCATTGTGCAGTGCACAATACTGGCCTGACAAGTGGAGAAATCGATCAATGGGTGCGTCACGCGCTGGGTGATAACGGCACGATCTACACAATCGACGAGCTGCTCCTCCGTCAGCTACGCCCGGACGTAATTCTCACCCAAAAATTGTGCGACGTTTGCGCCGTCGGTTATGCCACTGTTGCGCGGCTCGCCGAGACTTTACCGGGGCCCCCAAAGGTAGTGAATCTCGAGCCAACAAGCCTCTCGGATATATTCGATGATATTCGACGTGTTGCGGAAGCGTGCGGTGTGCCAGAGCGCGCACGTGGCATCATAACCAGGTTGTCGGAGCGTGTTGAAGCCGTGCAGGTCCGAGCGGGTCGCATTTCGAATCGACCGCGATGTTTCCTCATGGAGTGGGTGGATCCCCCGTTTTGCTCGGGTCATTGGGGACCCGAACTCGTAGAAATTGCCGGCGGACAGGATTCGTTAGGCCGCAGGCATCGACCCTCGGCCCAAGTTGATTGGCGGGAAGTAGTCGACACTCGTCCCGAAATTATCGTGCTCGCTCTTTGCGGGTACGATATCAATCGTGCGCGACGCGATTACGAGTTGCTCTGGAGCTTTCCTGATTTCGAGTCACTTCCAGCGGCTCATGACGGCGAGATTTACCTCGTGAATGCGAGCGCGTATTTCGCTCGTCCAGGGCCGCGTATTGTCGACAGCCTCGAGATTCTCGCTGGAATCCTGCATGCACGAGAATTTCCGGAATTCGCCTTACGAGGGCCTGACGATCCGCGCGTTGTCCGCATCGGCTAACGAATCCACTGTAGCGGCAGCCATCCCTCGCGAACGCTTTCGGAGTTTCGGTTGCGAAATCCGAGATCGGTGCGCGTCTACCTCGTCCGAGAAATGTCCGTGAATTCATGAAATCAATGGATGAGCTTACAGCATGCGAGTCAGCGAAATGAATTGGACGATGGTGGAAGAATATCTGAAGCGTGACGATCGAGCGGTGTTGCCTCTCGGCAGTACGGAACAACACGCGTACCTTAGCCTGAGCGTCGACAGCATTTTGGCGGAACGCCTGGCCGTCGAAGCAGCGGAACCGTTAGGCATACCGGTCTTCCCTGTGCTCGCGTACGGGATCACGCCGTACTTTCGCGCGTTTCCAGGAACCATCACGCTGCGCGTAGAAACGTATCTGTCGCTCCTGCGCGACATCCTCGACGCGATGGCAGAGCAGGGGTTCAAACGAATCCTGATTGTCAACGGACATGGTGGCAACACGCCTGCCCAGGGGCTGATAGGCGAATGGATGGCAGACCATGCGGGCGTGCGAATTAAGTTTCATAACTGGTGGAATGCGCCGAAAGTTTGGGCGCAGGTGCAGGCGATCGACTCACTCGCGTCGCACGCCTCGTGGATGGAGAATTTTCCCTGGACGCGTTTGGAAAAGGTCGAAATGCCGCGTGAACAGAAGCCGATGAGCGATTTGGATAAGTTGCGCCGGCTGGATCCAAAATCGCTGCGGCAGTATCTCAACGACGGCAACTACGGCGGTTTTTATCAGCGCGACGACGAAGAGATGATGAAGATTTGGCGCACAGGTGTGGAAGAAACGCGCGCTCTGCTGATGGAATCGTGGGATGCCTAGTCGCGCCCGAAGGCCTCACGCAGTTCGTCTGTAGCCCGCTCGAGAACGCGCTTTTGGTTCTGCGGCAGATTTTTTCCGGCCCGGTTGATGTAAAAATTCAACATCGACATCGCCGATTGATAAGGTGTGCCTTTGCGTCTTTTGCTTCGCTCGGCAGAACGTTTCAAAGACAGCGCAATGCGACGCGGATCTTTCCCTTTGAAGACCTCCAATTCGAGATCAAGCGCGTTGCTGTGCTTTGTGACGCGGGCCGACCATCGGCGGGCTTTCGATGATTTCTTCGGTGTCTTACTCATCGATTCATTACCTTTGTAGGACGGGCGCTTCGCGTGCCAGCCAAGCAACCGAAGAGTTTGAATCTACAATTCTCTGTCGTTCATTAACAGGAGATGATCAATCAGCGACGCCCATGCGCGTCGCGTTAACAAACTCTTCCGTGTGATGATCGATCTGCCGGCCACCGCGTCCCCGATTTTGGTGAATGTAAAGCGCGCCTCGCTGTACGGTGGAGACGGAAGGCGGCGGCAGGTTAATTTCGTATTTCACGGGTTGACGGTGATCTGCGAGTTGCAGCTCCGGATGATAAACGCCGTCGAACTTCCAAAGCATCCGGATGAAATTGGTCTGACGGCGAAGTAATTGCCGGACAACGATGCGCGCACAGTCTCGAAGGGCCGCCCATCCAAGATGTTTACGGGCAAGGACCCGCTGAGTTTCGACGAGCTCCTTATAAAACTCCGGAAGTGGCAACCTGGTTGGTAGCACAGCATGTTGGATGTCGAACAGCCGGTAGTCGCGCGTGGTAAGGCGACGCGATTCGGTGTGCCATGTTTCTGTCCCAGGATAAGGCGTGTTAATGCTGATGTTAACGACCTCGGGAATTTCGAGGCACCAATCGCGTACGACCTTGAATCGTTCGCGGTCCCAAGCGGGATCGGCAATGATATTGACAGCTACAGATATATCGAGCGACCGGGCAAACTCCAGCGCCTCGAAATTTTTTGAGAGCGTCACACGCTTTCGATAACGCTTGAGTCCATCTTCGTCGATCGCTTCAAGACCGAGGAACATGGTATTCAGGCCGAGCCGCTTCCACAGCTGGAAGACCTCTTTGTTACGCAGCAGCACGTCACCGCGTGTTTCGAGATAATATCGTTTTCGGATGCCGCGACGGGCAATGGCCTCGCCAAGCTGCATGCCGTGCTCGGCTTGAATGAAAGCTACGTCATCCACAATAAAAATTCCGGGCTCGCGTATTTGCGCCAGCTCTTCAACGGCGCACTCGGGTGTCTTTACGCGGTAGTTGCGTCCGTAGAACGTCCACGCACTGCAAAAGACGCAATCCCAGGGGCAACCCCGGCTAAACTCGATGGAAGCAGCCGGGTCCAACGCGCCGATGAAATACTTTTGGCGATGTTGAACCAGGTCGCGGGCTGGCAATAAATCGTCGAGCGACTTCATGAATGCGGGCGGTGGACCCCGGTGATCAAGTGTTACGCACCCGGAAACGTTTTCTAAGTTCGGCGGACTCTCGCCGAGTGCATCGAGCAGCCCGGTGATCGCCGTTTCGCCTTCGCCGGTCAGCACGCAATCCACGGCGCCGCCGGCGTGCCGCAAAATTTCTTCGGGGATAAACGAAACACTGTGTCCACCGACACAGATGAATGTTTCCGGCAATAAGGCCCGCGCAGAGCGAGCGAGATCGATGACCTCAGGAACGTTAGCGAGGTAATTAACGGAGAACGCGATGACGTCCGGTTGCCATCGCTTGACCAGGCCGAAAAAATTCTGGTGCGGTTCGCATTGCAAATCAATTAAACGAACTGTGTGGCCGGCACACCGCGCCGCCGCAGCAACAAGTTCGAGACCGAGCGGTTCGAGGCGAAGATAAATCTTCGAGTACATCAGACAGCTGGGATGAACGGCCAGGAATTTCATCTCTTTCGCACAGGTCTTGATCAGGTTGATCTCTCTCTGGAGCAAGCGCTTTCCGAATTTCTTCGCGTGACGCTGGCTCGTCGCGCGTATTCAAAATGCTGTAGCCCGGGTCGGGACCCCGGTTGTAGCCGGTTGTAGCCACGGCACTGTGTCGCCGTGCCTGCGGCAACGCGCCAAGCGCCTCGACACAGCGAGGCGGCTACAGCAGCGGTTGCTACGCAGGTGATTTCTTCTGAGCAGCCCGCAAGCGAATGTTGATTTCGGATGTCAGCGTGCGATGGACCGGACATTTCGCAGCAATCTCCATCAGTTTGTCGTGCTCTTCTGCGCTTAAAGGGCCAGTCAAGTCCAGTTCAACATCAATCCTATCCAGCATGCCCTCCTTCGTTTCACATTCCTCGCAGTCTTTTGCATAAATACGCGAGTGCCGAAGCGAAACCGTAATGTTCTCGAGGGGCATTTGTTTCCGGCGCGCGTATAAGCCAACCGTCATGGACGTGCAAACGCCCAACGCTGCGAGCAGGTAATCGTACGGATCGGGACCAGCATCGCTTCCGCCTGCGCTCACCGGTTCGTCAGCAAGGAGGCGATGTTTGCCCACAACAATTTCTTGCTTGAAACTGCGCGCGTCACCGCGCACGACCACTTCGGCTATTTTGTCTTTGCTTTGTGTAATCATAATCCGGATCAGGCGCGCACGATTTCTTTGAATGCATCGCGATACCGCCAGACGAGAAACAATTCAAGAACGGTGACGACGATTGCGGGTACTAGTCCCGCGGGCTCCGGCGCCATCAAGAGGTGGAACGCCCAAATGTTTACGATGATGGCGCAGAGAATCGTCAGGCCGAGCGGAACGAAGCGACCGATCAAGAGAAGCAAGCCGCCAACAACCTGGAAGCCGCCGATGACGTAAACGTAGCCGCTGGCAAAAAAGGCGTGCAGATATTCGCCGGTCACACCTTGCGGGAGCGGCGGCATCGGAAGGAAATGCAGGAACGCATTAGAACCAAAGACAACGAAAACGAGCCCGAGAAGAACGCGGGCGATAATGGTGAAAATTCTCATGACGGCGATGGTAAATTGATTTGAGCGGCAAATCCAATGACGAAGTTCTGGAACGATGCAGATCTGTCCGGACTTTGAAGAGTGCCAGATTTGTCGCGCAATGCGCCTGGCCTTTCGCTAAGCGTAAGGAATGGCGGAATACCAACCGACATCGCACCGGCCGATCGCGCAGATATTCCGTCGCACTGGGGATGGGGCGACGAATTTGTGCGTGCGGCTTGGCATTTCGCCCGATGCGATTTCGTACTTGTCGATCGTAGCCGCGCTCGCCGCGGCGCTGTGTTTTTGGAAATCAGGCAGAAATACCTGGCTGCTAATTATTGCGCCGCTGTTTTGTTATCTCCGGCTTTGGTTCAACATGCTGGACGGCATGGTTGCGGTCGCGGCGGGAAAGGCGAGTGCGCGCGGAGAGATTGTCAACGATCTACCGGATCGAATGTCCGATGTGATTATTTTCGTCGGCGTTGCGCACAGTGATCTAGTGAATCCTTTCATTGGCTATTGGACAGCGATCCTTTCCTTGTTCACCGCTTACGTGGGACTTTTCGGCCAAGCAATCGGAGGACGACGCGAATTTGGCGGAATCATGTCAAAGCCGTGGCGAATGGTTGCGCTGAGCCTCGGGGCTTGGGCAATGTTTGTGTATCGATCATGCCAAGCCGGGTCACACGATTTTGGCAGGCTGACTATTCTCGATTGGACTTGTCTGGTGATAATCGCCGGCTGTTTGCAAACGATAATCATTCGCTTGAAACGAATCGTGATCGCGCTTCAAAATGGAGCACGATGATGTCTCCGCTGAGCGCGCTGCACGATCCGGTGTTTCGCGCGTACCTTCTGATCGTTTCCGTCTCGCTCGGGATTGGTGGCGCGATTCTCAGTTTCCTCCATTGGGGATTAGGGAAGGAGCTTGGCGCGATCTGGAAAACCTATCGTTCGTGGCTGGTGATGGCGTCGATCGCGCTGCTGGTTGTTTTCGCGGGACGCGTCCCGGTCATTATTGGGGTGACATTGCTTTCGATTTTTGGGTTCAAGGAATTCGCGCGCTCTTCTGGACTGTATCGCGACTGGTGGATGACGGGCGCCGTTTACGCCGGAATCGTTGCGGTCGGCGTTGCATCCTGGATGCCCCATCCGCGCGGCGAAGAGCCGGGTGCAGGCTGGTATGGCTTTTTTATGGCCGTCCCGGTTTTCGCTATCGCATCGATCCTACTCATTCCGATCCTGCGCAACCGCGCCCGGGGCGAGCTACAAAAGATGTCGTTGAGCATCGTGGGCTTTATTTATATCGGCTGGATGTTCGGACATCTCGGTTTTCTGGCGAATGCGACGAATGCCTACGGATTTCTTTGCTATGTCATCTTCGCGACCGAATTGAATGACGTCTGCGCGTTTACATTTGGCAGATTGTTTGGGCGACATCCGCTTCGCAGCGAAATCAGTCCGAACAAAACGTGGGAAGGCGCGCTCGGCGCGCTCGCGGTTTCGATGGCATTACCCTGGTTGCTGCGATTCTCGTTTCCATTTTTCGGCGCGAAGCAACTGATTCTCACCGGCTTGATCGTCGGAATCGGTGGACTGCTCGGCGATCTTTCAATCAGCGTAATCAAACGAGACATCGGAACCAAGGACATGGGCGCGGCGATTCCGGGGCACGGCGGAATCTTGGATCGCATCGACAGCTTGATTTATGTTACGCCGTTGTTCATGCACATGGCGGGATATTATTACCGGTTACGATGAGTACCTGGCATTACGATTCCGCCTGCGATATCGATCAACCGTTCGTTGATCGCTTGCGCCGGTTTCCGCGCGAGCCCGACATGCTGGTGTACGGAATGCGCGCTCTGATCGCATTGATCATCCGCGGATGGCTGCGCATCTATCACCGATTTGAAATTATGGGGCACCAAAATCTTCGTACGAGCCGAGCGCTCGTCATTGTGGCAAATCATTCCAGTCATCTCGACACGCTTTGCCTTCTCGCCGCGCTGCCTTTGGGCAAATTGCATCGCGCTTTCCCGGCTGCGGCAGCGGATTATTTTTTCCAAGGCGTGCCGCGCACCTTCGTCGCCGCCGTTGTTATCAATGCGCTGCCCTTTGCACGAAGAGTTCGCGTTCGCCGGAGCCTCTCCATTTGCTCTGACCTTCTCAACGATCCCGAAAATATCCTGATCATTTTTCCGGAGGGCACGCGATCGGAAACGGGCGAGACCCGGGAATTCAAGTCGGGAATCGGCGCGCTTGTCGCCGGGCGGGACGTGACGGTTCTGCCCTGTTATTTGCACGGCGCTTTTCGCGCGTGGCCGAAGGGCAGGCGTCTACCGCGTCCAAAAAAAGTTCGACTCATTGTTGGCGTGCCTCGCAATTATTCGGCGCGCAACTCAAGCAAGATCGACATCTGCGCAATCGCAGCGGAATTACATCGCGCGGTGAAGGAATTGGGAGAAAGCAATGGAAGCGACTGAGCATATAATGACGAGTTGGGATGGCGCCGAGCTGTTCTATCGGGCGTGGATACCTCGCGAAGGGACCGATAAAGCTATTTTACTTTTCCATCGCGGCCACGAGCACTCTGGGCGGTGGCAGCAAACAGTCGAGTTACTCAGGCTTCAAGACATCGCCGTTTTTGCGTGGGACGCGCGAGGGCATGGGCGATCGCCGGGCGCACGCGGGGCCGCGAATAATTTTGCTGACGTGATCAGAGATGTAGACGCGTTTGTGCGCCATATTTCCGAGCGCTACGAAATCCCTATCGAGAACATGATCGTTCTCGCTCACAGCCTTGCCGCGGTCAGTGTTGCGGCTTGGATGCACGATTATGCGCCGCAGATTCGCGCAATGATTCTGGCTACGGCTGCGTTTCACGTGAAGCTTTACGTTCCCTTCGCCGTTCCGCTTCTACGAATGAAACAAAAATTGTTCGGCCGGGGCAAGGTGAAGAGTTACGTCAAATCGAAGCTCCTTACTCGGGACCAGGAACAGGCCGCGCAATACGACGCAGACCCGCTTATCTTCCGTCAAATTGCGGTCAATGTTCTGCTTGATGTTAACGATACAGCGGACCGATTGGTCGCGGACGCGGGCGCAATCCAAACACCGACGCTGATGATTGGAGCGGGCCGTGATTGGGTCGTTAGCTTGAAAGCGCAGCGTGAATTTTTTAATCGGCTTTCGTCGCCGTTAAAGGAAATGGAGATTTATCCTGCCGCTTATCACGCCATCTTTCATGACCAAGATCGACATCTGGTTGTGGACCGCGTGCGTAAGTTTGTTCACGATCGCTTCGCGGAGCCGGTGACTAAGCCTTCGCTTTTGAACGCGGATCAGGCTGGCTATACGCGGGATGAATTTGAGCAGCTGAAGTCGCGTGGTGGAATGAAGTTTGCTGTGGCACGCGCTGGACTAAGAGCGGCCGGCCGCCTGAGCCAGGGCGTGGATCTCGGCTGGCGGAACGGCTTCGATTCGGGACTCTCGCTCGATTACGTTTATGAAAATAAACCGCGCGGCTCGTTAGGAGTCGGCCGTTTGATCGACAAATCGTATCTCAACAGCATCGGCTGGCGTGGCATTCGGCAGCGCAAAGCGAATCTTAAGAATGCGTTGAGGAACGTGATCGAAAAGCTTCATAAGGAAGACCGACCCGTTCGCATTTTGGACATAGCCGCCGGCGCAGGGCGATACGTCACGGAAACACTGCATGAACTTCCAGATATTTCGACAAATGCCACCCTGCGCGATTACAAACAGGAAAATGTCGATGCGGCGCGAGCGTTGGCGCAGGAATTCGGACTGGAAAATGTGACCGTGGAGCAAGGCGACGCATTCGATCGCGATTCGATTGCCGCAATCGCGCCGCACGCAACCATCGGAATCGTGTCGGGACTTTACGAATTGTTTCCCAGCAATGGACCGGTCTTGAATTCACTCCGCGGACTTGCCGGAGCGATCCAACCGGGCGGTTATCTAATTTATACGAACCAACCCTGGCATCCGCAGGTCGAGTTTATTGCGCGCGTGTTACGTAATCGGGAAGGGGAACCCTGGATCATGCGCCGCCGGACGACGGCCGAAATCGATGAATTGGTGCGCGTCGCCGGTTTCCGGAAAATGTCTATGGAAGTGGATCAGTGGGGGATGTTCACCGTCTCAATCGCACGACGCGCGGAGCCTTAACTATCGCGTGCACGTCTCTCGCCTTAAAGCGTTCACGGTTTCTGCGGGATTGTCGGTCCTATTTCTCGTCGTTTACAGCGGTTGCAACTGGATCACTGGGCAACGCGGTCAAGTCGGCTCGTTTTATTTTCAATGGGAGCGCGCCATCCCATTCGTTCCTTTCATGATTCTCCCCTACATGTCGATCGACCTCTTCTTCATCGCGGCCCCGTTCCTTTGTCGAACGGACGAGGAGTTGCGGATATTTTCGCGGCGGGTCGTAGCCGCAATTCTCATTGCCGGCGTTTGCTTTTTGCTTTTCCCGTTGCGCTTTGCTTTCCCGCGCCCTCATGCCAGCGGATGGCTCGGCGCGATCTTTGATTGGTTTCGCGGAATGGACTCGCCCTTTAATCTTCTCCCGTCGTTGCACGCCGCGCTGTTGTTGCTCCTGGTCGATCTCTACGCGAGAAATCTTCGCGGCATTTTCTTGTTCGCAGCGATGCTTTGGTTCTTTCTCATCAGTCTCTCGCCATTACTCACTTACCAACACCACGTCATCGACATCGTAGGTGGTTTTGTCCTGGCCGGATATTGCTTCTACCTCTTTCGCGAGCCTTCGGCCGCGCTGCCAGTTGTCGTGAATCGCCGCATCGGTTCGTACTATGTAGCAGGAGCGGCGATCGTCTTGCTCACGGGCGTAATCTTCTGGCCATGGGGTGTTTTGCTTCTTTGGCCAACGATCGCGCTCGGCATCGTGGCGATCGCGTACTTCGAATTGGGTCAGGTCGTTTTTCACAAGACGAAAGGAAAGTTGCCCTGGAGCACGCGGTTTGTGTTGGCGCCTTGTTTGCTCGGTCAATATTTGTCGCTCCTGTATTACCGCAGCCGATGCCGACCTTGGGATGAGGTCACGCCGCGAATCTGGATCGGCGGCAAACTGGGGGCCCGCTCCGCGAACAAAGCGCTCCGCTGTGGAGTGGCTTCTGTGCTCGACTTAAGCGCTGAGTTTTCCGAAGCGAAACCGTTCCGCAAAATCAATTATCGAAACATCCCCGTCCTCGATTTAACCGCTCCTACCCAGGCGCAGCTTGCGGAGATGGGGGAATTCATCGGCAATCACTCCCGAAACGGCGCCGTGTATGTTCACTGTAAGATCGGTTACTCGCGAACTGCGGCTGCGGTCGCCGCTTATTTAATAATGAGTGGTACAGCGAATACCGCGAAAGAAGCATTCGCGATCATTCGCCGGGTTCGACCGTCCGTTGTTATCAGACCCGAGGTGATCTCCGCCTTGTCCGAATTCGATCTTCGACTTCGTTCGTCCCCCAGTGGCACTGACTCTTTTCTCCTCGCGTTGGATCATGGCGCGCGTTCATAATCGCGAGAATCTTATGAACTATAACGAACTGGTTCAGCTTTACTTCGAGCGCTCGAACGCTATGCAGCAATACTGGAACCTTTACGTCATCATCGTTGGTGGTGTCCTTGCGTTTTCCTCTCTGCGCAAACAGCCGGCTGCAATTACCACCGCGCTGGTCTGCATTTTATTCGCTCTGTTCGCTTATAAGAATCTCGATGCGATGAAGGACACAACCGCGCAACGCTTTGCCACGATTGAAGCGATCAAACAATTCGATTCTGGCGGTGCCGCCGCCACCGTCTCGAAGCAAGTGCGCGATCTGCTCGAGCCGACTCTTACGCCCGCCACGTTCGGAAGCGTCAAGGCTACCCACATCATCAGCGATCTGCTTACGATCGCCGCACTTTGCGCGATGGAGCTTCGAAGAAGACGGCTGAAAGTCACCCCAAGCACGCCCTGAAGCGCTCGATCCCGAGACCGCACGCGAGTTCTACGACGAAAATTTGCCGCAAAAGGGAATCGATCTCGCATTTTATGTTAGGTCGGCTTAACGGTTTTGTACTGACGACGACTGTTATCCTCGCCGCTCCTTGTTTGCTGTGGTGCGATCCGCTTGGAGCTAATATGCCAAAGGACGCGGAGCTGACAGAGCTCTTTCGATCGCATCACGATGCCTTCGAAAAACTTGCCTCTATGGGAGAGGAGGACGCCAATACCACGTCGTACTTGAACCTCGAAACCTTGAATGAAGAGCCCCTAACAGACGGTCGGCAAGCGCTGAGCCCCCGCGCGGCGCAGCGAATATAAGCAGCTCATAGCCGGCATCAGACCCGACCTGGCCGTCTGGCTAGATTGGTACAGGATAACGTTCTCTTACTGGCGAGGGGGTGATTGGCTGCCGATTGGTCGCAGTTGGATAAAGGGCATAGCTTATCTACCTCATGGTTATGAAAGAGTTGGGACAATAGTGCCTAATTCGGACAAGGTACTCCCCGAGGATGGCATCTATCTTGTTCCCATCGAGCCAAAGTGGTACATCATCTACCTCCAGTTAGATTGAGGAAACGTCGAGCGAAGCACTCAGCGAGTAGAGAATAACAGTTGGGCTATCGCCGTCATCCGCTCTTCCGAAATAGCTCGTTCAAGTCGGCCGAGGTAGCGCCATTGGCCAGAAGATTGAATGTCCCGTTTGTTTTGATGTCTTCGGCAGCGCGTAGAAAGATGCCCCACGCAGCGAGGGCAAGGCCGGAACCGACAGAGACGCGGCGCACGCCGAGATCAGCTAGCTGAGAAACTAAGAGCTGATGATTGAATCCGGAGATGAGGACGTTGACAGGCTTGGGCGCGACGGTCTTCACGATCTGCGCAATTTCATCTGGTTTGCGCACACCTGGCGCGTAGACGCAATCGGCGCCCGCTTCAGCGTAAGCAACGAGCCGGTCGAGAACCGTATGGAACGGATCGGGATCGTGCACCAACCACGCTTCGCAACGGCCGGTTAGCACGACGCCACTGCCCGAAGAGTCGATCGCCGATCGCGCCGCTCGAATACGATCGACCGCCAGGTTTCTCTCATAGAGCGGTGTGTTCGTCCGACCCGTGTTGTCTTCGATTGATAAACCGGCAACTCCTGTATCGACACAAAGTCGTACATTCGTGGCGACGCCTTCTGGTTCGTCGGCGTAGCCGGCCAGGAAGTCTGCGTTTACCGGCAACGACGTTGCTTCGACAATTTCCCGGATGTGCGTGAGCATTTCATCGCGCGGCACACCGCCATCGCGTTTTCCCCGCGAAAAAGCGAAGCCTGCTGAAGTGGTGGCGAGCGCTTCGAATCCGAGATGTTCCAAATAGATCGCCGTTCCGATGTCCCACGGATTTGGAAGCACGAAACATCCGGACTCGTGCATCATGCGAAACTTTGCCGTGGCAGAAGATTGTTGCGGTGAGCTCACGTCTTAACCTTATTCTGCCCTGGCTCAAGCGCGAGTTCTTGAACTACTTGGATTTGGCGCCGTCGGATTTCCAAATCCCTCGCAACGGGCCTTCGATTCCGTAAATCGGATCGTTCTCCGGCATTGGCAATGCCGCAATATTGCGATCGGCTTTCGGGCGCTCGCCCGGGAGACCCCGAAGCAAATCCCACTGGCGACCGCCGGGATAAGCTCCGACCACGCCAAAATCGTCGCTGGCACCGACGTTCTGGTGTGCGACACCAGCGGGAATGACAATCACATCGCCAGCATGCACCTCGACGTTCTTGCCATGCTCGCCACCGAGTCGCAGGGTGGCAGCGCCAGAATAAACACCCAGCACTTCATGCGACGTGCTGTGATAATGGGCAAAGGAATAAACACCGTCCCGCCACGAGTTGGTCCAGTCATTCTCTGCAAAACGTTGTTCGCAAATAGAAGCGGGATCTTTGGCGTTGGTCGTGATCGCGTCTCGATAGAGCAGCAAGGGCAGGGAACTATTTGGGAAAATACCATCGTCTTTGAAATTTAATTGCTCCGGCTGAACGAAATCTTGCTGTTGGATCATATGCGATACTTCTGTTAAACGTAACGCAAGAAAGGTCGACTCAGTCTTGGTAGCAATAGAATTGTAACAGAAGCTATATCCTAAATGAAAAACACCGCGTCTTGGTAGGGCGCGACCGCTGGACGCGCCGAATAAGACCGACGGCCCAGCGGCCCGCTCCTATCGATTTTCATCACCTGATTCCAAGCGATTGCAGCGTAGCCGCGTCCACCGTCCCCGTAACGCTTAGATCGCGGTCTTGTTGATAACGGGCTATGGCGGCCTCTGTTTCGTCGCCGAGAGTTCCGTCAATCGCGCCATTATAGTAACCAAGCTTCGCAAGCTCGGATTGAATATTGCTGACAGTTGCGTTGGCCGCGGACTGACCCGAATCGGAATAACCGGACTGATCATCATCGTTGTATGGCGAGTAGTTATAGTAATCGTAGGGGTTACCATAGTAGGAGTTATAAGGGTAATCGCCGTAGTCGTAGTCAGGGTAGTAATCCCCAGGGTAATATCCGGGGTCTAGTCCCCACCAGAAGCCGTCGACAAAAACAAACACACGGTTGTGATCAAAGTGGGCGTGATGTCTGTCCCAATCGCGATGCCAGTTGTTCGCGTCGTGTCGCTCGGACGCGTGGTTTCTGAGGAAAGACTGACGGTTCGTTGCCGTCGAAGTCCGCGGATTCGAAACCCGATTCCGCTCTATGGTTGAGCCGACGCGATTTGGTTGACGACGTGTCGCAGTGTCAGTTAAGCCAATGCGACTTGGTTGACGATTTGCCGCGACGGCTCTGCCAGCGTATGGGCTTGTGTACCGGCCGACTGGGCGAGTGAATCCATGCGGCTGCATGGCAGTCATGCGATTACCACCATAATAGAATCGAGGCGCGGCACTTAATCTGCCAACGCTTCTGCCGGTAAAGTATGCCCCGTTGCTACGGAAAACCGGTGCTCCTCGAAAGCCACCCCCGTAGAACGCGGGCGCGCCGCGAGAGCCCCCACCAGCAAAGCCACCGACACGGCCGCCGCCACCACCAAAGTGGCCGCCACCACCAAATCCTCCTCCGCCACCGCGAGGACCTGCCAAAGCGGGCAAAGCAAGACCCACAAGAGCGGTGCTTACCAAGCTGAGAAATTTAATCTTTTTCATGACTAAACTTCGCAGTCGGCGCGCTCTGGTGCCATTGCGCGTCGGTGAGATTTTACGGTCCCTCCTTCGGGATACGGTTTGGAAATGACGAACGACGAAGGAATACCTTCCATTCGTCCTTCGAAGCCGACTTCGGTGGTCAGCTGCCCGTTGCGTGTCGCCGCACGTTTGCGTGCGTTGTTTTGCGAGAGCGATTGGCTGGCCTTATTTTAGAGAACAGCACGCTTAACCACGTGCTGAGTGCGGCGATGCCTGCGAAGAAAACAGCCAACGCCAGGTTACCACTGCTAGAAACCTTTCCAATCCGAAGAAGGACATAAGCTACAATCAGGTTAACCAGCGCCCAAACCACATTGGTAGTCGGCGAGGAGAGGCCTTTTCCGGGAGGATGGGCGAACGGGGTGGGAAAACGGTCGCCCGATATACCATGCACGAAATGCGGCACGACATTAGCTAGAAACATTCCCGCGAAGAAACTAGCGACGTAGTTATACCAGGTCATAATGCGCTTTTCTTTCAGCCACGCTCACTCGAAATGTCGATCGATTGTGCGGCGAACTTCCCGGCCGTGCGCTTACCAGGTGTTATAATCAGAACACGGCGTTGGACGGCAGGCTTTGTTCAATCGCTTCAATCACCTCCGGAATGCTGATCGGCTTGGCAAGAAATGGATGCCCGTCGATGTGTACGCCAGCCTTGGCTTCGGTCGGCGTAACGAGCGCCGTGAGGAAAATGATGGGTGTGTTTTGCAATTCGGGGTCCGCCCGAATTTGTGCTGCGATTTCGCCTCCGTCTCTGATGGGCATGACTACATCCAGCAAGATGAGGTCTGGCCGAAAAATCAGGGCGCTCCGGTAAGCCTTGGTTGAGTTGTTCTCTTCAAGCACGAGATACCGGCCTGTTTTTTCGAGAAGGATTCTAACGAGGTGAGTGGCGTTCGTGTCGTTATCAACAATCAGGATTCGCCTCTTTTTGTTGACCTCGGAGGTTGGAGCTGAATTCGGCGAGGAGAAATCGACGCCGGTTTCGCGGAGCAGGAAGTCTGCTTCAATTACCTTGTTCATATTTCTTTGGATAACGTTGTTATTCCTGTTGACTTCCTAGCTAGTCAGCCATGTGAAAAACCAGGCGCCGAGAAAGCCGATGATTAAACCGATCAAAGGGCTGGAGATCGCGAACCAAAGCGGAATCGCCTCGCGCAATGGAAGTGCATCTTGTCGTCGTAGATGCCAGTGTGCGCTTGTGATTTGAACTGTTGAATGGCGCGATGCTTCCTGCGGCACTAATCGATCAAAGGAGTGAGTGGCTTTCATGTATCTAACATTCGATGACGATTCCATTCCAGCGAATGCGCGTGTGTGGGATTTTGTGGTGCCGCCGAAGAGTTGTTCGATGCTCCCTCTTTAGGGTGAGAACGGGCTAGTAAGTCATGCAGCTTCGCGAGACCCATGTCGTAACAAGAAAACCCAAAGTACTTGGTAGGGCGCGATCGCCGGGAACCCCGAACAGGGCGGACCACCAATCCGGCCGTCCGCTACCACTCACGAGGCAAGTTCTCAGTCAGCGATAGCCGCCCGAGACGACCAATGTTTCGCCAGTGATCCAGCTCGCATCTGGTGAAGCGAGAAAGACGACGGCGGGAGCAACGTCGTCTGGCTGTCCGATTCTTCCGAGCGCGCTTTGTGCCTCAAACAACTTTTGGAAATCGCTTCCAACGAAGCCGCCTGCGTGAAGACCCTCGGTTTCCACCATGCCAGGGTTGATGGCGTTGACGCGGATTTTGCGCAGTCCAAGCTCCTTTGCCAGCGACTTGGTGATTGTATCCACGGCTGCTTTTGTCGCGCTGTAAACCGATGCTTATCTTCGTCATGCATTGGCCAACTCCTCCATGGTCGAATCATCAAGATTGAGGAGTGCCGCAGCAGTATTTTCTTCGAGATGTTTTACCTTTGAAGTTCCGGGGATCGGCAGCATCACGGGAGACGTCTTGAGTAACCACGCCAGAGCTACCTGCGCAGGCTGAGCGCCCAGCTTCCTGGCGATCCTCGTTAATGCTCCGTGGGGTTTCGCGAGGTCGCCGGTCGCGAGCGGGAACCAGGGAATGAACCCGATGTTTTTGCGCGTGCAGTAGTCCACGACATCTTCGGAATTGCGGTACGCGAGATTATATTGGTTTTGCACGGTCGCGATTGGCACGATGCGACGCGCTGCTTCGATCTCCGCAACATTGACTTCTGAAAGGCCAACATGCCGGATCTTGCCTTCCTTCTGGAGATCTCGCAGTACCTCCAAATTGATCGTCGGCTGGAACCTTGGGATCGATGCGATGCAATTGGAACAAATCGATACGCTCGACGCCTAACCGTCGCAGGCTCATCTCGCATTCCTGTCGCAAATATTCAGGTCTTCCTAGCGGAACCCATCTGCCAGGGCCAGGACGAGTAAGACCCGCCTTAGTGGCAATAACAAGGCCTTTTGGGTAAGGATGCAATGCCTCGCGAATCAGTTCTTCACTTACATAGGGTCCATAGGAATCCGCTGTGTCGATGAGGTTGATGCCGAGCTCGACCGCTCGGCGCAAGACTGCGATCGCTTGCGCTCGATCAGCTGGCTCTCCCCAAACACCAGGGCCAGTCAGTTGCATGGCGCCGTAGCCCAGCCGGTGAACGGGAAGATCACCGCCGATTGCAAACGTGCCGCTCTTTGCGGCAGGCCTCTTCTCAGCGCTTGCCGCAGGAGTTGGTTTAGTCGGTCCCATGTGCTGCTTAATAGCGTCGATAGTCCTGCTCATAAGTGTCCCCTTATTCTTCCTCTCCCCCCTTAGCTTTACTCTTATTCTTACTCCATGCTCTTCAGGCCAATAATCTTCCGGTCACGCTGCAGGAGATCGGCTTTGCAATCTGCTGATGCCGGAGAAAACGAACTTTTTTTGATTCGTCGGAGGTTTTGCGCTCACAGTTTTTCCATTTTTGCGACACCCGGGAGATTGGCTGACCGTTCTGTTGGGGCCAATAGTTGCGGTCCGCGGCTCCCTCGTGTGGCTTGCTCGAGCAGGTCGATTCTGACGTTAAATTTAATCTGATCAAAGACGAGAACTTCGGTGGCAACGAGCCAGATGGTGAAACAAACCATCAGGGTACGGAGCGGGAATAAATTGCGGCGCGAGATCGCTGCTCCAGGCGCACTCGGCAAATCGCCGCTTCCAAAAGTCCTATTAGCTATGGCGCGATCAGCGTCCGTTGCTTCTTTGATTGGGACGTTCATTTTCATGGCTGAAAATACATGGGGACGACAGAGGGCTGCTATTTCGCATTCGCGAGATTTTCCAGTATCACCGGCGAGGTCATTTGTTATCCCTCGTTAGAGATAAACGCAAAGGCTACCATCTCGCGATGTTAATGATAGCCCGACCTTGTGCCAGTTGGGCTATAGGCCGAAAGAGGGAATCACAATCCTTTCTTGCGTAGCACCGCAAAATCCAACGCACGCGCCGTGGCAACAGAAGGACGCCCTCGATACGGTGTAAGTATGAAAGCAAATAAACCAGCGATTATCGCGTTCGTGCTCTGGTTGCTGTTCTTTGCGTCAAACGCATTCGCGGTATTGAAACCACCTTACCCATTGAAGGCGTATCCGCCAGATCAGACAGTCGTTGTTACTGGTGGTTACGGAGAAGATGCCGTTGGCACTGCAAATCAGCGGAAGTAGTAACAAGATCATGAGAAGCACAGCCATTCTAGCTGTGAGACCGGCCGGCATTCTGCCTGTCTACAATCGCCACGTCTCTACGTTTTGACTGCAGGCTCAGGCTCCCCCTTCGGCTTCATAACTTGCGGCGCTGCCGTTTTTTCTTTACGCCCGGCAGAGAGCCGTTCGATCACATAAAATGTTACTGGGATAAGGAAAATGGCGATCGCTGAGGCGGCGATCATTCCGCCAATCACCGTAGAGCCGAGGATGCGCCGGGCAACGGCGCCTGAACCGCTGGCAAACCAAAGCGGCAGAAGGCCGAAGATGAAGGCAAAGGAAGTCATCAGGATCGGGCGAAGACGGAGGCGCGCGCCTTCGAGGGCAGCGTCGAGGAGCGGTTTGCCTTTTTCGTATTCGTCCTTGGCAAATTCGACGATAAGGATGGCGTTCTTCGCTGCCAGGCCGATGAGCATGATCAACCCGATTTGCGCGTAGATGTTGTTTTGCATTCCGCGCAGCCAAAGCGTCGCGAACGCGCCGAACACCGCGACCGGGGTTCCAAGCAACACGCTGAACGGTAGTGACCAGCTCTCGTAAAGCGCAGCGAGAATCAGGAAAACAAACAGGAGCGACATCCCGAACACAACAGTTGGCGACACGCCTTCCTGCGCCTTCTTTTCCTGAAAAGAGATGCCGAGATAGTCGTAGCCCATCTCTTTAGGCATCGTTTGCCGGAAGACTTCCTCCAGCGCGTTCATCGCCTGATTCGAGCTGTAGCCGGGTGCCGCGGCACCATTGATTTGTGCTCCGCGATATTCGTTGTAGCGCAACGTGAATTCCGGGCCTGCGATATTCTTGATACTGGAGATAGCGTCTAGCGGCACGGGGTCGCCATTCGCATTGCGAACGAAGAACTGCCCCACATTCTTCGCATCGGTGCGGTAATCGCCTTCCGCCTCAATGTAAGTTTGCCAGGTTCGGCCGAACCGATTGAAATAGTTCACGAAAAATCCGCCCATGAACGTCTGCAGCGTTTGATATACCGAGGTCAGATCGATTCCCTGCTTGATCACTTTGTCGCGGTCGACGTTCACAAAAATCTGCGGCACGTTCGGTTGGAATGTCGGAATGAGAGTGCTGAGCTCGGGACGCTTGCGCGCGGCGTCGAGAAACGTCTTCATATTTTGCGCCAGAAACGCGACATCTTTTCCAGAGCGATCTTCCAATATGAATTGGAATCCACCGGAAGTGCCCACGCCCGGAATCGCCGGTGGCGGAAAAGCAAACGCGATCCCTTCACTGAGACTGCCCAGGTATTTATTCAGTCGCGCCTTGATTGCGTCGTATTGTTCGTCCGGCTTGGTTCGTTCGCTCCAGGGCTTGAAAGTGACAAAGAAAAACGCGTGGTACGTGTCCGAGGCCAGGCTCAGCAGACTAAAGCCGATCACACTGGTGGTGTATTGCACGCCGGGTGTTTTGCTCAAAAAATTTTCGATCTCTCGACAAACCTTGTCGGTGCGCTCAAGCGAAGCCGCGTCGGGTAATTGCAGCGCCAGATAAATGTAGCCCTGATCTTCCTCGGGTAGAAAGCTGGTCGGTAATCGCGATCCAAAAAGACCGGCGCCGATCGCGAGTGCAGCCAGCAAACCGAAGCTGAGGAAAGTCTTTCGGATGGCGAGACGTGACCAGTTCACGTAGCCGCGATTTACGCTTCCAAAGACACGATTGAATCGATCGAAAAACCAGCCAAGCGGACCACGCGTTTTCTTTCGCGGCCGGAGCAGCATGGCTGAAAGCGCCGGGCTCAGCGAGAGCGCATTGAACGCGGAGAAAATGACGGAGATAGCAATCGTGAGCGCGAACTGTTGATACAACCTGCCGGTGATGCCAGGAAGAAATGCGGTAGGAATAAACACGGCCGAAAGTACGAGTGCGACGCCGACTACCACTCCTGAAACTTCGCGCATCGCCTGAAGTGTCGCGTCACGCGGCGACATTCCTTCTTCGATGTGACGCTCAACTGCTTCGACAACAACAATCGCGTCGTCAACCACAAGCCCGATGGCGAGCACAAGTCCGAAAAGCGAAAGCGTGTTGATCGAGAATCCAAACAACGGGAACACCACAAACGTTCCGACCAACGACACCGGCACCGCGCACAAAGGAATTAGCGTCGCGCGGACGCCCTGGAGGAAGATGAACACGACGAGCACAACGAGCGCGAGCGCTTCGAACAACGTCTTCAGAATTTCGCGAATGCCTTCGGTGACGGCGAGCGTCTGATCGAGCGGGACGGCGAAATCCATGTCGGCGGGAAACCGCTGCTTTGCTTCCGCCATTAACTTGCGCACGCCTTGCGCGGCTTTAACGGCGTTGGTTCCGGGCAGCTGATACACAGCCAGAACCGCCGCGGGTTGTCCGTTGAGCCTGCCTTTTAAGTTGTAAGTTTGCGCGCCGAGATCAATGCGCGCGATGTCTTTCACCCGCACAAACGAACCGTCCGCGTTCGCCCTAACGACTATCTCGCCAAATTCCTCCGGTGTTTGCAGTCGTCCCTGAGCGCGCACGGTATAAGTGAATTTCTGTCCGCTCGGAATCGGTTCGCCGCCGACCTGGCCGGCGGGATTCACCGTGTTCTGCTTTTGCACTGCGCTGATGATGTCCGGCACGGTGATGCCGAGCTTCGCGAGCTGGTCCGGCTTGACCCACAGGCGCATAGCGTATTGGCCAGCGCCGAAAATCTGGACGTTTCCAATTCCCGGCACGCGTGTCAGTGGATCGAAGAGATTAATGTAGCCGTAATTGGCGAGAAAGGTTCCGTCGTAGCTGCCTTTGGGTGAATAAATCGCGATCAGCATCAGCGGCACCGTTGTCGATTTTTTAACGGTCAGGCCGTAGTTGTTAACGTCGGCGGGCAGTTGCGATTGAGCTTGCGACACCCGGATCTGCGTCAGGACGTGATCGATGTTCGGATCGGTCGCGACGTCGAAATTCACGATCAATCGGATGTCGCCGCTGTTCGCGTTGATCGAATACATGTAATTCATGTTATCGACGCCGCTCATCTGTTGCTCGATCGGCGCCGCGACCGATTGCTCGATCGTGAGCGCGTCCGCGCCGGTGTAATGCGTTTGCACCTGAATCTCCGGCGGGGCGATTTGCGGAAATTGCGCGATCGGCAACGCCAGAATGCACACGCCGCCGATTAGCGTCATCAGAATCGCGATGACGATCGCGACAATGGGCCGCCGGACGAAAAACTCGGACATTTGTCAGGGCTTCTTTTGCTGGTCCGCTTTTGAAACAAACGCGTCGGCAGGCGGAGTCCAGTCTTTCACGGTGACTGTCGATCCTTCGCGCGCTTTTTGAAGCCCTTGCACAACAACTTTGTCGCCTGGCTTCAAACCTTCCGTGACTTCCCACATCGCGCCGATGCGCTCGCCCATTTTCACCGGACGAATGCTGACTTTGTTATTTTCGTCGACAACTGCGACTTGATAACTGCCCTGCAACTCATTCACCGCTTCCTGCGGAATAACCATCGCGCCCTTTTTCATGTCGGCGAGGAACCGCACGTTTCCAAACTGTCCGGGCCGCAAAATGTTTCCTGGATTTGGAAATGTCACCTCGTACCGAATTGACCCTGTCTTTACATCAAGATTGCGGTCGAGCGCGTAAAATTTTCCTTTTCTGCGGATACACCTCGCCGTTGCCGAGAATTAATTCGAAGTCGAGGCTCTTTATGTACGCCTGGCGCTCCGTCGCATCGGGATGGCGCGAAACGAAATCGGTCCACGGCCCTTCGCCAACGGTCACCACGGCTTTGATCGGATCAATCTGCGACATGGTTGTGAGTGGTCCCGTACTTGGCCCGACCAGATCGCCGACCTGGTTATTGGTAAATCCAACGACACCATCAATCGGGGCGGTAATTTTCGTGTAGCCTAGATTGATCTCAGCCTGTTTCACCGCTGCTGCGTCTGCTTCCACATTTGCTCTGGTTGAGTCGGCGGCTGCAGTGGCTGTATCTCGCTCCTGATCACTGATTACTTTCTTGTTAAACAAATCCATCGCGCGCTTTTCGTCTGCGACTGCCTTTACCTGGTTGGCTTTATCCTTTGCCAGAGTTCCCTTGGCCTGTGCCAATGCGGCTTCGAACGGCCGGGGATCGATCTGGAAAAGGAGATCGCCTTTTTTGACGACGCTGCCTTCCTGATAATCGCGCGAGACGATGTAGCCTTGGACCTGCGCGTTGATGTTGGCGTTGATGAAGCCATCGAGCGTGGCCACGCGTTCAAGTACACGTGGCACATCCTGCGGCGTCACTGTTGTCACAAGTACCTCCGGCGGCGGCGGAGCAGTCTGCGCCGGCTTGCGCGAACAACCTGTCAGAAATGAGACTAGGATCAGGAGCGCTGCGACCAAAGTAAGCCGTTTCATTAGTTAACTATGGTGATCGGGAGCTAAACTGTCGAGCACAGGTGCCAACGCCCAGAAGATCGAACCCTTTGGTGTTCTAAAAAAAGGAGTCGCCGTCCGTGAAACCGATGTGCGGACCCGCGCATTCATTTGGAGCCATTTCATAAAATCGTTACCTGCCAATCACGGCTTTCCCAACGTTGATCGCGTTTCCAAAAGAATGTAAAGGTAAGCACGGAACCGGCCGGCCAGTCTGCGTTTGGAAAATCTGCGAACCAAAGATTCAGTCTGCTCTGATGAATTGCGTCCAGCAGATTGGTGCGCGCCCCGCCGTCGGTTGACCAGACGACCGTTGCTTGTGCAGCAAGGATGATCCGCAAAATTTTGCCGCGAGATACGCGCCGCAGGGGATAGCGCAGAGTCCAAATCTCGTAATTGCTCTGCACCGGGTGCAACACATAGCGCTGGAATGCCGGTTCGACGCGGCCAAGGCAGACGCCATCATGGCAGCTGCGCACGAGCGAAATGTATTCGGCGTGCGACCAACACAGCGGCATCGCCGCGCCGGTTGGGCAGCCGCGTTTCACATGCGCATCCGGCAAGTCAGGTCCGTCCCATAACTGTTCAGTGAGCATCCCACCATGGTTCGCAAAATTCTCTATTGCCGCGATGGACGGCTTTGGATCGCGTCCGGCGGCCAGTTCGTAATGACCGCGTTCGCCGGTTAAAATGGGCCAGCACCGCCCGACACCTGTTCCATCGTAGGCGCTACCGTCATCTTTTTGCCCATAACCGTCATGATTGTAACGACGCCAGCCCGGGCCCTGTGGCAGATCATACTTGAGCACTCGATCGATGACTTCGATCGAATCGCGAATGAGCGGATCGTTCGCGTCGCGAATACCGAATCGCACCAGATGAAGAAAATCGCCGCCAACCACATTTCGCGCCGGATGCAGGCCGCCGCCGTTGGCTATTTGAATCATCGTCGTATTCGGATCGGCGTGAGGATCAGGCGCGTTCGGATCGGTCGGGTTGATGCGGATATAGTGACGAGGGAATCCCTCGACCAGCTCACCCTGGGTTGTGACCATCCATTCTTCAACGTGCGCCGCCAGCCAATCGGCGTACGCGAAAACGAAATCTGCAGTTGCAGTTTCGCCGTATTCCGTGGCCCACTCCGCTGCGCAGACGAGAGCGGCAATTACGGTGGCGAGTGTCGAAGGCGAGTAACCGGCGTTTTCTTCCCATCGATCCTGGCTGGTAACCGGGCCTTGTAGGATCAAATGCGCGGCAGCGCGCACAATCATTGCGCGCGGATTAAATAAACCGAGCGCGTCTTGCTTGTGCAAGCGCCACGCCAAAAGTATTGGCGCGGCAATCTGATCGAGTTGCAGGCCGGACCAATAAGCGGTCCCATCGATCCAACTATTCTGGGGAAAGCTGCCATCCGGTCGCTGAATGGCAGCCAGCCAGGTCAATGCGCGCAACGGTGTGCTTGTCTGGCCTGTGGCGAGGAGCGCTGTTGCGCTTTGCACGAGGTCACGAGTCCAGACCAGATGATAACCTCCCAGGTCGTTATCGCCCTTGGTTTCGCCCCAGGGAATACTCATTGACGCAACGAGCGCGCCTTGAAAAACTTTGTCTTCATGTGCCAACAGCACACAACGGCTCAACCGATACATTCCGCCGCCGTCGGATGTGTCGGCGCTGAAGTCGAATTTGGGATTCACAACTGCGCGCTGCCATTGGCGGATATATCGCTGACGATGTGACTCGAACGGCTGAGCCAGCGATTGGAACAACTTCGCGGTTGTACTCTGGTAACTGCGGCCAAATGCGACCGCCACCATGAATTCATTCGTCGTTGGCAGATGGATTTCCCCTGTCAACGCGATGTTTCCGTTCTCGGCTGTGCGAAACTCCCAGTCCATTTTGAAATTGTCCATGAGATCCTGCCAACCGTCACTGAAACCGACGTAGCCGACCGATCGGCGAGAGAAACCGGTGCTGCACGCCATGATCAGGTTAACGTTTTTGCGGTGAGCGCGGATGAGTTCGATACAGCCCACTTCAGAACACCAGCCGGAGTTGCCAGCGCCATAACCGGCGATGTGAGGAGCCAGCAACGCAAAGAATCGCAACTTTCCACGCAACGATTCGTCGAGCACTTCTACCTTGGTGTGCACGAGAAGGACCGACTGATGTGGATCGGCGGAGACATGTTTTACGACGCGATAGCGGCCGGTCGGCTCTGAATTCGTGAGACGATAAAAAAGACAATCGCGCTCCGGGTAATCGATCGCGTGAATCAGATCGCGTTTTTCCTCGTGACAAAATGTTTCTCCATCGCTGATGAGAAACTGAAAGTCTCGCGTGTTCGGCTGGTCGACGTGCGGGTAGTAAATCTCGTTCACGATGCCGTGACTGAGCGTGAACCAAATGCGGCAACTCGTATGATACGATGTTCCCACGCCTTCTTTGGCGCTCGAAGTCCAGCGCGGCTCGATTCCGGGCGCGCCAAATGCGATTGAATTCTCAGGCGGATTCATCGGTAGAGCGTTTAGTACCGAATTGGATTCCCTCGTTCTTTACTTTTCGCGTTTCTCCAGTTTCCGCTCGATCCGAGGATCAGGAATCAACCAGAGGAGCGCCACGAACACATAGATTCCGACGGCGATCCATGAGCTCACAAAGGCAAGTGGGATAGCGATGAAATAAAGCACGGGAGAGAGTTTACCCTTCCAATCCCGGCCAACCGCTCGCCCCAGAAGAGAGTCGCGACCTTCCTTGGCGATGATGGCGTGCTCCAGAATTTGATAAGCTAAAGCAGCCATCAGTAGAACGAAACCGTATACGGCGGTCGGCGTGACCGCGAGACGGTTTTCGCCCATCCAGTCCGTCGTAAAGGGAAAGAGCGACAGCCAAAAGAGCAGGTGCAAGTTTGCCCAGAGGATTCCTCCGCTAACCTGCGCGGCGGCTTGGAACAGGTGATGGTGATTGTTCCAATAGATGCCGAGATAAATGAAGCTTAGCACGTAACTCAAAAGATGGGGCAGAATTGGCCTTAATGCCGCCAGTTCGACCGCGTGCGGCACTTTCAATTCCAGCACCATAATTGTGATGATGATAGCCAGGACTCCGTCACTGAACGCTTCGAGCCGGCTTGTTTTCATCTGCGCTGGCTTAATGGTGAGGTGCGCCGCAATGGAAGCAAATTCTTTGACCGTTAAGGGTCAAGTCCTTCGAGTCAGCGCCGTGCTGTTTTGACGTTAGCGCGTCGGCAAAGTCTCGCTCGATCACTCTAAGATAGGCGGCGACTGGCATGGTCGCGTCGCACTCAGGCTGAAACGGGCGAGCCTGTTTGGAGGCGGATAGGTTGCCAGAATACGCCTTAGCTCAGCGATGTCACCGTTTTTGTTGAGGCAACTGAAGAAGTACGGACTTCAGACCGAGTACACTATGCGGATCAAGCGCAAGGGCTCGCGAACCTACGCGGTGTGCTGCCGGCCACATGCGAAAACGGCAATGTTCCCGCGCTCGCCGCCAACGAAGCATTTCGTGGATCGCGTTCTTCGCGCTTTATCATTTCGGGCAGGGCGCGGTACCATTTACCTGGCGAGGATAGGTGTAAGCGGACAGCTCAAGAGGCTCCACATTGTTCGGTTGCAGTTCGAGGGCGCGTCGAAATTCTTTAAGGGCATCGTCGTGCTGCCGTTTTCCGAAATAGTAAAAACTACCAAGCGCGATGTGCTCCGCCACGACTGATCCGGAGGAGTCCGATCCGCAAACGTCTGGGTTTATGCCGCGGTGCCACCCGCCGCTGCCGGCGTCACGCAAACATTTCCGTTTTCTACATCGACGCGAACCCGTTTGGCGCCCGATTCTTTCGCGTCGATGAATTGATTGGCAAAGAGATCGAACAAGATGCGTTCGAGTTCACGAATACCGAAGCGGCTCACTTTTTCATTCGCCATCAGCGCACGCATGATCAATTCAGGGGCGACGAATTGCACTTCCAGTCCATACTCGCGTGCGAGTTTGGAGATTTTCAGAAGTGCAATTTCCGCCACGACCATGCCCGCGAGAGGACGGAAGACATAAACCTTGTCGATGCGTCCGAGAATTTCGGGCCGGAACACTTTGGCTTCGGCGAGTTCACCTTTTACCGCGTTAAGCATTTCATGGTAATCGGTCATCTCGTTCTGAATCTTGCCGATCGCTTCCGCGTGCGCATTACTCGTTAGGATAAAAAGGCATTGCGTGTAGTTCACGGCTTTACCGCTGCCTTGTTCGGTCAGGCGGCCTTCGCCGAGCAGTTGCAGGAAAAGATCGAAAACGGGCGGATACGCTTTTTCAATTTCGTCGAAGAGAATGAGGCGGCGCGGGTTGGCCATGACAGGCCGGGTAAGTTGGCCGCCTTGTTCGCTGCCGATGTAACCGGTGGGCGTGCCGACGAGGCGTGTCTTCGCTTCTGGTCCGCTCAACTCCGAGCAATCGAAACGCAGCATTGCGTTTTCGTCCTTGAACAAATATTCCGCGATCGCCTTTGCCAGCTCCGTTTTACCGGTGCCAGTTGGGCCGAGGAAAAGAAGATTTGCGATCGGCTTGTCCTTTTGCTTCTTCGCCGCTTGCAAACGAATCAGCTTCGCGACGTCTTCAAGGATCGCGTCCTGACCTTTGACGCGTGAGCGCAAATGCGCGAGCAGGGCCGCTTCATCGATTTTTGTGCCGGTGGTTTCGTCCGCCTTTTTGTCCAGCATCGCCTTGAGCTGGTTCCAGTCGGTCATGTTTTCGATTGGGTCCGCCATGGTCGTAAGGTTAATCCCGCTTAGATCGTGAGCTAGCTCGAAATTTTCAGCTGTCGACCTCAGCGCTCCAAGCGCACGGTTCCGCCCGATTCGTGCCAGGTGTTTTGCTGATTACCTCCTAGAAAGCCGCCCTTCATCACCAGCATCCCACCGCGGCACGCGCCCACACCGAAAACGGAATTCCCGCGCACGGTGCAGTTGGTTAGAAAAACCGATCCTCCTTTTTGCGCGTCGTTAGGCAAACCGGCTTGGGCGCCGCGCGTCGTCGCTTCCATCGTGCACCCGAATGCCGCGATCGTGGCGCCGAGGTTCGCGTCCAATCCCATGGACTTGCAGCCGGTAATCGGTACTGTTCGTTATTTTTCCCTCAGACCCGTTACCCTGCACCTCCACGCCGACGAAGTCGCTATTGGCGACCTGGCAGGATTGCATGTCCAATTGGCTGCCGTTGTTAACCAATATGGCATCGCTATGGGCGCCATTGATGCGCACATTATTCAACACGGCCTGCGCGGCAGCAGTATTGGCAAAGCCGAGTGTGAGCGCGCTGAGATTCGAGTTTGTGATCGTCGTCTCCACCATTTTTAGATTCGCGCCGCCGCTCACGTTGAAAGCATCGTTGAGCGAATCGGAAATCGTGCAACCCATCACATTTACGCTCGTGCCCTGATCGTTGGCGCCCACCGCGTTGCAGTAGGATCTTAATTTCTGATTCTCCGTCACGAGTCCTGTCCGGCGCATTTGGGCGCGCTCGAGAAGGAAGCTACTGCCGCCGACCGCGACGAGTCCCTGACGATTGTCTTCGAAAACGCTGTCCTTCAAGGAAACTCTCGAGCCATGCTGCGCGCAGATCATTCCCGAGCTTGTATTCTCTCCTTCGCCGGTAACGCCGTTGTTGCGAAAAGTGCTGCCGGTCAAATGCAGCGTGCCTCCTTCGTCGGCCATGATCGTGGCGGTATTACCATCGAATTGACAGGCATCGAGCGTGAGCGACGCGCGACCGCCGACGACGCCGAGCGTAAGACCGAGTCCGTTGACGAGTCCGATTTGCTGGAACGAACAATTGCTTCCCTGCACTTGCGCGGCATTGATCACTTCCATTCCCCAGCGGCCCGCGAGAAAACTACAATGATTGAGTGTGCCCTGCGCAGTGCCTTGATACTTCAAGCAACAGCCGGCGCTGACCGCGCGAAACTGCGTTCCTTGCGCGGTAAGCGACGCACTTTCGCTGACTAAAATTCCAAACTTGCTTTGCGTGGTCATTGCGCAGTTCGTCATTTCGACGGCCGCCTCGCGCAAAATTTGCACGCCAGGAGAATCGCCCGCCGCTTCAAAACTAAGCGAGACGTTTTCGAACCCTACTTTCTTTCCGGAAATCGAAAGTCCGGCTCGCTGCGCATCGACTCCGCGAATAGTCGCAACGCCTTTTCCCGAAGCCGGTCCGACGAAACGTGCGCTGACGTTCACTTCGAAGTTACCGGTGTAAGTTCCCGCTCGCAGATTCACCACATCGCCGTCAGACAAACTTGCCGCCACGGTTTCGATGTCACCGCTATCGGCATCGCGCGCGCCCGAAGAATCGACAATCCATTGTCCGCGCTTTTTCGCTTTTATTTTCGTGATTGCCGCCCGCGAAACACTTGCCGAAGGTGAAGGGCCTGGCGTCGACGTTCCATTACCGCCGACGATATCCGAACCGGGTTTCTGCGCGATGTTGTAAATCATCACGCCGCCGGAGAGCGCCGCCACGAGCAGGCACAACTGAAACCACTGGTTTTGCAGCAGCGCGCGCCAGTTCATTATTCTGGCGCGACCGAAATTTCGAGATTGCCATTCGCGCCGACGATCAAATCCACTTTCTTCACGCCGCGCGCGCGTGCCTGGCCGATGGCCGCGCTTGTTTTCATCTGCACGTAAGCGCCGAGTTGCCGCACGCCGTATTGCTTGAATTCTTCATTGCGCTGCACGGCGTCGAGGATCAACTCCGGCGCCGCGTGTTTGACCTCGATTCCGTAAGTGCGCCAATGACGCGCGAGTTGGAGACACGCAACTTCCGCAACGTGTAGCGGCGAAAGTTCGTCCATGAAATAAATCGCCGACCAGCGTGCTAGAAACGCGCGGTCGAATCCGGCCGCGTCCACGAGCGCATCGCGACTTTGTCCGAGCCAACTAACCGGGTCGGGTTGTCCATCGCGGCGCAACGCGCGTAAAGCTTCGACACCGGCATTGCACGTAGCAAAAAAAACACAGCCGCTGAAATCCACGGTGCGTCCCGAGCTTTTTTCGCGGCAGCTCGCCGTGTCCAGAATGTCATAAAGACAATGCTGCAAATCGCGGTGCGCTTTTTCCAATTCGTCGAAAACAATGACGCGCCGCGGATTTTCCAGCACCGGCCGCGTGAGCGTGCCGCCAACTTCATATCCCGGGCTGCCCGGTGGCGGACCGATCAATGTGAAAACATCGTCGCCATGTTTGTATTGATTCATCCGCAGAATGATCGGCTCCGATTCCGGATAAAGCGCCTCAGCGATGAGCTGGCCGAGAAAAGTTTTTCCGGTGCCTGTTGGCCCGACGAGAAAAAAAGCGCCCAGGGTTCGTCCCGGAGTTGCAAGCGCAAGATTGGCCTGCAACTCAGCCAGAATCGAATCGACCGTTTCATCCTGACCTCGCACATTTTCCTTCAACCACGTTGCGAACGAACTGAGATTGGTCGCCGCGAGTTGCGTATAATCGAGCGCTTTCGCTTCTGCTTTCTCCGCGTTCCACTGCTGCCACCCCAGCCAGCCCATTCCAGCTAGCGCCGCGACGAAAAATAACGGTGCGAAAACATGACTCGCTTTGTTCAATCCGAAAATGGCGCCGGCGATGGTGATCGCGAGCATCACGAGCAAATAAGGATTCTTCAAAATCTCTTCGTGGCTTTCGCGCTTCACGATTTTGATCACGCGGCCCGGTTGCATATTCATTGCGCGATCACCTCCAGGTCGGCGTTATCACCCGCGGCCATTGGTCGCGTGGTAACAACGCCGCCGTTGACCGATTTCACCCAGCAACTCACCACACCGTTCGGTCCCGCTTGTTCGACGGTGAAATGAAAATGAGTCGGCGCGCCCGGTCCGGCCGGAAACGTCGTCCCCTGCGGCCGTTCCGCTGTTAGCAAATCTTCGCCCACAAAAACGCCGCCGGTCGAAACGCGCGCGTGCACAAGGATGCCGCTCTGGTTTTGTTGGAGGAGACGTTTTGTGTAGAGATCCTCTTTGCCAGAAAGAATGTTCTGACGCGTCGCGGCGTCCGCATTTGCCAGCACCGGCGGAATTTCTCCACGCGCCAAGGCCGCGCGCGCAGCATCGGTCGCGGCGTAGTCGATATCGGCTGGAGTCAAAGTCAGGATCTGCTCCTGCTGCACCGCAGTCCACGGGTGCATCCAATGAGGCAGCACTTCTTGCTTCCAAATAAATCCGGTGACAAGCGCCGCCGCAATGAATGCAACCGCCAGTAAAGGGACGCGTCTTTTCTTTCTGCTGCTCGTTACCGGCGGTCTGCCGCCAGTCTGGGGTTTTTCCGTATAAGCTTTTCCGCGCGTCCTGACTCCGGAATCTGCTATTCCGCGTACACGCGTGCGTGGATCCAGACGTGCCGCGCGCCGTATTTCCGGCTCCAACGGATCAGGATTTGACTCCATCATTTGGAGCAAATGGAATATCCTCAGCAGGATTGGATTTCAATAAAAAACCGGAGCATCCACGGGATTCAAACATTCAACGTTGTCCGCGGCGGTGAATACGTCTTATGCCTAGCTTGTCAGCACTGAGTTGGTTGGCGGAGTTCAACGGTTGATGCGTGATTAGCAGCGGCTCAATAGGAGGGCTGCTTTTCGGGTTCGCTTCCTTTGATCAATGCAATGTCGTCAGCCATTCGCGCGCGATTTCCATCTCGCTGTTCGTTAGGCCGTGACCAGCATTGGAGAAACGAATCGTCACGTTTGCGCCGGCGCGGCGAAGAAGTTCCACCAGGCGCTGAGCCTCGGATGCTGGAATGGTTGGATCCTGATCCCCCGCGCCGATCCAAACCCGCACAGATGAAAGGTCTGGCAATTTGTCGGGAACGAGCGGCACCATGGCGCGAAATAGAATTGCCGCGCGCATAATTTCCGGCCGAAGCAATAATATGCTTGCGGCGATGTTGGCGCCGTTGGAATAACCGACACCAACAATATCGTCCGCAGCGAGTTGGTAATGGCGCACTGCCGCAGCGACGAAATCGGCCAGTTCGTTCGTTCGCGTCTTCAAATCTTCTAAATCGAACACGCCTTCCGCTAGCCGGCGAAAAAACCGCGGCATTCCGTTCTCCAGAATTTTTCCGCGCGGGCTAAGCAAAGAAGCATCGGGATCCAGTTCGCGTCCGAGCGGAATGAGATCGCGCTCATTTCCACCCGTGCCGTGCAAGAGTAAGAGCGTTCGGTTCGAGTTACCCGGAACGAATTCATGAAGAAAATCCGGCTGCGGCCTCATTGTTTGTGTGGCACGTGGATCGGCGGAAGAATCTTCTCGATCTCCGAGCGCGCGGAGTCCAGCCAGGTCGGCAAACGCAAATGTGTGCCAAGCTCCTCGAGTTCTTCGTCGAAAGTAAAACCAGGAGGCTCGGTGGCAATCTCGAACAGCACGCCACCAGGTTCGCGAAAATAGATTGAATGAAAATAAATGCGATTGATTACCGGCGTAACGTTGTAACCAAGATCGACGAGCTGTTCGCGCCACTGAAGCTGCTCTTGTTCGTCACGTGCGCGAAAAGCAATGTGATGCACAGACCCGGCCGCCACACGCCCAACGCCGGCATCGGGCAGACAAAGCAGATCGATAATTCGGCCCGGCGCGCTGTTGTCATGCGATGCGAAACGGAACCGGTTCGCTGATTCCTCGATCAAACGATAACCGAGTGTATCAGTGAGCAAACGCGCCGTCTTTTCGTAAGCTTCCAAAGCAGCCGACACACTGTGGAATCCGCGGAGCGCATGCTCCGGAGGAATCGGGCTATCGGGCCACGGCTCAACTGGCGCGGGTGAGTTTAAACCGACGAGTTCGAGCAAGAGACCGTCGGGATCGACAAAGCGAATCACTTCTTCTCCGAAACGGGACGGTATTCTTTCCGCCGCAACGTGCTGCTGTTTCAAACGCTCCAACCAGTACTCGACCGAGTTAGGTGAAATCGAGAATGCCGTGGCTTCGATTTGGCCGGTGCCACGGATTCCGCGTCGCACACCGGGCCACGGAAAGAATGTCAGGATCGTCCCAGGCGTTCCGCGGCGATCGCCGAAATAGAAATGATACGTTCCCGGATCGTCGAAATTGACCGTGCGCTTTACGAAACGAAGGCCGAGAAGTCCTACATAGAAGTCCAGGTTCCGCTGCGGATCGCTGGCGATCGCAGTGACGTGATGAAGTCCCGGGATTTTGCTGTTCATCAGGGCGATGAGGCTGTTCGCTCAATTAGCCCGAGGAGGTTCGGGGTGAAATCGGACCACGGTTAGATCCGACCGCGCCGTTGTACGTCCGGACTAGCTTTCATACTTAAAGGAGAGTTGTAAGCGCGTACGGAACTCGAGCACTTTGCCGTCCTCGATCTTCACATCCATCTTCACAACCTCGGCAATGCGCAGATGACGCAGCGTGCCAGCGGCGGTCGCAACGGCATTCTTTGCCGCGTCCTCCCAGGACTGCGCACTCGTGCCGATTACTTCCGTTACTCTGTAGACCGAATCTGTGGATTTATCTTGTTTGGCCATAATATTCTTTCTCTCAGTTTGTCTGATCTTCCGATTACATCCGTTTCCAGGCAAGTCACGTCACATCATTTGCCACCGCGTGAGTTATTTCTCGGAATGACTCAACGAGCTTTTTGAAACGCGGATGATTCCGAAGCGGATCTCCGGGGCGCGCCGGAGCGGAGCCTCAACGGTTGATGAAACAGCCGATGCGAAAGATTCAATTTCAGAATTCGTTCAACCTCTCGAATTGCTTGCTCATTATACTGCGCGCCGTGATCTGAATTGACGATTAGCTCCGACTGAGCGCCCTGGAGATGAGAGCTCCAGTATGGAACTACACCATCGGAACTGTTGGGTGTGTCGCCCCGTCCGCGGTCTCCCATGATCGAATGATAAGGAATACCTGGGGTGATCGGCAGTTTGTTGACGGCTTCCACAAACCGATCGTTAGGCTCCAGCGTATCCACGCTATTCGGCATGCGATTCAGTGGTCTGGCGGCAGGGTCGGCGATTAGAAGCGGTTTCGTTGAGGCGTAGATCGATGTGAACCGTTGTGGAGTTCGAACGAGAGCGGCGCCGATGCGGCCGATCCAGTTCGACGCCAGTTCGCTCCCTCGATGCGGAGTTGAAATAAATATCACCCGTTGAATGTCCGGCCGATGATTAAAGATGAGCGCCTCTTCCAAGAGCTTGCGTGTGTCGCTCGCCAGCGGAGTTCTGGCCGGAGGCGTGGCAAAAAAATCTCTCCAGATTTTGTCGCCCGCATCTGTGATCATTAATCGACAAATCATTCCGCCCATGCTGTGACCGATCAGGACGATGCGGTTGTGATTTGGGAATGCGCGCTCGATCCCATCAAGATCCTGGCGGAAGAGGGCGGCGGCGTACGGATAGGGATAACCACTCGGATAACTGAAGTACCAGAACTGATAATGCTTCCTTATCGCTGGGTCATGACGGAGGGAGTCGATCATTGGCGCCCAGCTCGCTCCTGTTTCTTGCAAGCCGTGAACGAAAATCACCGGCGTCCGCGCAGGATCGAATTGCTGCAACCGGGTAAGCGTCGCTGTATCTGCATAGGCTTCCGGGTTCATGACCCGCGACAGCCCAAGCCGTTCCGGGCGTTCACGAGCAACCAGGAGTGCCGTAGGCGCATCAAAATCAGCGGCAAGAGGAAAGGTTTGCTTATTCAGTGTGGTTCTTTCGGCGTTTAATGGATCCATGAACTCCAAGCTCGCTTTCCGGCCGGAGAAGCGGACGATCGCGGTGATCGGCGCGTAAATGCGGCGAAGTTTGTGTTGCTGACGGAAGTGTGGACTTTCAGTGCGCCCAACCACTGCAATCGGCGCGCCAAGGCCACTCACAGTGGAGTAGGTCTTGAAGAATGTTCCGCCGATCTTCAACGTGTCGGTCGGAAATAAATCGTATCGACTGGGATCATGGTCCGCGTCGACGGGCTTGGGAGATACGAGGGTATAACGACCTTCATCTGTCACGACACTGACGGGATGCCGCCACGGCTCAAGATCTGTTCGGTCGACATCTTGAACGACACGCGCTACCGCGAAGTTGTAGATGCTGCGCGCCGATTCGTTTTTTGGCTGCCGTTCCAACACTCCATACGAAATTTTGGCAGCGAGTAGGTCGTGTCTTAACGCGGGCAATGGCTGCTCCTGTTCGGCGGCCGTCAGATATCTTTTCGCAGATTCCAGGGGACCTTCCGCAACTACCGTGCTCGGGAGCTGCGCGGGTTTCGTTCTTACAACCGCGAGGTGAGCGCATCCGCAGCATTGGAACAAGAGGAGGGCGAAGACACATCTGGCGAAAATCTGCCACCTGCTTTGAAGACGTGAGGGTATGTTCACGTGGAGCTACTTTGTGAGGTTTGCCTCAACTCGGGCTTGAGTTTGCTCTGTCAGCAAGGTTTTCCCCACCTCGTGGAGGCAAATTACCCCCAGCGTCTGCGCGATGCGGGTCTGACGAGTGCTTACTCGCGTTATCGTCTTGTTCGAGACGGACGATGCGCTGGGGATAGGGAATCTCGATTCCGGCCTCCCGTAGCGCTGCGTTCGCGGCCACGGCCACGTCGCTTTGCACAAACGGAAATTGCGCCACCTCTTCGGTAGTAAAGCCGAGCACGAAGACAAGCGCGTCTTTGCCGAATTGTTTTAGCACGGCATCGGGCGGTGGATACTTTGTTACCTTTGGATTCGCCGCGGCAGTTTTGAGAAGTAACGCGATTACCTGCTCCGGATCGCTTCCGTAAGCGATGCGAATGGTTAGCTCCATCCGTTTTTGCAGGCTGGAGAAGGTTCGGTTCGTTACTTTTTCGGAAATTAGCTGACCGTTCGGAATGATGAGCTGGGACTTGTCGTCGAGAGCGATGATGCTGGCGCGAATGCCGATGCGCCTAACGACTCCTGTCTGATTCCCCACTTCGATCACATCGCCCACCTGTACCGGCCGTTCGAAAAGAAGAATCAGGCCGGAAACGAAATTATTGAAGACGTTTTGCAGACCGAAACCGATGCCGACACCGAATGCACCGGCGAGGATAGCAAACTTCGTCATGTCGGCTCCGAGTGCGGCGATTGCGATGTAGAACCCGACCAGCAGCACGGCGTAGTGTACGAGGGTCGAGACTGCGTAGGCCGGGCCGCGCGCGAGATGAAAGCGATCGTAGATTTCTTCTTTGAGGACAAAACGCAGGAAACGCGAGAGAAGCAGTGTGATCCAGATGGTGAGAATGAAGGCCACCACCGCGCCTAGCGAGAAATGGATCGACCGCACCCGGACCTCGGCATTGAGTAATGCGATCGTCCGACCGATGACCGCTTCGCGTAACGAGAACGCGCGCAGCGCTAGCAGAACCCAGGTGACGCTCGCCGCCACCTCGATCAGGCGCGCGATGCGCCTGCGAAGTAATGGCTGTTGTCGTTGCACGACAGCAAGCGATGCGAGCGGCCGAATTTGCAGGCCAAAGAAAACGAGCCCTTCGAGAATTCGGGCCGCAGCATAAAGCGCGACCGCGAAGTAAGCCGCAGTCAGGATGGCAACGCTAAGATAATTCGCTAGTGCCACGTAGCCTAACAAATCCGCGACAATGATCGCGCCGAAGCCAGCCACCGCGATGGAGCCCGCAACGCGGGCCGTTTTGTTCGATGTCGTGCGTGGTCCGGAACGCCGGCGCGCGCGGATGAACCAGATGAGAAAGATAAGACCGCCCACCGTTTCCAGCAGAAGGATGATGCGCGAGAGCACAGGGATTGAGGCTGCGAGAGCGCGCAGTTGCGCGACGAAATAGAAAACGACCAGTGCATTGACGATCGGGAAGAGATGCCGATCGATCAGACGCCGCAGCAGCACCACGATAGGAATCAAGGCAAGCGTGGCGAGAATGAGCCAGATGGCGCGCGGTGCGTCGTGGAGGATCAGGCGCGCAGAAATTATCGTGAGCAGAGATGCAGTCGAGAACGGCAGTTGCAGGACGCGATTGGTGCGGTCGAGTGCCCGATCTTTATCGGTCCAGCGTGCGAGATGGCGTTTGACTCGCAGCATGATGAAGGCAAACGCGATAAAGAGCAGCGCGACGTAGATCAGCTTTGTCCACTCGCGTTCGAGGTAGTTGCGTACTAGCGCGGCCTGCGCGCCTAACGAGACCTGGCTGTCACGTCCGAGTGATTGCGTCGCGGCCGTGCGCACCTCGGGACTCCAGATCGGCGGGCTATCCTGCACCCAGAGGCGATTAACTGCGGCGCCTTGCGCCGATTTGATGGAACGCAACCCACTATTAACACGTTGCGTTTGCTCGGCCACGTGCGTCTGCAAACTGAGCACGGCGGCGCGGCGGTTCTGTAGCACCTCTTCCGTCGCGTCGATCCCCTGCAGAACCTGATTGATTCGCTGCATCACTTCTGGTGGCGCGTTGGATTTGCCCGCGAATTCGAGCGTCGCCTTCCACGTCGTGCGCGTCGCGGACATTTGGGTGACCTCGCGGTCGAGCGCGGTCGCGCGATCCGTTAGCTGCCGACTAGAGGCGGTGAGTTGATCGGCTAGCTTTTGCCAGCGCGTCTCGAAATCGCCCAAGGCTTCCAAAGGCACGCCTGGCCGAAGAATGCGCCGCGTTTCAAGCTCGCGCGCGTCGATTTCCTTTGTCGTGGCCGCAAGTTCGCGCGTGACGTAGTCGACTGTCTTATTGGAAGAAAGCTCCGATTGAATTTCATTGAGTTCCTCCGAAGCAGAATCGGAAGCCGCGACGATGTCAGGCAAGGGCACAGCAGTGGGGGCTGCTGTCGGCGTAGCAGAAGGTGACGGCGTGGGCGAAGGTGATGCGTTCTGTGCTTGTGCGCCAGAAGCAAAGCACAGAAACAGCAGACTACCGGCTAGTAATGCAGCGCGTGGCGCGAGTGTCATCATCCTGTCCGCTGAAATTCGCCAACAGCCTGTGGATTGCGGGATCATCGGAACCATCGGATATGTCGCCCGTCCGCGGTTACCAATGGAATGATAAGTGTTCCCGTGATGGTGTCATCTTCAAGTCAATTACGTACTCAGCCTAGTCTTTGAAGTTCGGCTGCAGTTTCGGATAGCAGAGCGGTGCGACTCTGATTTTGCTCTGCGTCGCCCCGCACAAGCGACTTCGCTGAGGCAAAGATCTCCTCCGCACGGGCGAGAATGCTTTCCAGTTTAGTGTTCGGCAGTTGATCAGCCGCTCCCGACTCTTCAAACTCAAAGGCCGTTAGCTCGGCGTAACGCCGCGCCTGGTCAAAACTTTTTGAGGTTTCCGCTGTGAGAGCATCCGCTTCCGCTTCTGCTTTTTCGATGGAAGCATCAGGGCGTGGAATTTCGAGCAGCTTCGCAAGTTGTCGAAGCGCCGCTCGCAACGCATCTCGGAATCGGTCGATCGTGCGCTCAGGCCAAATGTAAGCGAAGACCAAGCCTGTGACGATGAGACCAAAGAGGATTCCAACGACGCGATTGCGAACGTTATCGAGGTCCGTATCGGGCGCATAACCCTGGAAGACGCTGTAGAAAAAAGCGAATGCGATCTGCAGGCCTGCATAAGAAATCATTTCGCTCCCGGTGGCGACCCAACCGGCGATGGCTGAGGCACAGGCGACGACCACAACGAGTGATGCGATCGTCTCCATATGCGGCATCAAAAAGACGATGGTTAAGAGCGCCAGTGCTCCGCCGATCACACAGCCGCCGATCCTGAGGATACCCTTGTGCAGCGTTGCACCGGTGGTCTCCAGGGCAATGAAAGTGCAGGTGATCAACGCGGTGTGGATTCCTGACCAGTCAATAGCCATATAAACGATGTAACAGAACATCGCTGCCAGGGTGACTTTGAGCGCGAAGTGCACATGCGCCGCATTGGTGAACGCGTCGGACACAAAAAAGCTTTTCGGTTTTGGAAGATGTGCAGGCGGGCCCGCCGCGTCCGGCAGAAACAGAGTGTTCAGCACCACGGTTAGTCCTGCGCCGTAGGCGATGGCCACCCAGAGCCAAAGAATTCCTCGCACCAAGAGTTCAGGGGAGGGGACTGCTTCTCCGACCGATTGTGTAGCAGTCACAACAAAACCTATGAGAAATCCGAGTGGCCCGATCACAAAAACGCGGGACAGCCACATTCCAAGAAAGATCGCGATTGCCATTCCGGGGATGCGCAATTCGGGATGACCATAGGTAAACTTGTAAAGTAGGAGACTCACGCCGATGCCGATGGTCAGGCCGATAAGCCCGATGACTCCGGTAAGTGTCGTGAGAAACTTGCTTTCCTTTGACATGAAGAAAGGCATGTAAGCGGTAACAGATAGCTCTGGCACCTGCAGCGTCATGGAAATGATCACGCACAAAACTGCGGCAGCGACCATGATCGCCGTTCGCCGAGCGCGTTCAGGCGTCGGCGCTAACTGGCGCTTGAACCAGGCGAGAGAAGCAAACGGCAAAAAAGCTGGCTCCGGCGCAGTTGCGCTTATCGCGCTCATATGATTAGGGCGACATTCGCCTCCCGGGGATCGCGACCGGGGTGGAACGCTGAGAGGGTAGGGTGAGGGTTTTCTGATCTTATTTTCGTCGTGGAACCCCTCACCTCAATCCTCTCCCCTTCAGCAAGGGGAGAGGCGGAACGCCAAATAGTGACCCTGACCATGTGCGAGTTCATTTACCGTGGTGGACCTTTGATAATCGCTACGGCTGATGCGCCCATGCGGAAAAGATCTTGGTCGGGATTTTCGACTTCGATACGGACAGGGAATCGTTGCGCGACGCGCACCCAGTTCAGTTCGCGCTTCACATAAGGCACCCCGGAGGGAGGCAGATCGATCTCGCCTTCGGGCTTCACTGCCCATCCGATTCCTTGCACTTTTCCACGGAAGCGTTGGTTAGGCGCAGACGAAAGATAAACGATCGCTTCGCTGCCCGGAGCCATATGTCGAATCTCGGCCTCGCGAAAATTCGCGATGACGTACCATTTGCTCGTGTCGAGCAACGAGAAGACAGGAACCCCGGTGGTAACATGGGCGCCGGCCGAAATGTTGAGATTGATGACACGTCCGGAAAAAGGTGCGATGACCTTGCAGTAGGAGAGGTGGAGTTCCTCGAGGTTGATGGTGGCCACCACACCTTCGCGCTGAGCTTGTAGGGTCGTCAGTTTAGTTCGGGCTTCATCCACGTTTTCGGCGGTCGTAAAGCTCTTGGGTAGGAGCGGTTCCAGGCGCCGCAAGGTGCTACCCGCTTGTGCAATCTGTCGATCCAGGGCGGCCAAATCAGCTTTGGCCTTTTCCAGGGTGAGTCGGTAATCCTCCGGGTCGATTTCGAAAAGCACGTCGCCTTCTTTCACCGCTTGATTGTCCTGCACATTGAGCTTGAGAATTTGACCCGCCACACGCGGCGCAATGCCCACCACGTTGGCGCGCGCTGTGGCATCATCGGTCCGGGGATGTCGTTCGATAATTCCCCAGACATAGAGTGTGATCAGCACCGCGCCCGCAACGATGATCAGCGATGTAATCTTGCGAATGAACTTGCGGCCCTCGACAGCTTCATCCGCTGAGGCAGTAACGCCTGCGACATTCTCGTCTGAAGAATGGGCTGCTTGGTGCATTTTAGTTTTGATAAAAAAGAATCCAGGTCGCAAACGTGAAGATGATCATCAGGCATGAATAAACGAGCGGCGCCGGACCGAGATATGGCTTCAGATGGCACATTTGCACAATCCAGTGCGCGACAAGCGTCAGCGTCAGCCCGCTTACAATGCAGATCATCCAGGCCGGAAAATAGGAACCGAGGATATCGATCGTAGGTGAGCGGTGACTCAACGGTCGAACCACGAACACCAATGCCCCGATGAGCAGGAGCAACCCAACAAACACGACCGGCCGAGACCGATCGCGCCGGACTCGTGGAGGATTGTTGCTGCTGCCCGGGGCGACTGGCGCAAATTCAGTTTTCATCTTCGTGGTTGCCTGGCGATTGGCGGTGTCGGGCGGGCAAGATCACCAACGCTCAGCGCAAGGGCGGCTTGACTGGTGTAAATTGCTGACTGCGTATCGTGACTTGTCGCCAGCGCAGCCGTGAGATTGCGCTCCGCGCTAACGACCTCGGGATACGTGCTTAGACCTTGTTTGTAGGACTCGAGTACCGCGTCGAACGCGCTCTTCGACGCAGTGACTAACTTTTCGGCCGCGTCCTGTTTCTTGAGCGCGGTTTTGTAATCGGTGTACGCCTTCCACACTTCTCGCGCAGCCGAGTCGCGCGCCCCAGCAAGTTCGTTCTCGGCCTGATGCAGGTCAGCCTCAGCCATGTCGAGTTTGTGCCGGCGAGCGAACCCGTCGAAGATCGGCACCTCAGCGTTGAGGAAAACGCCAAAAGTTGGCCGGGCGCCACCGAAAAAGTCCGAGTTTGTAATGCTGACGTCCAGCTCGGTTTCGGAACCATGCGCATCCAGCGTGACCTTTGGATAGTACTCAGCGCGGATCCTGAGAATCCCCTGTTCCTTGGCGCGGACATTTGCAAGCTTCGCGACTAGATCCGGTCGTTGGGACAAAGCTTTTGTGATGAGTTCACCAACGGAATCTGCCGTCTGAGCGGCTAGATGACTCTTCTCCGGCAGATCTGCCACTTTGAGCGACACGGTCGGCAGAAGACCGATGCTCTCGATGAGAGCTACTCGGGCATCGCTCTCCACACCGAGGCTTGCCTGAACGTCAAAATTTGATTGTGCACTCTGCTGTTGGGCCTGGAGCAGTTCAGGTTTGGTGGCGAGCCCGTTATCGAACCGGGCCTGGGCTGCCTGCTCCACGGTTTTCGCCGCGTCCAGCGCGCTCTGAGTTACCATCACCTTTTGCCGCGCGTTGCCGAGTTGGTAGAAGCGGTCGGTCACGTCAAACACAATTTTTTGGTGCGTTCCGTTAAAGCCGACATTTGCCATCATCAGCTGCTCGCGTGCTGCTGCCCTGGTCGCTTTTCGTTCACCAAAGTCGAGCAGCAGCCACTTCGCCGTCAACTCGCCGCGCGCCAACAGCGATTGGGTGATCAACGTACCGCCGCCGACGATCTCCACGTTGGGGAGGTTGCCGTTGGAGGGCGGCCTTTGCGTCGTCCGCAACGTCGGAAACGGAATAAAGGCCCGGTCGTATCCTCCGACGGCAGCCGCGACGATATACGGGTAGTAAGCGCTCTCGGTCAGACCGACGGCAGCAGCTGCCTGCCGTGCGCGCTCCCAGGCAACACGTGTTTCCGGGTTGCTACGCTGCGCAATATCAATTAGTTCCGCGAGATTATAGGTCTTTCGCGGATCGATTGCCGGGTAATAACGACGTTCAGCTTCAGTCAATTTGTAATGGCGAAGTTCTCCTTCGTATGTCGGAAGGGGTGGCGCTGCCCAAGGCCGCACCGGCGACGGAGGTGCATCATCACGGGCAACTGCGATCCCGATGATCACGAAAAATTGTGTCGCTCCGATGAAAGAGATCTTTAGGAGAACGCCTGGAGCTCCGCAGGAACGTTTCATAACATTTATTATGGCTGATCGCGAACTGAAGTGTCGAGCGCAGACAGCCATTGTAATCCTCGGGAGTCGGTGCAGCTTCCGCAAACTCGTTCTCGTAATTGAAAAGTCCCGGTGACAACCAAGTTCTCTCAGAACTTGGCGGCGGATCGTTTCGCGCACGTGCGACTGCGATCGCCAGGAACAACTGCAGACTTAAAAGACGCGTGGGCACAGTTCATCCCTTCTAGGTCGCTTGTAGAAGTGGGCCTGACTCAACTCCGAGGTGGTGTGGTCGGGAAGATCGACACGAGCGATCGCTTAGGTAACGCCATTCGCTTTCAGCGCGCAGTTTTTCGATCAACGCCGTAACATGCGCCTCGATGATTTGGTGGCAGGCGCCTAACTCGCGCTCGCGATTCCGCAGGCCCTCGCGCGCCAGCGCTTCCAAGCCATCTATATTATATAAAGAGACTTTATCGAGGCTGACGACCGCGGAGTCGATGTTACGCGGGACGGAGAGATCGATGAGAAGCAGCGGTCGCTGGCCTCGGGCTTTCATTACATTTTCTACGTCAGCGCGATTTAGCAATGTCTCCGGGCTGCTGGTCGCCGCGATGACAACATCCACGTAGCGCATTCCGAAGAGACAGTCACCAAAGCAGACCCCGTTTGCGCCGTACCGGATGGCGAGATCGAGCGCGCGATCGAACGAACGATTCGAAATGAAGATCGATTGCGCGCCTTTTTTTAATAGAAGTCGAACACAGTTTTCCGCCATCTCGCCGGCGCCGAGTACCATGATCGATTGCTGCGACAGATCGGTCTTTCCAATCAATTCCACTGCTGTGCTTTTGATTGAAACGGTGCCGCGCCCGATCCCTGTGCGCGTCCGAATTTCTTTTGTTACCTGAAACGCCCTTTGAAACAGCCGATTCAAAACGCGGCCGGTCAGTTCAGCGTTGCGAGCGATCTCGTAGGCATTTTTGATTTGGCCGGTGATTTCAGTTTCTCCGAGCACCATCGAGTCCAGACCGGCGGTAACGCGGAGCAGATGACGCACGGCGGCGGCGCCCTGGTACAGATAAATGTGCGGATCCAAATCGCGCGAACCGGCGCAACGCAACTGCAACAGCGATTTAATGTGGCCGATTGCCTGTCGGGTTGTTCCGTAGATTTCAACACGATTGCAAGTTGAAAGCAGAACGACTTCGTCGAGATGGCCGAAGCACTTCAGCACAAACGCAAGATCGACAATCTCGGACTGTTTCACGGCGAGCTGCTCGCGGAGTTCGACCGGCGCGGTCTTATGACTTATTCCGGCCGCGATCAGTTTCATCACTTAGTCAAAGTGGTTTCGAGATGCGCGGGTTGAGCTCCCCGATCTGCGGCGGCTGGACTGGGCGGCGTTGTTTGTGCCGGTTCAGATTGCTGGTAATTCACGATGAGACGCGAGCCGCGTTGCCCCGTCAGAAACTGCCAACCCCATTGCAAGAACACGCTGATTTTCAAGACTAAGCTGAGACAGGAAAGTGATATGGATGAAAGCCCATGCGAGCCATGCGAGGAGACCGTGCAGACGAATTTTCCCACTTTGCAGAACTGCGTAGCCCTTGCCGACGACGGCCATGGTGCCTTTGTCGAAGTAACGAAAAGGTTTGGGCGGCCTCTTGCCGGTAAGCGGCGCCGAATCAATTTTCCTGCATAGCGTCCTTGTTGCATTGCGACCTGGGCGACGCCCGCTAGAGGTTTTCCGTCCTGATCGAGCGAGGCCGTATCGCCGACCACGAAAATTTCCGGATGATTTGGAACTCGAAGATCGTTTTGAACACGCACGCGACCCGCGCGATCGGTCTCCGCCCCTAACCATTTTCCAGCGGGGGAAGACGTAACACCGGCCGTCCAGATCACTGTCTTGCTCGCGATTCGCTCCCCTGCAACAATGACTCCTTCGCTGTCGATGTTCTCGACGTCATGGCCCAGATGGATTTCGACTCCGAGCTTTTGTAGATGGAACTCCGCTGCCTCAGAGAGACTCGGGGCAAACGTCCCAAGAACGTTTCGAGCGGCATCGATCAAAACAATTCGTGCTGAAGTCGGATCGATCCGGCGGAATTCGGAACGTAATGACGTTCGAACGAAAATAGCGAGTGCCGCCGCCATTTCGACACCGGTTGGTCCGGCGCCAACCAAAACGAACGTCAACAAATCGCGGTGAAGATCGACATTTTCTTCGGCCTCGGCCTGCTCAAACGCGCTCAGGATTTTGTTTCGAATACCGACGGCATCGGCCAGGCTTTTCAATCCCGGAGCAAACTTTTCAAATTCGTTGTGTCCGAAATAACTGTGTCGCGCACCGGTGGCGAGAATGAGGTAGTCGTAACGCACCGGCACATGCTCGCGGTCCGCATCGTTTACAAAAACGCAGCGTTGCGCCTTGTCTACGCCGGTAACCTCGCCCATGATCACCGTTGTATTCTTGTGTCTTCGCAATACTTCGCGGATTGGCGAACTCATTTGCGACGGCGCGAGTACTGAGGTCGCTACCTGGTAAAGAAGCGGCTGAAAAACATGATGGTTCGTCCGGTCAATGAGAATGACTTCGACCGGCGCTTTGCCAAGGGCTTTGGCCGCAGCCAGACCACCGAAGCCCCCACCAACAATCACCACGCGGGGTACGCGCGCGTTTGGGGCTTCAGTTTCGCCGATCGAGATACGATTAGTGTCCGCCATTGTTCCGTCTTATTTTCCCATCTCTTTCTCAAGCGTTTGACCGTCGAAATCTCAGAGAATCTTGGCTTTTCTCGCCGCCGCCCCGGTAGAGGGCCGAATCAGCTTACTGAACGGACACCGCCCTCGTTAAGCGAGCCAGAAACTGATCAGCAGAACCAGGATAAGCGTGGTCAAAACGAGCCACGGGATCGTGACTACTTCGATCCTCACTTTGCGAACGGCCGGAATATCGTTGTCGACGTTCGGATCGCGGTCAAAGAATCGGTGACGGTTGCGAAAGATATAGGCGCCGAATAGCAAATAGATGATGAAGAATAATGTCGCGGCGATTCGAAGAGCAGGAAGAGCTGCCGGATTGATTAGCGCGAGCATGAGTTCTGTTTGTGTTCCTATTTCTTTCTCAAGCTTTTGAGGCCGGACATTTCATAAAATCGTCGTGCTTCCCGCGTTTCAGTACCTCCGAGATAACTCAGCACCACGAGGTCTCTCTCTAACGGCTCCGGCTTGGCCTTAGCACTCCATTATCTTATTGCTCCGCTTCGCAATCCTTGGTCTCGAAAGGTGGTCTTCATCATGTATCACACTACCCGCGCGCACCAGGCACCCTGAGATAATGTTCCTTGCATCAGTATCGGCTGAACCGATGCTACCTCGTTAGTTCGATGGAACTCCACCACTTACGCTACTTCGTGGCCGCCTTGGCAAAGCACGAGAGTATCCAAATCAAAACATTAGCGAGGGAACCTCTGATCGTTCAGCGGCGAATGCTGAATCTTTTCCAAGGAAAGCGGGGAACCTGACGTAGCTACAATCAGCAACTCATGCAAGCTGCATAAGAGGGCAAAGCTGATCGTAAACGCTTTGGTTGCATTGGCGGGCGAATGAACAGCCGCTGCCAACCGAGAAAGCTTGCGCAAAGGGTCGTCAGTGCGGGACCGCCAAGACGTTGCACAATGTTCAAAGACTTTGTTGCCATCGGCAGTTGTTCCTTTCGTACCGATCCATAAGCAGCAGAAATGGACGGAATACCCATCGCACTCATGCCTATGCCTCGATGAACAGCGTAACTGCCAGAATCAGCGATTCAGAGGATGGGAGCTTAAAAAGAGAAAAGGTAACGTCCCCCAAAACGCTACCGTTACTCCTCCGGTGGATGTCCCTCTGATACGACAGCGCTGAGTCAACTTCCCCAGCCATGGATAAGTGCACATCATTCCCAGTCCTAGAGGAGCCATAAGCCAGCCGGCAACGCTTGGCGATTCGCTCGCAGCACGAGTGAGGCATATAAGGGATCAGCATCTAACCCGCGAATGACAGGCCATTGGTTGTGAACTGAGTGACAGCCGAAGCGGAGAAACTCTGCTTCTAAAAAGTGTAAGTCGATCAGCACTCGTTGTCGGCCCTTCGAAGCTTTGAACACAAAAGCTGCCAGCAGAATAATCGACAACAGGATTGCCGTGACCCCTGTCTGCGCCCCCAAATGATGCCGATCCTTTCTCCAGTGTCTGCTCAGGCAAGCGCCTTCAGGACCTCCTCTACAGTGCGGACCCGCGCGAGGCGCGGGAAGATTCTCTCAAAGGCAAAGCGATGCTCTTCGGCATCTTGGCCGGAGCAGGCGTCTTCAACTACGACGAACGCGAAGCCCAGGCCCGTCCCCTGACGCAGCGTTGATTCGACTCCCCCGTTCGTCGAGATTCCGGTTAGCACGACCGTATCGATGCCACGGCTCCTCAGTTCTGGCTCGAGCGACGTGCCTGCGAACGCACCCCAGTGGCGCTTGGTAACCAAAAGGTCCCCGTCTTGGAATCCGGCTGATCGCACAATTTCCGAGAGCTCATCTGGCAGCGGTTTGCCCGCTAAAGGCGAGGGCTCATCGACGGGCAACTGGATGAACTGCTTGAGGTTAACGCGCACCCACACCACCAACCCGCCCCGAGCTCGTAACTCGTCGGCAATCTTCCGGTTTCTTTGCACGACTTGCGTCGCCGGATACGGGGCCGCACTGATTCCCATAATTGCGTTTTGCAGATCGATAGCGACTAGCGCGGTTTTTCGCGAAACGAGATAAAGGTCAGACATAGTCAAAAAAGGATGTTTTAAGAAAAATGGGTCACGCACGTCCCAGTCGTCGAAAAGAAGGCACCGCGTGGAAGTCGAAGCCGATGGTTTGTCCGATCAATCAGAATGACTTGGACTGGTGCCTTGCGAAGAGCTTTTGCGGCAGCCAGACCACCGAAGCCCCCACCAACAATCACCACGCGGGGTACGGGCGCGTTTGGGGCTTCAGTTTTGCCGATCGAGATACGATTAGTGTCAGCCATTGTTCGGTCATGTTTTCCCATCTGTTTCTCAAGCGTTTGACCGTCGAAATCTCAGAGAATCTTCGTTCTTCTCGCGCTCTCTTAACGTGACAAATGCCGAGCGGTCGAGTGGACCGCGACCAATGCTTGGATAACTGGGCTGGCGGCTTGGCGATAGCCAGATTAGTGCGGCGAACGGACCCGCGGCCTTATCACGCGCGCCAGAGATTGCTAAGAAGAATGACGAGAAGCGTGGTTAGACCCAGCCAAGGGAGCATAACGACCTCGATCCGCAACTTGCGGCCGGAATGTCGTTGTCCACATTCGGATCTCCGTCAAAGAAGCCATGGCGATTAAGGAAGATGTACGTCCCTCCTAGCAAATTGATCAGCAGGAAGAATATTTATCTCGCTGACGGTTTCTGCTTACGCGAAGAAAAGTACCTCCAACGAAAATTCGGAGACGAATACCTTAGTTACAAAGCGCGAGTGCGATGCTGGATTTGAGCATCCACTCGTAGTTCTCACTTTTTTGATGAAACCGTCGGTAGCGGCGAAACGCGCTCACGTTGCGACCGAGTAAGGTTGTTTAATAGTTCAGAAAAATCCGCGGGAATCCACGGGATTAAACTTCCCTAAAGAGCATCACCACAGAACGCGACTCGGCCCGATAGGCATAGCCAGGAACCGACTCTGCCGTCTCGAATTCAAGGATATCGTGCGGGGCCTCGAGGGCTGTATCAATCCAGCGGCGCCATAGATTTTCGCCCACGCTATCCAATCGCGGTAGCTCGAAATCGAGCGACTGCCAATAGGCGTTCAAGATCACGTGAAAAAGCAGCTTTTCCATGCGGATTTCCACCGTAAACGCAATGCTATGTGAAGATTCGCCCCAGTCTGGCTGGTTAAGTTTCACGCCGTGCCAAGCTAGGTTCACACCGCGGAGAAGCTGGTTCAAGCTTACATGCTGGCGCTCCGGCTCCAGATCTCGCAGTACGCGTCGCGCATTGAGTAAGGTCACGAAGCGATGGACGTCAGCATTCTTTGCGAGCAACGTCCAGTCAAACCAGCTGGTTTCGTTATCCTGGCAATAGGCGTTGTTGTTCCCACGCTGTGTTCGCCGCACTTCATCACCCATGAGAAGCATGGGCATGCCAACCGCAAGCATCGTTACAGTCAGAAAATTCTTTACTTGCTGGTTTCTGAGCTTCTCCACGTCGGGATCATCGGTGGGACCTTCAACACCGCAGTTCCAGCTTCGATTGTCGTTCGCCCCGTCGCGGTTATTTTCGCCGTTCGCCTCATTGTGCTTGCGATCATACGAGACGAGGTCGTTGAGGGTGAAGCCATCATGGCATGTTACAAAATTAACACTTTCCTCAGCCTCGCGTTCTTTATGACCGTAAATTGCCGGGCTACCAAGCAAACGGTCAGCAAAACGTCCAACAGAATCCTTTTCGCCGCGAAAAAAACTCCGCACATCGTCTCGGAACCGCCCATTCCACTCCTTCCAACTGTCGCCGATAAAGCTGCCCACTTCATAAAGTCCCGCCGCGTCCCAGGCCTCGGCGATGAGCTTTGCCCCCGCAAGCTGCGGGTCTGATTCAATGTCCCACAATACAGGCGGATTCGGCATCAATTTTCCTGACTCGTCGCGCTCAAGGATCGCTGCCAGATCGAACCGGAAACCATCGACATGCATCTCTTTGACCCAATAGCGGAGGCTGTCCAGGATCATCCGGCGGACAATAGGATGATTCGCGTTGAGCGTGTTTCCCGTACCGCTGTAGTTGGCGTAGCGCGAGCGATCTTGTTCGAGAATGTAGTAAGTGATGTTGTCGAAGCCGCGAAAACTCAACGTCGGGCCGTCGTGATTGCCTTCGGCAGTGTGATTGAACACAACATCGAGAATCACCTCGATACCCGCCCGGTGCAGCGCCTTGACCATATCGCGAAACTCGTCCAATGGCCCGAGCGGGTCCTGACGCGAGCTATACGCTTCGTGCGGCGCAAAGAATGAGATCGGCGCATAGCCCCAATAATTGATTCTCCCAGGCGGTGAATCCTGGGGATCGAACTGAAACACCGGCATCAGTTCGACTGCAGTCACGCCGAGCTCGCGCAGATACGGGATCTTCTCGATCAGACCAGCGAAAGTGCCGCGATTTTTCTCCGCCACGCCGGAGCTCGGATGGCGGGTGAAGCCGCGCACATGCATTTCGTAGATGATCGTCAGAGAGGAGGGCTGGTTAAGCGGCCTGTCGCCTTCCCAATCGTAGGCACCCGGATCGGCCACCACACTCTTCATAGCCGTCGCGCAATTGTCGCCTTCCTTCCGGGCAGCTTCGCGACTGTAATTCTTCGGCACAACGGTGCCGCGTCCATACGGATCGAGGAGGACTTTGGCGGGATCGAAGCGCATTCCGCTCGGAGGATCGTAGGGTCCGTCAATTCTATAGCCGTAGATCTGCCCGGTTCTCACGCCCGGTACGAATACATGCCAGTAATGATAGGTGCGGTTGGTTGAGGGATCGATGCGGATCAAACGCGCAGGCCGAGCATCATCGACACCATCAAAGAGAAGAAGCTCGACCGCCGTTGCGTGCTTCGAGTAGACGCTAAAGTTTGCCCCTTCCGGATAAAGAGTCGCTCCTAGGGGACAACTCCGGCCCTCTCTGATTTTTTGTGCCGAGATACCTGAAGCTCTTCGCAGATTACGCGGGTTCTCCATGGATATGCGACCGTTGTCAGGGGAAGTCTAAAAAGCGCAGATTATCATTTCGACCGAAGAGAGAAATCTTTCCCGGGCCCGCTCTCGCTGGACGCAATGCACCTGTCTTGATTCTGTACTTCGAGTAGCTCAATCGACTCCGATCCGGAACACCGCCTGAAATCGTTCATCCGGCGGGACAAACCGGAGTCCGCGGCCGCTGGCGAGAGCGCTCGTCGGCGCAGTCATCGGCTCGAGCGCGATAAAGTCCTTGTCCTTGGGCGCGAAGATCTGCGCGTACTGATAGCCCGCGAGCAATTCCACGCGGATCTTGTAATTAGCTCCCGCGACTGAGAATGTCGTGCGCTCTTCCGTCAGCACAAAACCATCATCGAAACTGTTGTCACCGAGTTCGTCGTTGAATTCGGCAAAGCGCTCCTCCGCACTGGTCGGGATTCCACGCCTGTCGAGTAGAAGTTTCCGCATCGCCGGTAGTTTCAAGTGCCAGCTCGCGCGCGCAGGCTCTGCAAAGCCGAAGTAGGGATGAAAACCAAAGCTCACCGGGACCGGTCCCTCGGAACTTGCGACCACCGTCGTTTCCAGGGTGAGGCCGTCGGGACGAAGAGTCGCCGCCAGCTCAACGCGGTGGCGAAAAGGGAAGAGGGCAAGTAGATCACTGCTGAACCAATCGAGTTGCGCCGCCACGAAGTCTTCTCTCGCTTCAGTTACGACCCAGGAAAGCAAAGGCCATGGCACACCGTGCATCGGAAGTCCATGCTCGTCGAAGTGGAGAAGTGGTGATGACCTATCGAGAACAACTTCTTTCCCCAGAACTCGATAGCGCGGCTCAGCAAGCCGGTTCGCCCACGGGTAGAGCAACGGTATTCCGGCGCTGCTTCCCATTGCAGCGGCAGCTTCAAGATCCTCCACGCGCCTTAGGATCTCCACGCCCTGATAACGGAGCGAAGCACCGAGCATTCCGTGATCCGGCAGGAAAACGGCCTGAAGATCGCCGGCAACCAGCGTGCGAGCAGATGCCTCTTTTAGGAAGGGATGCGTTACCATCCTAATTCCTGCCGAGCAATTCCTTTGCGGCCGTCACCACCCGGTTTGGTTCGAAGCCAAACTTTCTCTGCAATTCTTTTAGCGGCGCGGACGCGCCAAAAGTTTTCATGCCGATCATGCGCCCCGAGCCCCCGACGTATCGCTCCCATCCGAAAGTCGATGCCTGCTCCACCGCGACGCGCGCCGTCACCTGCTGCGGCAGCACTTCATCCCGATATTCCTGCGTCTGATGTTCGAATATATCCCAAGACGGCATCGATACGACGCGCGACCGGATGCCTTCAGCAATAAGCTTCTCGTGAGCTTCCACAACGAGACTCACCTCACTACCCGATGCGATGAGAATCACTTCAGGGTTGTCGCGTGAAGTGTCAGCGAGCACATAGGCGCCGCGCGCGACTCCAGACGCCGGCGCGTACTTCTTCCGATCCAGTGTCGGCAGCGGTTGGCGCGACAGCACCAAAACAGCGGGCTCGTGACGCAACTGCATGATGTAGCGGTAGGCCTCAACAACCTCGTTGGCATCACCGGGCCGCAGAGTGACTAACCCGGGGATCGCTCGCAACGATGCCAGATGCTCTACCGGCTGATGGGTCGGGCCGTCTTCACCATCACCCATCGCATCGTGTGTGAAAATAAATATAGTAGGGAGTTCCATCAAAGCTGATAGGCGGATCGCCGGCCGCGCGTAGTCGCTGAAGATGAAGAACGTCGCCCCGAAAGCGCGGAGCTTGGATAGCGAGAGCCCGTTCACCGTCGCGGCCATCGCGTGCTCGCGGATGCCGAAGTGCAAATTTTTCCCTGCCCGGTTATCGGGCTCGAAGTCTCCCGCGCCCTCGTACGTGAGAGTAGTCTTGTTCGATGGTCCGAGATCCGCTGATCCCCCGAGAAACCAGGGGATGTTCTGAGCAAGGATGTTCAGCGCCTTGCTTGAAGCGTCCCGCCCCGCGATGCCCTTGGGATCGGATGGAAAGACCGGAAGGTTGCGGTCCCACCCAGCGGGCAGCTCCCTGCGCTGCATCTGCTCGATCTCGGTCGCGCAGTCGGGAAACTTGGCTCGATACGCAGTAAAGAGTTCTGTCCATTCTTGCCGGGCCTTCGCACCGCGCGCTCCGATACCAGCGGCAAAGTGTTCGTAGACGCCGTCGGGCACAAGAAACTTCGCATCTTCCGGCCAGCCGTAGAACTTCTTAACGAGGCGGACTTCATCCTCGCCCAGAGGTTCGCCGTGCGCGGCAGCGGTGTCCTGTCGATGCGGCGACCCATAACCAATGTGGCTGTCGAGAACAATGAACGTTGGCCGATCACTCGTCTTGTGAAAGATGTCTATGGCGTGCTCGATGCGATCGATATCGTTGGCGTCGCCTACACGCAAAACATTCCATCCGTAAGCCAGAAATCGCGCCTCGACGTCCTCTGTAAAAGTGATGCGCGTTTTTCCCTCGATGGTGATGTGGTTGTTGTCGTAGATCCAGCAGAGGTTGCTGAGGCCCAGGTGACCGGCCAGTGACGCTGCTTCCGAGGCGACGCCCTCCATCAGGCAGCCGTCTCCGCAAACAGCATAAATGTTATAGTCAAAAATCTCAAAGCCCGGCCGGCTGTAACGGTTGGCTAGCCATTTCCCGCCAATGCCCATCCCGACGCTCGTCGCAACGCCTTGTCCAAGTGGACCGGTCGTCGTCTCAACACCCGAAACCCAATGATACTCGGGGTGTCCAGGGGCTTTGCTGTTGAACTGGCGGAAATGACGAATGTCATCGAGAGAAACCGATGGATGACCGAGGCTTTCGTATTCAGCATTGACCGCCTGTATGCTGATAAGATGGAGGATGGACCAAAGTAGCATCGAGGCGTGGCCGTTCGAGAGGACAAATCTATCGCGGTTGGGCCAGATCGGGTCCTGCGGATCGAAGCGCATGACGCGATTCCAGATCGTGTAGACCAGAGGTGCGAGCGCCATCGGTGTGCCGGGGTGCCCGGACTTGGCCTGCTGGACCGCATCGATCGAGAGCGTGCGAATTGTGTTGATCGCTAACTGAGTCATTTGCTCGTCCGTCATAATTCTCTCCCAATTGTTTTGGCATAGTCGTTATCTGTCTCCAGGGAAGCTACCTTGGCCAGGCGACGCAAATGTCGCTGCGCCTGACTAAACTCGGCGGCGAGAAACGTCTGGACTAAATCCCAGGCGACGGCTGGTCCTACAGTCCTGCCACCCATACACAGAATGTTCATGTGATCGTCCTCGACACCTTGCCTAGCTGAAAAATGGTCGTGAATTAACGCAGCACGAACGCCCCGAATTTTGTTTGCACACACCGACGCGCCCACACCGCTCCCGCAAATCGCCAGTCCTCGCTCTACTTCCTGAGCAGCTACTGCTTGCGCGAGAGGGACGACGTAGTCTGGATAGTCATCGCTTTCATTGGGTCGATGCGCACCGAACTCGACGACCTCATGTCCGGCCCCGCGGAGCTGTTTGACCAACTCTTCCTTCAAATCAAATCCACCGTGATCCGTGGCAATCCCAATGCGCATATCGTGTCATCTCGCTTTTACATTCGCGTAATTCGCACCTCAGTCGAATCAGAGTGGCCCCGCCGCTGCCTGGTCGGCGAGAACCAAGGCGTTGTCGCTCTGAATCCGGCCGGCTGGAATCGTCACATCGCCCTCGCGCAAGCGCGCGAGCGCTGCAACTTTGTCCTTTCCGGTTACGAGCCAGAGGATGCTGCGTGCGCGATTAAGAATCGGATACGTCAACGTCATCCGGCGCCTCCCCTGGTAGATTCCAGTCAGCGCAACTTCCGAATCGGTGACGTTCAGAACCGGATCTCCCGGTACAAGCGAGGCGGTGTGGCCGTCTGGACCGAGACCCAGATGGACAAGGTCTAGCACGGGCGGTGATCCGGCGATCTCCCGGAGAGTACCGGTATACCGTCCGGCCGCGCTTTCGAGTTCCGGTGATTCTACCGGCATTGCATAGATCCGCTCGCGCCGCAGCGGCGCATGTTCAAGCAGGCTTTCATACAAGTGGGTAAGGTTTCGATCCGGGTCTCCCGCAGGGGCTATACGTTCGTCCACTTGCACAACATGCGTGTCCTTCCACGGGACCTCTTCGTCTGCCAGGGCACGCAGCATTTGCCATGGGGTGTGGCCGCCGCTAACGGCGACAATGAAACGGCCGCGCGCCTTCACTGCCGCGCGGGCCGCCGCGGCAATGATTTCGGCTGCCTTCTGCGCCACTGCATCCGCGTCGGGAAATATTTTAATCTTCATGAAATCTCCTAAGTAGAGATTGGAGCGGTGAAGTGACGGAGGGATGCGTTCACCCAATACTCCATTGCCCCAACGCTCCATTCTTTCAGTGCCCAACTCCATTCGTTCATCCTGCTACCATAGGGTTATGCCAACCCCCAACCGGTGAAACTCTCTCTTCGACCTCACGCGGGCCCCAGCTACCTGGCTCGTAGCCGTAGAGCGGGGTGTCGGCCTTTAATACCGGATCGACGATGCGCCAGGCCTCTTCCACATAGTCCTCGCGAGCAAACAGGGTCGCGTCGCCCGCCATGGCATCCCCGAGCACGCGCTCGTAGGCGTCCATCTCCTCCACGCTGGGATGACGGCTCGCCAGCAGCTCCACTTGTTCGCCGACCATCCTCTCCTCCGCGTCCATCACCGTCAGACCGAAAGCACCGGTAACCTCGGGGCTGATCCGGAATCGGAAATAGTTCTGCGCGGGAGTGCAGGTGGGAAAAACAGTCGGTGGCCGGCGCAGGCGCACCACAATCTCCGTGCAGGTCACGGGCAACGACTTGCCGGCCCGAATGTAAAACGGCACGCCTTGCCAGCGCCAGGAGTCGACGTTCAACTGCAAAGCGGCGAAGGTTTCGACTTTCGAGTCGGGCGCCACGCCGTTTTCCTTCCGGTAGCCGCGAAACTGGCCGCGAACAACATTCTTTGCCTCCAGAGGGCGAATGGCCTTCAAGACCTTGACCTTTTCGTCGCGCATCGTTTCACTGTCGGTTCTCACCGGAGGCTCCATCGCCAGGTTTGCCAGGATCTGAAACAGATGATTCTGAACCACGTCGCGAATGGTGCCGGTTTGATCATAGAATGACCCCCGGCCTTGAATCCCGAAATTCTCTGCCATGGTGATCTGGACGCTCTCGATCTGATTGCGGTTCCAGAACGACTCAAGAAGCGCATTCTCGAAGCGGAAAAAGACCATGTTATGAACCGGCCGCTTGCCGAGGTAATGGTCGATGCGGAAGATGTGCTCCTCGTCGAAAGTCCCGAGCAAAATCCGATTAAGCGCCTGCGCCGAGACAAGGTCGTGCCCGAAGGGTTTTTCAACGACAACGCGAGCGCCCTTAGTACAGTCTGCCTTGGCCAGCTGTTCCACGACGAACCCGAAAAGTGCCGGCGGGATGGCGAGGTAGTGCGCCGGCCGCTGCGCGGAGCCTAGCTCCTTACGAATGGACTGAAAGGTCGCGGCGTCTTTGTAGTCGCCATCAACATAGCGCAGCAGGCCGGACAGCTTCTCGAAGGCCGCCGGATCGAGCCCTCCGCCGTGCTTCTCGACGCTGTCCCGTGCCCGCGCTCGAAGTTGATCAAGACTCCAACCTGCCTTGGCTACCCCGATAACCGGCACGTTGAGGTTGCCTCGTTTGATCATCGCTTGCAATGATGGAAAGATTTTCTTGTAGGCGAGATCGCCGGTGGCCCCGAAGAATACCAACGCGTCGGAATGGGGAGCGTTCATGAGTTTTACTTGGAAGGTTTTTCGAGATGACCGCCGAAGCCAAAGCGCATCGCTGAGAGCAGTCTATCCTGATAGTCCGCCTCACCGCGCGAGGTAAAGCGTTCATAGAGTGCCGTGGTCAGCACGGGCACCGGGACGCCTTCGTCAATCGCCGCCTTGATCGTCCAGCGGCCTTCGCCGGAATCGGAAACTCTTCCGGCAAATCCGGCCAGCGCGGGATCTTTCACCAGCGCGTCCGCCGTCAAGTCGAGCAGCCACGAGGCGATCACGCTGCCGCGCCGCCACACCTCCGCGATGTCACGCAAGTCGAGATCATACTGGTAATGCTCGGGGTCACGCAGGGGGGTTGTCTCGGCGTCGATCGCTTGTTGTTCCTTACCCACGTTGGCATCACGCAAGATGCCGAGCCCCTCAGCGTAGGCGGCCATGAGCCCGTACTCGATCCCGTTGTGGACCATCTTGACAAAGTGCCCGGCGCCGTTGGGACCGCAGTGCAAATAGCCTTGCTCCGATGTGCCGCCGAGTTTTTCGCGGCCCGGCGTGCGCGGTACGTCACCCGCGCCCGGCGCCAGCGTCGAGAAGATTGGATCGAGGTGCTTGACCACCTTCTTTTCACCACCGATCATCATGCAGTAGCCGCGCTCTAGGCCCCAGACACCGCCGCTCGTCCCCACGTCCACGTAGTGGATGCGCCTCGCCGCCAGTTCCTTGGCGCGCCGGATGTCATCCACGTAATAGGAATTGCCACCGTCGATGAGGATGTCTTCCGCCTCAATGTGCGGCAGGAGGTCGGCGATCGTCTTGTCCACGGCTGCCGCCGGGACCATTAACCAGACCGCCCGAGGCTTCTCGAGCTTCTTCACCAGGTCCGCCAGGGAAGTAGCTCCAATTGCTTTTTCTTTCACGAGGTCTTTGACCGCATTAGGTGAACGGTCAAACACTACGCATGTCTGTCCGTTCTTCAGTAGCCGGCGCACCATGTTTGCCCCCATCCTTCCAAGACCAATCATCCCAATTTGCATAAATCACTCCTTTGTTGATGTCGTCATCACTAGACTCTTTGAGGTGGTTTGTCCCATAGCTGGACCTCGGCCCGCAGGCGGCCCATCGCTGTTCGCACTCCTTCGCTTTCACCAAAAATCGATGTTCCGGCCACCAGAACGTTTGCTCCCGCTGCCACCGCCAGCGGAGCTGTTTCTGCATCGATGCCTCCGTCCACCTCCAGATCGCACCCTGACTTAACTTTCTCGATCATCAAACGGACCCGCCGGATCTTTGGCAGTGTCGTCGGGATGAAATGCTGATGCCCGAAACCGGGATTGACAGTCATAATTAACACCTGCTCGATATCCTGCAGGATTTCCTCCAGCACCGCCGCTGGGGTTGCCGGATTGATGGCTACTCCAGCCCGTTTACCCAACGCCTTAATGCTTTGTACTGTGCGGTGCAAATTGGCATTGCCTTCCCAGTGCACAAGAAACGAATCAGAGCCCGCATCTACAAACTCTTCTAGGAAGAAGTCTGGATCCGAAATCATCAGGTGCGTTTCCAGTGGCAGGCGTGTCACTCGCCGCAACGAAGCGACGATCGGGGCCCCCATCGAAAGGTTGGGCACGAAGTGTCCGTCCATCACGTCAACGTGGATGCGGTCAGCTCCGGCTTGCTCCGCCTCGGCCACTTGCTCGCCCAAGCGAGCAAAGTCCGCCGCGAGAATCGAAGGGGCAAGTTTCACAGGGCCTTTGTCCATATCCGAAATTCCTCGTGGTTACAAATCTCAGACCGTTCGCGTGAGGCGCGACCGATCATCCGATTGCTCTCCGATCCTTCGGCCATCGCCTACCTTGATAGTGGACGCCTCAAAGATACTCTGAATGGATTGATCCAGCATGGCGTTGAACTCAGCATCGGATTGCTGGGCCGAGAGCCCTTCTGCAAGAGCCCGCGAAAAGCTGGCGATAATGCCGTGATTCCGGCGCAAGCGGTTGTTGGCTTCTTCCCGCGAATAACCGCCCGATAACGCAACTACCCTCAAGACTTTGGGATGTTTGATGAAATCTGCGTAGAAGTTATCTTGCTCCGGCAGGGTGAGCTTGAGCATGACTAGCTGGCCTGCTGGCAGTTGGTTGAGCTTCTCAAGAATAGCTGCTTTGAGTAACTCTTCGGCCCTGGCCTTCTCTGGGCAGTGAATGTCAACTTCCGGCTCGGCAATCGGGACCAGTCCAGCAGCAATTATCTGCGCAGCCAGCTCGAACTGCTGGTTCACGATGTCCTTGATACCTGATGCGTCCGCTTGTTTGATGAATGAGCGCATCTTTGTTCCGAAGATGTGTTTCGTTTTAGCTTTCTCGAGCAGCGCTGCAAGGGCGGGAATGGGTTTCATCAGCTGGACTCCATCCTTCTCAGCGGCAAGCCCCTTGTCCACTTTCAGAAAAGGCACCACGCGTTTGACGTTCCAAAGATAGTCAGCTGTAGGTTGCCCCTCGATTTCCCTGTCCATGGTGTTCTCGAACAAGATGGCGCCAATGATTCGTTCTCCGGCGAAGCTCGGGCTGGTAATCATGCGGGTGCGCATCCGGTGCACGATCACAAACATCTCATCCTCGTTAGACCATGCTCCTTCCTTGATTCCGTAAAGACGCAGCGCGCCGGGCGTGCTACCACCGCTTTGATCTAATGCTGCTATGAAGCCGGGATGTGACTTCATTTTCTGCAGTTGTTGTTCGTTTAAGCCGATCGATTTCATAACGCCTCCTTAAATTTTCGGTATCGATGAATCAGGTTATTGGTTGAGCTATCATGGGAGAGAGTAGGTTCCTCCTTACTCTCGAGTTCCGGGATAATCCGTTGGGCCAATTGCTTGCCTAGTTCGACACCCCACTGGTCAAACGAGTCGATGTTCCAAATCGAACCCTGTGTAAAGACACTATGCTCGTAGAGCGCCACTAGCTTACCAAGAGTCTCGGGAGTGAGGGAATCGGCGAGAATCATGGTCGACGGTCGGTTGCCTTCGAAAACCCGGTGCGGAACCAGCCAGTCCGGCGTGCCCTCCGCCTTAACTTGCTCGGGCGTCTTGCCGAAAGCGAGCGCCTCGGCCTGGGCGAACACATTCGCGAGAAGAATATCGTGGTGCCGTCCGAGTGGATTGAGCGTCTTGTAAAACGCTATGAAGTCACATGGAATGAGTCGCGTTCCCTGATGGATTAGCTGGTAAAAAGAATGCTGGCCGTTGGTTCCCGGCTCACCCCAGTAAACCGGACCGGTATCGTAGGAGACTCTGCTTCCATCAAGTGTGACGTGTTTGCCGTTGCTCTCCATCGTCAGCTGTTGGAGATAAGCCGGGAATCGCTTCAGGTATTGCTCGTACGGAAGGACCGCTACGGTCGCTGCGCCGAAGAAGTCATTGTACCAAACAGACAGTAGTCCCATGAGAACAGGCAGGTTGCGCTCAAAGGGCGTTGTGCGGAAGTGCTCGTCCATCTGGTGGAAGCCATTCAACATGGCGTGAAAGTTGTCCGGACCGATCGCAATCATCGTTGAAAGACCGATTGCCGAGTCCATCGAATAACGCCCGCCGACCCAATCCCAGAACCCGAACATGTTGGCGGTATCAATGCCGAACTTCGCCACTTCCGAAGCATTGGTCGACACCGCTACAAAATGCCTGGCGACCGCTCTTTCATCCCCTCCGAGACCTGCAACTAACCAATCGCGCGCGGTGCGCCCATTCGTCATGGTTTCGAGGGTCGTGAAAGTTTTTGAAGAAATGATGAAAAGCGTTTCAGCTGGATCGAGGTCCCTTACCGCTTCAGCGAAGTCGGTACCGTCTACGTTAGAAACGAACCGAAACGTCATCGCTCTCTCGCTATAATGCTTCAATGCTTCATAGGCCATCACTGGCCCGAGATCAGATCCACCGATACCGATGTTGATGACGTTGCGAATGCGCTTGCCGGTATAGCCTTTCCACGCGGCGCTCCGCACACGGTTGGAGAAATCGGCCATCTTGTCTAGGACGGCGTGGACTTGCGGCACAACATTCTCGCCGTCAACAACGATCGATGCTCCTTTTGGTGCGCGCAAAGCCACGTGCAGAACAGCGCGGTTTTCCGTGATGTTGATCTTCTCGCCTCGAAACATAGCGTCAATCCGCTCACGCAGGCCCGACTCATCTGCGAGCTGCACGAGTAGCTTCAAGGTTTCGTCGGTGACCCGATTCTTGGAGTAATCCAGGAATAAACCTAGCGCTTCGGTCGTCATTCGCTCGCCACGCGTGTGATCATCCGCGAAAAGGTTGCGGAGATGGAGGTCACGAACCTTCTGGTGGTGAGCGACTAGCGCATTCCATGCGCGACGCTCGGTGACTGATTTTGTTGTTGGGTTCATTATTATGTTCCTTTCATTCCGTTCTAGTCGTGCATTGCTATCCCTAGATCCTTTTCAACAGTACCCAAAGCCTGACTCAGGTTCGTTGTGTCCTTCATTTGTTCCAGCGTCTTGCCTTTTGTCTCACGCACAGCAGCCCACACAAATGGCAGCGAGATCGCTGCAGCTACGGCGTAAAGCGCGTAAGCACCCGCCAGACCGACTGCGTTCAACAGCGGTAAGAAAGTGACGGTGACGGTGAAGTTGGCCATCCAATTAGTGGCACCGGAAACAGCAAGAGCCGCTCCCCGCAATTGGTTGGGAAACATCTCGCCTAGCAGCACCCACATTACTGGCCCCCACGACATGCCGAAGGCCACGATGTACAGGTTCGCCGCCGTTAGTCCTGCCACCGCCGCCAAGTGACTGAGCACTGGCTTGCCGTCAGGGCCTGCGTCAGCCGTGGCGAATGCAACTGCCATGGCGCCGAGGGTCAGAGCCATGCCCACTGATCCCGCCAGCAGTAACGGTTTCCGGCCGATGCGATCGATGAGCAGAATCGCCGGGATCGTAGCGAGAATGTTGACCAAGCCGGTGAGCACGTTAATGCGCAGAGCCCACTGTTCCGTTGCCCCTGCTGCTTTCCACAAGATCTCACCGTAATAAAAGATGATGTTGATACCAACGAATTGCTGAAAAGCGGCCAAACCCATCCCCACCCAGAGCACCGGAGCGATACGTCTCGTGCCTGGAATAATAAGATCCGACAGGCGCGGGCGGTGTTCGCCCTTGAGGCTTTGCTCGACCTGCTGCACCAGTCTCTCGGCATCGGCACCAATGCGCGCGAAGACCTTGCGTGCTTGCTCGTGTTTGCCACGGAAAATAAGAAAGCGTGGCGACTCAGGGATTAGCATTGTACCCAACAGAAACGCGGCAGCCGGCACGGCTTCCATCCAGAACATCCAGCGCCAAGTCGGTACCTCAACCCAAAAGATAGCACTAGCTCCGCCAGCAACTCTCGCAAGAATGTCATTGCTTAGAAAGGCACTGAACAGCCCTGACACAATGGCCATTTGCTGCAGTGAGGCCAGGCGGCCCCGCATGTGGGCCGGAGCCACTTCGGATATGTACATCGGGGCCAAAACACTGGCCGCGCCGATGGCTAGACCGCTCGCGATCCGAGATGCGATGAAAAACTGGGCGGAATTGGCGGCCCCTGTCGCTGCCGCGCTGGCCAGGAAGAGAACAGCGTTAAACACCATCGTGGGGCGGCGCCCGATAGAGTCGGCAAGCCTGCCTGCGCCGAAGGCGCCAGCGGCGCAGCCGAGCAACACTGAAGCGACGGCGAAGCCGGTGCCCGCCGCGTTGGTGCCGAAAGCCTTTGCCAGGGCATCAACGGTGCCGTTAATTACGCCGCTGTCGAAGCCGAAGAGGAAGCCTCCGATCGCTGCTACGCATGACAGCACGATTACATAAGCAGAGCTCCTTGACGTGCCGTGGACCGTCGCGAGAGAAGCGGCGTTTTGTGACGCGACGCTCGTCAGATCACTTGGTGTCCTAGGTGTCGGCTTATCCATTGCAAAATCGTGAATGTGTCTTCGTCTGCATTTCAGAAATTAACGGCGACTTGAGCACCGAGCACGAGGGCATCGGGAAGCCAGCCGGTACCGCCGGGCCGGATGATGTACTGGAGGTCGGGCTGCAAATAGAGCGCACTGTTGAGCAAAGCCACGCGGTAAGTTAACTCTATCACTGTCTCGTGTTGCTGCACTCCCACGTCAGGATTCAGCTGTTGCGCCTGCCGCTGAGAATCCTGCAGGTCATTGCTAAAATGACCGAACACGACGCCCAAGCCGACAATGTCTCGCGGACGCGATGGGAAAATGCCACGCGTAACAAGGGCGCACGTAAAAAAATAGGGCATCTGGCTGACGGACTGGTCGGGTGAGACTAAGAAAGAGCCGGCAATACCGAAACCACGATGACTTTCTTGCTCCCCGAACCTAACGAGAACTTGATCGAACAGGCTATAGAAGCCCCAGTTCCCGCGTTCGAGTTCACCGGTGTTGAAGTCGGTGAAGCGACTGTTGTCGTACCAAAAGCCGGCCTTGTAATTGCCGAGGAGGCCGCGGTCGCCCGGCAAGCTGTTGGGTTGATACGCAATCTCCACGATTGCGAACAGCGGTCCATCCATCGAGAAATCCACGCCGTGGTTACTGTTGTCGCGGATGGACGGATCGCCGTTGTAGACGCCACCCATGATGTAGGTCCTCGCGGTCGGTCTTACTTTGACAAGAGCTCCCCAGGTGTCATTGGGATAGGCGGTCATACCAGGCGAGTTGAAAAAAATACCTACCGGATTGCCATCGAAGCCGTTTTGCACGAAAACATAGTTGTAGGGCGAGACTAGGAAGTCGTCGCCGGCGGCGATCCGGCCGAGTCGGAGTTCGACATGATCATCAAGGAGCTTCTGTAGATAGGCCAGATTGACCACCCGGAACGTTTCGCCGCCGAAAACCTGCTGAACAGTAAAAACGTTGTGGATGTAGTTCGCTGATAGGTTGCCGCCGAAACGGTATGACATCGAGAGCAAAAACGAACCGCCCTCGAGACCGCACAGCTTTTCTAAATCGAAATTCAGATCGAGCCCCACATTGTTGGCCGTCGTGAAGCCCTGTTCCTTTCCGCCGCTCGGGTTACCGAGAGAGTCGGTAACGAAGGTCAACGTTGGAATGATGCCTAGGTCCTCGAGCGATGTGCGAGTGCCGTACCAGTCTCCCAGCAGATGCTCGCGAGGCAGAACCAACTGAAACGGCAGAGGCCCCAGGGACCGCGTTCCGGCGGACGCTTCACTGCTATCTTCAGAGCGCGTCGAAGCAAGAGAGAAGCAGAGTGTGACGATCACGATCGAAACACAAACGCGGGACTTTTTGTGCACGACCGTTTATCTCCTCGCTTTTTTCGCGGCTTTTGAGACCGTTCCGTCGGATTTGGAGCGATTGCCTCGATTGGTTTTTTTCCAAACGCGAAAGCCGCCTAGAAATGCGTTGTCATTGTCACCGACACGACTACCAGAAGGTAGCTCTTTCAGTTTCTTTACGTTACCTCCTCCGAGGACTACATCGTCAGGTTCGAGGGCGGCAACCAGACGCTTCACGACGTCGGTGACAAAGCTCCGCCATTGTTTCTTGCCATACTTCTTTACTCCCCGGATCCCGACGTAGTCTTCAAACGTCGCCTTCTTATAAGGCAGGTGGCCTAACTCCATCGGCTCGACGATGCCATCCACAATCATGGCGGATCCAAGGCCGGTTCCGAGACCGAGAAACAGCATCTTGCCACCCTTATAACTCCCGAGCGCCTGCATCGCTGCATCGTTCACGACCTTGACCGGACATTTGAAAGCCGCTTCGAAATCGAAGCCGGCCCACCCTTTGCCAAGGTTCCATGGCTCCGAAACCGGCCTGTTCCGAAGAACTGGACCGGGATAACCGATGGAAATAGCTTCATACTTCCAATCCGCGACGAGCTTCTTCACACCGGCGACCATTTGGTGCGGCGTCAAAGTTGGACCGGAATCAAACTCGCGATGAACTTTGTGGCCGCTGGCAAGGACCTTCACGTGGGTTCCGCCTATATCGACAACCAGCACATTTATCGGGCGTTCCATGTATCTAGCTGGCCTTCGCAAGGGTTGCGCTTTTGGAAGCGATAACCTCCATTAGATCGTTCCAAGAACTCACGAACGACTTGGCCCCGTCATCCTGGAGTTTTGCGGCCAGGTCATCAATGTCGATCCCTGCCGCGGCAAACTCATCCAGAACGGCTTCACAATCGCCGCCGTCGGCCGACATGATCTCGCTAAGGTCCCCGTGATCGGCGAGGGCTTTCAAAGTTCCCTCGGGCATGGTGTTCACCGTAAAAGGCGCAGCAAGCGCCTTGATATACAGTACATCAGATGCCTTGGGATCCTTGGTTCCTGTGCTCGCCCATAAGCAAGCGTTGCGGGCGCGCTCCGGCGTTATAGATCCGCTCCCAACGAGGTGAACCGAGCAAGTCGCGGTACGCCTTGTAAGTGCGCTTTGCCACTCGCGATACCGAGTCTGTTGTTCAGCGCGGCTGGTACCTTGCCGGCAACTGCGGCGTCCCAACGGCTGACGAAAACCGAGGCTACGGAGCCGATGTTGGGTTGAAGTCCCGCATCGATGCGTCGCTCGATCCCGCGCAAGAAAGCCTCAGCCGCTGCGATGTAATGCTCGCGTGAAAATAGTAACGTGACGTTGATAGGCACGCCGGCGAAAATCGACTCTTCGATCGCGGGTAGGCCTTCTTTAGTGCCAGGAATCTTGATTAACAGATTCGGGCGGCCCGCTCGAGCATGCAAACTCTTAGCCGCGGTAAGAGTGCTGGCGGTATCGTGAGCAAGCAGAGGTGATACCTCCAACGACACCCATCCGTCGACGCCGTTAGTGCGGTCAAAGATAGGTCGAAACAGATCGGCGGCCCGCGTGAGATCCTCAAGTGCCAGCTCGAAGAACAGCCTCCTCTCCGGACTTACCCTCGTCAAGTTTTTTGCGGATCGCAGCGATCGTAGGAGCTGCTGTTTTTAATCGCGTGGTCGAAGATCGTCGGGATTCGAAGTGAGCCCCGTCACGGAAAGCTCGTCGATATAGCGCCTCAGTGTGCCGCTGTCAATCAGGTCGCGCGTAATATTGTCGAGCCAGAGACTTTGGCCCAGGTTGTGAAGTAGTTGAGTTGCTTTCATTTTGTTACCTCCAAGAAATCTGCACCGACTGTCCGCCCGCGAGCAAAAGCGGACAGGTCATAATGAAGCAGATCGCCGATGCGCTCGACCGTCAAGTCTGCAGACGGGCATTCGGCGATAAGGTTTCGGTCGTGGAAATACTGGCCCTGCCGCGGAAATACTGTAGTCACATGCGAGTTCCAGGCCTTCTTGACGGTGGTCAGGATGTGCAGCTTGTCGTCCACTAGGACATAGTGCTCAGCTGGGTAACGCCGCTCGACATCATCGAGCGCCTCTTCTTCGTGAATATAGATGAGCACGTTGCCTTCTACCGCTTCGAAAATGCCCGAGCGTTCAACCTGGCAAACGGTTGAAAAACAAAGTCGCCATCGGAAAGGATCACCGACATGTCCCCAGAGCGGAATCGCTCAATCAGTCGAGATGATCCGGGCTAGAGACGATTGGCGAACGGGTAGTCGCCAGGAACGACGAAATGGACAGCAGGTGAATATCTTGAGGATGCTCGACCCGGAATCGCTGCGGCGCGCCGAGATAATCGCGGTAGCCCAAATCGGTTAAAGAGCTCTTCGAGGATTGCCCAGAATCGGTCGCGGGCGGAGACCTCGAAATAATCGTTCAGAGTCTGGCGCTTGAGGTCATCCTGAACGCGATCGTTGTCGAGCAAGTGTTGTCGACATCGACTAGAAAAACAATTGGGTTCGATGATCATAACACAGTCTCTGCCATTTCGATTGCTGGATTTGGAACCATGTGCAGCGGTTTGAGCTTGTTGTCAGGTCCCGCGGCCAGTGAAAATCAGCCGTCGATAACAACTCTTCGGTGCTGCGCCAGCTCCAGTTGCCTTCCGCCCGACCGGGGACGTTCATTCGAGCCTCTGCTCCGAGATTGAGAAGATCTTGTAGAGGAGCGATGGCAAGCGCAGCCACAGACGACCACGCCAGACGCATCAAGTCCCAGGCGACCTCGCGACTATCACGCTCGTGGCGAGTTGAGGTAACGCCACAGATTTTGTCGCTGATTAGGCGGCAACTCTTCATACCATTCGCGAGCTTGTGGGATTATCATGCGTCCCTGTGTATACGACCGTATTTGAAGGGATAGTTATGAGGGAGGTACGGATTATCTGAACTGCCGTCGAAGGCAAATTGCAGGACGCGGGTCCCTGGTACCTGAAACTGGTCACGGAGCGCATAAACGTCTGCCGTGATCAATCCCAAGTCCTCGGCAATAAAGGGCAGTCCGCCTAACTCTTTCTTCACCGCATTAAAGAAATCAGCGCCTGGACCCGGCACCCACTGGCCAGATTGGGCCGTAGGTGATCCAGCCGAAACATGCCATGCCGCTGCAAAGGCGCGGAAGTGATCCAGACGAATCACATCCACGTGCGCGAGCAGAGCGCGCAAACGATCGATGCACCATCGATAGCCAGTTTGTCGCAGTGCGTCCCAGTTATAGACGGGGTTACCCCAGAGTTGCCCCAGTGAGCTGAAATAATCAGGGGGTACGCCCGCCACGAAGCGTGGCCTGCGTTGGTCGTCCAGCAAAAATAACTCCGGGTTGGTCCAAACGTCACTCGAGTCCGGAGAAACAAAAAATGGCAGATCGCCAATCAGGCGCACGCCTTTAGCTCTGGCATGTTTCTTAAGCCGCTCCCCTTGGCGAAACAATAGGAATTGAGCAAAACGAACTTGATCGACTTGATTCGCGAGCTCACGCCGGGCCTCGACCAAAGCTGTCGGCGCCCGCCGCACCAGCTCCCTCGGCCACTCGAGGTAGTAAGCGCCGTTGTAACGGATTTTCAGGGCTCGAAAGAGCGCGTAGTCTTCCAACCAGTGCCCCTGCTCGTGGCAGAATTGGTCAAAGGCAATTCGTAGCTCCGCAGATCTCGCTTTGGTAAAATTGCTCCAAGCTTTCTCGAGCAATTGGTATTTGAACGGGATAACCGTGTTGTAATCGACGGCGGATGAAGAGAATGAGGGCGTCGCGCAGTCACTGGAGCGTAACAAGCCATCCTCGATGAGCCAGTCTGGGCTAATCAGAAGGCCGTTGCCGGCAAAGGACGACAGTGATTGATAAGGAGAGTTGCCATAACCCGTCGGTCCCAACGGCAACGCCTGCCACCAGCTTTGTCCTGCTTCGTAAAGTTGATCGATCCACGCGGTTGCAGTTGGTCCCACGTCGCCAATACCGTACGGCGACGGCAAGGACGTAACGTGCAGAAGCAAGCCAGAGGCACGGTAGGATGATGGGAACGGAGGCAAATTCGGACCGCTGTCGTCGCTCATCAGCGCACCTCCTGTTCCTGAAGAGCTGAAGCAGGCGATCGTAGTGCATCGGTCACAATTTTCTGAGCCTCCTGCACGATCGCTGCCAGATGACTTTGATCCTTAAAACTCTCTGCATAAATCTTGTAGATATTCTCTGTGCCGGAAGGCCGAGCCGCGAACCAGCCGCTGTCGGTGACGACCTTGAGGCCGCCGATCGGAGCGCCATTGCCTGGAGCTGAAGTCAGCTTCGCTGTGATCGGCTCGCCGGCCAGGGTGTTACTTGTAATCGCATCAGGCGACAGCTTTTGCAGCCGCGCCTTCTGATCTGGCGTCGCTGGCGAATCGATGCGCGTGTAGTATGGCGTACCAAACTCGGTTGTTAGTTCTTGATATAGCTCGCCCGGATCCTTGTTCGTGCGCGCTGTGATTTCCGCTGCTAGCAAGTCCATGATTGGGCCGTCCTTGTCGGTCGTCCAAACGGCGCCGTCCTTCCTGAGGAAGCTCGCTCCTGCGCTTTCTTCGCCGCCAAAACAAAGCGAACCATCGAATAACCCCGTTACGAACCACTTGAAGCCTACCGGCACTTCACAAAGCGAGCGCCCTAGCTGATGCACCACACGATCTATCATGCTGCTACTAACCAAGGTCTTGCCGACCGCGACATGAGCTTGCCAGTTAGGCCGATGTGTCAACAGATAGCGAATGGCGACAGCGAGGTAGTGATTGGGATTCATCAACCCCGATGAAGGCGTAACAATCCCGTGCCGGTCGGAGTCTGGATCATTGGCAAAGGCGACGTCATAACGATCCTTAAGCTCTACGAGACGTGCCATCGCATACGGACTCGATGGATCCATGCGTATCTGGCCGTCGTGATCGACAGTCATGAACGAGAAAGTTGGGTCGATGGTTGAGTTCGCGACAGCGATATCCAGGCGATAGACGGAGTTGATTGGCTCCCAGTACGGTTCGGCGGCGCCGCCGAGTGGATCCACACCCAGCTTCAAGCCAGCGCTGCGGATCGCGTCCATGTCGATGACGTTTCTCAGATCCTCGACATAGGGCAGAACGAAATCTTCCTGGTGTGTTGTGTCAGCTTTGATCGCCGCGGTAAATGGCACGCGTTTGATGCCAGTCCCGTTTTGTAACAGCTCGTTGGCACGGCGCTCGACCCATCGTGTTACATCGGTGTCAGCCGGACCCCCATTGGGCGGGTTATACTTGAAGCCACCGTCCGCCGGCGGATTGTGCGAAGGCGTGATGACAATGCCGTCGGCGAGGTGCTCTTTACGATTCCGGTTATAAACGAGGATGGCTCGCGAGATGACAGGCGTCGGAGTGAAACCATCATCTCTTTGGATGATAGTCTCCACGTTATTGCCGGCCAGCACTTCCAGTGCGGTGCGCTGAGCCGGCCCGGACACGGCATGCGTGTCCTTACCCATGTACAGTGGGCCATCATAGCCCTGACTGCGCCGGTAATCGCAAATGGCCTGTGTGATAGCCAGAATATGCGCTTCTGTGAAAGTCCCCTCCAGAGGCGAGCCTCGATGTCCACTGGTGCCGAAGCTTACCAACTGGTTCGGGTTTCCTAAGTCGGGGCGGCGCTCATAATATTCGTGTTCAAGCTGACTGGGATCGACTAGCAGCTTTTTTGGAGCCGGCTTGCCTGCAAGTGGGGAAATTGGCATGAGTTTTAATATTCCTTCTTACCAGTAGCCACTAGGAGACGGGGCATGCGTTTGCATTCCAAATGTCAGCCGCATATTCGGCAATTGTTCGGTCGCTGGAAAATTTTCCGGAGCTAGCCACATTTAAGATCGCTTTGTGGGACCATCTCGCCGGGTCGGCATAGAGGTCGCGAAGCTTCTGGTCTGCCTCTAAGTAGGACTTGAGATCCGCCAGATGCATGTAGTAATCGCCATGGGTTAGAAGCGCGTCCTGCAGTGGAGCAAAGATGCCCGGCTCATGGCGATTGAAATAGTCGGAGAAGATCAGGTCCAATGCGGCCCGAGTCTCTAGGTCATTGTCATAGTGCCACTGCGGCTTGTACCAGCCACGGCTGCCCGCCACCTGTTCCGCGGTCAGGCCGAAGAGAAAGAAATTTTCTTCGCCTGCTTCTTCTGCCATCTCGATGGTCGCACCATCGCGCGTGCCGATGGTCAACGCCCCGTTCATCATGAACTTCATGTTGCTGGTGCCACTGGCTTCGTAACCGGCGGTGGAAATCTGATTGGAGACATCAGCTGCTGGAATCAGCCGCTCTGCCATTGAAACAGAGTAGTCGGGTAGGAACAGAACCTTAAGCCGTCCGCGCACTACTGGGTCGTTGTCGATGGTTCCGGCGAGATTGTTAAGAAACTTGATAATTACCTTCGCCAATTCATAGGCGGGCGCGGCCTTGCCAGCAAAGAAGAAGGTTCGCGGCGTCGTCTCGAAATTGGGGTTCTGGCGCAGCCGATTATAAAGAACCACAATCCGAAGCGCGTTGAGCAGTTGGCGCTTGTATTCATGTATGCGTTTGATCTGGCAGTCAAAGATACTGCCGGGATCTACTGTTTGACCTGTGGTCCGCTTGAGCCAGTCGATGAACTGCAGCTTGGCTTCGCGTTTAGCCTTCAGGAAAGCCTGATGTAACCCCTGATCATCGACCAATGGTTTGAGCTTCTTCAATTGGCTCAGGTCCGTCACCCAGCCCTCACCGATGGCTTCGGTAATCGTTTGCGATAGCGCGGGATTTGACATCAGCAACCAGCGCCGGGGCGTGACCCCATTAGTTTTGTTGCTGAAACGCTGAGGAAACATTTCAGCCAGATCCTTGACTGTCATTGTGCGGAGCAACTGGGAATGAATTGCCGCGACACCGTTCGTGCTATGTGAGCCGACGATTGCAAGATTGGCCATGCGAATTTTGCGCTCGGCACCTTCTTCTACAAGGCTTACGCGCTGAACACGTCCCTCATCCTTGGGATAGCGTCTTCGGACGTCGTCAATGAGGCGGCGATTTATTTCGTAGATGATATCCAGATGACGTGGCAGCATGCGCTCAAACCAGACGAGCGGCCATTTCTCAAGAGCTTCCGGTAGCAGCGTGTGATTAGTATAGGCCAAAGTCCTTTGGGTAAGGTCCCAAGCTTCGTCCCAACCAAGATGTGCTTCATCAAGCAAAATCCGCATCAACTCCGGCACCGCCATGGTCGGGTGCGTATCATTGAGTTGAATAGCAACTTTGTCGGGTAGTGTGCGCCAATCTGTGTTGGTCTTGCGGAAGCGACGGACAAGGTCCGCCAGTGAACTGGCGACGAGAAAATGCTCCTGCACAAAGCGCAGTGCTTGTCCCTTGGCAGTGTGGTCGTCCGGGTAGAGTACGCGGGTCAGCGATTCGGCCTGGAGTGTTTCGGCTAGCGCTCCGACGAAATCACCGCTGCTGAATTCTTGAAAATCAAAATAATCGGATGCCGCTGCTTCCCAAAGCCGAAGGGTATTGATAGTCTTGCCACCATAACCCACCACGGGCCGATCGAACGGGATACCGATCAGACTGGATGGCTGGCCAAGGACGGCGCGTAAACTTCCCCCACTTAGCTTGAACGAGCAGTTGAGTGGCACTTCTACCGTCTCGTTTTGACGACAGACCTCCCACGGGTCAGGACGACGCAGCCAGTTGTCTGGAACTTCGTGTTGCCAGCCGTCCTGGATGGTTTGCTTGAACATACCGTATTGATAGCGGAGGCCATAACCCATGGCCGGAATTTCCATCGTAGCCATCGAATCGAGGAAGCAGGCCGCCAAACGCCCAAGCCCTCCGTTGCCCAATCCAGCGTCAGGTTCCTGCTCCAGTAACTCGTACCAATCGAGCCTCTGTTCCTTGAGGACCGTTTTGGTGATGTCATCGAGAAGAAGGTTCGTCACATTGTTAGCTAGCGAACGACCGATGAGGAATTCCATCGAAAGGTAGTAAACACGCTTGGGATCCTTGCGATCATAGGTTTCCTCTGTTCGAATCCATCGTTGCGAGAGAACATCACGCACGGAGCGCGCGATGGCTTCAAAACGTTCCCGGGCACCGATCTTCGCAGCATCCATAACATTGTCAAAGACGAGGTGGCGTTCATAAAGCGCGTCGTTGGTTCCAGTGAACTGAACGGGTCCGCAACCGTACTGCTCAATGAGCTTCGATAGCTCGTTGGACCCTGTTGGTTTTGCAGAAACGAGCCTGCTTTCTGTTTGTGTTTCCACCAAAGTTATTCCTTTCTTAGTGTCAGTTTGCATAGCAGATTCCTATTCTCTCCAGTTTACCGATTTCCGAGTTCGGCATCGCTTGATTTGTTCGTGTCTTCATACAAGACCAGATTTTAAAAGGGCCGTTTCCAATCCGTGATCTCGGGAGGATCTATGCCGACTCATAGGCATGTTCTTTGCACGCGATCTGTTGGTGGATGAGGGCTTGGCGCACACCGGCGCCGGTGACGTGGACTGCGGTGATAGCTGTCGATGTTAGTCGCCGACATGACGATCGTCGTCCCACAGCCGGATTGCTGGCTGAGACAGGTTGTGTTCATAGCTCAATGCACTCAGGCTTGCTGTGCTCAAGAGGAAGACTCTGCCTGCCCCCGGCTCGAAACCGAGCCAACGGGCGGCGAGCACCCGCAGGAAGTGGCCGCTGGAAAAAAGCAGCACGTTACCCTCGATCGCACGCACACGTTTGATTGCGCGATCCGCCCGCGCGCCAACCTGGCTAGGTGATTCCCCGCCAGGGCAGCCATCGCGAAAGATTTGCCAATCAGGGCGCTCCCTGTGGATGTCAACGGTACGGCGACCCTCGTACTCGCCATAGTTCCATTCGACTAAATCCCGGTCGATTTCAGCGACAGCTCCAAAGCCCGCAAGCTCACAGGTGCGCCTGGCACGCTGCAATGGGCTGGTAAAGACCTTGGCAAAACTCAATCCGCGCAACCGTTCCTCGAGCCGTCGCGCGTTGCGCTCGCCGCGTTCTGTGAGCGGCAGGTCGGTAAGTCCCGTGTGTTGACCCGAGAGAGTCCAAGCGGTTTCCCCATGTCTGGCCAGGTAAACGATCGGAAGCACTTGGTTCACAGGTTCACTCATCGTCATCCGGCACAACGGATTCTTCGTTGCCGCAATTGAGGCATTCATGTTCTGATATGTCGCCAATGGAGGAGGGCGTAGTTCCGCCGATCTTGTGCGCTCGCTCCGCAACATCATCCGTCATGGCAAAAATCTGCTCGGCGTGCTCATCGAGGAGCAGGTGATAATCGCGAAAGTCCCCCTCGTTCATAAGTCAATGGAAATTCTTCGTCTCAAACAAAGACCCCTTCGTTGCACCATGCAAACGGTGTGAATATCAGATAACCGACGGCTTCTCGTACCAGTAGTCATGTGACAATTTCGTTAATTTTCAGGCGGCTTGGCTTTTCGTTAGTCCTTCAGTTTCCCGCAACAGAGGCGACACCTCGTTCTTCTTTCGCTGATAGTCGGAATGCCTTCGAATAAAAACTGGACTTCGGTCGTTGATTCATCGTCTACTTCTTTCTCAAGCTTTCGCAGGCCGACATTTTAGAAATTTGGAGTTTTTCTGCGCGATTGGTGTCCGCCATTCTTCGGTCTTATCTTCCCATCTGTTTCTCAAGTTTTTGAGCATCGAAATTTTGGAGAATCTTGTTTTTCTCGCAGTCTCTTGACCTGAAGAATGTCGAGGGTCGAGTGGACCGCGACCAATAGCTAGGTAACTGCCCAGGCGTCTTAACTATGCCAGATCAGCGCGGCGAACGGATCGCGCCTTTATTAAGCGCGCCAGAGATTGATCAGAAGAATAACGAGTAGCGTGGTCAAAACCAACCAAGGGATCGTAACGACCTCGATCCTTAACTTGCGAACGGCTGGAACGTCGTTGTCCACGTTTGGATCTCGGCCAGAGAAACGGTGGCGATTTCGAAAGATGTAAGCGCTTTCATTTCTGTGCGGATGTAGAAGACGAAGCGGTGTCGTTTGCTTGGTCCTTCGAACGGAGTGAACGTTTGCGTGTTTCCAGAAACGCAACCAGGGCGTCGAGGTCGCCCGGCTTGAGTGAAGGACCAAAGGCGGGCATGTTGGTTCCGCCATTGACGATGCGGATAATCATGTTGTCGCGCGTTAGCGTATCCGCGATGTAGGTTAGGTCGGGTCCCCGCCGGCCGCCGAAACCCTGAATGAGGTGGCAGTTCAGGCATCCTTTGTCGTGAAACAATTGACCACCTTTGAGGACCGGACCGCTTGTAGCTCCTACCACTTTCTCACTGAGCGGCTGAGCCTCGAAGTTAGGCGACCAGGGCGACTGCTGTCCTTCCCACCAAAGCCCACCAATCATGATCACCGAGAGACACACGACCGCAATTGCCCAGGGGCGTCGGGATGCAGCGCGCTCGCCTTTGTGATTCCAAATAGGAACAAACAGCAGGAGTAGCCCGATCAGGATTGGGAATCCGATCATGATGTAGCCTTCGATCTTCGCCGGAATAAGAGCTAGCAAGGCAAAATACCATAGGAGATACCAGTCGGGTCGCGGATCCGCGGCCAGTATGCTCGGGTCCGGCGGCCTATCCAACACCGGAGGCCCGACAAAGAATGCAGCGAGCAGCGATCGCGATGATCAGGCCCGTGACGACAATCACATCTCGCCAGGCCAGGTCCGGCCAAAATGGCTTGCCACTTTTCTTGAGCAGTTCTTCGTATTCCGCGCGGTACGTTGCCGGGTCTACTGGCTTGCCTGCAACCGGCGGCTCGGAGATCCCGTGCCGAAAAACGAGCCAGAGATGCAAACCGATAAAGGCAAACATGATTCCAGGCAGAACGAAAACATGAATCGCGAAGAACCGACTAAGTGTGGCGCCGCCGATGGTATTACCACCCAAAATGAAGCGAGCCACCCAGTCGCCGATAATTGGAATGCGCCCTGCCTGCTCTGCCGCGACGACGACAGACCAGGCCGCGGTTGAATCCCACCGGAGTAGCTGTCCGGTAAATCCCATTCCGAGAGTAAAGGCCAGCAGACAGATTCCAGTGGTCCACGTCATCTCGCGTGGAAATTTGTAGGCGCCAAACAAGAACGTTTGAGCCATATGCGCTCCGATCATCAACACCATCGCGGACGCGCCATAGTAATGAAGTCCACGCAGAAAGCGGCCAAATGGTGCGTTGTTAGTTATGAATAGAAGCGTCTCGTAAGCTTGTGACGACGAAGAGATGTATGAAAACGCCAGCGCAACGCCGCTTGCAACCTGAACGATAAACGCGACGAGCGTGGCACTGCCAAAAACGTACCACCATTTCGAATCCTCCGGCGCGATATGCTTCATCGGCGAGAGCAGGACGCTGATCCCGAGCCGATCGTCGAGCCAATTCCACACTGTTTTGAATAGCTTGATCACAGCGTGGTGGAAATCGGAACGATCGCCTGTTTCATTTGCACTTCGCCGTTTGTTACCCGCACGTCATAGCGAAAGAGAGGCTTCGGCGGCGGACCGGCCGCAACGTCGCCGTCACTGTAGTAGACGCCACCGTGACACGGACACATGAAAAGGTCGGCGCCTTCCAGCCAGCGCACCGGACACCCGAGATGCGTGCAGTTAGCTGAAAACGCGATAAAGTTGTCGGCGTCCACCCGTCTTAGCCAGACGCCACTCTTTGCTGTAACTCCGGCCCAGGGAAGCGATGAAGGATCGGTCACGGTGACAGCTACTGTCTTACCGATTTGAAAGTCATCCGGCTTGCCGAGCGTGACCCATTCCCGGGGCACCTTCCGAAAAAAGGGCGCGACGATGAAGCCGACTAACGGCACTCCAACAATGGCAGTGCAAAGACCTACAAGCGCGATAGAGAGTTTTTCAAAAAATCGCCGGCGACTGATCTCCTCCGGAGTTTCAGTCAACGGTGCAGATGACGACTCAGCGTGACTTGTATTCATGGCGAATTTCCGTGATCCAACCGGCAAGCGCGGCGATGAATAGAACAACACCGACGAGCCAAACGACCCAGGTGGTGATCAATCCCCAAAAGATGAAGGCCGCGCCCATCGCTAACCCGGCTGGAAAGTAAGTGGGGCGCGGCAGTGGTGTATCGGGTAGCATCTGCCAGCCCGGCGGCACTGCGTTCGAATGTTGCGTGGCTGATTGTTCGTTAGGCATTTGATTGCTCCGGTTGTGGTGATGAATGCCAGCGCGCCATCTGGGCCAGAATTGCGGCCGCGTAAATCGCACACATCGGAACCCACATCAGCAATCCACCGATTTGTTGATCGCGATCGCTGGTTAGGCCCCAGTCGCCGCGGATCGTGCTCAGTATTCCCAAACGATCGACCGGGTGTTCATAGACCTTACAAATCGCAACTGGCGCAAAGGTCAGGATAATGCCGAGCACGCTGCAGGCGGTACAGGCGGTAAAAAGATAGATAATTCCGGCGGGCGGTGAAAGCCGTTGCTCTTCCCGCGGCGCGAGCACCTGCCACCAGAAAAGACTTCCCATCAACAGAAGCGAGGTTGTCTGGATGACGGAGACAGCCCGCCACGTTGCCGCCGCGTTACAAAGGGTGGGCGCATGCCACAACCACATTGCACCGACTCCTGCAATCCATCCGATAAGTGGATGAGTGAGCAGAGAGCTAAGTGAAAAGGATCGGGGAAGACTTAGGAGTAGTAGCGCGGGAACGACCAGCACGAGAAGGATGTGCTGAACCATGTGCGCACTGAAGAGATAACCGTTAGCCAGCGCGCTGAACGGCGAGACGAAAGCCAGCAGAAATACGATGAGCGCGGCTGCGAAATAGAGCGGCCTTCCTCGTCGGCCGAAGACGAACCAGTAACCCACGGAAGCAAGGATACAAACACCTAGAACAATCGAATTCCAGGTCCAGGCGGTAGTAAAGAACTGGTAGGTAGTCATCGCATAAGTGGAAGGATGTAAACAGTGAATAGAACAAAGACCCAGACGACATCGACAAAGTGCCAGTAGTAACCGACAGATTTAAAAGCGGAGTCGAACTTCGAAGAAACGGAATCGCCTTCCCACGCCGCCCAGAGGAAGATCAGCAGTGTGATGAGACCAATGAGCACGTGTAAGCCATGAAACCCAGTCAGGGTAAAGAAGCTGGTCGAAAACATATTGGTGCTGAGATCGACCCCAGTCTGGAAGAGTTTCCAGTATTCGTTCGCCTGACCGCCGAGGAAAACTGCGCCGAGCACGATCGTCAGAGCGAGCCAGCCAAGCATGGAGCCGCGATGTTGTTTGTGCAGCGCAACCTCGGATCGCCAAAAAGTGAAGCTACTCGCGAAGAGGCAAACGCTGAAGATCAGCGTTCGCGGAAGATCCAGCTCTTTCGGTCCGGGACCTGCCTGTGGGTGCGCGTAGAAATATAAATATGCGAGGATGAGGACGCCGAAGAATCCGACTTCAGAGAAAAGGAAGGCGAGGATGCCCGTCGTATTGTGATTCGGAAGGACGACCTGATCGTCTCCAACGACTGGATCCGGCCGTTCCGGGTTGGCCAGGTCCCAGAGTGGTCGGCGGCTGTGGATCGGCGGCAGCGCGACAAAGTTTTCATGCGGCGGCGGTGAAGTGGTCGCCCACTCGAGCGTCCACGCGTTCCACGGATTATCGCCGGCTACTCTTCCGCGGAATAACGAATGCGCGACATTCCAAAGCAACACCAGCGACCCGGCGCTCATGAAGAATACGCCGATGGTAGAAACCATGTTCATCCAGCCCCAGCCCGGTATGTCCGGGTAAGTGAAAATGCGACGCGGCATGCCGTAGAGGCCGAGGACGTGCTGAACAATGAAGGTCGTGTTAAAGCCAATGACCCATAGCCAGAAGGTCCAGCGGCCTAACGATTCCGACATCATCCGGCCGCTCATTTTCGGGAACCAGTATGGCAGCGCGCCGAGCATCGCGAAGACGATGGCGCCGACGAAGACGAAGTGGAAATGTGCGACGAGGAAATAACTGTTCTTAGTCTGCCAATCGAGCGCCGCGCTCGCGTGGCTGATACCGGTTAGGCCGGCTAATGTGAACTGAATAAGAAAGGCGATGCAAAAGAGCATCGGCACGTCAAAGCGTACGCGCCCACCGAACATGGTCGCGCTCCAGTTCAATACTTTCACGCCCGTCGGGATGGCGATCAGCATGGACGTGATAATGAAAAACAGGTCCATCGGCCGGCCCATGCCGACGGTGAACATATGATGGCCCCACACCAGCGAGCTCAGCACCATGATGGCAACAGTGGAGGCAGCCACGAATTCGTAACCGAAGATCGGTTTACGCGAGAAAACCGGAATCATTTCCGAAATCATGCCGAAGGCAGGAAGCACCACGATGTAAACTTCCGGATGGCCAAAGGCCCAAAAGATGTGTTGCCAGAGAACGGCTGAACCGCCGCGGAATGGCAGGAAGAAATGTCCCTCGAGCTGGCGATCGATCAGGATCATGGCCAGCCCGGCGTTCAAAACCGGCAGCGCTATCAGGATTAGGAAAGAGTTGATGAAATTCATCCAGGTGAAGAGAGGCAGACGTCGCATCGTCATGCCTGGCCCGCGACAGGAGATCACGGTCGTAATCGTGTTAACCGCGAAACTGATCGTGCCGAGACCCAGGACGAAGATCGCTATCGCCCAGTAATCGATGCCGGGAGTTGAAGAATACGGCGTCTCACTCAACGGTGCGTAGGAGAACCAGCCGACCGCCGGGGCGCCCCCGGCGAGAATGCTAAAGTGCAAAAGAATTCCGCCAAACGGCTGGCACCAGAACCCGAAGGCGTTCAGGCGCGGGAAAGCCATGTCACGCGCACCGATTTGCAGCGGCAGCACGTAATTCACGAAGCCGAACAGCAGCGGCATAGCGACGAGGAAAATCATCGTTGTGCCGTGCAAGGTGAAAAGCTTGTTGAAGGTATCCGGGTCAAGTAAGTGGTTGTTAGGCACTGCCAGCTGCAGACGGATGAAAAGCGCTTCGAGTCCGCCGACGATGAAAAAGAACAGACCGGTCAGCATGTAGAGAACACCGATACGCTTGTGATCGACGGTGGAGAGCCACGCGAGCTGATAGTGTCTGCGCTTGGCCGGATCCAAGACCGCCTCCTTGAACTCCTCGATAGTAGTGGTGCCGTTCATTGTAGCGTCGAGAGATATTCGCTGAGTTGGTTTAACTGCTCGTCGGTGAAGTTAAAGTCTGGCATGAGCGCGCCTGGCTTGATGTGCTGCGGGCTTTTGAGCCAAAGGCGCATGTTCGCCGGCGTATTTTCCAGAATCCCGGCACCAAGTTGTTTCCGGCTGCCAACGTGTGTTAGATCCGGCGCGACCCGCAAATCCGCTCCAGCTACTCCGCGGATAGCATGACAGTTGATGCAGGTCGATGTTTGAAACAGCGCCAATCCTTTTGCCGTAGTATCACTCGTCGCCGCCTGGCCTGGTTGTAATTGGGCACGTTGCCACTCTTCAAACTTCGAAGGTTCATCAGCCACAACCAGGATGCGCATCCAGGCATGTTGTGTCCCGCAAAATTCCGAGCACTGGCCGATGTAAGTGCCCGGTTTGTCGGCTTGTATCCAGATGTGGTTAGGTTGACCAGGCACATTGCTCATTTTGCGAGTCAACTCCGGCACCCAAAACTCGTGTAAGACATCCTTTGACTCCAGGCGCACTGATAAAGGCTTGCCGGTGGGAATGTGGATTTCGTTCGCCGTGATAGCTCCTGAGCCGGGGTAATCGACCTGCCACCAAAATTGGTGTCCGGTGACCACCAAATCGGGTGAAGGCGCCGGCGGCGGATCAGCGCGATTCATCGCACCAAGTGTCATGACTAAAAGAAACACCACGATCAGGAATGGAATAACCGTCCACGCGATTTCCACCTTCCTGTTACCCGGGATTTGCTTCGGGTCGGGCTCACCCGCGCGCGCACGAAAGCGAAAAATCGCGTAAATGATCGCGCCCGTAACGATGACGAAAATCAGAGCAAAGACAACGCCGGAGACAATCCCCAAATCGTAGATTGCACGCGCCAATGGCGACTGTGGATCCAGAGCATTTGAGGTCTGCATCGCGACGGACATTACATCTTTGCTTTCCCTTCTCCGCGCCGTCCCGCGAACTGACCGCACGTTGCAGCAACTAAATGGTCACGCGTGTCAATCGGCGATTTCACCTTGTTAAGCCCCAATTTGCTACCGTTTCGTAGCTATCTTTTTTGTGGCGGCAGTCAAGAAGAAAAACTGAGAAGTGTGGTGCTGCGGTCGCTAATATTTTGCGTCTGAATTCCGTCCCCACGACATGGACTTCGAAATACATCACGAACTCCTTTCGAGAATGCCGGAAAGCCAGACCAACAGATTGGTTATCACATCGCGGCGATTCGAAGAGCAGGAAGAGCTGCGGGATTAATTAATGCGATCATATTGATATAGATGGGTCGGATCATTTGATTGGAAGCCATTCGGGTTTATTTGAGCCGCGCGGAACCAGCACGGTTCGGAAGGCGCCGGGTGTGCGTGACATGACGATCTGGTCTGTCATTCCCTGATAGGTTCCAAGCGGCGTTTCCGCAATGAACAGATCAGGAGCGATGTAGGTATGTTCGTCGGTCGAGCCCGCGATCGCCTTCGCGTAGGCCTTGTCGAAGATACCTAACGAGAGCAACCATAGCACGGTCCTCGTCAGCGAAACCACGACGCGATAGCTGCCTCCCTCAATTGCACGACGGCGCAACGCAGTGAGTATTCCTACCGTGCCTAACCAGCCGACCACGTTATCGACAATAGGCACAATTGGCGGCTGCTTCGGCCGGGTCGGCGAGCCTTCAATCGTAAAGACGCCCGAGACTGCCGCGCCATTTTCATCGAAGCCCGGTCGGTTGGACCAGGGGCCCTTCTCACCGTGAAGAACGACGGTTGCGTGAATCAACCCGGGCTTCTGCTCGGAAAGCGATTCGGCATCGAGGCCGTGCTTCCTCAAAAATCCAGGACGCTTATTGGCAAAGAATACATCAGCGTCCTGGAGCAGCCGATTGAACTGGGCACGATCTTCTTTCGAGTCGTCGAGTATTGTTGAACGCATGCCCACCTGGACATCCCACGCGAACGCTTCGATCTCTGAGTCGTGTGGTCTCCAGATGTTCAGCACATCCGCGCCGTACAACGCCATGTCTCGTCCCATCCCTGCTCCCGCGATTACGTGACCCATTCCCAATGCACGGACGCCCGCGAGAGGAAGATTGCCGCTCGCTTTGAGCGGAACTGGTTCGCTCTCGCCAATCTTCTCCACTGTGATCAGCGGCATTTTCGCGAGGACCTCGGTGTATTGAGGCTCGCGACGAAATTCCTCGTTCGTCCGCACCATGGACAGAACCAATCCTTCCTCCGCTGCTGCGTCCTCCAACTTCACCGCGTCCCATTTGAGGATGGCGTTGTTGATGGATTCGGTACTTGGACTGCAGCGGAGAAAATCGAGGGTGCGCACGAGGAGCTTAGGATAAATGTCAAGCGCCACCACCTGTCGTCCGTCGCGTGTCTCGCGAAAGAACGCATCCCCCATCTTCAGGAACGGGCTAACCGCATAGCCTCCTGGAGAGGGCGGCCGGCCATTAATGGTTTCCCACTTTCCTTCGAAGAATCCGGCGAAACGCCGCAGCGCCTTGCGCACGTCCACCGAGATATCCTGTCCTTCGCCGGTGGCTTGTCTCCAAAGTGCAGCTACGGCTACGCTCTTTGCAGCCAGGCCGATCGCGGCCATCGTTCCGAACCGCAGCCGGCTTGGGAGAATCGGATCTTGTCCGTAGAAACCAAGTTTGCCGCCGGAATCAGCGCTCGACATTCCGACATCCGCCAGAACTTCATTCGTGGCCTGGTGCAGGTCGAACTTTGATGAAGTTGCCGGATTTGCGAGCTTAGTTTCGAGTGCCTTCGTCAAAGAGCCATTTCTGGAACTCTTTTGACCGTTTGTAGCTTTCGTTACGGTGTCGCCTGGTTGTGGTGATGTCTTGTTAGGTGTTGGTCTATCTAATGTTTTCATAGTTATTCTCCATTAGTAGTCGCCTTATGCGGTTGCTCCGACTCTTGGTCTCTGCGTAGCTGACTTAGCTTGGTTCGACTTTGCCGCCGGCACTGCCTGTTTGGAGTGAATACCTCGCAGGTTCATAAGCCCGATGATTACTCGGTTCTCGTCTTGAGCGAGCTGATCGACCGAGCGCCCGCCTGCTTCGCGCATCACGCCATCTATGATGGTTTGCTTGAGTTCAGGCGTTAGTTGGGGATTTCCGAGCGCCTTCATCATGGCAAACAGCGGATCCATCAGATGCTCCATGAAGTGTTTGATGCCGCCGGCGCCGCCGCCCAGGTGCCATTGCAGGTTCTGACCCATCACTCCCCAACGAAGGCCCGGTCCATAGCTAACCGCAACATCAACGTCCTCTACGCTGAGCACCCCTTGCTCAATGAGATAAACGATCTCGCGGTAGAGGGCCGCTTGCAGTCGGTTAGCCACATGGCCGGGGAGCTCCTTCTTCAAATGAATGGGCTTCTTGCCAATCGAGGCATAGAAGGTCAGCGCTTGCTGAACCGCTTCGGGCGATGTCTTACTACCGCCTACTACTTCGACTAACGGAATGATGTGCGGCGGATTGAAAGGATGCCCAAGGACGATACGCTCCGGATGCTTACAGTCGGTTTGAATTACACTCGGCGGAATCCCCGATGAACTGGAAGCAAGCAGAGAATCAACCGGAGTAACTTCGTCCATCTCCGCGAACAACTTCTTTTTGAAGTCCGGACGCTCCGGTCCGTTTTCCTGGACGAAATCGGCGTGCGAGAGCGCTTCCTTCATGTTTGTCGTGAAGCTCAGGCGGTCGCGCGACGCACCCTGCGAAAGACCGATGCTCCTTAGGTCTTGCCAGGCTTCATCGACATACTTGCGTAAGTTGGCTTCTGCATTAGGCGCGGGATCGGTTGCAATGACATCAAATCCGCGCGCGAGATATTCAGCGGCCCAACTGGCGCCAATGACTCCGGTGCCAACAATGGCGATGCGTCGTATTGGTTTGTTGTATGACATATTAATTTTCCTTTGCGTTGGTTTCTGCGTAAGCAATGCCCGTGAGGTTTCCCTGCGCGACGAGCAGTGGTTTCTTTTGTGTCCCGTCGAGCTTGGCGGAATACACCGTCCCGGCTAAATCGGTGAGAAACATCCGATCGCCTTTGAAATCGAGAGCGATTCCGATTCCCTCCATCAGATGGGTAAGCAAAATCTCGGGAGCCGGCCGTTTTTTGAAATCCGCATTCAGCGATGCGCGATTAACCGTGTTACCGCGCGGTGGATCTCCGCGGTCCGTCCAATACAAGAGGCGATTCTTCCGATCGAGCTCGAGATCGATCGGTTCCGGCAGACCATCGAACAACACCTCGATGTCAGTGCGATTAGCCGCCGTCTCGCCTTTTTGGATGTCGATGTTCGCGCGGAAGAGGCGACCTTTGCCCGCATCATCCGGTCCTTTTTGCGTCCAATAAATTTGTCCGCCATCTGGATCGACTGTGATCCCGACGCACCATTTCGTTGGATCAGTCCCCGGCCGCGCGTCGCCGCTGCTGGTGTCGACGAGGGTTTCGATGTTCGAACCATCAAGGTTCGCGCGCATCACGCGCATTCCCTCGCGATCGCACCAGTAAAGTTTGCGGCTCTTCTTGTCGAGATGAAGCTGCTTCGGCGTGAACGTGCCGCCTTCACCAATGATCGTTACGCGATTTTGCCCGTCAAGGTCGGCGCGCTCAATAGAACCATCGTTCCGGCTGGGAACGCCCATGTTGGTCCAGTAAATGTGTCCGGCGTCAACATCGACAACGATGCCGTCAGGAATTCGGCAACCGGTAACAATGACTTTTCGGTCCGAGCCGTCGGCGTTAGCCGAATGAATTCGGCCGCCGCTAGCTTCCAGGAAAAACAAGCGCCCGGTCCTCTTAGTGTCTGACGCGCGCGATCGTTCGATGGTGTGAGTGTTTGTAATGGTTTTCATCATCTGCAGTGTTGATTTTCTTTCTCAAGCATTCGAAGAGGCGACATTTGAGAAAATTTTGGATTTTTCATTCTTTCTTGGCTGTTCTGTCACCCGGCATATACGGGCCTCGTTTTCGTTAGGTTGAGAGTTGAACCGACCAGCCATCGGTGTGATTTGAAACCGCGGGCAGCTTGGATCCGTTGGACCGATAGAGGGCCCAACCGAGCACGTAGTCCGCGATTTTAGTTTCGCGAAGGAGCGTGAAATGCGCTTCGGAAGGAAATTCTTTGTAATCAGTCTCAGCTGTCGATTGCCGATAGAGATTAAGGTTTGCTTTGACTAGCGATGGCCGCGCAATGCGATCCTTGCCGCCTGCAACAAGAAGGAGCGCTGCGCGCGTGTCGTTGCGAAAATTGACCGATGTCGCAGCGTGTGGAGTGAAGTTTGCAAATGCAGCTTGCAACAGCACGCGGTTTGGACCCGGAACGACATAACGTTCGAAGGCGGCTCGCGATTCCAATTTGGTCAGCGTGTTAGCGAACGTTCGATGAAATTGTGCCGGGGTTAGTGAACTTGCCTTGCGATCTTTCAACGCGTCGCCGAGAAACGCTCCCAAAGTGGAGATTGGAATTCTGATGATGCCTTTGATTGGAGCTGAAGCGATTGCTACTCCCGCCGCGCCCCATCCGCGATCGAGAAGAATTTGCGTTACGAGGCCGCCGAACCCATAGCCGATTATGATTGGCGGAGTTTCAAGCTCGCGAATGATTTGCTCGTAATGATCGACAACTTCGTTCAGTCCAAGGATGCGAAGCTGCTCGGATCGCGGCGAAGTTGTTCGATGTCGCCTTCCATGCCGGGCCAGCTTCGCGGCGAGGACGCAATAGCCTTTGTCCGAGTAGTGTTTGATCCAGTGCTCCCAGCAAAGCGCTGTCATCCAGAGGCCGGGGATGAGAACGATGGTGGTGACGTTCATTGCGAGAACACGCGGGTGCGCGCGAGTTTTTTGCCAGGAAACTCGAGCCTCAGTGGCGGGCGAAAATTGAATGCGGCCAAACTGTTGATGAGCAATGGATCGTGCCTGTAGGCGGACTCTCTAACAACTGGCCGCAAAATTCGACGCAACTTTTAACAAGACGTGTGCGTTCATGTTAGTCCAAGGCATGCGCTACGCGATCGGGCTTAGCGGCGTTCGAGTTGCGTTCGTTTGTGAAAGCGGAACTAAGAAAAATCTTAAATCTCCGCGCCGCGCGTCCGCAGCGTCGGCTCCAATAACCGAACGCACCTATCGACAGGTCGCCGAGCACCTCCTCGCGAACGGTTTCCGGCGCGAGATTCAGCACCTGGCAAACGTTTAAGAACGAAAATGGCCAGGAAGAATCATCGGATGTGACCCAGCGATGAGCATCGAGATAAAATTCCCGCTCGACCGCGCTCGTTCCGCCATGGAACCGTCGCAAATCCAGCGCAGCCTGTTTGAGGATTCCGGCCGCCAGTTCCTTCTGGCTGGTCTCGAATTGATGGTCGGCAGTAGCGTTCATGTGGTTGTGTTTTGGCTTGTTATTTCTTCCTCAATCTTTCGAAGACCGATATTTCAGAAAATCTCAGAGTTCCTGCGCGAATCTCCGCGCTCCAGCTTCTTCTTAGCCGTGATTGTGTTGCCGACGGGTCTTGACCTGTCCGGTCGAATCGAAACCGAACAGTAAAATCACCAAGACGAAGATGATTGGTGTTATGCTCATGGTTTCCTCGATCATCGACAAAAAATCGCCGCGGCCAGGATACCGAGCAGAACACCTAGCAACGGACTTGAGAGGGCGAACCAGAAGGAAACGTTCCAGCCTGAGCCTTGGGCGCTTGGATTTGTCTTCATACTATTTTCTCAAGCGTTCGAAGATCGACATCTCAGGAAATCTGAGATTTTCTTGTCCACTGTGTCTAAGGGCAAAGACCTAGCGCTCACTGGATGACGCCTGAAACGATCCTAAGTCTCTGTCTTGGCAGACCTGAGCTACGAACTGGGCGGGCAGCTTTTCACTTAAAGCAAAGCCCAGAATATCCCAAGGCCAGCTGCGAGGACTAATGCGATGGTAAGCACTGCATAGAAAACCTGATTCCGCCGTGGCAGCATGAGATCACTACTAAACAGCAACCGAAGGGATGCAGGATGATTGTCGAAGATCACGATATGTCGGATCGTTTTTTCGCTTTCGGTGACGGGTCTCGACGCGACCACGAAGATTCTCTTCTGTCCCAGCGTTGTGGCATCCGGCAACCTGTCGGTTCGAATCATCATCATTCCTTTCTCAAGCGTTCGAAGATCGACATTTCACGTAGCGCGAAATTTCTTTCGAAACGTTAAACGAAGTGAGAAGAATCTGGATTGCCGCGTCCAGACTAGAGGATTCTATTCGTCAATGGACTTGTTACTTTTCGTTCCGCGGACGCAGCTTTCAGCGAGTACATGTGCTCGCCGTCGAGCACGAGCTCACCTCGTTGGTTATGCACCGTCGCCCGCGTGGTTACGATGCCCGTGTCTCCCTGCGTTGTCAGCTTAGTGATTTCGAGTTGGGGATACAGCGTGTCCCCCGCATGCACTTCTTTCAGGAACCTACACGAGGCGCTCGTAAACGTAAGAAACACGTCGCCGATTTATTGCGGAAAGAGGGTGGCACCAGGAGCAGTGAAGGCGAAAACTTGCAATCCATGCACCACAGGAGCAGTATGCCCGTGTCGGCGCGCGTACTCGACATCGTAGTGGATCGGGTGATTGTCAGCCGAAACCGTTTGGAAAGCTGAGGCATGCGCATCCGTCAGTGTGCGGCTTGGGGCGCGGAATACGTCGCCGACGCGTAAGTCCTCGAACCTTCGCGGAGGCACGACGGTAAAGCCAACCGGATCAAAGGAGCCGGGCTGATTGCGTCTGTCGGTGTGTGAGTTCATGCGTTCGACGGTTTGAGTGTTTATAATGGTTTTGATCATCTGAAGTGTTGATTTTCTTTCTCTTTCTCAAGCCTTCGAAGATCGACATTTCAGAAAAAGTTCGAATTTTTTGGCTGCATTGAGCGCAGCCAGGCGAAAGCGGAGGGCTCTCCAGTCGCCGCCGAGCGCAGAGAAGAGCGAGCAATTCGAGTTACTTCACCAGATCGTATTTGAGGACGAAATTCAGCCGCTGGCCATGATGAGACGCCCCGTTACGGACCTGGTTGGTTCCGTAGAGATATTCAAGCCCCAGGCGAAACGTCGGACTCCATAGGTAAACAAGATTAGCACTAACGTAGTTGCTGTGGTCATACGCGAACGGGCCATTTGAATTTTCAGTGTCCACATTGGCGTGTCCGTAACTGACAGTTGACATCCATTTATCAGTCCACTGGTGCGTGTAACCCAGCGCCACGCCCCACGCCGGCAGGGCGCGAAGAACCCCATTATCGCGGGAGCGAAAGCGAGACCCGTTGGGCCGTCGCTTGCATAGTCGTTAGCGAAACAGATTTACCTTCGCCAGCTGGCAAATCCTTGGTGCATTACACCGGCCGTTCGGCTCCGCAATGATTTCGAACACAAATTGCACTCTCTTCAAATACTCCAAGACACATCAAAATGCCCACCGTAATAACACTCGGGTGAGCATCACCAGAAGAGCAAAAGCACTCAGGGATAATCCGTAGATTGCAAAGAACCATAGAAGTTGGCGTTTCCGAGTCGTCATGCTTCCCATCCCTGCTCAGGCGTTTTACCCCGGAAAATCCAATACGCAACTGCGGAATACGTGAGGACCATTGGCGTGACGAAAGCGGCACCCACCAACACAAATGTTTGGCTTGCGGAAGATGATGCTGCTTCCCACAGAGTCACACTGAACGGAACGATATATGGAAATGCAAGCAAACCTGTAACCGACATGCCTACAATAAAAAGGAACTGGCCTAGAAGGAACGGCACTGCGGGGCTAGTCTTCTTGGGCAGCGCCGTTAACATGCCCGAGACAATAGCAAACAACCCTACGAGGCAAGCAAGAGCGATTCCATGCGAGGCCCACTTCTCGCGGATGCTGGGCTGGATTCTGACGGCATAGATAGACGCTATGCCGAACAAGATCGCAAAGAACGGTGCAGAAACACGGATGGAGCGATTTGCAAAAGCTTGCAGCGACAGATTTGATTTCAGCTTGAGCCATCCTCCTCCCAGTACGGCGTAGCCGAATAAGAGAGCGAGGCCGCTGATGATAGGGAGAGGATGAACGACGTCTAGAACACTTCCCGCGAAATGCTGATTCTCGGACTTTCACTCCTTGCATTAGGCCACCCAGAACGAGTCCCTGCATGAATGCAGCTACGAGCGAGCCAACTGCAAATGCAACGCCCCATGCTGCGACGGTGCAGCTTCGACTGCACGCGGAACTCAAAAGTGACACCGCGAAATCCCAATGCAAGCAACATAAGGATGACTGGAAGATAGAACGCCGGTAACAAAATTGAATATGCAATGGGAAATGCGGCAAGCAGTGTTACGCCAGCCATGATGATCCAAGTCTCGTTGCCATCCCAAGTCGGGGTGATCGAATCGATCATATGATCGCGACACGCCATCGCGGGCTGGAATAGGAGCAATATGCCGACCCCCAAATCAAATCCGTCCAGGATCATGTAAAGAACAAGCGCGAACCCCAGGAAACAAGCCGAGACTAGTGGCAGATCCATTTCTTCAGCTTCTTTGCGTGATATTGCTATTCACTAGTCGGTCCGGGCTGTCCAGCACGTACGGACGGAACGCGTTCTTTAGAGAGCCCGAAGCTTCTGCATATGGCGGAGCTTCTTCGGGGCCACGGCGAATGATGCGCAATGTAAAAATGAGGAAGGCAGTTAGGAAGACTGCATAGACGCAAACAAATGCGATCAGAGTCGACAAGAGCGCCTGAGCTGGCACGGGAGAGATTGCGTCCACAGTTCTCAACATGCCGTAAATGACCCATGGCTGCCGTCCAGTCTCCGCGAGATACCAGCCGGCCAACGTCGCAACAATGCCGGACGGTGTCATGAACACCAGAATCCAAAGGAACCACCGGACCAGCGATCGCCGGCCACGCCCTTTCAGCCATCATCAACATGAGCAGCGCCGGAAGGTAGATGATCGACGCGAGTAGCACTCGGCGTGCGACGGTGTTCGATCTCCGACCAGCCAGCTGTGTTGCTTTAGGAAACACGCACAAGCCGATAGCATCCCATCACCGCGTGCCCGGCCGAAGTGGAGATGAGTTGAACCGTGTGGACCCCACCTCACCTTCGGGCCAAGTCGCCGGTGCTGAACGCGAAGGCGGCGCCACGCGTCAGCACTTCCGCCCGAGCCGAAACCAATCCTGGTCGGCATCGTCGGGACAAAAGGCCGACTCAGCCCAGCCGCGGAAAAATTCTGGCAGTGCGCCAAAGAAGCTGCGTCAAAAAAATAGTCGCGCTGGTTTGAGCATTGAAGGTCGAACCGAAACCGTGACCTCGTTCGAAAAAACGAATCTGTCTCGGCTTTTCATGCGGCGGCGCAACGAGGGAGGTTTTCCTCTACAATTCGGATCAGCTCGGAACCGCTAACCGGTTTCGCAACAATGCGATGTCCTTCAATGCGACGCCCATCACTCGCCTCTTCTCGTGTTATCAGCGCAGTCAGGAAAACGATCGGTACGCCGTGCAGGGCCCAGTCGGCTTCGAGCTGCGCAGCGACTTCAGAGCCGTCCTTCTGCGGCATGATAAGATCGACAAGTACGAGGTCGGGCTTGAAGCTACGCGCCGTTTCCAATGCTCGGCGTGGATCGTTCACCGCGCACGCGACGTAATTCCCGGTTTGTTCGAGAAGTAGACGCGCGCTGCGCGTGAACTTGCTGCTGTTATCGACAATCAGAATCCGTGATTGATCGTTAGGCCCATTAGGTTCGAATGTTATTTTCATAATTTTGCTCCTTACTCATGTTGGCTGCTTCGCATTCAAGCGGCGAAGGCGCGGAGGATAGACGCAGTTTGCGCTGCGAATAACCGGACATTGTCTCGAGCCCGGTCTCCCACTGCGCAGCAAACCTGGGGCTGTTCGCCGACGAAGTTAACCGCTCTGCCGGTGGCGCCATATGCGCCATGATTGCTTCAATTGTTCTGCTCATATGTTCCTTTCCTTTATCTGATGAAAGCATCGGCTGACTGCCGGTTACTGAGAAAGACTATGTTATTAGTCTCGCTATGCTCGACAGGTATACTTCCGAAGCGTGGATGCCTTTTTGATAGCTGACAGTGTCACCAGAACACGACTACGACCAAAGCGAGAGCAAGAATCACAAACGCGATAATCAGCAGATAGCACTGCGACAAGGGTGATCCCGCCGAATCAACATAGAGCTCCCGCACCAAACGTAGGGAGGCAGGATGATTGTCGAAAATCAGAATGTTTCGAATGCCATCGTTTGCACTCGCCTCGATCTCTGCCCGTAGAACGCGAGACTTATTTTTATTCGTGACTCGGTTCATGACTTCGCTTGGCTTTAGTGCACGGCCACCGGGCCGGTCGGTTTGTCCACCTTCTTAAATAACCAGGCGAGCGCCGCGCAAACCAGGCAGACCAGGACGCAAAAACGAAAACCATACATATAGCTCAGTAGAGAACTTTGTTGTTGGAGGATACCATAAAGAACTGCGAGCGATTTGTTCGTCGCTGCCCAGTTGCCAGTGGTGTTCGCGAGTGCGTTCTGGATGTGCGCGAATTGGTGTTGAAAGTTGAAATTGAACTTCGACATGTGCCACGCGAGAGCCGCCTGGCTCGTTTGCGCGTGACGCGTAACTAATGTCGTGATCATGGAGATGCCAATGCTCCCACCGACATTGCGCACTAAGTTGAAAATGCCGGTAGCGTTACCCATCTGTTCTCGACTCAGCGTACCCAAGGCTGATGTATTCAGGGGGACAAAGATGGAACTGGTTGCCACGCCATTGATGATGATTGGCCAGAGCAAGTTACCGGGCGCTATCTGAAGGTTGATATCGCCGAGCATGAAAAGTGAATAGGCCATTAGCAGAGCACTAGCGCTGATCAGAAGGCGGTTGCTGATGTGTCCCACGAGTCGACCTACAACGATTGTCGCCGCGAATGCGCCGATGCCGCGTGGAGTGATGGCGAGACCAGCCGCCAGCGCGGCGTAATTCAATAAATTCTGCATGAACAACGGCAGGATTGCGGTCGTGGCGTAAAGAAGCGCGCCGACCAGAAGAATCATCACTGTGCCGACAGCAAAATTACGATTCTTCAATACCCGAAGGTCAACGATCGGAGACGGCGTAACCAGTTCGCGCACGATGAAACCGATGAAGCCTGCGGTGGAGATCACCGCACACCAGACAATCATTTTGGACCCGAACCAGTCGAGCTCCTGGCCTTTGTCGAGCATGATTTGCAAGCTCGCGAGCCAAACACTCAACAGTCCCAACCCGATATAGTCGATGTTCGCGGCCGAGGCGAGTTTCAAGTACGGTGGATCTTCGAGAAATGCACGGATTAACACGGCGGCGAGAATGCCGATCGGCAGATTGATATAGAAGACCCACCGCCATGAGTAATTGTAGGTAAGCCATCCACCAATGGTCGGCCCCAGAATCGGCGCCACGACGATGCCCATGACAAAAACGGCCATGGCCATTCCGCGTTTCTCGGGCGGAAAACTCTCGAGTAGAACGGCCTGCGATATCGGTTGCAATGCGCCACCGGCTGCGCCTTGTATCACGCGCGACATAATTAAAAATCCGAGGCTGCCGGCCAGGCCGCACAAGGCCGACGCGAGCGTAAATAAGATGATGCAGCTAATGAGAAATCGCTTTCGACCGAAAAGCTGTCCTAACCAGTTGGTGGCGGGAAGAATGATCGCATTCGAGACCAGGTAGCTGGTTAAGACCCAGGTGGCTTCATCCGTTGAAGCGGACAGATTTCCGGCGATGTATGGAAGCGACACATTCGCGACGGAGGTGTCGAGCACCTCCATGATCGTTGCCAGCATGATCGAAATCGCGATTAGCCATGGGTTGACGCTCGGCTTCCACTCGTTAGGCAGCGGCGCTGCAGTATCGGCACTCATGATGACCGCTCCCGTAACCGCCGGATCCACAGCGCCGTCCCAACAACAACGCCAAGTGCGAGAATGATCGCGACGCCCGCCACCTTGAACACGACACCGGCCCCATCACTTACAGTCACACTCGGAACGACGGACATGCCCGGGCCAAGCACGCGCTGCATCTGCTGCTGTTCATCGAGCACGATCTTCACCGGCACGCGCTGTACTACTTTCACATAGTTGCCCGTGGCATTCTCCGGCGGCAACAAGCTGAACGCTGCTCCGCTGCCGGCTTGAATGCTGTCCACCCGTCCCTGCAATTTGAGGCCCGCGTAAGCGTCCACTGAAATAGTCGCCGGTTGCCCGGGACGCATACTGCGCAATTGCGTCTCCTTGAAATTGGCGATTACCCAAACTCGTGGCGGGACGAGTGCCATCAGTGCCTGTCCCACCTGCAGGTAATCACCGATAGCAACTGCGTCCTTAGTCACATAGCCATCTATCGGCGCTTTGATTTTAGTGTAGCCAAGGTTGAGTTCAGCCTGCTCAACAGCTGCTTCATCGGCTTGGACGCTTGCCCTGCTCGACTCTGCAGTTGCAATGTTCGTATCTCGCTCCTGCGTGCTGATGACCTTCTTAGCAAAAAGATCCAGTGCGCGCTTTTCGTTTAAGTCTGCTTGTATTTGCGTGGCTTTGTCTTTTGCCAGGTTCGCTTTGGCCTGCGCTAAGGCGACTTGAAAATCGCGCGGATCGATCTCGACCAGAACATCGCCTTTTTTGACCAATTGGTTGTCGTCCACACGCACTACGGCCACCAGACCGGCGATTTTGGGCGCCACAGAAACAGTGTGCACATCGACGAACGCGTCGTCGGTGGATTCGTGAGTAAACGAATGAAATATCGTAAATCCGCCATAGCCTATTCCGGCAATTGCGAGAGCTGCGGCGACGACGATCACGCCTGGCCGCCGAAATAGTGACGGCTTCTTTTCTTCACCTGAAGAATCCTCTGCCTCAACGTGCTCGGAACGATTGTCGTGATGATCTTGAATCACGCCGCCGCGCCGATGTTCTATCTCTTTAGGGATCGGTAGCTCACCATTGGTCGGAAATTCCGTTTTCATCATGCGCAACGATCGGCTTGATACTGTGCAGATGTGAAAGACGATGTTTCTTGTCTCGATATGCCGAGCCGGCATAGTAGGATCGACAGTGGAACTACGGCATCTTCGTTACTTCGTCGCCGTGGCAGAGACTCAAAACGTCTTGCGTGCCGCGACGCAAAAGCTTCACGTCTCGCAACCAGCCGTGAGCCGCCAGATCCGCGATCTTGAGGACGAGCTCGGTGTGCAGTTGTTCGAACGCACAGGCAAAGCGGTCAACCTGACTGACGCGGGACGGCTGTTTTTGAAAGAAGCGCGCGCCGTTCTTGAGCGAACAGATGAAGCAGTGGCCAATGTGCGTGGCTTCGCGCAGGCGGTTGAAACGGAACTGCACGTTGGCTATTCGCCGATACCTGGCGCGCAGATCGTGCCGGCGGCTTTGCGCGCGTTTCAACAAGCGATGCCTAATGTTCACGTGAAGCTGCATGATTGGAGCAACGAGGAGATCGTTGCTGGTGTGCGTGATGGACGATTGCAGCTGGCATTCTGTGTTCCTCCGCTAAGACGTGGTGCGTTTCGCGACCTTCGGTTCGAAGAATTAATCCGAGAGCGAGTCCGTGTTGCGGTCCCACCGAATCACCGGCTTGCTCAGCGTCGTTCCGTCTCGCTTGCCGACGCGGCACAGGAACCCTTTATAGGGCTAACACGCGAGAACGCTCCCTATTATTACGCCTACCTCGCCGCCGTCTTTGCTCCTGTAAAGAACAAGCCGCGAGTGATAGAAGAACATGATAGCATGCTCGGTGTTATCTCGGCGATTGAAGCCGGCACAGGAGTAGCTCTGGCCGTGGAATCGATTGGTTACAGTTTCGGCAATCGGGTGAAACTACTGCGACTAACGCCCGAGCCAAAACCAATTTCTTTTGGCATGGCTGCCCGCAAAGGACGCCTTAGTCCCGCCACCGAAAAGTTTTGGCAATGCGCAAAGGAAGCTGCCGCGTCAATCGGGATGTTTTCGAAAAAGTAAAATCACGATAATCTCGCAACGGTTCATTAAGCATCGTCAGAGCGCGATTGCACCAATTGATCGACAGCGTGCATTGCGTCTGCCGCATCGGGTCCTTCGATACGGATCCACACCTTTGTCCCTTCCGGTGGGGTCAGCGTCATCAGATCCATTACGCTTTTGCCGTCGACTTCCGTTCCATTGTAGCCGACTCGCACATTGGAATGAAACGGAAGCATGGTGCGCACGAACCTCGATTCCGACCAGATGTAATGCCGCTTTTTTACCGTGATTTCCTTTTCCAGCTTCTCCACTCTGTTGCTTTGATCTGTCACACGACTCGACGGAGGCGCCATGTGTCGCATGATTGCTTCAATCGTTCTGCTCATAGATTTTGTCCTCCGTTAGTTGAAGTTTTCATACTGACACGGTCCGTCTCCTACCTGGCGTTTGTGAAAGACCGTGTTTCTTGTCTAGTTATGCAACGCGCGCATACTCGATTTTGGAACTCGTGCTTCGGCTGCCAGCAAAATTGTAAGCAAACTGCAGAGAGAGAGAGCCACATCCGGAGCCACTGGGTGATGGATTCCCCTTTTTCTCTAATCGAATCGTTATGCGGTTCGCAGTTCGATTCGAGCGCGTTGTATTTTGGCAGCTCCCGCTGCGCTCAACCGCTACCCTCGCTGCTTCACCGGAGCCAAGAAGATCGACAGTTGGCGAGTCGTAGCTGAACAACTGCACCGCCAGAAAAACGAAAACAAGCAGCGCAGCACTTGCAATTCTGGCAGTGCGCCAAAGAAGCGGCGTCATCAAGCGTGAAATGAAATCAGCTAGGTACCTTTACGTCGTGTATCCCGGCTTCTTGTACAGCTTCTCCGACTTGCTAACGATATCGGGGTTATAGACTGTGTCGGCCCATCTTCGATGGCTGAAATACTTCGCCATCGTCTATCCAAGCTTGGCGAATTCACGAAGATGTAGACGCGACCTCTGATCGCGTGACCAAACCACAAAGCGACGAGACGTCGCTTCTACTCGACCGCGAATGAACCTCCTTGGCGCAAAGCTCCCGCCTTGGCCGAGCCTTCGACGGACAAGCGCACTAAACTCCCTTAAATTGGAATTTGTTGATCCTTAGAGAGCGGATTTTTGATTCGAGGGTTGAAGCCGGTATGCCAAGTTTGGCCGCGGCGCCGCTTGCTCCAGCGATCTTTCCGTTACTTTGCGCAAGCGCCGCTTCGATGCGCTTACGTTCGTTTGTCTTCTGATCGGCTGGCGCCGCGCCCGATGGTTGTGGCTCGTTTGCAACCCAACTCTTGTCGATCGAGAATTCGTTCGCCTCGCCGATGATGAGAGACCGTTCGATTACGTTTTGTAGTTCGCGAACATTGCCGGGCCATGAATACTCTCGCAGCGCTTCGAGAGCCTTCTTTTGAATATGTTTGATCTTTTTCCCCGCTCTCCTCGCATAACGATCGACAAAATAATTTACGAGCAGCGGGACATCCTCTTTCCGTTCGCGCAAAGGCGGCAGTTTGATTGGAAAAACGTTGAGCCGGTAGTAGAGATCACTGCGAAAGGCGCCGTCCGCGATAGCCGCCTGCAGATCACGATTCGTCGCTGAGATAACGCGGACATCAGCGCGCAGAACTTCCGTGCCGCCCACGCGTTCAAACTCGCGTTCCTGCAAGACGCGCAGCAATGCGATTTGCGTCTCCATTGGCAGATCTCCTACTTCGTCGAGAAAAATCGTGCCGCCCTCAGCCGATTCGAATCGACCGAGGCGCCTCTGAACGGCTCCAGTGAAGGCTCCTTTTTCGTGGCCAAACAACTCCGACATGATCAGCGAAGAAGGAACTGCAGCGCAATTCACACTGATGAACGGACGCTCCGAACGCTTTGACCTTTTGTGAATGGCGCGGGCGATCAGTTCCTTCCCGGTTCCCGTTTCGCCCATGATCAAAACGGTTGAGTCTGTGGGGGCGACCTTTGCTGCGCGCGCCAGGACCATTTGCAAGGCCGACGAAGTGCCGATCACTTCTTCAAACATCGAAGTCTTACCGAGCTCTTCACGCAACACGATGTTCTCTCTCTGAAGTTCGTCCCGAAGCGCCTTAATTTCTTCGAATGCCTTCTTTCTCGCCGTCACGTCCATTACGGTTCCGACGTACTCGAGCTCGCCGGATTCGTTCGTCAGTGGACGCGCAATTACATGCAGATGTTTGATCTGACCATCTGGCATTAGCAGACGATGCTCGAGTTCTAAATTCGTACTGGATTTAGCCTTCTCCATCATTCGTTGGACGAACGAGAGATCTTCCGGGTGAATACGCTTCAATGCCAGATCTGGAGTTGGCTTGACCGTCGGCTCATAACCAAGGATCCGAAAATGCTCGTCCGACCAAACCAACTCCCCGGTGGATACATTCCAGCCGAAGCTGCCAGTGTGACTGAGCGCCTCCGCTTGCTCGCGATACGCCTCGCGGCGACGGAGCTCCTGCGTCGCGATTTCCTGGTCCGTAACGTCTATGGCGGTGCCAACGTACTTTTTCAGCCTTTGGTTTTCGACAACAGGAGCACCGACGCAGCGAATGTACCGAACCTCACCATCTGGTCGGACGATGCGCTTGGTGGCATCGAAGGGCGAGGCGTCCACCAGGATTCGCTTGATCAGGTTCGCCATGAACTCGCGATCCTCTGGGTGGATACAATCCAGGTATTCCTGAATAGTAGGCGCTTTGCTGGCCGGATTGAGGCCGTAGATTCGAAATAATTCAGGAGACCAGTAGTCGAACCCCGCAGCATCAAAGGCCCAGCTTCCTGCGTGGGAAAGGCGCTGACCTTCGGAGAGATAGAATTCGCTTCTTTGCAGCTCCTGGGAATTTCGCCGAAGCTGTTCTTCAGCGCACTTGCGGTCCTCGATGTCGATACTCGATCCAAACCACTTCACTATGTTCCCCTGTTCGTCATGGAGTGGTACTTCCGGTGCAAAAGCGCGCGATATGTCCCGTCCGCGCGCCGAACGCGCGCTTCGGCTTCGAATGGTTCCCCACTCGCCAAAGCGGCGTGCCATTTTTGAACTATTCCAGCAACATCTTCCGGATGAACCGATTCGGTCCAGCGCCACCCACAAACCTCTTCGAGTGACTTACCAAAAAAATCCAACCATCCCCGATTAAAGTAATCCAAGTAGCCATCGGGCCGAGCAGTGTGAATAAACGCGGGAGTCGTATCAACGGCGCGGCGAAGTGCGTTTTCGGTCGCAGTCGGTTGATCGTTCTGAAGGGTCTCATTCGCCTTCATACGGGTTTACTCATTGTTGCTTAAGTCTATCAAAAGTTATACCAACGGGTGGGTGGCTTCCATTTCATTCGCGAGGGGAGTTCCAGGCGGAAGGAAACCGCTGGCAAGCGTGATCGCAATGGTGGCGAACAATTGTACGGATAAAAAACGCAGCGTCATGAGCTAGCGATCCGTTTTGTTCCTCTTTGCCCTATTTCACTACGTCGAATATAATCCATTCAGTTCTGACTCACGGGAATCCAGCGAATAAAGGAGTTCCATGGCATTTGAAAAATTCGAGGATGCTGAAGCTATCGATAAAGAGCGGCGGAAAGCCATCGCGAAATCGATTCGGACCATCAGTGTTGAAGAACTCAAGAAACTTGGTGAAGAAATCTTCGACTCGCCCGATCGACCGTGGCGGGAAACGTTCCTTTCATTGATCACCGAAAATCCCGGTGCCATTTTTTATCACGCATCAGCAGGCGAGGGCGTGATTCTTCTTTACTCCCGTGATAACGACAAAGGGTTGTGGTATTTGCCGGGAAGCGGCCTAGGGCCATTGCCGGAGGGAGGTCGGCAGATGATGAAAGAAGCGATCGAAGCAGGCCATTAAATCGTGCATGAACGTCGCCCTCGCCGACAATCGGCGCGCGGAATCACGTGCCCGCATTCTATTCATCGCATAACATTAATTGGATCTAGGGCGACGATTTGATCACAGGTGCTCAAGGCGCGGACTCGCTCAAGAAGCAGTCGATCAGATCGGCCACAGTCGCGAAGCGGTTTTCATAAGGATTTCAATCGTTAGACCTAAGGCCGGCAATTTTTTCTACAAGGGATCACATCGTTAACCAAAGCGCTTCAATCTGCGAAGGCTTTCCGGGGCGGGGGATTCTCTTTTTGTCCGGCCGTGCCAATAAGCAGCCACGCGACGATGGCACTAGTCAGGGCCAGCGTTGCTCCGATCGCCATGATTAGCCTGAAAGCATGCACAAAAGATTCGCCGATCGCTTGTCCAATCAAATGTCGGGTCATCTGGTCCAACTCTTCAGGGAGAGAGGCGCCTGCGAGTTTATTACGTTGAGATTGCAATGATTGCCACGCAGCAGGCGGCACGTTCTCGTCGGCCAATCGCCGATCGAGCGCATGATTAAAGGAGTGAAGCATGACGATTCCAAGGACAGCTATCGCGAGCAGTCCGGCTCCTCTCGCTACAGCGTTGTTCACGCCGGAAGCAATGCCGACGCGATTCGGTGCGACGGAATTCATGACCGTCGTGGTCAGAGGCGCGACACTTACGGCCATGCCTGTTCCGAGAACAACAATTGCAGGGAAAAATGTTTGCCAGTAACCGGCGCTCAAACCTGGTAACATAAAGAGCGCAAAGCCAAGAGCTGCAATTAGCGGGCCGATAACCAGCGGGATCTTCGACCCATACTTTTCGACGAGCCCGCCTGCCCAGCGAGAAAGAAGGAAGACGATCAAGATAAACGGGAGGAAAGCTGCGCCAGCTGCAGTGGCCGAGTAATGCTGGACTTGAATCAGATTAAGCGGAAGGAAGAACAGGGTGCCACCAAGCGCACCGTAAAGCAAAAACGTCAGCAGATTCGCTCCGGTAAATGTTCGCGATCGAAATAGAGCGAGCGGCAGCATTGGATTAAGAAGCCGCGTCTCGATTATCAGGAAAGCAGCTAGTAGAATGGCTGCTGCAATGAGCGCTGCGAGCACTGATCGATCGCCGAAGCCGAGCCGTGAAGATTCGATCAGACCATAAACTAACGCACCCAGGCCAAACGTTATCAAAATTGCGCCTAACCAATCGAGTCCCTTGCTGTCCTTGTCGGAACTCTCCGGAACCCGCCACAGCGAGATAAAGATTACCAAAAGCGCGATTGGAACATTGATGAAGAAAATCGCGCGCCAGGAAAGATGCTCGATCAGCCAGCCGCCGAGCACCGGTCCTATAGCAGTCGTGATCGCGCTGAAGCCCGACCAGGTCCCGATCGCGCGTCCCCGTTCGTTTTCCGCAAACGAACTGCTGATGATAGCGAGACTGCCCGGGACGAGCAGGGCCGCCCCGAGTCCTTGTGCTGCACGTGCGACAATCAGTTGATGTATGTTTGGAGCGAGGCCGCACCACGTGGACGCCACAGCGAAGAGAGCGACGCCAATCAAGAAGACTCGGCGCCGTCCATAGTGATCTCCGAGAGATCCACCGACAAGCAGAAGCGCCGAAAGCAAAAGCGAGTAAGCTTCAATGACCCACTGCACATCCACGATCGTGGCATTCAGATTCGTTTGCAGCGCTGCCAACGCCACGTTGACAACCGTGCTGTCGATAAAGGCCATGCTGGAAGCGAGGGTTGTGGCCACAAGCACCCAGCGCCCGGCAAGTTTCGAACAAGGCGCGCTGGCCAGATGCGAACGAATTACGCTCTCGTCGCAAGGTTCCCGCAGAATTGCCCACATATGTTGATGTTCGCCTCGCAGAATTATTTAAGCAAAGAAGGGAAATGACGACTGAAGAAGTTGCAAAAAGAGTGGTGGACCTGGTCCGCAAACAAGCCTGGTACGAAGCGCTCGACACGCTTTACGACGACAACATTGTGAGCGTAGAAGCCTTTAGCATGAGCGGAGGCTCGCCGGAAACGCGCGGGAAAGAAGCGGTCCGCGGCAAAATCGACTGGTGGTTGAACGCAACAGAAGTGCATAGCTTCACCGCCAACGGACCATTCGTTGCGCACGATCGATTTGTCGTGCAATACGACGCGGATGTTACCGATAAGAATTCGAAACAGCGACGAAAATTATCCGAAGTCGGCGTTTATACGGTTAAGGACGGAAAGATTGTCCGCGAAGAGTTCCTGCCACGCGCCGATTGAGGTTCACGCGTTGCGAACGCCGGATCGCTTTCGAAGGACGTCGCAAAACGAATAGCGAGGATTTTCAACGCGACATAGGCATGGCTCCGCGATTCGTCCCCGGCCAGGTTACAATCCGAGATCGCTTAGACCCGGGTGATCATCGGGACGCCGGCCAAGCGGCCAATGATACTTTCTCTCCGATTCTTTGATCGGAAGATCGTTGATGCTGGCATATCTGCGCTGCATCAACCCATGTTCATCAAATTCCCAATTCTCGTTACCGTATGAGCGGTACCAATGCCCCGAATCATCGTGCCATTCGTAGGCGAAACGCACCGCGATGCGATTGCCATCGTGGGCCCAAAGTTCCTTGATCAGCCGGTAGTCGAGCTCCTTCGCCCACTTTCGTTTGAGAAATTCGATGATCTCCTGCCGCCCATGTGGAAATTCGGCGCGATTTCTCCAGCGCGAGTCGATTGTATAAGCAAGAGCCACTTTTTCTGGATCGCGAGAATTCCAGCCATCCTCCGCTAAACGCACCTTCTGAATGGCAGTCTCACGCGTAAACGGGGGTAGCGGGGGACGTGTTGCCGGCTGCGTTGAGCCTTTCGATTCGGGAATCTGCGTTTGCCGATCAGTTGATTTCGTTTCCATAGATTTTGATTTCACTGCCTCTTCTGTGATTTTGTGACCTCGAAAATAATTTCCAGCTCGACCGATGCGCCTAGCGGAAGACTTGCCACGCCATAGACTAACCTGCATGGGTTCTTATCTTTTCCGAAGATGTCTTGCAGCAACTCCGAAGCAGCATCAGCGACTTTTGGCTGATCGCGGACGTCTCCTGAGGTAGCTACCGATACGCCAAGGCGGACGATCTGCGTGACTTTGTCGAGCGAGCCGAGATGCTCCCGCGCCACAGCGAGCGCATTAAGTGTTGCGAGATGCGCGGCATTCCGGCAAGCTTCCACATCAAGCTCCGCACCGAGGCGTCCAATGAATTTCGCCTCGCGGCCTTGCGTAGGAAGCATTCCGGTTAGAAAAAGCAGATTACCCGTCTGGACCGCTTCTGCATATGTGCCGAACGGTTCGGGCGGTGTCGGCAACTTGATACCAAGTTCTTTCAAGCGCTGTTCGGCGCTTGCGGGTGGAAATCCGTTGCTGGTTACCATTTGCCAAGGTGCGCACCGCCGTCGACATGCAGCACCTCCCCTGTGATTTGATGCGCTTCGGTAAGATAAACGACCGCGCTGGCAATGTCCTCCACGGTTGAGATGGTCGCCATCGGCGACTGCGCTGTCAGGGATTCTTTCGAATCGTTAGCGTGGAGCGGGGTATCGACAGCACCGGGAGCGACGGCGTTGAATCGAATATGTTGCTTTCGCGTATTCCATCGCGAGGTGTCGGGTGACGGTTTCAAGGCCGCCTTTCGTGATCATGGAAAGCGAGGCGGTAACGCCAGCAATGGGGTTGTCAGCGAGCGCTGCAGTAATGGTGACGATGCTGCCGCCGGTGTTCTGTGCCAGCATCTGCTTAACCGCAAGCTGCGTGATGTAAATGAAGCCTTCGAGATTGGTCGAAACGAGAGCGCGAAAGTCGTCTGCCGTATAACCGGTGAATTGCTTCACCAGGAAAATACCGGCATTCGCGACGACGGCATCGATCGAGCCGAACTTCTTGATCGCGAGTTCTGCAACTTTCTGCGCCGTCTCAAATTGGCCGATGTCGCCGTCGATCAAGGCGAGGTGGTCGGAAGCTGAAAGCTCCTTCGATTTCGTCGCGCTTCGCGCGGTCCCTACAACATTGTAGTCGCGTGCGAGAAATGCCTGGACTATACCCGCGCCGATATCTTTCGACGCTCCCGTAACGATTACAGTTTTAGGATTGTTTCGCACAACCTTCGGTGAGCTTCCCTATGCTGAGCGCCTGAGTGTGCTCCGATAATCAGCCACGAACTTCTGAATGCCTACAGTTGTGAGTTCATGCGCGATGTCGAAGCTCTGCCAGGGACGCTTGAGATCCAACGCCCTGTACGGAATCGCCTTCATAGGCTTGCCACTCGCATCAACAGCTTTGTAGCTGAAGTCCTTATCCGGCATCGGAAAGTCTTTTATGTCCCAGTCCACCAAGACCTTCGCGGGGACAGTGGCTAGCTCAGCGCCAGTCGCAAATGAAGCGAGCAGATGATCGACGTGCCGTATGCTCGCAGCCAGAACATACACGTGCCCATCGCCATTCTTGTACATTTCCTTAATGTTCTTGACGAGGTCGATGCCGTTTTCGCCGTGGTCATCAAGCCTCCCGACAAACGGCGATACGTACACCGGCTCTCTTGATCCTCTGGTCGTGGCATACACCGCAGCTGCCTGCTCTTGAGAGAAACACAGCGTCATATTCACACGAATTTGTCTCCGCACCGATATTTCTGCGGCTCGCAAGCCTTCGCGCGTGCATGGATATTTAATGTAGCCGTTGGGAATCCAAGAGAACATTTCCTCGCCTTGCGCGAGCATCTCCTCGGCTTTCGTGTCCATGTCCGCAAAAACTTCAATGGAAACTCCAGCATCGCCGACCAATGGCGAGATGGCCTGAACAATCTTCCTGTACCTCGTCATTCTCCTCCTGTGGGCTCAAGGTGTGGCCCGATGCAATTCGCTCCCGAATCTCCGGATTTTTCGCGATCAGGCTTGGGTTCGTGGTTTGACCATCAACAAACCCGATCAATTCCTTCACTCTTAATGTTTCCTCAGGGTCTCCACCATCGACGAGTATTTTGGTTTTCGGCTTGTTGGCTAACATATTGTTACCCTCTGAACTTTTCTTTAAGCTAATGTAATGCCCTAAGTCAGGAGCCCGTCCTACCGCTTCTGACCTTACGCTGTCCCGAAGAAATTCTGCAGTTCCTCGAGGGTTTCCTCGGGACGTTCTTCCTGCAGAAAATGGCCGCAATCGAGACTGTGCCCAGTAACCGTTGACGTGGCTTTCGCCCGCCAGGTCGCAAGGATGTCCCATTCCTGGCCTACCGTATTCTTTGCCCCCCACAGGACGTGAACAGGCGCTACGATTTTGTTGCCCGCACGATCATCGGCCTCGTCCATCTCAAGACCAATATCAGCAGACGCTCTGAAATCCTCGCACGAGGCATGGATCGTGGATGTGCAGCAAAAGCATCGAAGATACTCGTTCACTACTTCGGGAGTGATAGCTCCGGGCGTCTTGTTTAGCGCGCCAAGGACCACTTCCAGATAGTACCTGAGGATCGAGCCCAATGAAATGTTCTGGCATGGGCGCCGCTTGGATAAGGAAGAACCACCACATGTACCTCGTCGCAAACTCTTGGTTAGTTTGTCGATACATCGTCAACGTCGGAGCGATGTCCATGAGACAAACCTTTGTTACGTTTTTGGGAAAGTCGAGACACAGCCGATGGCCGACGCGAGCACCCCGATCGTGGGAGCCCACAAAGAACTGCTCGTGCCCAAAATGACGCATCGTCTCGATCTGGTCCAACGCCATTGCGCGGAACGAGTAATTGATGTGGCGATCTCCGTCGGTCGGGCGGCTCGAATCCCCGTATCCTCGCAGATCGGGTACGTAGACCGAGAACCGCTCGGCGAGTCTTGGCGCTACTTTGTGCCAGGTAACGTGGGTCTCGGGAAATCCATGCAGAAGGAGCAGCGGTGGTCCGTCGCCTTTGTGAAGAACAGGGATGCTCGCTCCGCTGGTGCGAACCTCAGTCTGCACAAAGCCGGGAAAAAGCTTTGGCGCGATATCCTTCGGCGGCTTTGGAGGCAGTTCAGGCAAACATATGGGTTTCGCGGCGACAGTTTGCGTCGCTTGAGCCTCGTTGGGATTCGTAGCCGTCCCCATTAAGGCAGCAGCCAATGAGAGTCTGAGCACCTCTCGAGGGTTCATGGTTCCGCTTTTTGGGTAAACACTATTGGTGCGCAAAGTCATAAAAATAAAGCCCTACATCTTCGTTTTTAACTTTAACGACTTTAGAATTTATCGGGTAAACGAAGAATTCGGCAGCTCCGCGAATTTTAGCGTCCAATAAGTGTCCAGCCAGTGCAGTGTAGTCCTTCCTGCCGAGTGTAATATGCAGATGCAACAGCAACTTGCCTTCAGCCTCGGAAATGTTTCCAGACAGGTTAGAAATTTCCATTTGTTCATTGAAAGTCTTGTCGACATATTTCTTACTGCTGGGGTCAAAGAAGCGTAAAGTAGCCTCGTTAGTGGCTCCGATGCCGGTAATTTGCCCGGCTTGGATTTTTTGAGAGGTGATAAAGTCGGTTAAGGCAACCAAAATACTAGCTCTATCCTCGATGCTGACAATGTAAGCGCCTTCAACGCTTTTGGCGGTCCAGTGATTGCCTTTAAGTGTTTGTGCATTCATGGTGACTGAGATTGTGCTACTCAATATTAATCTCAGCAATGGTTTCATTTGAGTTAGTGAAGGTGCGTTTGTTTAACTGGTTCTTTTCCCTGGTAGGTCCGTCACTCACTTTAACGCCGATAAGTCTCATGTGAACATGTTTGTGGTCCGCGCAGATCGAGTGACATCCATACACCGGATTAGTTTTGGTATGCTATGTCGACTCTCGTTAGGCTGGTGTTATACTTCTGTTGTTTCATGCTGGGGCCTGTTTGACTCATGAGATACTCCTTTGCTAATCGAACTTAACTTCGCTGGAGAGGATCAGAATCGGCAAGACCGAGCGAATCCCCAGCCAAAGCCATTCTACATCAATAGCCGGCAAATTCATCAGTTCGGATGTCGTCTTCATCGACACCGGATTCAACCAGCATCTTTCTCATGCCCACTGACCATCGCGGGCGGACCGGCAATATAGTAGATCGGCCCTCTTAGATCATTCAGATACTTGGACAGCATTTCTTTGTTGATCCGCCCGGTCTCGCCGTTCCAGGTTTTCTTCGAACGCGGCATCTCCGTCATCGTGGCAATAAAATGGAAGTTTGGGTTTGTCTTCTCCAGATTCTGCAGGACTTCGATGAACGGAGCGTCCTCGGGCCGCCGATTGGAATAAAAGAGATACAACTTGTGTGAGCCCGTGGTCATGGTCGGCCTGCCGCAGGATGCTGAAAAACGGCGTAATTCCGATTCCACCGGCAAGGAAAACGGCCGGTTTAGCGGAATTCTTATGCAGCGTGAAATCGCCCATTGCTGAGTCCATTTTCACGACCGTGCCAAGCGGCACTTTCTTCAGCGAGCGCTTAAATGCCGTGTCACGCATGCGGGTCGCGAACATTAGCTGGTCTTCAAATGGAGCGCTGGCAATGGAGAAAGTGCGGACATTTCCTTCAGAGTCGGTTTCTGGCGGATTCAGCAATGTCAGGTCAGCGGATTGTCCGGGCTTGAAATCAAATCCCGGCGGTTTCTCAAAGCGAAAAGCCATGGTGCCTTCCGCAGTTTCAACTCTATTCAAAAGCTTAGGATGGTAGCAGACAGCGGAATTTCTTCAGTAGCCATGATCAGGCTCACGGCTGGTATCCGTCCTTCTGCCACTGGGCGAACAACGCGAGCTGGTCTGTGTCCAATAGGGCCCGCCGGGTGGCATGACAGGCGGGTGGCCATCGTGCGGCGAAAGTGTTCGAAGCACTTTGTTAGCAATGTCCGGATTCGACATGAAGGTGTAGTCATCCAAGTTTATCTGTACGACTTCATGTGCGAAATATCGATAGCGCGAAACAATGGCTTGATATCACGCGCGAAAGAAACTTTGGGCATAGGTTCTCTTTTCTTCCGAGAGGAAACGTCTGATAGCGGATTTTTTTTCATTAAAATAACACCTCCATTTGCATTTTCGTATCTGATACGTCGCGCGGCCGCTAATCGTGTGGGGGTCCCAGATACGGGAAGCCGTCTAGCAGATCGCGGTGCGGCCCAACCTTATCTCCTGTCACCTTTCCATTGGTGAGGATAGCCAGGAAGGCTACAATAGCGACGCGACTACGGCGAAAAATGCCGAAGGCGAGAACACCTGAAATGGCAGCTATAATAATGCTGAACACAAGGGCAACTGCAGTAACAAAAGGCGTATGCTGAAGGTACTGCTGCGCAACAAAGTCATGGCTGATGAAACCGCCTGTGCCGGGCCTGTGGTAGAGGAAGTACTGGAGCAACGCGAACAAGCCCGTCACCAGCGCGATCACGGCATAAGCAATTGCGGCATAACCTGCCTGTGGCACGCTCTTGTCGCTGTAATCGCAGACTGACGTTGTTGCACGTTTTGTCGACTCAGTCATGGCGTGTGGCTTTGAGGTCTAACGAGCAAGAGATAAGCCACGGCAGGGTGCTGTGGCAAGCTCGCGGAAGTCATCTCTCAACGGGGCCGTTGGCTTCATCGATTGGTTAGATGCTTTCATTCGCCACTCATCGATCGAATGAATCCGGGAAGGTCATCCTCCCGTTTTTATCGAATCCGAAAGTCACGCCAGATGAGCCTCCGTGTCCATCGGAAGCGAACCCAGCGTAAACGCGACCGGGAATGAGCTTCTGCGGTTGAATCATCGTGGTAAAACCAGGAGGCGTAACTCCGTATTCGATCGGCTGTGTCAGACCACGGCCGCTCAAGATGGACCACATCGCCTTCCACCGGTCATCGGCGGTACGCATAGAAACGGTGAATGACTCGATATCGGTCTTCGGACGTGTGATCGAATCACGGTAAAACTCGAAGCGGATCGGCCCGCCCAGTCGCCCGCTCGCCTTAGAAACAAACGAGTATGACACCGCCTCAGCAGCGATTCCCGCGGACAGCAATAACATGACGGCAACGACGCGCATTAGCATCTAACGAGATATGGATGGAATTTTTCCGTAATATTTTACGGAATTATTCCGTCTAATCCGGCTTGCTCACCTGGGAAGAACCCGATAAAGGCGGAGTCATGGCGTGAATTGTGCCGAATCATTCGGCATTTAGGAAGCGGAAATCAGATCGACGCCGCGTTTGTCTTTGCGCGGTCGGACATCGTAAGCGTGTTGTGAGCTAGTCATCGCACGGCCAGCGAGTTGGCTGCATCGATTGGTTAGATTCTCAACCAGGGCACTTGTCTAACGTTCCCATTCTCATCGACTCGGAATGCAAAAACATCCAAACTCTTAGCGCCTGTGCTGGTGTACACAAAAACCTCGTACCTCTTTCCGTGTCTTAGGCGCAGCGGTCGCTGACTTTCTTTTAGATCAGGATACGTTGCCCCGTAGGTGATGTAGCGGAGGCGCTGTGCTCCTTCGGCGCTCCATACCGCGCGTGTTGAGCCATCTGATTGCTCCTCCCGCACTGTCACGGCCGTGACGGTAAACTCTTGGCGCTGGCGAAATATGTCGCCAAGATAAAAAACAACACCATGTTGGAGACTGCCAACAGGGACGACGTCAATGACAGGTTGGAATACCGAGCACGATGCGAGCAGAACTATGCTCGCTGCGATAGCGCATGTCGAAGCCGACAACATGTAACGGGAATTCGACGGCAATCTGTCATCTATTTCTGCCTCCATAGAGGGGATCATCCTCGAAAAGGCGGCAGACTGGCAAGCCAACGTTCCAGAATCCGACCGGGCGTGCTGCGAAGCCTGAACCTTTAGATTTATATGAGCCGTTCGTTGGCCGTCGAGTCGAGTGGATTATCGAACCAGAAACTCCGGCGGATAAAACTTGGCGGGTGATTGCTGACGCCGAGGGTGCACGGTTAGAGTGTTCGGGTTAAATACCCCAAAATCCAGCCCTAAAGGGCAACAATTAGGCAACAGGGTTTTACTTCCACAGCAAACAAACGGTTTCCGTGTCCGTGATCAGAGCGTCACCGATGAATTTGATACTGTTAATCGAACGTTGCGCGGCTTCCGCATTGCCGCTTCCGCAGGCATCGTTCACGAAAACCGGAATGTAACCGAGATCAGCGCCGTGGCGGATCGTCGGCTCGATTCCGATCTCGGTCGCGACCCCGACAATGATAAATCCGTTGATGCCGCAATCTCGCAGAGCGAAATCGAGCCATGTGCCTTCGAAGGCTGACATCGTCAATTTGTCGAATACGCCCTCAGTCGGACGTGGCGCCAACTCCGGAATAATTTGAAAGGAAGGATCGTCGCGCAAAAACCATGGTTTAACCTGTTCGGGCGAGTCGGTTCGTTGCCAGGCCATAGCCATCCGGAATTGAGACATGCCCATTAATTCTTTTGGCAATGAAAGATGCCGCGAAAACAAGACGCGAACTCCAGCGTGGCGTGCCGCGGTTAACACCTTGAGAACTTGTAGCGTGATTTGCTCCGGGTTTTTGATCTGATTCAAAATGCCGACCTGCATGTCGTAAACGAGCAGGGCGACATGCTGTGGATCACACACCTCTTCCAGCGTCTGCGGTATGCTGAGTCCGAAGATGTCTTTCATATCGATGCTGAAAAGGTGTGTTAACTCTTCGGTGTATACTTGTCGATCAGAGCTTGGAAGCGCGGATCTTTGCGCAACGGATCCCAGGCTGGATCGAGCTTCAGCATCGGGACGGTAAGATTGGAGGGGATTGCGAACAAATGATCGAGCAGACGAAATGCTTCGTCGAGTTCTCCAGTGCAGGCATAAATCTCGGCGAGCGCGGAGGTGCACTGCGGCCCATCAAGGGCATCTTGAGATTCAGGTAACAACTCGACTGCGCGTTTGCCTTCGGCGATGGCTTCCTGTTTCTGGCCTAACGCCGCAAGGATCAGGCCGTGCTGCGCGTGCCGGGCAGCGTCTCCGGGCACTTCGCGGAGCAACTTTTCCGAGACCATGCGCGCAGTCTCGAAACTTTCCTGTGCTTTGGTCTTATCGCCTTGAAGCCGGTAAATCTCGCCTTCCAGCAAAGACTTCGGGCAAGGGGCAGTGGTAGTAGTGAACATCGTTTCACCGCGAAATCGTTCCAGAAGTTGAAGGGCATCTGGAAACTTCCGCTGCAGCGTTAGGATCCAAGCCCGCCCCCAGGTCGTTAGTCCGCTCTCATCGCTTTCAGGCGGGACAGAAGAAAATACTTTTTCGCCCGCACTAAGATCGCCTTTCCATAGCACCGCCATGAATCCTTTCAATGCACGCGGCTGAAACGATTGCGGCGATGCAGCGATGGCGCGATCAAGCATCTTGTCGGCGGTTTCGAAATTCCGCTGAGCGATGTAACTGAAACAAAGTTGAATCAGGACGTTTGTGTTTTTCGGATCGAGTGCGGCGGCTTTCTCCAAATTCGCAGTCGATTCCGCCCACTTGCCCTGGCGCCGTTGAATGGCGCCGATTGCCAGGTAAGCCTGCGCGTCATTCGGCAATCCGCGTTTGGCGATTTCAAATTCAGCAAGAGCGTGCTCGTAATCGCGGTCGCCATAATAATAGGAAAAACCCAAAGCCAGATGGCCTTCAGGGAGGTCCGGTTGCAAACGCAGGGCTTCATCCGCGTTGAGACGCGCTTTTTCCCGTCGCGTGGGAATCGGGTCGGAGCTGTGGTAGATCCAACTCTGCACCATGGAGAGACCGGCAAAAGCCAGTGCGAAGGTCGGATCGAGCTTGATGGCTTGTTCGAAAAGCGGTATGGCCTTCAACGACGTGTCGTTGAACATGTCCATGCGATTGGCGTAATCGTGCGCCTGGACAAAGAGCAGGTAAGCATCGGGATTTTGGGTTGGCCGATTATCGAGTCGCGCTTTTTCGGTTGGGGAAAGTTTTGCCTGAAGAGCGGAGGCAATTTTTTGCGCGAGATCTGTTTGTATGGCGAAGACGTCGGTTAAATCGCGATCGTAATCCTCTGCCCAAATATGTTCGTCGTTGTTCGCGTCGATCAGCTGCACGTTCACGCGGACGCGATTGCCAACCCGTCGGACACTGCCCTCCAGAAGGGCGGCCACGCCTAGCGCTTTGCCTATTTCGCGGGCGTTCCGCACGGCATCGCCGCGATACGACATGACCGACATGCGCGAGATCACTTTCAGATCGCCGATCTTTGAAAGATTGGTCAGGATATCGTCCTGGATTCCGTCAGCGAAGTAGGCGTTCTCCTTTTCATCGCTGAGACTTTGGAAGGGCAGGACGGCAATCGACTTGTCGATCTTGCGCGCGGACGCCCGGGGCAAGAGGAAGAAGCCCGCTCCAGCGGAAATGATCACGCCGGATGCAATCAGCATTAGCAAATTGTGGCGTCGGTGTGATCCCGGAGTGACACGAATTCCCTGGGGCGTAACGTCGTAAGCCCAGGCAAGAATAAGAGCGATGGGAAATCCCATGAGCAAAAGCACGACCACAAGACGCAGCGTCCAGTTCGGCAATTCCCACGCCGGAAACACCGCCGACCCGATCTGAATGATAAACCCTGCAGCGATGATGTAAGCTGCAGCGACCCGATAGACTTTCCGTCGCTGCAACTCCTCGAAGAAGCCGCTCATAAACGGAGATGTAAATTCATCGCGCACCGCGATCATAATTCAATCGCGAGTTTTGCAAACTCAGATGAGGACCGCGCCAGTGCCTAATATTCCGCAAACGCGTCGTCAGGATAGCAGTACAACCAACGCTCCCCCGGTTGTGCGGAGGCAATGACCGGATGCCCGGTTGCGTGCGCGTGTTTAGTGGCGTGACGATTTGGAGAGCTGTCGCAGCACAGCGTGACGCCACAAGTTTGGCACGTGCGCAGATGGACCCAGGTTGCGCCGATCTTCACGCATTCTTCGCATTCGCGGCGCTGGGGTTGTTTGATTGACGTAATCGCGTCGATGTGGAGGCACGCAGCCATACGCATCTACTCTCGCAGTACTTGGTGAATGGAAGCAACTGCGATTGAGCCTTCGCCGACAGCCGAGGCGACGCGTTTGACATTGCCCGCGCGAACGTCACCAACAGCGAAGACTCCGGGCAAACTCGTTTCGAGATGGTGAGGAGATCGAGTAAGCGGCCAATGAGCAGTCATCAGGTCGTCGCGCGACAGGTCCATACCCGTTTTGATGAATCCCTTCGCGTCAAGCGAAAGGCAACCACCAAGCCAGGCTGTATTCGGAACAGCGCCGGTCATGACGAAGATGTGACGGATGTTGCGCGTTTCGGTTTTTCCCGTCCGTTTATCCCGCCATTGCACACGCTCAAGATGCTCGTTTCCTTCGAGGGCGACAATTTCTGTGCACGTTCGCAAATTGATCGCGGGATTTTCTTCAATCCGTCGAATCAAGTAGCGCGACATGCTCGCGGCCAATCCCTCCGAACGCACCAGCATGTGGACCCATTTGGAAGTTTGCGCGAGAAACACGGCCGCTTGGCCTGCGGAATTTCCACCGCCCACGACAATCACTTCTTCGTCGCAGCACAACTGCGATTCAACAAAAGTCGCGCCGTAGTAAACGCCTGCGCCTTCGAATTGCGCAACGTTATCAAGCGACAGCCGGCGATACAGCGCGCCGGTGGCGATGATCACGGTGCGGGCCGGCACTCGTTGACCACCGTCCATCTCGATTGCGTAGGGCTTCCGGTCGCAGGCCAGACGCCTGGCGTCTTTTGCGATCATAACCTGCGCACCGAATTTTTGCGCCTGCGTGTAGGCCCGACCGGCCAGGTCCTGACCGGAAATGCCCGTGGGAAAACCGAGATAGTTCTCGATCTTAGAACTCGAGCCGGCCTGTCCTCCCGGCGAGTTTGACTCCAAGACCAGAACATCGAGTCCTTCCGATGCGCCGTACACCGCCGCGGCGAGTCCTGCGGGTCCGGCGCCAACGATGACCAAGTCGCGGATCTGCGTCTGATCGATCGCGTCATTAAAGCCGAGACAGTCGGCAATCTGTTGATTACTCGGATTCCGGAGCACCAGTTCGCCGCGGCAAATCATGACCGGTATGTCCGCGACGGTGATGTGAAAATGATCCAACAGATCCTGCACATCGGCATCACGGTCGAGGTCGAGGTATGAGTACGGATGACCATTACGTGTGAGAAATTCTTTGATCCGAAGCGTTCCGGAAGAATGACTGGAGCCGAGGAGGACAGCATCCCCAATCCCACGCGCGATTAGCTCCACCCGACGCAGGATGAAAGCGCGCATGAGAATATCGCTCAGCTCGCTGTCGGCCTGCACGAGCGCGAGCAGGCGTTCGCGTTCGACTGCGATCACTTCGCCAGATGTGCTCGCGCGTATGCGGAGGAACCCACGACGGCCCGAGAGCATGTTGACTTCGCCGGTGAATTGGCCCGGTCCACAGACGGCCACAACTTCCTCGGTCCCCCTCGCTGGCTGGACAATCTCAATGTTACCTGCAGTCACGACGAAGAAGCTCGGGTTCTCACCTGCTTCGACAAGCACTTCGCCACTCTGGACCTGGCGCGTGTCTCCGTGCGCCGCAATGCGCGCGATCTGAGCGGATGTCAGTGTTGGAAACAGCCGGTCCAGACCCGCAGTCAGCGGTGGCGGAACTGATGGAGTCGTATCGGTCATGGCAACGTGTCGATCTTTGTCCTAGTGCACGATGTCATCATCCGCTCAACCGAACAACTACTCCGCCACGCCGAGCAACGCTGCTTTGATAGCGAAAGAGTTGGCTCCTCAGGGGATTTCGAAAATCTCGACCTGATTGGCGATGCCGCGGAGTGAACGCTTCTCCGGGGTCGCGGCGATGCCGTTTGATTCGAGCAGCTTCGAAGCTTTGCTGTCGCTCACGACTCGCCTGGTCGCGAAGATGGAACGCGACGTCGCGAGACTCTGGACGCGCGCAGCGATGTTTACGGTCCGTCCGAAGTAATCCTGCCGGTCGTTCAGCGAAACGGCCAGGCAAGGCCCCTCGTGGATGCCGATCTTAAGCAGCAAATCGCCCTTCAAATCGTTCACTGCTTCTCGCATTTTCAGCGCAGCCGCCATCGCTCGGTCTGGCGTCGGGAAGGTTGCCATCACGGCGTCGCCGATTGTCTTTACCACGGCGCCCCTTTCCGCTGCCACGATTTCATTCAAGACCTGGAAGTGAGCCCTCACCAAATCGTAGGCAACCAGATCTCCAACGCGCTCGTAGAGTTCGGTGGAGCCTCGGAGGTCGGTAAACAGGAAGGTGAGACTCGTAATCTTGAGGCGTTGATCTACGTCAAGCGTATCGGTGCGATAAATATCGCGGAATGTTTGGTTGGTCAGGAGACGTTTCGCCGTCAAGAACGGCCGACGTTTGCCGAGGAAATCGTGAAGCTTGTTGCCGGCCACCCAGATACCGGGGAACGAGGGGACATTCGATCGGTTCTCCAACGAAATCTGCAGAGGGCCTGGTCGCATCTGAATGGTCTCGGTCGGCGCGTGATTCCTGGTCACGACGAAGGCGAGCGACTGGCGTTCGCGCGTCGGCTCACCCTTCACTTCAATGAACTGCGACATGTGGACGACCGGATCGAACACGATCACAAATGCTTCGGGCAACTGCACCGATAATACCACCTTCTCGCCGGCTGGAAGCTCGATGGTGTCCAAAGTCACTTCCCTAATCAGCTTTGCCAATGTCTCGTCATCAGGCAAATCAAAGCCCGAGCTCCAATACACCTGTTTGTAGTATTCGATCCACGGCAGCGTCGCCGGGTCGTGCGCAACGATTTTTCGCACACGCGGACTGATTGTGAACGTCACCTCGACGATTTCGTCGAGCGTCGGCTCGTACCCCGCGGCGCAAAGGGCGCATCTATATTCGGCTTGGTTTACGGTCTTAAGCGTCGCGCCCGAACCCAGGACTCCACCGCAACCGGGACAAAGGATGTTCCACGACATATCGAAAATGCCGCGTCGTGCGCCGTGCAGGAAAGCAGCGATCACATCCTCTTCATCCAGCTTATGCTCGGCGGCGAACGCGAGGGCATTGATGCGGCAAAGCTCACGGTCCGGTCCGTCCTGGATGAGTTTTTCGATCGCGCTCACCGGCTCCGGTTTCGCCGATTGTCGCAGAACACTGAAGAGCGCTTCGGTTTGTCCGGAAAGTTTCATGGCATAACTGGATTGATCACCGCAGAAGTCACTGTGCGGCCGGGCAAACTGGAATACAAATCACGGGTGAGCCAAACCTCGCCTTCGGCGACATCTGTTCCTTGATGAAGCCTGGGAATCTTACATCCATGCTGATAAGCTTACTCGGGTGCAACGTGAGCCCCCTTTTCGGTCACCGAACGTTTCATGAAGAAAACGAGACCAACGAGTACGATGGCGACTACGGCAAAAATAAAAAAAACGTCGAAGTAAGAAAGAGCCGACGATTGTTGTTCGCGTAAATTCGCGAGACTTTGTAGCGCCATTTGTTTCGCGGCCACCGGGTCGCCGGTTTGCTGAAGAAAACCGGGCTGGACTTGATCGAGGTAAGAATTCACGGCCGGATTGAGCGGATCGAGATTTTCGCCGAGTCGCAAACTGTGAAATTGATCGCGCCGCTCCTGAATTGTTTGAGCGACCGAGGTCCCGACGCTGCCGCCTTCATTGCGCAAAAGCGCGAGCAAACCGACCGCGGCGCCGCGGAGTTGCGGCGGGATATACAGAAACGCGGCAACGTTAAGCGGAGCAAAGATGGCGGAAAGCCCGATGATGAAAACAACGCGCGGCCAGACAACTTGCCAGGGACTGATTTCCAGATTCAATCGCGACATCCAGTAACCCCCGACTCGCAGAACAAAAAGACCCGCGGCCATCAGATAGCGTGCATCCATGCCGCGGCCTAATAAACGTCCCACGATCGCGAGCACAATGATCGCAAATACTCCTGAAGGCGAGAGGACCAAGCCCCGAGGTCGTCGCGTCATAGCCAAATAGCGATTGGAGCAAGGCCGGCAGGCTTACCGTGTTGGCGTAGAGAGTAGCATAGGCGCAAAAGATGATGACACAGCAAACGAGAAAGTTTCTGTCCTTCAGCGTCCGGAAATTGATCAGCGGATTATCGTAACGCGTCTCGCGCAAAATCAGACCGACCAAACCAAGCGACGAACAGGCACGGCCAGCGTTTGCACCCGAAGGAATGGATCTCCAAACCAATCCCATTCCTGGCCTTTGCTGAGTAAAATTTCCCACGAGGTCATCGTGACCGCGAGCAAAGTGAGACCGAGCGTGTCGAACGCTCGATTTTGTTTACGGGCTTCTGCCGTTTGCGCTTTCAAATAAGCAGGGTCGGAGACAAAGGCGTTGCACATGATCAGGGCGAGAAGTCCGACAGGGACGTTAATATAAAAAACCCAACGCCAGCCGTAATTATCGGTGATGTAGCCGCCCAGAGTCGGCCCAACAACAGGCGCGAGGAGCGCGGCAATGCCGAAAACCGTCTGAGCGGCGCCTTGTTTTTCCTTTGGAAACGCGTCGAGCAAGACGCCCTGGCTAGACGGTTGCAATCCGCCGCCAGCCAGACCTTGCATCACGCGCGAGAAGATCAGCATGCCTAAACTCGTGGCCATTCCGCATAACGCGGACGCAACAGTGAAGACCAAGATCGACAACAAAAAATAGTTCCGCCGGCCAAGACGAACCGACAGCCAGCCGGAAATCGGCAGAATGATGGCGTTGGCTGCGAGATAACTGGTGATGACCCATTCGCCATCGGTAACCGCCGCCGACAGTCCGCCGGCGATATGACGCAACGCGACATTCGCGATCGTCGTGTCCAAAACTTCCATGAATGTCGGAATGACAACCGCGAGAGCGACGATCCACGGATTGATGGCGCGCGGAACCGCCGCTGCCGGATAACTCGGAACGGCAATCGACGAGGCGCTCATTATTTTGCGTGGCGTCGCGCTCGCGGCCGGAGAGGATTGCGGGAGCAGCTCCTGCAAAAACTTGCCTGCGCTTGGTCCGGTCGGTTTGCTCCACAAATCAACCGAGGGCGTGACGGAAAGCCCGACGAAAAGCGGTAGCTTGTCGGGATCATAATTCACCAAATCGATCCGCACTGGCAGACGCTGTACGACTTTCACGAAATTACCGGTTGCGTTTTGAGGCGGCAGCAACGCCAGGGTCGAGCCGGTGCCGAACGTAAACCCAGAAATGCGTCCTTCGAACCTTTGTTTGCCGCCGTACATGTCGGCTTCGATTGCGACGCGCTGACCAATTCGCAGATTGTGAAGTTGCGTTTCCTTAAAGTTCGCATCGATCCACGTGTCACGCAGCGAACGGATGGCCATCAAGCTTTGGCCGACCTGCACATTGTTACCCGGATTTACGTTGCGTCGTGTCACCACGCCATCGATCTCGGCGACGATCGTGCAATAACGAAGGTTGAGTTTCGCTTCATCGAGATCGCGTTGGGCTTGAATAAGTTTCGCTTCGGCTTGCTTCAAACCCGGCGCAGTCTTGATGATTTGTGCATAAATCTTGTTGATGTCGCCGCCAGGATCGCGCTTGTAGAATTCCTCGACCACTTGTTTCGGCGTCATATCCCACGACGAAGCAACGACGCCCAGTTGCGCCGCGCTTTGCATCAGGTCGCTTAAAGCTTGACGCACCGTTGAAAAAGTTTGATCGAGATTCGCAGGCACATCTGTGAGGCTTGCGCCTTCGGGGGGTTGCGCGGGAAGACCGAGGGCAGCGCGCGCTTGATAAACATTTTCCAGCGCTTGCTTGACTTGTGCGTTGGCTACGTCGAGTTGTTCGCGTTTCTGATCGAACTCTTCCTTGCTGGCGACTTTGGTTTCAAGAAGCTTTTGAGAGCGTCCAAATTCGGCTTGAGCCAGCACTTGCGTCGCCTTGCTTTGCTCCCACGTCGCGGCGCGCGCCCTGATCAGCGCGACTTGATTGTCCACATCTTCAATCGCGTGCTGGAGCTTAAAGCGTAGACCGCGCGCCTGTCCGATCTGACTGCGCACCGTTGCCTGTGCCACTACGAGATTTGCTTGCGCAGCGTCGACCGCCGCCTGCTTGATGGCGACCTGCACACGATACGGTTCCGGATCGAGCTCAACGAGCACGTCGCCCTTCTTTACGCGATTATTGTCATCGACCAATACTCGCAAGACCTGACCTGGTACCCGCGGCGCTACGAACGTTACATAGCTGTTCACGTAGGCGTCGTCGGTGGAGACTGTGTGCAGCGCGTGAAAAATTCGCGGTATAATTACAAAAACAACGATCAAGCCACCCAAGACGAGCAGCGCAGTGCGCAGCAGAGTTTTTCTTGACGCAAGAATACCTGCCAATCTTGCTCGAACTCTACCGGCCGCTGGCTTGGAAACTGACGCGGAGCTCGGTTCTTCAGTCGCCATGGGGGCGTTCAAGCTGCGTGGGCTGGCCCTGGATGAAATCGGATTGCGGCAATGATTGCGAGCAGGGCGGAAATCAGGAGGACGACGAGCTGCGTGAGTTTGAATGGCGGCTCGGTCTGTGTTGGGGCCATGGCATGCAGCGCCGAGGCTTTTTCAAACAACTGCACGACCAACACAAACAAATTGAAGTAGAGACAAATCACGGCGCCGATGATGTAGATCCAGCGCCAAGGCCCGACGAGATGCTTCGGGTAACGCGCGAAAATCGTAAGTGCGAGGAACGGCAGCGATATGATGCCGAGACCGAGGGCCGGCGTGAAACCATGAAATGGGAAGAAGAATCCCGTGATCGTCGTCGCGACGGCTGTGACGAGAAACCATTTTGTCCAGCCATCGAGACGCTTACCGAAAGCAATCCGAATACAACAACAAAGCCGGTGAAAATCGCGACCAGGCTAATCAGGGTGTGAATGATGGTGTAGATTTGCAGTATCATATTATCGCTGCTTCCGTTTCATGCTAAGTGACAACGGGCTCCGTCGTGAGAGGCGGCGCTGGTTGTGTTAACACTGTCGAACGTCGTTTGTCCCGGCGCTCTTTGAACCACATGATGACAACGTAGAAAACCGGCGTCAGGAACAGACCAAAGCCGGTTACTCCGAGCATTCCGAAAAAGACCGCGGTGCCGAGGGCTTGTCGCATTTCCGCACCTGCGCCTGAACTAACGACCAGGGGAACAACACCGAAGATGAACGCAAATGAAGTCATCAAGATCGGACGCAATCGGAGACGACAGGCTTCGACCGCAGCGGTGAAACGGTCTTTTTGATCGCGGTCCTGAATTTGTTTGGCGAATTCGACAATCAGAATCGCGTTCTTACAGGCAAGTCCAACCAGCACAATGAAGCCGATCTGGGTAAAGATGTTGTTCTCCATCGAGCGGAGCCAGACACCATAAATCGAGCTGAACAGACACATCGGGAACGATCAAAATGATTGCGAGGGGCAACGACCAGCTTTCGTAAAGCGCCGAGAGCAGAAGGAAAACGAACAGAACGCAAAGCGGGAAAACGTAAATCGCGCTGTTGCCCGCGAGTTTTTGCTGGAGCGCTATCTCCGTCCACTCAGTCGTGAAGCTGGTCGGCAGAATTTGTTTGGCAAGACGTTCAACAGCGGCAAGCGCCTCGCCACTGCTCGCGCCCGGCGCCGGTTGGCCACTGAGGTCGGCTGCGGTAAACATGTTGTAACGCGTGATCTGGTCGGCGCCGCTTACCTCCTTTACGGTCGCAACCGATCCGAGCGGAACAATTCCGCCCGAGTTATTGCGCGTTTTCAGCAAGCGAATGTCGTCCGGACTCAAACGAAATTGCGAGTCGGCCTGAGCTGTGACGCGATAGGTGCGGCCAAACAGTGTGAGGTCGTTCACGTATGTCGATCCAAGATAAGTCTGAAGCGTGCCGAAGATGTTGCTCAGCGGCACATCCATGCTTTTCGCTTTGACGCGGTCGACATCGAGCCAAAGCTGCGGAACGTTCGCGCGAAAGGTCGTCAGATTGTTCGCCAAACCGGGCATTTGATTTGCCTTCACCATCATGGCGAAAGCTTGCGTTTGCAGTTCGTCGAGACCGGCGTTGCCGCGATCTTGAATAAACAATTTGTAACCGCCGGCATTACCAATCCCGGACACGGGCGGCGGCGGAAAAGCAATCACGAGAGCTTCGGGAATCTCCGCGCGTACGCGCGCATTAATTTTCGCCAGAATCGCAGGCAGACTCTGTTCGCGCGTTTTTCGCTCCGAAAATTCTTTGAATGGAAGAAACACGGCAGCCGTGTTCGGCTGATTGCCGCCGAAGAGATTGAATCCCGCGAATTCGACGGTGTTGAGAATGCCGGGGGTTTCGTGCGCAATTTTCGAAATCTTGTCGACAACCGCCTGGGTCCGCTCGAGCGAAGCCGCATCAGGTAACTGTGCAAACACGACAGCGTAACCGCGATCTTGTGTAGGAAGAAAACCGCCCGGCACAACTTTGAAACCGACACCAGTCAGCGCAAGTAAACCTGCGTAGACAAATAAAACGATGACAGCTAATCGGACAAGGCGCGCGACAGTGTTGCCGTATGCATCCGAGGCCCAGGAAAACGTCTTGTTGAATCCTCTGAAGAACCATCCAAGCAATCCATCGATAATTCTTTGGAACGAATCCTTCTTCGCGCCGCGCGGCTTGAGGAGCAGGGCGGCAAGGGCAGGGGAAAGAGTCAGCGAATTGAGTGCGGAGATCGCGGTCGAGACCGCAATGGTCAGCGCGAATTGGCGAAAAAAGGTGCCAGTAATGCCTGCAATAAACGCGGTCGGGATAAAAACAGAGCAAAGCACGAGAGCGATAGCAACTAATGCGCCGCCGACTTCCGTCATCGCCTTGCGCGCTGCGTCGCGCGGGCTCAAACCATCTTCAATGTGATGCTCGATTGCCTCGACAACTACAATGGCGTCATCAACCACGATACCGATCGCCAGAACGATGCCGAACAGCGAAAGATTGTTAATCGAGAACCCGAAGCCTTTCATCGCTGCGAATGTGCCGATCAGCGAAACTGGGATCGCGATGAGAGGAATGATTGCTGCGCGCCAGGTTTGGAGAAAGATCAGGACGACAAGAACGACTAGCCCGATTGCTTCGAAGAGCGTCTTTTGAACCTCGTGAATCGATTCGCGGACAGAGACCGTCGGATCGTAAACAATTGTGTAGTCGAGGCCGCTAGGGAAACGTTGCTTGAGTTCGGCCATCTTCTTTCGCACCGCGTCTGACGTGGCGAGCGCGTTCGAACCCGGCAGTTGGTAAATCGCAATCGCGGTCGCTGGTTTTCCGCCGAGTCCGCTGTTCACGGTGTAGTCGCGAGCGGCGAGCTCAACCCGCGCGATGTCGCGCACCCGAGTGACCTGACCGTTAGCGCCGGTCTTAACAATGATGTCGCCGAACTGTTTTTCGTCAGTGAGCCGGCCTTGCGTGCTAACGGTGTATTGAAATGCAGTCGCGCCCTTCGGCACAGGCGGCGCGCCGATAATTCCGGCTGCGACTTGCACATTTTGCTCCTGGATGGCCGTCACCACATCCTGCGCCGTTAATCCGCGCGAAGACAGTTGGTGCGGATCGAGCCAAATCCGCATCGAATATTCGCGCGCGCCGAAAACATTGACGTCACCAACCCCATCGAGCCGCGCGAGCTCGTCGCGAATCTGAAGCAAAGCGTAATTGCTGGTAAAAAGCTGATCGAGCGATCCATCCGGCGAAACGAGGTGCACGACCATCGTAATGTCGGGGGATTGTTTTTTCGTCGTCACGCCGATTCGCTGCACATCCGGCGGGAGCACCGGGATGGCGATGGCGACGCGGTTTTGGACTAACACCTGCGCTGTATCAAGATTGGTGCCGAGCTTGAACGTAATGCTCAGCGTCATGTTGCCGTCACTCGAGCTTTGCGAGGACATGTAGAGCATGTTCTCGACGCCATTGACCTGTTGCTCGATCGGTGTCGCTACCGTTTCGGACACAACCTCCGCGTTTGCGCCGGGATAGGTCGCGGTGACCTGGATGGTTGGCGGCGCGATGTCGGGATATTGTGCGATGGGCAGTGTTGAAAGCGCAATGACCCCGACCAACGTGATGACAATGCTGATCACGCCTGCGAAAATTGGCCGGTCGATGAAAAAATGAGGAAAGTTCATCCCGACCGCCGTTCCTGCTGCGCCATCATTTTTCGTTTTGCGATTCAGCGACGCTTTTCTTTGTGTCCGTTTCGCTGGCAGGAGTCTCTTCCGGTACAGGTGTGACCTTCATTCCGGCTTGCAACAATTGCAGACGGGTAGAGACAACTTTCTCGCCGTCCTTCAGTCCGCTTTTCACAATCCGTTTTCCTTCGAACAAACCACCGGTTTCGAGGTTACGACGTTCGACGGTATTATCGGGCTTCACGACGAATACGTATTTCAACCCTTGTTGCGAGCTGATCACTCTGTCCGGAACTAGTGCAGCCCGATAAGGCGTTGCGCCCGAGGCGCGCACGCGAACAAAGAAACCTGGCGTAATCAAGTTAGGGTTCCAGTTTTTTATGACGATTCGCACACGCACCGTCCCCGTCCCGGGATCAAGGCGGTTGTCGACGAAGTCGACTGTGCCTTTGTGCGGAAAATCCGTCTCGTTTCCGAGCTCGATCCACGCAGGGATCCTGGCCGTCCGCGCGCTCACACGTTTCCCTTCCTCGCTCAACTTTACATATTTGAGCACCGCATTCTCGTCGGCATCGACTTTGGCATAAATCGGATCGACCGAGACTACTGTCGTAAGCAAGCTATCTGGACCTGCCCCGGGCTGAACAAGATTGCCTACGGTAATGCGCTGGTCACTCACTCGGCCGTCGATCGGAGATTTGATTTGCGTGAACTCAAGATTCAGTGCGGCGGCATTCTTGGCGGCTTCGGCCGAACTTTTGGCGGCGGCTGCTCCTTGATAGGTAGCAGCCTTCTGATCGAACTCGCTCGCGGAAATCGTCGCCTTGCCGCGCAACTCTTTTGCGCGATTGAGTTCAATCTCGGCAAGCTTGAGCTGCGCATCCATGCGGTCGACTTCCGCCGCGGCACGGTCAAAATCCGCCTGGTAAGGGCGCGGATCGATTACGTAAAGGAGGTCGCCCTTTTTAACGAGCGCGCCCGCCTCAAAATGAATCTCGGTAATGTATCCAGACACGCGCGGGCGAATCTCGACCGATTCAACTGGATCCAGCCGCCCTGTGAATTCGTCCCATTCGTTTACCTCCTTCTCGACGACAGTAACAACGTTGACCGGCAAAGCAGGTTGCTGCGTTACGGATGCTTTCTTGCAGCCACTCCCAGTCAAAAAGACGAACAAAAAAAGGGCGCACCCAAAAAAGAACTGCTTCATTTAATCAGATTCGCATTCATTTAAGTTGATCGCGAATCCCGGGTTCGGGGGGAGACGAGGCAGCATTTGGAGTTAATTGTGTGCGGCGCGTGCGAATTCGACCCGCCATGTCGCTTAGCGCTTCAACGTCGCGCAAAGTGATCATCTGCTCGATGTCTCGTGCGAAGAAAAGATCGAGCGTCCAGCCTACCATCACCCGCAGCTTCTTCGGCAGGCGCGGCAGTTTCATCAGATAAACCGTTCGCCAAAACACCCACGCGACGAATCCGGAAAATTTTATTCCGAATACCATGGCTACGCCTTTGCGGCGTCCGATGGTCGCAAGTTGTCCTAGCGTCGTAAAAATGAAGGGCTTCAGAGGCCGATCCAGAACTACGGCTGCGATGTTTTTCGCTGCGACGAGGCCCTGACGTAAGCCATGCTGTGCGGTTGGGGGATGAAACTTGTCCGTGTCAAAGACGGGCACAGCAGCGCAGTCGCCCGCCGCCCAGAAGCCAGGAACTCCGGTCACCGCCAGGTACTCACTTACCAAAAGTCGACCACGTTCCTTCTGGCAAGGTAACGGTGCAATGACCGGACTTGGTTTGACACCTGCTGTCCAGATGAGTGTCGAAGCAGGAATTGTGTTGCCGTCCGTCAAAGTCACGAGCGAGCCATCATAGTTCGCCACGCGTACACCCTTGATCACGTCGACCTTGCGTTCGCGCAACTTGCGTTCGGCGTAATCACCCAGTTCCTGCCCCAATTCCGGCAGGAGAAAATCACCTGGGTGAATGACAACGATCCTAATGAGTTCTTCATTCAGGTTGGGGTAGTAGCGCACTGTCTCGCGAACGAAGTCATTAATTGCGCCGGTGGTTTCCGCCCCCGCAAAACCCCCACCAGCTGTGACAAAGGTGAGTAAACGCCGGCGCGCCGCGGAATCGCTCTGCAGATTCGCCTCTTCTAACAGAGCCAATACGCGATTGCGCAGAAGTGCCGCATCACTCAGGGTTTTCATCGTCACCGCCCAATCGCTGACACCAGGAAGATCAAAGAAGTTAGTTTCCGAGCCGAGAGTGAGAAGAAGATGATCGAATTCGAACTCGAGATCGAGCCTCGTTATTCCACCCACGCAGCGAATGCGCCGCGCTGAGAGATCAATCGCCTCCACATCGGCCTGGACAAACTTCACATGCCGAAGAATGCGACGGACCGGATTGACAATGTCGCCCGGATAAAGATCTCCCGAGGCAACTTCGTGCAGCATCGGAGTGAACAAAATAAAGTTCTCGCGGCTGATCATCGTTACTTCAGCTTCAGCACGGCGAGCCAGCGTCTTGTCCAGGTACATCGCCGCGCTGAGTCCGGCAAATCCGCCTCCGGCAATGACGATACTGGTTTTCTTCATTCGCTCTTCGCGTCTGCTAACAATTGTTAATGCTGTAACCGTCCGCTAGCAGCCTACACTTGTGCGAAACCGCCATCCACAAACAATTCCGTTCCGGTGATGTAACTGCTGTCGTCGGATGCGAGGAACACCACAGCCTTGGCGATTTCATCGGGTGTGCCCAGTCTCCCGAGCGGAACGATGGTGGAAATAGCAGCCATACGTTGCCGACTCGCTTCGGAGGAGGCCACTAGTTTGCTCAGTCCCGGCGTGTCGATCACGCCTGGGCTGATGGCGTTCACGCGAATGCGGCGATCTTTCAAGTCTGTGGTCCAAGTCCGCGCGAAGGAACGCACAGCGGCTTTTGTGGCGCTATAAACGCTGTTCGACGATAACCCTTTGCTGGCGACGATCGACGCATTCAAGATGATCGAGGCGCCGTCTGGCAAAAGCGGAAGCGCCTTCTGCACAGTGAAAAGGAGGCCCTTCACATTGATGTTGAAGATCGAGTCATAGTGCTCCTCGGTTATCCGGCCGAAGCGCGCATAGGTTGCGACGCCGGCATTCGCGAACACAATATCGAGCTTGCCTTTCTCCCGCTTGATTTGCGCGAATAGGCGATCCAGATCGGCTAAGGTTCGACACGTCTCCTTGTACGGCACTCACATTTTTTCCGATCTCTTTTACCGCCGCAGCCAGCTCGGGCTCACGCCGTCCTGTTATAAAGACGTAGGCGCTTTCATTCACAAACTCCTTGGTCGTCGCAAGGCCAATACCGCTATTACCACCAGTAATGAGTGCAATTTTTCCTTCAAGCTTGCCCGCCTGTTTTGCGTTAGGTTTCATTTGTGCGGCGTTCATTGTTTATTGCGCGACAAAGCCTCCATCCACCACCAGCGACGTGCCCACAGTGAATTTCGCGTTGTCGGAACAAAGGTAGAGGACCGCCGCGGCGATTTCTTCGCTGGTGCCAATGCGCCCGACCGGATGAAGAGACGTGAAGTAATCGCGCATCTCGCCTTCTGTTCCGGCAAAGCGATCGACCATGTCGGTTGCGACTCCGGCGGGGGCCACTGCGTTTATACGGATATTTTGTTTGGCGAACTCCAGTGCGAGAGCCTTGGTCAAGCCTTCCACCGCATGCTTGGACGCGGTTAAGATGCTGACCTGACCCATGCCAACGTGCCCGGCAACGGCGGATGTATTGACGATCGCGCCGCCGCCGGTCTTGAGCATAGCAGGGATTTCGTGACGCATGGAATTCAGGACGCCCCAGACGTTGATGTCGAAGATGCGGCGGTATTCAGCTTCGGTGGCCTGATCCAGCGGGCCTTTCCATTCAACGCCAGCATTGTTAAAGGCAACGTCGAGACGGCCAAACTTGCCGACCGTGAAATCGACCATCGCTTTGACATCAGCATCTTTCGCGACATCCGTACGGACGAACGCCGCATCGCCGCCGAGTTTCTTAATTTCGTCGACAACCTGCGCACCTTCTTTCTCGCGGCGGCCGGTCAGAACGACCTTTGCACCAGCGCGCGCGAATTCGATCGCCGTAGCCTTGCCGATACCGGAAGTTCCTCCGGTCACGAGTGCAACTTTGTCTGAGAATGTTTTGTTGTTCATGAAGTTAACCTTTCGTTGATTGTCATTTCTAGAATCAGTCGGAAATGTTCATCAGCACGTCGATATTCGTAATGTAGATCATCGCGTTTCTCCTTAGTTGTCATAAAGGCAATCTAATCGCATTTCGTTCGCGCCCATTGAGGTCGCCTACGATCAACTTCCAGCAGCCGTCAGGCTGTTGGCGGAGGACGTCGACAGCATTGTAGCGGACGTCGATGGTCTTTTCCGACGCATCCATCGTCGTGTCTTCAAAGTCGGAGTATAACACGGTGACATCATCGGCGCTGATCGCCTTAATCACGCGGCTCTGTAATTTCGTTTTGGATCGGATCATTCGCGCTAGCCCGTCACGAATCTGGTCGCGGCCGACGATCGTTTCCCCGGATCCCGCAACGAATTTGGCGTTGGGGGCGTACAGCGCTGCGACTGCCTCGAGATCGCCGGACTTGAGATGCTCCACGAACAGACGTGGCCAATCCTCGGGCTTATGCGGTAACATCGTGGACTCGGTTCCTTTGGGATCGGGCATCCGGCGCATCCGTCTCAGTTTGAGCAAGTCCACTCATAACTGTGTCGGCAAACCTATTTTTGCCGGTAAACTGTTATAGCGGGGGTCATGTTGTAAACCGCGCAGTAGCGGGTCGATCAAAAGGCTTGCCGTGCCGGTGTCATGAGTATCCAGGGAGACTTGTAACCACTCAAAAGCCTTGTCCTTTTCGCCTCGCCAGGCATAGACCTCGGCGATCTGGTACGCCATAACGTCTCTGTCCCTGGCGATCAGCTCAGCGAGAGCTGCGTCCGCCGCATGGCGATCCCCGCGTGTGTACAGCGCGAGCGCGAGTTCAAAACGTCGGTAGCGTTCGTTAGGCTCAAGGCCAGCCTCGCGCAGCGCCGCTTCGCCATCGCCACGCTGGATCGCCACAAAGACTTGGAAGCGATGGTTGCCCGCGGCGGTCGGCTGCAGTTCCGCCGCCTTGCGAGCTGCAGCTTCGGTCTCGTCGAGTTTTCCCTCGGTGAAAAGAACACGGGCCAAACTGATTCGAGCTTGGTAGGCGAGGGGGTCGAGTTCAATCGATTGTCGGGCCAGCTTCTCAGCCTCTTCAAATTGGCCAAAATAAACCACCACTCGCGCCAGGAGATCACTGGCCGTCGGATTCCACGGCGAGAGCTGCTGCGCGCGCCTGAGTTCGGCCAGACCTTCGGCAAATTTCCATTCGATAAAAAAGCGAACCCAACCCAGCGCCGCGTGCGCTTCCGCCAGATTCGGATCGACCGCGACGGCTTTCTCGGCATCACTGCCTGCGGCCTTCCAAGCCTCCTTCTTCTTCTTCTCGCCACTTAAATCGCCGATCCAAGCCCAGGCTTCAGAACGCTCTGCATAGGCCAGCGCATAGTCAGAATCGAAGCGGATCGCTTGATCGAAGAAGCCGACTGCCTTGCGATAGTCTTCGAGATTGCGACGCTCGAAGTAAAAATGGCCCTGGAGATAGGCATTGTGTGCTTCCATACTCTTAGTTGAAGCCTTTTTCGCCGACGTGTCTTCTGTCCCGAGCAATGTCAACTCCAGTGACGTAGCAACAGCCTCCGCTATTTCGGCTTGGACCGCGAAGATATCCTTGAGTTCACGATCGAAAGTTCGCGACCATAGTTCGCTTCCATCCGCGGTATTAACCAATTCGGCGACGATCCGCACCTGATCGCCCTGCTTGCGTACCGTCCCTTCCAGTAGCGTGCTTACGCCAAGCTCCTCGCCAATGGTTTTGACGTCGGTCTTTTTGTCCTTGAAACGGAACGAAGAACTGCGGCCGATTACCTTGAGTCCTTTGACTTGAGCCAGGGCGGCAATCAATTCTTCCGACAGCCCATCTGAAAAATACTCGTCGCCCGGGTCGCCGCTTTCGTTAAGCAATGGGAGAACCGCGATCGACTTTTGAGAGGCCGTTGAAACGGCATTAGTCCACGGCAGCCAGGTCGGTTTGCTCCGACTAAGCTGAAACAACGGCACACCTGCTGCGAGTATCGCGATGCTTAGGATAAGGGCTGCGAACCTCCGCGTGCTCCACCGTGGGATATACTCGTTAGGCGCGATATTGGCGGCACGCTTGAGGCCTTCCGGCGTCATTTCAAAAGCCCAGGCAACGACGAGAGCGACGGGAAAACCGAGGACCGTAAGCAACACCACAAGCCTAACGACTGAATTCGGAATTTCGAAGAATGGAAAAACTTGGGTGGCGACCTGGACCAGGAGCCAGGCGACAACAGCGTAAGCGATTGCGACCCTGTAGACGTGGCGTCTCTTCAGTTCGGCAAAAAAGTTGCGCGGGTTCATTCCTGGCCGGGCCGGGTAACGTTTTCCTTTAGCCTCATGAACGAAGGGCGGGGGAAAGTGCTTGTGAACAGTTTCATTCATCGTGTTCCGATTTCACCGGCATCAATCCCCGAAGCGAATTCCATAGTCGGCAGCAAGCTCAAATACATTCCGAACGGCAACTGCCAGCGGCTCAGTTGACAAAGCCAATCTTCATAGTGATTCCTCACTTGTTCTCAATGCCTGCAGGTGTTGCAACCCTGGAATCTGCCAATAGCTCGTCTCCGTTCTCTGGAAGCGATTTAGGATACAAAGGCAATTGGTCCGCCGCTTCAGCCGGAGTTAGGAAGCGCGCCCCGTACTCACTGAGTCGTTGCGACGTCTGCTTCAGATCACCTGTCGAATAAGTGACCGCCCCTGTGGGAAGCTCCAGACGTTGGGCGGGCGTACTCATGCCGCGGAAGGCTTCTTCCAACCCCGCGGGTGTGAACAGAGCTAGAACGTGAAGTCGAGGCGAGCGGATTACGAATGCGTGCGGCTTGAATCTAGGGAGAAACACGCATTCCCCCGCTTCCACCTTGAAAGCTTCCTTTCCTACATACACGTCGAACTCTCTTTCCAGAACGTAGAAGAGCTCGTCCTCACGCGAGTGTACATGTGGAGGCGGTTCAGTTCCGGGTGCCAGCATTGCCTCCACCAGGAAGAAGGCTCCGTTGGTATCTTTCTTTTCCGCGAGGTTTGTCGTCAAATTCCCGTTCTCCACTGAGATAAACCCAGGGACGGAGCTCGTTTGAATGCTGTCAAAGGCGACGATGTGTGATTCATGTTTCCCTTCATGATGTTTCCTTCGATTGTTTAGGCACTCACGTTTGGAGCGCTGGATGAGTGGGCGATACTAGCGAAGACCTCCTGCGATGAGCAGCGTTTCGCCGGTAATCCACGCCGAATCGGGTGATGCGAAGAAAACCGCAGCGGGCGCAATGTCTTCCGTTTGTCCGACGCGACCGAGCGGTGTCTGCGATTCAAACATTTTCCGCATATCGCCTTCAGTGTAACCGCCGGCTACGGCTCCTTCGGTTATCACCATGCCTGGGTTGATGGAATTGACGCGGATTTTTCGCGGTCCGAGTTCCTTCGCCAGAGTGCGCGTGATCGCATCCACGGCGCCCTTCGTCGCGTTGTAAACCACCGCAGTGGGCGGAGTCAGAGAGCTGGCAAGCGAACCGATGTTAACGATGCTTCCGCCATCCGAATTGAAGTGCTTGAGTGCTTCTTGAGTGGCAAGAAGCATTCCGAGAACGTTCACATCAAAAAGTCTGTGAACCTGTTGCTCGGTGACGTCTTCCAACGGCACGAACTCATAAACACCGGCGTTGTTGATCAAAATGTCGATTTTGCCCAAGGCCTTCTCCGTCTCGGCGAAGAGTCGCTGAACTTCTGACTTCTTCGCGACATTCGCCTGCACGGCGACGGCTTTACCGCCGCGTTTCGTAATTTGGTCTACCACTTTGTCCGCATCCGATTTCGCGGAGGCGTAGTTAACGACCACAGATGCGCCTTGCGCCGCAAACTCTTTCGCGATGCCCGCGCCGATTCCTTTCGACGCTCCCGTTACTACCGCAACTTTTCCGCTTAGCTTTCCATTTTTCATTTGTGTTCCTTTCGTTTGTTTTACCAGGGAAGTGGTTGGCCAAGATGGAAGAACCCGCCGTTCGGGCCGCCGTCGGCGAGTGTGGCAAGTTGCGCACTCGTCTTTCCGCCCTCGCTAACTTCCATCGTCGCATTTGGGCCGCCCATCTCAGTCTTTACCCAGCCGGGATGCGCGGAGTTCACTTTGATTTTGTTGTCGCGCAACTCGTAGGCTAGATGGATCGTGAAGGCGTTCAGCGCGGCCTTCGACGCGTCATAAGCGAAAGTCTTGAACGGGTAGATCGGCGAGTTCGGATCGGAATGAAGGGTGAGAGAGCTCAAGATGCTGGAAACATTCACAATTCGACCGGCCGGCGATTTGCGTATGAGCGGCAATAGTTTGTGGGTCAGCGCAACGGGCGCAAAGAAATTCGTTTCGAATGTTTCGCGCAAGATTTCCGGCGACACCGCGCTAACAGGGTTTGGCCCTGAGCCACTCGGCGAAATTTGGCTCTCCTTTAAAACGCCCGCGTTATTAACCAGGATATCCAGACGGCCGTACTTTTTCGCGAAGTAATCGTAAGCCTTCTGATGATCCTGCGGCTTGGTGACGTCAAAGCCCAGGCTCTCCGCGCTAATGCCTTCGTCGCGAAGCTTCGCAGCTGCGGCATCGCCTTTTTTCGGATCGCGTGACCCGAGAACTACAACGATACCTTGTTTGCCGAGCTCGCGCGCGGTTTCCAAACCGAGTCCGCGATTGGCACCGGTAATGAACGCAACCTTTCCATTTAGTTTGCCATCTTTCATTATGTTCCTTTCAGTGTTTGATTTTTGGAAATCGCTTCCCTTGCTTTGGATTGGCGTACATGGTCGTTCCGCCCATCGGAGTTATTGCATTAGTCAGGCAGCGGAACGGTGTTCGCTCGCTGACGAAAGACCGAGCAGTTCCGCAAGGCGCGATTCGTAAGCCTCGCAAGTTGGACAATCGCCATTTGGCTTGACCCATTCAGGATGTTCCTTGCGCAAGGCTTCGTGTATCTGTTGCTGAAGTTGAATGTACGGCTCCGCCGCCTCAGGGACGATTGGATAACCGTTCGTCTTCATGCAAACAGCATCAGCCCCGATCAACGGCCAGCCATTGCGCGTGCGTAGGATTTTCACTTCCCACTCGCGAGGTGATTTATCCTCCCTCTTTCGAGATAGAGAATCTGCGAAAATCGCAAGCTGAGTTTCGGCATCGACTGCGATCTTGCTAATCCGAACCGGCAGCGAAGATAATTTCTTCCATGAAACTCTGGACCTGGAAAAGAGAGAACCTCCCGTCGCTATCGCACGCTTTCCGGACAACGGTTGCGGCGACGATCTCGATATTGCTCGGGCGTCTGGTAGGATTGCCTGAGGTATACTGGGCTGCGATCGCCACAGTGGTGGTCTTGCAATCACCTCTAGGCGCGACGGTGCCGTTGGCGGTCGAGCGGATCGTCGCGAGCGCGCTGGGAGCATCGGTCGGGGCAATTGAAGCGACCTACTTCGGCGCGAACCTGTTCGTATTCGCGCTCGCGATGCTTCTTCTCGGGCTGATATCGTTTATGCTTCGTTTGGAAAAGGTCGGGTATAGCTACGCCTGCATCACGCTGGTGATGATCGTTCTTATCCCGCGTGCGCAAACGCCGTGGATTGCTGCGGCACATCGCTTCGCCGAAGTGTCACTGGGAATTCTCGTGGCACTCGCGATCGTGGCGCTGTGGCCAGAACATCGACCGCCTTCACCCGTTCGCACCGCCGAATAGCGCGGGCTTTATAGAATCTGATATTTCACTCGGCGCGATACGTCCTTTCACTTCGACGCCCGCCTCTTTTTCGAGCGCCTTGATCAAGGCGGAGGCGTTTTCTTGTCCGAAGCCAAGCGTGACGGCCGACTTAAGATTTTTTCCAACAATCCGCAGCGCTGGAACGGGTGACTCCACACTTTCAGCAAATTCTTCAATAAGGCTCGCGTCCTTGACCATGAGCTTGAGCGCGAAGCTCGGAGAAAAATTGCGTTTCAAAATATTCTGGCCGTTACTCACAAGGAGCGGTCAGCGAAAGTCCGCGACTTTTACGACTTCCATTACGGTGTTCAGATTGAGCCCCGCTTTTTGCGCGAGAATCAAACCTTCCGCGAGCGCTTCCAATTCCAGGGCCACGATAAGATTTCCCACCAGCTTCATCGCCGTGGCGTTTCCGTTCTTGCCGAAATAATGAACGGTCTGCCCCAAATGCTCCAAAACTGGTTTCACTTTTTCGAAAACGGCTTTCTTGCCTGCGGCCATAATCCAGAGCTTGGCATCGGCGGATTCTTGTTTGCTGCCAAAGGCCTGCGCATCGAGAAAATCAACACCACGCTTTGCGTAAGCTTCCTGTTCTCGCAAGCTCGTCGCGGGAAGAACCGTGCTCATGTCGATCGCGATCTGGCCTTCTTTGATTCCACTGAGAATTCCTTTGGCGCCAAACACAACTTCCTGGACAGCTTCGTCGTTACTCAAGCTGTACATGACTAGCTCAGCGTTGCGGACGGCGTCCGCGGGAGTATCGGCTAAACGCGCGCCCTTCCTGGCGAAGGGTTCACATTTTTCAGCGCTGCGATTCCAGACAGCAAGTTTGTAACCGGCTTTTAGAAGATTGGATGCCATTCCGCTGCCCATGGTGCCGAGACCGACATAGGAGATTGTTTTTATCATCGTTGAGCTTTCGGTTCCTTTTCATTGTCCCCCATTGCAAACTCGTAGATGGCCGAAAAATCATCGGTCCCATGTCCTTCGCGCATTGCGAGGCGGTAGACTTCCTTGGCCACATTCGTTACGGGCATGGCCACACCAGATTCGTACGCACTGACTGATGCAAGATGCATATCCTTTTGCATCCAGCGCAACGGAAATTCAGGTTGGTAATTTCCGCCCTCAATTTTCTCCCGCTTCGCTGCGATGAACGGCGCGACCGCGGGCATGCCGAGCAGTGAATCGAACAATACTTGGCGCGAGATTCCGAGTCCTTCGCCCAACGCCATGCCTTCAGCGAACGCCGCCATGGCGTTACCTATCAGCAGATTGATCACCATTTTCATTGAGGTTCCCATGCCGTGCCCGCCTACATGAACAATCCTGTTACCCATGCAGAGCAAAAATGAGCGAATCGTTTCCAAATCCGCATCTTCGGCGCCAACCCAGAAGACAAGGTTTCCCTCCGTTGCAACTGCCGCGGATCCGGTGACAGGCGCATCGACAAAACGAATCTGCCGCGCCGCCGCTGCGGCGGCCATCTTCTTCGAGAACGATGGGTTAAGCGAACTGCAATCAACCCAAAGCGCGTTTTGCGGAAGATAATTCAGAAACCCGTTTGCACGTAAAGCCGCCTGTTCGACTGCGTCCGGGTCAGCCAGCATCGTGAACAAGATGTCCACTTGATCGGCAACTTTTGCCGGGGAATCTGAAAACGTTCCACACGGACCTAGTAATGGTTCTGCTTTGGCGCGCGTGCGATTAAACACTACTAATGAATGGCCATGCTTCTGTAGATTCCCTGCCATACGGCTCCCCATGATCCCCAAACCAATGAATCCAATTTTCATCCTTATTCCTTTCTTCAGGCCGCCATAACTAACTCCAGTTCGTAGGAATTCTCCACTTAGCGGTTTCTACATCCGTGTTTAGCTTGGCGTTACGTAAGGCAAGCCCAGGGATGCCAGCGTATCAGGCGACAGACTTCCGGTTACATTTAGCTGATTGGCGATTTGGTATCGCGCTACCGCGTCACGCGTGGATGGACCAAAAACGCCGTCGATAGAGTCATTGTAATAGCCCATTTGCATGAGCGCAGTTTGGGCGGCTTGCACCGTGGTGCTGTCCGTTGAGCCTATGTTATAAGTGCTCCCGTTGTAATCGTTCGGATCAGCGTTCGTGTAGTAATCGTAGGGGTAGTAGTCGTCAGGATAATAGGGTAAATAATCCCACGGGAAGAAACCGTCATCTAGTCCGCACCAAAACCCGTCGATAAAGACAAAGAAGCGACCATGGTCAAAATGAACATGCCGCCGGTCCCAATCGTTGTGCCAGTTCGCGTCATGCTGTGCAGCGATGTGTTTGCTAAGGCTGGGAAAGCGCTGAGCCAACTGCCTTGTGACCTCCGGACGCGCACCTTGTTCGCGAGATGCGCCCGAAGCAAAACGGTTTTGTTGCTGGCTAGGCGCCGTTATTCTGCCGGACTGAGTCATGGATCGAGTGGATCGTCCGTCGTACACAGGCTGCCTGGATGATGGTCTCCCAAATGAAGAGAACCGGGATCCAGCGCCAGCAAAGTTCGGAACGCCATGCGCGGGGTGCATGGCGCCAAAGCCTACGCCACCTCCGCGGGTGCCAACTCCACCTGTGACGACTCCGCCACCGCGGAAGCCCCCGCCTTGGAAGCCTCCGAAGTGACCGCCGCCACCAAAGTGGCCACCACCACCACCGAATCCTCCACCTCCGCCTCCGTGGCCAGCTGCCCATCCGGCGTTAGCTAGGGCAATCGATGTGATGCCGACTAAGCTAAGTAGTTTTAACTTTTTCATACCCCAAGATCGTGATTCTTCCGTTTTGCAGCCATTGCGCGTCAGTGGGGTTTTGTGATCCCTCTTCAGAGTGAGCTCTGTGCTGTCGTGGGGCCGCGCGCAGGTAAGGAGACTATTGGCTGGCTGCGATTCATTCTACGTGAATGCATTGTGCGGCACCAGATGCTGGCCGCTCGTGGAGTGAACAATTCACCCCGCTAGCAGCAGCTAAAACATTGCCACCAATGGCAGGACGAAGAACATTCTCAGAATCAAATGAAACGCGCGGGTCGCCTGCATCGAACAAGACAACCCGTGGTTTCATTGTGATCCGATCTGGGGTTTAACTCGGAGTCGTCCGCGGCAAGCCGAGCGACTGTAGCGTCTGGGCTGACAAGTTCCCGGACACGTCGAGCTTCCTCGCGATTCGATACTTCGCCACCGCATCCCGCGTCAGCCGGCCGTAAATGCCGTCGATTGGACCCTCATACAAGCCCAGTTGCGCGAACTCACCTTGAACGGCGTTAACGGTCGGATCGCGCACGGTCGTGTTGCCGTACTGCTCCGTGTCCGCATCGTAGCCGGGATAATAATCGTACGGGTAATAGTCATAAGCGTAGTACGGGAAGTAATCCCACGGGAAGTAATCCCACGGGAAGAAATCGGCATCTAGGCCACACCAGAAACCATCGATAAAGACAAAGAAGCGATTGTGATCGAAGTGGGCATGCCGCCGATCCCAGTCGCGGTGCCAATTAGCGTCGTGACGTTCGGCAATATGGGCCGCTATTCTCTTAATGCTTTGTTTCTTAACTAGGATCTACAGTCTTACTTTGTATTCTCTGTCGATGCGGAGTTAGCAGCTTTCACATCGTCTAATTTAAGAGGTTTTGGGTGGGGAGCCGTTTCCAGCAGCGACCTGGCTCAGAGAATCAGCTAGAGTCCATATAGCCGCTCCCAACAACACAACATCCTTGACCAGAAACTGGCCAGGAAACCCCGAGAGGGCGGGAAATCCCTACCCTGCCTGCCATACTCCTGGCGTCGTAATGACAAAACTCAGCGTAGTTAAGAACATTCCAATTCCGACTAGACTGCCGACAATCGAGAGCTTTGGCCAGACTGGTCCAATCGCTATTAGTAATGCACTGGTAATCTCAACTACGCCGAGGCCGCGCGAGAAATCTCGCACGTCCAGGATGTGATAAGCCCAGGCCAAAAGTGGACTATGAGAGGCGTGATTGAAAACACCTTTGGATTCGTAGACGGTGAACTTCAGGCACCCGATCCAGAAAACCACCAGGACTAAACCGTAGCGAAGGACGAACGCACTTATTCTGTCGATGCTACAGACGATGGCCTTTCCTTTAACTCGCAATTCAGCTGGCGTTTGTTCCATCTTTATTCTTCCTGAGAGAATCAGAGGATCTTCTGCCAGATCGGAGCGTGGTCTTCGAGGGAAGCTAGGTCTACATTCCCGGTCCGCGGGACCCTCCCATATAGTTCCGGGCTCCCAGGTCGTTCGGGGTGTAGTCCCTTGTCACTGTCGTGCCTGGGTTGGCGGTTTGAGTTGCCGCATTAGGTGATGCAGTTGTGGAGCACGCGGTAAGCACGCTCAAGAGTGCAACGACGGCGAGGTTGATAGTGCTTTGTTTCAACGGTGTAGTTTTGATTGTTTTCATGCGCTGAATTTACGCCGCGCGATCAGATCGACGCCATCACGCGTGTGCTAGATTTTTCAGTGCCACTCGGGAGGCGCTTGATACTCCCTCATTCGAGATAGCTGCAAACAGCAACGAGGCTTCTCGGGAAACACAGGCTCAACGCCTGGTGCTTCAAAAACTTTCCATCTCGAGGCCGTCAATCGTGAGTCTAAGGGCAAGGGGAAGGGAACGAGCATTCGATTCGCGGAGGCAGATAAGCTGTGATGCGAGAGGTGTCGCTAGCTAGCGGCTACCTATCTCAAAAGAGAGAGCGAGCAGCTTGAAGCAAGCAAAGCTGAGCCGCAAATGGTCGTTAACAAGCAGTAACGCGCATTTACGGCGCCCGAGCCGAACGCGGAATTAGAACGATGATCGCGAGGGTAATGCTTGCCCAGCGATACGCAGTCTTCTCCAAACGAAACGCGAAGACCATCGCGCTGCGCAGGTTCGTTGAAGTCTCCGTTTAGATCATGCATCCCGCTCGCCGTTGATAAAGAATGTCGGTGTTCTGTTCCCTTAGAGAATTGAACGAAAACATCCCAGAACGTATCTTGGACCACAGTCCAATCATTGTTGACCTGCCTCTGCAGGAAACTTCCTTGACAACCAGTTTGCTTCGGAATTGAAGGGAAAAGGATGACAAACCACAGGTGTTGCCCTTACTCGGACAGCAGATCCGTCGGCATCCTGTTTCAGGAGACTCGTCTGTAAACTTGTTTGTACGTGATAGTCTGAGACAGTCGCGGGCTCGTTTCTGTCACCTGCATAGTCAGGGTCCGCCCATCAGGGCTTAGAGTGTAATCATTAACTCTGCGCCCGTCTGCTGACGTGAATGTCTGCTCCAAACGCTGGCCTGCCAACTGCATGCTAGCGTTCACCTTTCCTCCGTCAGGACCAATCCAAGCGACAGGTGCACCTTTCGCCGGTGTCCGTAACGGCGGCTGGTTATCCACAGTGACGCTGATTTCATTCGGAGAAGAAGTGATGGCTACCTGGCGGTAAGCGGGGTTCAGCTTCTTGAGGCGCCCTCGAGCGATATCTCGCGTCAGGAGGTTCAGCTTTCCCACCGCGTCCTCGATCACCTCATTCAAATTGTCGCTGTCGGTTTCGTCCAGGACGTAGGTTCCATCCAGGTCGGACCCCTGTGCTGCAGCTAGTGTGCTTGAGCCGATAAAGATCGCACTGCACAGCAGGACGAGGCAAAGTGTCGACACGAAATTAGTCATAGCCATTTTTTCTTCTGGGCCGGTGACGTGACGAGCGATATTCTGTCGTGAGTTTTCATCATTCGAGCATCAGAAGGTATTCGCTGAAGCTAACCCGCCGCTACGACGCGAGCGTGGGATTTTGAAATGCCACTCGTGAGGTGATTCGTGCTCCCTCGTCCCAGGTAGAATCAAACTGCTTAATGCTGTATCACGCGCACTTTCCTTTGACCTTGATTTCCCCGTCCGCCTTCACGGTGGCATCAAGGTCCGCTATCGCCCAGATTTGGCCGGCAGGATTGACGTTGCGGGTAACGTTCACGGCGGTTAGCAACGCTTGAATCAATGGCGTTCCGCCCCGCGCGCTTCTCCGAGTAACGCACAGCAGGGTCCCGACAAAGCAGGGGATGACGGAAGGGCTATTCCTTTTCGACGGAGACTTCGGTGGCCTTAATTATCGCAAAAACGGTGTCGCCTTGTTTGAGATTCATGCGCTTCACTGAGCCAGTTGTAATAATCGATGTTACGGTTCCGGCTGCGGTTTGAATGACAACTTCTGATACAACTTTGTCGGAAACAATTTTCGTAATCTTGCCCGGTAAGCGATTTCGAACGCTTGTGCTTATGGTGATTGTGACTCCTTTTCGGCGCTGCTCGAAGGCCTGGCTTGCCGCAACACCATCTGCGACGAATCCTTCATGTCGGTAACGATCAAAAACCGCTGCGACGCCGGGGCGTTTGGATCATTCCTGCGAGCGACCTTCAGCGGTCCAATCGCCTGGACAATGCCTGCACCATCGGGATTTGTTTTCAGAACCGCAAGTGGTTCAAGCTTGCCGAACGGCGACTGATTAGATTCCGCTAGATAAACCTGATATTGCGTCTGGGGAGCAAGACCTTTCGCCGCGATCTGAACAAGATCCAGTAGACCTAGTGAGTTCACGGCCACTGATGCCTGAGCCTCTGGCAGCGCGGTTCCACCTGCTTCTAAGTGCAAACGCGCTGTATTCGCAGCGGCACCGAGCGGCATCAGATTTTCTGTGCCAGGACCGCTGGGAACGGCGTTCGGCACATAGACCAAAGCCTGGGTCGTTTGGCCAATCGGGATGTTAGCGATGACTTTGTTGGCAACAGTATCGATGGCAGCGCAGTGTTCGCCGTTTTCCAATGCCACATAAACACGGGAACCATCGCCCGACGGCCAGATTCCATGCGGGAGTTCTCCCGTCGGGATTGTTGCAACTAATTCCGGCGTCTTGCCTCTTCGGAACACCTTCACTTCGTTCGCCCCGCCAATGGTCACGTATGCGAATTTTCCGTTACGGTTGTTTGCGAAGTTCACGTGATTCGTGATCGGCCCGGTATCCAACACTGCCTTTTGGTCAAATGGCGGCTTCGCGCTGTAAATCTGCACCTTACCGACGTCTTTCAACGTGATCCAGACTTCGTCATTTTCGGGAGTGACAGCGATAAGTGGTGAAAACGGACTCACTTGCGGCATTCGCTTGATGATTTTATGCGATGCCACATCGATGACCGCCAGTTCTGGAGTGAAGCTGGAACACACAAACGCATATTTGCCATCCGGTCCGAACATGGTCATACCCGGACCGTTTGCCAGTTCGATGCGCCGTATTTCTTTCATTTTCTGGGGATCAATTACTGAGACGTAATTCTCGCCGCGTACAGTCGCCCACAACTCGCGTCCATTCGGCGTGAAGAAGGCTTCATGCGGTGACCGGCCCACGTAAACCACGCCTTTAACTTTGTTTGTCGCGGTATCGATCAAGGTAACGGAGTTCGATCCAACCGAGACGACAGCCAGCGTCTTGCTATCGGGTGAATAACCCATTCCGTGAACCAGAAGTTGCCCTTTGTACAGCGGACTCAGCGCGCCCGGCACCGGATCGCCAAGTCTTATCACACCAAGCAATTTATTTTCCGCAGGATCAATCACCGAAACCGTGTTCGAAGTTTGATCGGCCGTGTAAACACGATCGTGGCTGGAGATGGGAATGTCTGGCCGTGCCCAGGGCGCTTGCTGCGCGAACGCGCAGGGCAGTAAACAGAGAGATAGTAACCAACGCATCATTTTCATGTTTAGTTTTCCTTTCCGGACTTAGGAGCAGGGGTCTGATTTCCTGTCGGCTGAGCAGGCGCCCGCTGTTTCAGCCAACGCTGCATCAACTCAATTTCTAATTGCTGGTCGGTGATAATCTCCTGCGCCAGCCTGCGCATTTGCGCGTCCTTGCCGTACAAGAGCTGGGTTTTCGCCATGTCGATTGCCGCCTGATGATGCGGAAGCATCAATCTGACAAAATCGACATCGCTATTGCCGGATCGCTGAACGGCTCCCATGGCCATGTGCATTTGTTCCATGCTCGCGATCAGCTCCGACCAATCAGGTTCGGCGGTTGACAGACCGCCTTGATCGTGTGTCCCCGCCTGAACCAGGCTCGCGGCGAAACCGCACGCGACAACAGCCGCCGATAGTTTGGTTAAAGTATTCATAGGAAGGTTTGTTTCGCTACAGCGTTGAAGTCATGCAGGGATCGCCTCTGACTGCTCAGAAGCCAACCACTCCCTAATGACCCCATGCCCTGCCTTCCCGGACGCATTACGAGGGTTCACTGCAAATTCGCCAGCGCTACGCTAAACGGTTTGGTAATTTTGTTTCTTTCGCAGACTTCGCCCTTACCTGGGCAAATCCGCCAAAACGAGCCTTAAAACCGCCCTAAAGACGTTCCAACGAACATATTTGTTGTACAGATCGGGCACTCACCCGACAGTCGCTCAGTCTGAAAGCCCTCAGTTCCCTCCTGTTCCTGGCGTTCGCGGTCACCGCGCGCGCTGATTACCTCGTCGCAAACGTCGTCCAGGTTCACGACGGCGACACCATTACCGTCTCCCTGGCCGGCTCTGCTAGCTCGCGCGGCAAACCACGCGCCAAAGAAGCGCTTCCCGAAAAACTGCGGGCCAAAGAAAGCCCTACGATCGCCGTAAACTAAGCGAGAGCATTTGCGAAGGTTTGTTTCGGTTCATTTTTGCACACTCGATTCTCAGATGATGCTGGTTCCCGGTCTCGGCAAGCTGCCGAGACCCACAGGCCAGCGGCCTGTGCTCCCCAGAACAGAACTTACGCCGTGATGCGCACACCAATCGTGTGAAGCCCGGCCGTGCCGGAGAACGGGCCGCGACCTTCGTCCCATTTCTGGACATGGCCCTCGCCATCCGTGGCGCGAACTACGAGAGTGTAATCACCCGGCGCGGCGGGCGTCCAGTGCGTTTTCCAGAGTGACCACGCCAGAGGGTTGCCGGAATAATAAATCTCCGCGTCACTCCAAGTCTGCCCATCATCAAAACTGATCTCGACGCGCAAGACACCGCGGTCGCCGCCGAATGCGACGCCTTTCACTTCGATGGGAGCGATCAATTTGCCTAACGACACAAAGGCCCAGTTATCGGGCACATCGATTCTCGATCTCGTGGGCACAACGAAATCCGGCCCCCATCCTTGTGTTTCATAAAAGCCTTTTGCGTTCGCGTCAGCCACTTCAATTCGGGTAACCCATTTCACATTTTTCTCGCCGAAGTAGCCCGGCACAATCACGCGCAAAGGATAACCGTGCCGATGCGGCAACGGCACGCCGTTCATCTCGTAAGCAAGCAGCGTTGTTGGTTCCATCGCCTTCTCCAGCGGGATGGTGTCGATGTAGTTATCGACACTGTGCAGGCGCACCCGCGCGGCGCCAGAAAGCACGCCGGCCTGGTCGAGCAAATCGCGTAACGGAACGCCTTTCCAAATCGCATTGCTCATCAGGCCCGCGTCCAGCCCGTTGCTGATGCACATTAGCGTCGTCTCCTGTGTCGTCGGTTTGAATCCTATCAGGTCTTGGAACCGCCAAGCCGCCGCGTTTTGCACCAGACCGCCGATTTCCAGATGCCACAGATCGATGTTCACGCTCGGATCGACCACGTTCTTCGTGACACAGTAGAACAAGTCGTTAGGCGTAACCGGCTGAACGATCGGGCCTTTGTATTCCGTGCCGTCATAGCTGAACACTGCCGCGTGATACAATTTGCGCGCCAGCGCCACCCCGCCGCCAGTCGCAGCGAGGCCAATTGTGCCCAGCACGAATGCACGGCGTCCGATGGCTGGAGTGAACTCGTAATTCTCCCTCCCGATTTTTCGCGTGGTGAGAAATCGGAAACCAGTGACGAGGGTTCGTTCGAAGAGAAAGACGCACAGTGCGAAGCCAATCAGCGTGACCAGTCGCGCCACCGCAATCGGCAGCCCGATGTAGCTTGTCCCCAGTACCGGCCAGAGCGCGATCGCGAATACTACGATCGGCAGCACAATCAAAATTGATACCGTCCAAATCGCCGGGACGCCGCCGGCATTGCGTCGCGCAAACAGACCGAAAATCGCGCCACCAATGGCACCGACCAGAAGTTGGCCGGCAATTGTCGAGCCGACCCCAAGTTGCTTGAGATGATTGTAACCTCCGACTTTACCCATGAGCGAAAGAAACGGTCCCGGCGGAATGAAGGCCGAAAGGCGATCGCCGATTATGACGAGCGGTGTGGCCACGCTGAGCGCAGCGAGCAACAACATCGCCGTCGTCATCACGAGTGCGGCCACGAATCCGGTAAGCAACCCAGCCGAGGTCGCTTTTGCTCTGCTCATTCGAGGCGAGTATAAGGTGTAGAGGCGCTTGTGCCAAGCGCCTGCTCGTCCGGTCTTCGCCGCGGCGAACGCCGCTCCAAGAACTTCACTTGACCTCCACAAGAATTTTGCCTACGCGCTCCACGGCTTGGATAATTTCCGGCGGCGGGGTGTAGGCCTCGACGCTGTTTTCGCAATCTTTCCTGTTAATTTTCGCATAATGATACTCCGTTGTTTGTTGATTAACTCGTTGTTTTGGCAATTGAATCGTTCAATTGTTCGGTTTCATGTTTCCTTTCAGTTTTGATCGCTATTTGCTTTTTCATCGTTTTGCTCATTCACAAAGGCAGCTCTCGATCAACGATAGCCGCCTCCTGCACGCACGGCTTCGCCGGTGATCCCATCCCGAATCTTCTGAAGCAAGGAACGTCGCCACCGCTCCAATGACGAATAGTTTCATGATTTTCCTTTCCGTTTGCATACGACTTTTGTCTATTGAGCGTGCGTGGCAGCTTCTTCGATCAGAGCTGCGACTTCTTTCGGCCTGGAGACATAGACCGAGTGACTGGCGCCTGAGACTTCGACCTTGTGGCTGTTGGCTCGCTCGGCATACCACCGCTCCAGGTCGGGATTGATGGTTCGATCTTTCGTCGCTACTAACATCCGACTCGGTTTGCTTCTCCACGCCGCTGTCGTGATAACAGCTTTGAAATTGTCAGCCGCCGGATCGTTTTATCGCTCCCATTGCCACGTGCATCTTGTCCATGCCCGCGATGAGCTCAGACCAATCGGAATCGACGGTTGGCTGACTCCCATGGGCGTGGATCTCTGCCTGAGCGCCCGCGTGAAGGAATCCAACGCGGAGGATCACCGCGGAAATCCCTAAGATCATGGCAATTCCATAGACGAACCGAATCGCGCCATTCAGCCGTTCGGTAAGAAATGGCCCGGCCACTTGTACAATTCCTGTTTTGGTACTCATACGTGGTTTCTTGTTAGTCAGCGTCCGCCGCTTTTCTCAAAATCGCGCTGAGTAGATCGGCCATTTTGTTTACAATTGGTTGTGCATCGGATGCGTGGTGTCGCTGCGCGATCCAGGGAGGTTCGTTGTACGAAATCCAAGTTTTGCCCGCCGCATCCTGCCAGACGAGCGCCTTTAACGGCAGATCGATTCCCACTGTCTGGACCGACTGCATCAAAGGTGTGCCGCCGCGGGCGTTACCAAAGATAATTAGTTCCGTTGGACGCAACGTCAGTCCTACTTCCGCCGCGCCCGCAGCATGGTCGATCCGCGCAAATACGTTCATTCCTCTTTCACTTATCTCAGTCTCCACGCGGTCCATTGTTTCCTTTGGAGCGAAATGGCTTGGAACAGTCGTTAGGCCTTCCACAATAGTGAACGAATCAGATGGAGGCATAAACGAGCCTTGTGGATAAGTTTAGTATGTCTGATTGGTCGAAAATGTAAGCACCTGTTTTGTGTTTGTTTTACCAGTGACAAGTTGTTCATAAGCTTGAATCGCGTTTTCGAACGGCACTGTTTCAACAGCCGGTGGTTTAAGCGCACCTGCTTCGAAGCCCGAACACAATTTCTGCGCGATTGCCGCGACATCACGCGGCGTCAACTTCATCGTGTCGACGCCGACCAACCTTGAGAGGTTGTGATAGAAATCAATAAGATCAAAACAGACGCGCCGTTCGCCTGTGCTTGTGATTGCGATTTGGCGGCCACCGACTCGCAAACAACGCAGAGAGGGCTCAAACATCGCCCCGCCGACTGTGTCGAAGACTGCATCAGCACCTTTGTTGTCGGTTAGTTCAAAAACGCGGGCGCGCAAATCTTCGGTCCTAGTGTTAATCACGGCAGCAGCCTCGGGAACAGGATTGGAGGAGCGAACCGCTGCGAGTACGCGCGCCTTTTGCCAGTTGGCAATTTGCGTAGCCGCCTGGCCCACCGCGCCGGTAGCCCCAATAATCAAGATTGTTTCTCCCGCATCAAGCTGTGCGGCATCGACCACCGCGCACCATGCGGTAATAAACGGAACGCCGATGACTGCCGCTTGTTCGAAGCTCAAATTACGTGGTTTGGGAGAAACGGCTTCCTCGGGCACCACAACATATTCAGCCTGTGCGCCATCGCGCCTGGTGCCAAGACCCGGACCGCTACCCCAGACCTCTTCGCCTACATATTTCTTCCCTGTAACCACAATTCCCGCGAAATCACGGCCAGGAGTTCGCGGCAAAGTTGTCGCCGGGAAATAACCGGACACGTTTTTTACGTCGCTCGGATTTATTGCCGCAGCTTGGACTTGAACGAGTGCTTCCCCACCGTGCGGCTTCGGGCTGCGGAACTTCTTCAATGGCGAGAACCGAAGGCGGACCAAATTTGTGAAATCGCAACGCCTTCATGTGCTCGTCGGTTTGCTGCCTTAGGATTTGATGAACGCGAGCAAGTCGGCGTTGATGACGTCGGCTTGCGTCGTGATCATGCCGTGCGGGTAGTCCTTGAATGTCTTCAGCGTGCCGTTCTTGAGGAGCTTGGCTGAGAGTGGGCCGGCGGCCTGATAGGGCACGATCTGGTCGTCCTCGCTATGCATGACCAGAACCGGCACCGAGATCTTCTTCAGATCCTCTGTGAAGTCGGTCTGCGAGAACGCGACGATGCCGTCATAATGCGCCTTGGCACCGCCCATCATGCCCTGGCGCCACCAGTTCCAAACGATAGGCTCGATCGTTTTCACGCCAGGACGGTTGAAGCCGTAGAACGGGCCGGCCGGCAGATCGTAATAGAACTTGGCCCGGTTGGCGAAGAGTTGGGCCTGGAGATCGTCGAACACCGATTTGGGCAGGCCTAGCGGATTGGCCGGGGTCTTCACCATCAGCGGCGGCACGGCGCTTATGATCGCCGCCTTCGCCACGTTCTTATCGCCATGACGGGCGAGATAACGCACCACCTCGCCGCCGCCCGTCGAATGGCCGACGTGAATTGCATCCTTCAGGTTGAGATGGTCGGTGACGGCCTTCAGATCGTCGGCATAGTGGTCGAGGTCGTGGCCGTCGGCTACTTGCGTCGAACGCCCGTGCCCGCGCCGATCATGGGCAATGACCCGATAACCTTTGGAGAGGAAGAAAAGCATCTGCGCATCCCAGTCATCGGCCGACAGCGGCCAACCATGGCTGAATACGATGGGCTGTCCTTTGCCCCAGTCTTTATAATAGATGTCGATGTTCGCTCCGTTTTCTTTCCCAACAGGTATGTATGGCATTGTAATTTCTCTTTCTTGTTAGTGGTTCATTATCTTTCTAATCGCTGCGGATCCTCAATCAACTGCTTGAAATTGAGGAGATACTCATTGGCATTGGAGGCGGCTATGGAAGAGTCGAAAACGGAACGCAATTTTAGAGTGACTTCGGTTGCCTTCTCGGAGCGTGGCTCAAACGAGACCACACCCAGCCCTACGCCATCCGCGATCGTCCGCCAGGCTATTCGCCGCTCGGGGATTTGCTGTATGACCTCGATGACGCCGCGCTGCTCCTTGCCGTCTCGAATATTGCTGAACGAGAAATGCGTGCTATCGATCCGTTCAACGTTACCGAGTGATTTGATTAACTTTGGGAGCTCCTCGAAACGCAACCAGTGTTCATAAACGTCGGCGACCGGAGCATTCACCGTGATCGATTTTTCGGCTGCCTTCAAAGCAATGCTCAAAGTTTAGAGTCACTGGCTAGGCCCACGACCGCGCATAATCGGACTTTGAAAGCGTTCGGCTCCATCCATCCGTGTAGTTAAAGAGCCTCATGTTCAGCGAGAGCCAGGGGTCATGAGCAGTCGGGCGTCGAAAGATTCTCCGCCAAAGTTCTGTGAAGCTGTTTCTGCGTTGCTGTTGGGTTTTCATAAGCTTGGGGTTCGGGGTTAGATTAAGTAGCGACCACTGGTCGATTTGAATGTTGAGAACGCGCAATGCTGCCGCGGGTTCCGAAAACATTTGCGAGGGATCCTCTCACTGAGGTGGAAATCCGTTGCGCGATTCGGCGCGACTGAGAGCACCAACCGGAGTGAGCGTCAGCCAACAACTCTGTCCGCAGAATCTCCGGCGATAAGCGGAGCACTTCGCAGACGTTCAGGAATGAATAGGGCCACCACAAGTCATCTGACGCGATCCAACTGTAAGCATCGGCGTAGATCTCACGTCCGACGCTGTCTCGCGACGCTCGGAATCTTCTTAAATCTTTCTTCGCTTGAGCAAGGATGCCCTTCGCTAGCCGAACTTCGGGCCTGGAATTTGCCACCGCGTTTATTGTCTCATCGCTAAGATTAAATTTGATCATGCCGAAAGTTAAACCTCCCTGTCAGTCCCAAGCTATTGGGTAAAGGAGGGAATTATTTGCACTGCCTGCGAACGAGACCTTTCTCGTCCTTTTGAAGGAAGGCGACGCCCGGCGTCAGGGCACCGCCGCCTGCTTATCAGGCAAAACTACAACGATCTTTGTGCCTTTGCCTCGCGCGCTCGCAATCGTCAAACTACCGCCTATTTGTTCGACGCGTTCTCGCATTCCGGTAAGGCCAAAGCCGTTATGTCGGCCGTTCTTCTTAAATCCGGTTCCGTTATCGCGAAGGTCCAACCGAACTTCCTTTGCGTTAAAGCTCAGACGCGTTTCGAATCGTGTCGCGCGCGCGTACTTGAGAGTATTCGTCAAAGCCTCTTGTCCGATGTGCAGCAGGTTTTCTTGAGCTACTGGCGGCAAGTCGCGCATCTTTCCGCGAAGCTGGAATTCGGTCTCAACCGACGTTCCCGCAGTGGTATTTTTGATGACGTTCTTCAATGCTTCCCAAAAGGTGGCCTCTTCCAAAGCTTGTGGTCGCAGAGCGCGAACGGATCTGCGTGCTTCACGCAAACCGAGACGAGCTAACTCTTGCGCATTCTGGAGATGCTCGCGCGATTGCTTCTTGTATCCCTTTGAAGATGCGTCTTCGGCCGCTTGCAATTGGACGATCACGCCGGTCAGGCCCTGGGCAAGAGTGTCGTGAATATCCCGAGCCATCCGATTCCGTTCTTTCAAGACCGCCGCCTGCTGGCTCTGCTCAGCAAACTCATTAAGTTGAATCGCGAACATCGCCTGGTGAGCAAGGGCTTGTGCCAGTTCGACCTCCTCCGGCTGATAGGGGGGCCGCGTCGCCATGCCGAATACCGATGAACCCGTTGACATGGCTACCGACTAACATTGGGATGGTGAGAAACTTTTTGGTTCCGCTTGAGCGGAAGTATTCGCAAAGGGCGGTGGAAATGCGCGGATCAGCTTCAATATCATCGAAGACTTGCGGCACTCCGGTAAAAAGCATTTCCTGGATTCCCTGGTTCTCTCGCCACGATGTCGGATCGAGAACGAACGGATGGTGCTGCTCCACCGCCGCGAGGTCGGTCTCCCATGCAGCTGCACGTAGGGCTACTGAATCGCTCGCTTCGTCGAGGGTCCACAGAATCACACTATGCGCGTTTAAAAGCCGTCCGATGGTGCTGAGCATTTGTCCGATGAATTTTTCCGGCGGTGGTGCGGTGGCGAGAATGTCCAGACTCTGCACTAACGCCTCTACCTGTCCCCGCGCAACTTGCTCAGAAGCGCGCAGCGCATTTTCTGCCCGCTTGCTCTCGGAGATGTCCATCGTGATGCCGATAAACTCGTCGACATCTCCAGATTTCTGGACCACGGGGCGACCTAAGGATTTGAAGTACTTGAGCGATCCGTCCGGAAGCACGATCCGGTATTCCATTTCATATGCACGTCGTTCGGTCGTCGCTCTGGCAAGGATTTGCTGAACCCACGCTTTATCGTCGGAATGAACTCTCGCGAGGAACAACTCTACCGTTGGCTCGGTTTTGGTTAGATCAAAGCCAAGCATCCGGCATTGTTCGTCCGACCAGATGACTTTGCCGGTGGAGAGATTCCAGCCCCAGCTTCCGGTATGGCTTATTCTTTGACCGTCAGCGAGAAAACTCTCGCTTCGCCGGAGAGCCTCTTCTGCACAATCGCGTTCAATCGCAACTCGTGCCAGGTACGTCGCCATCTCCATAACCCCGAGGTCGTGCGCGTTCGGACTTCGTGTTTCGCGATCGTACATGCAGAAAGTTCCCAGGACCTTTCCTTCTGAAGAGAGTATTGGATGCGACCAGGAAGCTCGCAGCCCATGGGTTAATGCGGCCGCGCGATGCTCCGGCACGTCCCAAAGTGGATCGGTCGCAATGTCGGAGACTATGACCGGCGATCCGCGATATGCCGCCGTCCCGCAAGAACCGGCACACGGTCCAATGGGCAGCTTTTCCATCTGCCGCGCCCATGCTTTGGGAAGAGTCGGCCCCGCCACGGACTCCAGATGAAGACCATCGGGACGAAGCAACAAAACAGAAGCAAGCGTCCCGCTGTGCTGCCCTTCGATAATCAAACATAAAGCATCGAGGATGTCTTTGAGCGCAACGCCGGTGGCGATCATCTCGAGCAGACGCTTTTCACCAGTGAGCAACGCCTCCGCTCGCTTGTTATCAGTAATGTCGGTAACCGCTCCGACAAACTCAAACCTGCCTGACTCGTCGGTTGCGGGGTGGCCTACAACCCTAAGGTGTTTGACCGATTGATCCGGCATGAGCAGTCGATGCTCTACGTCGAAACTCTTCCTCTCGCGAGAGACGCGCTCGATTAACTGCTGCACCGCGGATCTGTCTTCCGGATGAGTTCGTCGCACTATCAATTCAATCGTCACCTTGGTTGTGGGTTCGTATTCAAATATCCGAAAGGTTTCCTGGGACCAGTAGATCTCTCCGCTGCACACATCCCAACCGAAGCTGCCGGTGTGGCTCAATCGCTGCGCTTCGGCCAGGTAAGCTTCGCTCCGCCGCAGCGCATCCTCGGCGCGATTCAGTTCCGTTCTTTCCTGAGCCTCCCGTAACGCTCGTTTTACCGAGGGCACAAGCCTCGATAGCCGCGTCTTTAAAACGTAGTCTGTCGCACCGACCTTGAGCGCTTCAATCGCCACATCTTCGCCCAAAGTTCCAGCAACAAAGATGAATGGCACGTGCGGCCACTTTTCCCGGGCGATCTTCAATGCAGACAAGGCCGTCGAAAGCGGGAAGGGTATGATCTGCCAGAATCAGGTCAAAGCCACCCTCCTCGAGCGACCCGATAAAATCAGGCTGGGTCTCCACACGCGCTACATGGCAAACAATACCGCCGGTCTCGAGCGTTTCTCGAACCAGCTCTGCGTCCCTCGGATCGTCTTCGAGATGCAGAATACGCAGAGGAGATTTCATCTCCGGCTAGTTCTTTTTTATGCTACCTGGTGGCGGCTCATTTATAAGGGCCCAAAAAACTCCGAGTTCCTTTACCGCGTTCACAAACTCGTGGAAATCCACCGGCTTTACGACATAGGCGTTCACTCCCAGCTTGTAGCTGGTCACCATGTCGTTTTCTTCATGAGACGAAGTGAGCACGACTACGGGAATCATCTTAAACTTCTCGTCGGACTTGATCTGCTGTAGAACCTCCAATCCGTCGACCTTGGGTAATTTCAGGTCGAGCAGCAGGACGGCGGGATTGTCATTTGAGCGCGTCTGGAACTTTCCGCGGCAATAGAGATAATCCAAAGCTTCTTCGCCGTCGCGAGCAACAACAACCTCGTTGGCCAGTTTGTAGTCATCTAGAGCTGTAAGCGTAAGCTCGACGTCCTTCGGATCGTCTTCGACTAGCAAGATACGACCAAAAGCGCTCATAGATCACGCTCTCCCGACTTAGACAGTGAGAAATAAAAGGTTGCGCCTTTATCTAGCGCCGCCTCAGCCCAGGCCCTGCCTCCATGTCGATGCACGATCCGCTGAACGGTAGCGAGCCCAATACCGGTACCTTCAAACGCCTCAGGCGCGTGAAGACGTTGGAATACACCAAATAATTTATTTACATATTTCATATCGAATCCTACCCCATTGTCTTTAATAAACATTACTATTTGGTCCGGTTTGTGGTTCGTCGATCCTATTTCGATTTCTGCCTGCGGACGCGTCCGCGTGAATTTCACAGCGTTGGAAATCAGATTGACGAGCGACAAGCCGTAGCATGGAACGGTCTCCGTAGCAGGCGGGCAATTTGCCAACTTTCCAATTAATATTGCGCCCTTCTGTCTCCTGCGCGAGTTCGCTTTGAGCTTCTTGGACGAGCTGCTGCAAGCTGACCATTGTTTTGTGCGTCTCCGCACGTCCGATTCTGGAAAAGGCCAGAAGATCGTCGATTAAATTGCCCATCCGTTTTGCTGATTCCAGGATCATCGACATATGTCGTTGGCCTCGGTCATTGACGACTGTAGCAAGCATTCTTTTGCAGGAGCTCCGTGAAGCCAGAGATATGGCGAATCGGCGCGCGTAGATCGTGCGACACAGAATAGGCGAACGCTTCCAGTTCCTTATTAATGGCTTGAAGCTCTTCGGATCGTTTTGCCAGTTCTTCGTTGAGTACGCGACGCTGGATTACTTCTTTCTCAAGATCGTCGCGGGATTGCAGAAGATCTTGCTCGACGCGGCGCCGAACCGTGCTGAACCAGGCGACGAGCGATGCAAATAGAATGAAAACGATATAGTACGGAACATCCGCGGCTGTCACGTACAGCGTGTAAAACGGCTCTGTGAAGTAGTAGTTGAACGCGAAGCTTGAGAGTACAACTGCGACTATCCCGGGCTTTGTCCCGGCGTACCAGACGGTTAAAGCGATGGCAAACAGGAAGAGCGGGAATTCCACGCCGTGGATGTTGAAGCGGACTACGAGAAGCGCCAGACCGAGCGCAACGGAAACGGAAAGGACGGCAAGCCCATAGCGTTGGATCGCAGATCGCATTGCGCTCGGAAAATTCAAACTGCGCATCGTCGGGTCACCTTAAAGGCTTTCAGACTGAAACTCCAGCCCAAGGTTTCCACATCGCCAGACTGAGCTAGTAAGTTGGAACTGCTCCGGGGATGATTGACACATAAACTTGCTCCGGCGCGTGGGCCGGATGCTCTGTCAGAGTTGGTGGCGCTACGGCTTTGTCAGGCTCGATGAATATCGGGTGCAGCCCGAGCTGCGCGAAATGCGCTTCTACCAGATCCGGTAAAACCAAATGCGGGAACCAGGGGGACAAATTCCACGCGTTCCGTTCTTCTCTGTCGACCACGTACCGGATAATTTCGCCGAGGTCGGGATAAGCCTGCTCGTATCGTTGCTCTAGCCGTTCTTTAAGTTTGAAAACCGCCTTCATCAACGCCTCGAAGAAACCACGTGCTGTTTCGGCCTGCGCATAAGTTTTCATGCTGTCGGTGCTCCTGTTAGTTGCTTCCAGCGAAAGAATTCTAATGAATCACGACAACAGGTTAACTTTCGATCCGACGATCACCATTGGGCATTGGACGGAATTATTTCCACTGCCTCGGAACGAGAGACGCATCGTCCTTTCGGAGGAGATCGAAGTTCCGCCGAATGAAAACTCGATCCTAAAGTTGAATCAGACCACGCCGATTCGCCGCAGCGATCGCTTCAGTCCGACTCATGACGTTCAGCTTGGCAAAGATGCTTCGCATGTGGCTCTTCACGGTGGTTTCACTGATGAACAAGTCCGCGCCGATCTCCTTATTGCTTCGGCCGCGGGCCAGCAACTTTAACACATCGACTTCACGGGTTGTCAGCGCTTCGCCGCTCATCCGCGACGCCAGCTTTGCCGCCAGAGCAGGCGGGATGCAGGTTTGCCCGGCGTGCACTTTCCGAATGCAATCCAGCAAGTCTTCCAACGGCGCGTCCTTCAATAAGTAAGCTTTCGCCCCGGCACTGATCGCCTGGTAAATTTCCTCATCGGTATCGTAAGTCGTGTGCACAATCACGCGGGCAGCGACATCCAAGTCGCGAACCTCCTTGATCACGCCGACTCCATTTAATATCGGCATTCGCAAATCAAGCAGCGAAACGTCCGGGCGATGCGTCTTCCATAGTTCGACTGCTTCGCGACCGTTGCTCGCCTTCGCCACAACCGCCATGTCACTCTGCCGGCCGATTGTCGCCGCCAAGCCCTCGAGGATGAGCGCGTGATCGTCGGCAATCAGAAGCCGAATCTTTTTGGTCAGAGATCCTTTGCCGGGTTCCGCGACGGGGCTCAGTTCGATTTTGTGATAAAGCGGCGGAACTTTTCTTCGTTTTAGGCTTTCTCTTCATTTTATCTTTAACCGACGGAGGAGCATGGTCGCTCACCCATCCGATTCATCGCTGCATTCTGGAAGCGATGAAGGTTTTGACTGCCGTTTCCGGCGAATTCACCGCGCCAGTCTCGGTAACAGTCGCGTAGCCCAAACTGTCGTTTTCTCGATATGTGAAGGCGTAACAGCGTTTGACGTTTGGATTGCAAGCAACGTCGAACGTTTCCACAACACCCTCCCATACAAGGTCTCCCTCAAATATTTCTATGACGGCAGTTGAGGTGACGTGTCGCGCGATGCCACCGATGTTCTTTTCCACAGCGCACTTGATGTTAAGTATTCGCTCGGTCATGACTCAATCATCTGCGCCACATCACGAACTGTCCAGGAGGTCTTTGGATGCCAGCGGTCGTCGCGGCTCAGGGCCACCGTTGTCGTTAATTTGTAACACACATTGCTCTCAAAATCTGTTAGGGAGATGTTTGTGCACATGACTGCACAGCCCCACGAAGAAGCTTCTTTCCGTTCCTCTCGATCTTCGTTCGCCGGTGCGAGCCGAATCGATCGATTTGCGCGCGCTTGTCAGTCATCGAACTGCGACCCGAGCGTCGCGTCGATGGACAGCGTGTTTGAGATCTTCAAGAGCGGAATCGCAAACTTTATGGCGGTGCTCGACGGCGAGCGTCTGTTGGGAATGTGTTCGCGACAAGAAACAGCGGGGTTGCTCGGTGGACGTTATGGTTTTTCGCTCTGGGCGCGCAAGCCGATCGGCGAGCATCTTTGCAAGCAAGAGACGCCCATCGAGGTTGCGATGCCAATTGGGGATGTCTTGCGCGCGGTATTTGCGCGTCCGGACAAAAATTTCTACGATGATGTGTTGTTAGTGGATGAAAGCGGCGGATTTCTGGGATTCATCGGGACCGAGACGCTCTTCAAAGTACAAAAACGCTCTTTTACTAACGAACATTCGTGAATTGGAAGAGCGCGACCGCGTGATTCGCCACAAGAATGAACAGATGGAAACTGATCTCCGCATGGCAACGGAGTTGCAGCAGGCGATGATGCCGAACGCCTATCCGAGTTTTCCATCGGAGTCTAAGGGAGTGACGGCGCTGCGTTTTTATCATCGTTACCTGGCAGCCAGTATGATGGGCGGTGATTTCTTTCACATCGCACGTCTTTCGGAGGACACAGCCGGTATTTGTATCTGCGATGTGATGGGACACGGAGTGCGCGCGGCGTTGATCACCGCGATGTTGCGGGCATTGATCGAAACGCACGCGGCTGAGGCCGCCGATCCCGGTCGATTTCTCAGAGAGCTGAACAATGAGTTCACGAGAATTATGAAGCAGACCGGCACGCTGGTCTTCGCGACTGTGCTTTACTGTGTCATCAACATCAGAGAACGCGGCGCCAGTTTTGCCCGGGCCGGTCATCCTGCGCCGTTGCGCGTGCGCCGAACCGCGGGCGAAGTCCAAACGGTGGCGTCTGGCGAAGATTCCAGCGGACCTGCGATGGGCCTAATCCCCAATGCACAATTCAAGACAACCGAAGCGAAGCTTGCACCCGGCGATTTGCTTCTCTTTTTCACTGACGGCGTTGTGGAGGTGGAGGATAAGGGGAGTCGTGAGTTTGGCATTGAAGGTTTGCGGCAAAGCATTCGGTCCAATCTTGATCAGCCTACTGAATCTCTCCTCGAAGCCATCATTGGTGATGTTTACAAGTTTGCCGATTCGACGGTCCTGACAGACGATGCTTGTCTGGTTGCAGCCGAGACGTAAATGACTGCAAATGCTATCCGATGAACGTGGGAGCCCTATTGAATCGGATTCTCACGCTGAATCTCATCGCAACGACCGTGGTTTTCTACGTCGCAGCGAAAATTTATCTCTTGCCACAACTTGGGCGACTGCGTCCCCGCACGGTGTTGATTCCAATTTTGTTGCTGCACTCTTTGCGTCATCTCGGCTTAATGTTTTTGACTCGTGGCGCGACTTACCCAGGCTTGCCACCACAGTTTGCATACCCGGCAGCGTTGGGGGACTTGCTCACCGCGGTTTTGGCATTCGTTGCTATCTTTTTCGTTTCTCGCAATTCGACCTACGCACGACCTTTGGTTTGGGTCTTCAATGTCTTTGGCTCACTCGATTTGCTCGATGCGATCACTCTGGCGACTATCTACAACGCGCCTGAGTTTATGGGACCAGCCTATTGGATCCCGGCGTTTTGGGTTCCTGCTTTATTGGTCAGCCATTACATCACATTCATTATCCTTACCAAGCACTGGAGCAGGGTGGGGGATGAAACTCCCCGTGCAGCATAGCACCGCTTAAATCTTGTTCGCGTATTGGTCCGCGAACAACGCCGGTTGTCCGCCCGTGTGCAAAAACAACAGAGTTTCATCCTTCTTGAAAAATCCTTTACGGATTAAATCAATCATTCCCGCCGCGGCGCGTCCGGTATAGACCGGGTCTAACAAAAGACCTTCGCAGGTCGCGAATAAATGGATGGCCTCCCGCTCCTGTTCGGTTAACACCCCATAACCTGCCGAGCAGTAGTTGGCATTTGCCAATACTTCGTCCGGTGTGAATTCAATGCGCTCTCCCAGCTTCTCACTAGTTAAAGACGCCAACTCCGATACCTGGTCCTTTAACCAGTTTTCTGATTCATCAATGCTGATTCCAAGAACCTTGCCTTTGTACCCAACCACGCGCTGACCTAAGAGGAGTCCTGCGTGCGTGCCACCCGACGAAGTGGCAAACACAATCCAATCCGTCCGGAGATTTTGCTCCATGAGTTCTTTCATCGCGAACGCATATCCCAACGCGCCCGTGGGACTCGATCCACCATACGGAACGAGATAAGGTTTCATTCTCTGTTTGGCAGCACGATCGAATGTCTCCTGAAGGATTCTGTCTCGATCTTTGCGCTCGGCAACATACACGATTTCTGCGCCGAACAATTCATCGAGTAATAGATTTGCCGAAGGCTGTTTCGGCGAATCGCCAGTTAACACAAGAATGCATTTGAATCCGAATCGGGCTGCTGCCGCGGCGGTCTGACGGCAATGGTTGGACTGCAGTGCTCCGCCAGAAACCAAGGTCTTCGCGCCTTGATCGCGAGCTTCCGCCACAAGAAATTCCAATTTACGCGTTTTGTTACCGCCGAAGGCGAGCCCGGTTTGATCGTCGCGTTTGACCAGTAGACTTGGCCCATCCAGAGCCTGAGAAAGACGCGGCAGCGTTTCGATCGGCGTTGGTAAATGAGCAAAATGCAATCTGGAAATATTCATCACCGGCCCTCGATTTTCTGTTTCAGTCTGGATTCTGCCGCACGAATGCAACCAGTCCGGCGCGCGCCGTGCCAGATGCGCACGCTATCCCGGGTCATAGCCTTGTCGAGCCGACTTCCGCTCTAGCGGCCGCGTCGGCCGCTCGTTCCGCAATTCGCAATTTTCTTGACCTTGAGTTGTCGAAGAAAGCGTCGAAGCTTACGCAACACAGCCCGTATCGGAACTTCAATTCAGACACCGGTGATTTTGTAAGTGAAATGTTAAATGTTTAGACGCGACCCCATTTTCTTCCACCGGTCAAGGTGAAGCTGCCACTGACCCAGGCTACCTCATGACCACGATCAACCGCGTCGCTTTCGTAGGAGATTATATGCCCAGGCAGTGTGGCATCGCGACATTTACGACCGACATTTGCGAGGCGGTCGCAGCCGAGTACCCGCGTTGCGAATGCATCGTGGGAGCGGTTAACGATCGCCCTGAAGGCTATGACTATTCGACACGTATCCGTTTCGAGATCGATGAAAAGGAGATCGACTCATACCGGCGGGCGGCGGATTTCTTAAACATTAACAACGTCGAGGTCGTCTCGGTCCAACATGAGTTTGGCATCTACGGCGGACCGGCCGGAAGTCACTTGCTGGCTTTGCTGCGCGACGTGCGCATGCCGGTAGTGACAACGCTGCACACTGTGCTGCGCGAACCTAACGAGTCGCAAAGATTCGTCATGGAGCAGCTCAATGCGCTTTCGAATCGTTTTATCGTGATGGCTGAACGTGGGCGAGAGTTGTTGAAGGAAGTCTATGGCGTTTCGCCCGAGAAGATCGATCTCATCCCGCACGGCGTGCCTGACGTGCAGTTTATCGACCCGAGCTTCCACAAGGATCAGTTCGGCGTAGAAGGCAAGACGATGCTGCTTACCTTCGGACTTCTCTCGCCTAACAAAGGCATCGAGTATGTCATCGAGGCGTTACCGGCAATTCTCAAGGAGCACCCGAATGTCGTTTACATTGTCCTTGGCGCGACACATCCCAATCTTCTTTTGCGGGAAGGCGAGTCTTATCGGTTAAAGCTTGAGCGTCTCGCTGAAGATCTAGGCGTGACCGGCAATGTTATTTTCTATAATCGCTTCGTGACGCTGGAGGAACTAACCGATTTCATCGGCGCGGCCGACATTTACGTCACGCCCTATCTTAACGAAGCGCAAATCACTTCCGGCACCTTGGCTTATGCTTTCGGCGCAGGTAAGGCGGTGATTTCCACTCCTTATCTCTACGCGCAGGAGCTACTCGCGGAGGAGCGTGGCATTCTTGTGCCCTTTCGCGACAGCAATGCTATTGTTGAAGGAGTAACTCGATTCTTATCTCAACCCGCGCTGATGGCGGGAATGCGAAAACGTGCATGGAAACTCGGGCGCGAAATGATCTGGCCGGTAGTAGCCGGCCGTTACATGGAAAGCTTTCAGCGCGCGCGCGTGCGTTTGACTGTTCCTCCGCGCAAAGCCTTTGCGGTTCGAACCCTGGAAAATCGTCCCTATGAATTTCCGCCGCTAAAACTCGATCACCTTTTTCGGATGACCGATAACACCGGAATTTTCCAGCACGCTGTTTTCAATGTACCGAATTACCGGGAAGGGTATTGCACCGATGACAATGCACGCGCCTTTATCCTGACTCTGCTGCTTCCGGAGATGACCAGTCGTGTGGCGCAACGGGACGTTGAACGCCTGGCCAGCACTTATCTTTCGTTCTTATGGGATGCATTCAATCAGGAAACGAAGCGCTTTCGGAATTTTATGAGTCATAGCCGGGAATGGCTCGAAGAGGTCGGTTCGGAAGACAGTCACGCGCGAGCGCTTTGGGCTGTGGGAATGGCGCTTGGCCGATCGAGAAATGATGGCCATCGCAATCTTTGCGCGCTCTTATTCCAACGCGGTTTGCCGGTCGTAGAGCAGTTCACTTCTCCGCGCGCCTGGGCCTTCGTCCTGCTCGCAATGCAGGAATACCTGCGCAGCTTCTCCGGCGACCGGATGGTGAATCAGCTGCGTGATCTGCTCACCACGCGACTGCTCGAGTTGTTTCAAGCTAACAGTTCGAAGGAATGGCAATGGTTCGAGCCCGTCGCCACCTACGACAACGCAAAGCTTTCGCATGCGATGATCCTGAGTGGTCATTGGACTTCACGTGGCGAGGTGTTCCAGGCAGGTTTGCAGTCGCTCCGCTGGCTGGTGGAAACGCAAAGAGCGAAGGCCGGACATTTCGCGCCGATTGGCTCCAACGGTTTTTGGAAGCGCGGCGGCGAACGTGCGCGCTTCGATCAACAGCCGGTGGAGGCCTATGCTACCATCTCGGCCTGTCTTGAGGCTTTTGCTCTCACGCATGACGAATACTGGAAGCGCGCGTCGCGACGCTGTTTCGAGTGGTTTCTTGGCCGGAACGACCTCGGAGAATCGCTCTACGATTCCAGCACGGGAGGATGTCGTGACGCTTTGCATCAGGATCGCGTGAGCCAGAATCAGGGAGCAGAATCAAGTCTCGCGTTTTACTTATCCCTCGCGGAGATGACGCAGGCGGAAACCGCGCCTGACGTAAAGATCCCGAGTCACAAAGTTGGATGAAACTTCATCCCACGGGCGTCCTCCTTCGGCCGGACAACAAACGCGTGGTGGTGCGTCCGTTCATCCCGATCAATCCCACGCGTGTCGAGCATATCATCGCGCGCGCTCTCGCGCTAAGCGAGCAGGAAACCGACAAGCAGCTTTCGTTAGTTAAAGCGGATTTTAGCGAAAGACATATCGATCTTGCTAAGAGTTGGCTGCGACATTTCGAAAAAGTGCGAGGGTACATCCGGGACAGCGAAACGATTTCCGAAGGACGCCGGCTATTTATCGGCGCACTCTTCTCGGGTGAGTATGCACTCGAATCGGCAGCCTTGTTCAATCCCTCGATTGTGCCGCATACTGACCAGACCGGTCTAGGTCAGGGCGATCTTCGTTTTATCTTGAGCCTGCGCTCGACCGGTGAAGGACATATCTCGTCGATCCAGTTTCGAACCGGAGTTATCCATCGTGATCATTCAATAGAGATCGAAAAGACCACGCCTTTTGTAACACTGCCTGAGCTTAATCCTAATCCCACCTACTTTAAACGCGCTTTCCTGGACAAACTAAGTGAGATGGGACTTGAGAATGACTGGACCGCCTCGGTCATGGAACGATTAGGTAAGACCTTCCTCCTTGATGAGTTGGATAAGTCAATCCAACAAGCGGCGTCCGACGAAGCTTCTGCACACACGCGTGACGTGCCTCGAACTTTGGAGTGCATGCGCTGGCTGGCGGAATCCAATTACGAAATTCATTTCGCTTCTTCTTCGGAAATGTCGGAACGTATTATCTTTCCCGTCTCGCCTAACGAGAGCAACGGCATTGAGGACGCTCGTTTCGTTCGTTTTGTCGAAGACGATGGGAGCGTTGTTTACTACGCAACTTACACAGCCTACAATGGTCGAGTCATTCTACCTCAGCTAATCGAGACCGAGGACTTCCTTAACTTCCGTGTCTTAACTCTTAACGGGCCGGCGGTGCAAAACAAAGGCATGGCTCTCTTTCCTCGTCGGATCGATGGACGCTACGTGATGCTTTCACGACAGGATGATGAGAACCTTTACCTGATGTTTTCGGACGACCCGTATTTTTGGAGCGATCCACTGCTCCTACAAGAGCCCAAACAGCCCTGGGAGTTTGTGAAGCTCGGTAACTGTGGCTCGCCGATTGAAACCGAAGCTGGCTGGTTAGTTCTTACTCACGGCGTCGGTCCAATGCGAAAATACTGCATTGGAGCGATCTTGCTCGATTTGCACGATCCTGCAAGAATCATTGGTCAGCTAAAAGAGCCGCTCTTGAGACCGGAAGCGAACGAAAGGGAAGGCTACGTTCCCAATGTCGTTTACTCCTGTGGGTCGCTCGTCCACAACGGGCAACTCATCCTGCCTTATGGCATTAGCGATACGGCTTCGAGCATTGTCAGAATCGAATTAAGTGAACTTTTGGCCGCCCTTACATGAACCGGCCAATTCTTCTAAGGAGAAACTTCTCCAATGCGTCCGCCGCCGATTAAGCACGCTTCCAAATACGGTGTCATCAAACTTCGCTTCCGAAAAAGAAGCCACACGCTCACTTACGAACAGAAGGGCGGCTATCAAAGCACGGCCGACTGCAACGGCGTCAGCCTGGATGCGCACATCCATGCACTCTATGGATTGACGCTGCAACGGCCCGGGCAAAGCGTCCTCATGATCGGCTGCGGCGGCGGCACCCTCGGCACCATGCTGGCGCGAGCAGGCAGGCGGGTTTCGATTGTTGAAATCGACCCGGTCTCATTCACGCTGGCGAAGCGGTATTTTGGCCTGCCGCGGAATATCCCATGTCATGTAGGTGATGGACTGGCGTTCATGCAAAGAACGCGGCGAAACTATGATGTCCTCATTGTCGATGCTTTTACCGGTGAGAATATTCCCGCCCACATGAAAGGCCCGGCATTTTTCGAGGCGGCCGACCGCTGCCTGCGAAAGGACGGCTTAGCCTTGGTCAATGTCTGCCTGGAACGGAAGTCAGATCCGACTGCCGATAGGATTGCTGCCGGATTCAAAGAAAGCGGTTGGCCTGTGCGCCTTTTGGATAGCCCGGGTGGGGAGCGGAACGCCATCGTCCTGGCGGGAAAGGTTGGGAACCTGCGCCGGCCAAGATTGCTGATCCCACCTCAAGCTGGCGCGAAACAGACTGGTAAGGAACTTAAGGCCATGCGCTTCCGGCGGGACGCACGAGTTCCCCGCGAACCTAAATCGTCAAAGACCGGGTGTCATGGGCCTTACCGGTGAGCCGTAGCTTTGCGCGAAGGCGGATGCTCTTACTGGTAATCGATCCCGTCTGGATGATCTGGACCTTGAAGTTTGACCTGCTTTTCTTTCATGTTCGGCATCAGAATCAGCCTGCTGTCATTCCTCCGTCCACCGCCAGGGATGCACCGATAATGTAGGACGCCTTGTCAGAGGCGATGAACACGATGGCATTTTTTCAAAAGGCCAACGCGATTCAAATGGGCGACACGTTTTTCAACGGCATGTATCCCTACATCGACCCGGGTACGGGCGGCAAAGTCACCGGCATGATTGCCCCCGCCGACAAAATTCTCTCTCTCTCCGACAATGACACCAAGATTGTTGCGGGGCACGGCCCGCTTTCATATTTGTTCCTTTGGGTGGCTTGATTTTGTTTTCTTTCTTAAGCTAAGGTCTTCCGTAGCCCCTTCAGCGCGCCTCCCCACGCGATGAGCTGATGGAGCATGTCGTTAACGGACTGTTCCTTTGTCGGACCGGGCTTGAAAACACTGAAGCTTTCGAAGTCTGTATACATCGAAAGCAAAACCTGATTGCGCACGGTGGCCATCTGCACCTCCGCCAGCACCAGGCGCAACTGCTCGACCGCCCGCGCTCCGCTCGCACCGCCATAGCTGACGAACCCAGCTGCCTTGTTGTTCCATTCGGCGAACAGAAAATCGATGGCGTTCTTGAGCGCGCCGTTAATGCCGTGGTTGTACTCCGGCGTCACGAAGACGTAGGCATCGAACTCGCCGATCTTAGCGGCCCACGCTTTGGTGTGAGGCTTACTGTATTGTCCCATTATCGGCGGCATGGGCTCGTCGAGAAGCGGCAGGTTGAAATCTTTGATGTCCACGAGTTCGAACTCGGCGTCGTTGCGCTTCTTCGAGACTTCATAGACCCACTTGGCTACCGCCTCGCCATTTCGGCCCGGCCGAGTGCTTCCAATAATGATTGCGATTTTTATCATCTGTTTCTCCGTCTATCTACGCGACTTGTCATCTGCGCGTTTGAATTCGCCCAATACCATGTTTGTTGGGATGTTTTAGATTGTGCGCCTCGTCGCAACGTTCGCCGTTGATAAAAATGCCGGTGTTCCGTTCACGCCACCTCTCACCCCGCTCTTGAAATCTTCGCGAATTGATCGTGCACAAACTACCGAAGTAAACTCGGATTGCGGGTGGCTGTTGGTCAGTGGAATCACGATTGGCGCGCTGAAGACAATGGACTGGCGCCTTGTATTCATCGGGGTTTCCAACGATTCCATGGTCTCAGTGGACTCGTTAGGTTGAAAACTGTTGAGATTCAGAAGGGCAGCCAGCCGATCGGCAGTGCAAAAATGCAACCGAAACCAATTAGTGCGATCAGCCCCAGAACCAGCATCGCGAGGATCGGGTGATTGATAACAAATCCGTCTATTCGAAAGGAGGATTTCTTAGACTTCGTCGTGCTGGTATCAGTCAGCGGCGTCGAGGCCTTCGCGGTAGTAGAAAGCCCGACGTGAATCGTTCTGACAACTCGCACAGCGCGCGGCATGGAGATTTCAAACTCCCGCGTCGACTCGTTTAGGGCGAGAATGGTTCATATGCATATTTCCAAAACGTCCGATCTCATTCGGCCGTCGGTTCTGTGAGTTTTCCGTTTCCACCGTTTGAACTATGAGCGCCGGTGATGTCGCCGCCATCGCCCATAAGGGAGATTTTCCGATACCCCAGGCGGGGGGTTCTCCATCCCATTCGTTCGAGAGAAGGTATCCAAAAGTTGGAGCATTGATTCGCATTTCAGGCGGCTGCATGTGAGTTCGTTAGCAAAGGCGACACCGTTGTCTCAGACGCCAGCGCGGTTCGCACAATAGGAGCCACGCGCGTCCCGAGCAGCTCGATCGCGCGCAGCAATTTCGCGTGCGGCAGCGCCGCGACGCTCATCTGGAACGTGAGACGGGAAATGCCGCCTAACGACTCGTTCACTCGCAGGATTTTTTCCGCGACGGTTTCCGGATCTCCTACGAGCAGCGCTCCGGTCGGTCCGAGCTGGGCGTCGAAGTGCGCGCGAGTCATAGGTGGCCATCCGCGCTCCCTGCCAATCTCAGTGAAGCTTTGCGCATAGCCGGGAAAGAATTCGTCTTCGGCCGTCGTCGAACTGTCGGCGACATAGCCTAGCGAATGAATGCCAACCTTGAGCTGATCTGGAGAGTGTCCCGCGCGCAACCCCGCTTCACGGTAGCGGTCGATCAATGGCCGAAAACGGTGCGGTTCCCCGCCGATGATGGCGACCATTAGTGGGAGCCCCAGCATGCCGGCGCGAATAAAAGAGCCCGGCGTGCCTCCGACGCCGAGCCAAACCGGCAGCGGGTTCTGCAGCGGGCGCGGATAAACTCCCTGCCCGGTGAGTGCGCGCGCGGTGTTTGCCCGACCAGTGAACGTGCGTGTTCTCGCGGATCTTCAGAAGCAGATCGAGTTTCTCGGCAAAGAGCGAATCGTAGTCCTCGAGCTCGAACCCGAAGAGCGGAAACGCTTCGATGAATGAGCCGCGCCCGGCGACGATCTCCGCTCTTCCATTCGAAAGTAAATCGAGCGTCGCGAACTCCTGGAACACGCGCACCGGATCGGCCGCGCTCAGGACGGTGACGGCGCTCGTTAGTCGTATATTGCGGGTTCGAGCCGCGGCAGCGGCGAGAATCACCGTTGGCGCGGAATCGAGGAACTCGCGCCGGTGGTGTTCGCCGATTCCAAATACATCGAGGCCGACTTTATCAGCGAGTCTGATTGCTTCGAGTAGCTCGCTGAGATGTTGTGCGGGGTCGACTGCCCGGCCCGCCGCGTCAACGGTTGCCGCTATGAAACTGTCTACGCCGATCTCCATATGTTGGTGATTCTTGTTCAAGCTGCAACGCGCTGTTGGAAGAGCCCGGCGAAAGCGGAGCGGACACTCAGAAACACAACGATCCAGAGCACCGTCACGACGAGAGCCAGAGGCAGACCGCTCGGAAGCATCAATGTGTGAATGAGCAGAATGTTGACGATGATCGGCGCCAGCAGCGTCAGCGCGAGTGGGACGTATCGATTGACCAGGAGCAGGACCGCCGAAATGATTTGAAGCAGAAATATCGGGACCAGATAATGGGAGACAAAGAGCGCCCCGACGAACTGGCCGGCCGTTCCGGAGGGCGGCGAGCTGGGAATGAAGTGGAGGAAGCCATTCAGTCCAAAGACGAGAAAGATGAATCCGAGAAGGAAACGGGCGATGACAGTAATAATTTTCATGTTGGTTTCTGTTGTTTGATATACAGTATATTGACATCAATACAATCTATGTCAAGATACAATTTGAAATGAGGCGGAAAAGAACTACTCCAGGGAAAGACTCCACCGGCGTTCATATCTGGCTCGTTTTCATGAAAGCCTTTCAAGCGCTGCTCCCCCACGCAGCGCGAGAGCATCGAGCGGACAGAACTGGGCGACTCCGATTTCCGCGTCTTGGAAGTTCTTCTCCATAAGGGCCCGCTCCCGGTGAATACCATCGGCCCAAAGGTCTGGCTCACGCCGGGATCCATCAGCGTGGCCGTCGATCGGCTGGTTAAAAAAGGGCTCGTTTCGCGCAAGGATCAACCGGACGACCGCCGTGTGCGCCGGGTTGAACTGACACCCAAAGGACGGGCGCTGATTACCCGCGGGTTTGGCGAGCACGCCGCCGCGATGGAAGACGTGGCCGGCGTCCTTTCAAAAAACGAACGGCTGACATTGCTGCGGCTTTTGAAAAAATTGGGCAAACACGCGGCCGAAACTCGCAGGTAAACTACCGACCACTCTTGGGCACGACGGAAGTGGGGTCCGTAGGCATCGCCCGCGCTTTAAACCGCGACGTGACCTTTCGATACGGCGAATGAGTCCGGAGAATGGCATGATCTCACTTACGTTTGAGATCCCGTTAGGGCTCGGGTCGCTTTCCTGACGGGGAAGGGGAAGGAGAAGGAAGGGGTCACTCTGTGAATCTCGGCAAATTTGAATTTAGGATTCTTCTTTGCCTCAGGTAAGCGGCGCACCGGGAGCGACTCCCTGCTTCGCAACCAGCACCATGCGGAAACGGGCTTTACCTTGCATCATGCGGGCGTAACCGTCGGCAGCTTCACTTTCGAAGTCATGGGCGGTAGATTGCGCGCGCCTTCATCGAGACGGCGCTCGAAATCCTCCGAAATATTCGCGTAGAATGGATACGCCGCCAGATTCGCCACCAGCGGGCGATAACGCCAATGCTTGTACATCCAGAGCCAGGGGGCGGGATTTTTCCGGACAACCGGCTCGAACTGATCCCAGCAAGCTTGCGCCATTTCCTGGAGCGAAGCGCCAGCGGGAAATTCAATCCGGGGATGAAAAACCACACGGTAACGCCCGCCGGCCAGCGGCTCGCAATGGACGTTGATGAGTGGCGCGCCCGTGCGCTGGTGCAGCCACACGTGAGCAAAGGTAACGCAGCGTTCAAGCCCGAAGCACTTAATCGCCACGGTCGGCAGTTTCGCCGAAATTGTCAGATCGACGAGCAAGGCAAAGCGTTCGCCGCGGCGCAGGGCCCGGTAAAGATGCATGACAGCGCCTTCGCGCGGTGCCACGCGATGGCCGCTTCTCTGGCGCAACTTCAGGAAGATCGGATCGAGCAGTGGATTCTTGAATTGCTGCGCGATGACGACACCTTCGAGACCGGCGAAGGCCGAGACAATGCTGAGCCATTCGAAGTTGCTGTAATGATAGCAACCGACAACGACCGGCTTGCCCGGGCGCGTGTCTTCCTCATCCCACGCCTCGCGATTCTCGAACTCAACGTAACGCGAGAAATTTTGACTCGTTAGGCGCGGGCTCCAAAAAAAATCGAGCATGGTCCGGGCAAAATGCTGATAGGATTCGCGCACGATCTGCGCGCGGCGCTCGCTTGAAATCTCATCACCAAAGGCCACGTGCAGATTACTCAGCGCAACGCGCCGGCCCCGGCGATCGAACATGGCGCCGAGCGAGCCGAGCAAAAGGGCCAGCCGGTAACAAGCTTTGCGCGACAAAAGCGGAAGGAATTTCGTTGCGGATTTGAGCGCCAGCCACTCCAGCCGGTACCGAATCTTTTTCCAAGCCGTGCGCATCGCTCCACTGTAAGCGCGCTTCGCGCACGCTGCGAGCGACTGACGCGCCGTCGCTCTACCGCAGCGTAACGCGTTTCAAAACGGAACCTCATTGTTCTGGAACGCCATGTTGTTCTTCAAAGCACGATTCGAAACTTTTCAGATCTACTGGAATCCGAGGCTGCGCACCTTTCGGAGCCGCCCTAAGATATTGCACGGGCCATGCGATCGGCTGGTCTAATTCTCGAGCCGCTCGCAAAGCCCAATACGGATCGCGCAAAAACTCACGCGCGATAATTACGGCGTCTGCCTGTTCCGTCCGAATAATGTGCTCTGCTTGAACTGGAGAAGTAATCATCCCCACCGCGCCGGTGATGATTCCAGCTTCGCGACGAATCCGTTCGGCAAACGCCGTTTGGTAACCAGTGCCTACTGGAATTTTCGCGTGAGGCACATTGCCACCGGAAGAACAGTCGATGAGATCGACGCCTATTTGCTTTACCTCGCCGGCAAGTTTGACTGACTCATTAATATCCCAGCCATCATCGACCCAGTCAGTCGACGAAATGCGCAGAAATAACGCCAATTCCTTCGGCCATTCGGATCGAACTGCCGCGACGATTTCACGACAAAGTCGGGTTCGATTCTCGAACGAGCCCCCGTAATCGTCCGAGCGTTTATTACTAAGAGGGGACAGAAACTCGTGAATGAGATAACCGTGCGCGGCGTGGATCTCGATGACACGGAACCCAGCCTGACATGCCCGGCGCGCAGCTGCGGCAAAAGCAGAGACAACTTCTTGAATGCCATCGGTCGTTAGGGCCTGCGGCATCGGATAAGACTCGGCGAAAGGCAACGCGCTTGGGGCCACGACTTTCTTCCAGCCTCCCTCGGCCTCGGGAATTGCTTCCGCACCTTCCCATGGCCGGTGTGTGCTAGCTTTGCGGCCGGCGTGGGCCAGCTGCATGCCGGCAATGCTTCCTTGTTCATGAATAAAACTAACGATTCGGCTGAGCATCTCGATGTGCTCGTCGTTCCAGATGCCGAGATCTTGCGGACTGATGCGTCCCTCGGGAAGAACGGCCGTTGCCTCGGTCAGGACCAGTCCGGCACCACCTACGGCACGGCTGCCGAGATGAACAAAATGCCAGTCGTTAGCGTATCCATCGTTGCTCGAATACTGGCACATCGGCGAGACGAACACCCGATTAGCAAATTTTACTTCTCTAATCGCGAGCGGATCAAACAGGCCAGCCATCTGCATTCCTTTTAGTTACTTTGTCACTAATCCGAATGCCACGGATGAGCAAAGTTCAATTCATCCGAACAGCGTTATAGGAAGGCCTGGTCCGTCACGCGCCTGCGAGGCTTCATCCTATCTCGAACGAGGGACCGTCGCTCACCTCGGGCGTAGCACCGAAGAATCCTCCGCGTTCGCAATAGCGCTGGATCTGCTCGAGCAGAATAATTCAAGGAATGAATGATACGTCGCTCAAACCAAGGACGACGTGGTACGGAGGGAAAATAATATGACTCAGATTACATCGATTAAATTTGGATTGATTGGGATCTGCATTGCGACAGTACCATGGAGTCTGGCGCAAACGCCTCGAATCGGAACCAGCGGAAGCAATCAAACCCGTGTCACAACCCCCGCGACGGCGGGACACAGCGGCTTGCCCGGCAACTCCACCAGCGCCGCCCAAACTGGGATAAATGCCCTGAGTGGTACAAATACCGGGCTGAACACGAATGCCGGAGCACACATCGGGATAAACCCTGGTGCGCAGACCGTCATCAGCAATCCAACCGGTGCGATCACCGGCGCCGCTGCTGGGGGGCTTAGTAGCTCAAGCGGCAACTCGACAGGGGCTACACAGATTGGGACAAATGCCCGGGCTGGCACGAATACCACGGCAAACACGAACGCCGGAGCACACACGGACGCCACCAGCGTCACTACTATTCTGCCCCAACCCATCGCAGTGCCGACCCCATCACCTAACAACAACCTCTTCGGGGCAAATTTCTCGACGGCGGGGCAATCCCCCTCGCCGTTACCATCGGCCTCCGTCACCCCAACTCCAACTCCGACCCCGGCGCAATCGCTCTGATCCGCCACTGACGGCAATACCAATACCTGTAGATGGATGAAAGAGTTGGTTCACGCGGCGAAGTGGTCGCCAAACATCGGCAAGCCGCTCTTCGATTCGGCTTTGGTCGCCTCGTCTTGCAAGACGTCCCAGTGTTCGGCAAGGCGGCCGTTCTCGATCCTGACAATATCCGCGGCGACCCATGCAACTGGGGGGCCATGTCCTGAAAAACGTCCGTGGACAATAACATAGTCGCCCTCCGCGACGATAAGTTGATGTTCGTAACGCAGCGTGTCGGGTACACTCCGGATCAAGTTGAACAATCCATCGCGACCGGGTTCGATATGCGCGCTGTGCTGGATATAGTTAGGCGACCAAACTTCTCCGCAGCAGCGTAGTCGCGCTTGTTGAACAATGTGTCGAAGGCTTCGAGTACCAGCGCCTTATTTTTCTCCTGTATTGTCTGACTCATAATAATTCCCTTATCCTTTTCGTTATTGCGTGTTGAAGTTAGGAGCGTCCGCAATTCATCTTGCTCTGTTACAGCTTCGATCCCCCGTCCACCGGGATGCTCGCACCAGTGATCCAGCGCGCTGCATCTGACGCCAGGAACGCAACTACATCCGCAACATCTTCCGGTTTGCCGATTCGCTTCAATGCTTGCATTCCAAGCGTCACCTCCCGACCTGCCTCGGTCTTCGTGAAATTCGACATGTCCGTGTCGATCACCCCGGGCGCGACTGCGTTTACGCGGATACCTCGGGGTCCAAGAATGGCAGCCCAGTTCTTAACGAGAGTCTCTAATGCGCCTTTAGTCGAGGCGTAGGCAAGGATCGAAGGGTTGTCCAAGCCGGGCTTCCCAACTACGGCATGGGCTCCGATCGAAGAGATCACGATAATATTCGAGCCTTCACCTAGAATGGGCAGGAGTTGCTGTACTAGAAAAAACGGACCTCGGACATTTGTTGCAAAGAGATTGTCAAAATCCTCTACGGTATGATCCTTGATAGTCGCAGCCTTGGAGATACCAGCGTTGGACACGAGTACATCCAATCGCTCCGCAACGATCGAGCGAACTTCTCTTGCCAGCAGTGTTGCTCCGTCTGGAGTTCGCAAGTCCGCCCTGATCGCATCTGCGCGTCCTCCTTTTGAGCGGATATCGGCAACGAGAGATTCCGCATCCTGCGCGGAACGGCCGTAGTGAACCAGAACGTGCGCCCCAGCCTCCGCGAGCGATGATGCTGTGGCGCGACCAATTCCCCGCGACGCGCCCGTAACAAGCGCTGTTTTGTTGGTAAGACTGGCCATAGAACCTCCTTAGGTGTTGATCGACTAGATTTGCGTCATGCCGCCGTCGACGACGAGCTCGATGCCAGTGACGTAGCTGCTTTCGTCGGAAGCGAGAAAGGAGACCACTTTGGCCACTTCGTCCAAGGTTCCGGTGCGACCGAGGGGTATTTTGCCCTGGACGCTGTCTGCGTATTGTTTGATTTGTTCTTCAGTCATGCCCAAGGAATTACGGTAGCCCGGAGAAGGAATCACGCCCGGACCTAACAGCGTTTACTCGGATTTTGCGGTCTTTGAGATCCGCGGTGAAGGTGCGCGCGAAGGAACGCACGGCGGCTTTGGATACGCTATAGACGCTGAACGCAGGCGATCCCGTACTCGAAACGATCGACGCATTCAAAATGATGGAGCTTCCATCCGTAAGGAGCGGGAGCGCCTTTTGCACGGTGAACAGAAGACCCTTGACGTTAGCGTTAAATATTTTGTCGAAGTGCTCTTCGGTGATTGCGCCGAGCGGGGCGAATTCGCCGGTGCCAGCGTTGGCGACGAGAATGTCCATGCGGCCTTTCTGCTCCTTCACGATTGCGTATAACCGATCAAGATCGGCAAGATTTGAGACGTCGCCCTGCACAGCGCTGACGTTCTTACCGATCTGCTTCACTGCTGCGTCGAGTTGGCTTTGACGACGGCCTGTGATGAAGACATAGGCGCCCTCTTTGACGAAGAGCTTTGCCGTAGCCAACCCAATTCCTTCGGTGCCGCCTGTGATGACTGCGATCTTACCTTCGAGCTTTTTAGGCATTGTTTAGTCCCATTGTTGCCGAGTTGTAACGAACTTTTCGTACTCCGATGCCGTTTCTGCTCATGCTCAGCCCTTCAAGAACTGCGTAACTGCGTGTCAGTTGCATCTTCATTGAGGCGGCGCGGTGATCATCGAGTCGTTGAACTGTGTCACGAGTGCGCTCTCATTTGGTCCAGGGTTGTTTCGGAAAGGTTTCGCCTGTTCGACCAGGACCTCTTCCGCGTCTGTGCCAAGTAATTTCATGGTCTCCTCGATGAAGTTCTTCAGCGGCATGGCCCGCGCTTCCTCCTTGCTATTCAGAAGATCCGTTTGGACCCACGGCGGAGAGATTTCCAGAACGCTGACTGAAGTAGCCTTGAGTTTGTAGCGCTGCGAAAGGACGTACGAATGCAGGGCTGCCTTCGTGGACGAGTAAATCGCGGTTAAGGCCAGCGGAACAAACGCCAGCGCAGAAGTGTTATAGATCACCGTCGCTTTTGCCTGCTTCTTCAGGTGCTCGATCAAGGCCGAAGTCAGGCGGATCGGCCCCAGCAAGTTCGTCGTGACTGTCAATGTCAGAAGTCGGTCATCGATCTTTCCCGCGGCGTCGTCGATCAACATGATCCCGGCATTGTTGATCAACACATTAAGCGCCGGATAATCCGCGATCAGCTTTTTCGCAGCCGCGGCGATATTCGCGGAATCCGCAATGTCCAGTTCCACGGAATGCATCCCCGGATTCGCCGTGGTCGTCGCATCGAGATGTTCTTTGCGACGGCCAGAGATGATTACTTTGTTGCCGAGCTTGTGTAGCGATTCGGCGAAGCCGCGACCAATACCCGTGCCTCCACCAGTGATGAAGATAGTGTTGTCGGTGAGTTTCACAGAGGTCTCCTTAATTTGAGATTGATGGATTAGTCGTTGGTTCAGGCAGTGAAGTGGTCGCCAAACGTGGGCGGACCACTCTTTGATTGTCTATGATTTCCTTTCATCACGGTAGCTTGTCGAAGAAAAGATAAACGGCGGCAATCCGGCCCTCCCGGGCAATGATGAAGTCAGTCCCGGCGTAAGCTGGCGCCACACCAGGGCCGCCCGATACCCATTGGATCCGCCCGCAATTCCCCAATTCCTCGGGCTCGGCAATTGGCTGATATCGAAAGTCCGGGTGAGTAGCCTTGATCGCGCCCGCGACGCGATCGATCTCGTCGCGGCCACGGTGGACGCCCTTGGGCTCGAAGAACACGCAATCTTCGGTGAAGATCTCGGCGATGGCCGCGCGCCGTCGCGCGCGGGGTCGTTTTCACCGAAGACGTCGTGAAGATTGCGGGTCAGCAAGGTCGATATGTTGTAGGACATGGCGCTAGTTTGGCTGATTGAAATCCAATAGAACTTTGCCACCACGCTGGGAGTGTTCGATTGCTTCTTTGATTTGGGATGGTTTGTATGTTGTGGTGACTGGTAAAGTTAATTTGCCGGAAGCGACTACTTTTGCTGCCTCGGTCAGTGCCGCTCGAATTTTTGGGAGATACTCTTCGTAATACATCCAGAAGCCGTGGATGTTTAGCCTCTTGCCAATGAGATCGCCTTGCAGCACGTGAATCGGCAAACCACTCAGCCACGCGTAGCTGACGAGATGAGCCCCCGGCGAGAGCACGCTTGCCATCGTCGCTGTCGCTGGACCACCGACGGCATCAAGACCCAAAGATATTGGCACACCGCCGGTTGCATTTTGAATTTGCTTTGGGAGTTCCGGCGATTCCACGTCTACGAAATCAACGCCCAGTTTTTCAATCTCCGGGATAAGCTCGGACCGCCTGACAATACCTACAACCTTGAGATCGCGCGATTTTGCAATCGCGATCAGGCATCGCGCAACGTGGGAGTTTGCTGCGTTTAATGCAATCCAGTCTTTCGCCTTTAGCTTTACAAATTCGTCTAAGAGAAGAACCGCGGTCGTCGGATTAATGTTTAACATCGAGGCCGTTCTGGCATCGATTGAAGGAGGAACGACGAAAAGACCTTCGGCTGGAGCAAGGACTTTTTCAGACCAGGTGAATGTTCCAAATGGGACGGTAACACGATCGCCTACCTTGACGTTGGTGACTCCTGGCCGGATCGCCTCGACAATTCCCGCCCCTTCACCTCCTATGACAGAAGGAAGCTTCGGATTTAAAAAGTAAACTCCGTTCGCTAAAAGGAGGTCGCTGTAATCAATCGGCGCATACTCCATGCGCACCAGAGCTTCGCTCGCAGACGGCGCGTTTGGTTCCGAAACTTCGACCATCCTTAAGTTCTGAGCTGGATTACCGTAGGCAGTGAGATGAATGGCTTTCATCTAGGATTCTCCTCGCTCCAAGAAATCTCGGCCTGCGAGAGGGCCACCTGCTTGCTGGATCAGCCCTCCATCGCGAAGATTTCCAAGATCAACGACAGAATAGCCAAAAGCTTTTAGTAAGGTTTCAACTAGCTTCTTCGCGCCGTCATCGTCTGCCGAAATAAACGCAACTCGTCTCGCCCCGTTTACGACCGGATCCGCCCCGAAGTTAGGCACGGTCATATTGTTTAGTGCCTTAACCACTCGCGCTCCAGGGGCCAGCGCCGCAACAAGCTGGCTAGTAGACAAGTTTCCAACAGCGGCCGGTGTGAAATTTCCGGCCTGACCATGAAAAGGATTGGTCCCATCAATCAGAATCTGATTTTTCCACTTGGGAAGACTTACAAGTGTTTCGGGCACGTTGTCCCAGGGCACAGCAAGAAGAACCATTTCGCAAGCCGCTGCCTCTTCCCTGGTGGCAGCCATTGCTCCAGAACCAAGTTGATCGACAATTTCTCGGAGGCTGTCGGGACCTCGGCTATTGCTAAGCTTTACCTTATGGCCTGCCTTCGATGCCCGCTTTGCGAACGCTTGCGCGAAATCTCCTGCTCCAATGGTTCCGATTTCCATAGGCTGTCCGTCCTAAAGCGGGCTTTTCAGTAAGACGATCCCGGTTATCCGCGTTTCGACGGAATCCATCCCTGGATTCGCCTTGGTCGTCGCATCGAGATGTTCCTTGCGGCGGCCGGAGATGATGACCTTGTCGCCGAGTTTGTGCAGTGCTTCGCCGAGGCCACGACCAATGCCCGTGCCGCCGCCGGTGATGAAGATGGTGTTTTCAGTGAGTTTCATAGATGTCTCCTAGATTTGAGGTGGATGTTCAGGCAGTGAAGTGATCGCCAAACATCGGCAGGCCGCTCTTCGATTCGGCTTTGGTTGCTTCGTCTTGTAAGACGTCCCAGTGTTCCGCAAGGCGGCCGTTCTCAATCCGCACAATATCCGCGGCAACCCAGGCAACTGGCCGGGCGATTCCTGAGAAGCGTCCGTGGACAATGACATAGTCGCCTTCCGCGACGACGAGCTGATGTTCGTAACGCAGAGTATCGGGTGCGTTGCGGATCAAATTGAACAATCCATCGCGACCAGGTTCGATGTGTGCGCTGTGCTGGATATAGTTAGGCGACCAATATCGCTCAGCTGCCTCATAGTCGCGCTTGTTAAATAGTGTGTCGAAGGCGTCGATTACCAGCGCCTTATTTTTCTCCTGTATCGTCTGATTCATAACAATTTCCTCATCTTTTCGTCACTGCGGTGTTAGAGTGTTTATCTTGGTCGGGCCCGGATTGCCCGTTGGCCGGCACGCTGAGCGCGGGATAATTGGTGTACCCATCTGGTCCTGACGCATAAACCGTTGGCCAACTGATTTCGTTGAGGGAAGCGCCAGTTAGAAAACGCTCCGGCAGATCGGGGTTAGCGATGAACGCTCGACCAAATGCAATCGAGTCAGCTAATCCGGCTCTTATTAGCCGATTTCCACGCTCCTGGGTCATTTCGACATTTGCGATGAGATGTCCGTTATAGAGCGGCCGAAAATGTTGGAACATGCCGTCGCCTGCGAGGTGTTCGAGCGGACCTCCGGTGAAGTCGGTAGTCGCTCCCATCATTAGCAGGTGCGCGAGATTGTAGTCGTTCAGCTTCTTTATCACGTACTCCATGTCGGGCAAGGTGTCGGCGTTAGCTACAAAGGCTCCTGAAACGTTCATCGGCCCGATCTTAATCCGGACCCGGCCGGGCTCCACAAATCCGAGCACAGTCTCAGTGATTTCGAAAAGGAAGCGGGCGCGGTTCACGGTGGAGCCTCCATACTCGTCTGTGCGAAGGTTCGTAGCGCTGTTGAGGAATTGAGCGATGAGATAGAGGTAGTTGGCTTGGATCTGCACGCCATCGAATCCAGCTTCCATCGCATTTTTCGCCGCGGTTCCAAAATCAGCCACCGTCTGACGAATTTCATCTCGGCTCATTGGGCGAGGTGCAACGGTGGGTTTCTTTCCGGAGGGAGTAACACTCTCTTGCTCCGGATTTACATCGGATGCGGACATTGGTAAGGCCCCGTCGAACAAGTCCGGATGTGACATTGCTCCAGTGTGCCAGAGCTGTGCGTACATCAGGCCACCCTTCTTGTGGACGGCATCAGTAACCCGGCGCCAGCCGCGAACCTGCTCAGCGCTCCATAAGCCAGGAGTATCAGCCCAACCGTAAGCATCAGGGCTGATCTCGGTGCATTCGCCGATGATGAGACCAGCAGAGGCGCGCTGGGCGTAGTATTCGGTGTGAAGATCGGTGGGCGCATGACCGGAGTTGGCCGCACGCATGCGGGTGAGGGGAGCCATGATGACCCTGTTTCGCAACTCCAATACGCCCATGCGAACGGGAGTGAAAAGCGCCTGCTTTGTGCGAGTAATACTCATCGTTACTCCCCAGACTTGGGAAGACCGCTCTTGGACGACTCGCGCGAAGTTGGAAGTTGCTCTGCGATCTCGTCGACCTTGTCGGGATAGAACGCGATGTGCCCCTTGATCTGCGCAACAGCGGGAAATGGATCCTCATACGACCACACGGCATTGACGGACTTCCTTCCTCCAGCGGGAACGCTGAAGTAATTGCAGTCCCCTTTATAGGGACAGTAGGTAGCGTGATCCGTCCGTTCCAATTGAGTAAGATCGACATCTTCGCGTGGAATGTATTGGACGGCCGGATAGTCGGCTTCGCGAAGTGCCAGCGCGTTGCGGGTATCGGCGATCACGCGACCCGCGACCGATACTACGACGCGAGCACGATTATGCTAGATCGAAATCGGATGATCGGGACCTGGATTCTTAATCTGTTTTTCTTTCATGTTTCGTTTTCCTTTTGGAAATCCTCAGATTGTTAGGACGACTCTCCCGAACGGGCGGCCCTCAACTAAGTAACGCAGAGCAGCAGGCGCTTCCGCCAACGGAAAGGTCTTAGCCACGATCGGCTTGATCGCGCCGGATTTAAGTAGAGAGACAATAACTTTCCACGCGGCCCTGATGCTCGCGTTCGGCTGCGCGAACATGTTGAGACCCCGGATGCTGGCCTGTGGCACGATGAGATTTGTCACGTCAATCGTTGTCTTGCGGCTTGCGGAATACCCCAGTGTTGTGAGGCTTCCTCCCAGCGCGAGTACTCCGAGCGCTTCGCTCAAGACTTCACCACCGATCCCGTCGACGACAATGTCTGCGCCGTAATCGCTCGTGATACGACGCACGCCGTCACCCAACTTCTCCGAGGAGGTATCGACGACTTCATTGAATCCGAGCGCCTTCGCCTGCTCGGCTTTCGCATGATTGGTCGTGCTTGACATGGCGTGTTTTGCGCCCAAGGCGCGCGCCAATTGCGTCACTGCATTGCCGATCGATCCTCCAATCGCTGGCGCCAGGACAGTTTTGCCTGTCCGAAAACCCGCTAGAGTAAGAGCCACCTGCGCGGTGAGATACGCGACCGGAATACCTGCGGCACTCACGTCGTCGACATTGTCAGGAATCAGGCAAAGGTCTTCTTTCCGTACGGAAACCCACTCCCTGTACGTTCCATCCTCAAAAGCGCCATAGACGCCGAAAAACATCACGCGCGATCCGACGGGAAAATCCGTTTCACCTCCGTCCTTCACCACACCCGCTCCTTCATTTCCGAGGACTAACGGCGGCTTTGAGTCGTGAAACTTGCCGGAGAGAATCGTGTGGTCCAGCGGCGTGACGCCGGCCGCGGTGATTCGCACCAGTAATTTCCCGTCTGTGACCGCTGGTTTTGGAAGTTCGATGAGCTTCAGCCCTTCATAACCACTAAATGTTTCAGCTCTCATTGCACGCATATCATTTCTCCTTTGGATTCAGGCGTTAGTGCCACCATCGACGGTCAGGTTCGAGCCGGTGATGTACGAGGATTCCGGACCGGCGACGAACGCCACCAGCGCGGCAACGTCATCAACACTCCCATAGCGGTTGAGCGCCGTGGCGGCCTTCTGTGGTACCGCCCACTCGCCCGCGGCAGGATTCAATTCCGTGTCGATCGGACCCGGCTGGATGTTGTTAACCGTGATGCCCCGGTTCCCCACTTCTCTAGACAACCCTTGACTAAACATCTTGACGGCTCCCTTCGTGGCCGAGTAAGGCACCAGACCGGGCGTCATCATCCGCTCGCCCACACACGAGCCGATCATGATGATGCGGCCGCCATCCTTCATGTGCTTCAACGCCGCCTGCGTCGCGACGAATGCGCCGCGGATGTTGATGTCGATCATGCGGTCCATCTCTTCCAGCGTGGTCTCCTCGAACTTCTTCGGGATGGCGGTGCCGGCGTTGTTCACGAGCACATCAAGTCGGCCTAACGTCGCAACCGTCTTATCGACCGCGGCCTTGACGGCTTCGGCATCGGCGGCGTCAGCCTGAATCGCGATCGCCTTTCGGCCGGCGCGTTCAATCTCCTTAACAACCGATGCGGCGGCATCGGCACCTTTCGTATATGTAATGGCCACGTCCGCTCCGTCTGTCGCCAGCCGTTTAGCGATTGCGGCACCAATTCCGCGCGAGCCGCCTGTAATGAGTGCAATCTTTCCTTCCAGTTTCTTAGTCATTTTTCTCTCCTATTTCTTTTAATTCTGTATCGATAAGTATAAAAATAACTCTGGACAAATATAGTGTCAACTGGTTTGTTTACCTATCGGTATGAAATCAGAAACTGCCGCAGCACAGCCTGGACGACCCCGTGCCTTCGATCCTGACACGGCCTTGGAACGCGCCATGCACGTTTTTTGGGCCAAGGGTTACGAAGGCGCCTCGGTCTCAGACCTGACGCGAGCCATGCGCATCAATCGGCCAAGTCTTTACGCTGCGTTTGGCAACAAAGAGGAACTCTTTCGCAAGGTTCTCGATCGATACATGGACGGGCCGGTCGCCTATTTTGGCAAGGCTCTAGCGGCGCCCAAGGCGTGGGATGTCATCGAACAAATATTTTTCGGCGCGGCCAGGATGGCGGGTGATCCCAGGCTTCCGGCAGGATGCCTCATGGTTCAAGGCGCGTTGGCGTGCGGAGATGCGTCCGTTCGGAAGGAAGTAGCTGCGCGGCGGGCGGCGGCCGAAGTTGCATTGCGTCGCCGCCTTCAGCGAGCAAAGCGCGAAGGCGATCTCCCGAAAAACGCTGACCCAGCCGAACTGGCCCATTACGTGATGACTGTCGTCCGCGGAATGGCAGTCCAGTCAGCTGGCGGCGCCAGTCGCGATCAACTTCGTCGGGTAGCGCAAATCGCATTGCGCGCGTGGCCCAAACGCTAGCTCTTGGACGATTCGAAGTCGCTTTCTAACGGAGTTCAGCTTTCGAGCGAGATGCGGCGCTGGTGCGCAAGGGCCCCAGTGCATCGGTTGATTTTTACGGACGCCACTCAGGATGTCCTCTCGCGTGTTCATAGCTACACCGTCTGTTTACTCAGGCGATTTTTCTTCAGGTCTGGATATTAATTCCCAGCATTTGTCCACCGTTTTTTTTGGGTGGACATATCCGAGCTACAGGTTCACCCGTGGCTTGCCTTCGATTTCATGAGGGCGGCCGACGACGCTCCTTCGAGCGACAGTCCGTAGCCAACTTCTCGCACGATGCGCTCTTTCAAGGGTTGAATGAAGTGGATGCGCGTATCGCGCCGCGTCACTTCCGGAGCCTTCAGGTACAGCTCCGCCAATTCCCGCGCCCGACTGACCGCCTTACCGTTCGGCACAACCTCAGCAACCACTCCCCACTCGTGCGCGGTACGCGCCGGCAGCGGCTGTGGGTTGAGCAGGAACGCCTCCGCTCGCCCTGCTCCAGCGCGATAACTCCAGGTGGTAAAGATTCCGTCGCCGGGCGCAACGCCCGCGGAGAAGTGGGCCACATCCTGAAAGGTCGCACCATCCGCCGCCACAATTACGCTGGCAAGTAGCGCGTAGTCTGAATGCACATGGGCACGTCCCTCGATCGCCGCGATGACTGGGACGCGTATGTTGGCTATGTTTTCCAAAACCTGAAGACCTTCGTCGTGAACTTGGCTCCAAACGCTGGGATCCGAGACGTCGCCGAAAGAGGACCAATCGACATCAGTAATGAACTGCCCGCCTGCGCCCGTCAGGATTACGATCTTGTTCCCTCGATCTTGCCCGATCCGGTAGAAGGCATCGACAAATTCTGTGTGAGATTGCGCGGTCATAATGAACGGCCCACCGTTGCTGTGGAATTCAGCAACCAGCACACCGTTGGCATCTCGTGTCAGCTTTAGGTTGTGATAAGCAGTGAAGTAGTCACCTTGATGTTGCATCGCATTCTCCTCTCTGTGTTGCCCTGATTGCGTTTACCCGTATTCGTATCGAATTTTGGTTCGCATCTGGAGGTAAGGTTTTTGTAATACAAAAACCCCGGAGCCTACGCGGGATGCGGATCAGGTGATAATCGAGATCCTTTTTCAGAATTCCGAGTTTGATTAACGAGTTAACGATTAACTTCATACGAGTTCTACTCCTTTTCTCGGACTGGCTTTTTGACCCGACGTAATTTTGCTTGGGATTTGAAAATTGAAATCAACTGGGCGAGTCGACGTTCGTAGTCGTTGCAGGTAGGGCAGTTGCCGTCGGCGTCGATCCATTCCGGGTGCTGCGCGAGCAGGTCTTTGTGCAGCTGCCTCCGCAACTGGCGATAGGTTTGGACCGATGGTATCGGTTTAGGGGGGTCCGAACGTTTTTAACATTGGCTGTCAGGCCAGGGAGAAAACTGCCCGTTTTCTGGGGTTACGGAGCCTCGTTCGATACCTTTTTGGCAATTGGTCGAACATGTAGGTAATAACTGACAATTTTCATCTGACTAAGAAACAGCTCCCGCGCTTCATCGAAAGCCCGAGCCGAAGCATCAGGCACTTGTCCGTGCCACGCGAAAAAACGTGCACTGACAGTCAACTCCGTTAACGCTGTGCCCGATAATGGGCTTGCTGCTCTAAGGCAGCCACAACCTTTTTGAATCCCTTAATCTCGGCAGCGGTAACCCCTCGCGCGACTTCCCGCTCAAGCTCCAACAAATGGCTGCTGATACGGTGTGCAAGTTTGCGACCTTTCGCGGTCAGCGTGACGATAAACGTGCGCCGATCCGTTTTTCCGACCTCGCGCGTAATCAAGTTTCTTTTCCCCAGCCGATCCAGAATGCTGGTCAGTGTTGATCGCTTATGAGCAAGGCCACGATGGAGTTCGGCCACTTTCGCAGGCCCGGAATGGGCTAGCATTGCCAAGATGTGGGCTTCGCCTTGCGTCAAGCCCGGTTCACCTAATTTATCTAGGTAAAGGCCAATTCGATGCGTCGCCCGGTGCACAGGATGAACGAAGCTCAAAGGCATCTTGCTGCCAATTTGCGTATTGAAGTTGTCATGTGCGAATCTTCTAAACGGTCAGCGTTTGGCTGGAGCGCTTAATTAGGCGTTAATGGATATCAGCGGAAATCTTCCCGTGGCGGAGTGAACACCTGGACCTCCTCCGCGTCCTCAATGATCTCGATGCTGTGCTCGATGTTCGCCGGGATGGCGTAGGTGTCGTCGGGACCCAGTTCGTGTCGTGAGTCGCGTGTAAGCACACAGATGCGACCCGAGAGAATATAGCCGGTCTGCTCGTTCGGATGCGAGTGAAACGGGATTACGTTCTCTTTTCGGTAATGCATCTTGGTGACCATCGACTGTGGCCCAATGGCCAGGAGATCGAAGGCAACACCAAATGAATTTCGGTGCTTGGCTTCTTTAGGTTTGACGACGTGAATCATAGTTTCTTTTTGGATGAACGAAGCTCAAAAGACATCTTTAAGAAAATGTTTCAGGTCTGGCTCGACCCACGACTCTCGTGCGCGATCGCTGAAGAGCAACTGTCGCGAATAATAAGTAAGTGGGAAGTCTTTTTCGAGTAATTGTCGATTTGCCTTAACTATTTGCTCGAGACTTTTGTCAGCGGCCATGGCGCGCTCTCGCGCCAGAAAATGGATCCAAAAAAGCGTAATGGTCTCGTGATGCTTTTTCAAGTGACCAGGGAAGATGCGAATCGACGCAGCGTCGCACGCATTTTGCAGGCGGCTTCGTTTGTTGACGAAGATTCGGTCAAATAGACCCACGCGACATGCAGATGCGACGCGTGTCGAAAGTCATGGTTTGCGACTTCGCCACGTTCCAACGCGCGTATCGCGGCAGGCCCAAATACTGGGACCATATTTTGGCAGGCGCGCCCGTTGTGACCTTTCAATGTCCGGCGTCCGGCAAGACCGTGGAAGAAACGCAGGGAAAAGAATGCGAAAACAAATCGATCAGGTTCAGTCCAAACGAACCAATCCTCACAGATGAGCCCGCGCGAAGTTAATTTGCCATGACTTTTCTCTCGATCCTCGCCCTCGGTTTCTTTCTCGGTATGCGTCACGCTACCGACTCCGATCACGTCGTTGCCGTCACGACCATTGTTAGTCGCCAACGTAAGCGTAAGATTGGCAGCGCTGCGCTCACCGGAATTTTCTGGGGCATCGGCCACAGCATCACGTTGCTTGTAGTCGGCGGCGCGATCATTCTCTTCGGGATCGTTATTCCCGAGCGCCTCGGAATGAGTTTGGAATTTTGCGTGGCCTTAATGTTAATTCTGCTCGGTTGGTTGAACCTACGCGCATTTAAACGCAGCGTCGCTGACGTCGCGTCGATCGATCACTCTGTCCACGAACACGTCCATCAGCATGGCGATTATGTTCACCGTCATGCGCATGCACATGATCCCGGCAAACATGGGCATTCGGAAACGGAAGTGCCGACAGCGCGCTTGGATCGACAGTTTGGCCGCTCGCAGTTTTATCGGATGCTTCGGCCGGTCATCGTCGGCGTCGTCCATGGCCTGGCCGGCTCGGAGCGGTCGCGCTGCTCGTTTTGCCAATCATTAGCGAACCGCTTTGGGCCATGATGTATCTGCTAATCTTCGGTGTCGGCACCATCGCGGGAATGATGCTGATTACGGCGGCGGTTGCAGCGTCGATCACTTATTCGGCCAATCGTTTCCGTGCTTTCAATCGTTACGTCGGCGCAGCTGCGGGCGGGCTCAGCTTAATTTTCGGAATCTACCTTGTCTATCAAATCGGCTTTGTGGACGGCTTGTTTCGTTAGGCCGTGAAAGCGATTTCTAAGAACTTCGCTTCCACATGCGTGATCGCACAAGCATTCTGGTTCAGCCTTTACGCTTGCTATTTTGTCCGTAAAAACCTTTGATAAACGACTTTCGCGAAAACATAATGTTAATTCCGGCGCAGGATAGGCTATTCAATCCGTTGCTTCGGGCTAAGCGAGAACCGGACGGTTCAGCCTCAGTTTCGGAGCAAGAAAAGAAAATCGCCGAGCTATTGAATCTCAGCGAACCGAAGCATCTGAGCTACGTCGTGTTTTTCACCGCTGCAATCCGACACGTTGTCCAGCGTTGCTGCCCGCTTGGATACTACCCCAATGGCCGTCGCCTTGGCGTGGCTGCTGCAACGCTCACCCAATATTCTGCTCATTCCCGAGACATCATCTGTCGAGCATCTGAGAGAGAATGTAGCCGCCGCTGGCCTGCATTTGTCCGATGACGCGATTAAAGAGTTGGACGAAATCGCCGGTTAAGGCCTTTCAACACTAAACCAGTCAAGAAAAACCAATGTCGCGCAGCTGGTTCATTACTGGTATAAGCTCCGAACGCATTCGCTCGCTGCGGCGGACAGGCTGAGCGGGCAGCGGAATAGGGGAGGCGACTGCGGTCATGCTCGCTGAACGTTGAGTTTGGCAAAGACGCTATTCACGTGGGACTTCGCGGTGCTTTCACTAATCGCTCGTCGTAGGGCAGGACAACAACAATGTCAGTGCCCTTACCGCGCCGACTCCTAATACTTAACATCCCCCCCATTTGCTCGGCGCGCTCGCGCATTCCGGTGAGACCTACACCGTCGTGTCTATCCTTGAGTTTGAATCCGTCACCATCGTCACGAAGTTCCAGCCGAAGCTCCTTTGCCTTGTAGGTTAGTCGTGTTTGGAAGTTCCCAGCGCGGGCGTACTTGAGTGTATTGGTTAAAGCTTCCTCGCCTATGTGCAGCAAATTTTCCTGCCAGAGCTGAGGGAGCTCCGGCAGTCTGCCTTGTGCTTGAAATCTTGTGCGGAGCAGCTGTGCCGACAGTCGTATTCTTAATAATACCTTTGAGCGCCTCCCAGAAACTGTGTTCTTGCAAAGCTCGAGGGCGCAACGCGTGCACTGACCGGCGTGCTTCGCTCAGGCTCCGCCGAGCTAATTCAGCCGCGCGGTGTAAATGATTGTCAGCTTCCTTGCGACAGCGGCAGGAAATCGCGTCCTCGGCTGCCTCCAATTGCACAATTACGCCAGTAAAACCTTGCGCGAGCGTATCGTGGATGTCGCGCGCCATTCGATTTCGTTCTTCCAAGACCGCAGCCCGCTTGCCCTGCTCGGCGAAGTCATTTAGTTGAAGCGCCAGCATTACTTGGTGGGCCAGCGCCTGGGTTAGTTCGATCTCCTCCGGCCGATAAGATGGCCGTTCAGCATGGCGGACTCCAATAAATCCCCTAACGCGTCCAGCGACTAAAATCGGAACTGCCAAAAGCTTTTTCGCTCCTTTTTGCAGCAAATAGTCGCGCCATTCACCCCGCACGCGTGGATCAGTCTCCACGTCTTCACAAACAACTGGGCCTGCAATAGAGAGCAGGTCCCGGATTACTTCGTTCTCTTTCCAATACAGCGGATCGTTCATAATCGGATGCTGTGGGTCAGGCGCGGCCAGTTTTGCGCCATCCGCCATTAGCCGCAGGACCACTGAGTCCGTTGCTTCGTCGAATAACCATAAGGTCACGGTTTGCGCGCTCGAGAGGCGACCGATGGTACTAAGCATCTGGCCAATGAATTTTTCAGGTTCCGGCGCGGTCGCCAGAACATCCAGGCTCTGCGCCAGCGCGTCCACTTGTCCGCGCGCGACCTGCTCGGAAGCCCGGAGCTTCTCTTCCGCCCGCTTGCGCTCGGCAATCTCTTTTTCCAGCTCCTCGTTGGCAGTCAAAAGTTGGCTGGTTCTTTGCGCGACACGTTGATCGAGTTCTTCTGCGACGCGTTTCTGCTCGCCCAAGAGTCGTGCCTCCTGCAGTCCGATCACTGCCTGGTTCGCCGCTAAATTAAGAAGGAGCCTCTCAGTCTGCGTCGGAAAATCCGGTCGCTTGGAGCCGACGACGAACACACCCAGTTTGGCCTGCAGGCCCAGTCGCAAAAGCAAGACCGAAATGTCTCCATCTCCAATCGGATTCCGCAAGCGCGAAGGCGAGGCCTGTGAAAAATCGCCCAAGCAAAGGTTAAGCGCACGGCCGATCAGTTGTGGCTGGGCGCTCAGGTTTCGATCGTGAGCGAGTCGGACCATTTCGAGGGCCCCGCCAGTCGAATCCTTCTGCCGGGCATAGGCGAAACCCAGGCTCAACATCTTCAGAAGCACGTCGAGTGAGGCACTGACAATCTGAGAAGGTTGTCCGCCACTCCAGATAGCAGGAAGCGCCTGCACGCTGATCAGGTTGTTGATACAGGCCTTGAGGCGCTTAATCTCATTGGCCGCCGCCTCCGCCTTGGCTTCCATCGCTAGGCAACGTCAGACCGCTACTCCAGTCTGGGGTGCACGGCGTTCGCGCAATTCCCGCAAAAACTCATCCGGCGGCACATAAAACGGGTTCTCCTGGACGATGCCGCCGATGAGAATCATCGGGTGAGTTCGCATCACGTCGATGATAAGGTTGCCGCCACACTTCGTCAGATCATAAAGACAGATTACGGCATCCTTATATTGCGGTATGATGTCGTTCAACCGGCACTCGTATTCGAGGAAATCGTCTACCCCGGGCCAGTCGCCTGAAGCCCATTCGGCGTGGCCCATGACGCGGGCGAGGGGGAAACCGTCGCGCTTGCTCTGCTCCAGTACCGTCCTGCATGCAGGCAAGCATTCGGTCCCTGTCGAAATGACCGTCGTGCAAATAAACTTCGTGCCAATGGTGCAGCTCGAATTGTCCATTCTTCTCAACCGAAGGGACGTCGACGCCGGCTGAGGAAAGTCGCTATAAGTGCTCGTCGCGCAGTTTTGGATCGACAATGTGAAATGCCTTCTCGCCGCGCGCGAGCCCTTCCTTAACGAATGGAAGCAGCACACGATACTCCTCCTCCGCGCCGTGAAAAAACGCGCAGACATGGCGATGTTGGCCGAGCGTCGCATTGGCAAACCGCATCGGTTGGTTGTCGAAAGATTTAGTGTTGTCTTTGGTCGCATTCATAGGGGTTTTGCTTTTCTTGGTTAAAGATTCAGTCGTAAAAAATCAGGTGTTCGTTCAAACAGGTCGCGACTGCGGCCGCGACGCAAAAACCAACCAAGGAACGCTGCACGTTGGAAGGCTTGTTGGGGGTTCACCAGTCGGAAACCGTCTGTTCCGAAGGCAGCTAAGGATTCACCGAGCGATCTGCAGCTGGATTTCATACAAGCCGCCGCTTTCGGGCTGCGTGTGATTTAGGTTACTTCCAGATCCTAACAGGCCCTCGCCCTCTTGGCTACAGTTACTTCCTTAGAAGAGGTTACAAAAAGATCCCGTCGGTGTTTTGTGGTGAGAAAATGGAACTGCGGCCACAATCTTCGTAACCAATTCAGGGCTGCGTGGAAAAAGTAACTACGCGCGCATTCGTTAGCCGTATTTTGTCGCTGATGGCTCGGTTTTAGGGCATACTTCGCCGCAGCTGACGCAGGCAAAACATGAAAGAGTCCGGCGGTTTCGCCCGTCTATAGCGGCACGCGCGAGAGAGAGAGTTATGGCTCTGGTTCGTCGCTCTCCTCGTCCGCCCGGGATGCTTGACGCATTTGATCGTGCTCCGCTTCGCTGACGCCTTCTTCGAACATCTGCGCACTCTCGCTGCGTCCCTCGGCATCTTCGTCTTCTCCGAGGGAGTCTGCTGCTTGCCGTCCGGTCGAGCCCGGCACGGGATCCCAACCCTCCGAATCGGGTACGGATTCACTACTCTCGTCCTGCGGATCCATTTCTGCTGCTCCCGTCAGCTCACGTTTGGCCTGTTGATAGTCAGCCTCGGACGGTTCGGAAGAAGGATGACCGTTAATCTTGGCTAACTCGCGCGCACGGGCTTCAACCATCTCAGACGTCACCGTCCCAATCCCAGCAGCGTTCTCCATTATAATACCTTTGTTCAGCGGATTTTTTCTCATAATTTAACCAGCTTTCTATTCGTATTTTACCTTGAGTTGCGCGATGAGTATTCAGGTGAGCCTCGTCGCGAACATCACTCACGATTCAATCGATCTTGTCCTCATCAAATTCAACACGAGTTTCGTCTAAAGGCACCTCAGCTGGGTCCTTTTCCGTACGGATTTTTCTGTCGCTCGAACATCATTGCTCCGCGCCTATACATAATCGAAGAGCGTCATGAAACCGTAGTCCATGTGCAGTTGCTGGTGGCAGTGGAAAAGCGTCACGCCCGGATTATCAGCAACGAAGTCCACCTCGGCTTCCTGGTATCCGCCTAACATTACAACATCTTTCAAGATTCCAGCTGTCGGCTTTCCGGCCAGGCTTGTCAGCTCAAAACTATGGCGATGGAGATGGATTGGATGGATATCGTCACTGGCATTGCGCATACGAATGCGATAGCGCTTGCCTTGCTTCAGGTGCAATGAAGCCGGGATCATCTCATCGCTCATGGGGAAGGCCACGCCATTGATAGTCCACCGGTTGAAGCCTTCCTCCGCAGCGTTGTCCTTCGCGAAGATCATCTCGATCGTCTCGTCCGGTGAAGGCGCAGTTGCACCGACTTTCGCGAAACGCGCGTAGTCCCAGTGAAACGGCGCAGGGGCGATCCATTTCGATTGTCCGCCGCGACCAGCGTATTCAACGACACTGCCCATGCCGTGTCGGCGATCATCATCGGCGAGATCGCCCATGATCCAGACACCCGGATGATTCATTTCCACAATCGCGGAGATACGTTCCGCCGTGCCCAGCCAGAGGACCGGCACCTGCGCCGGGTTCGGAACAGGATTGCCATCGAGAGCGACGACCTTAAACGAGTGACCCGGCAATGCTAGGCTGCGAATCTCGGTAGCGCTTCCGTTTAAGATATGAAACAGGACGCGTTCCCCCTGCTTCACACGAATCGGCTCACCGTGACCGAGCATGCGTCCGTTGATCGTGAATGATTCGTAGCCGACCTCGTACCCGTGTGGCATTCCCTTCGCGATCGAGGCTTTCATTGCGGACTCTCCCACTTGTTCGAGCGACTTGACGCGAGTCGGCGGAGACAGGAAATCCATGGCCATGTCGCCACCGCGACTGAAGGTGGGCTCGAATTCCTTTAGGACAAGAAAGACTTCGCGGTCGTATCTGCCCGGTTCCTGTTTCGGCTCTATGTACACCGGCCCAACTTGTCCGCTGTACTGTCCAGCCGCGAGATTTGCGCCGGCGCGGTTGTGAGTGTGATAGAAGCGCAAGCCAGCCGGTCTGGGCGTGAACACAATGCGCCGGTTACCATGCGCAGGAATAAACGGCGTTCCCTCCTCGGCGGCTCCGTCCACGTCAGTCGGGATTTTCTGCCCATGCCAATGCAACTGCTCCGGCGTATCGGTGTCGTTGAACACGTCCACCGTGACTTGCTGACCTTCTTTGAACCGAAGCAATGGCCCAGGGAATTGTCCATTATAGGTAGTAATGGAAATGATTCGCTTGGGCGCAATCTCGACCGGAGACGTTTCGATGCGCAGTGAGTAGTCTGCGGCGGCGGAGTCGCTTGGCGAAACCGCCGGTTCACTGTGCTGAATTTGCTCCTCCGTCTGAGCTAGAACGCCTCTCGGCCAGAGCAAAAATCCTCCGGCTATAACGCCCGTGGTCTTCAAAAATCCACGCCGCGACTTTGCAAAATCTCTCATTGCATTCTCCCTACAGCATTGAGCAATCACAAGCAGAGTGCCCAGATTTCTTTTTATCCTTTCATTGGTCTTTCAGCCGCTCGCAGTGACATCCGTTTCAGTTCATTAGGGTTTTACTACGCCTAATTGTTGCATCAGCGAGAGATTGTCCTCCAGGTGCCAGTTGTCGGAAATTTGGCCATTTTGTACGCGATAGATATCAACCGCGCGGAAGCTAATCTCGCGGCCATCACCTTTCAGATCTTTGAACCTGCCAGTGAAATGTCCCGTGAAGATGTATCTGACGACAGCGCGATCATTCACGACCAAGAGCTCCTCAATTTCTGTCCTCAGATCGGGAATGGCCGCGCGAAAGTTCTTCGATGCCTCGAGCACGCCCTTCAACCCTTCGAGGCGTCCTGAGGGGAGAGTGCGGTCGACGAAATTCTTCGCGAGAGCCGCTTCCGCGTAGCGTGGCTCGCCCGTATTCCAAAAGGCCGCATACCGGCGCGCTGCAAGGATCACTGGCTGCGCGGCTTGTTCCTTTCCGGCCGACAGCATTATGCTGCGCGCGGTTGGCAGTGATTTCTCGGCAGAAGATCCTGTCGCGGCAAAGAGGGCAATCAAGAACAGTGAGCGAACGAATCGTTTTGCTTGCATTACCAGTTTCTACCGAGCGTGCGATGCAGCTTCTTCAATCTCAGCTGCAACTTCCTTCGGCTTGTAAACATAAACGCGTGACTCCGTCCGCGTCGAAAGTTTGGCAACGGCTAGAAATCCGCCGCCAACTTTTTTGCCTCCTGCTTGACCACGCGCGATACTCTCTTCCCCCTTCTCTTTCCCGCGCCACGTCGTGCCTTCCACCACCAGCGTATGGACCTCCTTGACCCCGATAAACTTCAGCCAGAAATCAATGTATCCTTTCTGATGGTCGAACCGGGAAGCGGGCGTCGGCGAGTCTTCCGCATAGGTCCCGCCCCGCGCATAGACCACGAAGGCGCGGGGAGTTTTCAGCAAAGGGCCGTACTCGTTGCCGTCATAGGTAAAGAGCATGTTCCGCTGACAGGCCAGATCAATCAATTGCTTGAGCTTGTAAGGGTAGGCGAAGTTCCACATAGGCACGCCGAGCACGATGCGGTCCGCTTGCTGGAAGCGTACTGCCAGGTCCTGGATTTTGTCCCAGACGGCGGTCTCGGCCTGGTCCATCGGTTGTTTGTTCACGCCTTTGTACTTCGCCCCGATGGCCTCCTGGTCGAAGTCCGGCAGCTTTTCCTCCCAGACGTTCAAGGTATCGACCATGACCCCAGGACAAGCCTGACGGTAGGCTTCGAGGAAGGCGCTGGTGACGGCGATAGACGCAGACCTGGATCCGCGCGGAGAGGATTCGATGTTGAGTAGACGCATGATCTTAACTCTCCGCCATTACTTCGAGACCGTACGTGCTGCACTCTCAATTACATCTGCAACCTCCCTGGGATGTGAGACGTAGACTGAGTGGCTGGCGCCTGGGACTTCGACCGTGTGGCTCTTGGCCCGCTCGGCATACCACCGTTCGAGGTCCGGGTTGATGGTTCTGTCTTTCGCCGCGACCAACATCCAGCTCGGTTTGCTTCTCCACGCAGGCGTGGTGATGATGGCTTTGAAATTGTCAGCTGCGTTGAGCACCTGCGATCGCGCCATGAAAGCGGCCTGCTCAGCAGGCAGGTCGGCTGCGAAGTACTCATGAAACTGCGCGGGGTCGAGGTAAGTGAAACCGTCGGCCGTCTTCTTTATCGCGGTAGACTTGCCGAGGTCGCTTGGGAATCGCTTTCCGTCGTCGGCCTCATTCTCTCCAGCGTCTGGCATGTGGGCCGCGATGTAGACCAAACCGGCAACAGACGGATCCGTCCCCGCTTCGGTAATTACTGCTCCCCCATAACTGTGAGCGACCAGAATGCACTGTCCATCTTGTTGAGCAAGGACGCGCTTCGTGGCAGCCACATCTTCTTTAAAGGACGTCTCCGGCTCCTGGACGATGCTGACGTTGTAGCCATCCTTGACGAGAATGTCGTAAACGCCCTTCCAGCCAGAGCCATCTGCCCAGGCGCCGTGAACCAGAACAATATTTCGAATCCGAGGCTGTTCGTTCTGCGCTGAAATCGCGCAGCAGGCTAGGAGCAATATTGCGATGCACAGCGAGGGCGATGTCCTTCGTCCTATCTTCATAAATACGTCGCCCATGCCCGTCTTTCTAAACGCTTTGTTTGGCAAGAAACCCGTCGCGAGCTGTTCGATCGAGCTGAAACCGTCTGCGAAAAACGTTGTCGAAGAGTCGCGAGGGAACGAACCGGTGGAATCGGCTCAACATCACGCCTTCTCCGACGGGGTAATGCAGGCGCGGTGCCTTCGCGCTCGCCGCCTTGTAAACAACTCCGGCAACGTCATAGGGATCGTCCCCATTCGCGGTTTCTTGTTCAACGATTTCTGTTACTCGCTGTTTTTGGTCGGCGTACGCAGGAATAGCTGCTTGAACGCTTTTCTCGTTCTTCGCGATTTTGGTCTTTGTGTACATAGGTTCGACCAACACTGCGCGAATACCGAACACTCTAACTTCATGATCCAAGGTTGTGGTATAACCCTCGAGCGCATGTTTGCTTGCAGCGTAAATCCCGTGGTAGGGCCCAGGCAGAAGACCGAGCATTGAACTGATGTTTACGATGCGGCCGTAACTATTTTGCCGCATCGAGGGAAGAACGGCTTGAGTGACGCGCAGGACGCCGAAGAAATTCGTTTCAAACAGCTGGCGCGCTTCTTCGACGCTCGTCTCCTCCACTCCGCCGGCAAGGGAGTAACCCGCATTGTTGATCAAGATGTCGATCTTGCCTGCCTTTCCCAATACCGAACTCACAGCTTCCGTGACACTCGGGTCCTGGTTTACGTCCATGGCGATCAACTCGACCGGGGCAATGGGGTTTGCACGACGAAGATCTCTTACCGTTCCGAAGGTACGCGCGCCGCGTTCAGCCAATAATCGGGCCGTCTCGCGTCCGATACCGGATGAAACACCCGTCACAAGGGCAACCGTGGTCGCAGTCATGTTCAATATCCTTCTTTCTTAATCAACGAGCGCTGCGTTGGGTTCCACTTCGGAAATGCCCCGATCGGCTGCCACAGCGGTATCAGTAACCGGGCCGACCATAGTAACCGTATCTGCCGTATCCGTTGTAGTAGCCGTAGGGGTACCCGCCGTAACCGTACGGGTAATAGCCGTAACCGTAATATCCGTACGGATAGTTCCATCCCCACCACCCCGGAAAGCCGAAGCCGCCGATGAAGACATCATTAGAGAATCCGTGATGACCAAAACGGTCGCCACGAAAGCCACGGCCGTGGAAACCGCCACCGCCGAAACGTCCTCCACGAAAGCCACCGCCATGGAAACCGCCACCGGCGAAACGTCCCCCACGAAACCACCGCCGTGGAAAGCGCCACCGCCGAAACCTCCTCCACGGAAACACCACCGCCGTGGAAACCGCCACCGCCGAAACCTCCTCCGTGGAAGCCACCACCGCCACCGCCGTGGCCGCCTCCGCCCCCGCCGCCTCCGCCGCGGCCACCTGCCCATCCTGCTGAGCGAGCGCGATCGAGGTGATGCCTACCAAAGTCAGTAATCTAAACTTTTTCATACCTGAAGATCGCTCATTCTTCGGTTTTGGAGCCATCGTCGCATCCGCGGGATTTTCCGGTCCTACTTAAGAGTGATCCTCACTCCCTCCTTTGAGATGGAAAAGGGAAGGCTTCGGGCGCGAGATTTTTAAGCGCTTTGTGGAAAGATCGATTCCTTGGCTTACCCGTGCTCAAGCGTGTGCTCGCTGCGTTTTCGCGGCAAGAACACGGGGTCGCGCCTAAGCATTAACGGGCATGCCATGTTCGGGCACTAATCAATTGTGAGAGATAGAATTTCATCGCCCTCAATCGTGAAGTGGTAATCGAGCGTGATTGGGCTTCCATCGAACGTTCCCGATACTTCGATCGCGACGACGACTTCTGCATTGTCGCTCTCTGAAGGAGACCGGCTTGAACTTGAATTTGTATTTTTCGATTGTCCTCGTAATCCAGTCTTCAATAGCTTCCTTTCCTGCGGAAGTTTCTCCTTCGTCCCGCACAACCGCATTTTCTGAGAAGCAGGAAAGAATGGATTTCACGTCGTGCGCATTACTTGCATCGACATATCGTCTTAATGACCGGAAGCAGTTTAATCATCACAAACTCACTCCATGACCATGGTTCTGCTGCACATTAGGCGTTTGCACGAAAGTAGTTCGAGAAAGCGAGATCGCTGTGCGCTTCAAAGCATCCATAGGGTCCATTAGCTATAAGTCGATCCCGCCTATCGAATTACGCCGTGGATAATCGACGACGATGGCTCGCACGTCAGTCAGCGCCTTGACTGAGTGAGCAGTGTTTGGAGGAATAACCGCCGCACATGCGGGACCGGCCATCTGGGTTTTTCCGGCTATCGTGAGCTCAAGCTGACCATCGATGATATTCCAGACCTCGTCGTTTGGATGGGAATGCTCATGAATCCAGGCCCCCGCCTTAACCGTGTAGTAGGCGAACGTCATGTTTTGTGAATGGAAAAAACGCCCGCTCCAGCCTTCGCGAGGCTCTTTCACGTTAAGTCGGCTTGTTTCGATGAGGGCCACAATCTCACTATCTAGTGTCGGCTGGTGTGTGTCGACGTATTTTGACTCATCGGATTTATTGAATGCTTAGGCGACAATCCTGTCGCGCATCCCGCCGTAAACAAGGCCACGAACCATATCTCGCGTGTAAAATTCGTGTGGGAATCCAAGCTCAATCCGGCTCGCTTCATCCAGCGTCTTCAATTGTTTAGCAGAGAGCGAAACATCAGCACTCGCAAGGTTATCCTTGAGTTGCGGCAGCTTTCGCGCACCGACAATGGGGATCACTGCCACCGGCCGATAACGTAGCCAGGCTAGGGCAACTTGTGCCATGCTGCCACCGACCTCATCGGCTACGGCTTTAACGGCCGCAACGATGCGTCTGGCTCTTTGCTCCTCTGGCATGAACTCCTTCACCATATCGGAGCTCATTCGGCCGCCTTCGGAAGAACCGTGACCGTGATATTTTCCCGTAAGCACGCCACCCGAGAGCGGCGACCACGCGGTTACTCCAAGATCCAACGCTTTAGCCATCGGGATCAGTTCCCGCTCGACTGTTCGCTCGATCAGGCTGTATTCGATTTGCAGCCCAACGAATGGCGACCAGCCGCGAAGGCTAGCCAGCGTATTTGCCTGAGCGATCCACCAGCCCGGCGCATCGGAGATTCCAACATAAAGCACCTTTCCCTGACGAACGAGGTCGTCCAAGGCGCGCATCACTTCCTCGACAGGAGTAATCTGGTCCCAGATGTGAACCCAATACAGGTCAATGTAATCAGTCTGAAGCCGCTTCAAGCTCGCTTCGACTGCCTGCACCATGTTCTTGCGGTGATTGCCTGCTGCGTTTGGGTCTGTTCCCGGAGGGGCGTTTGTAAATTTCGTTGCGAGGACCACGCTCTCGCGATGTCCTTTAAGAAACTCGCCAAGAAAGGACTCACTTGTGCCATTCGTGTAGATGTTAGCGGTATCGATGAAGTTGCCTCCCGCTTCGCGAAAGGCGTCATAGATCTTTTTCGCCTCATCTTTGCTTGAGCCCCAGCCCCAATCTTCGCCAAAGGTCATGGTGCCAAGGCAGAATTCCGAAACACGCAATCCTGATTTTCCAAGTAGTCGATAGTTCATAATACCTTCTCATTTATGTTGTAATCGCCTCGCTGTGTCGAGGCGGGGCAGCGGTGTACCGACACAACACGGCTACAGTCCGTATGTTTACGGGATGAACTCGAAGATCAATTCGCTCGTCGCGTTGCTTCGAACAGGAACCAGGCGCGTCGCTCGGTTTCATCGATCCAGACTTCGATCAAACTCGCGGTAGCAACGTCACGATGCTCGTCGCACACGTTGTGCACCTCGCGAAGTCGTGCGGCCATTGTCCGGTTGTCGTCTGCTAACTCAGCCAGCATGTCCAATGGCTCGACATACTCTGCATCGTTATCGACCACCCGCTGAGTACGGGAAATTTGACCAATCGATCTCAGCGTAAGTCCACCAATCTTTCGGACTCGTTCCGCGATCGGATCGGTCATCGCGAAAAGCTGATCGGCATGTTCATCGAGCAGCAAGTGGTAATCACGGAAGTGCGGCCCACTCATGTGCCAGTGGAAATTTTTCGTTTTCAGATACAGCGCGAACACATCAGCCAGAATGGCGTTCATGGCCGCGGTGATGTCTTTGGTCGCCGAAGCTGTGAGATCGGTTCGCGTCTCCAGTGGGGCGTCGCGTCTGCGAAGCAGTTCGGAAGTCTTTCTCGAATTAGGTTTGTTCATAGTTTCGTTTGTACCGGTTGATGTTCTACTTGCGCGCTTAATTACGTTTTTCATGTTACGAAGTTCGGTGTTTTGCTGGGCCCGCCATTCACGAAGTCTAGTTGGTAATGGCTCATAAGAATCTTAGTTCATTTGTTATTGTTAGCCAGCGATCTTGTCGTTCATTCTGACTCGGCCATCGCTCATTCGAGAGATAAATTCAATTGTACCGGCTTCTTTCATGATTCTCGCAGAGTCGCTCTCTTTCGTCGTGCCCGGTCCTCGACCAGCCGTTTGAAATTGCGCAGATATTGATGGACTCGATCTGAGAGATCGTCGCCAACTGTTCGGGGAGCTTACCTTTAGGTGCACACGCGTGCTTCGGTCGGATTGCGAAGTGAAAGACGTGACACCAGTTGCGACATGGTCGCAACGTGATTTGCCGGCCACCAATCGCCAGACCAGTCTGCGCTCCGGAACTCGCAGCATGATTTCAAGCACGCCTTCCATTCGCTTGCCGTTGCAGGTCACGGCCATGGAAAAATGGTTTGCGTCCAGCTTTTCTACTTCCTTGACTGCAGTCATGAATTGCGGGGAATCCTCAAATCGCAGGCATCGGCGGTAGACACTGCCAATCGGCGCTTTTACCAGAATCGATCCCTGGGCGGTACTCATCTTAGGTTCCCCTGACGTGCGTTCCCGTTCGCGCTCCTCACGAATCGCTTCGAGTGATTCGCTCCGTGTGCCTATGCTGGAAGATACTGCGCGATTTTCGCGTTAAATTTTGTTGCTTCATAGTTTTCGCTCAAGCACAGAATCATCCATTTGCGCGCGGTAAACGACAGAGAACACGCAGGATTTTTCAGTCCCTCTTTCGAGGGAGGAAACAAAAGTGGCGCGGGGATCGGAGAATATTACAGTTTCATCGGGCACGCGGCACAGGCTTGATAGTCTAACATGGACTTCCGGATGACGTGCAAAGGCGTATTATGTTGTTTCGAATCGGAGCCAAGAGAATGCCGAAGACGGATCACAACGTGCCGTCGGCAACGCCTGCCTTTCTAAGATACGGATTGTCCGTAATATTGGTCGGCATTTCCTTATCCGTGACCCTTTTGTTTCAGGGTTACACGTTCCGCACGCCGCTTTTTTTCCCGGCAGTCATTTTGAGTACGTGGTTTGGAGGCACTGGCCCCGGACTGCTGGCGGTAGCACTGGCCACTCTGTCCATCAATTACTTCATCCTCGAGCCGAGATTCGTCTTCTCATTTAGTTTTCACGATATCGTCCATCTTGCTGTGTTTCTTTTTTCGGCATTGCTAATCAGCTCATGGAGCGCCGCGCGAAGACGTGCAGAGCATGCTTTGGAGCGAGCCCGTGTTGGACTCGAAGGCAAGGTTAAAGAACGAACGGCCGAGCTGATACGTAGCAACGACCAATTCCGTAATCTTGTTAATACGGTTGGTGGCATTGTCTGGGAGGCTGACGCTAAAACATTCACGTTCTCGTTCGTCAGCGAGCAAGCTGAGCGCATCCTCGGTTATCCGATTGAGCAGTGGTTGCGTGAGCCAACCTTCTGGAGAGATCACGTTCACCCTGATGACCGGAACTGGGCTGTTGAATTTTGCTTAAACGCAACTGCCCGAAAACAGGACCACGATTTTGAATATCGAATGATCGCAGCCGACGGCAGAACAGTCTGGTTAAGAGATCTCGTCACTGTCATGGTAGAGGACGATCGTCCGACCAGATTGCGCGGTGTGATGGTCGACATTACCAAACGCAAGCTCGCGGAAGAGCAACTAACAAAAACAGAGGAGCGTTTGCGTAGTGTCATCGGCAACACACCAGTCATTCTATTTGCTTTGGATCGTTCTGGTGTGGTTACTCTCTCTGAAGGCAAGGGGCTCGACACGTTTGGAGTCAAACCTGGAGAACTCGTCGGTCGATCAATCTTTGATCTTTATCACGACTCCCCGGATCTTCATGCCAACGCTCGGCGTGCCCTGGCGGGAGAGTCGGTTACCTTTGTCACCGAAGCGAAGAAGCTGTTCTTCGAAATTCATCTAATCCCACTCCTCAATAAGAGAGGAGAGGTTGTCAGCGTCACCGGAGTTACCTACAACATCACCGATCAGAGACGCACCGAAAAAGAACTACGGCTCGTGATCGATACCATTCCAGCGATGTCCTGGTCCACGCTGCCGGATGGCGCCAACGATTACTGCAGCAAGGGTTGGCTGGAATATACTGGGATGAAATCAGGCACTGAATTTGAGTACGGGTGGCTGGATGCATTCCATCCCGACGACCGGGCTACGCACATGGCAAAATGGCGTGCCGCAACCGAGACTGGAGGACCGTTTGAAAGCGAAGCACGCATACGTGGCGTTGATGGCGTGTATCGCTGGTTTCTGACGAAGGGTGTGCCGCTGCGAGACCAATCAGGCAACATTGTTCGTTGGTACGGGACCAATGTTGACATCGAGCAGCGGAAACGCGCCGAATCGTTTCTGGCAGGAGAGAAACGGCTTCTTGAGATGATCGCGACAGGCGCCGAACTCAAGGAGATCCTGAATGTCTTATGCCTGAGCGTAGAGGAGTACCGCAAGGGCACGCTCGCTTCAGTTTTGTTACTAAACTCCGACGGTGTTCACCTCAACTCCGTCGCCGGACCAAGTCTTCCTCGAGAATGGATACAACAAATGGAAAAACTGCCAATCGGACCGTGTGCCGGATCTTGCGGTACAGCGGCCTACCGGGGATCGGCCGTCATTGTCCCGGATATTGCGACTGATCCACTTTGGGAAGTGCCTGAGCATCGTGCTTCAGCGTTACGGCACGATCTCCGGGCTTCCTGGTCAAATCCAATCCTTTCTTCAGAAGGAAAGGTGCTGGGAACGTTCTGCATGTACTATCGTGAACCGCGAAGCCCGGACGCTCGCGATCGAGGGATCATCGAAATGGCCGCGCACCTGGCTCGCGTTGCCATTGAACGCGATCGAGCTCAGGAAGCGCTACGCACCAGCGAGGCAAAGTATCGCGACTTGGTCAATACCTCACCCGACGCGATCTACGTGGTCGATCAGGATACCCGGTGTGTTTTGTCCAATGCCGCAGGCGCGCAGCTAGCGGGTTGTCCTTTGGAAGAATTGATCGGTTCTTCACTTGCAGACACTTACCTTCCGGAAGATCGACATCTCATTGCTCTGCGGCGCGACCAATTGAAAGCAGACGGTGCCTTGCGTTTCGAGAGAAAGTTCTTGTGTAGAAACGGTGAGGTGGTCCCGGTGGAGGTTTCCGTATCAGCATTGGGCGACGGTTATAGCCAGGCGGTTGTAAGAGATATTAGCGAACGCAAAACAGCGGAAGAAGCCCTGCGCGCTTCCGAGCAGCTCGCGCGTGGCCAGGTCGAAGCATTAGCGCAGAGTCTGGACGTTCTCGCGACCGCGTCGCAGCCGGAAAAGTTCATTGGACAAATGCTAAGCACAATCGATCGTCTTTTAAACGCGCAGAGTGTGGTTCTGTGGCTATTGGACGGGGCAGCTGATTCTCTGGTTTTGCGGGCTGCAGCTCAGGGTGCAGATTTCGGAGCGGCGGACCCAGAACATCCGTTTATTAAAAATCCGCTCACTTGGAAACGGGACAAAATTGTTCAGGAAGCGGTTTTTACCGGCGCCCCGGTCGTCTGCGAGGATATAGAAAATGATCCACGTGTTTCCGACAGCATTCGCGAGTATTTTAGAGGAAAAGCGACCAGGAAGTACTTAACAATTCCAACGCTAGTCGCAGGGCGCGTAAAAGGGTTTGTTGGGGTTCGTCATGGAGAGCGACTACCGTATCGACCGGAAGAGATCGAATTAGCCCAAGCACTGGCACACCAGGCAATGTTCGCAATTCAACTCAATGAGTTTGCCGAGCAGCGCCGCGAAGCCGCAGTGCTGGGGGAACGAAACCGCCTCGCGCGCGACATTCACGACACACTGGCCCAAGGTTTCACCGGCGTGATTATGCAATTAGAGGCAGCCGAAGATGTGATGCCCCACGGTGTGCCCGACGAAGCGGTCGACCATTTGCACCGGGCGGGCCAGTTGGCCCGGCGGAGCCTGACCGAAGCGCGCCGCTCGGTGCATGCGTTACGGCCGGAAGCCTTACAACGGTTTAACTTTTGGGATGCACTGAAGGGTATTATTAAGAACACAACCGCAGGAACAGCGCTCCGTACATCTTTCGGTGCACGAGGCGGAGCTCCGGATTTCCCTTCTTCGTGGCAGGAGAATCTGATGCACATCGGTCAGGAGGCTTTGACCAACACACTCAAGTATGCTCATGCTCGAAATTTTGAGACGCACTTGGTGTGCGATGCAAAGCAAGTGCGATTGGAATTCTCTGACGACGGCGGCGGTTTTAAGCTGCGTGATCGACATGACGGCATGGGTCTTACGGGAATGCGCGAGCGGGCTGAGCAGATGGGAGGCAAATTGACCATCGCGAGTTCGCGAAAGAAGGGCACAAAGATTACACTGATCCTTCCCTCGAATGGCAAATCGGCTTCGAAAAACGCTAAGCCCGCTGACGCTAGATAGGTACGAAGACCACTTCGAAAAACATCGTGTGCACCACGTTCGTCATTTGCGACGATCGTCAGACTGTTGCTGATTGGCATGTTCTACGCAACCCGCAACGGTCGTAGCACGCGCTTATCAGCGACGTCGGCCGCAGCCTGCATAAATCCTTGATCGGCTGCGATCGTCGTATCCGTTGCGGCTGACACTCCGAAAGGGTTCGCGAACAGGCAGCCGCTCTACAGTTGGATCAGACCGCGGCGGGTAGCGTTTGCCACGGCTTCGGTACGGCTGATGACATTCATCTTGGCGAAGATCGCTTTCACGTGCGATTTCACGGTGCCTTCGCTGATGAACAGCGTGGCGCCGATTTCCTTGTTGCTTTTTCCCTGGGCCATCAGCTTGAGCACGTCGATTTCGCGCGAGCTCAATGTCTCGCCGCTAACCCGTTCCGCGAGCTTGGCGGCAAGATGAACGGGAACGCATGTTTCACCGGCGTGCACCCGGCGGATACTGTCCATCAGCGCTTCGCGTGGCACGTCCTTGAGCAGATAGCCTTTCGCGCCGGCTTGAATGGCACGGTAAATATCTTCGTCACCGTCGAAAGTTGTAAGTACAATGATGCGCGCGTGTTCATCGTGCTCCCGGATTTCTTTGATTGCGCTGACGCCGTCGAGCTCGGGCATCCGTAAATCGAGCAGCGTCACATCCGGACGATGTCGCTTCCATAAATCGACTGCTTCGCGACCATTGGTGGCTTCGCCGAGCACAGCCATATCCGGTTTGCGCCGAATTAACGAGACCAAACCTTCGCGCACCACAGTGTGATCGTCGGCGATGAGAATGCTGATGCGCGATTTTTTCGGCGCGGCTTGGGAGGGCCGTCGCGCCTGGGCCGGCTCCGAAAGCTTTCGAGACAGGCGCAGCGTCCCTGGCACTTTTGCTAATGGGTTCCTTTTTGGTCCTCATGTGCGAACGGTTCCGACGGTTTGGAAGCCGTCGTCCCTTGCAGGCGTTGACTCGTGATTGTAGGGCAGGGTCACGGCGATCTTTGTGCCCTTACCGCGGGCGCTGATGATATTCAGTGTACCGCCCATTTGCTCAGACCGCTCCCGCATTCCAGCCAAACCGAAGCCATCATGTTCTTCTTCAAGTTCGAATCCATCACCATCGTCGTGAAACTCCAGGCGAAGTTCATTTCTATTAAAGCTCAAGAGTGTTTCAAAATTGCGCGAATGCGCATACTTGAGCGCATTGGTCAACGCTTCCTGACCAATATGTAGCAAATTTTCCTGCCAATGATGTGGGAGATCGCGCAGTTCACCTGTGACGGTGAACGTTGTGTGAACTGTCGTCCCCGCAGTCGTGGTCTTGATGATTCCCCTCAAAGCCTCCCAAAAGTTTTCTTGTTGCAAGGCCTGGGGTCGCAGTGCGCGGACTGAGCGCCGCGCTTCGGTCAGACTGCGCCGCGCCAATTCGCTGGCGCGCTGCAAATGCTCATTTGCTTCCTTACGACGGCAACATGCCATTGCATCCTCGGCTGATTCCAATTGTACGATTACACCCGTGAAACCTTGCGCCAGCGTATCGTGGATGTCGCGCGCCATTCGGTTTCGTTCTTCGAGAATAGCTGATTGCCGGCTTTGCTCGGCAAATTCATTGAGTTGAATCGCCAGCATGGCCTGGTGTGCGAGTGCTTGTGCCAGTTCGATCTCTTCCGGTCGATAAGGCGGCCGGTCGCCGTGACGAATACCGATGAACCCTTTCACGCGCCCGCCTACCAGGGTTGGAATCCTCAGAAATTTCTTCGTTCCTCCAGCTTTCAAATACTCGCGAAGATCATTGGAGGTAAACGGATCATGTTCCACATCCTCGCAAGCAACTGGCGCTCCGGAAAAAAATAGCTCACGAAGTCCGGGATCTTCCTTCCAGGATGAAGGATTTTTGATGAATGGATGCTCCGGATCTCCCTTTGCAAAGTTTGTTCCCTCGGCCCATGCACGCAAAACGAGCGAATCATTTGATTCATCCAACAACCAAAGGATCACACTTTGCGCGCCAAGAAGGCGGCCAATTGTGCTCAACATTTGTCCAAGGAACTTGTCCGGTGCCGGCGCAGTCGCGAGAACATCCAGGCTGTAGGTCAGTGCCTCTACCTGGCCGCGGGCGACTTGCTCGGAAGCGCGCAACGCTTCCTCAGCGCGATCACGTTCAATCGCTATCCGTACAAGGTCCGTCGCCAAGTCGATCAGTTCGAGATCCTGCGAGTTCGGACTTCGCGTTTCCCGATAGGTACATACAGAAAGTTCCGAGGACTTTTCCGGCGGAAGAGAGTACCGGACTCGACCAGGAGGCTCGCAGTCCGTGCTGCAGAGCTGAAGTGCGATGTTCCGGCACATCCCACAGCGGGTCAGTCGCGATGTCAGAAACGATGACTGGTGATCCCCGATATGCCGCAGTACCGCAGGAACCGGCACACGGTCCAATCGGCAGATTTTCCATCTGCTGCGCCCATTCTTTGGGGAGACTAGGTCCTGCAATGCAATCCAGATGGACAGCCATCGGCATTCAGTAACAAGACGGAAGCGAGCGTGCCGGCCCGCTGCTCCTCAATAATCAGGCACAACGTGTTTAGGATTTCCTTCAGTCCGACACCAGTCGCGATCATCTCGAGGAGCCGTTTCTCTCCAGCCAGCAAAGCTTCGCTTCTCTTGCGTTCACTGATGTCGCGCAGGATCGCTTGGAAATATCCGCCGCGTATCGCGGTCACGGAAACTTCCACGGGAATGGTATCGCCGTTTTTTCGTACGAACGTTCTGTCAAAGCGCAGAGTGCCGCCCCCTCTTAATTTCTCAAGACGCTCTAGAAACAGATCGCGTTCTTCCGGCAAATAGGTGTCCGTGACGGGCGTGCCAACCAGTTCGTCCTGCGGGATTCCGACTAAGTCAGCGCCGGCGCGGTTTCCCAAAACGCAGATGCCATTGGCGTCAACGACGTAGATTGCGTCGGGCGAAATCTCGATCAGGTCCCGATATTTCTCTTCGCTCTTGCGCAGTCTTTCTTCTGCGCATTTGCGCTCGGTCACGTCCCGCAGTGTGCAGAGGGTAGACAAAAATTCTCCTGCGTCCGAGAGACGTGGAACGGTGGCGCCATCAAAATGGATAACGCCGCCATCTTTCGTTTTCCAGCGGACTTCGTACTCCCGCGCTTTGCCCGTCAGCACGTCCGCAAGCATTGCGCGGGCAACCTGCCGGTCCTCGGGAAAGAGCAAGAGTTCAAAAACATTTGCGCCGCGCAATTCCGTTTCTGAATAGCCGCTCAGCTGGACGCCGCGCTGATTGATGCAGAGGATGTTCCCAACGCGATCCAACGAAAGGATCACATCATGGGATAGTTTAAACAGGTATTTTGCTGCGCTTTCGTCATCATTGGGTCGCGGACAGGGCTCGGCCCGCGCAGTGAGTCCGCCAGATGGCGAAAGCGTGGTAGGTGGACTCGACGGGCTCCGCAGCGGTAATTTCTGATTTCATAACAAGCTAGTTAACCGTCCCTGCAAATCGATTTCTCGAGCGAACGTTGTGCGCGCCTGCGCATGACAGAAGTCTAACAAGCCTGCGCTGTCGCGCCACTTTTGTTTCCTCCCTCGAAAGAGGTGTTATCCGGTCTCCCCTGCGAAGCACCGAAAAATCCTTCGACCGCTTCGTGGTAGCGCGACGCGAGGTTGTCTAGGGTTTGGAAACAACAAATTTATCAAAAATGAAACTGAAACAACTACAAACCAGTCCAAGACCCAAGCTACCGAGGGTTCCTCGGCGCTCTCGGCGACGTCATGATCCGATGCTCGTTCTGAACATGGCTCTTTTTAACTTCACCGACGGATGGAACCGCGCGTTTTCAAGGGAGCAGTACGCGCGTTTCAGCGTCTAACAAACTTGATTCACGCGATGGAATCCGCTCCAACCGCAATGAACGCCGCCAGACACTTGGTCGTCGTGAAGGCGCCCGTTGATCGCGTCTACGAGCAGTGGTCGCGCTTGGAGGAACTTCCCAAATTCGTCACGCCGCTACGAAAAGTGCAAAGAATCGATGACACGCATTTTTCCTACACCTGGCATCCGGATGGCAGCGACCAAAATGGAGTCTTCCACATTATACTTCAAGTTCCCGGCCGACGAATCGCGTGGCGCAGCATGTCCAACGGTTTCATGTCAGGAGTGGTCTCTTTCGAGCCACGCTCTCAGGAGGAAACGGAAGTGACGCTGAAGATCCGTTCGATTTTCGATCCCCCAAGTCTGTCGCACAGAGTGGAGGAGTATCTGGGCAATTTCAAACGGCTGGTTGAGAACGGAGACACTATCGGATGAGAACTTTACCTAGTAGAGAAGCATTGGTAGCAGCCTACTGGCGAAAGCTGGCAAGCTCTATTGAAGCTGCGTACAAGGGTCGTGCCCCCGTGTTTGCAAGACGCGCGGCAGGCGCTTTGCAAACACGTCGACGCCGCTCCCGCGGCAACGGCGCGGCCAAAGGAATCCCTGCCACGCAAACGGCGCACTAACAAACCGCCGTGTGGATTGTTCGTTTAGCTCTGAGGCGGCCGTACACCTTCACGGTGATGGCCATTCTGATCGTGCTCATGGGCATCGTCACGATCACGCGCATGGCTACGGACATTTTTCCCAAGATCGACATCCCGGTGGTGAGCGTGATCTGGAGCTTTCCCGGCGTCGCGCCCGAGGAAATGGAGAAACGCTTCGTCACGGTGACCGAGCGCGCCATGACCACGACCGTGAACGACATCGAGCATATCGAGTCGCAGAGTTACAACGGCGTCTCGGTCATCAAGGTTTTCTTCCACGAAGGCGCCAAAGTCGAGGCCGGCGTTGCGCAGGTCACATCGATCACCCAGACGCTCCTGCGCATCCTGCCGCCCGGCACAACGCCGCCTCTCATCCTTCAATACAGCGCCTCGAATGTGCCAATCCTGCAACTCGGCCTAACCAGCAAAACGCTTTCTGAACAGGAGCTCTACGATCTTGGTTTAAATTTCATCCGCACACAGCTCGCCACCGTCCAAGGCGCACAAGTCCCGCTCCCATACGGTGGCAAGTCGCGCCAGGTCATGGTCGATATCGATCCGCAGAAACTTTTCGGCAAAGGACTTTCCCCGGCGGACGTCAGCAACGCGCTCAATGCCCAAAACGTCATCCTCCCGGCCGGGACGCAGAAAATCGGCGACCGCGAATACAATGTGCGGTTGAACTCGAGCCCGGAACTTTTGCAGGCACTAAACGATCTGCCAATCAAACAGGTAAACAACGCGATGGTTTACATTCGCGATGTCGCGCACGTTCGAGACGGCTTTGCCGTGCAAACGAACATCGTTGCGCAAAATCGAGTGCGCTCGGCACTGCTTACGGTTTTGAAAAGCGCGAGCGCGTCCACACTCGATATTATCAGCCGGGTGAAAGCGGCGTTGCCGCGGATCAAGGCGACCTTGCCGCCAGAGCTCGACATCACTCAACTGTTCGATCAGTCGATCTTCGTGCGGGCCGCAATCAACGGCGTTGTAAAGGAGGGTGTGATCGCGGCGTGCCTGACAGCGCTCATGATCCTGCTTTTTCTTGGAAGCTGGCGCTCGACTCTGGTGGTCGCCACTTCAATCCCGTTGTCGATCTTATGCTCGGTCATCATTCTCAGCGCGCTCGGCCAAACCCTGAACCTGATGACCTTGGGTGGACTTGCCCTCGCCGTCGGCATTTTAGTGGATGACGCTACGGTCGAGATCGAGAACATCCATCGCAATCTCGCCATGAAGAAGCCGATGGTGCGCGCCATCCTCGATGGCGCGTCGCAGATTGCGGTGCCGGCGTTCGTCTCAACTCTCTGTATTTGCATCGTTTTTGTGCCGATCTTTTTCCTCAGCGGTACGGCCAGATTTCTTTTTCAACCGCTCGCCATGGCGGTGATTTTCGCCATGCTCGCTTCTTATCTTCTCTCGCGCACAGTCGTTCCGACGATGGTGAGATTTCTGCTACGCGAACATCTCGATGAAATTGATACCAGCCTTGCGCAGAGTGTTGAAGGATCTGACGGCGGCGAAGAGAAGATCGCCAATCGGTCTCGCGAAAACCCGACCGCGCCTCGTCTAAGCGGCTTAGGTCAGATTTTCGGTTTTTTGAGCTGGATTCACGAGAAATTCAATCATGTGTTCGAAAAGCTTCGCGCCCGTTATGTAAATGCGCTGCGCTGGTGTCTCGAGCATCGCCGCCTCGTGTTCGGAGCTATGGGCGCCATGGTGCTTGTTTCGTTCGCCCTGGTTCCTTTTCTGGGGCGGGATTTCTTTCCAGCGGTCGATGCCGGCCAATTTCGATTGCACGTGCGCGCGCCCGCCGGCACGCGACTCGAATCAACCCAGGAACGATTTTTTCAGGTGGGGAACGCCATTCGCGAAGTCATTCCACCTAACGAAATCCAGAACGTGCTTGATAATATCGGGCTGCCCTCAAGCGGAATTAATCTTGCCTTTGGCGATAGTTCAACGATCAGCTCGGCCGATGGTGAAATCCTTGTCGCCCTCAATCCAAATCATAAGCCAACCGCGCAATACGTGCGGATCCTGCGTGAGAAATTGCATCGCGATTTTCCGGACATGGAATTCTTTTTCTCCGCGCCGGATATCGTCGGTCAGATTTTAAATTTCGGCATTCCGGCGCCGATCGATATTCAAATAACCGGTCGCGATCCGAAAGGGTACGACATCGCCAACCAAATCAAAACGCGCGTCGCGCAAATTCCCGGAGCAGTCGATACCCACGTGCATCAACTCGTCCATGGGCCCGACCTGCGTGTGAATGTGAACCGGACGCGAGCCGAACAAATTGGCCTGACGCAAAACAATGTCGCGCAGACCATGTTGATTTCGCTCAGCTCGAGCGGTCAGACTGCTCCCAACTACTGGCTCAATTTTCAGAACGGCGTGAACTACCAGGTCGCGGTGCAGACGCCCCAGTACAAAATGGACACCCTGCAGGATTTGAAAAACACGCCGGTAGTGGCGCCCAATCTGCCGCGTCCGGAGTTGCTGGGGAACCTGGCCACCGTTGAGCGGCGCGAGTCACCGGTCATCGTGAATCATTACAATGTACAGCCGGTTTTTGACGTCCTGGCTAATGTGCAAGGCCGGGATCTCGGCGGCGTCGCTGACGGAGTTGCTAAAGTGGTAGACAGTTTCAAGTCGAAACTACCCCGCGGCACGTTTCTCAGTATACGCGGTCAAGTTCAGAGTATGAACAGTTCGTTCGCCGGGCTCGGCGCCGGGCTCATTTTTGCCATCGTGCTCGTTTACTTTCTAATGGCGGTCAATTTCCAATCCTGGACCGACCCGTTCATCATTATCATGGCTCTGCCCGGTGCCTTGTGCGGCATCATCTGGATGCTTTTCATTACCGGCACCACGCTCAACGTCCCATCGCTAATGGGCGCGATCATGGCCATCGGCGTGGCCACGGCCAATAGCATTTTGGTTGTGACTTTTGCCAATGACGAGCGATGCGCGCACGAAAATAAGAGCGCTTTTGACGCCGCCCTCGCCGCCGGTTTCACGCGCTTGCGTCCCGTGATAATGACCGCGCTGGCAATGATTATCGGAATGTTGCCGATGTCGCTCGGATTGGGCGAGGGCGGCGAACAAAACGCGCCGCTTGGGCGCGCCGTGATTGGCGGGTTGCTCGTTGCTACTATTACAACGCTGTTTTTTGTCCCAGTCGTTTACAGTTTGCTCCGGAAAAAGGAATTTACCTGTGACGCAGATGAAGAGTTTGCGCGCCAGGAGCATGGTGATACGGCGGAGGGAGGTGCCTAATGATCCGAACTGAGACTGACAGACATCAAGGAAACGGCGCGCACGGCGAGACTAGCGGACAAGATCGACAGTCGTCGCGGGCGGTGGATCGACATGCGACACCGCACACACCGCTTCATCCGCCGATGCGGAGCGTTGCCGTCTGGGGACCGATCGCGGCTGTCACCGGTGCTGGCGATTCTGGTCATAATCGGAGTCTGGCATCGCATTAGCCAGCGTCACGACCAGGAGAATTTCGCGCAGCGAACAACGCAGCTCGAAGTGAATGTCGCGACGGCGCAGCGCGACAGTAAGCCGAAGGAATTAATTTTGCCCGGAACCTTCCAAGCCTTCAATCAAACGACAATTTTCCCTCGGTCGAACGGATACGTCGAAAGCTGGAAGGTCGATATCGGCGACTACGTGCAGGCTGGCCAATTGCTGGCCGAGATTGCGACACCGGAAGTGGATCAGCAATTGGCACAGGCCCGCGCACAGGAGGAGATAGCCAAACTGACCGCCGATCGCTGGCGCGATCTGCTCGATAAAAAAGTCGTGTCCAAACAGGAGTACGATCAGAACGAAAAGGCCTATGAGGCCGCGAAAGCGAACTTGCAGCAGCTCGAGAAAATTCAGGGTTTCCAGCAAATCCTCGCGCCGTTCGCTGGAAAGATCGCTGCTCGAAATATCGATGTTGGCACGCTCGTGACCGCCGGGACCGGAAATTCCGGCACACCGCTTTTCAGCCTCGTGCAGAGTGATGTGCTTCGCGTTTACGTGTTCGCCCCGCAGGAGAATGCGCCCTCGATTCACGAAGGACTGGCAGCGAAAATTGTTCTCCAGGAATATCCCGGTCAGGAATTCGACGGTAAGGTCACACGCACGGCCGGCGCACTCGACCCACAATCCCGCACCATGCAGGTGGAAGTGCAGGTGCCCAACCAACAAGGCAAACTTTACGCCGGAATGTACGGGCAGGTTAAATTCCTATTGCCGGATGACAATGCGCCGATCGTTGTGCCGGCGGATGCATTTGTTTTTCGTGCTCAAGGTCCCCAAGTCGTCACGGTCACGAACGACAATCGCATTCACTGGCAGAAAATAAGTGTCGGGCGCGACTTCGGCACCCAACTGGAAGTGCTCAATGGCCTGAAGGAAAATACGGAAGTTGTTATGAATCCAACCGACGATTTGCGTGAAGGCATCGAGGTGCAGGTGAAAGGCGCTGAAAAACCCAAACCCGAAGGCAGCGTCGCTCAATCAAGTTCGACCAGGTGAGAGTAAGCATGTGATAACCGCGAATAAGGAGAAAAAGCTATGACAAAAGACCTCGAGAAAGTAAAGCTGCTGGCGCGCGATCTGCGCGATGGGAAACAATTCCCCCGCAGCCCGCGCCAAACGCTGGCCGGCTATGTGCTGGCGGCACGCGCCGTGGACAAGCGTCGCGCGGTGCTTGTGGGCTGGGAAGGGGAGTACCATTCCAACTGTCCGCTCGATCAACGCTGGCTTAAGTTCGCTGAGATTAATTATGACGATTTTCGGTCGTTCGTTGCGACTGGCGCAACCGACAATGAGATCGCCGAATGGATCGGCGACCATGCTAAAAAGCGTCCGCGTGCCGAAATCATTGGCTGGAATAACAAGGAACGCGACCTGCATTTGAGCGACTTGCCCCTGGAACTCCAGGAGTACATGGAGGATTATATTCGGCAGTTCATTCCTCGTAACAGAGTGGTGCATCACTGGTTCGACGTGTACGACTTGGAAGAAGAACGAATCTGAGACGGGAGTACCTGGAGACCGTACCTCGGAACCGGAACGTTCGGTGACGTTCCACCGGGCTTCTGGTTTGAATTACAGTTTGTTGTCTTTGTGCGCCTACAGCGTATGGCAAAAATGGTGCCTGCAAGAACCATTGTGCCAGAACCGGATGGCGTATCGCAATTAGTGGAACATCTTTTTCGCCACGAGGGTGCGAAGATGGTTGCCATTCTCACGAAAATCTTTGGCATCGAACATCTCAACCTCGCGGAAGACGTTGTTCAGGAAGCGCTCGCCCGAGCGTTGCAGACTTGGCCGTTCTATGGAGTTCCGAAGAATCCCTCAGCATGGATCATGCGCGCGTCGCGCAATCTCGCGCTGGATGTGGTTCGCCGACGAAAAGTATTTCAGAACAAGCAAGCGGAAATCAGTCGTCTAATGGATCGTGACAGCGCCACGCCGGACGAAGCAATTTTTTCAGAAGACGAAATTAGCGACGACCGTTTGAGATTGATGTTCGTCTGTTGTCACCCTGCCATTCCAGCGGAAGCGCAGGTCGCACTCGCGTTGAAGACACTGTGCGGCTTTAGTGTGGCCGAGATCGGGCACGCATTTCTAACCACAGAGGCCGCTATTGCCAAGCGATTGATTAGGGCAAAACAAAAAATCCATCAGGCGCGAATCCCGTTCGAAATTCCCACAGGCAGAGAATTGGGCGCAGCGGTTGGATAGTGTTTTGCAATCGCTTTACCTCCTGTTCAACGAAGGCTACAAAGCGTCGAGCGGTGAGAACCTCGTTCGCGAAGAGCTGTGCGAAGAAGCAATTCGCCTTGCGGAACTATTAATGTCACATCCGGCCGGCAATCAGCCGAAGACGCACGCGTTGCTGGGATTGATGCTGCTGAACGCCGCTCGCAATCCGACGCGCCTGGACAGCGAGGGCAATCTGCTGCGCTTGAAAGAACAGGACCGGACGCGGTGGGATAAATCCATGATCGCGCGCGGCATGTTTCATATCACCCAATCGGCAGCAGGCGACGAGCTCAACGAATATCATCTTCAGGCCGGGATAGCCGCCTGTCACTGCGCAGCCAAGGACTACGAGTCCACCAACTGGCAGCAAATCCTTTTGCTTTACGACCGGTTAATTGAATTCGATCAGTCGCCGGTCGTGGCTCTCAACCGTGCCGTCGCCCTCGCGAACATTCGTGGACCAAAAGCGGGACTTCAGGCTGTGAAAAGCATTCGGGATCTCAACAAGCTGAGCTCGTATTATCTACTCTATGCTGTGCAGGGCGAATTCGAAATGCGCTCGGGCAATCTGCGAGTCGCCGCCGAACAATTCCGGAAATCGTTTGAGCTCGCGGACACCAAATCGGAGCGAGCGTTCCTTCTGAAAAGATTGCAGCGCTGCGTTGACGGCCAGACGAGTTAGCCAAAAATTTTTGTCCTGAGTCGGCTTGCTTACTCGTTGTATCTCCAAAATCACATCAACAGAAAGGAAAAGACATGAGCAACTCAGACAAGAAACAAGCAGCGAGCATCGTTTGGTTTGAAATCCCGGCTGACAACTCTGAACGTGCCAAGGCGTTTTACAGCAATTTGTTCGGCTGGCAGATCAATCCCTTTCCCGGGGGAGGCGATTACTGGCACATCGACACGGGCGGCGCCGACGATACGCCCGATGGTGCACTCAAGGGGCGCAGGCAGCCGGGAGAGCCGATCGTCAACTACGTCAGCGTCGATTCAGTCGCCGAGTTCTCCAAAAAAATCGAGAAGCTCGGTGGCAAAATCTGCATGGCGAAAACGGCTGTGCCGCAGATGGGTTATTTCGCCGTCTGCCAGGACACCGAGGGAAATTCCTTTGGAATTTGGCAGAGTGACGCGAACGCGAAATAATTGTCCTAAACGCGTTCGCCAGTTCGTTGTAATTTCGAAATAACAAAAACTCACAACTACGAAAAACTATACAGAATATGAATACACAACCCCAAAACGGTTACATGCTGCTTTTTCGCAGCGATGAATGGTATGAAGAGCTTTCGCACGACGAGATTCAGAAAGTCATCAGTCAGAACAACGCTTGGATCGAAGGATTGACCGCACAGGGCAAGGCCAGGCCTGGCCATGCGCTCCAACGCAAGGGCGTGACCGTTTCCGGCAAAAACGGACGCGTCGTTTTGGATGGACCTTTCACTGAATCCAAAGAAGCCATTGGCGGATTTTTGCTGCTGAATGTCGAAACGCTCGAAGAAGCCATCGCCGTCGCTAAGAGCAGCCCGAACCTCGCGTACGGCACATCAATTGAAATCCGCCCCGTGGCTGACGAATGTCCGCTCGATGTTCGCGCACGTGAATTGGCGCGGGAAGAACAGTTCGCGACCGCTTGAATTTTTGAACACTTAATTCTCAACAATTAACTACCAACAAAAACATGAGTACACAAAACCAAAATCAAAACGGATACATGCTGCTCTTTCGCGGCACAGACCTTCGCAAAGGGCTCTCGCCTGAGGAACTGCAAAAAGTTACAGACAATTGGATGACGTGGTTCAGGCGCCTGACCGAAGAAGGCAAAGCGGTGGCGGGAAATCCCCTGGAGCGCGAAGGGAAAATCGTGTCGGGGAAAGACCGTGTCGTGTCCGACGGTCCATTCGCCGAATCCAAAGAAGCAATTGGCGGTTATTTCCTTCTCGACGTAGCCACGATGGACGAAGCGATCGCCATCGCCAGGGATTGCCCAGGTCTGCCGTATGGCATTCGGGTGGAGGTCAGACCCGTGGCGGGCGAATGTCCCATTGCAGCGGACATCCGGGCGGAAGCACAGTTTGCACAAGTCTGACAGCTCGCTCGCCGACTCACGCAATGTGAACGCTTCATTTCATTTGTGCCGTGGTAGTTTGGCCGCCAGCATCATGCACTCCAGCAGACTGGATACATGCCCGTCAACGGCCTTCGGATGTATTACGAAATCCACGGTCCGACAACAACCATGAAGAAGAGGAAGAGCGACTCGAAGGAAGGAAAGGGAGGAGACTCTCCCTCTCAGCTGATAGATGCGAGAATCAAGGAGCTGAGTGATTGGCGGGGCGAGACGCTCGCTCGGGTCCGAATTCTCATCAAGCAGACCGATCCCGAAGTGGTCGAGGAGTGGAAGTGGAGAGGGGTTCCGGTGTGGTCGCACGCCGGAATGATCTGCACCGGTGAGACGTACAAGAATATCGTGAAGATGACCTTCGCCAAGGGCGCCTCGTTGGAGGACCCTTCAGGCCTCTTCAACTCCAGCCTCGAAGGCAACACCAGGCGTGCCATCGATTTCCATGGAGGGCGACAAGATTGATGAAAAGGCGTTGAAGGCGCTTATTCGCGCCGCCGTGGCACTGAACACGTCCTCAGCCGCCCGGCGGCCGGGGACGAGAGCATAGGCGACCGAGAGGGATTTAAGGCGGAGTGGGTTGAGCCCAGGGGCAGGGGTCGCCCAACTGAACGGAGCTCCAACCCGGACCGAGCCGGGGGACGAGGCCATCTTGAGCAGAGTAAAAAGTTACAAAAAGTGACACGAAGGTTGAGCCTTGATGCGTGCTCCTTCAGAGCAAGTATTACGAAAGTATGAAACTGGCTAAGCTCCAAGAAACCAAGTCAACGATTCGCTTCAGTGCCGAGTTGTTTCAGTCTAAGGCAACAGAAAAGATTGGATCGTGGACCCTTCTAACTCTGCCCAAGAACGCGAGTGCGAAGCTTCCATCACGAGGTATGACGATGGTTGAGGGAACTATCAACGGCTTCCCTTTTCGAGCCGCTCTCGAACCAAACGGCAAAGGAAGTCACTGGCTCAAGGTTAACAAAGCCATGCACGATGCTGCAGGCGCAGACGCTGGAGACACGGTAACGGTGGAGATTACGCGGGCCGGAGAAGAACCGGAGACCAGGGTGCCACTGGATCTACGCAAAGCCCTTGCAGTTGCCCCGCTGGCGCAGGCATCGTGGGCGGATATTACACCGATGGCCCGCCGGGATTGGATTTTCTCGATAACCTCAGCCAAGCAACCGGAAACGCGCAGGCGCCGGATCGAGAAAGCCTGCGATATGCTTGCATCTGGAAAGCGACGATTATGTTGTTTTCCCGGCATAAAGTGGCTTATGAAAAAAAACGCAAAATCATGCGGAATGTGGCTTCCATTGCCGAACTCAAAAAATCGTTTCTCGCCGAGATCGACAAAGTAGAAAACCGCGAAGATTTGGAGAAGCTGCGCGTGAAATATTTGGGCCGCGATAACGGGATTCTCACGGCGCGGTCATAAAAAAAGTGGTGGACCGCCCAGCCAAGCCGATGTTCACGTGATCCGCATTCTCCGGGAAGGAGACTGAAAAGCAATCTTGTTGACGCTCGTTGACTGGATATTGAACCGCAATGTCCTGAACCGGTGATTTTGTTCGTCATATTATTAAAGTGAACGCAACAGCGCTGCGGAAATAACCGGGATTTATGTGCTTTGTGTGTATCGCAAAGGTGATGCTTACGGCAGCTGGCGCGACTTCAACCGGCGGGCTGACGATGTTTGCCATTAAGAATTTTTTTCTAAACCCGACCGAAATAATCAAACAAACGAAACAAAAAAGAATGAAAATCGAAACATTGGAATCGAAAACAAACAAGAACGAAGTGAATCCTAGAGTGGTGTCAGAAGCTGAATGGTTGGTTGCGCGAAAAGACCTGCTGACACGAGAGAAGGAGCTGACGCGACTGCGCGATGAAGTGAGCCGCCATCGGCGGGAGCTGCCATGGGTCAAGGTCGAGAAAGAATACATTTTCGATGGACCGGACGGCAAAGAAACGCTGGCCGATCTTTTTGAGGGCCGCAGCCAACTGATTGTTTATCATTTCATGTTCGCTCCGGGATGGGAGGAGGGTTGCAAGAGCTGCTCCTATTTGGCCGATCACTTTGACGGCGCCAATTGGCATTTACCGCATCGAGACGTCACGTTTGTGGTTATCTCTCTCGCGCCGCTGTCCGAACTCGAAGCGTACAAGAAGCGCATGGGGTGGCGGTTCAAATGGTTGTCGTCGTACGGTAATGATTTCAATTTCGACTATCACATCTCGGCCACAGAGGAGGAAAAAACGAAGGGGAAGATGTTCTACAACTATCGAACAGATCAGCTGATAGGCGATGAAATGCCGGGCTTAAGTGTGTTTTACAAAGATGAAAACGGCGATGTTTTCCACACTTATTCGACGTACGGGCGCGGGCTCGATATTCTGGTCGGCGCCTACAATTTTCTCGACCTCGCACCAAAGGGTCGCGACGAGGACCACCTCGACTTCACGATGGATTGGATCCGGCGCCATGACCAATATTGAAACGGCGAAAAACAAGGATCGGCGAATGAATCGCGTCACACATTTTGAGATTTACACGGATGATCCCGAAGCGGTGCAGCCGTTTTATCAGAACGTTTTCGGCTGGAAGTTCCAGAAATTCGAAGGCGGCCCGATCGAGTACTGGCTCGTCACGACGGGCGATGACGAGGAACCCGGAATCAATGGCGGTGTCACTCGTCCACGTGAAGGGCAAAGCCCCGGCACTTTAAATACGATTGCTGTTTCATCTCTCGATCAGACGATCAAGAACGTCGAGGAGTGCGGTGGCAAAATCTGTGTGCCGAAGATGGCGATTCCGAAAGTCGGCTGGTTGGCTTACGCGGAGGATCCGGCGGGAAATGTATTTGGAATGATCGAGCCGGATACGAACGCGAAATAGCGAAAGACGAACATCAAAAGAATTAGCAAGTCACCTTCGGCAACACTCGGGAGACCCGCTTCAAGGAAAGTCCAATGAAAGAATGAATAAAAAAATACCTTTCACCGGCGGCTGCGTCTGCGGCGCAGTTAGCTACGAAATCACTGCTCAACCGATCATGATGTTGAAGTGCCATTGCCGCGATTGCCAACAAATCACTGGCGGCGGATTTGCTGCTGCCGTACTGGTGCCGGCAGAGTCGTTTCGATTGACGCGCGGACAATTGCGTTACCATTTCACGCCCAGCATTAGACGAGGCAAGCATAAACGCGGTTTTTGTCCCGAATGCGGGTCGCGACTGACCGGAGCTGAATTCGAAGGGAACGATTCACAATTTGTCGGGGTCTTGGCAGTGAGTCTCGATGATCCGAGTTGGTTTCAACCGCAGATGGACGTTTTCGTCTCGGATGCTCAACCATGGGACCAAATGGATCCAGCCATTCCGAAATTTGACGAATATCCGCCATCATCAATCAAAGAATAAATAGCATGCAAAAAATTACTCCGTTTTTGTGGTTCGATAATCAAGCCGAGGAGGCAGTGAAGTTTTACACAGCGATCTTCAAGAACTCGAAGGTTGGAAAAATTACCCGCTACGGCGAATCGGCAGAAAAGGCCGCTGGACGACCGGCGGGATCGGTCATGACCGTCGAGTTCGAACTCGAAGGCCAGAAATTCACAGCGCTCAACGGCGGCCCGGTCTTCAAATTTAACGAATCGATCTCGTTTGTTGTGAACTGCGAAACACAGGAACAAGCGGATTATTTTTGGGAAAAACTCACTGCCGATGGCGGACAGGAAATAGAGTGCGGCTGGCTCAAAGACAAATTCGGTGTGTCGTGGCAGATCGTTCCCACGGTTTTGATCGAGATGTTGCAAGACAAAGATGAGGCGAAGGCCGATAGAGTCATGAAAGCCATGCTGCAAATGCACAAGCTCGACATCAAAACTCTCAAGAACGCGTATGCGGAAGTGATTGGGGCGAATTCCCATGGCGCCAACCAAGCAGAAACCCAGGACAATTGACGACTATCTCGCAGGCGTGAGTTCGGCTAAGCGTGCCCTCTTGCAAAAACTTCGCGAGACTATCCACGAGGTCGCCCCGAAGATGGAAGAATGCATCAGCTATGGAATTCCTGCATTCCGCTTGAATGGACGTTCGCTCGTTTTCTTCGGCGCATGGGCGAATCACTGCGCGTTCTATCCGGGCAGTTCCACAACGCTGAAAAAATTTCGGAACGACCTGAAAGGTTTTCAGATTACCAAAGGGACCATTCGCTTCTCTCCCGATAACCCGCTGCCGATCACGCTGGTGAAAAAACTGGTCAAAGCACGGATAGCGGAAAACCAGACTTGAAGGCTTATGCCGAAAATCAGCCCACGCCGTCTGGCACAACGATCGTACGAAGCTTTTGCAGCGGGCGATCGGAAATTTTTTGAGAAGCATCTTGCCGAGAATTTTACTTTCTCGAGTCCGCTCGATGTGGGACTTGATCGTGCTGGATATTTCGCGAGATGCTGGCCCGGCGCTGGGCAGCATCAAAAGTTCAACTTTTTGCGGTTTATAGAACATGACGATGAAGTCGTCGTAACCTATGAAATGACAAAACCGAATGGAGAGAAGGGGCGGAATACGGAAATCCTGCGCGTTAGGGACAACAAGATTATCAGTGTAGAGGTCTATTTTGGTTGGGACGTTTTGGGAGATCATTTAATGCATTAGGAGAAATCAATGAGCAAAGTTCGAGTCTTGGTCGGCACAAGGAAAGGTGCGTTCTTCCTGACAGCGGATGGCGCGCGCAAACGATGGAAGGTTAGCGGGCCGCATTTTGCGGGTTGGGAGATTTATCATGTGAAAGGTTCGCCAGTTGATCCGAACCGCATTTACGCATCGCAAACCAGTGGGTGGTTCGGCCAGATCATTCAACGCTCAGATGACGGTGGAAAAACCTGGAACACGCCCGGAAGCAAACCCGAGGAATTGAAAAGTCCTGATGGCATGTCGAAAGGTGAGAGCAACAAGTTTGTCTACGACGGAATCCCGGGCACGCACCAATGGTATGACGGCACGCAGCATCCGTGGGAGTTCAAGCGCGTTTGGCATCTGGAGCCCTCACTGCATGATGCCGAGCATGTTTACGCCGGTGTGGAAGACGCGGCTTTGTTTGAATCGAAGGATGGCGGCAAATCGTGGAAAGAATTGTCCGGCCTCCGACAACACGACACCGGCCCGAAATGGCAACCGGGCGCAGGTGGAATGTGTCTCCATACAATCCTCCTGGATCCACAGGATCGACAACGAATATTCGTGGCGATCTCGGCCGCAGGCTCGTTCCGCACCGATGACGGCGGAACAACGTGGAAACCCATCAATCACGGACTGCATTCACAATACATACCGGACCCAAATGCGGAGGTCGGCCATTGTGTTCATCGCATCGCCATGCACCCATCGCGTCCCAACACATTATTCATGCAAAAACACTGGGACGTAATGCGCAGCGATGATTCTGGCGATTCATGGCGCGAAGTGAGCGGAAATTTGCCGACCGATTTCGGTTTCCCGATCGACGTACACGCGCATGAACCGGAGACAATTTATGTCGTACCGATCAAAAGCGATTCTGAACATTATCCGCCTAACAGCAGACTGCGTGTGTATCGCAGCCGGACCGGTGGAAACGACTGGGAAGCGCTCACCAAGGGCCTGCCGCAACGCAATTGTTACGTGAATGTCTTGCGTGACGCCATGTCTGTGGATTCGCTCGAGCCGTGCGGTATTTATTTTGGAACAACCGGCGGCCAAGTTTACGCCTCGCCCGACGCGGGCGATAGCTGGAAGCCGATCGTGCGCGATCTTCCGGCCGTGCTTTCAGTGGAGGTGCAAACGCTGCCGTGATTCGCGTTGTTTTGCCGCCGCATTTGCGCACGTTGGCGCGCGTCGATGGCGACCTAGAACTCGACGTCAACGCCACCGTGACTCAGCGGTCTATACTCGACGAGCTCGAAGCTCGATATCCCATGTTGCGCGGTACGATGCGCGACCACGTCACTCAGCTGCGTCGGCCACTCGTCCGATTTTTTGCCTGTGGAGAAGATCTATCTCACGAATCGCCAGATGCGCCGCTGCCGGAACGCATTGCAAAGGGATCTGAGCCGTTTGTAATCATCGGTGCTATTGCAGGCGGGTGAGGCGCGGCGAGCCGTCGCAGTAGCACGCGAAGCGGACGGCGAATGTCACACAAATATCGGTTGAACAATTCTTAATCAAAAATAAGGAGGAAGAATGAATACTACAGAAGAAGTCGCAACAAAACTGGTGGACTATTGCCGCAAAGGCGAATGGATGAAGGCGGTGGACGATCTCTATGGAAAAGAGATCGTCAGCGTCGAACCGCACGCGATGGAAAATATGCCAGCAGAAATGCGTGGACTAGATCAAGTGCGTGGAAAAACGGATTGGTGGGAGAAAAATTTCGAAGTGCACAGCTCAAAGGTCGCCGGGCCGTTTGTAGCCGGGGATACGTTCGTGGTGCAGTTCGATGTGGACGTGACTGAGAAAGCTTCCAAGAAACGAATGCAGATGTCCGAAGTGGGAGTCTATAAGGTGAAAGACGGCAAAGTCGCGCACGAACAGTTTCTGCCGCTCGCTCAGAAGAAAGAATAGTCCAAGGATTACGCGAAACTAACGCTAAGCGTCCCGCTTATGAAACGTCCACGGTGTGCAAGCGGGATACTTATGTAAACGAGAGAGCTATCGCTTGATTGCATGGCCGAGACGGACTCGATATGCTCGCGCCCATGTCTGGAAAGGCGAAACCAAGCCACCAAGCGAAGAGCACTCGATCTCTCGGCGATAACATACGCGCAGAATTCCCATTCCTTATTGGCTTGGGAACGGTGGCCGTTTTTTGGGGCACTGGAAGCCGGCTGGTTGAAATCATCGCGCATCCGGTCACGCTGATTGTTGTCTTCCTCTGGCTTTTTGCCGTTATCCTTTGGTCCGCGGTGTGCGTGGCCCGGCAGGCGGACTGTCTTGCCCTTAAGTTAGGCGAGCCTTACGGGACTTTAATCCTCACGCTTTCGGCTATCGCCATTGAGGTAGTGATGATTTCTACGGCGATGTTGCATGGTGCAAATAATCCCACGCTCGGGCGGGACGCGATTTTTTCCGTAATGATGATTGCCCTCAACGGGTTCGTTGGTCTGTCCCTGCTAATCGGCGGATTACGCCATCGCGAGCAGTATTACAATCTGCAAGGCGTCAATTCCTATCTTAACGTCATCATGACGCTAGCGGTGCTCGGTTTGGTTCTGCCAAACTTTACTACTACGACGGCAGGCCCAACATTTTCTACCCAACAGCAAATCTTTCTCATTGTAGTCACGCTATTTCTTTATGCGATTTTTCTCCTGATTCAGACGATGCGGCATCGCGGCTATTTCATGGAATCAGAGCAGGCAGGTGTGGCTGCAAGTCCAGATCATCATTCACTGCATGTCCAATCAACTGCTTTTCATGCATCGATGCTGCTTCTTTATTTGATAGTCGTGATTTTGCTGGCAGAAAAGTTTGCCATCCCTTTGGACAACAGCATGGAGAAGTTTGGGCTGCCTCAGGAGTTTGGCGGCGCAATGATCGCGGCACTGGTGCTTACCCCAGAGGGAATCGGCGCTATCCAAGCCACTTTTCGCAATCAGTTGCAGCGTTCGATAAATATTCTACTCGGTTCCGTGCTTGCGACCATTGGACTCACAATTCCCGCCGTGTTGATAATTAGCCTGGTCACGAAACGACCAGTCACGCTCGGTGTGCAAGGCGGCAATCTTCCGCTGTTGGTTTTAACGCTGGCGGTGAGTGTCGTTACGTTTACCAGCCGCAAGACAAATATCTTGCAGGGGTGCGTTCACTTACTCCTTTTCGCGGTATTTGTGTTACTGATCTTCGCGCCTTGAAGCTGCTCGTCATGGCGCGGCTCAACAGAGCTTCCGTGGCAGCATCTTACACCTGTCTTTGCATTACGATGGCGTTCGGTCCTTCTTCCGCAACCTTGAATCCAAAGCGTTCATAAAGGCGCAACACCGGTTTGCCTGCGACGAGTCTGACCGAAATTGTTGATTCATGAGGGTTCGCGCGGACCAGTTGCGTCAGAAGGGCGGTGCCAATTCCATGGCGACGGTGCTCCGGTCTGACTGCAAACGCGAGTTCTGGCGGTGCATCAAGTTTATCGGCCGGTTTGCGCAGCCAAACGGCCCCGAGCACTGATCCGTCTTTCTTATCGTGTGCCACAAACCCGGTATCGCCCGCCCGGCCCCAGCCCTCGGCATAATGCGCGAACTCCGGCCTCTGCAGGATCTCGCGCGAAGGTTGGTGGTTACCAACGGAGGATAGTCCTTGATAAAGCATCTCCCGGAGGACCGGCTCATCTTTGGCAAGAAGTGGTCGAATCTCGTATTCCATGAGTAAATGCGGTTTTCTATTGTCAGGGATGATGCGGGAAAACGCCAGTCCGAGGTTTGGCGGAACCGCATCACTTTACGCCCCTAATGCCGACAAGTGACTTTGGTGCCTGAATTTCGTCGATGCGTCCGTGCCTGTGAGCGATTAGTTTTAACAATGGATCGAGATTACGTCCTGGGTACGCACAACGAGGAACTGGCGAGACTCGGATTGCAACATCGTGTCTGGCGTCCGGTAGTTTTGGATTGCTGGCAGAGAGCCGGTATCACGGTCGGCAAACGCGTACTCGACGTGGGCGCGGGTCCCGGCTACGCGACTGTTGATCTTGCCGAAATTGTCGGGCCCTACAGGTGAAGTCGTCGCGCTTGAACGTTCCGAGAATTTCATCCGCGCAATGGAACAGGCCTGTCACGCGCGATCGCTCTCAAATGTGAAGATTCACCAAATGGATTTGATTACAGATAAATTGCCCAGTGGAAATTACGACTTTTCCTGGTGCCGATGGGTCATGTCGTTTGTGAATGATCCTGCCCTGTTGATCAAAAAGCTGGGCGACGTGATGCGTAGAGGCAGCGTGGCGATTTTCCATGAATACGGCCATTATGAGACGTGGCATTTTTTTCCGCGTTTGGCGCATCAGGAGCGCTTCCGCGAACATGTGATCGCAACGTGGCGCGAGTCAGGCGGTGAGCCTGACGGAGCAGTGGCACTTGCCACGCTGCTTCCTGCGAACGGCTTCACGATTCGCTCGGCGAGACCACACCTGTTTTGCGTGCGTCCGAAAGATTACATGTGGCAATGGCCCGCTACGTTCATTGAGATTTATCTTCCCCGGCTGATGGAAATGGGACGGATCGATCAAGAATTCGCGGATCAAGTTCGCAACGATCTGGCGAAAGCGGAAAAGAATCCAAATGCGCTGATGATTACGCCTCTGGTCTTGGAGATTGTTGCCGAAAAATTGTAGAGGCCAGGTTGCCAACTCCCCGCTCAATCTTGGTCAGAGTATTTCAATGGATGGTTCCCAGCAGACCGAGGCGTTCTGCATCAGGCTTTAGCGCCATTATCACTTCGGCAATGACAGCGTCCAGCGGCATTCCTAACTCCTCGGCGCCGCGCGTGATGTCTTCGCGACTCACAGCGCGAGCGAATGCTTTGTCTTTCATCTTCTTTTTTACCGCGCGCACATCGACGTCGTGAATGCTCTTTGTCGGGCGAACGAGTGCGACGGCTACAACAAAGCTGCTTAGTTCGTCCACAGCGTAGAGCGTTTTCTCAAGCGCCGTCTCGCGCGAGACGTTTGCGTAGTCCGCGTGCGAAAGAATCGCGCGACAGACCTCTTCGCTCCATCCGTGGTCGCGAAGCCATGCAACGCCGACGAATGGATGGCCTTCGGTCGAGCTGCGTTCGAGATTGGGGTGACGCTCATAATCCATGTCGTGCAACAATCCCACGGCTTCCCAAAGATCGGCATCTTCGCCGCGCAACTGCGCAAAATGTTTCATCGAATCGGAGACTGCGTAGCAATGTTTTCGCAGGCTTTCGGATTGGACCCAATCGTGGAGAATATTTAGCGCGCGAGCGGCGAGCGTTTCGTTCATCACCGAACTTTAATGAATTGTGACGTTGTCGCCGGGTTTTATTTTTGTCGCGAGCCGGACCACATCCCAATTGCCAGACGAATACAGCCATGGCTGGCAGCGTGCCCAATCGACGCAGGATCGTTGGTGCCGTGAATACCGATACCTTTTTTGTTAAGCGCGATCCACATCACGCCCACGGGATTTCGCGGGCCGGGTTTGAGCAGGTAAAAATTGCCGCTGCGCTGGCCATGCTGGACCATCTGCTCGTCGTAACGAAACGTGGGCATCTTGGTGATCCCGCGCACCTTCCATTCACCGATGGGTGAGGCGGTGTGAGTAGAGCCGACCGTAACTGGATATGCGGCGATGAGCTTTTCGCCTTCGCGTACTTCGAGAATGTTCGTTTTCACATCGACCTTTATGACGATGCCCGCGGGTGCGCCTCCAGTTTGCTCCGGAGTTCCGGCTTGCGTACCAGGTTGATCTTCCATCTCATTGGCGGCCTGTGAGCTCACTTCGCTGCCGGGTTTAATCTCTTTTACCGAGGAGAGCTCAAACGGCCCGATGTTTGGCACCATGAGTTGATCGCCGGGCTTGAGCGCTTTCAGCTTACCGGGATTGAGTGGTTCAAGAAAATGAATGTCGCTGTGAAATTTCTCCGCGATTGCATCCGCAGCGTCCCGGTACGGCAAAAATTTCAGCTTTGCCTGCGGCGCTGGCTCCTCGATTTTGCCTTGGGCTGTGGCGGCGGCGTTTGCGGTTGTTCGCCACGTGACTCGCGATCTGGCGCTAGCGCTTTCCGGGTAATGTCATTATAGCGTCCATCGATTTTGCCTGGGCTGAAATTTGCGCGGTCAAGAAACACTTGCAGTCGAGCGGCGGCTTCAACGTCGGCTTTCCTTGGAGTGACGTGCGGGTCGCCTTTCTATTCGCCGACGCTGGAAAACACCGCTTGAAATCAATACCGCGACGAGTGCGAAACGAAGGACGGGATTCACTTAACCTGATCGCAGTGACCGGGAGCGGTGGCTGTGGGAAACAAAACACGCCTTTTCCGCTCCGCCAAACCGGGCAGAACAGAAAGGCGCGATGGAGACAAACGAGCTTAGATATTAATCCTCTTCGAGGATCACACGATCAACAACCATGTTGGGACCTGTCCCGGCATAATGGACCCGGACTGGAACGCCCACTCTGATCTTTGATTTTACGGTGGCTTCGTCCAAGACTCTGCCGCTACGTGTCACATACGTCACGGTCTTGCCGAAGCGATAACTCACCGGCCCGGAGCTCTCTCTAAGCACGATTGCGCTTCCGGGTGTGTACTCGGTGATCGTTCCCGTTGGCTTCGGTGGTAATCGTTGTCTGAGTGGTCGTTGTCGGTCGTTGCAGTTGTTGCGTTGTCTCTCGCTCATTCATGAGCGGCTGCCGCGTCGTTTGCCCCCATGCAAACGATGCCGCTATTAATACGGCAATGCTCAATAGCATTTTTTTCATCATTTTCCCCCTTCTTGGTTGAGTTGCGGCGCTGATAAACGTTCTCCTTCCCGTTCGAACTGAACAGGCCAAAAGAACACGCCGCTATACTAAATTCGAATGCGGCTTCCCAAGCGGACGCTTAAAAAAGCTTTTCGTGCTTGTTGAAGCCTGCGTTTACTTGGAGAAGTCTGCCATTCTGTCGCCTTTATGAAATTTTGGATTGGAACATCAGGGTTTCAGTACGCCGAGTGGAAGGGAAACTTTTATCCGGAAGATTTGCCGGCGGCAAAAATGTTGCCGTTTTACGCGGAACGCCTTTCGACTACAGAAATCAATTACACGTTTCATCGGATTCCTGCACCTAAGACGATCGATAATTGGAAAGCGCTAACTCCTGGCGAATTTTCGGTTCGCATTAAAAGCGCCGCAGAAGATCACGCATTGGTCAAAACTGCGTGAATGTGCGGATACACTGCGATATTTCCATGATGTAGTCTCAGCACTGGGTGAAAAATTAGGACCGGTGCTGTTTCAACTCCCGCCCAATTTCAAGAAGGACACTCTGGTGCTGGGCGATTTTTTGAATGGCCTGCCTGGTGGAATGCGCGCTGCATTCGAATTCCGTCACGAATCGTGGTTTGACGATGAAGTCTTTGAAACTTTGCGAACGTGCGGCGCCGCGCTTTGTATCGCCGACACCGAAAAACTCGAGACGCCAAAGGTTGTGACCACTGATTACGGCTATCTGCGGTTACGCCGCGAAGATTACGCGGAGAGCGATGTCGAGCGCTGGACGAAGTTTGTTCGCGAACAAGAATCAAACTGGGGCGAAGTTTTTGTTTTCTTCAAACACGAAGAAGCAGGGATAGGCCCGAAGCTGGCATCGAAAATGAAGAAATTGCTGAACCTAGGAGAGCAGCAAACATCCAGCGCGGAACGCTTACGATCGAATACCGGATTAGGGGGCTGATCTATTTGCCGATGAGAATAAGGACTCCGGCGGCGAGTGCCACAAGGTACAAAAGGAAAACGAACGGTCCGAGATTTAGACCGAATCCCAAAAGGCCGTCGATAATAAGATAGACCGCAAGCAGCACCATGCCGATGTTCTTAGTGAATTTCATGCCGCAGTATTTTTAATCGCCATCGCCGGTGGCAATCCCAAAATGTCTAGAAGATCTTGATCTGAGTTATCATCATTCCATTTAGCGATGCCTATCGGCCAGCCGCACGGATTACCACCGCCGAAATATCTTTCACATCTACGAAGGCGTCGAAGAATTCTGCGCCAGTTAGATGGGAAAGATAGACAATATTATCGGTGACTTGGCCGACTCTCCCTCCGATTTTTTCTCCAGATCTGAGGTGCAACTCGACAGCTTTGCCCGCGCTGCCCTGAAGGATGCTGATTACAGTCGCATCAGGCTGGACGGCGGGTTTTTCTTGCGCGGGCAAGCTGGAACAAGCGATCGCCGCCACGATGATTCCGAGAAGAAGTGAATAGCGTCTCATATCCGCTCGTTCTGGGGGATCTCAGAGTGATTTGCGAGCAAATAGTCATCCGATCAGCAATTACCAGGAGGTTTCGGAACGGACAGAATTCGCTAGAGTCGGAGTTGATGGGCGTTGCCGAAAATATTGAGCGGGTTCGTGAGCAAATCATGCAAGCAGCTGCGAAAGGCGGTCGTTCAGCAAATGACATCGAACTCGTGGCAATCACGAAAACGCATCCGGCCGGGAAAGTGCGCGAGGCAGTCGACGCTGGGCATACACTTTTTGGCGAAAGCCGTGTCCAGGAGGCTCGTGTGAAAATTCCAGAGCTGCCGTCAAACTTGCGCTGGCATTTCGTAGGACACCTCCAGAAAAACAAGATCCGGCACGCACTGCCGTTGTTTGAACTTTTTCACAGTGTCGATTCGCTTGCGCTGGCGCAAGAGATGAACCGGATCGCGGCCGAGGAGGGAGGGCATCCGAGTGTGTTATTGGAAGTAAATGTGGCGGAGGAGGGGAGCAAATTCGGTTTCAAGGCCGAAACCCTGCGTGCTGAAATGGAATCCCTCCTTGCGCTTCCGCGACTGTCGATCGAAGGACTCATGTGTATTCCGCCGCTCGCAGAGGAAGCAGAAGCGTCCCGGAAATTCTTTGTGCAGTTGCGCGAACTGCGCGATTCGCTCGAGGAGGAATTCGATTTGAGACTTCCACGCATTTCAATGGGCATGACGCAGGATTTTTGGATCGCAGTTGAGGAAGGAGCTACGCTGGTGCGCGTGGGTACGGCAATTTTTGGTGAACGATCCAAACGACCAAAAGATTAGATGCGACTTGAGCCAACAAACATTCAGCAGATAGGCAGCGAGCTCGCGATCTCTTGGAATGACGGGTCGGAATCGTTTTTCAAACTTGAGACGTTGCGACGCGCGTGTCCTTGCGCGGCGTGCGGCGGCGAACCCGATGTGCTTGGTAATCTCTCGCGGCCGCCGGTAACTTATACGGACGAGAGTTTTCGACTCGCCGGTTTCGATCTCATCGGCGGTTACGCGTTGCAGCCGCGCTGGGCCGACGGACACAGCACCGGAATTTATAGCTTTACTTACTTGCGCCGATTGGGAGAAGCTCTGGAGTGAAGGTATGCAATAGGACTTGAGCGATTCATGCCTCTGACACTGAAAATCGCGATCGTTTTGCTCTGCTTTGCATTGTGCGGGGCCGGCACCTTCATTGCCTCAACTGCGCGAGAAGAATCGACACCGCCGCAAAAAATGAACGCCATTCCGGTTAAGAATCATGAGATTGCGCGGCGGGTTTGGATTGTAGCGGCGCGTGTTTGACAGCGGTCGTTTCGTTAATCTTGCGGTTACAGAAACCCCGACGCTTGCGGAATCGTTACGCGTAATAGACTCGTTCCGTCCGTGCGTGCATGCAATTGTCGGTCCTGCAACTGGGCTGGAATCAGGAAAAATTCCCCAGGCCTAAGATCGACGTCAGCGCAGTGGACGGAGCCGGTGAGGCAGCAAACGATTGCGAATTGCCCGCGAGGGGCGATTTCGCGCGGCGAATCGAGATTCCATTTCCGGATCTCGAATAAATTGTGACGCAGCAGCAGTTCGCCTTCGCGATGCAGCAATCGCGGCCGAACGTCAGTAAAATCAATGCATTGCAACGCTTCATCGACGTGTAACTGACGCTGCTTGCCTTTGCCGTCCACGCGGTTCCAATCGAACACCCGATAGGTGGTGTCGCTGTTCTGCTGAACTTCGATTAGCAAATTACCCGCGCCCAAAGCGTGCAGACGTCCAGATGGCAGAAACGCCGCGTCGCCTGCTTTGACTCGGATTTTGTGAACGTGATCGGCTGCCGTTCCGTCGCGCAGCGTCTTCTCAAACTGATCTCGCGTGATCGATTCACGAAATCCGAGATAAAGCTCAGCCCCCGGTTCGGCTGCAGCAATGTACCAAAACTCGGTCTTTGGTTCGCCTCCCAGCTTACTGGCGACTTCTTCCGGCGGATGCACTTGCAATGAAAGCTTCTCGTGCGCATCAAGAAGCTTGACCAGCAGCGGAAATCGAGATGCGTCGGAAAGGTCTCCGAAGATTTCGCCCCGATCTTGAGTCCACAAGTCGTGCAAAGTTTTTCCGCGCAGCGGCCCGTTTGCGACAACACTTTGCGCTTCCGGTCGATCGACGATTTCCCATGATTCTCCAATGCGTTTCTGCGCTGGCAGTTTTTTGCCGAACTCAGATTCGAGACGCCGCCCGCCCCACATGCGTTCCATGAAAATGGGCTCGAAGGTGAGGGGGCTGGTAAGATTCAACTTGGACATGAGGCGATTTCCGCAACTGTAGCGCCAGCCGTGCCGGCTGCATCGACTTAGTTTTGCAGGCGACATGCCTGCCGCCATAGGGATGAAATTCGAACGCTTTCTAAAGAACTGGCTGCCTGTGTTCATCTGGCTTGGAGTGATTTTCCTCAGCTCGATCGATCTGATGTCGGCCGAGCACACGTCGCGATTCATTGTTCCGTTTTTACGCTGGCTCAAGCCGGATATTTCACCCGAGACACTTGCGTCGATTCACTTCATCATTCGGAAGTGCGCGCATTTGGGCGAGTACGCTGTTCTGGCCCTGCTTTTGCTTCGCGCTGCAATTTTTATTACGAATCTCAAGCGGTCGCTGGCGATCCTTTATTTGAGTGTCTGGGTCGCCTGCCTGTTTGTGGCTGCCACGGACGAATTTCATCAAACGTTCGTCCCGTCCCGTGGCGCTTCGGCAACCGATATCGTGATCGATAGCGGCGGCGCGATTATCGGACTGCTAATCGGCGCGATTTTTGGGATAACTCGTTCAATCAAGCTCGAAAGAGTACCTGCCGACCCGAATGTCCAATCACGATTTTGAAGGTGTCTTTCTCTGCTGCTTGCCTTTGGCAAAGAGTTAATGAAATAATCAGCCGTGAATGCTGATCACAGGTGAAGGATACATCTGGTCGCGTTCTCACCTCAGGTTTTCCGATGCGCTCCTTTGGGAGAGCCAATTGGGCCAGGTCAGGCAGTGTGTTGAAACGTCACCAGCGGGTGTTGCGCCTGCGACTCCGCGTGTTCGCTCCATGATAAAGAGGACTACGGCCAAACTTTCGTCGTCGTCTGCTACGCGTAAACCTCGGGCGGTGGCGAATCTTCCCTCTGTATTTTCTGCCGTCGCCCTCTGGCTTGCTGTCTGTTTGGGATCGCCGTGGGTGGCGGGAGGCGTCGCGCAAAAGGGCGGAACGGACACCGATGCACGAAAGGCGAAGAGTACGGCGAGGATTACAGCTACGCCAGAGCGCATAAAGATCACTAGTGGTTTCGCCAGCACCGATCTCGCCTGGAATACGGGCGATGAATCGATGGGCTTTGTTTTCGTGGTGGCAAACGGGCGGCCGCCAGTTCTTATCGCTAAAGGTAGTGAAGGTAGCCGGGTTATCTCATGGATTCGGACGGGCAGTTATGTTTTCGAACTCTACAGAGATGCTGAGCGACGGACATTGCTTGCTACGGTGACCGTTTCCGGAATCGCGAAAACCGGCGCTTCTCCATTATCGTACGGCCGACTGCGCTGGCTGCTGGTTGCCACGCTCATCGCAATTTTGTACATCGCCGTTTACTTGAGCTCAACAGGGCCGGTACGCACCAAATTTCCCGTTGAGCCAACTACCTCGCCGCGGCCGCTTCATGTTGGGCGAAATTTGCTGCTCGGCCTGGCTGCGTTCATCTGCGTAGATGGCATGGTCTTCCATACGCGCTTATACAGTTCGATTTTAGCGCCAGATTCTTACGCGGGGCGAATGGCAGCCATTACACGAGCCGAAAAGGATCGCGTTTCATCGGGCCTCAAAGAGGTGCTGGTTTTGGGGGATTCGCGAATGGCGGAAGGATTCTCCGCTCCGGTTGCCGATAAACTCAGCTCTGTCGATGGATTCAAGTTTGTGAATCTCGCGGAACCAGCTTCCGCCGTGAACATATGGGACTATATGCTGCGCGAGGTCGATCCTACGAGACGCCGTTATTGGGCGATTGTGGTTCCCTATGGCATCGGCTTTGAACCAAACAGCGCTGACCATTTGAGAATTTCAATGGCAGCTCCGCTCTTACGCTACGGAGACTGCTTCAATTTTGCTTCTGCTTTTCAGCGATGGTCGGGTCGTTTCAGGGCATTTACAGCATGCATACTGCGAGGCTCGGCATTCCAGAGTGACGTAGTCGATTTTCTCGAACATCCCATCGCGCGTATCCGAAGCATTCAAGAAGAGCCAACGAGACTTCAATCGCGCGATCTCTACAAAGGCCGGGATTACGACATCGTCGGCACTTCCTATGATCCCAAGACGGGTGAGGTGACTTTTCCACCACGATTGACTGAGGTCCAGAGAGAAGCCATCAGAGATAGCCTGTTGAAGCCATCTCAATCGGAGACACAAGATTTCCTGAGAATGCAGCGCGACGGGATTCAGCGAATCTTGAATAGTTATTCGGGTAGTCAGACGAAGATTGTCCTTACCCCCGTTCCGCGCGGTCCATTTGCCGGGTTCCCGGGAGCTTCGATGACCTTCCACGCTGTCTTTCCGACCGTCACGACTCAAAAGGCCGTTTTTTCCCTTCCCGAACAGACGTTCGATTTTCTTGAGAAACCCGAATATTACTTTGACGGGTTCCACCTTAATGCAAAGGGCCGGCAACGATTTACTGAAACACTGGTAGCTGAGTTGGTCGGGCGCCTACGGTCGGCCAATTCAGATGGACACGTTCGTTCCGACTCAACGCTGGCGCGGGGTCGCTTCCCCTCGGGCTGCGGTGTCTCGAATGTTAGTCGCTTCAGCGGTGATGGTTTGAGTGATAAGCGAATCGACGAAGCCAACTAGCTATCGACCGGGTTATCCTATGTTATTTAACAGCTTTCAATACTGGATATTCTTCTTGATTGTAGCGACGCTTTTTTACAGCGTCCCGTTTCGCATCGGCAAGTTCCTGCTCCTGGGTGCGAGTTACATCTTTTACATGTGGTGGGATCCACGATTCATCGTGTTGATTCTTACCTCTACCATAGTTGATTACTTCCTCGGAATTCTGCTGGAGCGGGCCAGTGGCCGCCGCAAGAAACTGTTACTTGTTGTTAGCCTCGCAGTTAATCTCGGTATTCTTGGTTTCTTTAAGTATTACGATTTTTTTGCAAGCTCGCTGGCTGCGTTGCTTCACGTGCCTGAGTCATCGGTTGTCTTGCAAATTATTCTCCCTGTAGGCGTCAGTTTCTATACTTTTGCCAGCCTTTCTTACACAATCGATGTCTATTGGGGGAAGATGAAGGCAGTGAGAAACTTCGTCGACTATGCATTGTTCATCGCGTTTTTTCCTCACCTCATTGCGGGTCCAATCATCCGAGCAAGGCAATTCATCTCACAAATTCAATACTGGCGTGGCCCTGCGGCGATTATGGTGCAAAGCGGCATCATTCTTGTTCTGGCCGGTCTGATTAAGAAGATGGTATTTGCCGACCGATTCGCCGTCGTGTCCGATAGCTATTTTAATGATCCGGTGGCGCACCCAGGTTGGCTGGCCGCATGGTCAGGTTGCATCGCTTTCTTCATGCAAGTCTTTTTTGATTTCTCTGGTTACACCGATATCGCTCGTGGTTGCGCAAAGCTGCTGGGCTTTGAGTTTCCACTTAATTTTGCGCGGCCATTCCTGGCCAGAAATCCACCCGACTTCTGGCAGAGGTGGCATATAACCCTATCCACATGGGTCCGGGACTATTTGTTCATGCCATTTACCCGGGGAAGGAAAGGGCGGTTCGGGTTGTACCGCAACCTTATGATTGTGATGATACTCGTTGGACTATGGCACGGAGCGAACTGGACATTTGTTGCCTGGGGAGCATACCACGGCGTTCTGCTGATTGGGTATCGACTCTTCGATCGGGCAGCAACGGGAACACCAATCGCCGACGTTATGAGAAAACGTTACTTCGTGCCGTTTAGCATTGGACTGATGTTTCTGTCCTGCACAGTAAGTATGGCTTTCTTTCGCCCGAGGACGCTCCAAGCCAGCGGATACGTCTTGAGTGCATTGTTCGGTTTTCAGCACGTAACTGGTGAATTTTTGCTCACAACCGGTACGATCGCGCTGATTTTTATTTCGTTATTCTTGGCGGTCGCGCAGGAACGCACTCAGTTTATTGACCGTCTCGCACTTCAACCGGCACGCGTTCAAGTTCCAGCATACGTTTGCGCGTTTCTGGCGCTTGAGCTATTCCCGGCTACCGGGCAAGTGCCATTCGTTTATTTTCAGTTCTGATCCCCCGAAAAAAGGAAATGGGCCTGACTGGGCTCGAACCAGTGACCCTGCGCTTATCAAGCGCATGCTCTAACCAACTGAGCTACAGGCCCGGTAATGCGGAAGTGAACAGTGAACGTTGATCAGTAATGGGTCAAGTAGCACGCGAATTTCGGATCACAGGCCACTGTTCACCAATCACATTCTGGAGAATATGAGGCAACGGGATTACTCCCTGCTAATTCATCGGATTACAAATGCCTTTTAGTAAATGCGCGACCAGACGCTGATTTCAAATATCGCTCGAATTGTGCGGCGCGAGATCGATCGGAAAGAGCAATGTAGGTTTTGAGTTGCCACGGCTTCCATTTGGCCGTGTGAAGAATACGGCCAGAGTTGTGATGTTTGAGACGTGTCCGCAAATCGTTTGTTAACCCGGTATAGAATCGCTGAGGTTCCGTCTGACTCTGCAGAATGTAAACGTAGAAGAATTTTGTCATAAGGTGGCTTGCCGAGTGGTAGCTCGCGCGAAGAAGGGGGCAAGCCGAAAACGGGTCCGCCTACGCCAAGGCTACGGCGCGACAGTCCACGCTCTCCTCTGCGACGCGAGCGAAGACTGGAGGCAAGGGGATTCGAACCCCTGACTTCCAGCTTGCAAAGCTGGCGCTCTACCAACTGAGCTATGCCCCCGGTTCGATTGCGGATTGTAGATTGTGAATCGCGGATTGCAAACGCCAGCTGCCGCGCACTAAGCGCCACTGGCCAATACCATCTTGTGCTTCAATCATCGCCACATTGTATTTCTCCATCGCTGGCATCAGTTTCTGTTCGAGTTGAACCATTGCGAGCGAACAAGAAATTCTATTTGCGACGGTCAGTGTTGGCGGGTTACGAACCGGAGCCGCTATAGAAAAAACATCAAAATGCCGGATGTCGATGCTGCCGTTCGCCATCCGGCACCTTGTCCGTTTCTCCTAACGCGGAAATTAATGAGGTGTCGCGAGAAATGCTCGTCTCACGCCTGCTGGAATCCAGGGAGCGTCCAGAGATCTCGCCAGCTTCGTTGATATCTCTGGCTTGTTCGAGTGTTGCAGTGTAGCCGGGTTGTCTGAAATCGTTGAGATCTCGCATAATGCCGTTTTCCCAGATAAACGCGCGGCAATTTCCGTCCGCATCGCAGGAAAGCCCCACAACCTGGCGCCGCTCGTTGATTCCATAGGCTTCGCTGTGAACATCACCCGGAAGGAAACCTAGAGGCTGCATTCCACTTTCGGCGGTCCAAATGAATGCCTGGAGAAAGTTGCCATCGAGGTCGTTAGGCGCGCCGGCAAAGCCAACGACGTCGCCGCGCTGATTAATATTCGTTGGCGTGTTCCAGAACGGAGCGCCGAGATCGCCAAGATCGATGATGTTACCCTTCTTGTCCCACAACACGGCGTGCCGCGCGGTGTTTCGGCCGACGGCCTGATCGCAAATTCCGGAGATGCCGACGATCTGGCCTTGCTCGTTAACCCCGGTGGCGGCGCCGGAAGTGTCGCCTGCGACTAAGGGCAGCGCAGCGATGTCGTTAGGTTTTTTTCCGTAAACGACCGGCAGAAACTGCAACTGTTGCGGCGGGACGCAGGTTGGATCGTGAGCATTGGTCTCCGCCCAACCGACGATTTGGCCGCGGCTGTTTGCGCCTGTGGCAAAACCATTGTTACCGCCGAGAGTTGGCAACGCGCGCATAGTTCCATTTTCCCAAGCGAACCCGAGATTGATGAAGCCTGTGCCGGTAGCGCCGGGATAAAACGCGGCGCTGCTCCAAGCTTCCCCCAACGGGTCCGGCATTGATGTTTGCGAAATGCCGGCGACCACACCGGAGTTACTCTTGACCGACCAGGTGATATTGCTGTTCGGACCGCCAAGCGTACCGAGATCGGTTAACGTGCCGTCGCGCCAAAGCGCAGCGTGCCGAGTCTGATCTCCCGCTAGGTTGGAGTAACCAGCGAGCCAGCCGCGATTATTTACGCTGTTGGCGCGACTGTTCGTTCCACCTAACGAGGGCAGATCGGTGATGGTGTATTGCTGTTGCTGTTGCGATGCGGCAAACAATCCGCAGCCCACTGCGATCAAAAGGATCGACAGTGGAATTCTTGCAATTCTGAGACGAGTCGAAGTATGGTTTGAATTTTTCATGACGACACTTTAGGGACTGGCTGGAAGTTACCACCAGAGCCACTTCCCGTGTTTCGTACGAGCCATTTCGTTTGGTTCATGGCTCTATCAACGAATCTCCGCCCAGACAATCGGTGGTTCTTCGCCGGGTCCAGAATAGCGGAACGATTGAAGTCGGTGCTCGTGAAGAGCCGCGTCCGTGGAGAGCTGGCGGATCGCCGAAATTAGCTAATTCAATTTCGAATTAAGCGCCGTACGCAAACTTGCTAAGACCTTCGCGAATTTGCGCACGCGACCATGCCGCGAACCCGAAAGTGAGCGCGGGCTCCGGCTCTGCTTTCATAAAGCAGGACGACAACGGCGATGGCCTGATACCGATCTCAGCGCAGACACGCGTAATCAACGGCAAGTCTGTTTTTCGCCGTAGCCAGGCAACGAAATGCAGGCCAGCTTCCGGAATTTCCAGCATAAAATACTTACTCAACAAGCTGTTGAATTGTTCCATGAAATATTCTCGTCGGTCAGAATATAGTTTTCGCATGCGCTTAATGTGGCTCAGGAAAAATCCCTCGGTCAGGAATCGAGCCAGCGTTGCCTGATCAATCGCGGGAGAATGTTGGTCCATCACGGCACGAATTTTGATCATTGGCTCGACCAATTGCTCCGGCGCGAGGATGTAGCCCAGTCGCAAGGAGGGATAGAGGATCTTACTCATTGTGCCTGCGTAGATAACACGTCCGGCGTTATCTAGCCCCTGCAAACACGGGAGTGGGGGACCGGTATACCGAAATTCCGAGTTATGGTCGTCCTCGAAGATGTAAGCGTCGCAGGTGCGTGCAAAATCGATCAAAGCCGTCCTTCGCGCGAGGCTCGTCGTCATACCAAGTGGGAATTGATGAGAAGGAGTGACATAGATTATTTTCGGCGAACGCTGTTGCGACGGCCGCGCAATGGTGATTCCCTCCCGGTCGACAGGTCTTGGAGTAACGGTCGCTCCGGCGAACCCGAAGACGCGGCGGGCCTGGTAAAACCCGGGATCCTCGATCCACGCAACCTCGCCGCGATTTACGAGGGCCATCGCGCTGATCATCATCGCCTGCTGCGTGCCAGCGGTGATGATGATCTGGTCCGGATGACAACGCGCACCTCTGTGATCGCACAAATAAGTTGCCAGCGCTTTGCGCAGGTCGGGGTCACCACGGCTTGATGCATACTGGAGCAGATGCGCTCCTTTTTTTGCGAGGACTTCCGCTCTGAGTCGTTCCCATATTGCGATCGGAAATTCGTCAAGCGCCGCGACAGCGGGAACAAAGGACACACCGGGAGGCCCGGCGATTCCGAAATTGAACTGTTTTCCGACTCGATTATCCGGAATATTTCTTACCCGATCGGAAAGGCGCGGCGGGCGTTCTATGTGCGGTTCTGCTTTTGTCGTCTGCGCACTCAGGAAGCTTTCGGGCAGTGGCTCGGCAATGAACGTGCCCGATCCAACTCTCGATTGGAGATAACCTTCCGCATGAAGCCTCGAGAAAGCGACGTTTACCGTGAAACGCGATATGCCAAGGTCGGCGGCCAGGTCGCGAGACGAGGGGACTCGTGAAGAGTTGTTGTTGAAGCTTGCCGAAATCAATTCATCCCGAATCTGGCGATAAAGTTGTTCATGAAGCGGTTCATCCGCAGCGCGATCGAGCTGAATCATTTCAAAAGCCATGATCGAATGACGCCGCCGCTGCTTCTTAATGAGCTTTTTAGGCGAAGTCCTTTTCACGTTTCGAATCGTGCTCATTAGGCCAGTTGCCGGTGACTGCAAGCCCGCGTCGAAGTGGTATGGCCATTTCGCTCAAAGTGGACCGTTGACACTTTACCACAAGGCCAGGAACTTTGCTTTGAATGCAAACTCAGACTCCATGCAGCGATTACAAGGAGACCAAAGGTCTGGTCTACTTCGCGCGGATGCTGGACAAGATCAGATTAAAAGCGCGAGGCGAATTGCCCCCGGATTATTTTGTCGGCGTGGACGATGATCCAACCATGTTCGACGCGCGTTGCACAAGATTTCTCGGAATCGATTACAACGAACTTGTCGATCGAACGTTGAAAGGCGGATCGGACGAGGAGATTCTTAAATGGTGCTTCGAGCGGGGGCGTAAACCGAGCGAGGAGGAAATTAAGATTTGGAATGCGTTTCTGCTAAAACGCGGTTGGCGCGATGAAGCAAGCACTGACTTAAAGGCGGCGAAAAAACGTGAAGGATTTGAAGATCGCGATGACATCCAGACCTGGGTGGATCTGCACGACGTTGAAGAAGGGAGAACGCCACGACCGTTTTGTTGCGGTTAGTTTCGGCTCCGGTTTAGCGCCAATCGCCGAGGCCTTCTTTAGCTTCCACCACGACCACGTCGTATTTCTCCAGGATCGGCATTAGCTTCTGTTCCAGTTCCTCCCTCCAAAGTTTTCCTTCATAGAATTCATCCCTCATTTTTTCCCGGCTTTTGAGATCAGGAAAAGCCCGCATCCAGAAAAACGTGTCCTTATCTTCAATCGAGAGAAAGGGACCAAGAACTTTCATGCCGATTTTCTGGTGCTCGGGGATGGCTTTGGATTCAAGGACTTCGAGAAATTCGGTTCGCTTGCCAGGTTTGATTTTGTAGGTGCGCATTTCGATGATCATGAGAAAATGGAGCACACGCCTCCGGCCTGCTCAATTCAGCATATCGGTCGAATTGTTTGTAACTCATAGTCTTTCGGCAAGATGCCTAAAGGTTCACGCAAGGATGGGTGCGCTCTCCAGAAAAACAAAAATGCCGGATAGCAATGCGGGGTTGTTATTTCGCGAGTGGCCGTCGCCCCAGCGAAGAGGGAATCTCGATCTGGAATGCGTTTCTACAGATGACGCGAGCGCAGGTCTGCAGGCAGCCAAGGAGCGATCAGGCTTAGGTGATCGCGAAGACATTCAAACATGGGTCGACTTGCACGACACCGAGTAAGGAAGAACACCAGTAGCGATACTCGGGCATTAGGCGTTAAGTCAATGCGACACTTTCACCAACGAAAAATGACTGTCCTCAAGTGATCTCGCTCATTCGTTCTATCATTGAACGAACAAGAATGCCATAGCCACGCTCGTCATGAGCGGCCTCCGCGGCAACAATATCAAGAACAAAGAGAAAAACGTGAATAAGAACAAAAAGAAAGACATGGAGCACCGGAAAGAGCATCTCGCAATGAACACACCTCCGATCGTGTCACCGCAGGAATGGGAGGCTGCACGTCAGCAACTGCTCGTGAAGGAAAAGGAATTGACCCGCGCCCGTGACGCGCTGGCGGCCGAGCGCCGGCGAATGCCGTGGGTGGCCGTGGAGAAGGAGTATGAGTTCGATGGGCCCGACGGTAAGGCGAGTCTCCTCGATCTGTTCGACGGCCGCCGTCAGTTGATCGTCTACCGCGCCTTCCTCGAACCCGGCGTGCGCGGCTGGCCCGACCATGCCTGCGTGGGCTGCTCAATGGTGGCTGACCACGTTGGCAACCTTGCTCATCTCAAAGCCCGTAACACCACACTTCTATTTTGTTCACGCGCGCCGCAGGTGGACATCGAGCGTGTGAAGGCGCGGATGGGCTGGCAGACTCCGTGGTACACCATCACTGACGACTTCGATAAAGACTTTGGCGTAGACGAGTGGCACGGCACGAACGCGTTCATCCGCGATGGCGACCGCGTGTTCCGCAACTACTTCATCAACAATCGCGGCGACGAGGCGCTCGGGAGCACCTGGAGCTACCTCGATATGACTGCGCTCGGGCGCCAGGAGAACTGGGAAGACTCGCCTGCAGGGCTACCCTCAGACTCCGCCGTACGAATGGTGGAACTGGCACGACGAATACGGCGACGCTCAGCCGTCCGAGGAATGGAGCGCTCAAATCGAGCGGGGAATTCAGGCTGGGCAAGGACGCCGACGCTGGTGATCGTTCACATCGGCGGCGTGCCGGTAGAGGAGACGATTCGAACGTGGCCCAGAAGGCAACGAATGATGAAGGACGGTCAAAAGAAGGAGAAAGAGCGATGACAAAAAAAGACCGGGACACGTAAAGCGAGCGGCGTCCGGTCGAGCTATTCCACATGAGAATCGGAATCATTGGCGCTGGAAGCATGGGAGCAATACTTGCGCGCCACCTTGCCAAGCGCGGCCATCACGTCTCGATCGCGAACTCGAGAGGACCGGACAGCCTGACCGGGTTGGCGGCGGAGATCAGCGCGACGCCCGTTTCCGTTGTCGACGCTGCCAAAGCCGGAGAAATCGTCATCATCGCGATCCCAACGAAGGCCGTCGCCGATCTTCCGCGAGCGCTGTTTGCGAACGTACCGAGCAGCGTCGTCGTCATCGATATCGGCAACTACCATCCCGAGCTTCGCGATGGCCGGATCGATACGATCGACCGCGGCATGCTGGATAGCCAGTGGGTCGCGCAGCAGATCGGGCGTCCGGTGATCAAGGCCTTCAATAACATCCTCGTCAAAAGCCTTCTCGAAAAGGGCGTTCCGAGGGGAACAAAGGGGCGGATCGCACTTTCGATATTCGGCGATTCGTTGGACACCAAGGCAGCAGTGCTTCGCCTCGTCGATGACCTTGGCTTCGACCCAGTCGACGGTGGTGATCTGGACGATTCCTGGCGGCAGCAGCCAGGAACACCGGCTTATTGCCAGGACCTTGAAGCCGGTGCTCTCCGGCGCGCGCTCGCGGAAGCTGATCGAAGCCGCATCTCAGAATGCCGCGCCGAACAGGAGGCTCGTATCAGGAGGTCTATCACAGCGCAGACACCAATCGAGCGGCTAGATTGATTTAATGTGAGCAGTCCTCGATCGTCATTCTATGAGCAAGAACTACAAACCAGGCCATTCCAGCACGGTCTCGCCGTATCTTATTGTAGATGGTGCGAATAAGACGATCGAGTTCCTTAAGGAGGTCTTTGGCGGGGTGGAGGTGCGCTGTTTCTCAGACGCCGAGGGCAAAATAAGGCATTCCGAAGTCCGTATCGACGATAGTGTGATCATGATCGCCGATGGCGCCCCCGGCTGGCCGCCCATGCAAGCGCATGTCCACATCTACGTGCCGGACGTTGACGCGACGCATCGACGCGCGTTAGACGCAGGCGCGGTTTCCGTTCAGGAACCAGTAAAGAAAGAAGACGAAGATAAGCGCGGCGGCGTAAAAGACGCCGGCGGCACGACTTGGTGGATCGCAACGAAAATCGAATAATTTCGCGGAACGCCTGCTTTCATCCGAAGAGCAAATTTTAGCAGGCGGACAGCGCGGGCCACTCCAAAAAAGAAAATGCCGGATGTCGATCTTGCGAATCGTCATCCGGCATTGCAGTCGATGTGCAGCAAAGACTGAATTGTGCGTTACCGTCGTTTTCTTTGAGCTCTGGTTTCTTTCGATTCCAGAGTCTTCACGGCATATCCGCAGATGATCAATTGATTCACCCGCGGGTTTAGCCGTCGACCTATTCAACCGCTCTTCGAATCTGGAGATCCGGAGGCGATGAATTTCTCCTTAGAAAGGAGGTGATCCAGCCGCAGGTTCCCCTACGGCTACCTTGTTACGACTTCATCCCAGTTACCGCTCATAGCGTAGAAGGCTGCCTCCCTTGCGGGTTAGCGCGCCGGCTTCGGCTACAAGCGACTTCCATGATGTGACGGGCGGTGTGTACAAGGCCCGGGAACGTATTCACGGCGCCGTAGCTGATGCGCCATTACTAGCGATTCCGGCTTCATGAAGTCGAGTTGCAGACTTCAATCCGAACTGGACCCAGTTTTAGTGATTTCCTCCACCTCGCGGTCTAGGATCGTTCTGTACTGGGCATTGTAGTACGTGTGCAGCCCTGGCCGTAAGGGCCATACTGACTTGACGTCGTCCCCACCTTCCTCCCCGTTAGAGCGGGGCAGTCTGAACAGAGTGCTCGAGCCTCTCGGCTCGGTGGCAACAGTTCACAGGGGTTGCGCTCGTTGCGGGACTTAACCCAACATCTCACGACACGAGCTGACGACAGCCATGCAGCACCTGTGCAAATTGTCCCTTTCGGGACTCGCTGGCTTTCACCAACTTAGAGATGCATGTCAAGGCCAGGTAAGGTTCTTCGCGTTGCATCGAATTAAGCCACATACTCCACCGCTTGTGCGGGCCCCCGTCAATTTCTTTGAGTTTTAATCTTGCGACCGTACTCCCCAGGCGGCACGTTTAACGCGTTAGCTCCGGCGCAGAAGGGGTCGAATCCTCCCACACCAAACGTGCACCGTTTACTGCCAGGACTACCGGGGTATCTAATCCCGTTTGCTCCCCTGGCCTTCGTGCCTCAGCGTCAGGAACTGTCCAGAGACCCGCCTTCGCCACTGGTCTTCCTTACGATATCTACGCATTTCACCGCTACACCGTAAATTCCAGTCTCCTCTCCAGTCCTCAAGCACGGCAGTATCGAATGCAGTTTCGAAGTTAAGCTCCGAGATTTCACATCCGACTTACCGCGCCGCCTACGCACCCTTTACGCCCAATGAATCCGAACAACGCTTGAGACCTCTGTATTACCGCGGCTGCTGGCACAGAGTTAGCCGTCTCTTCCTCTTCTGGTACTATCAATGCGCGCGCAGTTAACGCGCACACCTTGTTCCCAAATGACAGGAGTTTACAACCCGAAGACCTTCATCCTCCACGCGGCGTCGCTCCTTCAGGGTTTCCCCCATTGAGAAAAATTCTCGACTGCTGCCACCCGTAGGTGTCTGGGCCGTGTCTCAGTCCCAGTGTGGCTGGTCGTCCTCTCAGACCAGCTACCCGTCTAAGCCTTGGTGGGCCGTTACCTCACCAACTAGCTGATAGGCCGCGGGCTCCTCAAGAAGCGTCAGGTTGCCCCGACTTTGATTTTGAATGGATGTCCACTCTGATCACATGCGGTATTAATTCGCCTTTCGGCGAGCTATCCCCCACTTCTCGGCAGATTGCCCACGTGTTAAGCACCCGTTCGCCGCTAGACTTTTCCCTGTATTGCTACAGGAAAAAATCTCGCTCGACTTGCATGTCTTATCCACGCCGCCAGCGTTCGTTCTGAGCCAGAATCAAACTCTCCGTTTAAAACGACTCGGTTCCCGTGAGGGAGACCGAAAGTTTGAAGTCCCGCCTGAGCGGGACCGATCTGACTTTCACTACCTGCATCTTCCTCTGTAACAGCGGTCTATGACCGTCGAAACTTCCGAAAACGCAGGGTTTGTCCGATCTAAATCTTTGATTTCAAAGAAGATCGACAGATAACGCACAATTCAATGTTTGCTGACTTTGCTCTACCACATTTCGAATTTCCTCTGTAGCGGCCCCAAATGCTTTCGGGACCGAAACGTCGTGTTGGAAATTGGAAACCAGACTGTCAAAGATCTACACTTCTTCCTCCGGTACAAAGCAAAATCCGACCCTCATCAATGAATCTGACCAAGATCGGCTCGTCCTTGAGCCCGGAAGAACACCAGTTTCACGCCTGAGACCGGTCCGCGTTTCGCGGGATTCACAACATAAGGGATCGGCGCAATTCGTCAAATGAAAATCTGCAAGATTTTGCAGAATTTAGAGCAGCGCCCTCGTCGAGACAATTTTTGCCGTTCAACAGCTATGATCCACTGTGCTCAGTCAGCCTTTGGTTTCCTGATTACGTATCGTACATTTGAAGAGGGCGGACGGTTTCCATCGATCTTTTGCATCATACCGCTTCTAACCGCGCCGATCTTTTCCGTCGCCTTCTGCGAGCGAAGGTTTTTTTCTCCGACGTAGAACACCACGTTCTCAACAAACTGGAAGGCGTGCGCCAACATCAACTGTTTCATTTCGCAGTTGTACCGCCCGCCCCAATATTTTCTCGCGAGAAACGTCCATCCAATTTCAATCTCCGATTTCTCCGGATCATACCCGTGGAATCGCGTCGAGCCGATGATTTGTCGCGTCTTCGTATCGATCACAACAAACGCTCCCCCGGATTCCAGCGCGTCTTTGAAGAAAATTCTGAAGACATCCTCCTTGTGGCGATCATTCTCTGGATGCTGCTCCCAGATGAGCCGATCGGACGCGACTGCAAAAAGCGCATCCCAATGCTCAGACCTGAGCGGGCGAAGCTCTATGGCTTCGCCTTTTAGATTTGGTTGAAGATCAAACGTCATTCCTGCTTTTGAGCTCTCAAGATTTAGCTCCTTGCCACGCTGTAGCCGCTGCCGCTGGCTGCGGCCCGAATTTCGCCTAACGAGATCCGCCATTAGCCTGCCAGATCACTAATTCGTTATCTTTTAATTTTCCGAGCTGGTCGGAATGGCGTAACTCGAGCTGATAATTTTTGCCAGCAATTTCGAACCGGGCCGGAGCAATGTCACCGGTGCCAGGAGTCCAGGAAACCACTTTCTCAGTCTTTCCCCTGCTGATTCTGAAATCGTAATGGAGAAATCCTCTTGGATAGACAGGCATGGTTTGCCGACGTTCGCCGAGATACTCGGCCGCGAAATCCGGGAATTCGATTTTCTGGCCAGCCTTGTACTTCACACGCGTCCCGTAGGAAACGTTCTGTTCAGCATGTCCGCAAGCAACCGGCCCCAAAAAAGTGAACAAACCGCTCAAGAGAAGGATGAGAGTCGAATTATTTTTCACGTGCCGGAAGTCTTCGGAGTCTTTTGGAACATTGGAATTGACTCATCGAGCGTAACCCACGGCAATTTATCTTCGAGCCAGATCGCTTTCTGTGGCGCAAACGGCGTCGGATCGTCGAGCGACGCGATCGTCACGTCGATCATGTCGGAATCCTTAGTGTCCTCGAAAAACAAATGCGTGCCGCAACACGCAGCGAAAGAGCGAATCCGATTCGCATGCGCAATCTTGCGCGATTCACCTTTGGTTATGATCAAATCTCTCGCGGGGCACGGATCCCCAGGTGATATAAGGCGCACCGGCGCTCCGCCGGCAATCGATGCAATGACAATCGATCAACGCAAACGGCCGACTCTTCAAGACGTATCGTGTCCCACCGCAAACGCATCCACCAGTAAACTCCATAAAATTCGGTTAGCGCAGTTTAACCACGAATCGACCCTCCTTTGCAAGGACACGCCGCGGAACGTTTTTCTGGCGATTCCGAACTTTACTCGCTCTCGTCGCTCGATGAGTTTAACAGAAGTTCGACGACTCGATTAACTCAAATGCAAAATCGGTCGCCGAACGACTCAGCAACGTGAGTTGATCCGGTATCACGATTTGTGACGAAGTTTATTTTGATTCACTGATCGCGCTGGTTTTCGAAGCCATCGTTGTTGGGTTGATCGCGGGGGTCCTCAGCGAAATCAGTGATGCACGAGCACATGACGATTTTCTGGACAATCGTACTCGGCATCATCGAAGTCGATTATCGGCGGCGCGGTTACCCAGCATGTTTTCGCACCCGACAAACGAACGGATTTCATCCCGCCGGCCTCATTTTTTTCCACCCTTGGCGCGATCCTGGTATCTCTACGTTTGCATCAAGCTGAATATCCATTTTCCCCGCGTTCTCTAATCAGGAAGGAGGGAAAACCGTAGCCGAGGTCGTTGACCGCGGCCTCTCGGATTAGATGTCGGCCGCAAGCCCTCAACTACTCAACCACTAACATCGCAACCTCTTCCGTTCGGCCATTCGCCGCTGCTCTGCTCAAGCCCGAGAAATCTTGTGCTTCAATGACGCGACATTCGATGCGATCGTCACCCACGAGCCATCGCCTCCGGAATATCACTCGGAGTGCCGCTTCGACCTTAAACAGACCGCATAAGAGTCGTGGTATTTCGCTCTCGCCGATAACTCATGGATTTCGTGTGACCCTAATGACGGATGGAACGGATCGCTTTTGAAGACCTGCCAGGCGCGCCGAATTGATTCCTTTTGCTCCGGCCTAAGTTTGTAAAAGTTCCGCCAGAATTTTCTCGACTGCGCGGTACTTGTAATTACGCGTCCGGCGGCGTTTCATTCAGCGCGGTTTCCATCGACACGAACCGCTGCTGATTGAAATCGTCCAACGCATCGATGAAATCTGTGGAATATCTGCCGATTCGCGCATGCGCTGCACAAGTCGTTCCCGCTTAATGTTGGCGATCCCGGAGCGCCCGGATTTGGATCATCCGAGCTCGATTCTCTACTTCAAGGTGGCAGACATCGACCAGGCGCATGAGGCGCTGGTTTCGAGAAAAGTTCATTTCGAAACCAAACCGATGCTGGTCGCGCCAATGGCAACTCACGATCTCTGGTTGGCAGAATTTCGCGACTCGGAAAATAATGTCCTCGCTTTGATGTGCGAGAAACCAAAGCCGGCGAAACCTTAGGCATGCGGCGTTGTACTAGACCGTAGCGGTCACGGTTTCCCATTTGTTGGTTAGGCGAGCAAGATCAGCGGTTACGGCGGCCAGTTCTCGATTGATCGACACCGCGCGCCCGCCGGGTTCGTAGGCGGTGGGATCTCCGAGAGCTATGACAAGTTCCTTCTGTTGCCCTTCCAACGTGGCGATTTTCATCTCCAGTTCGTGCACCCGCTTTTCTTTTTCACGCCTCGCTTTGGAAATCGCATTACGCGAGTCCGCTTCCAAACGCTTCTGCGCCTTCTGCTCGCTTAATCCGGGACTGCGTGCCGCCAAGGTTGTCGGAACCGTCCGTTTGTCGATACTTGCAAGTTTTGTCCCGCGGTCAGGGCGGTCTGCGCGGATGTGGCTTTTGATTTGTCCAGATAGTAATCGTAATCGCCGGGGTAAAATGTCAGTTTGCCACCCGTGCGGTTCGCACCTGCAGTGATGTGCAGAACGCTCGTAGCGATGGCGCGGATAAAATGAACGTCGTGACTAATAAAGATGAGCGTCCCGTGATATTGCTTGAGCGCGCCGATCAGGGCATCGATCGAGCCGACATCGAGATGTGTCGTCGGCTCGTCCATGAGCAGAAGGTTCGGTGGATCGAGCAATAACCTGACAAGGGCCAGTCGCGATTTTTCGCCACCGCTCAAAACCGCGACGGTCTTGAAAACATCGTCGCCGCGAAACAAAAAAGAACCGAGCACCGTGCGCGCGGTTTGTTCGGATACGGGATTAGGCATGTCGCGTGCGCTGTCGAGAACGGTATGGCTCGCGTCGAGCACATCGATTCGGTTCTGCGAGAAATAACCTGTGCGCACATTATGTCCGAGCTCGCGCACGCCATGCTGCACGGGCAATACCCCTGCAAGCAACTTGAGAAGAGTCGATTTCCCCGCGCCATTCGGGCCGACAAGCACAGTGCGTTGACCGCGCTCGGCATGATATTGCATTCCGCGATAAACAACCAGGTCGCCATAGGAATGATCGACATCTTTCAACGTGATCACGCGCAGGCCGCTGCGCACCGGTTGCGGGAAATGGAACTTGATCGTCTTTCCGCGCGCCACTGGGGCCGCGATTTTTTTCATGCGATCGATCTGTTTCAGCTTGCTCTGTGCTTGCGATGCTTTGCTCGCCTTGGCGCGAAATCGATCGGCAAACAATTGCAGCGACGCGATTTCTTTCTGCTGATTTTTGTAAGCGGCGAGCTGTTGTTCTTCGCGCGCCGCTTTCTGCTCGATATAACTGTCCCAGTCGCCCCGATAACGCACCAGTTTCGAGTGCGCGATCTCCACGATGCTGCCGACAAGCTGATTCAAAAATTCGCGATCGTGCGAGATCATCACAATCGCGCCCGGATAACTTCGCAGATATTCCTGGAACCATTGAAGCGATTCGAGATCGAGATGATTCGTCGGTTCGTCGAGCAGAAGGAGGTCGGGTTGCATCACGAGCAACCGCGCGAGATGCGCGCGCATGATCCAGCCGCCACTTAAGGCGCGCGCCGGGCGATCGAAATCAGTTTCGCGAAAAGCGAGTCCGGCGAGGACCCGTTTTGCTTTTGGTTCGAGCTCCCATCCGCCGTGCTCGTCAAAAACGTGGAGCGCATTGTGATAGGCCGCGTCGGCACCGGGATCAGCGACCCCGGCTACAGCTGCTTCATGCTCCTTCATCACTTTCTGCGCGTGCACCAGCTCAGGCGAAACGGCGAGAGCAAGCTCGAGCACCGTCTCGTCTCCGGCGGCAGCGGTTTCCTGGGGAAGAAATCCGATCGTCGCGTTCTTCTCTATCGCGATCGTCCCCTTATCGGGCGAAACATCACCGAGCAGGAGCGAAAACAAGGTTGATTTGCCAGCCCCATTGGGACCAACCAATCCGATCCGATCGCCGCGATTGACCTGGAGCGACACGTCGTCAAAGAGCGCCCGGCCAGCAAAAGATTTTGAAAGTTGGGAAACGGTCAGCATTGCGGAAAGCGCGCAGTGTCCCCTCGTTCGGTGCCCCGCGCAACTCCCGTCACGCGAGCAGAGATCGCTTTATGCCACGATCGACAACTTGATCCGTGTAGTCTCCTCATTTGACTCTGCATTCTACGGCGACCCTTTTCGTACTCATCTAGCGCACGCTCCATTTCCTGCATCTCCCGCACTTCACGCTGACATGGCAAACACACAAAATTGTCCTCCGGCATTGTGCCACCCTCCCGATTATTTCCACTCGGAAACAAATCGACCTGGCGCCAACTTCCACACATGCCGCATTCCAGAATCTCCATACTAATTCAACCCCATTGCGGGCACAGAGTTCCTCTGGCGGGATAGCAAAGTGCATTTACCTCGCGCAGCTTCGAAACCCCAGGCTCCTAAGTAAGTGATCCCCAGACAGAACAAGAATAGCTCAACTAGCTTTAAAACAGATTCCATAAGTCTTTACCTTCCAGTTCCCTGTTCGATGGCGCGCTGAGGAGCAGCGATCGACTCGTTGGATCCTCTTCGCGTCAAAGCGTCGAGCTCTTCCATGAGGCACATGGAGGATTCGCCGTTTCGCTCGACCCATTCGGGATGTTGGATCCGCAGGTCGCCGTGAATCTGTTGCCGGCGCCCGGTGTAGTTGACGAGCGTTCGTGCCGTGAGCGCACGAAATGGCCAAGTGAGGGTCTTCCAAAAGGCGGCACGCAAGTGCTGGCGGTGTGCGTGACGCCGGGCCAACTCGATGACCGCGTACCGCTGGCGTTGCAGCAACACGGCGAGCAGTCCGCTTTGCGTAAGGGTACGGGTCAGTTGATTTTGTCATAACGTAGTTTTTTCTGTTTTTAATGGTTTATGTAATTTACCCCCTCAATGAGTGTGCTTTGTCGTGAGCGTGACGAATTTCATAAACCGGTTTGTTATTTGCGGTTAACTGCTCCAAATCCGCGCGGAACGAGGAATCATCCTCACGAGACGCTTTGAACAGCGGCCTCACTTCGGCTGACTCGGGGCTCCAGGTGGATCTGGAGATCGCGCTAAGCGGTGTCTCAGCGAAGGTTAAGCCCCCCAAACCGGCTTTCAGCCGGCTCGAGAGTGCGTTGAGGCGTCCGATGACGTAATCGAACGCGATTTTACCACCACTCGCCGACAGCCGTATATTGGACTTTAGTCCTATCCCTCAACCGTCGTGCAACGCCATCCAACTTGAGTTCGACAAAATCGAAGGCGATGTTCGAGTGCATTTGCGACAATCGAAACCGGTTCATCGTTACCGCCGACGAAAAGCTGACAGCGTTTCTCGAACTTGAATCGGCGATTGAAGGTGTCGGTCCATAAAATCAAAACGACTCATCGCGACGGCTAGATTGCTGCTCGATTCGCGAGCAGCACTGGACCCCAAGGTGAACAGTGAATCGTGATGGGTGAATCGAATTCTGATCACTCGTCACCGATCACATTCCAAACCCGTGCTCGCGGGCAAGAAACGGTCAATCTTTTGCAAAATACGCACGGCAGCGCATTCACCGATGACCTAAATTCTTATAAACAGAGATTATATGCCAGATTTAGATTCTTCGTTGAAACACCTCGAAGAATCAGGTGCGCGAGCTTCATCTTCACGAGTCGATGGCTGCAATCCTATCTGGCTCCTTGACGACGACGCTTTCGTGCTGAGGGCGCTTGGGCGCTTGCTGAAGTCGGCCGGTTTTATTGTGGAGAAGTTTAACCATCCAGCCGCCTTTCTCGCCAGGCTCGAACATGCCCCATGTCGCGTAGCAATCATGGACGTATGGATGCCCGACATGAACGGTTTGGAAGTCCAGGCTTGCCTCCGCCGAGATTCGCCCGAGACACGGATCATCTTCATTAGCGGACGAGACGATCCACCAGTACGCCACACCGCACTCGATGCGGGAGCTCTCGCCTTTCTCGCAAAACCGTTCGATGACGAGTTTATGGTGCAGCTCGTCCGCAAGGCTGCTGCAAGCTAGGCACCGATCCGATCGCCGCGATTGACCTGGAGCGAGACGTCGTCAAAGAGCGCCCGGCCGGCGAAAGATTTTGAAAGTTGTGAAACGGTCAGCATTGCGGAAAGCGCGCAGTGTCCCCTCGTTCGGTGCCCAGCGCAACCCCTCGCCGCGCCGGAAGTTAAACGAAGGCGGATCGTCACTTGCTTGCCACGCTAGGCCAATCTTGACCGAAAAGGTCTAACCGTCACATAAATTTCCAACAAAACTTCAGCTTGACTTACTTGTCGTGTGATGTAATACCATTCATTATGACTCCAACATCCAAGACGGATACCGTGTCATTCACCGTAAAAGGGCAGGTGGTAATTCCCCGGTGGCTGCGAAAAGATTTCGAAATCAACGAGGGAACGCGCGCTGTCGTTTACAAGCAGAACGACCATATCGTTCTCAAACCGCTGACCGCGCAGCATTATCGCCGGCTCCGTGGATCGCTCAAAGGCACGAAGGCGATGGACGTTTTTATGTCTGAGCGAAAGCGCGAACGGGAACTGTGATATGGCCACGATGGTTCTGGATGCTCACGCGCTGATGGTCTTGTTTAACGACGAGCCGGGCGCTGAAGAGATCGAAAAAATTCTTATCAAAGCCGAGAGCGGAAGTCCCAAGCTGTTAATGAGCGTTGTGAATTGGGGCGAAATTTACTACTCAATCCTTCGCGGCGCGTCACAAGAGATGGCTGAAACTAAGGCTCATGAGATCGCTGGAATGCAAATTGAGCTTGTGCCGGTGGACGCAGACGATTTGGAACTGGTACGTCAGGCGGCTGCGTTCAAAGCGACGAGAAAAATGTCGTACGCGGACTGCTTTGCCGCCGCTCTCGCTAAGATCAAAAACGCCGAGCTAGTTACCGGCGACCGGGAATTCAAGCAATTGGCCCGCGATGTGAAAATCCATTGGCTACATGGCTGATTCTGGCGCATGCAGCAGACTGCAAATGGACGCCAGCAGAGTTAACTCTTGCATTTTCCGACCAATCCGATCAGATCGCCGCGATTGACCTGGAGCGACACGTCGTCAAAGAGCGCCCGGCCGGCGAAAGATTTTGAAAGTTGTGAAACGGTCAGCATTGCGGAAAGCGCGCAGTGTTCACTTGTTCGATGCCCGGCGCAACTCCAGTCGCGAGAGCAAACATCGCTTTATCTTAAGTGGGCGTGTTCGCCTGAGGCGGATCAGCGTCGCGTCACGCATCGTGCTTGCCTCCCAGAGTCGGCAGCACCCTGCGCGGCACGCTCCACCTGTAGCCGATCTTGTTCTCGTTAGGTTCCATCCCATGAGTAATAACACCCCTGCTTCGCCACCGCTATCTGGTCCGGCGCAGCTTCAGCGGCGCGCACGCGCGTTAATCGGCTGGTTGGAACCTGCAGATGCGGTCGTCATCCTGGCTGGCCGTCGTCACGACGCTCCAAGTGACCCTCAGCGGGACGAGATCGCGCGACGAGCGCGAGACGAGGTGGCAGCTCGCCCGACCGGCCTAGACCAAGCCAATATCATCGAAGAGATACCGGCTGAACTCGAAGAGCACGTTGCGACTCTGCTCGCTGCGCCAGCCGCACAACCATTCATTGCGGAAGGCTGGAGAGTTAAGCTCGTGGATCTTCGGCGAGTTTTTGCCCTCCAGCCGACGGTCTTTACCGAGCAGGCCGGAGAGCGAGTGGCCGCGGTCGACCCAGAGGATCTGAGGTCAATAGCCACCGTTTCTCTTCCTCTTCCGACTCAGGTCGAGCTTCCAGCGCAATTCGATCAAGCCCGTCAGGCGTGGATCATCTCATCTGCCAATCCAAATCTTCGGATTCTTGGCCAATCTATGGGCCGAAGTCCAGAAGGTGTCGCGGTCTTAGGGTTTGGCGTTGGGCTCACGCCTTCCTTCCTTCAGGTCGCAAGGGCCGCCGGGAGGTATGTCTTGCGGGATGGTTACCATCGGGCCTATGGATTTCTGACCAGGGGAATCAATCGGGTGCCCACCTTCGTGCGTGATTTCGGGCCTCATGCTGATCTAGGCCTGCCGGCGGGACTGCTCCCTCGTTCTGTGTTTCTTGGCGACCGGCCGCCGACTGTAGCCGACTTTTTGGCCGATACTGTGTCCGTTGACGTGCTACTTCCGGCGTCTCAGAAAATGATTGTAGTTCACGCATTGGAGCTCAATCCTCTTGGGTAGCGCGGCGCCTAACCTGTCACTGCTTCGAAATCGCGGGCTTGCCTCGAAGGACATACTTCTGGACCTTGCCGGTGGCTGTTTTCGGCAGCTGTAGGCGACCCTTGGAAAAAACGCTCCCGAAATCTCACAAGGTTCGCATAAAGGCCACTACGTCTGCCTTCTCCTGCTCGGTCAATTTCCGATCGAGCACGAGATTAAAATATTCTACCGTGTCCTCCAGTGTGAGTAGCCTGCCGTCGTGTAGATAGGGAGGCGTGTCTTTAATCCCTCGTAACGGAAAAGTTTTTATCGGCCCGTCCGACGCCATCATCATTCCATTAACCAGGTGCTGCTTGTAGAAACGGTCGGCCTGCAGGTTGTGCATGGTGTTGTCCGTGTAATGCGGAGGCGTATGACAAGAAGCACACTGCGCTTTGCCGAAGAAAATTTCCTGCCCGTGCAGTTCTTGAGGGCTAGCTTTCTTAGGGTCAAGTTTTCCATCCCAGGCCAACTTTGGAGCTGGAGGAAAGTCCAGCAGTTCCTGAAATTCGGCCATGAAATGAACCTGGCTGCCGCGTTCCAGTACGTTCACCCCTTTCTTAGTCGCGATGACCGGATCGCCATCGAAATACGCTGCCCGCTGCTCAAACTCCGTGAAGTCCTCGACTGTTTTCAGCGCTCGCTGCGAGCCAAACAACCTTTGAATGTTAACTCCGCGTAATGCCGGCGTTTCGATCCGATGGCGAAACTCTTGCGGCCGAATGTCGCCGACGAGATGGAATGCCCCGTTTGAACCACCGTTCGCATGACAATCAAAGCAGGTCACACCGCGGCTCGCCTTTTCCGAACGCCGGTCATCTGTCTGATTAAATTGTTGTTGTGGGAACGGCGTGAGCAGCAGTCTCAGTCCCTCCAGTTGTTTGGGATTGAGAATGCCGTTAAAGATCTCGTAGTAGTTATCAATCGTGACTAGCTTCCCCTTTGAAACGTCGCCCAAATCGGGACGGGACGTCAGATAGATAGCAGGTGGGAACTCCGGAAGAAAGTGTTCTGGAAGATCGAAGTCCAGGTCGAAGCGAGTTAAGTCGCGCTGCTCTTGTTTTATCAGTTCCTGAATCTCAAAGTTCGGGAAGACCATACCCCCCTCGGGGTGGTTGGCATGGGGCAGAGGCAGAAATCCTTGCGGAAATAGATTCTTGTCACGGATCTGGTCCGGGGTCATGTCAGCGAGTTGGCCCCAAGTTACACCCGCCGGCAATTTCACTCGCACACCTTCCTGAAGCGGTTTGCTGCGATCCATTACCGCTCCCTTGGCCGGGCGGTTACTTAGGTCATAACGTTCTGCCAACAAATCCATCTGTCGTTTCATTATTCCAGGCTTCGCCTCGCTCATGCGGTTGCGGACAGCGGAAAAACTTTCTTTGTCTACGACCGGCAGATAGCTCGATTTTTGCGCTGGCGCAGGCGTTCGTGGCGAATCCTCCGCGAACAGCGAGACGATCACGATACTGATCGTAAGGATTGGGATTGAAAAGAGCGGCCATTTGAAACTTTTGATCTTGCGCATAGTTCCTCCCGGTCTTGAATTGCCTGCATCCAACAGCTTTGAGGAAAAGAATAGGGCCGAGAAAAATTCGAGTCAATCATCTGATCGAACGCAGTAGCCGCCACGGCCGTTAACTGCGCGAACTATCCGCTTTGTCGTCGCGGTTGGCTGTCGATCGTCCGCCTAGACCATGAAGCGATTCAGCTCGCCGCGATACATTCGTTAGGCCTGTCACTGCTTCGAAATCGCGGGCTTGCCGCGAAGGACATACTTCTGGACCTTGCCTGTCGCTGTTTTTGGCAGATCGGCCTATCGGCGACGTTAAATCGTTAAAAGCGTTACATCGTTACAACGTTCTAAAAACACCAGCCGTCCGAGGCATCACTGTTTAGAGATGGCGGATTGCTTGCCGCGAAGGATATATTTCTGGACCTTGCCCGTCGCTGTTTTTGGCAGCTCGGACACAAAGTGGATTTGTCTGCGGACACTTGAAGTGCGCCAGATGATCACGAGCGTAATTGCGCAGCTCGGTTTCCGTCGCGGTCGCGCCTGCTTTTAAGACGACAAATGCGTGGGGCGCCTCGCCCCAGCGCTCGTCCGGCATTCCTACGATTGCCACCTCTTGAACGGCTGGATGTCGCAGCAAGGCGCCTTCGACTTCCACCGACGAAATATTTTCGCCACCGCTAATAATAACATCTTTTAATCGATCCCGAATTTCCACGTAGCCATCGGGGTGAACGGCGGCGGCATCGCCGGTATGAAACCAGCCGCCTCGCATAGCCTCGCCTGTCGCTTCGGCATCTTTATAATAGCCTTTCATGACAGCATTCCCGCGAACGATGATTTCACCAATCGCCTCACCATCGTGTGGAATATCGTGTCCTTCTTCATCGACAACCCGCAGTTCACCTGAGGTGAGCAGTTCTACTCCCTGGCACGCTTTAATGACGGAGCGCTCAGCGCACAAAAGCTTTTCGTGTTCAGGTCGTGATTCGCAGATCGTAATGAAAGGCGATGTCTCGGTTAGCCCGTAGGCTTGGGTAATCACCCATCCGAGTTCTCCTTCAATTCGCTCGATCGTTGTCGCCGCCGGAGGAGCTCCTGCAGTCAAAACGCGCACGCCACGGCGTGCTTCGCGTCTGAGTTCTTCCGGAGAATGGGCAATGCCGATTAACACCGTTGGCGCGGCGCAAAGCATACTCACGGATTCCTGTTTAATTTTCTCGAAAACAGCACTCGGCTGAACTTTTTTCAGGCAGATGTGCGTCGCGCCTATCGCGGTGACAGTCCAGACAAAGGTCCAGCCGTTGGCGTGAAACATCGGCAGAGTCCAAAGATAGCGATCCGTCAGCGTCATCGGGTGATGAAGGAGTGTGCCGACTATGTTGATGTAGGCGTTGCGGTGCGTGATCATCACTCCCTTCGGCTTTGAAGTAGTGCCACTGGTGTAGTTAATCGTCAGCAGGTCGGTTTCAAGAATGGTCGGCCGATCAAATTTTTTCGATGATGCTGCAATCAATGTCTCGTAATCCAACCACCCTGGCTTGCTTCCGCCGAGCGCGACGAAAGCGGATACGTCTGGGATTTTCGATCGAATGCTATCGACCTGTTCAAGGTAATCAATGTCCGCACAGACGACGCGCGCGCCGCTGTGTTGAATCAAATACGCAAAATCGTCGGCGGTTAACCGGTAGTTCAGAGGGACCAGAACGGCACCGATCTGCGGCACGGCGTAAAACGATTCCAGCTGCGCATGGGTGTTGGGAGCGATGTAAGCGACGCGGTCGCCTTGTTTCACACCGAGCGCCTGCAACGCCGCCGACCACGCGTCGCATCGGTCGAAAAATTGCTCGTAAATTAGCCGTAGATCGCCATCCACGACGGCTTCGCGCTCGGGGTAAAGCGTACGACTCCGACGCGCGAACTCGAGCGGAGTTAATGGGGTCTCCATACCACCGAACTATTCTCGATCAGCCGGGGGTTCTAGCGTGCACAGGTTCCGAGACGGCGATCAATCCAATTCTGATTAAACAGGAGCAGACGCGACAAGGGGGCAGACCTTAAGAGTTGAGAGTTGATAGCCGCAACATATTTTACGTGCGATGAAACATCGCACGATTGAGCGACTGGCAATTGGGTTTTTGTTTGTCGCAATTTGCATCGTGTTTGCGGAGCATGTGAGTCGTCCACCCGGCGCCATTCCAGGGAATGCTCCACCTACTGTGTTTTCGGCAGAGCGCGCAATGAAGCATGTGGTTGCCATCGCGCAGCGCCCGCACCCGATTGGGAGTGCGGACCATGATCGGGTGCGCGACTATCTGGTCGCGCAGCTCAGCATCTTGGGCCTCGAGCCGCAGGTGCAGCATGCCACTGGCGTTGGCACACGCTATGCCGACGCGGGAAGAGTGCAGAACATTCTCGCGCGAATGCCCGGCGGACAGAGCGGCGGACCAGCGGTCCTTCTTGTGGCTCATTACGACAGCGTCGAAGCCGGACCGGGCGCCGCAGATGATGGCGCCGGCATCGCCGCCATTCTCGAGACCGTTCGGGCCTTGCGGGCTGGAGGCCCGGTTGCGCACGACGTAATCGTGCTGTTCACCGACGGTGAGGAACCGAGCATGCTCGGCGCAGCGGCTTTTGTGCGCGAACATCCATGGGCGAAAGACGTGGCTATGGCACTCAACTTTGAGGCGCGAGGAACGACTGGTCGTTCCTTGATGTTTGAGACTGGGCCAGGAAACCTCGATGCAGTGCGTGTACTCCGCACTGTCCCTGGGGTTACTGCAGGTTCCATGTTCACTACGATCTACCGCACGATGCCGAACGACACGGACCTATCGGAGCTAGCGCTCCTTGGCACACCTGCTTTAAACTTTGCTTTCGGCGACGGTGCCGACCGTTATCACACGTCGCATGATGATATAGCTCATCTTGACACAGGAAGCTTGCAACATCACGGCCAACAAGCGCTAGCCTTGGCGCATGCCTTCGCTAACAGACCGCTGCCCCGCCAGCGCACTGGCGACGCAGTCTTCTTCGACTTACCCGCAGTTGGACTCGTCGTTTACTCCGAAAAATGGGCGATGCTGTTGGCTTTAGTCGCCGCGGCGCTCGCAGTGGTTGTAATCATCCGCTCTCGCCATGAAAGCACACGATTTGGACGTGACGTCATATTGGGTGCCGCAGCTACGATTGGAGCAGTCGTTTTGTCCGGTGCGGCTGCATATCTCGCAGGGCTAATTATTGCACTTCTACACACCATTGTTCCCTGGGGCGGCGCTCCGGCGTGGAGTCCGGTGTACTGGGCTGCTGTCGCCATGTTGTCGCTGGCGATTTCTACAGCTTTTTACGTGGCCGTCCGCCGCCGAGGCAGCGTGGCTGGCCTCCATGCTGGCGCCTTGTTAATTTGGACGTTACTCTCGTTAGCCGCTGCGGTGATTGCACCAGGTTCCAGCTATCTCTTCATCTGGCCCGTGCTAGTCGTCGCGCTTGCAGCATTACTTGCGGGCGGCCACGGCCTGCTGACAGCGAAAGGTATTGCCATGTGCTTGGCGGCGCTCGTGACGGCCGCGCTACTTATTCCAATTGCATATTTGATCGGTGCTGTTTTCCTCGGAGTCACTGCGGCAGGCGGAATCTTAACAGCTGCGATCATCGCACTAATCGCGTGGCTACTTGTGCCTTTACTCGAGGCACTATGCGATGGCGCGCGCTGGTCCACGCCGCTTATTTGTGCTGCGGCTGCGATCGTCCTCGTTGGGATAGGTGTGTTAACTGTGCGCACAAGTGATGTACACCCGGTTCCCTCCAGGCTCATATATGCCATTGATGCGGACAGCTCGGATGCCTGGCTGGCAAGTAGAGCGTTCGCAGCACGCACTAACGCGTGGACTCGGACTGCTTTAGCTCCGCTTGCGCAGGGACCGGAGTGGATTGCACATTTCTTCGAGGGGCCGACCGCGGTTGTCGCCAAGCGCGTGCCGACTCTTCCGCTGCCGCAGCCTGCGATCAACATCTTGTCGGATTCGACGACAAGCGACGCGCGGCAACTCTCGCTGCGTGTGCAAGGGTCAGCCGGAACGACTGCGCTCGGGATGCGGGTGACTGACGCCCCAGTGATCAGTGCAGCAATCGACGGCCGTGCGATCGACACGACGCGTTACAGGCTGCACACGCGGGAGTGGACTCTGTGGTACTGGGCACCATCACACTCTGGCGCGCTGCTGAGCCTCATCGTGCCTGCAGGATCAACGCCAAAACTCGAAATTTTGGCATATTCTCTCGGGATTCCCACGCTGCCGGGCATCACGATTCCCCCACGCCCAGCTAACGTGGTTCCCGTCCAATCTGGCGATGTAACGATTGTATGCCGGCACGTTTCAATTCCGCCGAGCAAATGAAAAACAAGCCGTAAAGCTGCGGAGCGTTTTCGTCGAACTGAAGGAAGCAAACACTGATCGAGAGATATCTGCTAACCACATCAAAGTCAGACGGAGTTGATGGTTGAGTGTTCCGCCTTCGGTAAAGCTACGGCGCGACCCACCACGGCGGGTTCGTCCCTTGGCAAACAGGTGTGAGTTGAGAGCGTAAAGCTCCGTTGGAGCCACGCTCCTTTACGGAGTTGAAGGTTGGGTAGCGGCAACATAGTTTACCTGCGATGAAACGAAGAACGTTTTTAGAGGTAATTTCCGCAGGTGCTGCTGGCGTTCTAACCGGTGGATTACAGAAACTTGTAGCGGCGATCCCCGAGGCGAGCACGACCAAGGCGGGAGAAGCATTTTTGTTGGGCGGCGATCTATTGGTCAGCCGGCTTGGGTTTGGAGCGATGCGGCTGACGGGCGAGGGGATCTGGGGTTGGCCGCCTGATCGCGCGAACGCGAAGAAAGTTTTGCGGCGTGCGGTCGAGCTGGGAGTGAATTTCATCGATACCGCCGATGCTTATGGTCCGGAAACGAACGAGCTCCTCATTGCCGAAGCGTTGTATCCTTATCCGAAAGGGTTGGTGATCGCGACCAAAGGCGGTAACACCCGGCCCGGCCCAGATCAGTGGGTGCCGGACGGGCGGCCGGAATATTTAGCACAGTGCGTCGATAAAAGTCTCAAGCGATTGAAGCTGGAGCGGATCGATCTTTATCAATTGCATCGCATCGATGCCAAGGTGCCGGTCGAAGAATCGTTGGGCGCGCTGAAAGCGGCGCAGGATGCCGGAAAAATCCGGCACGTTGGATTATCGGAAGTGACGGTGGCGGAAATCGAACAGGCGAAAAAGGTCGTGCCGATTGTCAGCATCCAGAACCGATACAACATCACCGACCGCGACTCGGAGGCCGCGCTCAACTACTGCGAGAAAGAAAAGATGGGATTTATTCCGTGGGCGCCGATTGGCGGAAGTGGGAGCCGTTCGTTGAGCAAGTCTGCCACTCAGTTGGAAGACGAAGCGAAACGTCACAACGTCAGCGTGGTGCAACTCGCGCTCGCCTGGTTGCTGCAAAAATCGCCGGTCATGCTGCCGATCCCGGGCACATCGTCGCTGGCGCATCTCGAGGAGAACATGGCTGCAGAAAAACTCCAGCTCAGTGCGGACGAGTGGAAGAGAATTGAAGAGCTGGTGCGGACGAGTTGACGTTGTAGAAACGCCGGCGTCTGACACAGACGCCCTACAAACGACCTCAATTCAGCGCGCGGTTTGCGCGGCGGAATTCTGGAGACGGCCTGCCCTCAGGCCGTTTTTTTATTTGTCGTTTCTGCGGCGTGAGAGCACGCCGTCTCCAACGGCGAACGAGCGGGGCAGCAAGAGAAGCAAACGCTCAACGTCCAACGCCAACATCCAATCAAGACGCTTGTCGATCTTGACAACACATCTCGGAATGGCTTAGCGAACGTCCTGGTAATGGAGACGGACCTCGCCCAATTGGCTAACGATCGATTTGAAATTGCCGACGCCCTGCATCGGTACGCTTTTGGTCTCGACCACGGCGATGCCGATTCGCTGGCGTCGGCATTGACGGAGGATTGCCGGTTCGATTTCAGACCGGCGGGGAGAAAACTCGAGATCGATTTTCCACTACTGATTGGTCGCGACGTTATCCTGAATGCAGTTCTTCCATTGATCGGTCCGCTCGATACCAGTCACAGTGTGAGCAATCTCCAAATCGAGATTGTCGGTGATACAGCTACGTTGTATGCCTACGTTTTGTCGCAGCATTTCATGCCGCGTGAGGGTTCGCGCCGTGGATCGGAATATGCGTTATTGATGAATCGCTACGATTGCAATCTAATGCGCGATCGCGACAAGTGGCGCTTCAAGAGAATGACGATTGATAATGCCTGGGCGCTCGGAAGCCCGGAAATCCTCAATGCCCTGGCCGGTCGACTCTTCCTGAGAACAAAATCGAAAAAGATTGGGTAGAAGGAACTCGGCGTCCGACCCAGACGCGCCGCGTTAAAACGTTGAAGAGTTGAAGCGGAATTCTTTTCGGTGAGGGGTCGGCGAGGTTTTCTGAAAGTGCGGATTGTTTCCAAGCGGTTCCTATTCGAACGTATCCGCAGATCGGAAAGCAACATCGAAAAGAGTAAAAGAGAGGGCCATAGATGATTGACGAGCATATTGAGAAGACCAAATCAGCAATTGAATCTGCCGAAAATATTCCGGCTGATAGGAAAGCCGAGTTGCTGGATTTGCTGTCGAAGCTCAAGCCAGCCATAGCCAAAGTTTCCGAGACACATCACGAGGATGCCCGAAGCATCGCTCGTCTGGTCGAGGCTTCTGCTAAAGAAACCATTCGCGCCGAAAAAAAACCGGAACACACCAACAGACTTTTGCGTGAACTGAAACGGTCGGTGGAAAATTTTGAAACATCGCATCCGGAACTCACCGCTTTTGTGACGCAATACACCACGTTCTTATCCGCCTTTGGTATCTGACAGCGGCAAAAGCGAGCCGGGCTCCGATCTTACTTCCTTGAGCCGGAGGGACGGCCCGCAGGGCCGTGGCTACAGCAGCCGCTCGGTTGATTGAACAATCGCGAACGAGGTTTTATTTGAGCACAAGAGAAGCGACGAGGTTGTTGAACCGCGGATCCTCTCGAAGCGGGCTTACTGCTGTTCACTAGAGGCAGCCAATCTGCGGTCGAAGAATTCGGCAGTGGCGCGGTAGGCGCGGACCCAATCATTCCAGCGGAGCAGCTCGTGAATTTCGTCGGGGATGATTAGTTCCTCGAACGCGACGTTTTGGGCGCGCAGTTTTTCGACCAGATCGGTGGTTTGCTGGAATGGCACATTGCGATCGTCGTCGCCGTGGATGAACAGCACCGGTGAGCGCCAAATCGCGACGCTTGCGACAGGCGATGATTTGAACGCGAGCTCGCGCGCTTCTTTTGCGTCCGGCGCAATGTTGGCGTTCTTGGCCTCGACCTCTTCCGTCCACATCGGCAGGAAAGTGGCCCAGTCGTGCACGCCGTGAAAATCGACGCCGGCCTTGAAAATGTCGGAGTTGCGCGCCAGACCCATGGCGGTAAGAAACCCGCCGTAGGATCCGCCCCAGAGACCGATCCGCTGCGAATCAACGTTGTCGAGCGTTTGCAAAAATTTCGCGCCCGCGATCACATCCTGATATTCCGAAGCGCCGCGCCAGACGGATTTCGGCGGCTCGCGAAACGCGCGCCCGTACATGATGCTGAGCCGGTAATTCACCGAGAGCACGCTGTAACCTTTGCTCGCCAGATATTGATTCATCGCGTAGGCGTTGTGGTAATACTGCATGTAATGCCATCCGAGCAGCATCTGCCGGATCGGTCCGCCGTGCGTAAAGATGAGAGCCGGGCCGCGTTGCTTCTGGTTTTTTGGCGTGAACAGCTGGCCGTGAATTTCGAGGCCATCCTCGCTTTTAAACACCACCTGTTTTGGCGTGACTAACTGCGCCTCAGGGAAGTCAACCGGAACCACATTCTTCGCGATCAACTCGCGTCCGCTGCTCGTCAGGCGATAAGGCATCGCGGGCGAAGTCGCGGTTGAGCCGAGACACAACAGCGTCTTTCCATCGCCCGTCTCGACCGGGTTCCACTCGATTGTCTCGCCGCGGGTGAGCGCTTCCGGCGTGCCGCCCGTCGCGCCAACACGCCAGATGTGCCGGCGATCCACGTCGTTCTGATTGGAAGTGTAGAGAATGCTGCGCTTGTCTGCGCTTAATGCGACTTCCTCCACATCAAAATCGCCCGGCGTGAGCAACTGCGGCGCGCCGCCTTCCATCGCGATGGAGTAGAGATGATTGTGTCCGTCTTTCTCGCTTACAAAGATGATGCGGCCTGAATTCGTAAATTGCAGCGATTGAAACGCAAACAGCGGCAGCGAATCTTCCATCGCATTGCCGCTGTGAAAGAGCTCGCGGCCTTCGCCGCTCTGCGCGTCTGCAATCCAAATCGCCCACGGCCGCGGGAACTCAGGAATCAGCGGCCGTTTGAATTCGACTCCGGGCTGGCGAATAAACGCGACCTGTTTGCTGTCCGGTGACCAAACTGGACTGGCATCACGATTCGTCGTCGGAAGGAGATAAGTGATCTTTTTCGTCGCCAGATCGAGAACGGCAATGAACGAGTGGTCTTTGCGGTTAGAGCGAAACGCGATCCGCTTTCCGTCTGGCGACCAGCGCGGTGTGTCGTTTTCGCCGAGTAACTCCTCGAGCTGCTCTGCCTTTTTCTTGCCGTCGATCGGTGCCATCCAGAGATGTTTCTTCGCCGGCCAGACGACATTCCTCCCGTCGGGCGAAACCTGCAGATCCTCGCACCCCTCATTGCCGCATCCGATATCGCCAAGCAAACGCGGCTCGCCACCGTTCACATCGGCGGCCCATGTCTGCTGCTTCGGCATTTTTGTCAGGCTTTGCGGATTTGCGGAGGTTTTTTCCTTGTTGACCTCGCTGCCGCGTGCGTACACGATCGTTTTGCCATCCGGCGTCAGCCGCAGGCTCGCGATCTGCTGCCCATCATCGCCGGTGTGGTGCGTTACCTGTCGCGGCACGAAGTCCGGTGAGCCTGCCACCCAAATGTTGCGCTCGCCCTTATTGTCGAAGACCCAGGCCACGCGCGGCGCATGCGAGGCGCTCGTTAGGCCGTACGGAAACGGCGCACTCAGCACCTGCTCGATGGTGAACGCTTCGGCAAGACAATAGACCGGCAAGAGAACCGAAACGACAGCGACACAACTGAGAGTTTTCACAGCGGCGCGACTCTACTCAGCGTCAGTGCGACGTCGAATCGATTCGGGCGCTACGCAAACACCGACGCAAGACCGTCACCTCGCCGATTTCAACCGCGGCAGCGGATCAACTCTATAAATTTGTTTAGCAAATAAATGAATCAGGCTTCAACGGATGCGAAGCAACGGCCAGGGTTTCAAACCACGAACTCAGGAAGCTGTAGCCGCTGCCGTTGGTTGAGGCTGCTTCATCCTTCAGCAATTTCGCCACAGATTACGCGGATTTTGACAGATCATAACGAATCAGGAGACCAGCGTCATTTTCCGATGCAGGTGGTTTCGATAATACACGCCGGTTCCGAATGCCTTTGGCATGCGAAACCACCTGGAATGAGGCGAAGAAAGGACGTTTGATTTTCCATGCGCAGAAACTTTTGCAGGAATCCGCACTGGATGGCAATTTTCTCAAAGGGCGAGATGCGCATTATCATGGCGAACAATAGCGCGCCGGCTGGGATTCAGCCGCTAATTTGATGCGTTGTCGACGGCAGTTACTTCGCATCGGAAAAACTGGCTATTGAAAACTCAGAAATAGTTTAACAATTTTCGAGAAGCGATTCAGATCACATGAGTGCGATATACCCGGGCATCGATGGATACGTCGGAAACACGCCGTTGATTCGACTGCGACGCCTGTCCGAACTGACGGGTTGCGAGATTCTGGGCAAAGCAGAATTCATGAATCCGGCCGGATCGGTGAAAGATAGAGCGGCGTACGGAATCGTCACTGACGCGGAAAGAGCGGGTCGGCTTAAACCAGGCGCAACGATCGTTGAAGGAACCGCTGGTAACACTGGGATCGGTCTCGCCGTGATCGGACGCGCCAGAGGGTATCGCACTGTTATTGTGATTCCGAATAATCAGTCGCCGGAGAAAATGCATTTGCTCCGTACGCTTGGCGCGGAAGTAAAGGCGGTGCCGGAGAAGCCATACAGGGATCCGGAAAATTATAATCATATCGCGCGTCGCCTTGCAGAGGAGCGCGGCTGGTTCTGGGCGAACCAGTTCGATAACACAGCTAATCGCGACGCGCATTATCGCAGCACCGGCCCTGAAATCTGGAAACAAACCGACGGCAAAGTCACTGCGTTTGTCGCCGCTGTCGGTACGGGTGGCACACTTGCCGGCGTAAGCGTTTATCTGAAGGAACAAAATCCGAAGATTGAGATCGTCTGCGCTGATCCGTACGGCGCGGCGATGTGGTCCTGGTTTACCAACGGCAATCTGGAGACGAACGATGGTGATTCTATTGCGGAGGGGATTGGTCAGGGCCGTGTCACAAAGAATATCGAAGGCATCGAGGTTGATCGAGCTTATCGCATTCCGGATCAAACTGGCCTAACGATCGTTTACCACCTTTTGCGTGAAGAAGGCCTGTTCTTCGGTTTATCTAGCGGCGTTAATGTTGCCGGAGCGGTCCGCGTCGCCAAAGAATCTGGCCCGGGTCAAACCATCGTTACCGTTCTTTGCGATTCCGGCCACAAATATCAATCAACGCTCTTCAATCGCGACTGGCTCGCTTCGAATCATCTTGATCCAAATCTTCCGCTGGACTCGATTCTGGAACGATAATTTCTGCTTTAGGGCAATGCGGAGCTTTGTTGCGCGCGACGGGGTCGTGGCTGAGCTTCATCGTGACGCTGATGGAGCGTTCTCTTAAAATCTCCTTCGCATGCGTGGCAGCGGCTCTTTTAGCTGCCTGCCAGGCTACGCAAACATCACGTCAAGGGAGTGCGCCTAACCAACCGGACGCTGTTGCCGGGCCGTCAGCTTCTACGCCGAACCGCTATGAAGTGGATTCATTTGGTCCTCTGTCGCCTCCAAATTACCCTCGTATGCAGCCCGGCGGTTTCCGAGCGCCGTGAAAAATCGGGGCAACCGCGAAACCGTCGGCATCCGATTCACCAATAGGGGGTGACGCATATTCATTAAGCGTCCGGAGAATGGGCTAGCAGCCTTCTGTCCCTCACAAAACAACAAACAAAGAAGGAGTATTATTATGAAACGACTTCTCTTAATCGCATTGATGGCAGGCGGATTGGCTTTCGTACCCGCACAACGCTCTGACGCTCAGGTGTCGGTTGGAATCGGGTTCGGTTATCCGAGTTATGGATATCGCTACTATCCGTATGGATACGGCTATTACCCGTACGGATACTACAGACCATATAGATACTATGGTTATAACTCAGGCCCTTCGTACAATTGGTCTAACGGGCACCGGGTTTACCGTCACAACCGTCATCATCATTACTATCGCTACTAACTTAGCGTAGGGTAAAGATCGACTGAGCTGGCTCGGACACCGTTTCGAGCCAGCTCTTTTTTGTACGGCGAGTAGCGGCGACCAAGCGCTAGCCGCGGCCGTGGGAGAATGAAACGCACGGGGGAACCGGACGATGGCTCGCATCCGATGTTGTGATAGAAGGAAAGCCTCAACCCCGGAGGAAATCCCGGCTGAGGTTGCGGCCCTCGCAAACCAGAAAATAAGAAAGGGAGATTTTATGAAAACGCTTCTCTTGATCGGATTGGCGGCAAGTGGATTGGCTTTCGTTACAGCACCGCGGGCTGACGCTCAAAGCTCTGCTGCTGGCGGAATCAGTTTTGGATTTCCGGGTGGTTTTTATGCCTATCCAACAGCCTACAATTATTATCCATACGGGTAATACATGCGACCGTATTACAATTATTCGCAGTCGAATTCGTACCGTTACAGAGGCACCGCATACTCCTGGTATAACGGGCGTCGCACCTATCGTCACACCCATCGCCACCATTATCACTACCGCTATTAATTAACTTTAGAAACGAATCTGGCATGAGCACGAGCATCCGGAATCGGTTGGCGGGCACGATTGAGAAAATTGTTTCTGACAAGGTTGTGTCAGAAGTTGTCATCCGAAATGCGGCTGGAAGCATCGCGTCCATCATCACGACTGGTTCGGTTCAGCGAATGAACCTAAAACAAGGCGATAACGTTTTTGCGATCATTAAGGCAACGGAAGTCTCCGTTGAAAAGGAATAGATTCCTTCATTAGCACTTGAGGCGGTCGTAGCCGTGCAGTGTCTAAAGCCACGTCTGGGCAAAGCCAGCAAAATTTGGAAGAAGATCGCCGGCAGCATGGACAAGCATGACGACGAAGAGATTTTTTGTCCGGACCCAGATGACGCCAAAAGTGAGTCCACTTATTGCCAGGACGACGATCGAGTAGGCAACAGCGTCGATCGCGCTCGGGTTTGAGCCGAGTCCTTCAACCTCGCCAGCATGGCGAAAGATAAAGCCGGGTGCGTGAGCCAGGCCAAAAATCAGCGACATCAGCGCGATCCCGCTCGCTTCGGATTTGAACGTGGAGGCCAGCTGCGATTGGACGAGGGCGCGAAAGAAAAATTCTTCGACTAGTCCGGCCTCGAAGAAAAGCCAAATGAAGCAAAGCGGCAAACCGAGGAGCAGTTGATAGACGGTAAAGTGTCCCTGCCGAAACGTAGCGCCACCGCCGCTGAAAAAGTATTGGAAAGCGACGAAAGCTCCGCCGACAACAACCACAGCCAGCAGATGACTACCGCAAAGCGCACGCAAGCCCTCGCTCTGAATTCCGAAATCACGAATTCGATAACCGAAACCGAATCGAAAGATCGCGAAAGGAACGGCAACGAAAACGAGAAGCTTCTTTGCGAGCATGATAAAGAACCTGATCCTGTACGGAATCGATCCAAGAGGAAGGAAGATGCTGATCAATCCATTGCGGACCGCCGACCAGGTAAAGCGATAAGGCAACAATGTATGCGATTAGGACAATTAATTGGAATTTGCGCGGCTTTACCGAAATCGACAGCGGAATAGCGCGGCGAGTTGCGATCCACGCGATGAGCGGGAACACAATCCCGAAAACGACGAGCACGACCATGGCGCCGGTGGCGTCGAAGCTCTTGTTTCGTAAAAGGACGGCAAAGGCGCAGACATAAAGGATCAGGCCGCCGATAAGAACGCAGTTATGGGCAAAACGCTGGGAGCTAGCTGCAGGGTATGGCATTTCACCTGTTCGATGCTCTGCAACATGCACGTGGATTCAAACAAAAAACTCGAACAAACAAGAAAAAAACAAACCACCCTTAGATGTCACTCGGAACGCCGGCCACGCCGTTCCGCTACAATGTTTTGCGTACAGACAAGTCGTCTGCTTACTGTTTGTCGTAAACGGCTACGTTTTTGAACTTCTTACCTTTCGGAGTCACTCCGTTCAAGGTGACAGTGCGGTTTTTGCCATCGGCTGAAACGACAATCTGACCGGTGACCGTGACCTTGCCATTTTTCTTATTGGTGGTTGTCAATGTTCGGTCATTCACTTTGGTGTAGGAGCGAGCGTCCGAGTTCGGGTCGCCAGTAACAGGATAGTCTTTCCCGTCGAATTTGCCCGACCACTCGGTGTGTGAGGGTTTCCCATTCGCGTCGATGCCCTCCGCCTTTATTTTCACCTGCCCGAACATGCTTGAGTAAACAACATGTGTGTTTCTCAGAGTGCCGGGGGTGATCTTCGATTTCTTTTCGTTAAGCTTCCAAGTGTCCATCTGCGGATCGGCGGCTAAACACGCTGCAACTGCGAAAAAGCAAAACGCCAGAGTTAATCCAATCGTTCTTATTTTCATGCGCTCCATCGAAACAAAATTGCGGCTTTTCGTCAATATTCTTCCAAAATAACCGGCGGTAACAGTAGTTAGGTAGTCGGTTGTCAGGTTGTCGAACAACTCACAGCATCGGTAATGATTTTTTAGACTTGGGTGGTGGAAATTCTCGATCGAGCTCGGCTAGATCTTCTCTGGTCAGTTCGATTTCGATTGATCGTGCGTTGTCACGGACATGCCTTTCGTTACTTGCTTTGGGAATAGCAATGATTCGCGGCTGGCGCAGCACCCACGCGAGCGCGATTTGGGAAGTGGTCGCGTCATGCCCCTTCGCGATCTTTTTGAGCGTCGCGCTCTCGAGCAATCCGCGCCCGTGACCAACCGGAGAATAAGCCATTATTGGAATCTCATTCTTCTGGCTCCATTGCAGGAGACCGGATTCAATCTCCCGATTTTCAAGATTGTAGAGAACCTGATTGGCGGTGCAGTTGGTGCCGTTTTCAATCGACTGGAGTTCTTCCATGTCATCGACATCGAAGTTGGAGACGCCCCAGCGTTTGATTTTCCCAACGGTCCGAAGCTTCTCGAACGCCTCTACTGTTTCCACAAGCTGCGTTCTTCTTTCTCGCCAATGCAAAAGGTAAAGATCGATTACGTCGATTCGCAACCGTTTGAGACTGCGCTCGCATGCTTTCGGTAATTCGGTGCGTGACGCGTTATGCGGATACACTTTGGTAACAACGAACACGCGGTCGCGTTGATCATCGATGGCATCGGCCACAACTTTTTCCGCGCCGCCTTCGCCATACATCTCGGCGGTATCGATCAGTGTCATGCCCAGCTCGATTCCGAGACGTAATGCGGCGACCTCATCCTTGCGCGCTCGTGTATTCTCGCCCATGCGCCAGGTGCCCTGACCCAGTGCCGGAACGTGCTCGCCATCTGGAAGTGTGACGATTTTCATTTTGTTCGTCCTGCTCGCGTTCGTAATCATAATCGATTTGGTTAACGAATTCGGCGGTCACACCGCCGCTACAGATCTTGCGTTTTTGAAAGAGGAGGACGATTGGAAAGTCATGGCGAAGAAAATGCGCGCAGTGCAGATCCCAAGGGCGAAGGGACCGTTGGAAGTGGTGGAGCGGGAGATTCCGGAACCCAAATCAGGTTGGGTCCGATTGAAGATTGAAGCATGTGGCGTTTGTCACAGCGATTCGTTAGTCAAGGACGGACTCTGGCCTGGAATCCAATATCCGAGAATTCCCGGCCATGAGGTGATCGGTGTGATCGATGCCGTCGGGCCCGACGCGCCGGATTGGAAATCGGGCCAGCGGGTTGGTGTTGGATGGCACGCTTCAAATTGCGGACATTGCGATCCATGCCGCCGCGGCGATTTCTTTGCCTGTCAGGTAGAATTGCTCACAACCGGCATTTCGTTCGACGGCGGTTACGCCGAATACATGGTCGCACCAGCGAAAGCGCTCGCGTCTGTGCCGGACGATTTGAACTCAGTCGATAGCGCGCCATTGATGTGCGCCGGAATCACGACGTTCAATGCGTTGCGTAACAGCGGCGCGCGACCCGGCGATCTGGTCGGCGTGCTGGGGATCGGCGGGCTCGGTCATCTCGGTGTCCAATTCGCGGCTAAGATGGGGTTTAACACGGTGGCAATCGCGCGCGGTAAAGACAAGGAGTCGTTAGCGAAAAAGCTCGGCGCGCAGCACTACATCGACAGTCAGGCGTCGGATCCAGCGGCGGAACTGAATAAACTCGGCGGGGCGAAAGTTGTGATTGCAACCGTGACGAATGCCGATGCCATGGCGGCAGTGCTCGGCGGTCTTGGACCTAACGGAACGCTGATCGTGATTGGCGCTGCCGGTCCGCTCTCGGTCAATCCGGTTTTGCTGATCACCGGACAGCGTTCGCTGAAAGGCTGGTACTCGGGGACATCGATCGACTCACAGGATACGCTCAAATTCAGCGCATCGAACGGTGTGCAGTCGATGAACGAAATTTATCCATTGGAGCGAGCAGCCGAAGCCTATGACAGGATGATGAGCGGCAAAGCGCGATTTCGCGTCGTTCTGCAAATCGGCAAAAGCTGAAACAGTGGGCCCAGCTCGGTCAAGGAAGATAAAGAAGCGTGCGTTCGCCTGGCGCGCGTCTACACGAGTATCTGGAAAATGAGAAAGCTGATAAAGATGGTCTGGACGAGAAAGAAGACGGCGTAGAACTCATGATAGCGCTCGTTGCGTGTGATCGCAGCAGTGACCAGGCCTGCGAAATAGAGCAGCCCGCTGGCGAAATATACCGGTCCTAAAGCAAGAAAGTGGGGGACGCCCTTCAGTAGGGAATCGGCGATATCGACCGGCGTAAATAACCCGAAAAGAATGAAGAACGCGCGATGGTTCGCGTAGTAGTGTGTCTTGTAATCGATGGCAAGGTCGACGTCGCTTTCCCGTGGAAAGAGTAAAAGCGATACCAAATACAAGATAGTTGGTGAGATAAGGACAAAGACGAACAGCAAAAACGTCCACGGTTGCTGATTGCGCCATCTATAGAAAATCCACCAGGCGATCACCAGATATAGGAACAGGTTAATGATCCAGATGGTATGTACCCAGTAGAGCCGTCGAACGGAGCGGGCTTGCAGCATTTCACCTACACCGGCCAGTACACGTGTCATGCCCAGAGCGAGGATGATTGAGATAAGAACGGAAAGATATTCAAATGCGGCCATCGGCTAGAAATGTTATCTCGCCGTGAAAATACATTGCGAGTGGCTTTTCTTTCACCGTTCTCACCGGACATCGCTGCCCTCAGTGCGGCGGCGCGGGAGCAGCAGTTTTGCTTTTGATCAGATAGTCGACAGAAAATTTTCCCGGACCCATCAAAGCCAGGGCAACAAAGACGATCAGATAAAGCGCTGCTCGGAGCCAGTCCTCGTCCAGGCGAACACTGGTGTAGAGTGCTCCGGCCATCCCAAGCGCGGCGCTAGCGGCCAGTATTCTGGTTAAAAAACCGCACCCGATCAGAAAAGCGCCAATTGATTCGTTAAATGTGATCCACAAGGCGAGCACGACCGGGATTGGAAAACCCATTCTTGCGATCAACGGCGCCAATCCAATGGCTGATAAAGATTTCCCGGCGTGAAACGCTGTCCAATACCAGCCGATCTTTTGCACGCCGAAAGTCGCTGCGAGCAAGAATCCTGCTCCGCGCAAGATCAAAGATCCGAGATCTCGACTCGGGAAACGCTGAAAAGCTGACATTCTTGATTCTCCTTCGTTGGCGACTTACGACATGACAAGAAACTGAAATTCTACTTGCTTCGGGGTCGGCTAGAAAATCCAGAACTTGGGGAACCGGTCGGCCAGTAGTTTGTCGATTCCGAAGGTGCGACCGGCGTCGCTCAAGAAAATAATCACCGCGAGGACGATATCGGATTGATCGATGCCCGGACCCCAAGGCACCGCCCCTTTCGCACACATATAATTAAGAAGCAAAAACAGCGCGAGAGCGGTGGCGAAACGGGTGGTGAAGCCGACTACGAGCGCGATCCCAATGTAGATTTCGCCGATCACCACCAGCTTGGCAAAAGTCGCGGCGTGCGGGACAACCGCTGAGTTAAGCAAACTTTGGTACCAGGAATAACCATTTTTCAGCGCAAATTTGAGGAAACGAGCGGCCTCGTCAGGCTGGGCATTGCCGTGATCGCTGAAGAAGAAACTGATTCCGAGATAAACGCGCGCCAAAACACCAATATAGTTCGAAGCCTTCATCTGCGTTGTCGTTTCACGTGACGGAAGTGGCCACGATATTGTCCGGGCGCAATTCTCAACGTGCGCTGAAAGACATTGCGCATCGAATTAACGTTCCCGAAGCCGCATTCGCCGGCAATTGTCTCCATGCTGTTTTGACTCTCTTCCAGGCGGCGGCGTGCTGATTCGACGCGAAGACGCTCGACGAACTTCGCGGGCGTGGTTTTCATTTCTTTGGTGAAAACGCGCGCGAAATTTCGCGGACTCATCGCCACGCGCTGCGCCAGCACCGGCACAGTCAGCGGTTTGTTTAAGTTATCGAGCACCCATGACTCAAGTTCGCGTAATGGTTTTCGGTCGCTAAGTTGCAATGATAACGCGGCGCTGAATTGCGATTGTCCACCTGGCCGTCGCAGATAGAGCACGAGATTGCGCGCGACTTGCAACGCCAGTCGCGAGCCGTGGTCTTCCTCCACCAGCGCAAGGGCGAGGTCCATTCCGGCCGTAACACCTGCCGACGTATAGACATTTTTGTCGCGAACAAATATTGGATCAGGATCGATGCGTGCGCGCGGCGCGCGCCTGATCAAAACTTCGCACCAGTTCCAGTGGGTTGTTGCGCGGCGGCCGTCAAGCAAACCGGCCCGCGCCAGCAACATGGCGCCGGTGCAGACGGAGCCGATTCGCCGAATTCGTCCAGCGATGGTTTTCAACCAGCGGATCACTGCAGTACTTACTTCATCGTTCTCAATCGCCGTGCCGCCGGCTACGAGCAGGGTGTCGATGTTCCCCCGCAGCTCGCGAAAAGTTTTGTGTGCGGTGATTCGCAAACCGCAATTCGCGACAAGTGACCGGTGAGGGGAAGTAGTCACCACTTCAACGGAATAGATTGGTGACGCGCCCGGATTTTGCCTGACGAAGATTTCCGACGCCCGAGCAAAGACTTGCAGCGGTCCAACCAAGTCGAGGATCTCGGTGCCGGGCGCGGCCACGAAAACCATTCGGCGCGTTGCGCGAGACAGACTTTGATTCATCGACTCCTCACCTTAATCCTCTCCTCGATCGAGGAGGAGAGGAGGAAATCGCGCCGAACTGCACAATATCCGGTCTCCACTTGCTGCTCGCCGCTCGTCTCGCATCAAGCATCACAAGCTTTTCGTGTCGGTATTCACAAATTTATCCGGTGCGGCATCGAATGTTTTCTTGTCGTCGTCGGAACAAAAATAGTAGGTCGTGCCTTTAAAAACGGACTTTGGCGCTGTGGCAGGATCGACATCCATTCCACATACTGGACAGAGCGGGTGTTCAGCCGTGGAAACCGGCATCGCGGCGTAAACCTGATTCGAATCGGGATTCATCCAGCCGAGTCCCTGATATTCCATGTTATAGGCTGTCTTCTGCGCGACCTCGCGGCCAAAGTATCGTTCGACGACGCGTAGCGCGAGATCAATGCCTGAGGAAAGTCCGCCCGCGGTGGCAAGGTTTCCATCTTCGACGAACCTCGCTCCGCGCTTGAGGTGGATATCCGGAAACTCATTGGCGAAAGAAACAAACGCCCCGTGATATGTGGTCGCCGCCTTGCCTGACAACAAACCGGTTTTCGCCAGGACAAATGCGCCGGTGCAAACCGACATGGTCACATCGGTGGTCTTTGTGGACTTACGAATCCATTCCAGCGTTGCCTCGCTGGGCTGACTCTGAGCCGGGATAACGATTACCTTCGGAGCAGGAGCATTCTCAAAGGTGTAATCAGGGACAATCTTCATCCCGCTACTTGCATGAATCGGCGAAGTCGACTCGGACACGGTATAAAGATGGAATGGATGGTCCGCACGTCCGGGAATCATGACATCTTGAAAAACTTCCCACGGTCCGGTGAAATCGATCATCACTGCGCCTTCGGAAATAAGAAAAGCAACAGGTATGCTGCCCTGGGCCGGCGGCTTGAGCGACTTCGTTTCGACTGCGGATTGGCCGCCTTGAGCGCCGCTTGGAGCCTGGGCTGGGTTTGAACCGAAAAGTTGACCCAAAACTGTAAGCGTAATTGCAGCCAGCAAGCCGAATTCCGGTGCTGTTCTGAGTAATCGTCTCCAATTGATCGTGTTTGTTGGTGCATTCATGACATTCAAGTTCTCATCGCGACGCAGGTGGCAGCAATGACAATTATCATCATATTTCTGCCAACGAGCAATCCGGCTGCAACGGCGCGGAAGGGACCCCTAATAATGAATGACTAACGGAAGATCGGGACGCAGATCTTTCGTCTGACTTTTTCGCCCGTCGTCGAATGTGATTTCGACTGCCCAATTATTTCCTTCGCTCGACTGGAAAATCCTGGCGTTCTCCAAATACGCGAACGCAGCAACAGGCTGATATCCTTTTGGCCGAACTAATCGAATCTCGGTGATTCGCTGGACTCCGATTTCATGCTGCAACGCTCCGGCCTTCGGATCGTTCTTGTCGATCTTTCCTTTTTCTTTCACCGCGAGGACATCGGGCTCGATGAAAAACGACGGACTCTTTGTGTCGTCGCGCGCTGTTAAGATTTCGATTGCTGTTCCCTTCGGCATCCAATCCGGCGCGATCGTCCAAGTGGGAAACGGCAATGTCGTCGCGGTTCCAACCCGATGAAGCCCTATGCCGATCGGGCACCAGCCGCTCGTCCGCCAGTTCATTCGATTCCTGAACTTTTCCACGCCGCGCTCAGCGCCAGGCGCAACGGAAACCGTTGGGTCCGGCCACATCAGCTCGATGTAAGAATTTTGAAAATCAGCAGTGATCGACGCTGTGCCTTGTCCGTCGTGACGATTCACATCGGGCGAAATCTTTAATCCCGCTTTTTCCAACGTTGCTCGTTCCGGGGCATCGCGTGTCACCACAATCCAAACATGATCGAACTCCAATTCCGCCCGTGACATCGAAGGTGACGTCGTCGGGTTCTGCTCCAACGCCATCGCACTCACACATCCGAAGCAGATCAGCGCGCTTAGGATTTGCGGCTCGTTCATCATTAAGCTTTCCATCGATGCCTCGCCGCGCAACGCTCGTCCTTCTACAAGTAAATGCACCCGTGCCTATCAAACTTTCTGTGACCAGGTAATTAATCACTTAAACGACACGAGGCGACGGGACTCTGCAGAGTAAGCGGCTTACGATGCAGCCTTCGCAGCGAGCAAAACAGAAGATTGGCCAAGGATAGGATCGCGCTCTACGATTGCGGTCTGGCGCCGCACGCCTAAGTCCTTCCGCCAGCAAATGTTTGATGTTTGCTTTGCAATGTTTGATGTAAGCATGCGGAATTCGAAATGAAATCGCAGTACGACGTGGTGATTCTTGGCGCGGGACACAATGGCCTCGTGGCAGCGAGTTATCTTGGGCGCGCAGGCCTGAGTGTTCTGCTTCTGGAAAAAAATGACTATGTCGGTGGCGCTGCGACTTCGCAGAAAGTGTTTCCCGATTACGACGCGCAATTGTCGCGATATTCCTATCTCGTCAGTTTGTTCCCGGAGAAAATCATTCGAGACCTCGGATTGAAACTTGAACTGCGTCGACGCGCGACGGCGTCGTTTACGCCTTATCTCAACCACGGGCAACACGACGGCTTACTCCTAAGCAACGTGGACGAGGAAGTCAGTCGCCAATCGATGTTCGAGTTAACCGGGAACAATACTGAATTCGAGCAGATGAAAGCGTTTTACAATCTCTCGCGCATTTTTGCCGAACAGGTATGGGACACAATGTTGGAGCCATTAATTGCGAAAGATGAGTTTCGACGTCGTTTCAATGCCGATGATGTTACTCGCGAAGCCTGGCGTAGCCTGGTGGAGGAACCGCTTGGGACTGCCATCGAGCGGTACTTAAAAAACGATCTGGTCCGTGGTCTTGTGTTCACCGATGCAAAGATCGGTGTCCTGACGCATCCGCACGATCCGTCGCTCCTGCAGAATCGTTGTTTCATTTATCATCTTGTCGGCAACAAGACAGGCGAATGGAAGGTGCCGGTCGGCGGCATGGGTGCGGTAGTACGCGAACTGGAGCTAGCGGCGCGTAACGCTGGCGCGGAAATATTGACAAATGTCGACCTTCGCGTGCTCGGCCTGGCCGGCGAGCAGCGAACAGTTGAATTTTACAAGGAAGGAGAACAACAAAGCGTCGAAGCGCGATATATTCTGGTAAATTTTGGGCGCAACGTGTTGGCGAGGTATATTGGCCAGTTGTACCAGCCGGATGCCACGGACGAAGGCTCTGTGTTCAAGATCAACATGCTCCTGCAGCGGTTGCCGAAATTGAAGGCGACGAGATATACATCGGACCAGGCCTGGCGTGGGACGTTTCACAGCGACGAAGGCTACGAGCAAATGAATGTCAGCTACGATCAGGCACGTAGCGGGCGGCTGCCGAACAAAGCACCCTGCGAAGTCTATTGCCACACATTGACCGACGACAGCATTCTTGCGCCCGAGCTGCGAGAGAAAGGTTTCCACACGATGACGTTGTTCGGACTGGATGCGCCATGGAACTTGTTTGTGCGCGATAACAGGACCATGCGAAAGCATGCGGAGAAAAGATTCATCGAGAGCGTCAACCAGTGGTTGGACGAGCCCCTGCAGGATTGCCTGGCCGTAGCGCGTGATGGCAGCCTCTGTATCGAAAGCAAAAGTCCCGTCGATATCGAGGACGCGCTCGGGATGTTCCAGGGAAACATTTTTCAGAACGCGCCAACGTTTCCTTTTGCTGAGCGCAAAGAGCAGGTCGGAACCTGGGGCGTCGAAACCGATTACGAAAATGTGTTTCTCTGTGGATCAAGCGCGCATCGCGGCGGCGCAGTCAGCGGGATCCCCGGACACAACGCAGCAATGAAGGTGCTGGAAACAGCGAAGAAAACGTAGACCGTTCAACTCCGAAAGGATTCGCGAGCAGCCCAGCGCTTTAGATATGCCTGCCGCCGATCCCAATGATATCGCTTCCATCGACGCCATCATCGCCGCCGCTTACGATGGGATTTCGGGCGCAGCCGGCGAGAAGCGTGATTGGGATCGAGAACGATCGTTGTTTTACCCGGGTGCGCGCCTGATTCCGACCGCTAAGCCGGGCGCAAACGACGGTCTCGCGCCGCAAATACTGGACGTAGATGGTTTCATCGCCCGCGTGGAACCGTATTTCGCCGAGCAAGGATTTTTCGAAAAAGAAATTGCCCGGCGCACCGAACAATTCGGCCACATCGCTCACGTGTGGAGCACATATGAATCGCGTCATAACGCGAACGACCCCGAACCATTCATACGTGGAATCAACACCATACAGTTGTTTTACGATGGCAATCGCTGGTGGATCGTAAATATCTATTGGCAGCAGGAGAGCGCAGAGGATCCAATTCCTGTAAAGTATTTGTAGCAAGTCCGCGCCGTATCTATCGCCGTGCGGCAAACGCGCGCACTTCTTTCACAAACCTGTCGAGAGCTACGCCGGCGGGTTCGGGCGCATAGCGCAGCGCGATGTAGACATTCGAAATTTCCCGAATGCGCTCCGATTGGTCAGGCAACAACAGCGCCGCGCGCCTTGAGAAATCTGAAGGGCCTTCCCAATGGTCGCGCCGCACACCCAGGCGGGCCGCCTTTCGACAAAAGCGTTCGTATAATGTCTTCACCCGGTCCGCGCGTGAGCGCGTCCGCAATTGCATCCAGCCGAAATAGATTACGAGCAGTGCGATTGCGACAATTAGAATTTCGATAATGAGAACGACCGGTCCGCGATTCGCGAGTCCCATTGAGTCCAGCAATACTTCTTGTACGTCTGTGTCGTAGGCCAACACCCGAGTGTCCCATTCGTAACTGAGTGTCTCCAAGGTGAGCCGAGCGTTGGTGAATAATGCGGACCGGGCTAACTGCGTCAGGAACGCGCTTCGGCGAGCTTCCAGTTGCCCAGAAGCGATGCCTCTTTCTAAAAACGAGTTTAGATCCAGACTCGCTCGTCCGGGTGCAACTGCGGCGGTTGGATCTACTCGTGTCCATCCACTTTCTGGGAGCCAGACTTCGCACCACGCATGCGTGTCTGCTTGTCGCACGAGAAAAAAATGGCCCAGGTCATTATACTCGCCGCCCAGATATCCGACGACGACGCGCGCAGGAATTCCGGCCAAACGCATCAAAGTAGCGAAGCTGGCGGCGTAGTGTTCGCAAAAGCCAACCCGTCGATGAAAGAGAAATTGTTCCAGATCGTTCTTTCTGTATTCGCCGGGCGTCAAGGAATAGCGAAAACCTTGCGCTCGGAAAAACTGGAGCGCGCTACTCACTACGGAGCGCGGGCTGGAGTTCTGCGTCGTCCAGGATTGTGCCAGGTCGCGCACAGCCGGACTAATCGATGGCGGAAGCTCGAGTGCTTCCTGCCGTTCGTCTGGCGTCAAATCTTTTCCAGCGGGCCCGAGAGACGAAACGACTTCATATCGGCGCGCCTTTCGAATGGTCTGAACGCTCCAGAGGTAATCGCCGCGCGCAAGGATCGCACCCGGTGGGATTTCGAACGGCCGATCGAGCGCGAACATCCAGCGTGCTCCATGCGGAGCGAGCGTAATCCGCTGGCGAATTGTATTGTTGGTGAATGATTGCCTGGTACCGCGGTCGCTGGAAGAGATTGGTACAGGCACGTACGGTGCGCGCCATTCCAGGCCATCGCAATGCCACATGACTAGCCCACGCCAATACATCGGACCAGGCGGCGTCGCGCTACTGCCCGGAAGCTCAGCGCGAAAGGCAATTTCCGAAGAATTTGCAAGCGCTGCGATGCTGCCCGGGGAGAGCCGATCGGAGAATCCGGAGCTTGCCAAACGGTCGGCGCGAAAATCAACGCGTAGGTCAGTATTGATTCGCGGGAACAAAAGGAACAAGAGGACAATGAGCGGGGCTGCTTGAAGCAGAATTTTGCCTGCCGTCTCCAATGGAGGCCAGAACGCGCCGGGTGACGACCCGCGATAAAACTGGATCAACGCCACGAGCAGCAACGCGAACGCGCTGAGGAGGGAAAGCGCAATCACGAAGTCCTGGGAAAGGAAAAAGCCGCAAAGACACAGCGCCCATCCCATCAACACCATCACTTGAAACTCGCGCGCCGTGTGTGCTTCCAAAACCTTAAGAGAGACGAGAACAACAAGGAGAGATATGCCCGGCTCAACGCTCTTCAGGGATCCATAGGTGGCGAAAACGGCGAATAGCCCGATCGCCGCCAGGATCAACTTCAGCACTGCAAAGCGGAGCCGGTAGCCTCTTGGCTCCATCCAGAATTTCATTGCAAGCGCGAGCAGAAAAACACACGGCACCCATCTCACGAGAGAACCGAACATGGGAGGCAGCGTGAAAAGCAATGCGGCTGCCAGCCAAAGCAGCGGTCGCCGTGGAATACTCCTATCCCTGTTACTCCTACTCCCGCTCATGCTCCTGCTTGTTTACTTGGTACAGACTTAGTGCCAGCAAGCACTGGTGAAAATGCGGTTGCCCGATAGCCGGTGGAATTTCGTTGCCTGGAAGACGGAGACCGTAAGGACGCCGCGTGCGTTCTGCTTCGATGATCCAAAGCGCTAACTGCGACAGTCTTTCTTCCACATTGGCAAAGTGGAGAGCAGAAAAATCAAAGTACACGACGCCTTCTGCCTCAGCCGCAAATTGTTTCGTCATCAGTGGCTGTCCCCGGGCAACGGCTCTCCAATCGATATGACGCTGGGATTCGCCGTGAACGTATGTGCGTACTCCCGCGAAATCATCGCCTTCGCCAGGCTCCGTCAGCGGGCGTCCGTCGCGCCGATGCACGAAGGTTGACGGAAGCCGCACATCCCCCGCCGGCTTGGGATAGACAATGTAGGTTTGAGAAGGCGCAAACTCCTTCAAAAAGCGAATGAAACCGAAGGGGTAAGCACTGGTTAGGCACAATGTTCCCAGGTTATGTTCGCCGCGCTGCCGCGCAGGAAACCTCAACGTTACGCGGGCTGCCTTATGGGCTGGAATGTAGTCGATCCGTCGATGCTCTCCGTCCGAGCCGGACAACACTAGCTCAATTCCATGGCGGGTTGCACGAGAGTCGTTCATGATCTCAAGCGGAAGAGAGACCTCCTGGTCTACAAACGCCGGCTGCACCGATTCCAGTGTGACCGTTACACCTGCCAGATTGATCAGAGTGTGCGGAATTGAAACCAGAAATACCGCCGTTAAGGCGAAAAAGAGCAGATAAACAGCCGTGTTATTTTGACTCGACGCCGCATACCACATTGCTCCCAGCACAAACAGCAGCCCGGCAAAACCTGCAGTCGGATAGATGAGCGGAAGTTTCCTCGCTTTCACGGGACCGGCACACTGTGAAGCAGATTATCAGCAAGCGTACGTCCGCTTTGGCCGGGTTGTTCGATATCGTGTCCCAACCGATGCGCCATGACTGCGGTCCCCACTTCCTGAATGTCTTCGGGAAGAACCATGTCGCGTCCCTGCATCAACGCCCAGGCCTGCGACGCGTGCATCAGGGCCAGACCCGCGCGCGGTGACAAACCAGTGCTGTGACGTTGCCGCGACGCATCCAGCAGGTCCTGCAGGTAATCGAGCAGAGCAGGGGACGCGTGCACCTTTCGCACATTATCTTGAATCTCGATCAATGTTCGCGGGTTCATCACCGGCTTTAACTCCTTAAGCATGTCGCGGCGATCCATGCCCAGAAGCATGGCGCGCTCGCTGGCGCGGTCCGGCACGCCGAGCTCGATCCGCATCAAAAACCGATCGAGCTGAGATTCCGGAAGCGGGAAAGTACCCACCGCCTGTTGCGGGTTCTGCGTCGCGATAACAAAGAACGGCTCGGGCAACTCATAGGTCACGCCGTCGATGGAGATGCGGTGTTCTTCCATTGCTTCCAGCAGGGCGCTTTGCGTTTTGGCAGTGGCGCGATTGACCTCGTCGATCAGGATTACCTGCGAAAAAAGCGGGCCGCGATGAAACTCGAAGCGTTGCTTGCCCTGATCGAAGATGGAATTGCCAAGAATATCAGCCGGCAGGAGGTCGCTGGTAAATTGGATGCGCTGAAAGGCCAGCGCCAGCGACCGCGCCAATGCCTGAGAAAGCGTGGTCTTGCCCACGCCTGGGATGTCTTCGATTAAAAGATGGCCACGCGCGAGCAAACAAGCGACTGCGAGCTTAACTGCCTGATTCTTGCCTACGATAACTTCACAAATCTGCTTCGTGAAAGCGTCAACGTGGTCCGTCACTCTGAAATCATCTGCGGGAACGATGCGATTCGCAAACAAGATATGCGTCGTTTTCTCAAACTACGGAGCAGGGAGGCTGCGCGTCGCGGCACATTTCCTGATAAGACGGAGCACCTACGGCCCGCCGCAAGACGTGAAGAACACAGCGAGGTTTTGTACAACGCTAGAACGGGTCGGAAAGCGGCAGCCTCCACAGGATTAGAGTCGCCGTATTGTCGTCCACCGCAGCGAAGAACGCCTCGTGTCCACTAACGTTCACTGCTAATCCAAATGAACCGCCTTGGGCGGGGTCGATTGAGAGTTGCGAAACAAACTGGCCTTGCTTCGTGAACTCGACGTATTCGCTGGGCAACTGCGGGTTGGAATTAATGACGTCGCTGTTGGCAACGAGCAAATCACCGTTCGGAGCCTCTGCCATGCCGAGCGGACCGTGCAGGTGAGCAGCATCTGTGTAAATAACCGTGCCTCTGCTTCCGCTGTTGCCTCTCGCTGCTGCGTTCTGAACGGCAAACACGGCATTGTCTTCTGTGGATGCCACATAAAGCACATCAAGGATTGGATTGTATACCAAGCCGGTGGGCCCGACTTCAAAGGCAGCCGGATCGGCCCTGTGTTTATATCCTCCTGCGATCACGGTCTTGCTCGCGACCGTTACGCCAGTTGCAGACACATTGAGGTTCAATCGCACCACCCTCCCTGTGAGCACCATCGAGACAAAGGCGATCGCCTGATTACCTCCGTCAAAGACCGTCATATCCCATGGCCCAGAAATTTCCGGACCGCTAATGGTCCTGACTAAATGGCCTTCGTTGTTAATCACTAGCAGCGAACCCGACGTGACCGTTGCAGCTGTGCCATCCCTCGAAGGCACGTTTCCCACAATCACGAAGCCCCCCTTCAGCACTGCCAGTGCCGTGGAAAGACCAAGACCGGATGATCCCATTGGGTGAGCTGGCCCAGCAAAGAAAACAAAAGGTTGGGCACTTGAAGAAACACGCACAATGGTTGTGCCCGTTCCCTGCAGATTCATATTATTATTAAAATTTGAGACCAGAATTTGCCCCGGTCGTAGAGGGCCACTGCCGCTTTGGAAGTCTGGCGGCACAAAAGCAACACCATAGGGATTCAAGTCTCCATTTGGCGGCACGGTGGAATAAATGGTGAATTGATCCGGCAAGAACGGATCGGCATCGGCGCATGGCACTCCGCTAAAAATTGCGAAAAGCGCAATTCCTGCGAACAGACATCTGGTTATCCGATTTTTGACCGTAGGTACAGTTTCCTGTGTTGTTATGTAAGCTGATGCGTTGTGATTCATGGGATTCCCTCCTTCTGCGCATTCGCAACGAGCCGCGCCATATGTTGCACAAGAAAAGTAACAAAGTTGTTACTTTGTGCAGCAATAATCCAGGTTGTTCACCCGGCCGGAATCGACGGCTGAGACACAGCCCCGAGACCATCCGGCTTTACTCGTTGGTCAGCAACGATTTCCCAGTACTTCATCCGATTAAATTGACGATCAATAGCCGCCTGTAGTTCCAAAAATGCGGTGAGCATTCTCCAACGCCTGAATAACCTGTAAGACGCGGCCTCACACCGCCTTATCCGCGTTTACGATGCGGCGGCCTACCGGGACTCAGATCGGGCTGGAGCACGGGAGGGATGGGCGTCGCGGTAGCACTTTGTGACAAGACCGAGCACGAACGCCGCGAGGACAAACACGATGACTCGTGTTTCGGCCGAAGTGAGGCGGAACCTCTGCCTCGCTTGATCCAGTTTGAAGCGCCTGCGTTTTGCAATCACTAATGGACACGAATAGGCACGAATTTTGAAATGATCATCGCCCAAGAGGCGTCGAGACTTCGGTGCCAGCTGGCGGCGTGAATTCGAACATTGATGCAGGAACCGGCCCGCGCGTTTGATTCGAATACGTAGTTACGATCCGGTCGCCGTTTGGTAACACCATGTCGGTGCGCTCAACCCGCAGTTGATCGTTGATTCGTAGATCAAGCTTTTGAAACACGCGTTTCATTGACGGCGTGCGAGGTAACAGTGTCAGGTCGTATCCCGGTTGAGGCAGGCCATTCTTTGTCGCGCTGATCTGGAAAGTGTTTTCGACGTTCTCGAGGTTCAATGAAGAATTGACCGCTGCGACTGTTGAATCGAGCGGCGATCCTTTGCCCAGCGGGTAACGCTCCGCCGACTTAAAGTTCGGGTAATAAATCCAGAGCTGACGGCCGTCGCTCACGGTCAGGCTTGGTGAGCTGCCTTTTACTTCGCGCCGGAACTTGTTAGGCGGCTGGAACCAAACTTTCCCCGAGCTAAAGATCGGCTTCTTCATCAACCGGATCACTCGTTGTTCCTGGAAATCGGCCTGATTGCTCCGGTTCTGCCGAATCCCGGCTAGAAGATTTTTCAGGTCCACTTCTGAAAGCGGCGCGCCATTCGCAATGCACATCACGGCCGCGAAAAGCAAAATTGCAGTTAAAACCGTACACATGTGCTGACCTTATGTGATCGGCTCCAATTCTCAAAGCAGCGTCACCTGGTCGTAGTGGTGCGCCTGCGAAAGTGACAGCAGCGTTACTTTTGCGATGCAGCGCGTTGATTCAAATAGTTGTCCATTTTACAGCCACAAAATCGTCATCTCATTAGTGAAAGGAGTACTGTAAACATGAAAAATACAACGCCCATGCGCATTCGTGCATCTCGTTTCTTCAGTGATCGATATGCCTACAGAGAACGGCCAGATTATTTAGTCGAGCTCGTCGCCTTCGGAATAATCGTCGTCACCGTAACTCTGTCGCTGGCTGACGCACTGGCAACGACATTGAAATGAACACGACCCGCCTATCTGATCGAGGGCAAGCAGCCGATCAGCTGGATCCAGCGGATCTAGAGCAGCCAGCCCCAAAGCGGACTGCTGGCCGAGTTGCTGCGATACCAGCGCCGCAAAGTGGTCGAGTCGACCCGGGGTTGTGCACTCCTCCAGCAGGGACATGGCTTCTTTGGAAATAGTCTCATTTGGTTACTGGCGCGCGCTCATGGCGTCACCGCAGCGGTACGGGGCTGCGTCCTACCCCGAAAGAGATAGCACTAAAGTCCTATGTGGGAATCTGACAGAAGCATTGTCAAACCTTGGATCAAAAGCGTTTATGAAAAACAGAAAAAAGTACATTGCGAGATCCACCGCGACGCTTACGCAAAGCGGACTGCTGGCCGCGTTGCTGCAACATCAGCGTCGCAAGGTAATTGAGTTACGTCAGCGTCGCGCACAGCGCGAGCAGGTGCGCGGGTTGTTTCGGAGTAGCTTAACCTGGCTATTTGCGCGTTATCATAACATCACCGCCGGCGACGATTCCGTCGTGGTTTCGGAGGGGAAACCGTCCCCGGGCACACTTCAATCTACTACCATCAATATGGCTATGGTGCACGAAATCCACACCTACGCGGACCTGCTGCAAAAGATTCACGACGACCTGCGGATCCAACATCCTGAGTGGATCCAGCAAGATGGCGAGTCTCCACTGTGTGATTCTTATGAGGCGCGCCTGATGGAATTGCTGGATGGCACCACAACCATAAATCGAACGAGAATATCGCTCTTCCGGATCGCGAGTTTCGCAACGTTGATAATGGTCCATGTAGATCTACGCCTCGCGACCCTGGCGTAGAGTTGGGAAAGATGCGGAGAATCATGAAAAAAGGCGCCATTCGAATTCTCTAAGTCAGCTCTGTAGCCGGGGGCGCTGACCTAGCCCCTCAAAAATCAGCACGAAACCGCGTTCCGTTTGCTTGCTCAGGTTCTTTTTTGCTGCTGCCTTTGGTGCAGGTCGCTGAGCGCACTTAAAACCTGAATATCGTTGATCGACCTCGTCCAGTGATTGACGAATTGTGGAATTTGGTCTCGCAGCCTAACGAAAAGCGGTTGCTCTTGAGCGTGTCTTGGAAGTGACTTTCCGGGGCTGAAAAAGCGGCCTCCCCAGTATCTTTACCCTCCCGGCGAATAAAGTGCGGAATTTCACAATCCTCGCATGCGCGCGGGGGTGTGCCCGAATGCGGCTTGAAGCCGGAGGTATCCTTTTGATATAGAGTCATAGCTTACCGCGCTATGAAGAAAATTGAAATTGAGTCGACATCCTCTCACTCCGCAAAATGCTCGGACATCGTTATTCGACAGACGGACCAAGTGAGATCGGTATTCCGGCCAGAAATAGTCGACAATCAATCCAATCCTGAGGCGCGAGTCAAAGGTGCGTTCATTTACCAGAAGAAAGCGAAAGCGGGTTCATGGCTTCTGTTTGAGCCGGGGTGGCTTTGTCGTCCCTGAAAAAGGGGAGCGGTTACCAACTTAGCCTCCATTCTGATGAAGTATTAACGCTACGTCGGGAGCTGTATGACTTGGCTCAACTTCATCGCAAGCAGGGAATTCCGGATGGCCATGCCGAGTTTGTTAAGGTGCAGTCCAATAATCTCGCGACGTTGTTGGAACTCAAACAAGCCGAGTTGGACGACTTCTTGTCTGCCAACAAATCAGATGCCTTTAAAGTTTTTGGTCGGGTGCTTCGTTGGTTGTCGGAGTCCCCTGAGATTGCTTCCCAATTAGCAATTGATGAAACCGAGCTACCGACACTTAACGCGATAGTCTCAAGAGCGAATCTTCGGGCTGTGTTAAAATTGTGGTCTGAGAATTCATGTAATCCAGACGAGGAATTTTGGCAGAGAGAGCTTAGTAAGCATACTTTCGTCTTAGGCTTGTTGTTTGCTTATCCAATCGTCGTCATCCAAGGAAAAGCATTCGTTGGGGGTAAATCATATGACAATAAGCATGGAAGCTTGGTCGATTTTCTAGCCCGCGTTCCTGGAACAGGAAACGCAATCTTAATAGAGATCAAAAATCCTACAACGTCGCTTCTGGGAGCTAAATATCGAAACGATGTTTTTCCTCCATCAGTGGATCTCGTAGGAGCGATTTCGCAGGTAATTCACTATCGAGAATCTCTTGCAAATGATCCGAATATTCGGCACGGAGCAGACTTGTCGCCTTTGGAATCGCGCTGCCTCATAATAATCGGCTCCAGAGAGGGCGAACTCAAAGATGAATTTCGCGCACGATCATTCGAACGGTTCCGCGAACGGTTAATCGGAGTGACGATCATCACGTTTGATGAAGTCTTCGAGCGAATTAAGAACCTTGATGTCCTATTCCAATAATAACTTTGGAGCAGATGAATGAAGAAAACGTAAATCACGAAGCGGCCGAAAATGAAGCGAAGATTAAAAAAGCGGTTCGAGAAGTTGAAGTCCAGCCGCGCACAAGCGCAAAATGGTTACGGCGTCCTCCAGTATATGCTTGTGCGGCATTAGTCAACGACCATCTTGCCATCTTCGACGTGCCACTGAGAAGTTTCCTCCTTACAACCGTATGGGATTTTACCTCGATAAGGACAACCCGATGTTGCATGGTCTATAGCCCCACAGTAATCGCACTCTTTGAAGTTACGGTTTACTGGTCGTAGCCACTCCGTGTCGACGAGTTCCATAGTCGCTAACACCGGGCATTTTCCGGGCTTGTTGACGTAGCACATTCCATGTTCTGCTGTCCCGACTACTTTCACAATTTCTCCTGCGGTAAGGTCGATTAGACGCTTCTGCCACATAGCCCAATTGGTCTCGCTGGTCTTTTTCGGTTTGAATCGACAAAAATCGCCGAGTTTCGGACGACGATGCTTCTCGGTCACCCACAGTTGAGCCTCCATCAATGCCAAAACCAAGACGAGCACCGCGGCGGTAGCTACATCAATCGTGTGCCATATTTGTAAAATGTCCATTCGCTTTCCATGAAGCTGGACTGGTATGATGGGATTAAAGAGTATCGCTATTGGCACAAGTAAGTAACCGTGTTTGAGACTTTTTTGAATATCTCCCCGCCAGATAAGCATTACTGCGGTCAAGCATATCAACCACCGGAGGTTTGTGTAGTAGGTGGCAGGGTGTCGCTCCAAAGCACCGACTAAAAACCATCCTGCCGCGAGAACCGACAACACCGTTGCTATCCTTAGTGCTGGACTAAGAGGTTTTTCCGTGAAATTACGATTGGTTCTGTCAAGATTCGGGCTGTTGCGTGAAATTGCGATCGGTATGTGATTCATTCTACCTGTTCGCTTGCCGCTACTGTTTCTGTGCCATGACTTGACCCAACTATATATTGGTAGCTCGTCCGTAAGGCCGTTCGGCACGTTCAGTGTGCGTCGCACAAGTTCTGCGCATTTTCGCAGAGTCTCTTTCTCAGCGCGGTCACGCGCTGCACCAGCCCCGGACGAATGATCGTGTGCCGCAAGTTGCATCTCGAAAATCTCCTGGCTCGCTGCCCACCCTGTATAGTGAGCTGCTTCGCTTGCGGCTTGGGCTAAACGAAAGCAGGCACCGTCCTCCTCGGCATATACAGCCCAAGCTGCTGCACGTGCCGCTTGGGCTGCCATGTAGACACTATCACCGTATTCCGTCGTGCGCTCCGCTGCATGACCCGCCTTGCGAACTTGTTCTAGAGTTGCCTGTCCACGCGTCCACGCTTCGGCTGTTTCAATAGCCTTTAAAGGACGCGTCTCCTCGCGTGGGATGTGCCTGAGAGCCAACCTCGCGCACTGGGTAATTCCATCAATCAAAGGTTTGATTATTGGCGGTGATTTTAACACAAATCACGATCAAGCGATGTTCGCCGCCGAAAAAACCTTAGACACTCTAACCAGCGCCGCATATCGAAGTGTGTTTGAAGGAATTCCGTTCGAGCAACGGATCACGCATCGCGGCAGTCACGGGTACCCTGACGCAACGTTTGATTATTTGTTTGGTCAGAATGTGCGGATTGGAAAGCCCGTAATCACGCAGACGAACGTGTCTGACCATTTGCCTCTAACTTGCGATGTCGTTATCCAATGAAGTATTGGGAAATCATCGTGATAACCTCAGCAAGGCGGGTTGGAGTTGGGGCTGCGTGTCGGTCGTGGATTTCACGGGCGAAACAATCTGATTACTGACCATATCGCGACAATGGAAATAGGATTGTCGTTCGCAGCGATGAGAAACTGACGGCGTTTCTCGAACTTGAACGAGCGACCCGCGAATCATCGCGCTTCCAATGCGGATAACTCTGACACAATTCTCGACAACTCTGCTGTTTATCGGTGGGCTTTCAGAGAAAACGGCGAGCAGCTCAGTGGTAGAGCATCTCGTTTACACCGTGTTCGGGCGTTTTTCGCGTCCACTGTGGAAGCCGCGATTTACGAGGGAAAATGGGCGTGCAGATCGGAAATCGAGTTGCCTGAAATATGGCGCAATTCAGCACGTCCAGTATGAGATCGAGTATGAGATTGGCCGGAATCGAATTTCCGCACCCGTTTCAATCACGTCGTGGATGTGGGCTAATAATTGTTGAATTGAGACTTCCCGTTTGGATATTCGCGCCGTTTCAATTTCCTTATCGCCGTGAGTGATGAGATTGCTTTTCAAGTGCAGCGAGTAAATGCCAATGTCCGCATTTCCAATCTTGAACCAGCAAAGCAAATCCTCGCGGCGGATCGATTCCCTCCATTGATTTCCAAGCTTCCGACCACGCAGCTTGCGCGGGAATCTTCGCAATAATCGCCTCTTGCTGTTTAGCGCCTTTAAATGCAGAGCAAATAGCGATCTGATACGCGCCCGGGTGAATTGTTCTCCTAACCGAACGCAGGCATCGTAATCGCGCATCTCTTGAAGCAGTAGAATATCGGGATCTAGTTTTTGAGAACATTTGCCGCTGCCTCGATGCGTTGCGCCTGTATTTCTGGTGTCGTCTCACGAGGAGATCCGTTTGGAAACCATTCCAGATTCCAAGTGGTGATGCGATCTTGGCTGGTTCCGGCGATTGACCGAGCGTCGAGCCGACGGCAAAGAATGCCAATACAGCGAAAAGGTGGGCTTCATTAGCGCCTGTCCATATCATTTTGTGATTGCTGTGTGGAGCTCAAAAACGATGCAATTCCAGCTCAGATCACTATTGCAGACAGCTTAAGCGCGTACGGAGTCGAAAAAACGGGACCAATCTGGCTTCGCAGGTGATTTTTGCTTTTTGAGTTGCAACGAGTCGCATCCTGGGCCATTCTTTTGTGCTTAAACGTGCTAAAAAGGCGGAACGGGATGACGCAAAAGGAGAGACGCAATTCATGAGCTGGGAATACTAGAAAGACTGCGGCCCGAGCATTAGTTACTGGAAGCTGTCGCCGCAGGTTAAACGGGAAGCGAGACGACGGATAAGAGAGGAAGTGTATGGCTGGTGGACTTCTTTTGGTCAGGATATTGGAGCGCCTAAAAAAGAACTTAAAAAAAAGAAAGGAGGAACAAGATGACAGAAAAGGAAAGACAACAATTATTGGTCGTGTTGGGAATATGGAAGCTTGAGCTTAAACCGGACCTCGGACAAAGGGCGAAAACGATAGAGCTTATTTTCGGCGGCCGTCCTAGGCTGGACTTCTGAACGGAATCTGGAGCGCGGAAAAAACCGCGTTAATGAAAACCATCATCGCGGTTAGCCTGGCAACACGACCATCAAGATCTACCGGCACAAAGGCCGCCGCTATAAGCGCAAGCACTATGAGCTCTTCACGGTGGCGTATCGACTAAAGGGTAAGCTGCTCGAAAAAAATTTTAGTCGATAAAGGTCGCGTGGGATTTTCATCCACACTGCAACCGCGCTGGAAAAAGGCCGCGCCCAGGTTTTGTCTTTGGGCGCGGCAGTCAGGCAGAGCTATATCGCCGCGAAAAATTTGCTGCAGCCGTTCGGCATTCCGTTGCATGACGCGATCGAAGAATACGTCGCGATGCGCAGGCGCAAAAAAATAACTGAGAAGCGGGTGGGGGATATTGTCGATGAACTTTTGGCAGCAAAACAGAACGCTGGACTCTCTGATCGATACATTGAAACGCTGCGGACTTATCTGAATCGGTTTGCTGATTCATTTCAGACAAACATCGGGAGTATCAACACTGGCGCGATTGCCCTATGGCTCGACAGCTTGAAAATCGGACCGCGCTCGCGAAACAACGTGCGCCAGGTGGTTGTAACGCTGTTCAATTTCGCTCGGCGCCGCGGTTATTTGCCAAAAGGCGAGACAACCGAAGCCGCGGACGTAGAAACGGTTCGCGATCGTGACGGCGAAATTTCAATCTTAACGCCGACCGAGTTATCGAAGCTCCTGAGAAAATCGAAACCGCTTTATCAGCTTTATTTCGCGCTCGCCGCTTTTACGGGGATCCGCTCCGCTGAATTACTCCGGCTGGACTGGAGCGAAATCAATTTTGAAAACGGGCACATCGAAGTGAAAGCACGCAAAGCAAAAACCGCAACGGGCCGGCTCGTGCCGATTCAACCGAATCTTGCAAAGTGGCTGGCACCGTATCGCCGCCACAGTGGGAAATTATTTCAAAGCCGGCGCACAGTGGATAGCGCTATTAAATTTGCGAAACGCGCCGGGATTCCCTGGACTGCGAACGTGCTTCGCCATTCTTATGCGACTTATCGTTTGTCAATCTTGCCAGATGCGGCGCGCGTGGCGCTGGAAATGGGAAATAGCCCAGCGAAACTTTTCACTAACTACCGCCAGCTCGATCGGAACAATCATGCGCCAGAATGGTTTGCAGTCGAGCCACTGAAGCGGTCACGCAAGATTGTCCAATTCGCCGCTTATACGAACTGACGATGACTGACCAAGTCCGGGAAAAGGCTGTCCACGCAGCTGACACACTGACTGACTTCATCGGTGATTTCGTCGGTGGAACTGCGCTCCTCCGCGAATGGGCTACTGACTTTAAAGCTGGGCGCGTCCGGGAGATGGTGATGGTAAATGTCCAGAAGATTTGCGTTTCCCATCTCGCGTGGTGCAAATGGGGTCAGTCTGGGCTTGCCCCGTTTTCTCGGACAGTGAGGAAGGGATAATTCAGTTCAGTTTGGATTCAAAGTTGAAAGGGCTCTTGGCTGGGGCAGAGCAGACTTGGCTACCCGGCGCAAGAGCGACCCAAAGAAGGTCGCGGTTGCCAGAGTTTTGCGGTCGCAAACCACGATGAGTTTGAAATGGATAGCCCGGCGCCTAGAAATGGGATCATGGACGCACGTCTCCAATCTTCTTCGCCAATAATGCATCGCTTTGTGTCAAAAGTGAGGACTGTCCCCATCTTGCTTCCCCGCCGTGCTTTGTTCATCGCGGCGGCGTTGGGCGAGGATGTGGCGTGGGACGGGGCCTCGGAGTCGCTCTGGGCGCGGGAGTAGTTGATGGAGTGGGTGTTGGCGTAGGTGTAACTGTGGGGCTTGGAGTAGGTGTGGGTGTGGGAGTAGGTGTTGATGTTGAAATGAGTTCCCAGGTATCGTTGAAATATCCGTTGTTATCCTGACCACCGAAAAGAATCACATGCTGTAAGGCGGTGTCGTAGGTCATGCCAGCGCCTTCGCGCGCGGGCGGCGATTGCACCGGAGACAGCTGTGTCCACGTGGCGCTAACTTGGTCCCATAACCACGTCGTGTTCTGGTCTGCACCGCCGCTTCCACCTCCAAAGAGAACCACTCCTTGCAGGCCTGGATCGAAAGCGGCAGAAGCGGCATACACTAAGAGAGGTTGCACAGCCGGAGATTGCAGAGTCCATGTCGTGCCATCATAGGTCCAGGTGTTATTCGGGTTAAGGTCACCGAGACCTCCGAACATAACAACCTGTCCGGTGGAAGTATTCGTTGCAACGGCCGCTAAAGACCGAGCAAACGGAACAGTCGGTGGGGATAACTGCGTCCAATCCGAGCCTTTCCACTGCCACATGGTGAGCTGATAGAATTGGCCATCGAATCCGCCGAAAAGATCGGCCATTCCATTCGGATCAGGAAACAACATCGGACCGGTAACAGGTACAGGGTTATGGTTGGGTATCGCCTGCGTCCACTGCAACGTCGACCCATCCCAAAGCCATGTGTCACCCAGGTAATTGGTGCCGTCGTACCCGCCGAAGAGCACTACTTTTTGAGTAACAGAATCGTAGGTCATTTGCGCGGCAGTGCGGGGCGGAGGCGCAGTTTGTGTGGCGATCTGGGTCCAGCCCGTGCCGTCGAAACTCCAAGTGTCATTTAGATAGCTTGTGCCGTCAAATCCGCCAAACGCGATGATCTTGCCGCTGGCAGGGTCGTAGGTCATTGCAATGTAACGAACGCGCCGGAGGAGAGTTGGTTGGCAAAAGCTCAATCCAATCCGGAGAACTGAATTGAGCAGCCGCTGCACTCGCCGCAAATGCCATCGATATGCAGCAGCAGATAAGAATTCTCGACGCATGCGAAAAGTATCGAACCTGAGCGAGTTTCATCGAGATGACTTAAGGCGCTCAACAGATGTTTTGTCAAATCGCCCGGGAAGGAGAAGGGGAGAAAAGAGGTCAGAGCTCACTTTTGCTGGCATGCCGAGACCGCTGCGAATTCAATATGAGGGGGCTATTTATCATCTGATGAGCCGGGGCGATCGGCGCGAGGAGATTTTTCGTGATGATCCGAATTGAGAAGATTTTCTAAAGACGTTTGGAAAAAGAAATGGGGTCAGGTCGTAATATTTGACATTCGAGTTGGAATTTTCATTTGGTGGGGCATGGCCCGTCCCCTCCGGGTGGAATTTGAGGACGCGATCTATCATCTTTGCGTCCGGGGTAATGCCCGGCAACGCATCTGCCCCATGATAGTCCTGACGCTTGTACTGATGTTAATCGCTTTTCAGGTTCAACGGCTGCGGATGCTGAAACACTGGGAACTGATAGCCGACAATCTCAGCAAAGCCGGTTGGAGCTGGGGCTGCGTCTCAGCGATTGATTTTGACGGGCGCACGATCTGGATTGTTGATGTACACCGCGACGACGGAAAGAGTTTCGTGGTGCGCGCCGAAGAAATACTTGCTGCGTTTCTTTGAACTTGAAAGAGTCACCCGCGAAACGATTCCGCTTCCTAAATGCCGAATGATTCGGCACAATTGTCGTTAGAGAGTAAACCAACCACACCATCATTTGAAACGACCTTATGACATAATTCTCGCTGGAATTGTAATCCTGCTAGCCGATCTCGCGGCTGCGGCTAAAGGTGACGAACAATCAACTTCGCCATATGCGACCGCGGCGGATCTTTTCAAATATGCAATGAAGCTGCGAGAGCAGGCATTGCTTAAAGTTGAGCCGCCAACGCGCCCTGCGATACAACGTTTCCCATGGAAAACGAATATCGTGACCACGGTGTTTTGGGTTGGAGAACAGGCCGGAGCTAATAATCCGGTGTCGAACTACAGAAGTTCCTGGGACGCGAATTGGACAGGCAATTACGGCGGACTTGACAACCCCGATTCGTCCACGCGACGCAACTGTATTCCGGTGGCGTTTATCCCCCGCCAGAATCCCTTCTATTGTGCGCTACCGTACAACGATGTCATGGACGGCCAGTTTAAACCGGAAGCGCCGCTTGTTGTCCCATGGTTCAAACAGGCCTACACGGGACCTGGTCAATCAGTGTGCAAGGATCGCTGGGTGGCTATTCGAAAGGAAAATCGCACTTGCTACGCGCAATGGGAAGATTGCGGCCCATTTCGCACGGATCATTTCCAATACGTGTTCCAAAATGAACGGCCAAAGTCAAATCTGAACGATGGGGCTGGGTTGGATGTTTCTCCCGCAGTCCGCGATTACCTCCGACTCCAACCGACGGACACGACCGACTGGCAATTTGTCGAGGCGCGGGATGTGCCTCCTGGTCCCTGGAGGAGCTACGGCGAAAACAACAATTTCGTCATCGCGAGGCGGCAAGCCGAGCAGCACTGGAAGGAACAGAAAGGGAAATAAGAGAACAGCACCGAGCCGAAAAAGGACGTTCGCCTGCAACAATCCACGGCTGTGACACAGCCGCAACTTCAACCGGACCGGCTTAGATTGTCTGTAGCTTACTGATTGTTGTTGACCACCTGCAGCGCAGGTTTGCTCGCTTCAAGTCCGCCGCCGGACGGACTCGCTGCGGCGAGCTGTGTGCTCACTTTTTGGATTTGCGCTGCCTGCTCTTTCACAGTCGCAGTGAGCGTCGCAATTTCCTTCTTTAGCTCTTCCACCGTGCAGTGTTCTTTGAGGAACTCATTGAGCAACATCGCGTTCACTTGGTCGTAGCGGAAGGCTGTAGGGCTTTCCTTCTTTATCGCGCACGACAAGGTCAGGATTCACCTTTTCCACGTCTTCAGCCACGAGTCCAAACTGCGAGGTGCCTGCCAAATCGATTTCCTTTTTGTAACGAAAAGTGACCGGTTTGAGCGCAAAGAGCGTTTCACTGGCTTTGTCGATCGGCTTGATATCGTCTTTAAACCGCTGAGATGATGTCGAAGTGCCAAGCTTGCCATCCGCATTGATGAAGACGGCGCTTCCTTTCGGGTTTTGCCCCTTAGCCCACTGTCCGTCAAATCAATGCAACCCTAACCTGACCCCATTTTTCACCTACGGTATTATGTTACAGCCAGGCGGCGCTGGCTAAACTCTGGCTTGGGAGCGCGCGATTCTCATATTAGGCAGAGGCTTGCATAAAGATCAGGCGTTACCCTACTAGAGCGACTCAAGCGGTTTTCTTTACAACGCTTAAAATAGGTGAGATCAGAAAAGTAACAGAAACGTTCCTTTTTAGCCTTCAAAGACGTGGGAGATTAGGGCTATGGGATCCAAACGCACCGGACAAACCGGCCTCGAGTCAATCAAGGTCGCGTTAAGTAGGATTCGGCTGGGCGTAAACAGCGGGATGGTTGATCCCCGCGCCTTGGACGTTTACGAGATTCGACCTCGCAAGGACGGGGACGGCTTTGATCTAGTCAGCGACCGGTTTCGACGCGGCCCAATCTGGTATGCAGGGCCCGACGCTGTCCGCAACGCAGTTGCATACGCGAAATACCGCTCTCATTCGCGCTCGCGCCGGGCGATTATCCGCGTGTTAGACCACTCCGGGGCTGTAATCGAGACGCATTAATCTAGAGGCCGTTTCAAAGCACTAGCGAATCCCGTTGCCCGCTCATTTTCATGAGTGAAACGCCTTAAATCTGAAGGCTGAGTCATAACAAGTATGCGGTAAAGAAAGACGAAATGCGGTCTTGTCCGCGTTTAATATGACTTGGTGGCAGGCCGCATGGTGATTTCCGTAATCTCGGCCCCCCTGGATAATGCGAGGGCATTGACCACCACTTCCGCGACATCCTCTGGCTGCATGAGGATCCCTGGGTTGTATTCTCTCTGCTCGGCGGCAAAAATGCTCGCCTGCATCGGAGTTGCGGTCCGGCCTAGGAAGAGACTTAGCACCCGTACGCCGGCAGGATTGACCTCTTCGCGCAGGCTGTCGGCAACCGCCTTGAGAGCATGCTTTGTGGCAGCATATTGGCTTACGTTGGCTCCTGCCCGAACTCCTGCGGTTGAGTTTAGAAAAACAATCTGCCCCTTGCGCGAGCAAATCATTGGCATGAGAGCACGGGTAAGAAGATAAGGGGCTCGCAGGTTGATCCTGTACTGCAGGTCCAGTTGTTCTCCAGACGCGCACTCCAATCGCGAAAGCTTGATCACCCCAGCTCCGTGGACCAGAATGTCGATGCCCGAAAATCGGTCTTTTAGCTTCTCAACCAGCGTCTCTATGTCATGCTCAATAGCGAGGTCCGCCTGATAGCAGAATGCTAAACCAGTCTCGCTTGCCTCAGCCCCCAGCACAGCCTGTAGCGTTTCGGTTCTTCTTCCCACGAGACACACTATTGAGCCACGCGCGGCCAACGCCTGCGCGATAGCCTTGCCGATGCCACTGCTGGACCCTGTTATAACGGCCACCCGATTAGACAGGGAGTTCACTTTCAAGGATCCACTGCCTGCCTTTGCGCCTCCACCAAAAGTTTATGATTCACGAGAAGATCCGCGGCTTCTTTTACGGTTTCAAATTGAAGCCCCGATCTCTCGGCGATGTCAAGCAGACTGTGCTTGCCATCCGACTGATTCAGGACCCACAAGATGGCCATTTCTCCTAGTTTCTCGTCCCGGTACCCCCCGGTAGCCCGGTATAACCCTCTCCGACCAAGTTGCGGCTCGCAATTCGGATTTCGGTTTAGGTACAGTTTGTCGTTTTCGAGGAGATGAACCAGCGATAAACAGGTCAAGAGGGAACTTGCCAGGCTCGTCGAGTCCATCAACTCCAAGTTGTCAGCTGAGCTGTGATACTCAGGATACTTCCCGTGCGGAGTGCGCATCAGGCAGCCCACCGGCAAGTCCAAACCAGGAGAGCAATACTGTCTTTCGTCATATCCGTAAGGCGAAAATTCCTGGATCTCATACGCCTGTCCGGAGTGTTTCAGGACGTACATCATGGCTCGATCAACCGCAGCATTGCCTCGGCGGCTTTTTTTGTAGGTAATTCTGCCACAATCACCGACACATGTAATCACAAGGCCATGCTGGATATTACCAACACGATCCCAGTTACGGCTCAGCCAGGTTATTGAGCCGATGGTACCGGGATAAAGAGGAACCGGTAAGAATAACGCGGTTGAGCATCAGCGATGCACTTGGCAAGAAAAGTAACGACTGAGACTCCAGAAAGATTGTCATTGCAGAGTGAGGGATGACAGGCATGGCACGAAATCAGCACCTCCTCCTGAGTCTCGCCCGGAACATAGATTTCGCCGTAGGTTAGCGATCCATTCTCCAGAGTGGAATCTATGCAGATTTCGTACTCGTCTTCGGGCATCGCCTGCAGTTGCCGATGGGGAAGGCAGAACCCCCAATCCTCCTTGTAATAAGAGGTCCGATAGGGAATCCAGTCCGGGTGCTCGGGCAGCGTGTGAAGATGGGGCCGCAATTCCGAGAGTCTTATCATGCGGTGGATCGGAATGCTGTAGTTCACCACGTGCAGGTTGTGTCGGTTGAAATCAATCACGCGCTCACCTGCGGAGTTCTTGACCCAGGCATCGCGGATGTTCCATTCTTTTGGAACTGTCCAGTCAAAGACTTGTGTTCCAGAAGGAACTTCGTGCAGTTCAAGCGGAATCTCCCGGCTTAACCGGGCAAGCGTTCTACGGATCCCGTCTCCAGTGATGCTGCGGCAGATCGGGTAGAGTTCGCTGATCAAGGCGTACATCGCTTGCCCGATATCAGAAGCAACTAACGACGAGCGCATGGTTTTGAGGTCTGTAGCTTGTGCGAGCATCACGCTTGAAACGAAGTCCGGATAGTTCTGATCGCGTTCGGAAAGGATGGAGATTTCAGGCGGACAGCGAATGCGAAGAATCCGCGCACCATGTCGGTTTCTCCAGTTCACCAATAAACCCGTCCTGTAATTCGGTCTGGCGAAGGATCACGGCAAAATTTCGATCTCCGGGATTGGCACTGCCAGTCTGCATCCCCATTCGCGAACATACGACAACTGCTGAGCTATCTCATCCTTGAGGTTCCACGGAAGAATCAGGATATAGTCCGGCTTTGTTTCACGGATCCTGTCCGGTTCGAAGACTGGAATATGAGTGCCCGCGAGAAACTTGCCATGTTTGTAGGGATTGCGGTCCACCGTGTAGTCGAGAAAATCGGTCCTGATCCCGCAGTAATTGAGAAGGGTGTTCCCTTTCCCGGGCGCGCCGTAGCCTACAACGGTTTTCCCTTCCCTTTTCGCTCGAATCAGGAAGCGCAGGATCCTGCGCTTTGTCTCTTTCACCTTTTCGGCAAATGAGGAGTAGGTCTCGAGACATGTGAAACCCGCCTGAATCTCGCGCGTCGAAAGCTCCTGAACGCGGTTTGTTACAGGCTGAGCAGCATTCTCTGGATGACGCGCATAGACTCGCAGCGAACCGCCATGCGTGGGCAACTCTTCGACATCGAAAACTGTCAGGCCAAATTCGGCAAGGATCTTCGTAACGGTGATGAATGAAAAATACGAAAAGTGTTCGTGATAGATCGTGTCGAACTGATTGTCTTCCATGAGCCGCATCAAATGCGGGAATTCCAGCGTCAAAATACCCTGCGGTTTAAGCAGTATCTTCATTCCCTTGACAAAACTTCGCAGATTGGGCACCTGAGCCAGGACGTTATTCCCCAGCAACAGATCCGCCTCCATTCCTTCAGTCCGCAATTGTTCAGCGAGCTTGGATCCGAAGAACTTCACGACGGTCGGAATACCCTTGCTCACGGCTACCTTCGCCACATTCGCAGCCGGTTCGATGCCTAATACCGGAATTCCAGCGTCCACGAAATACTGCAACAGGTAGCCATCATTGCTGCCCACCTCAATCACCTGGCTTTGCCGATCGAAACCAAACCGTTCGATCATCTGTTTTGTAAAGCACTTGGCATGCGCCAACCAGCTGTCAGAGTAAGAAGAAAAGTACGCATACTCTGTGAATATGTTTTCCGGCGCAACATACTCTTGCAGTTGTACTAGAAAACAGCTGTCGCACACAAACACGTGCAGCGGATAAAAAGCCTCCATTTGGTTCAGTTGCGACTGAGTCAGGATTGCTTCACACGGCGGCGACATCCCGAGATCCACGAAAGTATGCTTCAGCGTTGCCCCGCAAAACCGGCAGTTCGCCTGACTATCTCTTTTTTTCGAGCCGAGTTTGTCTGCAAAGACGACAGCCGCACTTAATATCGGCAGAGCCAGGTGATTGAGGTGGGTAGCGAATTGCCATGCCTGTACGACTACGGACATGTGGATCGTGATGTCCATTGGGATTCGATTAGTTTTAACTTCGTCGCGAGACGCCCCCGCTCACACCTATTTCTACGGAAATTGACAAAGCGAAGGCATCGATGCGTAGCCTCATTATCGTGTAGGACGCCGCCTCACAATTGGCTAGATCGTGGTTCAGAGGAGACGACAAACACATGGTACCCGGGACCGCTAGCCGATAGGATCAGGTAACGATAATCATTTTGTGATTGCACGGAGACGAAGACATCCGGTCCGCGGTCACATCACCAGATCAGGTCTCCAGAGGCACCGAAGGGAGATCCCGTCGCTTCGTCGGATCGAAGAAGGCGGCATAGGGACAGAAGAAGTTTTGGAAAAGGTGGCCAAAAAGCACGCTGGCGATTTTTGCGAGTTCTAAAACAATCTTTTCATGCTTGACCCCGCTCGCCTGCTGCGATTAAGAGTCGTAGCGGGCTGCCTCGTGTGAGGATAGCTCACAAATAGAGAATTAATTCATAAGGAGCGCGAGCGAGAAGCTCGCGCTCTGTTTTTTCTCTTTCTGTTGCGCAGCCGCGTTGAGACCATCGTGTTTACGGTGAAGCTGGCAACGTGATCGAAACGCACGAGCACGCGGGCGATTTCACAGAGTCGCAAAGCGTTGACCGTCGCCGCGATGTGCGTCAGCAATCCTGGCACTCGGCAAGGATACTCCACAACAAAATTGGAAATTTCGGGTTGCGTATCACAGAGCACACGTCGTGACGGCAACTCCCGTCTCCCAGCCCCGTGCGGCGCGTCGCGTGTGCGTGCGCAGGTATAAGCGTCTCGGAATCCAATCAAAAAGAACGGGGCCCGTGCTGGGCCCCGTTTTTCACTGGTTGCAAGTAGTATTATTAATGAGGTTTCATGTGGCCAGGCACAGCCGGGTTCGGATGTGCGTTCGTCGTTGCGATCGCAGACCTTGCGTCACCTGGCGACACGCCAGCGATGAGCGCATCCACAACGCTCGTGCCGATCGGCGAGCCGAAACCTGTCGTAGCGTCCCACCCAGTTCCGGCGGAGAACCCAGTAATAAGCACCGGGTTATTGGACGAGTCGAACTCAAGCGCCGAGTTGTTGCCGGTCGTGATGTCGTGAAATGAGGCCTGATTGTTGTGCTTGCCGATGTCGTAGATGGCCTTACGGTGGACACCAGCGAGCCGTGCCCGATGTCGCCTACAACGGAGCTATCCTTCACGGGTCCTGACCTACCTGAACATTCCGGGCATAACGCCCGGCTTCTATCGCTTCGGAGACAGTTTGCGAACTTTATTTCACGCCCTCCGCAATCCTCTGGGCGTTCTGCCGCACGAATCGTCGATTCAAGTCCCATAAACGCAGTGAGCTTTTCATCCGCTCGCACAACGAAACGCTTTCCGTCACCGCGATTGCGCGTTTCACAACTTTTAACCTTTTCTTGTTCCCAGATCCCGCTGAAAACGCCGTAGGAAGCTAGGTTGACGGGGGCTGCTTGCGCGTCCGAGGGCGAAATAATGCGTTACGGACAGCTTTAATATACGCGCGGAATGCCGGGAAACGCAGGTCAGGATGATACGGGCGAACGAACGAATCTACCGTGCCGCCGTGAAGCAGAGCATCACGGGCGTGGTCCTCCCGCAAGATTTGTGTTTCAGATTTTTTTTTCATGTTGCAAGTCTCAGTGCTGTTCCCATACCTGAGAATGTAGCGCCAGCCGCATTTATTTCGCAAGACAATTTCGCTTTACAGTAATCTGAGGCCGTTCCCATTTTGGTCTGACTTTTTAGCCAGGCAGACCGATGTGTGACTTCGCGGGCCAGTTATCTGATTTTCCGACTGAAATTCGGACAATTAAATCGCGAACCTACATAGCAGGCGCGGCGAAAACGATTCGCGCCAATCGGGGAAAACCAACGATGCTGGTTCAGAGCGAGCGTCGTTGGTCGCGCCGCACTCTAGCGGAGGATGGCCAGGACGTCGTAATGCTTGCGGAGGATTAATAATTCTTGTTATACGGCGTCTTCGCGCGCGTGGAGCGCACAGCGAAAGCGTTACCGATGGCGGATCGGCCTTACCCGCCGCGCGCGTGGATCAGAAAGCCTGGCTGGTCACCCGAACAGGACGGGGCGTATCCACCCGACCAGCAGGAAAACGATGACAAATCCGCCGCCTACCAACCAGCGAAGGTCGGGGACGACCGTGCCGCTCGAAACCGGCACCAAGTCAAGCTCCATGGCTATGAGCTTGTAAGGTGCGAGAGGCGCATAGGCGGGGTGGGAGATCAGTTTCAAGAACGTGCGCCGGCTAGGATAGCGCACGACAGTCATATTGCCCCAGGTTCTCTCAGGCTGCATGTTGATCAGGTTCCTGGCTTGGGGAGCTCCGATGAACGTCGGATAAGACGCGTGACTCAACCACAGCCATATGAGGCTCTTTTCATAGTGTGCGTTGGCTTCTTCCGGCGTTCCCTTGAACTCCGGTGCGCCGGGAAATGTCTGCACACTGGGGAAGAAATGGATGAGGTTGAACATGTAGACCGGCTTACCATCGTCTGCCTCGGCCCATGGGCGGAGACGGGCAGTAAACGCCTGAACTTCCTTCTCAGGTAGCGGCAGCTTTTCGATGATCGCCAGGTATTGATCGATCTCCGCTTGAGTGAGCTTGCCCGCTCCTTGAGAATGCCAGGCCCAGAAAACCACGTACGAGACCATCAACGCGGCGGCAAGAATGACCTCAAACCACATTTTCGTTTCCCTCTTAAATTTGTGCCGCTCTGCCGAGGCCAATGATGCTGTAAAATCGGTGATTCATCAAACTGAAACAGTTATCGCCGGATCTCCTCGTTTTCGGCATCCAGCGGTTAGGCAAAGAATTGGGATAGCAAGGTATTAACCTGTGCGGGCTTTTCGTGTTGGACCCAATGGGTCGCAGTCTCAAACATTTCAAGGTGTCCATCATCACAGTACCTGAAGACTTTCTCTGGCCATTGCTTCATCCACAAACTGGTCGTTTTTTCCCCAAATCAGGAGGGCCGGCACTTTCACTCGCGAAGCTTTGGAATCCAACGCGAATTTCGACGGACGCAATAGCGCCGCTCGATACCAGTTAAGCATAGCTGTCAGCGCGTCCTTCTTGGCCCACGACTTCTTATACTCCTCGAGATCACGATCAGAAAAGACCCCAGGAGGTGAAGTATTCCGCAGCACCCGAACCAGCAGCGCCCAGTCTCGCCTTCGCAGGATGCGTTCGGGTAGCCAAGGAAGCTGAAAAAACAATAAATACCAGCTCCTCCGCAGCTGCGCCGGATTTATGATGAGGTTCCTTATGAAAATGCGGGGATGGGGGACGCTTAACATCGCGGTGCGGCTAACCCTTTCCGAATATCGGGCAGCCAAGTACCAGGTAACACCAGCTCCCCAGTCGTGCCCGACGACGAACGCTTTTGAATCCGTCACGGTATCCAAAACGCCGACGACATCTTTAGCGAGCAGGTCAATGGAATAGCTGGCAATGCCTGCAGGTTTGTCACTCAAGTTGTAACCTCGTTGGTCTGGTATGATTACGCGATATCCGGAAGAGACGAAGTGATCAATTTGGAGACGCCAGGCGAACCAGAACTCGGGAAAACCGTGGAGGAATACTAATGGTTTACCGCTTGCAGGCCCGGCAAGAACGACGTGTAGCGCAATGCCATTAATGTGGAAAACGCGAAATTCGAGAGGCGAGCGGATGCCTGATAGTGTCATAAGGCGAGTCAGCGAGTGATTTTCCCACGTCAGAGCCGTTAGCGCCAAGATTCTTTACTTTTCCGTCGAAATGTTATGACAAAGACTAAAACCCGTCTTGGGCGGCGGCTAAACGACCCGTCGCCAAGTGCCGAAAAATAAGAGTTATCTCATATAGGCGCTCGACCCATGATCCAGATTCCAATATCTACTACCGGATTCTGGTCGCGTCCCGATCTGAATCTGAAACACGGGGGGTTCACCGAATAAGCTATCAATTCTGTCGCCTCGATTTTGAAAGGCCATACGATCAGTAAACATCTGCAAAAGTTATAGCGCCGATCTTGGAAGCGCCTTTTTTGAAGACATTTCCTTCCGATCATTAGTCGCCCAACGGCCCACGAGTGGACGCCACTGATGCGTTATGCGGAAGCTCCCATCCGCGGATTTGATCCTTTCAATAATACCAGTCCTTACCTTTGGTACCGGATTCGACTCGATCCTGACTGCTATATTGCCGGTGAAAATTGTGGAGAAATAACTCACCTTAACTCGTGCGCCTTTTTTCAAGATCCATTCTCCAGTGGGCGCACCATTTTGAAAGAACTTGCAGTCCTCACCTACGGCGATAGTTAAAACCCGCGCGGGTTTGTCACTTTGAAATGTGAATGTGTGATTCGCTCTGTCGAACATCTTGATCGTGCCCGTAACTTCGATTGGAAAAGAGCGCCCGCGCGCGGTGACATGAACAACGAATATTCCGAGAAGCGATCCTGCGATTAGGGCTGTGGTTCTTAGGCGAAACATGCAAGCGTGGTCTTCGCCTAACGAGCTCCGAAAGCTTGCGGAGCTGCTTCGCGGTCGATCTTAGCCAGGTCGCTGCGATTCCACCAACCACCGCCCAGAGCGTGGAAGAGCGCCGCCGTATCCGCGTAGCGGTTGGCTTGCGCTTGGACGAGATTGATTAGGGCTTGCTGGTACGTCTGTTGGGCGTTTAACAGCGCTAGCTGATTGGCTTCACCGCCGCTCCCGGTTTCAAGTTGTCGTCTTGTAAGATCGAGAGTGACCTTGGCCGCGTCTCCTGCCGCAGCGGCGGACTTCAAAGCGTCGGCGTCACGTTGAAGGGCGTTCAACGTGTCGGCGACATTCTGAAACGCCGTTACGACGGTGCTGCGATACTGTTCAGCGGCCTGAACGTACGCTGCACGCGCAGCGCGTTCCTTGTGCAGTAAAGTGCCGCCTTGAAAGATGGGTTGGGTGATGCTCGCGCCTAAATCCCAAAACCCAGCACCCGCTGAAAACATCTTGGCGGCCGTTAGCGCCATCGTTCCTGCGTCGGCGGTCAAATTAAAATTGGGCAGCCGATTTGCGACGGCGATTCCAATTTGTGCGCTCGCCGAGTGCATGTTCTCTTCGGCCTGCCGCACGTCCGGACGTTGCTCAACGAGGCGCGAAGGAAGACTTGCCGGGAGTTTCTGTGGCAATTGAAGTGCTGAGAGCTCAAATTTTGCGGCCATGCCCTCACTGGGAAAACCGCCTGAAAGCGCGGCGAGCAGGTCGCGCTGTTGAGCCAACTGTTTCAGGAGCGGCGGTAGGGTGGCGTTGACCTGCGCTAGCTGTGATTCTTGTGCGGCAAGATCGGCCTGTGTTGCAACATGTTTGGCAAGTTGATTGCGGACGACCTGCACCAAGTTGGAGTTGATCGCGATGAGTTGCCGTGTCGCATCGACCTGCGCGCGCAACGACGCTTCCTCAATGGCCGCTGCGACAACATTCGAACTCAGCGTGATGTGAGACGCTATCACAGCGAAGCGCGCCTGTTCGGCCTGCGCCTGCAAGGATTCAACCGTCCGCCGGTTTAGACCAAAGACGTCGGGGACATAGGATACAGTAACCTGCGGCGTGTATAAGTTGTAGTAGAGCGCGCCCGAAGCAGTGAACGGAGAAAGCTCCTGCGATGTCTTATTCCGGCTCGCTGAAAAACTTCCGCTTATGCTCGGATAGAACGCGCCTTTTTGGGCGAGAACGTTTTCTCGTGCGACCTTTAGGGCTGCCTGCGCCGCTTTAATGTCCGGATTCGCTTTGAGCGAGCGGGCAATGAGATCATTGAGCGGCTTCGAATGAAATAGCGCCCACCATTCGGCGGAGATGTCGATCTTTTTGCTGAAATGTTGCGCCTCACCGCCGGCGGCGTTGACGGTGCTGCTCGTAGTCGAAAGAGGCGTATCGTGTAACCGCTGACGTCCGGTGCAGCGGGCCTTTTGAAGTTCGGACCGACAGCGCAACTCACACCCAACAGGAAACCTGCGATCACAAGACTGCGCGCGATCCGCCAGCTATAAGATAGACTCATATAAGTATCAGTTAGGGTTTGCGTTTCATTCCTGTTCCGTTGAGCGCCGCCGTGTTTCTGAATGTGTTTGTGGGCCCGCCAATGACTGCTGTGCCTCGATTGCGTAAATCCCTTAGCGACGACTTGCTTGAGGGAAAAGTAGTCGGCTGACGGACGCGCGGAGTTGCTTGGTTGACCGTTTTGTTCGGGCGAAGATCGACATTCGCCGACGCGCTCTTCGAGTCATCGGCATGAGATGTCGCGTGCATCAGCAGAAGACAGCCAATCACAGCGAAATGGAGACGAATGTTTTTCATGTTGCTTGAGCTGCCGGCGCACGGGCTTCTTATCGCGGCCGAGAGAAACCACTTTGAGTGCAGGCACGACGATCAGCAGCATGATCGGGCCGAACAGCATGCCGCCCACGATTACGGTCGCCAGCGGGCGTTGCACCTGACTGCCAATGCCGGTGGAGATCGCCGCTGGCACGAGACCGATACATGCGGAGAAGCTGGTCATGAGTATTGGCCGCATGCGGGTATAGGCCGCGAAGAAGATCGCGTTCATTGATGTCTCGCCACGAAACCGCGCTTGCTCGAAGTAGGTCACCAACAGAATGCCGTTCATGACCGAAACACCGAACAACGAGACGAAGCCGATCGCAGCGGAGATGCTAAAATTTAGGCCCGAAAAGTAGAGCGCGAGCACGCCGCCTGCAGCCGCGAAGGTGATTCCAGAAAGTGTGAGCAAACATTCGAGCAGCGAATTGAAAAGCGTGTAGAGCAAACCAAGAATCAGTACGAGACTGACCGGCACAACGATTGCGAGACGGTTGCGCGCTTCTTCAAGGCGTCCAAACTCCCCCGCCCAAACCAGCCGATAACCGCTTGGAAGTTTTACATTTTTCGCGATGCGTTTCTGCGCTTCAGCGACCGTGCTGCCCAGGTCGCGATCGCGTACGCTAAACTTGACCGGGATAAACCGCTGTGTGCTCTCGTGATAAATCCAGGACGCGCCCGTGTCGAGAGTCACCGTCGCCAATTCGCTTAGCGGAATATAGGCGTTGGCACCGCTGCTGGTTTGGAAAGCAACCTTGATGTCGCGAATTCTGTCGATGCTGTCGCGATACTCGGGCGGATATCGGACGGCGACGTCAAATTGCCGGTCGCCTTCCAAAACCGTGGTCGCTGAAGCGCCGCCCATTGCCGCGTGGATCACCGAGTTCACATCGCCGGTATTCAGGCCATATCGTGCCGCCTTCGCGCGGTCGACCTCGATATTCAAATTCGGCTGCCCAAGGACTGGAAAAATACCGAGATCAGTGACCCCGCGAACCTGCTGCATCTCGTCACGAATCTGAGTTGCCAGCTTCGTCAAAGTTTCGAGGTTCGCGCCGACAATCTTGACTGAATTGGCGCCTTTAACGCCTGAGACCGCTTCTTCGATGTTATCCTGAATGTATTGGGAGAAGTTGAAATTGATTCCAGGCAACTCATTCTGAAACTCCGCCTGGATCTGCTCTGTCAACTTCTCTTTCGTCAAACCTCGCGGCCATTGGTCGAACGACTTTAGCGGTGCAAATAACTCTACATTTGAGAACGGCGAGGCGTCGCTCCCATCATCCGGGCGACCGTGCTGCGAAACCGCCGTTATGACTTCCGGGTGTTTCAAAAGAATCGCGCGCATTTTTCGCGCTGCCTCCTCGCCATCTTGAAGAGCGAGCGTTATTGGCATCGAGGCGCGAATCCAAAAATTACCTTCTTCGAGATGAGGAAGAAATTCGCTGCCGAGTCGCGAGGCCAGCAAACCGGCGATGCCGAGGAAAACGATTCCTATCAACGTCACGACGATGCGGTGATCGAGCGCGAAATGCAGGACGGGTTTATAGATTCGATGCAACGCACGGACGGCGATCGTCTCCTTTTCCTTCACGCGCTCGGGAAGGAAAATTGAAGCAAGCACCGGCGTTACAGTGAACGTACTGAGCAAAGCGCCGGCCAGCGCGTACGCGTATGTGCGGGCCATCGGGCCGAATATCTGCCCTTCGATTCCTTGCATCGTAAAAAGAGGTACGAATGCAGCGACTGTGATAAGGGCGGTAAAGAAAACCGCCTTGTCCACCTGAATCACGCTGATCAAAATCAGCCGCAGTCGATCGGTCCATCCTTCAGCTGGAGCACTGGAGTAAGCAAGCCTCGTAGGGTCGGGTCCCCAAAAACCATCGGCGAGGCGATGGAGCAGATTCTGTCTTTCTTCCGGCGGTCTCTGAAAATTCCGAAAAACGTTTTCAACCAGGATAACCGCTGAATCGACAATAATACCTAAATCGATAGCGCCGACTGAGAGCAGATTTGCGCTTTCGTTTAGGATGACGATCAGAATAACGGCGAAGAAGAGCGCAAACGGGATACTTAGACCAACGATGATCGCACTGCGGAGATCGCCTAGAAAGACCCATTGAATCAAAAATATCAGCACGCATCCGAAAACGAGATTGTGCAAGACGGTGTGCGTTGTGACCGCGATCAGCGATGATCGGTCGTAATACGGAACAATTCTGACACCTGGCGGCAGACTGCCATCACGATTCATCGTGTCGATCTCCGCCTTTACCTTCGGAATCATGTCGGCGGTCTTTTCCGTGCGGCTCATAACGACGATTGCTCCCACGACGTCGTCCTCTCGATCGCGACCGAGGATTCCGAGTCGCGGCACGTAGCCGACGGAGACTTTCGCAATGTGCTTTACCAGGACGGGAATGCCGTTTGATTGCGTTAGGACAACGTTTTCGATGTCGCCTGTTCTGTAACCTTGAGTTAGATCGTCGTTGCCACCGTCATCGATCAGTCCAACTCCTCGAATGTTGATCGATTGCTGGCCGATGCGGATTTCGCGGCCGCCGACATTGATATTGGCGTTACCCAGCGCGGTCAGCACTTGGGGCACAGTGATGTTGTAAGCTTCCAGTTTGTAAGGATCGACATCGACCTCGAATTGCTTGGTTGGCCCGCCCCAGCTGTTGATTGCCACGATCCCAGGTATGGTCAAAAGGCGCCGACGCACGATCCAGTCCTGCACAGTGCGCAGATTGATGAGTCCGAAATGCTTCGGACCGACTACTTGATAACGGTAAATCTCTCCGGTCGTGCTGCTCTGTAGGATTGTAGGTACCAGTCCACCTGGAAGGCTGACGTTTTGTTGTAGCGCAATCGCTGCCTGGGCGTAGGCAAAATGGAAGTCAACGCCGTACTTAAAGACTACGCGCACAAAGGACAGGCCATAAAAGGAGGTGGATCGAATAACATCAATGCCAGGCGTGGTGTACAGTCCGATTTCAATTGGGCGAGTGTAGTAACGCTCCATTTCCTCTGCTGAAAGACCCGGAGCTTGCGCCGTGATTTCCAGAATAACAGGCGTTGGATTTGGATACGCCTCAATGTTGAGCCTTCTAAAAGCAACGTATCCCGCGCCGAGAAATAGCAGCAAACCGAACACAACGATCGCACGCCGGCTCAGGCAAAATGCTATCAGGGATCCGAACATCGATACTCTTTGGAAAGTTGCGAAGTCGCTGAGCTAATCGCCAGGCGGAGCTTGAAGCATATTGCTGAGGAAGATGGCGCCTTCAGTAACTACCAGTTCTCCGCGCCTCAGACCTTCGAGAACCTGAACGCGCTCGTTCTGTCGTAACCCAACCTTGATAACTCTTTGTGAAAAGCGATGCCGATCATTTGTTACCCAGGCTGTCATTGTGCCATCGGCTTCTCGAACCACGGCATTGGCCGGTACGGCAGTCGCTTCGGCCGGCTCGTGCACACGAATCACACAGTCAGCGAGCATCCCCGAACGCAACTCATTGTCGGGGTCTGCAATCTGTGAACGAATCACGACCCGATGCGTGTTCCAATCCACGGACGGAAAGATCTTGATGATCCTGCCTTCAAATACGCGGGCAGGGTACGCCGTCGCCGTAACTTCTACCGGTTGGCCTTCTTGAATAAGCGAGCTATCGCTTTCTGGGACGTTCCCGATCATCCATTTGCGCGAGACATCGGCGACGCCGTAAGGCGCTGGAGCCTTTCCTGGCTGCACCTCAAGTCCTGCCGAAGCATTGACAGATGTTACTTGGCCAGTAATCGGACTAGTGACGTCTACTTCGCCTTCACGGCCAGTATTAATCGTGTAGAGTAGCTGCCCCTTTTGAACCTGATCGCCGAGTTCGGCCAAAGTTTTAATGATCCGTCCTTGCCTAGGTGGGAAGACCTGGACTGAAAGGCTGTTCTCGAAATAGAGTTTGTTATCAAAATCGATGCTCCCGAGACCCTTCTTCTCAAGATAGAACAGATAGCTTCCGACCGGTTGAACTTTGATTGCAGGCAATTGGACAGGCGATAGTTCCACAGTCGGTTCAGATGCCGAAGCGTTGGAGGTTGACTGTGATGGGCGAGAAGCATTTGTGTTTTCGGCTCGGCGGCATCCCGCCATCCACAAGCCAATTAGGATAACAACTACTAAAAATAGCGCCGCGCCTACGCGCACTCTTGGTCGCGATTGCTTTGTTTCGAGCATCATAATTGACGGGTGTGGTGGGGCTAACCGCACGGCAAAGACGACACTTAGCGTGATCGCCGACGACAAACCATTGGGCTGCGCCTATTTTTCTGTGATAGGCGAAGCCTTACAGAGGACGGGCAGACGATTGCCCTTTATCTCAAATGCGCGCTCTCTTCCCAGAGAATCGCTTCTCGCAGCAGTTCCGCCGCGGTCGTTAAACCGAGCTTTTTCTTCGCGCGTACGCCGTAGGCTTGAACGGTCTTCAGGCTAATGTGCAGTTGTTCCGCAATTTGCGACGTCGATCTTCCCTTTCCAAGAAGTTCGAATACTTCGAGCTCGCGATCGCTAAGCTGGTCGACTCGCGATTGCGCAACGCCAACGCTTTGATGCCCTTTCAGAAATTTTAGAGCCATTGTATTTGAAAGCTTCTCGCTCACGTAAATGCCGCCTTCTAGGACACGCCGGATCGCTGCGAGAATGTTTTTGCTTGTCTCTCTTTTCCGAACATACCCACGCGCGCCTGCCCGCATTGCGCGTTCGGCATAAAGCTCCTCCTCATGCATCGAAAGCACCAGCGGCGCGACCAATGGATATTGAATGCAAAGGTCCTTGATCAATTCCAGACCAGAAGCGGCATTGAGAGAAATGTCGATCACTGCCAGTGATGGCCGTGCGCGACCGATCCCAACTAACGCATCAGTCGCGTTTTCAGCCTCGCCACACACTTCGAGATCGGGCTGTTGATTAATTAGATTCACCAACCACTCTCGAACCAATGGATGATCGTCCACAAGATACACGCGCCTCTTCGGTTTGTTAGCCTTAGGTCCAGCAGCAGACATGCTTTTACTAGCTGTTAGCTTTCCCACTTGTTACTGGCAAGCCGCAGACCACAATGACTCCACCTTCGGACTTATTCTCAGCCGAAAAGGTCGCACCGATCATGCCCGCTCTGCTTGCCATAATCCGAAGTCCCAACCCTTGGTGTTCGGGCATGGACCGTGGCAAGCCAATTCCGTCGTCGCTAATGCTTAGGATCAGGTCTCCGTGTAGACCCGAGAGTGTAACGTTAACTTGGCTGACATGGCCGTGCTTAACGGCGTTAGTCACAGCTTCTTGACAAATACGATAAAGAGATGTTGCCGTGGTTGAGTCAAGCCTGGCCGTGTGCGAATCGCCGCTGAACTCACACTTAACGAGATATCGATCAGCCGTGCTCCGGCAGAGCTCTTGCAACGCACCGGCCAATCCTTCCCCCTCCAATTCCAGCGGAAACAAACCTTTCGCCAGCTTGCGCGTCAGGTCGATCGCTTCTTCGATGAGCCGGACGCTTGCGTCTGCATCTCTAGCTTGCGGCAATGAAGCGTCGGCCAGTTTACCACTTAGCACCTGGAGCGACAGCGAAGTCGCAAATAGGTGTTGACAAAGTGTATCGTGCAGATCGTGGCCGATTCGGCGCCGCTCGCGCTCCGTAACTTCAGTTATTTCTTTCTCCAATTGTTCGCGAGCAGCAATTTCATCGCGCAATGCGGCGGTGCGCTGCCGGATTCGATCTTCAAGAGTTTGATGAAACGATTTTAACCGTGAGAGCAACCAGACAACAACAAGGTAGGAGCCGAGGGTAATCAGCGCATTCCAAATCGGAACAAATCGGTTTGGGTAAACAACGCCAGCTGCCCAGTCGCCTAGCAGCCAGCTGACAACGCTCAACGCGGAAATCAGCAGCGCAAACAGCACTCCAACGTTCCAAGCTGCGAAGGAGATCGCGGCCAGATAAAAGATGGACCAATAAATTTCGTAACCAGAGAAATAGTCGGCTATTCCTACAGCGAGCACAGAAAGCAATGCGATGAAAATCGACAGTCCACGCGATCGCCGGAAAGCTTTCCCGACCCGGTTGGTCTGTTCCGAGGTCGACTCTGTTGTTACCCCTTCTAAGGGCGGTCGTTGTTCGTCCATGAATCTAGACTCTTAAGAAGGTCCAGCTCGCATCCATCTTAGAATTGGAAATGAAAACGACTGGAAAAAATGTTCACTGGACCACGATCGCTATTATAACCGGGATTGGCCACAAACTGGTAGTCTACGCCGAGGTACACATTTTTGATCACTTCGGCATTATAATAGATTTCGAGGATGCCCTCGACCGAGTAATGGGGTAGCTTTCCATCACCGATGAGCGGCCCCAGTCCGCCAGCTGCCAGAAAATCACGATGGGCTGAGCTAATCCCATCGACAATCCCAGCAATGCCGACTGTGTCACTCGAACGGTTCCAACTTGTTCCCTTCAGCTGCAAGCCCGCAGACAGGCTTCGATCAATATCGGTAAATTGCCATACCTCTTCCTGCCCATCCCGCCAACTTGCCCGCAAGAAAGCGCCCAAATCCTTGCTGATTTCTTGTTCCGCATTGAGGCCAAATCCATATTGAAACCGATAACGCCTGGTCTTGGTTATGTCTTCCATCAGCGCAGGGTCATCGAGTGTTTCGCGATAGCTGCCCATGTGCGCCTCCTCCAGCCAGCCAAGCAAACGAACCTTTCCCGGGTGATCGGCAATCGAGTAACGCTTTTCCAGTTCAAGCATTTGTTGCCAGGCTTTTAAGAAATGCCCGTCCTTGGCGAAACCATTCGACACGCGCGGTACATCGAAAATTCCGTAACGTAATGCCCATGTCTTTTGGTTTAGCTCAACCGTGCCGCCTTCAATCACGCCGACTGAATCAGCCGCATAATCAAAAGCACCATTATCGACGAGGACCCAATTTAGAAATTGCGTGCGAGAGCTATGGGCATATGCATTCGCGTCGAACTGATCACCTACACTCAAGCGCCCGATCGTAAATGTCAGGCGCGAGACATCAACTCGTTCGGCAAGCTGCAACTGATCGCTAGCAAGCTCCTCTTGCTCGCCTCCAAATCCGAAGGTTTGTCGAAGAAACATATGGGCGTTGAACACGTCGCCAATCTTTTGCCCAACCTTATAGTTCTCAGCGTTTGGAAAAGCTGCGATCCCATGCGTGTTGCTTAGACCAAAGCCCTGGTAGTACTCCGGGTTAGCATAAAATTCGCCGCCGGGCCACAAACGGACGCCTATGAAAAGATCAAATGACGATGATTGCCTGAAGTTGTCATCCGGTCGCAGGCTATTTGTTCCCTGGTAAGGCGAATGAAATCCGGGCTGACCCTGGACAACCTCAGTTCCCTGAGCGTGAAAAGACCAGTTCTGTGGCTTGAAATCTTGGGCCTGATCGTTCGGAGCGTTATCTTTCAAATCGGGATCCACGAACTGCGCAAAGGAAATATTTTGATCTAAGACAGACCGAGAATCTAACGCGTCCTGCGCTCTCAGGTGCGCGATGGAGAGGACCAGGACGAAGAACAAAACGAAAAATCGCGATCCCCCTTGCATAACGAATCGTTAGCCCTGATCCTATAGATGTCTGAGGCGCAACTCGGATTCCAGTGCCGAATATGCATGATTCTACCACCATGATACCTCGCCTCGTCGGGATGCAGCAAGGTGTAAGTCGAGTTACCCCTTCATTCGTAACGTTGATTTCATTTCAATCATGCCAAGGGAAAATTTTGACGCCGCCGCTCATCATTTGGCCATCGTTACTTTGAAGGTCACCGTGTTCTCTCCACCGGTGTTTGTGATGACGAACTTGTAGTTTCCATCCTTGTCGGGCGTCACTTTCACCGACGACTTCGGCCCAGGAGAGTCGTCCTTTCCCACTTGCTTGCCGGCTTGGTCATAGACGAACAGGTTCACGTCGGTATTCTTCGTGCCGTCAGTGGTCGCTTCGAACTCCTTTCCGGCCTTGAAGGAGAGTAGGTAGGCGATCTCGCCCTTGTCCTTCATCTCGGTCTTCTTACTCTTGAACCGCGCACCGCTGCCTAAGTTCGTCGTTTTCACATGCTCCTGCGCGGAACACACTGTGGCGAACGCCAACACAACCGCCGTGGCGGTCACTAGCCGAGTCACTAATCGATTCATGTTCATCCTTCCTTTTCCCCGCCAAGTTGATTCTAGGATAGCAGGGTCCGGAGGAGGCGAAGAACCTAGCGGGGCAATGCCCTTCGCCTAAATTCAGATCCGTTTAGAGGTGCTCGGTTTATACAGGAACGGTGCGCATTGTGTCTAGTCAGGCCGCGCCCAATTTTCATGCCGGCTCCTACCTTATATGCGACGCGCCCATTCGACTTCCAGGAACGCAGTTAGCTTTTCATCGGAGCGCGCGACGAAACGTTGTCCCAACCGCGATGCAAACAGGAGACAGCGGAACTGAGCCGCCTCGGTTTTTGCCCAGGCGAAATGGCATTCCCGATTCCATGCTGCGTGGTCAGGCTCGTCACTTCATCTATGGAACGGATTAGACAGTGATCGGGCCAACCGAGTTTCAACGCCGCTCACTGGGGATGCCGCAGGTACATACGTAAACCGCTTACATCGATAATTGCAGAGTTGGATACGAGCTCGCCAATCCCAAGAAGGTGAGCGGAAGGGTGGTCAGCTTTCCTTAAATGGACAAAGCTAATATCGGCATCTCTGATCTCAAAATCACCAATAGCGAATTGCTTTACACGGCCGCTGCTTACCGGTGCGCTCGCCCCTCCCGAGCCTATAAGCACTCTTCTCGTGTGCTTCATTATGATCCCCGCTTTGATTCCGATGTCTTTATCCACACAAGTGGCTAGCGAACCCGTGTCAACCACGATGGTCGAGGGAACACCATCGATGGAACACGCAACTTCCAGACGATGATTCGAGGTTAAGCGCATGGGTACCTGCGTGAACCCGTTGCTTTGGAGCATCGCCGCCAATTTGCTGCTCGTATCGCTACCAGGTCCCCGAGGTGCGTGGTAAAGTGCGGGCGCGGCACAATCCAACACCGCGCCAATTCTGTGCATATCGTCGGATCCAAAAACGCCGTCTACATATGGAATCGCGTCAATTACAACTGGGAGGTCCTGGATCACGCAATTGCCCATGGCAAGCATGTTAAGTTTTGCGATGCCATAGAATTTGTTGGAAGCTGATCCAAGTGGACTGGTGACTCGATGAGAAGTTTTTTGCTCGACAAGGCCGAATTTCTCGAGCCTGCTCCGCGCAATATTGGTCGTTGGCGTACCGGTATCGACCATTAACGAAGCGCTCACTTGATTAACTTCGACATCAACGATGAGATGTTTCGGGTCGTTCTTGTGCGCCTTTTGATTGTCGAGGTTCACCTGCTTAAGTTCCACCACCCCGAAGCCTTCCTGTCTCAAAAGGCTGTCCAGTCTCGAGTTAGCAGCCGCCGTATCCTTTGGAGTGGGCTTCGCTTCTGAGACAGTTGCGGCAGGGGCAGACGACGGACTTGTCGGCCCGGTCGGGATTGCCGCGAGACTTGCCAGCACGGTGACAACGAACGTAGTGCTGAGATAGGCAACGATTTTGATTCTCGACATTAGGAAATGTTATTACCTAATCTCGCACCGTTATGGCAATTAAAACAGTCGTGGCGCTATTTGCCGGTCGCGGTTGTCGCTTTAGCAAACGACAGCGTCCCCGGCTTATCCACCGTCATAGGCGATTACTCAGACAAAGCGGCGACAAGCGGCATGGCGCGTGGTGTCTATCCCACGGGATACACCCCAACCCCCAGCGCGACCGCTTGCCCTTCGGTCGGCTCGTGGACCGAGCAGGCTCCCTATCCCATCGTTGTTTCCGGAAACGCCGTGGCCTCACAAGGTGGCAACGTCTATAGTTTCGGCGGGATCGCCAACAACACCGCTATTGCAAACGCTTATAAGTACACGCCGGCGACAAATACCTGGACGCCCATCGCCCCCCTTCCGGCAGCGCGCGGTTGGTTCAGCGCCGCAAGCGACGGTACCTATATCTACCTGCTTGGCGGCGTGGATCAAAACTTCACTACCACAGCCACGCTCTGGCGCTACGACCCGATTAGCAATACTTACAACACGAGCCTGCCCCCTTATACCATCCCCACTTACTTCCACGCCTCCGCCTATTTGAACGGCAAAATCTACCGGATCGCAGGGGCCGCTATCGGCACCGATTATCACGTCGAGGTTTACAATATTGCCACAAATAGCTGGTCAATGGCTGCAAACTACCCGGTTGCCAACCATACCCTGATGGCAGCTGCCCTGGGCGGCTATGTTTATGCGGGCGGTGGCAATGCCTTCCCTACCAACGCTTATCGCTACGATCCAAGCACCAACACTTGGGATACAATCGCCGATCTGCCTGCGGGCCGCTCCGCTGCCGCCTCCGATGTCTACAACGGCAGGTGGCTACTTGCAGGAGGCGACGTCAATTTCGCAACCAGCAACAGCGTCATCACGTGGGACCCCGCCTCAAATACGTGGAATGACTTGCCAAATATGGTAGAGGCCCGCGAACACCTCGCAGGCGCAACTGCGGGTATGAATGAACCTGGGGCCTTCTACGCAGTCGCCGGCAACTCTGGCCCCGGCAGTCCTACTAATGACAACCAGCAGTACATCGAAACCTTATCCGCCACACCAACACCTACTCCGACTCCGACGCCAACACCAACAGCTACTCCAACAGCTACTGCTACCGCAAGTCCTAGAGTAAGGCCGCGGCCGCGCCCCACGCCGCTGCCTAGGCCCACTCCTCCAGCAGTGAAGGACGGCACACTTAGTTGACAAGTGGAATGCCGGGGCGCTTTCGCAACGATCTCCACGCGCGCGAAAAGTGCCCTGAGAAAAATAATTGCTATCCTTCGTCTTGATTTCCAAAGTCGACGCTACCCCGGCGAACTGTGACGCGGTAACCCGTGCTCTTACAAAGAAAGAAACCGCTGTGCGATGAAAGTACCGTTAGTCCTCAATGATGATGCCAAAGAGGCCGTTGTTACTTTTGAGGTTGGTCCGTGAGAAAATGCCCCGAACTATTCACTTTGCAGATTTTAAAAACTCGACAATGGCGCGCTGTTCCTGACCGGTAATATTGGCGCGGAGCCGCATGTGATGCACGATCACATCCCATTGCGCGTCGCTATACATAGTGGGCGGTCGGATATTGTGGCAGCGCAGACAATTATTAGACCAAAGCTCTTCGCCGCTAAGACCCCTGTAGGAATCGCTGGAAACTGCGCTGGACGACTGGTTGGTTGTTGTTTGATCTCCCTTTGGCCCGGCAAACGAATCCCAACCGGTACTCGCGCAAAGGAGCAGAACCAAAACTGCGACGTAGCTGCAATTCCTTGTCATATCGATTCTTCGGTTAGAAACCCATGGCCGCCTGAAGAAGAAGCGCATTTTTGTTAGGTTCGCCATCGGGCTGATCCCATTCATAAGCGGCTTTCACCACGGTACTGGGGCTAAGCCAGACATCGAGACCCATGGTCCACCGGGTTTCCTCGGGGTCGCCAAGTCCACTCGGATCGCGGCTCAGATGATCCCAGCGGAAGATCAACTCGAGGTTCCTTAGAAAATCGACATCGAGCTTGGTAGGCCGATATGCTAGCTCCGCGTAACCGCCATCGCGTTTAGCGGTCAGCGGAAGCGGGCCAAACCCCAGTGACCCATCGGGATCATAGACCGCGTGATCCACATGACTCCATGCGTACTGCGCGAAGAGATTGATGCGTCCTTTCAACAGGTCGGAATCGCGAGTAACCTCCAGGTCAATGGATTGAACTAACGCCTGAACGTCATGAAAAGTCGTTCCCTGGAAGCCCGGCTTCGAGGTTTCAAAGCCATAACCGACTTCGACTCCCGGAATGGGTAGAAAACCAACTCTGCCGCCGACTGCCTTGTTATCGTTGTTATCTGTGTAGCTATTGAAATCGAGGGTGCCCGCTGTGCCAGCATCGAAGGTGTTGAGGACGGGACCGTTGGAAACATAGAAAGCATAGTTCGCGCGGGTCGGACCGATTGGAAATCCGCCACGCACCTGGGCGCCGACCGATATATTTGGCAGGATGCCATGGTAAACCGCAAGTGGACGGTCGGGCAGTTTGTTAATCCATTGCGCCTCGAAGCGTTCGACGAAAACATTACTGGGACTGAAGAATTCTCCGACGCCCAGTGCCATATAATCGTTGAGGAGATACGAGAGCTGGGCGTTCACAAGGTTCACATTGGTGCCGCCGCCACTGGGCTCGATCTCCAACCGGCTATCGAACAAAAGTTTCGGAGTTAATTCCCAAAGGAAGATTGGATTGAAAGAGGCCGAAAACGTGGAGACCTGGCCGTTGCGCGCTTCGAACATGCCTTCGGCCCAACCGGCAAGTAAGAACCTGGTTGTGCCGAGCAAGCCTTCCGGTTGAATAGAGGGCAGCGCGAACTCTGGATGGACCGGCGGCGGCGCGGTTTCCGTGGTCACTTGCTTGTGCGTGTCGGAGACAGTTCGACTTTGGGGGCTTTCTTGCTTTGAAGCCGTGCTGGCAACCGCCTGGCTTTCGGAGCTCTCGCGCCTTGGAGCTGCTTCTCTTTCTTTCTTTATAGTATCCAGCTCTTTCTTCATCGCCAGCATCTGGGCTTTAAGCTCCTCGTATTCTTGTCTTGTGACATATCCGTCTGGCGGCGTCCCGTTCTCGGCGCGAACAACCGCAGGTGCCGTGGTTAGCAAAGCGCTTGGAATGAGCAGTGCCAAATAGAACTGTCGAATCGCCTTCATGTACGGGTCATCTCTTGGTGAGCGATCGAAGGTAGTTGATGACATTCCAGCGGTCGGATGGCGAAAGCCGAGTGCCGTAATTCGGCATCGGCTTTTTACCAACGGTGATTTTCCAGAATAGGGCTCCATCGGTTTCTTCTCGCACTGCCGGATCTGAGAGTTTTGCCGGATGAATACCCAGATCAGCCGCATCCGGACCATCGCCGTTTCCTGTTTTGCCGTGACAGGCTATGCAACGTTTCAGATAGATCTTCTGCCCAGCGGCGATCGAAGATTCGTTGCTGGCAACAGGATTTTTCTTTCGTGCCTCAGCTGGAGGAGCGGTCCATTGTGCTTTGGTTTGTTCTTCGCTCACGGCGGCGAGCGCGGAACTAAGCAAGGCGGTGAGAAATGTTACAATCCTCAGGCGGGAACGCGACTCGGGGGTCATACCACGCTTGGCAGAGAAATTTCGGAAGCAAAAACGGTACGGCCGTGACTCGAAACGCGAAGCGCACGCGACCACGATCACGGCGCGACCACGTTCCAGCCGCCAGGAAGAGTTGGACCCGCTGCTCCGCCTACATGCACATTGTTGTTCATGTACCAAATCACTGTGGCGCGAGTCGTTGAGTTGAACAGCAGGTAGTCGGGGTGGCCGTTCCTGTTAAAATCAGCAACCCCGACCAGAGTCCAACCCGCGGGAAGTGTCGGCCCGGAAGCCGCCCCGATGCGGACGTTGTTATTCATGTACCAAATGACTGTTCCACCCGTGTCCGGGTTGAAAAGCAGATAGTCCGGGTGGCCGTCCAGGTTGAAATCCGCCACCGCCGCGACGCTCCAGCCACTGGGCAGTGTTGGACCAACTGCTCCGCCTACATGCACATTGTTGTTCATGTACCAAATCACTGTGGCGCGAGTCGTTGAGTTGAACAGCAGGTAGTCGGGGTGGCCGTTCCTGTTAAAATCACCGACCCCGACCAGAGTCCAACCCGCGGGAAGTGTCGGCCCTGAAGTCGCCCCGATACGGACGTTGTTATTCATATACCAAATCACTGTTCCACCCGTGTCCGGGTTGAAAAGCAGATAATCCGGGTGGCCGTCCAGGTTGAAATCCGCCACCGCCGCGACGCTCCAGCCACTGGGCAGTGTTGGACCAGCTGCCCCGCCTATATGCACATTGTTGTTCATGTACCAAATCACTGTTTGGAGCGTGCTCGCATTGAACAGCAGATAGTCGGGGTGACCATCCCTGTTAAAGTCACTCACTACGGGGGTTGATGCGGGCGTGGCCGTCGGTGTAGTCGTGGGTCGGGGTGTGGGACTTGGCGTAGATGTAGGCCTGGGTGTAGCTGTCGCCGTAGGAGTGGCCGTGGGTCGCGGCGTAGGTGTAGGCGTTGTCATTGGATTGGACACAGTAACCATGCCCACCATATGGCAGCATGCCCCGTGTACAGTGCAGTAATATGGGAATGACCCGGCGGTGTTGAAGGTGTGCGTGAAGGTAGCTCCCTGGTTGATAATGCCAGAGTCCCATAGCCCAGTGGGCATCCCTGGGTTACCCGACGTACTGCTATGGCCGCTCGAACTCCAGGTCCAGAGCACCGTATCGCCCGGGTGGATCGTTACGGAAGAAGGTGTGAAAAAAAACCCGCCATTGCCAACCGTCACCGTCACCGTGGCCGCGCTTGCGGCGGTCGGGTGGAAAAACAGGGGTGAGGTAATAATCATCGCCATTACCGCGATGCGTAGTGAAGAGGTTTTCATGGCTTTAAAATCACGTCGAATTCCAAGACAATCTGTCGCCGCACGCAATCCATGAAAAGTAACGTCGCCGTTACTTTGTAGCCGTCTCGTGGCTAAAGGGTAGCAGGCAGGCTGCTTGTCTGCTGAGTTAAGCGAGAAGCCTAGCTTCCGAGAGAACGGATGGTGTAACCTACGTGGCGCACCGTATCAATAAGTGGAGGATCGCCGATTTTTCTCCTCAGGCGCCCGACGAAAACCTCGACTAACTTGGTGTCATATTCGTGCGGGTGTTCCCACACGCGTTCGCATAATTCGGTACGTGTGAACACGCGACCCGGTTCCCGCATAAGTACCTTTAACAGCATCAGCTCGCGCGTAGACAAATGAATGTGGCGCAAGCCACGATGCACCTCATGGCTTGCCAGATCGAGCGTCAAATCACCAAGACAAAGCTTGAGTACAGGTTCTTCCGGATAGCGTCGCCCCAGCGCAGTTACGCGGGCCACCAATTCCCGCATCGCAAATGGCTTTGGCAAGTAATCATCGGCGCCGAGCTGTAACCCGGTGACACGGTCCTTTACTTCACCGCGCGCGGTCAACATCAGCACACGACTGGCAAGATGTTGCGCACGCAAGCGCCGGAGGACTTCGAAGCCGTCGATTCCGGGCAGAATAATATCCAGCACAATCAAATCGAAAGGCGTTGCCTTTGTTTTATCCAGAGCTTTTTCACCGTCGTGGACGACGATTGGATCGTGCCCGGCCTCGGTGAGCGCCGATGCAATTTGCCGCGCTAATTCAACGTCGTCTTCAACTACCAGGATATGCATGAGTTTCAAAGGCAAGACGCGCCTTAAAACCGCGTCGTGAGCTGAGCTGCGATCAGGTGATTGTCGTTCCCCGGGGTGGTGGTTTCGTGTTGATAGCTATACTGAAGCTTCAATTGGGTATGTGATGTAAAACGATAACCTGCCGCCAAGTCAATCCGCGCGAGATCTGGGCTCCAGTGAACGTTATTGCCAACGCCATCATTGAGGGTCGCGAAGAGTTGTTGGTTCCAGCGAATCGCGCCGAATAGTTGCGGTGTAAATTTGTATTTCATTTCGACGTAATAAGCGAGGGTATCCGCGTCGCCCACTGTCGGCACTTCAAAACGTGCTTCATAAACCTCAGCCCACACTTGCAGATGACGCCAGGCAAAACTGACATCCTGCCCGAGCACGTACTCCCGAAAATCATCAATATCGCGTCCGGGCGGCAGCGTAGGTTCGGCCTGGCGCTGAAAATACGGGCCCTCGCTTGCCGACAGTCCAAAATTCCACGCCTCGTTAGGCCTGAAACCAAGGCGTGCGCTGAAAGTCGGATTCTCGAAACCGCTCTCCGTAACGTTCCACGATTCCGGACGCGATGAGAGAGACGCATTCTTCATTTCAACCGCGTAATCAAATCGATCCAGGCGGCCGGATAAAGAAATGCCACTCGCATAACTAGGTCCCCAGATTACAGGATTGAATACGTACTTCTGGTAGTACAAGGGCCCGTAGATGAAATCGAATGGTGAAACCGGAGCGTATTTGTCCCGAATGGCGGTGACATTCTCATAGACTATCGGTGCGTCGACGAACGGGTTCTCCCACGACAGGTGCCGCGGGACCCAGTTGCCGACCACGGTGGCGAACTTGCCGATTTGCACCGTCAAGCGACCATCATCCCACGGCGTGATGCGCAACGCATATTCGTCGAGCCGAATCTGGGCTCCGTGATCGGTCGGATCGAAACCGCGATCGAGCCGTGATTGCGCGAAGAAATATATCTGCGAGCCGACTTGCGCGTCGAGAAACAGTGTCAAACGTGGATTAAAAAGAGTGTCGATCTTGCTATCGATAAGATCCGGCGCCGGCTGTTGGAAGTTGTAAATCTCTAAATCAAGCGTCCCGCTCAATCGTGCGCGCAGATTATCATGAAATGCCGAAACGGTAAGCGCTGTGTCGAGCCGGTCGAAGTAATCATCGATATCGAATGCGCACGCCGTGCAGGCAAAGAAGCACAGGCTAAGGACGCGCAGCTTCATGCAACTGCATTAACCCCGTCCGCAGCAGGAAAGCGCACTTCAAATTCAGTCCAATCGTTCTCCGAGCGAACCAGGCATAAATCGCCACCGTGCAGTCTGGCGAGCTCGCGCGCCAAATTTAGACCGATCCCGTGACCCGACGCGACCGAGGGAGTCGAGCGGTGATGAAAGCGCTCGAAGATGTTTTCGCCAGGCGGAATTGTGCGCCCCGTGTTCCCAATACTCAACACAACATTCCTGGTCTCGCGGGCGGGGGACGCGCTGACTCGAATCAACCCACCAGCGCGGTTGTACTTTCGCGCGTTCTCAAGAAGATTCTGCACAATCAGCGACGTATAGCGTTTTTCTCCGGCCACAAATAAACCGGCGGGAAATTCTTTCTCGATTTTTACATCAGGCGAATCTGGAAGCGCGCTAAGATCATCAAGCCACTCATTGACCAGCTGACTAAGATTCACAGGTGTGGACGCAATTTGAAGATGCCCAGCATCTACACGCGACAAAAGAAGCAAATCGTCGATTACGCCAGTCAAACGATGCGTTTGATGGAGAAGGGCGGATAACTCCTCGTAAACTTCCGGCTTGAAACCTTCGCGCGTCAGCAATGTTTCCAGGCCGACACGAAGAACCGTGACCGGGCTTTTTAACTGATGGGAGGCATCGGCAGAATATCGCGCCGACCTTTCCAATTCCTGCGTGGTGGAAGCAAGTGCGGCTTCGGCGCGTTTTCGTTGCGCGCGATTCTCCTCCGAATCGAGCGCGAGTTTTTTCACAGGTGCCGAGAACCTGAGCGCAACCACGTGGCTTGCGGCGAAACCGCCTAACAAAAGCAGCGCGCCCGCGCCGCCAATCTGCCAGCGCAGGCGATGCAACTGAGCGATCGAATAGGCCAGCGGATAAACGCAAATTTCGTAAGCGGCTGGAAAGAGCGACCCAGGATTAAGCCGCTTGTAAAACAAGAGCTGAGGCGTGCCATCGACATTGACGCGAAAGTTGTCTTGCTCGCGATCAGAATTTGCGACCGCACTGGCTATCTTTTCGTTGAGCGATGCTCGTGCAGATTTCGGAAGCGAGGGCAAATGCAATTGCCCATTAACCCAGACGCCGCTTCTCATTCCCACCTCAGCGTCTTTCTCTTCAAGCTCAAGCGGTTTGAACCCGATGACGAGCGCGGAGATCACGTCGCCCGTGTAGCTCGAAAAGATCGGCACAGCTATCAGTTCGTCGACAGTTCCTCCGCCGGTTTCAGTGTTTTTCCGGATGTAACCGATTTGTTGCATGTCGGGCAATCTGCTCAAGGCTAGTTGCGTTTCCGTTTTCGCATCCAGTTCACCCACGTCGTACGGATTTGGCGGCTTAATGACAGCGCCTGTGCTGTCGAGAAAACGATAAAATTTCGCGTGCAGCGATTGCGCCGCCTGATCGGGCGGCGGTTCGTCGCCTTCCATTAGATCACGCAGTTCGTCCTTTGCGCTCGGATATAGCAGGTCGATTGCATTGTCTTCCATGGCCGCATGGATCCGTGGCTTGGCCGCAAGTACGTCGCACCGCTCCGCCAGGGCCGCGTGGCGTAATTCTTCGAGCTTATGCAGCGAGGAAAGCTCCGCTTGGAAATTCTCCTGTAAATTTCGTTCCGCGTCGGCCGTGACTTTGCGCTGTGCGAGGTAGAAACCAAGAGCAGTCAGCGTTGCGACGATAACCATTATGGCGGTGAAGAGCCGGGTTCGAAAGCTTGCTACACCTTCGTCTCTGGCTTGAACCGCCGATCTCATGGAAAATCAATGTGGAGCGTCTGGCCGTTTTTCAGTTCCACTGGTTTCTCGCGCGTGGTCCTGCTGTCGATCCAAGCCTTAAGCATGTAATGACCTGCGGGAAGTCCGCTTAATCGAAAGTGCCCGTCCGTATCTGTCATCACAAAATAGAGAGTATTCAAAACCAGGATCAGCCCGCGCATGTGTTCGTGAATGTCGCATCGCAGTGTGACCAGACCCGGTTTATCGAAAACTTGTGCCGGAATAGGACGTTCCTCCGGTCGATAACGGCCGAGGTCAAACCGTTTGATAGGTGAATAGGAAAAGATGTTGTGATAAGTGTCATCGAGATTCGGGAATTCAACCTTGGTTCCGGTTGGCACTGGGAGAAGTGCTGGAACGAACGTCAAATCTTTTTGCGCGATCTGTTTGGTCGGCAGCGAGGGTGGTTTCGGGAACGGACCGTCGAGATAAACTACCGCCAGGGGTGGTTGTGTGGAAAGCACGCCGCCTTTGGTGACGATCTCGTAGCGTTTTGCCTGGACTGGAGCCGAATGCGATTTCGGAAGTTCAACGCGTCCTTCTACAGTGGCACCGGCGAAGAGCGCAACGGGTAGTAAAGGAAAAATCGCCATTTCCCGAAACAACCCGCGCAAGCGCATTTGCCTCGTAGCTTAGCAGCCGTTTCGCCGGACGAAAAGGATTTGCCACGGATTCGGAAAAGCTACAACTGCGTTACTTTTAAGCGACAGCGCCCGCAATCGACCTTCGCGAATTTGGATAAAAAGCTAAAAAGAATTGAAGCTAGATATCAATCCCGGTGCGATTCGCTCCGTTGTTTTTTTGGTTTAACTGCCGCTATTGCGGGGAGAGCAAAGAAAATCGTAGTGATCAGGCTCCAGAAAATCCCAATAGCACACGCAATACCGAGACTGGTGAGCGCAGGGTTTCGCGCAAGGGCGAGCGAGCCGAACCCGCTCACTGCGGTCAAGCCGGCGAGCAAGACGGGCTTCAGCACACCGGCAACATCATGCTCAATCTCGCGCGTCTTTTGCCAGATCAGCACAACATATATTCCGTAGTCCACGCCGATTGCCAGGTACAAGACGGAACGAGAGCACATTGAGCAGATTCAAATTGATGTGCAGCAGCTTCATCGAAGCGATCATTGCACCAATCCCGAACGCCAGCGTGATCACCTGGATCATCCACAAACGAAAATCCCGATACAAAAGCGCCAGCAAACACACGTCGAAGATAGCCATCAGCGCGCTAATGATCAAGAGTTGATGATGCGACCATGGCAGCAGATCGGCTAACGCATAACTCCAACCTGAGAGAATCATCGGAACCCCGGCTACTGGCAGGTCGCGTTCCAAGTCTTTGCTTTGGCCGTGGGCTGAGATCGGTTGGTTAGTTGTAACGAAGCCCGTGGTCAGTGCGGGATCGTGACCGAAGTAGCGATCAACCAGGAACCACCAGCTGGATGATTTGGGCAGCTGGTCGCGCCAGTTTGGCAAGGGGACGTTGGCATCCGTAAGGCGTTGTAAGTCGTCAAGGAGAGTGAACGCTGGCGCGAATGAATCGCGGCTGAATCCTTCGGCATCGAGAGTTTGGTCTAATGTCTCGCGTGCCGCTGGGAAATTGATCGCGTTCAACTGTCGCCGATTTGTCTCCATCCAATCTGGTGAAAGACAAAGCGCAGCGGGAGTGGAGAAGCCCTTGATCTTTCCCATTGCCTGGAGCTCTCGCCAATGGGCGACAATTTTCTGCCAGTAATCGTGCAGCTCCTGCGGATTCGCCGAGCGCACAATCGCCAATACCGGCTCCCAGCGTACCGGCATTTCATGCATGATTGTCTCCAGCGCCTGATTTGCGCGAATGTTCCTGGGTTGCAGCGAACGTGTGTTGGTCTCGAAATGTAGCGGCGGATTTGGCGAAAAGCCGATCGCAGTCAGGACTAACAAAAGCACGGTTGACAAAAGCAACATCGGCACAGGCTTTCGCACGATCCAGCTCACATACTTTCTTGCGCTCTCGAAAAGCCAATCATGAGGAATTGCCTGTCGCCCGCGAACAAACAAAAACAAAATCGAACACATAAAGAGCCCGGCGACGAAAATGCCGATGGCAATTAGCACGCCCAACTGCGAGAAAGCCATGGAACCACTTAGGACCAGGGCAAGAAAACCGACTGCTGTGGTGAGCGCGCCGAAAAAAACCGCTCGTCCAAGTTTTGCTATGGATGTTGCGATTGCTTGCCGATGCGGTTCTCCATCCGAGCGCGCCTGGTGATAACGTCCGATGGTGAGAATCGCGAAGTCGACTCCAAGCCCGACGAGAATCGCGCAAAAACCGACGCTGATCATGCTGAGTCGCCCGAAAAGGAGTTGCCCGAGAGTTAGAGCAACCAGGCAAGAGAGGAGAAGGCAAATAGCCATGCCCACTAGCGGAAGCCATCGGCGAAAACCAACAAAGAAAATTGTGCCTACCAGCAAAACCGAGCCGAGCAACGTCGCCACGACGTCGTAATGCATGCTCAGTGAAATTTCCGATGCAAAGGCCGATCGTCCGGTCACGAGAACCTGTAAACGGCCGCCATTCCATCCCTCGGCGGCGATTGCACAAAACTTGTTTACTTCGCGCATCAAACGCTGGCATTCGAAGGCGCTGATGGACCGCTGATTCGTCACCACCAGGAAAACGCGCATCGTGCGATCTGGCGACGTGAGCGGTTGCTCCTGCTCAATGATCGTGCTTTCGGCAAAAGGCTTCAGCGCAGGCGCAATCAGCCCCAGAGGATCGAACGAAAGCTCGAATTCCGGGCGAGGTGAGCCCGCTTCGATCTGCTGGCGTAAGCGATGAAGGCGATCGCGAATTTTCTCCGGTTGCAGGACCAACATCGTCTCGCGGAAGGCGTTTGGCTCGAGATTAAGAAGCAAAGGTACCGCGATTGATTGGAGATCGTGGATTCCATCAGGCGTGGACATTGGCGAACCGGCGAGCACGCGCGTGCACCAGGGCTGCTGTCGCAATTTTTCGGCAAACACCGGCGCGAACTCCTCCAGTTTATCCACATCGTTCGGGGCGCACTGGAGCGCGAACGTGAGTTCTCGTGTCTGCTCAAAATCGCGATCGTAAATCTTGAGACCTTGCACCGACGAGAACTTGCCAGGCAAAACGTTGAAGATTTCGGAGTCAAGTTGTAACGACGTAACAAGAACTGCGATACAGGCAACGGTCAGCAAAGCCACGCTGCACCACACCAGCGCGCGCCGCTGGGTTATGATTTGGGCGATGAAATCACTGGTGCGCATGAACGAGCCACCATTGAACACGAATTAGCGCCGAGATGCCAATGCTGTGACCGGGCCTATTTAGCAACCCATTGAGGACAACGCGTTCCAGCGTTTGTACATTTGGTGGATCGGCTTCTCCGAAGACGATGGCAAGAGTCTCGTTCGAAGGCGCTGAGGTCTGCGTACAGCAGGCGGTTACTTAAAACCGGAATAGAAACGTCTCGTTGCCGGCCGTGTATCGCAGGGTTTTTCGGTCCGGCGCGTGAAGGAATTGATCTCGTAAGCCAAGCCAGCCGCGCAATTGGGGTGGCGCTTGTCCCACAGGGCCAGACCAGCCTTGGCGGCCCAATCCTCCTTTGACTTCAGCGAAGGTCGCATCCTGCCGTAGTGAAAGCAGCGTGATTCCAGGGCCTTTTGAGACCGTTAATTCGAAGTCGCCACCCTTAGAAAATCGGACGAGCGCCTCGCCGATGAGCGTTGTGCTTGGTGTACGATACATGAGCTGACCGCTCTTGATCTGCCATCCAATCGCTGGTTCGGAAAATTCATGGCGCGAAACAGTTGTGCAACTTACTATGGCAAATAATGTAATAGCTAGAAGGCCAATCGGGCAGGGGCGATTGATTTCAATCGCCCGCCATTTTACAATCATGACATAACGCCAGCTGTCTCGGCAGGTACTGGCACTTGGTCTTTCTTCGGCACGAGCGAGAGACGCGGCGAAAACGCAAAAAACTTCTGGGCGTACACGAAAAAGTAGAACAACCACATTCGCCATTTAATCGCGAAGCTTTTGCCTTCGTTGCCAGCGAGCACGGCATTTACCGCGGCCGCGATCTGCATCCTATCAGTAGGATTGAGGAAGACTTCGAGAAATTCCTTGCTGCGCTGGTACCACGCCGTCACGAATGTGAGGTAAATATCCATGATCCGGTTCACGCCGCGGGAATATCTTTCGAAGAGTCGCGGCCGCTTCGATTCGTCGCGCAAAACCTCGTCCAATGTGTCGGCCGCTCTTTCAGCGGAGATAATCGCCAGAAAAACGCCACTGCTAAATACCGGATCAATAAACCCGGCTGCATCGCCGGCCAGGAGCCAGCGCTCGCCGCAAAGCCGGGTGTTCCGATAGGAATAATCGCCGGCGGAATACACGGGCGACACGCGAACGGCGTCTTTCATTCGTTCCCTCACCAACGGCTGCTCCGCGATGAATTTTTCGAGAGCGGCCTGAGGCGCGAGCTTTGTCGCCCGAAAAGTGGCCGTGTCCATCACTACTCCGACGCTGGTCCGGGCGTCTGTCAGTGGAATCATCCAGAACCAGCAATCGAGCCCGCGCACCATCCGGATAAGTGTCGCATCGCGTCCCGGGAGGCGATCAACATTTTCATAGTGCGCGAACACGGAAAACTTCTGCAGATGATCGTACGTTTTCTTGAGATTGAAAAAACTGCCGAGCACAGTTTGCCTTCCGCTGCAATCGAGCAGATAGCGCGCCTCGATTGATTTGCTCGCGTCCCCGCTCGTAAACGCTCGCGGGCTTTCCCGTCCATCTCGCTCGGCTCCCGCCGGCTCCGTTGTCGAACATGTGCCTCTGGAATTTTCGATCTCAATCCTTACCCGGTCGTTGGCGAAATCCACGCTCTTTACTTCGGTTTCCTCAAGAACTTCCGCGCCATTCTCCCTCGAATGGTCGAGCAATAACTTGTCGAAATCCGAACGGGTTACTTGATAAGCACGGTCACGCTGCGAGCGAAAACCATCTTTAAAGTAAAACTTTATACCCCGTGTTCCGCACGCCGCCATGATCTCGCCGCCAAATTTTGGCAGAAAAGTGCGGTCCAATTTTTCGCGCACCCCGAGGCGATCGAACGTTTGAATGCTGAAAGGCAGGAGCGATTCGCCAATATGGAAACGCGGGAATTTTTCGCGCTCAAACACGATTACCCGCCGGCCCGCTTTCGCGAGTAGGGTTGCCGCAGTGCTGCCGGCCGGCCCGCCGCCTATGATTGCCACATCGTACATGCCGGCACTCATCGTCTGTTGATGATAGCAAGTTATCCAGATTTTGGTAGGAGCAGCCTGCTGGAATCTCCAGCGCTGGAGCGCGGCGCGCCTATCGATTTGTGCTAACGTGTGCGCCAGAAGATGAAGTTACTCGATCGATTTGTTAGTCGTGAGCTGGTCGTGAACGTGTTGTTCGCTATTGCCGTGCTGAGCCTTGTGCTCGTGGTTGGAAATATTTTCCGCAAGCTTCTTCCGTTGCTGGTGAATCACGACGTCCCGATGGAATACCTGATCACTTTCATCGCCTACGTATTACCATTCTCACTCATCTTCACGATTCCCTGGGGATTATTGACGGCGATCCTGCTCGTGTTCGGGCGACTTTCCGCGGACAACGAATTGATCGCGCTGCGCGCGAACGGCGTGAGTGTTCCCCGTGTGTGCGTTTCGCTTTGGGGCGTTGCCCTGGCGTGCACTGTGATTTGTCTCTGGCTCAATGTGCAGGTGGCGCCAGCGGCACAGGAAAAATTGCGCAGCACCATTTTCGATCTCGCTACGCGGAATCCGATGGCGCTCTTTGGCAGCGATCAGGTGATCGATCAATTTCCCGGGCGAAAAATCTATGTTGGGAAAAAAGAGGGTAACAAGCTTGAGAATATCACCGTATTCGAGTTAAACGAAAACTCGATGCCGGTGAAGGTGACTTACGCACGGACCGGCATGCTCGAAGCCGATTTGGCGAACAAGCAAATCCTTATGCACCTTTATCAGGCGCGTTACCAGGAGCGCGACGAAAAGGACCCGTCGAACCTGCGAAAGATACGCGACGGAATCAATATGGTGGAAGGCACATTGCCTATCAGCCTCGAGGAGCTTTACGAGAAAGAGAAAAAACGGCCGAGCCGATCTGCGTTGTCAATCGAACAATTGCTGGAGCAATTGAAAAGCGAGAACACACGCGAACGCAGTGCCAGCCGCACCGAAATCAATAAACGGTTTTCATTTCCGTTTGCATGTGTTGCGTTCGCGATAATCGGAGTTCCGCTTGGCGTCACAGCGCATCGCCGAGAGACCTCAATCGGGTTCGCTATGGGTTTGATCGTAGCTACGACCTACTTTCTCTTTGTCATCATCGGCGATACGCTGCGTGGAAATCCGCATGCGCACCCGGAACTGCTCGTCTGGTTTCCCAATGTTCTTTTCATCATCCTTGGTTGCCTTTTATTCCGGCGACTGGCACGACAATAAGCCTACCACATCTTGATCTCTCGAACATGTCCGGCAGGGGCACGGGCATGGATTTGTGCCCAGCCAAATGAGCTAGCACAACTATGATCAGGCTTCCTCGGGCTCCGGTCCCAGCGAGAGCGAAGGTGCCTGTGCTGGGCGAGGCGCGCGACGTTGGAAGACCGGCATCCGTAGTGTGTTCCATAGGTAAACAGCCACGCAGGCCAGAACCAAAGCGGACGCAAAAGGTCGGATGTGCTTGAGCAGGTCAATCGCCCAGAGCGTTGCTTCGAGTTTCTTATCGACCAGCATTACGTGCACAATCATCGCCATGCTCGCCGCGGAGATAATGAAATGAATGATGCTCAATCTGAAACCGACTCCCAAGGCAACGGCACTAACTACCGCACCCCAGACGAGGTAGCGCTCGTGCATCTGTCCCAGCAGCGCAAACATCAGCAGCCACGGAGCGGTGATCGCAATCAGGACGCGAGGATCGCGATCGCGAACCTGTCGCGCAGCCCCGTATGCGCAAACTGTGAGTGCGACGAGATAGAGCAGCCGCAAGGTCCATTGCAGCGTGAGATCGAAATGCAGAGATCCAAGATAAACCGAGGAGAACGGATCCTTCAATGACCAGCCAAGCTGAGAGAGAAGTGATGGAAGGTTGTAACACGAACTGATGACGAGGTAGGGATAATGCTCGCTGCCATACAGAAAACCGACTTGCAACCACGCGAAGCTTCCGCCACCAAGGGCGCCGATCACAAAGGCGGCGCATCCGGCGATCCCGCTGATCCAGGCAATTTGATTTGGCGATTTGCGTTGCAGAAAGAATGACGAGCTGGCGCCGGTGACAGCAGCAAATGCGAGCCAGGCCACTGGTGTGCGTAGGAGCCATGGTGACGCGATTACTGCCGCGGTGGCAGTGAACCCCGCGAGTACACACAGCGCGTGGTTCCATCTTTTTTGCCATAACGGCCAAAGAACAAAAAACGGCGCCACAAATAACAGTTGGCCCTTAAACATTGCGCCTGCGGCTAGCAGACAACCGCACACGAACCAGCGATTTTTCAGCGTTGCGAGCGCAGCGAACAGATAAAACGGCAGGATCCATACGTCCCATTGCGGCCATCCATGCGCGTCAAGAACCATGGAAGGCTCAAGCCATGCCACGCTCGCTGCAGCGAGGCCGCAGATCGAAGCGCGATGTCGCAGCGGTAAATCAGGAAGGAAGGAAGACCGCGTTGTTCGTGAGGATCGCTGCACGCACAGCCGCACCAGGAAGAAAATTGCCACTGCGGAAAGCAGTTCGCATAACAGATTTATCTTCAATAACGGGTTGACCAGCTTTGGATGCTCGTCATCGACTCCGGGAAATTGATTACGCACCTCCCTCGCCCAGATCGCCATGACCAGAAGTCGCAGCGGCGGATAGTCGAGACCATAATCCTTCTCGTCCGCCTCATCCTTCACTCGGTCATAAAGTGCGAAGTAGCCGCGGCAGAATCCTGTCAATGAATTAGCTGCGGCTTCATCGGGCGATAAGCGACGCGCTTCTTTCAGGGTTTCACTGCCCCAGTAAAAACCGTTGACGATGTCGTGCTGATAACGCACGTGCCTCGTGCTTTCTCCAATCCAGCGGCGTAGTTGAACTCCGCCGACGAAAAGCGCAAGGAGTAAAAGCGCAGCGAAGATGCGACGACCAAGTTTGCTGGCGAACAGTTGTTTATAGAGCGCCCAGGTCGCCATCGCTTGAGGAAAGACAGTAATCCGATTCGAAAAGTTACAAGAGTTTCTTCGAAATTTGTTCTCTCCATTCGCTCGTGGCTGTCGCGATAGCTGTATGAAAGACTGATTCTGCCCGAGAATCTGGCTTTGCCATATGCGCGGCAGAGGATGAAGAATCGGCCCCGGCGGTACGATTCGAACCTACGGTCCGGCTAAGACGGGTCAACAGCCGTGGGTGTCAGACAAAATTGGCTCCAACGGTAGGATTCGGCGCTGTCTTCCCCTGTGTTCGCTGCGATTCAAACGCAGTTCACCCAGGTAATCAAGCAAACTCTCGCGCTACTCGCGCGGACTTTTTCACTGCTCTTTGCTGGCAATTTTGCTGGCACTCTCTTAGCTGCTAGCAACAGAGCCTGGGAGTGGCTCCTTTTTCATCTCATTGATGGCTTTCAAGAGGCGGATGGTAACGTCACCGTCCAGTTTGTCCCCGGCATAACGCACTTCGTACAACCCGTGCAAATTGCTCGGGAGATCGACGCCTTCTTTCACGAGTAAAATGAACCGCCGTCCGTACAGCGCCATTGCCGCGCCAATTTCGATCAGCACGTTCTGATTCACAAGGCTCTGCTCGAGAATCTTCACTTCGTCTTCGATGTGGATAATCGCCGCCCCGCAGGTGCGCATATCATTCATCACTTTATCGGGCACGGGCCGCGCCACTGATTCCCGCTCGACCGACACGATTGCTTCCAGTTGGCCGAAGCTTAAGAGCTCCTTCATAGGCGCGATGAAGGCTTTGTTTTTGCCATGTGTGATGAACACGCGATTCAGTCGAGGGTCTGGCTGATCAGTGAGCGGAACTTTCGCGGCAGTGCGTGCTGGCCCGATCTCCGCCCCTGACTCGCTCGAGCCGTTGCCCGACTCTTGCCCAGATCCGCTATCCGCCGTTTCTACCGGCAGCACAGGCGCAGGCGCGAAATCCGCCTGAACGTCAGTGCTCAACCATTTACCCGTACTCGCAGTTCGCACCAGCCCCACACGTTCAACATTTTTTAGGAAAACTGTTGCGCACTTACTGGCGTGCTCTCGTGGCACAGCAAATTCTCGCACCAGCGTGTTTTGGAAAAACACGTCCTCGGGAAGCTTTTTCCCGCGGAAATATTCGTAAACGCTCTTAAATGTCGGTGGCGCGAGAACGGCCTTTACCAAGGCGCGTCGCTCACCATCCGGGGTCGTCGGTTCCACAATATTTCGGCCCCCGGGCTCCAAGGCAACCTTCTCAGAGTTGAAGCTACCGGACGTCAAACCGTACTTGATCGATGATGACAGCAAAACCCGGAATTCCGAGCTACCAGGACTGATTCCCAGCGCGATGGCTGTTTCTGTTGGCGGCAATGGCTGGCCGCCATTTTTGTCAGACAGCGCCCGTGCGACTCGCAACGCCTCATCCAATGTATGCTTTGGGAAGTCGCTTTTCACACGACCTCGTTGATTCTCCGTAAGGGCCAAAGACCCTTCATCCTTACCACGTTCATCTGTAACGTTACTCTTCTTCATGTGTCTATTGCAGCGCGGTCGTCCGCCCAGTTTCGCGCACGACCATATTTTGGTTTGTTGACGGCTGCGCCTTTGGAAAATTCCCTGTCCTGGGAGGACACCGTTCGACGCTGCCATTGTTTCTCGGGGCGAAATAACCGTTTTTCGTCCCAAGCTCTAATCTACGGCCGAGACAGCCCCATGTCAACCGTGAAAGCCAAGTTGTTTCTAAAAATTACGGCGGATTGAACACGTCAATTTCAGGCCTCGTCCAAGGGCGACTCGTTAGAAATGAAACGTATGGTGTTAAAATGTGTTAAAAATTGGTTAGAATTGTTAAGAAATGCGAACAAAAGCTCATAAATGTGGTGTAAAACTGGCCCGTTCTTACTGCGGCTTGGAATCGCCTTCGGCGACTAGGAAATAAAATTCAATTTGTGGTAGAAAAGGCTTGACAGGTACACAGCCTATCGTGTAAATGGTGCCCAAGGCCAAATACATTATCAATACAAAAGCAGCACCATAAATACATAGGCATGGGGTTAGATTCCCCGCCGCATACAAGAAAATTCGCTGCACCGCTACTTCTAACAAACAAGGCCGATATACGATGACGCGCTTGGCGAGCGCGGGGTTGAACTCCCGGTGAATTGCCGCCTGGCCAGCAACGGCTTCACCGGCGCTTACTCGTTTGGGTATTCCGTCGGCCAATAACGAAACGCGATTGCGTGCGGTCGCCGCAAGCAGTCGCAACTGAGGGTTTGTTAGATGAAAAAATTAGTGGCAGTACTCCGCACGGGACCAGTCGTAATCGGTGAATTCCGAGGCGGAAAAGCAGAGACGGCAAGGCGATTCGATAAGAGCGACAAGAATGCAGCTCCAATTGAATTCGGAATGTTCAAGTTCAATCTGGAACTTTTGGGGGACGGGTCGCCGGTGATGGTGACGGTGTTCCTTGATGCCGGGACCAAGGCCGAAGAGTTCGCGGCGAAGGTCCAGATGAAGCGCGGCGACGTTGTCGCAGTCGCAATGAATAAGCTGGAGATGAAGAACGGTGTCCGTCGCGCTTCGTGCGGACAGGCGAATTTCTTCGTCCTGGATAAATCGGAAGTCGATCAACTCCGCAGCTGATCCGAGTGTGACCGATCATTGCTGAAATGTGAGTGCGCGGTGGGTTGCGTGGCGCGGAGCGCCACGCTCCCACCGCGCCTTACCTTGTTTCAATCAAGAACAATTCAGACGGGAACCGGATGAAGAGTCGGTCTGCGTTCGAATTCACCGTTCGGAAGATGCTTCGGCAAAATTCGAAGCTGCATTTCTGGACGTTTACGTTGCGAGAAGTGCATTCGCTGAAGGCAGCGATGCGATTGTGGAATCAATTTCTGACGCTTTTAAAGCGGAAGGTGCAATTTCGTGGTGTGCGAGTGCTAGAGCTGCACGAGGAACACGGGTGCCATTTCCATGTACCTGACAAATCGACGGTTTGCCATTCGTACTATTCTCGCGTTCTGCGAACGGTACGGTTTCGGACGCATTGATGTGCGACAAGTAAAGGATGTTGCGAAGGCACTGCGCTACATTTGTAAGTATTTGGCGAAGGTTCGCCCACGATGTTTGAAACGAGCGCGACTTGGTCGGCGTTTGGAGATATCGAAAGGACGCGAGTTAAATATGTGCTCGTCGACACGCCGAGAGTTCGCCTGCTGCGGCAAATCATGGGGAAGCCGTCGGTTCAGGATGAACTGAATGGTATCAAGTCACTGATTGTCGGAACGAAGAAGTGGCGACCGGAACGGAATTTTCGTCGGGCGCTGCAGAAAGCAGAGATCGCGTATTTGCTCAGTTTCGATCGCGATTACTTGGAGCGACAGGAAATTTGGCAGAAAGCTCGGTTTGCCGGTTTAGTCGATTTATCTCATCCGTGGTTGTCGGCGAATCCATTGGCAGAGGAAAGTTGAGGGCGATATGCTGGCGAGTCGATCTGCAGCTACCCCACAGGAAAAGTTCGCATTGTTGAACTGCCGACGATTGCCGGGTCGTCTGAACACATCAGAAGCGGCATTGCTGCTTGGATTTCAAGAGCACGACATCGCGCTATTGGTTGCGGCAAAGTTGCTGGAGCCATTGGGAAAGCCCGCGCCGAATGCTCCGAAGTATTTCGCGGCAACGGACATCGCGGACCGGGCATCGAATTCAAACTGGCTGTCGTGTGCTACGAAACAGCTGGCGAAACATTGGCTTCGAAAAAATCAGCGAAAATCAGCGCACGCGAGATCGACCGTTCAATTTGCTGGTTTCGGACCGGCAAAAGATTAAAAAAAGATCGACAAGCGACGGATGGTCCTGCAACGATAATGACCTTCGGGTCGCAATGGGCGGGTTATGAGAAAGGAAACTAAGCCGTCGATGAAAGCGCACCTTGTTCGACGAGGCACGTTTTACTTGCTTATAGTTTCAGCTGGGACATTGCTGGCTTTTTTCCGCCCCCAGAGCTCTGGCAATATTTCTGAAGGCGCTTCTCCATGCATTGACGACACGTGGACTCCAACTAGCACGACCAACGCGCCCGCTGCGCGAGAGATCCACACCGCGGTCTGGACGGGCACTGAAATGATCGTCTGGGGTGGATACGGCGGGGGCGTCAACGGTTTGAACACCGGCGGGCGCTATAATCCCAACACGGACACTTGGACTCCAACTAGCACCACCAACGCGCCCGCTGGCCGGTGGGGTCACACGGCAGTCTGGACGGGCAGTGAAATGATCGTCTGGGGCGGAGTCGGTGATTTGAACACTGGCGGCAGGTACAATCCCAGCACCGACAGTTGGACAGCCATCAGCACCACTAACGCGCCCGCTGCCCGATTCTTTCATACTGCAGTGTGGACCGGGAGCGAGATGATCGTCTGGGGCGGAGAGGGCGGCGGCTTCGTTCTCGACACCGGTGGGAGATACAATCCCAGCACCGACAGTTGGACGGCGACCAGCCCCAGCGGCGGGCCGGCCCGAGTTGGTCACTCGGCAGTGTGGACCGGCAGCGAAATGATCATCTGGGGCGGACAGGACAATGCTGCCAACTATCTGAACACCGGCGGCAGATACGATCCCAACACCGATAGTTGGACAGCGACTAGCACGGCCAGTGCGCCCTCGGCACGAGCCGGTAACACAGCAGTGTGGACCGGCAGCGAAATGATCGTCTGGAGCGGAGGTTTTTATGATGGCACCAATCACTATTTGAACACTGGTGGGAGATACATTCCCGGCACTGATAGTTGGACAGCCACAAGCACCACCAACGTGCCCGCTGGACGATACCATCACACGGCACTGTGGACCGGCCGCCAAATGATCGTCTGGGGCGGAACTAACGGCGTCTTTTTGAACAGCGGCGGGAGGTACAATTCCAGCGCCGACAGTTGGGCAGTCGCCAGCGTGGCCGCTGTCCGTAATCTTCACACGGCGGTCTGGACCGGCAGCCAGATGATCGTCTGGGGCGGAGAGGACGGCAGCGGCTATCTGAACACCGGCGGCAGATACTGCGCGGCTGCACCGAGTCCGACACACAGGCCTCGACCGACCCCGCGACCGCGGCCATAAGAAAAGCGGAAGGCACCTCGTTTTAGCGAGCAGCTAATCTCGGCATCTCAATGATTTTCTGAGCTGCTGTTGCTTCGTATTCATCCAGAGCAGGGCAAACGACGAAGGCTCCTTTCGCGTAGGCTTCGTGGATAGCTCGACTGCTGTGCCCCAGTGCTTCTTGTGCAAATCGCTGTGGATACCCACAAGCTTTGGCACGTTGCGCCCAGGCGTGCCTGTATGAATGCAAGCTAATGCCGGTGATTCCTGCAATACGGCAGCGGCGGCGAAATTCTGCAGACCGTTGGTTTGCTGACGTTCGCTTGATATTTGGAAACAAATCGCCAGATGATGGAAGAGTGTTGAGGAGACGGCGCAGTTTGTTTCCGATCGTTAGGCGACACGGTTCACTGAACGGTCCCAGTTTCTTGCGGCGATAAATAAGAACGCGGTTCCGCCAATCAATGTCTTCGGCGGCGAGATTTGCGGCGTCAGTTTGCGCGGCACCGGTTTCGTAAAGCAGTTCGTAGTAGGCGCGGCGTTCAAGATTCTTTTCTGAAGCGATGACTGCGGCGTGTTCTTCGGCAGTGATCGCTCTTTTGCTTTGGCTGCGGATTTTGGGCCATGCTCGTTTTGCGAGGATGGGCCACGGGAGCCAACCGAGATCGAGAGCCAAATTGTGAAGTCGTCGCAAATAGTGGGCAACACAGTTTCCATTCGCATGGATGACCGCGAGTAGATCCTCGCCCGTTGTTTGCACGAGCGGTTTGTTGCGGATCGGATCATAGGCTTTGCTTCGAAATCCTCGTGCGCAACGTTCCTGCGTGGTCGGAATTCCATGCGTCGCCATTTCGTCCATCACGGCTTGCCAGGTTCGCTTCGCCATTTTCGGATCGTGCGCGGCGAAATAAGCGCGAGCGAGATTAAGATTAAGCGTTGGCTCGCGATGCGATTCGTTCATCGCATTTAAGAGCCGTTCGGCTTCGCGTCGATCGCTCGTCCGAAGTGTTCCTTGCTTTTGATGAGTCGTTATCCTGCCAATAAAAAACGCCGTTACGCCGGCGGAACAGTCGGTATTTGAGTTGCACGTTTTTCTCCACGTTGAGGAGAATGAACGCGCCGAATTTTTTCCGTTAGCGAGTAGTCGCGGAGTTGCGGCAGAGTTGGTGCGAATTGTGCATTCGCGGGCTCGTTTGCTGGCAAATCTGCTGGCATTTCTCGCTAAACCGGTCCTGCCAGCTGGAGAAGTCGCTCGTCTGAGCGGCTTAAAAAATGGCTCCAGAGGTAGGATTCGAACCTACGACCAATCGGTTAACAGCCGACCGCTCTACCACTGAGCTACGCTGGATTTTCTTTCTCCGCCGTTGCGGAGCGTGAATTTGTCCCGCGCGATCCGCGGTGGCAAGCCTTTCCTTAGACAAAATTTGCCGCTGAAAACAGCGGCGCCACAGCAAGATCGTTCGCTACGAAAATTTGGTTGCGGGGCGGCCCCGCCATGGCGGGGCGCGGCCCTCAAGGTCTTTGGAGACCAGTTAGTTTATAAAAGCCGTTCTCCTCCTTTTTGCTCTTTTGAGCGAGAGTTCAAGTTTCTCGCGCATCTGACAGGTTCATGTAGACCACTTTGCCATATGAATCATCCAAGGTACCTTTCCGCGAGTACAACGGAATTCCAAAATTATGTTGATTGATTCTCGGCTGACATCTTTCGATAAGCCAATGTAATATTTGCCCTCGCCGTTTTGGATAACGTAGACGCGATAAGGCACCGCGAGTTGGCAAAAAATTTGGTTGCGGGGGCGGGATTTGAACCCGCGGCCTTCAGGTTATGAGCCTGACGAGCTACCAGGCTGCTCCACCCCGCACTTTGAGATTAATTTCGAAGTCGACGTTGTGCAAATCGAAAAAGCATTCGTTCGATAGAAGCGGCAGGTGAAACAGCGATCTTATTTGCCTTCGCCGCGGGTGTGACTTCGTTGGTGCGTGACCAAAAGACCTTCCGGCAAAACAGAAACTGGGAAAATTCTCGTCGGCACAGCCAGTTGGTCGGATCCCGGCTTTGTCGAGCGCTGGTATCCGAAAAAGATGCCGGCTGGCGAGCGGCTTGCCTGGTATGCTCAGCATTTCGAAATGGTCGAGGTGAACTCGACATTTTATTCCGTGCCGGACCAGAGAATGGTGGAACGCTGGTGCGCGGCTACACCGGATGATTTCACGTTCGACGTAAAGTTACATCAACTGTTCTCATTTCACTCGACGCCGGTAAAGCTCTTGCCACCGGACTTACAAAAGGTCGCAGAGACGAACGCGAAAGGAATCGTGAAATCGACACCGGAGTTGCAGAAAGCACTCCTTGGGACTTTTCTGCGAGCCATGTCGATTTTCCGCGATGCTCGAAAGCTGGGCGTATTACTTCTGCAACTCTCGCCCGCGTTTTCGCCGCGAAAACATCAACTAACCGAACTCCAGCCCTTGATAGATATGTTGGGCGGCTACGATCTTGCGATTGAGTTTCGAAACCGCAATTGGGCAGTCGGCGATCGGTTGGAATCGACAATTGATTTTGTGCGAAAGCGTCGCGCAATTTTCGTGAACGTTGATGCGCCTGCGTCGGATCATTTCATGGTGATGCCGTCCGACGTGGATGAGGTGACGAACTCCAAGCTTGGGTATCTGCGGCTGCATGGACGCAACGCGAAGGCTTATATCACTGGCAAGACTGTGGCTGCGCGTTTCGATTACGATTACGGCGAGAGTGAAATCGCCGAGGTCGCAGAGCGCAGCAGGAGGCTGGCGAAGGATGCACGCGAGTTGCATGTGATTTTCAACAACAACAATCTCGATTATGCGCCACGCGCAGCGCTTCGTTTGCGCAAGGCGCTTGGTCAAATCGTCAAGACGCCGGCACAGACAGCGGAGCTGTTTTAGTTTAGTTTCGAGAGTGCACGATCTACGTCCCGCGCAGAAATCTCCACGGGATTATGAGTCGCGGTTGCCAGGCTCCCTTGCGCGACTGAAGCGCTGGCTGGTGACGCATCAGATGACCCTGATGACAATTGCCGACACGCCGCACTCAATCGCTCTCGGGTCGGCAATCGGAATTTTTTTCGGGTTCACACCGCTTTATCCTTTGAAAACATTGTTATCGATCGGCGCGGCGTGGGTCTGCCGCTGCAACAAGATTGCAGCTGCGATTGCGGTAACACTGCACGACGTCGGGATCTGGGCGATGCCGGCGATCTACCTTGCGGAATATCAATTGGGGTGCTGGAGCTTGCATCGGTCGCCAGCGCAGCGCGTGCATTTCCGCCAGTTTGGGCTGCGCGATTATGTGCATTGGCATGTATTTTCGCGTGTCGTTTGGCCCACATTTTGGCCTGCATTCGTTGGTTCGCTGTTTCTCGCGGTTCCTTCGGCGATCATCATCTATTTTGTAATGCGGTTATTGGTAAGTCGGGCCCGAATGCCACGGAAGACGGGGTGATCGCGCGTTGCGACGGGCGTTTGCGAATCAGAACGCGTCGATTAAGGTGCTGCGGTTCGAGGGTTCTTATGCATTTATCACGTCGTTTTGTCATCGTTTTTTCCGTTTTTCTCGGCAGCATGCCGCTTCTCCGTTCCGCTGCTGCCGCAGAGGCATACCTCATCGCCGATGCGCAAACGGGCTACATTTTGGACGAACAGGAACCGAGGAAAAAACTGCAAGTAGGCAGCCTGATGAAAATTGCGACTGCAAGTGTGGTGCTCGACTGGGCTGAACGAAGATCGGGCGACCTCAATCAGGCAGTTACGATCCCGCAGGAAGCGTTTGTCGGCACTCTGGAAAACAACATTGGTTTTCAGCCGGGCGATAGCATCACCCTGCGAGATCTTCTCTACGCTGCGCTTGTTCAGTCCGATAACATCGCGGCCTATACGCTCGCGTACCACGTTGGCTCGAAGCTAGAGTCGCTCGCGCCAGGCGAGACGGGCTCGAAATACACGCCAGTCGATGCGTTCGTCGCCCAGATGAATGCGCTGGCCAAACAATTGAAGATGGACCGGACGCGTTTTGTTAACCCGCACGGCGTCGATTACAAGGTCAAACCGCTGCCGTATTCAACGGCCGAAGACATGGCGCGCCTCACTCGGTACGCAATGAACAAAGCCAGTTTCCGCTTTTATGTGTCGCAAAAGGAACGGCAGATCTCGTTCGATCGAGGCGGGCGTCGATTGAATTACGTGCTTCGCAACACAAACGACCTCCTGGGAAAAATGGGAATCGACGGAGTCAAAACAGGTCGCACCGCGCGATCCGGTGATTGTTTGATCCTGTATGCCAATCGTCAGGCGGAAGTTGTTCGGCAGGGTCAGATGGAAACAGTGTATCCGCGTCATTTGATGATCGTGCTCCTGGGTAGCACAAATCGATTCGGTGAAGGCGCAGCCCTTTTGCAACGCGGTTGGCAGTTATACGATCAATGGGCCGCCGGCGGTCGGGTCGCCGATTCAAAGAAAATGCTCTGATTGCAAAAATGAAGCCACGGATTGGTGTTCTGACCAGCGGTGGCGATTGCCCCGGACTTAACGCGGTCCTGCGCGGCGTGGTACTGGCGGCGGAGAGACTCGGCTGGGAAGTAGTTGGTTTTCGTGACGGATTCGAAGGACTTCTTCCTCCCGGCAATCATGTCATCGTCGACCGCCAAAGCGTTAACGGAATCATGGCGCTGGGCGGCACCATCATCGGCACCACGAATCGCGGCCATTTTGTTGCCAAAGTCGGCGCTGGCGATCGGACGATTGTGCCTGAGAACATCATTGCAGGCGCCAAGAAGATACTGGATGAGCTGCAGGTACGGGCGTTGATCATTGTCGGCGGCGATGGTTCGATGGTCACGGCGCAGCAATTGCAGGAAGCTGGCATCAATTGCATCGGCGTCCCCAAGACCATCGACAACGATCTAGAGGCCACTGCGACAACATTTGGATTCGATTCTGCTGTCGCTGTCGTAATGGACGGGCTCGATCGGGTGCATACAACGGCGACCAGTCACAGGCGAGTCATGGTGGTCGAAGTAATGGGCCGCCATGCCGGCTGGATCGCGTTGCACGGCGGCATCGCTGGAGGAGCGGACATTATTTTGATTCCGGAAATTCCATTCGATTTCGACAAGATCGCCAGCGTGGTTAAGGCGCGCGAGGCGGCTGGTTATCTGGGAACAGTTGTTGTCGTCGCTGAAGGCGCGCGACCAAAACACGGCGAACAGGTAAAGCGCGACGTGGAAGGCGGCGAATTTCGTCTCGGTGGAATCGGTGAAATCGTCACACGCGAGATTGCAAAACGCACTGGAAAAGAAACGCGCTGCTGCGTTCTCGGCCATCTGCAACGTGGAGGGGCACCGACGACCTTGGATCGAATTCTCGGAACGCGTTTTGGCGTGAAAGCTGTCCAACTGGCCAACGAAGGACATTTTGGTTCGATGGTTAGCTACCAAAATTATCAAGTCCGTCAGGTGCCGATCGCGGAAGCTGTCAATCGGCTCAAGCTGGTTCCGCCTGACGGCGAAATGGTGCAAACCGCGCGTGACGTGGATATTTCCTTCGGCGACTGAGCCTGTCATGTTGAGCGAAGCGAAACATCTCTGATTATTGTTTTGATGACTCCCGATCGAAAGACGATCAGAGATCCTTCGCCTCGCTTAGGATGACAAAAGGAAAAGAGGCGCGCCGTTTTCGGCCCTAAGATCATTCATCCGATGAAAATCGTCCTCGCATATTCCGGCGGCCTCGACACCTCGGTGATCCTCCGTTGGCTCAAGGAGAATTATCAGGCTGAACTCATCGCTTTTTGCGCCGATATCGGCCAGGAAGAAGAACTCGACGGCCTGGAGAAAAAAGCCCTAACGAGTGGCGCATCGAAATGCCTCGTCGAAGATCTGTGCGAAGAATTCGCGCGTGATTTCATTTTCCCGATGTTCCAGGCAGGCGCCATCTATGAAGGTCAATATCTGCTTGGCACGAGTATCGCGCGCCCGTTGATCGCGAAACGAATGGTCGAGATCGCGCGCGCCGAAAATGCCGACGCTATCGCTCATGGCGCGACAGGAAAGGGTAATGATCAGGTTCGCTTCGAATTAGCCGCCGCGGCGCTTGCGCCCGATCTGCGCGTGATTGCACCATGGCGGGAAGAACGTTTCCGTAAACAATTCCCTGGCCGCAGTGAGATGATTGCATTCGCGAAAGCGAACGGAATTCCGGTCGAAGCGACTGCGCAGAAACCGTATTCCATGGACCGCAATCTGCTCCATACCAGCTATGAGAGCGGTGTGCTGGAAGATCCGTGGTTTGACGCCAGTTCAAAAGAAATGCGCAACATGTACAAACTCAGCGTCGCGCCCGAAGACGCGCCTAACGAACCCGAATACGTCGAGTTGGATTTTGATCAGGGTAACTGCGTCGGCGTGTCTGGAGGGGCGAGATCCTCCAGAATGTCGCCGCATCAGGTGCTGAAAACTCTGAACAAACTTGGCGGTAAACATGGCATTGGGCGCGTTGATGTTGTGGAGAACCGTTTTGTTGGAATGAAAAGCCGGGGCGTGTACGAGACGCCGGGCGGCGCGATTCTGCATTTTGCTCATCGACAAATCGAAACGCTCACGATGGACCGCGAAGTCATGCGTTTGCGCGATGGTCTCATTCCGAAATACAGCGAGCTTGTTTACAACGGTTTCTGGTTTTCGCCTGAACGCGAGGCGTTCCAGGCTCTCGTCACCGAAACGCAACGCGACGTGAGCGGACTCGTTCGGCTCAAACTTTACAAGGGCAATGTCATTGTCGTAGGCCGCAAAAGCCCCAAGAGTCTCTACTATCCGAAGATTGCTACGATGGAAGGCGAAGAATCGGCGTATGATCAAAGTGACGCTACTGGATTCATCCGGTTGAACGCGCTGCGTTTGAAATTGCGCGCGCTACGCGATCAATATGGGTAGTCTACGCGTTCGCCTGTTATAAACTCAGCGTACGCAACCTTGCGGCAGGTTGTTGTCGATCTTATATTTGATGGCGCACTCAGCGCGAAAGAGTTAGGAGGTCATTATGCCAACGACAATTGCTGCTCCAAAAACGAAAACGGCTCCAACAGCCGATGAAGATTTTTTGCCGCTCCAAGGAACTGACTACGTCGAGTTTTATGTCGGGAACGCCAAGCAGGCGGCACATTTCTACAAGACTGCGTTCGGATTTCAAAGCCTGGCGTATTCCGGACCGGAAACCGGGGTGAAAGATCGCGCCAGCTATGCAATTCGGCAGAACAAGTTGACCTTGCTCCTGACTACTCCCATCCGCGCGAATAATCCGATCGCCGATCACCTCTGCAAACATGGCGACGGCGTTAAGGCGCTGGCGTTGAAGGTAGAAGATGCCACCTCGGCGTGGGAAGAGACGACGAAGCGCGGTGGCAAGAGTTACATGGAGCCGAAAACGCTCTCGGATAAACATGGCGAGGTAGTGATGAGCGGGATCCACACCTACGGCGATGTCGTTCATCTGTTCATTGAGCGGCAGAATTATCATGGCCCGTTCATGCCGGGTTTTCGTAAGTGGGAATCGAACTACAATCCGCCCGATACTGGCCTGCAATACGTCGATCATTGCGTGGGCAACGTCGCGCTCGGGCAGATGAATCCATGGGTGAAGTTTTATGAGGACGTAATGGGGTTCCGCAACATCCTGAGCTTCGACGACAAGGACATTTCCACCGAATACTCGGCGCTGATGAGCAAAGTGATGAGCAATGGGAACGGCTTCGTGAAGTTTCCGATCAACGAGCCCGCCGAAGGCAAAAAGAAATCGCAGGTGGACGAGTATCTCGAATTTTACGATGGCGAAGGTGTCCAGCATGTCGCCATGGCGACAAAAAACATTATTGAAACAGTGACGGACCTGCAGAAGCGAGGCGTTGAATTTCTTCAGATCCCTACCGCCTATTATGACACTCTGCTCGATCGGGTAGGTCACATCGATGAAGAACTGAATGCATTGAAGCGGCTGGGCATTCTCGTCGATCGCGATGATGAAGGTTATTTGCTGCAAATATTTACCAAGCCCGTAGAAGACCGGCCCACGCTCTTTTTCGAAATTATTCAGCGCAAAGGCGCGAAGAGTTTTGGCAAAGGCAATTTCAAGGCGCTCTTCGAAGCCATCGAACGCGAACAGGAAGCGCGAGGTAATTTGTAAAACGGGAGGGGGACGACTATGCCGTATTATCAAAGACTGGGCGAAATTCCGAGAAAACATCACATCTGGTTTCACCGCAACGGGTCGGCGCCGACGTATAAGAACGAAGGCATTGCCTATGAGCACGTCTTCACAACGCAAGGATTCGATGAGGCGTACTCGATCATGTATCACCTGCGTCCGCCCACGCGCGTGCGCAATGTCGAGTTAATCAAACATTGGGAACCAAAAAAAGTGACCGATAGTCCGCTGCGACATCATCACTTAAAAACGGCCAATATCCCGCGTCGCGGCGATCTGTACACCGGGCGCGTTCCGATGTTGTTTAATCAGGATGTGATTGCCTATCGCGCGCGTCCGGTGAAAGCGTACGATAAATTCGAATATTACAAAAACGGCGGCGCTGATGAGATCATTTTCGTGTTTCGCGGCAGCGGTGTGATGGAATCTATTTTTGGAAAACTGCCTTACCGCGCCGAAGATTATATTGTGATTCCGCGTGGAATCACCTACCGGCTGGTACCGGACAAGATTGAAGAGGAGGATTATCTCATTCTCGAATCAGTCGGCCCCGTTCGAATTCCGCAACGTTACCTGAATCACGAGGGGCAAATCAAAATGGGCGCGCCGTATTCCGAGCGCGATCTTCACGCGCCGCGAGAGATAATCACGATCGACAAGGAGGAAGATGTTGATGTTCTTGTAAAAGATGGATCGCGACTTACGCGAGTGACGCTGGCACAGCATCCCTTCGATGCGGTCGGCTGGGACGGCTATCTCTACCCATTCACATTCAACGCGCAGGATTTCGAGCCGATCACTGGAACATTGCATCAACCGCCGCCGATCCATCAGACCTTTGAAATTCGCGGTTACGTCGTCTGCACATTTGCGCCGCGCATGCTCGACACGCACCCGGAAGCCGTAAGAATCCCGTGGGTACACGACAACGTGGAGGCGGATGAAGTTCTCTTTTACGTGCGCGGGAATTTTGGTTCACGGCGCGGGATCGAGAGTGGTTCGATCACGTTGCATCCTCGCGGGATTCCACACGGGCCGCATCCGGGCACGATCATGGCAAGCAGGAACGCGACACGCACAGAGGAGCTCGCGGTGATGTTCGACACACAACACACGCTCGAACTGACTGAGGACTCACTCGCGTTAGACGACCCGAAATATCCGCAAAGCTGGCTCGAGTAAGGTGAGTCGCGTTCACCAAACGCGATGCGACAGACTAGAGACCGCCGCAGCTTAATGCTACGCTAAATCAACATAACACATGATTCAGCGTCATAATTCCGATCTTGATATTGGGGAACGCTTCACGCGCGAGAGAAATCGCCTGCCAGAGAGAGATCTCGACAGAATTGCAAACGCGTACCGTGAACTGCTTCAAGCCATTGGGGAAGATGTTGATCGAGAGGGTCTCCGACGAACCCCAGATCGGGCGGCGCGCGCGCTGGAGTTTCTCACACAAGGTTATCGACAGAATCTCGACGAGATCATCAACGGGGCCGTTTTCGAGTCCAGTGCGAGTGAGATCGTCCTGGTCAAAGACATTGAGCTTTATTCGCTGTGTGAACACCATTTACTTCCCTTCATCGGTCGCGCGCATGTGGCTTACCTTCCAAACGGGAAGGTGATTGGTCTTTCCAAGGTGGCGCGCATCGTCGATGCATTCGCGCGGCGTTTGCAGATTCAGGAGAATCTTACAACCCAAATCGCCGAGTCGCTTATGAGTTGCTTGCAACCCTCAGGCGTGGCCGTGGTAGTAGAAGCGAAACACCTTTGCATGATGATGCGAGGCGTTGAGAAACAAAACTCGGTCATGAAAACCTCTTGTCTGCTCGGCACTTTCAAAGACGACGCCCGAACCCGCTCCGAATTTCTCTCGCTGTTGAAGGATTGATTGTAGGGCGTCTGTGTCAGATGCCAGCGCAGGCGTCTCGCAGAGATCGCCTACAATTTGTTGCGAGATCATTTTGCAGCGTGTTTGCTGCTTCATGCTGTTGACCGTCAGCAAGCGACTCGAATTTTCGGCTTCTCGTCGCTTGCGTGTTGCCAAATGGAGCGACAACGAAAATCTGGCCGTCTTTGGTCCCGAAACGAAAGCGCGCCACGGAAGCGGTCGCAATTACGCCGCCTATTTCGTTTTCACCGGTCCCGTCGATCCTACTACCGGAATGCTGATTAACATCAGCGAAATCAAGGAGCGCGCGAGCACGATTGTGCGGCAGCGGTTTGATCACAAGTTTCTGAACGGGGACAATCCTTCCTTCCGTGATGTTCTACCGACTGCCGACAATATTGCGAGGCAACTCTACGTCGATGTAGCGCCATTATTTTCTGACGACAGTGCAAAACTTGTCGCCTGTCATCTGACTGAGTCGCCCGAGCGAAGCGCGAGTTTTTACTCCAATGGGGCCCGCGAGGCAAACTACTGGTTCGAATTTTCAGCTGCTCGCAAAACGATGTCGCCTCAGTTAAGTGCTGAGGAAAATGCGCGTTTGTTTGGATCGGCCACTTCGATTCACGGGCATAACTATCGCGTTCGACTGACGTACCGATCCACGAATCCGGTCAGCGCCCTGGATCTGCCGCTGGTTAGTTACGATGCGATCGATGCTTGTTTGCACGCTCTGCAGGATGAACTCGATCACCGCTATCTCAATGAAGACGTTGCAGGTTTGGCCAATCGTCCTGTCACAACAGAGAGTTTGGGCGATTACATCTTTCAACGGGCAAGCTCGATGACTCCGCTGGATCGTGTACGCCTGTTCGAGCGCACCGATTTTTTTGCCGAGGTGTGGAAGAACCAAGCCGTCTTCCTTGGGATGCGGACGGCATTTTATGCGGCACACCGTTTGTGCGCTGCTACTCTTTCAGATGCCGAAAATGCAAACCTTTACGGCAAGTGCAGCAATCCGCTGGGGCATGGCCATGGTTACCTGAGTGAAACTACAATCGGCGGCGACTACGATGAGCGCAGCGGAACGCTCTACGATTTTGTTGCATTGAGGGAAGCCATTCAGGAATCGCTGGAACCCTGGCGGGATCGGCATCTCGATTTGGAAACAGAGGATTTTAGGAACGCGCCTTCAACGGGAGAAAATATTGTGCGGGCGCTTTGGCCGAAGATCGATAATCGCCTCAATCAGCAACTCGTTAGGCTGCGCTTATGGGAAACGGCGAATAACCGATTTACTCTGCGAAGAACGTAGCATGTTGTAGGTATCCCGCTGTTTGCGGCAAGCCGTCTGTTCAGCCGGCGTCACGGTGGGCCCTCGCCACGGCAAGCAGGCTGTGGTCGCGCCCTACCAGTCTTCAATTCGGCATTGGACGTAGGGCGTTCCGCGTTGAACGTTTCAGCCACAGAGATGAAGCGTTATCTCATCACAGGTGCGAGCCGCGGAATTGGCCGCGCGATTGCCGAAAAACTGGCAGGTCCTGATGTTGAATTGCTTCTCCATGGGCACGATACCGTCGCGTTGGCGGAAGTGTGCAAGACGCTGAACCACCACGGCGCGCATGTGGTCCGCTTGATTCATGATCTTGCCGTGCCATCCAGTGTTTCCGATCTCATCCATCACGTAGGAAGGAATCCTCTGGATTTGCTCGTGAACAACGCGGGCATCGCAATCGTAAAGCCCCTTTTGCGAAATCACATCGGTTGAATGGGAGCAAACTGTCGGGTCAACGTCACAGCGCCGTTTAGGTTGATGCAACATTTTGCCCCCAGATGCCGCCCGGTTCGAGCATCGTCAATATTCTTTCCATCGCAGCGAAGACTGGGTTCGCGAACTGGAGCGCTTATTGCATGAGCAAGTTCGCGCTCGAAGGTCTCTCGCAATGCGTGCGCGAAGAATTGCGCGACCGTAAGATCCGGGTGATCAACGTTTATCCCACCGCTACAAACACTAACATCTGGACTCACATCGAGAGTGGCCGCGCCACAAAATGATCTCGCCAGAGGATGTCGCCAGCACGGTCGCATTCGCGCTCTCTCGTCCCGCAGACGTTACATCGGAGAACATCAGCATTTCCAGTTTGACTGGAAATCTCTGATCGGTTGTAAGCTTTTGGATTGGTATGACGGAGCCTTGTTTCGCGCTGCTCGTATCGAGCTTGAACTGATTGTCGGTTCAAGTCTATAAAACGGGTCGCACGTCACCGTTTGACCGGTCCCCCCAAAGGCAAACTAACGTGCGTATGTTCCACCAGCTATGATCAAAGCTCTGCAGAGCGAGCTCAGCATCAACGTCATCGCGTCGATTATTGTGTCACTGCTCTTTCTGGCAACAGGGTTCCTCTGGGGTAAATACAAGGAACAACGCCGCAAGTTTGGCAGAAACCTGGAAGAGTACGATTTCTACCCATTCACTGTTACCCGTGAAGATTTCGGCGAGTTCAGTCTGAAAGATTTCCGGCTGGGCATCCATTACTTCCTCAAAAACGAGGATCACACGGCCGCACGACAGCTAATTTTTATCGGCGAACAAAATAATGTGCGCGCACAACTCGAACCGGCGGAGCAAAAAGTTTACGCGCAGTTATTCGAGAAATATGATGGCAAGACGATTGCCGACGACACGCACGAATTTCTTGAAAACTACGAGCGCATCGTGCGCCTGATCGGAAAATCGTTTCCGAATACCGGAATCGAGATCCTGCTGCACAATCTCGCGGACCCCGCGCACTCGCTCATCACGCTCGAAAACAATGTCACCGGACGGCATTTGCGTGACGGCACAACGAACCTGCTAATCGACCTCAAACGCCGGCAGCTCCTGAATGAGGAAAAGTTGAATTACGAACTGAATATCGGCGCACGAAAATTCAAATGCACAACGATCCCCATCAAACGAAAAGAATTCGGAATCGTCGGCGCGATCTGCATCAACATTGACGCTAATTACATCACCGGGGAAATGCTGCAAGATCGACAACGGATTGAAACGTGGTTCCGAAACTTTCTTCGCACCGACATACAGCTGGATGAGAATATTCTAAGCAAGGACGAATACGCAAAGGCGCTAAAGGGTAAGCGTCACTTCAGAGACGAAACGGTTTAAAATCATTCGGATCGGACCCCAGTCATTCCGAACGGAGCCGAGAAATCTCTAATTGATTAGTGACCATCGTCGCATTCGCGGAAAGAACATTTTGAATCCAAAACGGGGACGAAGTGCATCAGAGACAGAGATGCGGTGTTCCAGGATTCGTTCACTGTTGCTCGGACTGATTGTCTGGAGCTTGTCAACAGTTTGGGGCGGCACCGCTGTTGCGGTCGATGTGAAAGCCGGCGTCGCCGATGATTGCCGGCCAGGCACCTATCGGTTTTCGGATGGAGAGATTGTCGATATCGCGCGATCCGAAGGCGACACGTTCCGCTGGCGTAAATTCGATGGCACAACCGGGGTTTTGCATAAGAAGGACGACGGCTCGTGGACAAGCACACTGGGATGGACGGATCGTCCAGATGGCCACACGGCTTCTTTCACTCGTTGCGCGACGGGTGAAATCGAATTAGACGGCAAGAAAGCTCACCGGATTCCGTTCGACGTGACTGACACGACATTTGAAGGTCGTGGCGGAGTTAAGCTCGCGGGTAGATTAGTCCTGCCGAAGAGCAATGATCCGGTCCCGATCGTGGTTCTCATTCACGGAGCGGAACGAGAATCTGCGCGCGACTGGTATGCGCTTCAAAGACTCTTACCCGCCGAGAATATTGGCGCCTTCGTTTATGACAAACGCGGAACCGGCGGATCGGAGGGCAAATATACGCAGGATTTCGATACGCTCGCGGATGACGCCGTCGCTGCCATGCGGGAAGCGAAGCAAATTGCTGGCACCCGCTGTGCCCGAATCGGATATCAAGGTGGGAGTCAGGGCGGCTGGGTCGCGCCCCTCGCCGCAACACACGCACCTGTCGATTTCGTTATTGTCAGCTTCGGATTGGCCGTCTCCGTCATTGACGAAGACCAGGAGGAGGTTGCGCTTGAAATGCGCCTCAAAGGTCATAGCCAGGAGGAGATTTCAAAGGCGCTGGAGATTGCATCCGCAGCCGAGGCCGTGTTCGAGAGCGGTTTCACCAAAGGTTTCGAGCGTTTGGATGCTGTGAGAGCCAAGTACCGCAACGAGCCTTGGTACAAAGATGTGCATGGCAACTATACGCATTTCATTTTGCCGTACACGGCGGCCGAAGCGCGCGAGAAGTTTAAGGATTCTCTCCCCGGCACGCCATTTCGATACGATCCAATGCCTACGCTTCGCGCGGTCAAAGCCCCACAGTTGTGGGTTCTCGGAGAAGACGACCTCGAAGCGCCGAGCGCGGAGACGAGTCACCGTATTAAGACACTGATCGCTGAAGGGAAACCCATTACACTCGCCCTGTTTCCTCATGCTGAGCACGGGATGACTGAGTACCGAAGTCGCTTCAAACGGCGAACGCATCTCTACCCGATACGCGCCGGGTTACTTCGCCATGATGCGTGACTTTGCGCGAAATGGCTACGTGTCGGGTTCCTATGGCTCGAGTGAGCTCGTCAAACCGACGGCGGATTCGTCGCCTTCCGATCGGACAAAAACGAATACGCACACGCGTTAGGGGCAAACTACGCGTCAACGACAAAGCGTTTTAGAACAACCTGGCGATCACCGCCATCTGTCATTCCGAGCGCAGCCCGTTCGACTCCCTTCGGTCGCTCAGGATAAACTCCGCGCAGTCGAGGAATCTCTGACTTGAAGACAGAGCAATATCGAGAGACTTCGCTCGACATCACAACCGGCAGGGACGAATACGCGGAGACCTTAAAGCGCCGCTTCAAAGAGCGGGTAACCAACCTCACCGGCGCTTCGCGTCCGCCTTTCCCCGGCGAGAGACAGGATTGAGGTGAGGGTCGAAACGAATCTAGGAGCGGTTACTCCGGCGAAGTGTGCAGCGCCCCCTGGTATTCTGGTTTCTTGTGATATTCGACCAGGCGGAATCCCCAACTGATTAGCGTTGCGAGATCTTTCGTCTTTGCCTTCTTCTCATCAAGGAACTTCTCGATCCTGGCTTTCAACTCTGGCTGTTGGTCGGTTGTATCGAGAATTTCGAAAATTCCCATCGACAACAGCCAGTCCTCCGGATGTTCGGCCTGCTGTGTTTCCCAAATTTCGCCGAGCCGTTCATAACCGGTTTTGCTCTCGCGAATCTTGCGCACCTGCGCGTAAAGATTCTCGAGTCGTTTCCGCTTCGCATCCGAGGGAACTTTGATGGTGCGCTCCTTCGGAACCAGCGCCACCTGATTGTAGGCATCTTTATCTGCTGCCCCGTTAAAAACTGAGCTGATTCGTTCACCAACGGCCATGTCGTAGACACCCCACTCAGGCTCGAACAGGACACGGTCGTGGTATTTCGCGTTGCAGTTTGAGAATGTGATTAACAACAGTTTGCCGTCGCGGTGCAGAATTTTCTCAACTTTCCCTGAGACGACGATCCCGCTGACGAACTCGATCTTTGCTTTTTTGCCCTCAACTATTCCAAGCGCATGCAGTTGATCGTTGGTCAATAGCTCTGGCACCGTTGGAGTTTGTTTCCATTTGCCAACCGGCGAACCAAAACCGTCCTTGTGATAATCGATGCCGTGGCCTTCGAGTTCTTTGGCTTGAAACGCCAGCGCGGTCTTACCGGTTGTCCGCAGATAAATCGGGGAATTGTTTTCGTCCGTGATGACCTCGGTGAAAATTCCGCTGACTTGGAGACCGGACGAATACTCACAAGTCGCAGTGTTATTACATTCGATGGCTTTATTGATGCCCTCGAGTCCGCCGGCGATAAACGCCATCTTACTTGCAAATTCTTCAAGCACGTCTTTGAGGTGCTGAAAATCGCGACAGACGAATAGCTGCGGTTGTTTTGTCGTGATGTCGAACGCGCAGTTCTGAGCATCGATGGAGTAGGGGATCTTCTTTACCTCAGGCTCGAGGCATGACACCGATTCACCGATCGATGAAAGCAAACCTGCGCCGTAGATTTTCGGATTCTCGAGTGTGCCGATGAGTCCATATTCGACCGTCCACCAATGCAAACGGGAGAGCAGCGCCATTTCGGATGGCGAGCCGAGATTTTTCTGGCGATATTCAACCAGCTTGGTTGCTTCATCGACTTCTTTCGGGTCGGCGTTTGGGCGCTCCTTTAAAATTGATAAATGCCGAATCGCTTGATATAGCTCGAAGTCCTTTCTGGAAGACATTGCTTTGGCACCGATCTCACCGAAACGCTGCAAATAATTTGAGTATTCGCGATCCACAATGATCGGCGCGTGGCCGGCAGCCTCGTGCACGATGTCCGGCGCCGGCGTGTATTCGATGTGATGGATCTGGCGCATGTCGCACGCGATCACCAGCACCTTGTAGGCTTGGAATTCCATAAACGCGGCCGGTGGAATGAAACCGTCCACTGCCACCGCGCCCCACTCGATCTTGGCCAGAATGTCGTTCATCTCTTCGATACGCGGAATGCGTTCAAATGAGATGCCGGTGTCGAGAAGACCCTGGAAATAAACTTTGTGCGCGTATTCTTTCAGGAAAAAAGTGTTCTGGCGCATGATGAATCGCCAGACCGCGTGATCGACTGATGTGTAATCGTCGTACCGCTGATCGACCGCGAATTGGAGCAAATGTTTCGGACAAGCGGCGACCGCCGCGTTGCCATAGCTAATACCGCCTTGAGCTTTCATCGCCACCTCCAATATAAACCTATGACTCGTTTCGCCAGCGAGCAAGAATGATTCCGGCCGCTACAGTTTCGATCGCGCGCGAATTACGCGTCGCGCGATCCAAATGACGCCAATAATTGCGATCGCCCACGGCGCGAGAAAGGCGATCGCCACGCCAATCATGCGCAAGCTCCACATGATGGCTCCGGCGCTTTGCGCCAGCGTACGCCGCAGTGTGGCAAGCAAGCCGCTCTCCTGCGAAACGATATTGCCCTGGCTGTAAACCTGGATCGAAACGTCCGCCGGTGCGTTTGCTTCATCAATCTGCGCATCCGTACGGTCCTGACGTTGCACGCTCACGTTCTCCACTTTGCCTAACGAGTCGAGCGACTGCATAAGCGCCGGGTAATCTTTCATCGGTACGCGTAGCGAAACATTTGCCACTGCACGGCCATCCGGATCGCGACTGAAAGTAGAACTGCGAATGCGTCCGCCTTGTTTCTCTGCAAGAGTGCGAAGCTTCTTTGCCTTTTCGTCCACTGACGACGTGCGAATGCGCAGGCTTGTTTGCTGAAAAGCCTGCTCCTGTTCCTCGCGTGAGATGGCAACGTTGAGTTCCACCTTGTCACGCTTGGTCCTGGCATTTTCCGATCCGGCGGCCGCGGGATTGCCGCCCTGCGCGATGCGTTGAGTCTGCGTTTGGAAGTTTTCCACGCGTCCGAAAGCTTTGACACGGCCGATTACACCGTCGCTTTCTTCCGGCGCGATCAGCATGCTTACCTGCGCTGAGACGCGCCCGGAGTAATCGCGGTTTAGTTGTGCGTTGGTAATCTGCACCTTTGGCGACGCGAGGCTCTTGATCTCGTTGTAAATCTTCTCTACATCGGGCGCGTAGAGTGCCAGCTGGGCGCGGTCCTTGAGCAGAAACGCCGCCGGTTCTTCCATGTCTTTTTCAGCGAGCGAAATCGTCACCGTGGCGAATTGCACCTGCGAATCCCAATATTTTAAATCGCCCTGCATCTTCTCGATCTCTTCGCGGACACGGCCCAGTTCCTTCTCCACTTGAAGCAAATCGGAAACTTTGCCGGTCTTGGTTTTCAACATGTCGATGAGGCGTTGCTCCATTACGTGGGCGTTTTTCAGGCGCGCATCGGTATCGAAATACGCCTTGGTCACGTCTTCAGTGCCCAATGTCTGGTTTTTCAATTCGCCAAGGCTCCGAATCTTTTGCAGAAAGCGATCGAGGTTTTCCGGCAGGACCTTGACGACGACTTGCCCTCGTAGCTTCCCATTTGCCTGTTTCTCGGAATCTGTCGTAGCGACGTAACCGTGTTCTTCGTTCGCAAATGCAGTAATCTTCTGAACAGCATTATCAAAGCTGACGATCTCCAGTTCGACTGTGGCGTTTCGAATCAATTTGCGATTGGCCAGCGCAGGAATAGGCTCTTGAGTCGGGGCTTGCGCGGCTTCTTCCGCAGTAGTCGGAATATTTGATCCAGTGACGATTGTTCGTTCCAATTCAGCGCTCCCTTGTCTTTCATCCTTGGACTGAGCTGGAGCCGGTGGCGGCGGTTCCTTGAGCGCCAAATCCCTTGGTCGGCCGGCGGCGACTTCGTCTGACTTGGCTAAAGTACCGGATTGAGCTGCTCGTGATGCTGGAAACTGCGACGGTTGCGCGGCAAACTGTTCCCCGACGTATCGTTCCCGCTCCCGCGGGGCAGTTGCAGGTTCGCCCGTGATCATTCGTCCGATCTGCACAAGCCCGAGCAAAACCGCGGCGACCGCTGCGATTTGAGTAGCGCGTAAGCGCATTAGATCGACGAGCAGTTTTACAAGTCCGCTTCGTTGAGGGACGCGATTGCGAAAACCAGCCAGTATCCGCTGCTCGAAAGCCGGATCTGGTTTTTGCTGTGCGAAAGTTTCTTCTAGAATTTTGTTCATAAGTTTAATTTCCTGATGAGTTTTTCGGCATGCACCGCAATCGACGAGATGCGCATGAAGCGCGCTCCGTTCGTTGTTCGAAAGCTCGCCGTGCAGATCGGCGGCCAGCCAGTTGTCAATTTCGTCGTGGATCGTTGCCATACGTTTAGTCCATTGAAGCGAGAGCCGGGCGAAGTTGTTTGCGCATTGAAGCCAGAGCGCGGCCGAGTATGCCGCGCAGCGCACCATTGGTCAGACCCAGGCTGTTTTCGATAGTGCGATAATCCATCTCTTCGAAATAGCGCAACGTCAGCGCAGCCCGATGGAGTTCCGGCAATGCTGCGAGTGCGGAGTGCAATCTTTGATCTAAACCACGCGTGTTCGTCGGCTCTGGTTCGATCGGTTCGGTCACTGTTCCGACAAAGGAACGGTGCGGCGTTTGCGAAAAACGTCGCGCGCCTTGTGTCGCGCAATGGTTGCGAGCCAGGCAGGAAATTTTTCCGGATCGCGCACACGCCAGCGCGTTTTCCACGCTTTAACCAGCGAGTCTTGTACAACGTCCTCCGCTTCTTCGCGATTTTGCAGAATGCCGTAACCGATAGCGAAAAGCGTCCGACTATGGGTGCGAATAATCATTTCAAATGCCTCGCGATCGCCATGAATGGCCGCCTGGTATTTTTCGCGTTCACTGGGATCCATTGGGTCGATCTAAAGCCTAGACGTTCGACACCTCGATTCCGCGCGAACTTTTTTCGAGAAATTTGGCAGGGCCCGCTCGCCGAGCGCGCCAGAGGGCCGAGCGGCCCCTAGAAAATAAGCACAGTATTCCCGACGCTAACCAAATCTTTCACGCGCGCGGCGTCCCAGTTCGCCAGGCGAATGCAGCCGTGACTGGCGGCGCGGCCGATGGTCTCGGGATTGTTGGTGCCGTGAATGCCAATGCCGGGCTTGTTCAAACCCATCCAAAGAACGCCAACGAGATTATTCGGGCCTGGTGGAAGATTGTAATAGTTTTCGGTGCGCACGCCGTGATTGAGCATGCCTTCATCGTAGCGGAACCACGGCCAAATATTTACGCCGAGAATCTTCCAAGTGCCCACTGGTGCCGGCAACGTTTTCGATCCCGGCGTAATCGGGAAGACACAGACGAGTTGGTCGTGGTCGAACACCTCCAGAAGATGTTCGTAGGTGTCGACAAAAACCTTGCGAGAAGCGAACGCCGGGTTTTCAGGGACTTTCCCTTCGGTGAATTTCTCAACCTCAAAGGGCAATACATTCGGCACCTTCAAAGTTTCGCCCGGCTGAAGGTGCTCCCAGTTCTTTCCGGGATTAAGTTTCTGAATGTAGGACTCGGCCGAATGATAACGCTCGGCGACGAACTCAAGCAGGGATGTATAAGGCAGCCATTTTAATTTGGCCTGCTCGGCACGACTGCCCGGCACATTGCCTACCAACTTCAAATCTTCGTCCCTGATCGTATAAGTGGTGTAAGTCACGGGCACTTGATCGAGCATCCATTGATCGACTGCGCCAGTTTTTGGCATGGCGTGCGCATGCTTGTATGAGATCAGCGCTTTGCGGAAGAATTCGCCCATCCTTCCGTCAATTTTCCCAGGCCCGAAATCGCTGTTGTCCAAAAAAATCTGCAACCGCGTGGCGGTCTCCTCATCGTAATTCGGCAAAGCTACGGGATAAACTCTGGGCGGCGGCGTGGTTATCTCCTGCGCCAGTGCGAACATTGTGATTGCGGAGATCGCGAAAATACAAAAAACGAACTTCATCGGCTAAAGTTATGCGCTGCGAGGCGAACCGGCGCAAACGCGATTTCAATTCCGTTATCATCGCTCCGCGGTGGTTTCGTCAAACACTGTGGCGACTTCCTCCCCATAACCCATTCGGCCTCGCGTAGTCGCAATTAGCACCAGCGCCAATGCGCATGCGGCTATCGCGAGATTTAAGTAGCTTCCGAGCACGATCGGAGAGTGGAACAAGCGAATCAGGACGGCAGAATAAAAGGTGTTCCAGGAAGCATGTACCAATATTGCCATAAAGACGCTATTCCTTGTGTTATTGACGACCCAAATGATGATTAGGCGTAGACCCGTTAGGGCCAGGGCGAACACGATGAATTCGAGGACCGTGCCCCTCGGAGGTATATCCGTCACGTCCTGGGAGGGGATTAAAAATCCAGGCAAATGCCACAGAGCCCACAGACCGCCGAGGACTAGGCCTCCGATTAAAGGACCAGATAATCGCTGCAAGCGAGGCTGCGCGAAGCCGGTCCAGCCTGGTTCCTCAAAGAGCGGTCCTCCTAAGAGAACCATAGAGACGAAGGCACGCAGGTAGTCCAGCGAGAATGGCCGCGCGGAGATGTCGAGGGACTCCGCAGCACCGGGCCGGATGAAAGTGGCAAGCACCATGGTTATTGGGAGCCCAACGAGAGCGAACGCGTACCATCGGATCCCAACGCGCCAGCACACCATTCTGCGGAGCAAGCGCACTATACCAGGCCGCCCTTCCGTAACCGCAGTCATGATGAATCCCGACAAGATTGGTCCGAGCAGGCCGGCAATAGCGAATAAGCGGACTACGTCGTCGCTCAGACTTATGACGCCATAGTACGTAAGCGGACCCGGCAGGAACATGAGCCAGGAGAAACCGAAGGCGACGAGGAAATAGGAGACTAAAGGATGACGAGCAGGCAAGCTGCTAAGAATGGAGGCCGACCGTGCGGGCGCGGTAGTCAACGTCGTAATCTCTCCTTGGAGGAATGAGTCCGTTTAAAGGCGTGCAAATGTTCGACTTTGATCATGCGTCGTCTCGTGTCATGCGAGGACAGATTTCCCGCGAAACCGGAAGATCATATCAAGAATAGCAATAGCGAAGCGATCCACCTTGATTCACTTCGGGGCATAGTCGAGTGAACACGCTCAGGTTCTATCATTTGAATCGGATTGCTTGCCATTTGGTATGCGAGTTCTAGTTTTGGCGCGGTGAAAAAGATTGAGGCAGTCATCAAGCCTTTTAAAGCAGAGCCGGTGAAGGAGGCCCTGATAGCGGCAGGTGTAGAAGGAATGTCTCTTAGCGAGATAAAAGGATTTGGCCGACAGAAGGGCCACAGCGAAATTTATCGCGGCACGGAGTACACCGTTGATTTCCTTCCGAAAATCAAATTCGAAATGGTTGTTCCTGACGACCGCGCACAGCGGGCTGTCGAGGCAATTTTGGGAGCGGCCAAAACGGGCAAGATCGGCGATGGCAAAATCTTTGTGACCGAGGTCGAAGAAGCGGTGCGCATTCGGACGGGCGAACGCGGAACGGAGGCCCTGTGAGCGCGCAAAGGCTCACGCCGTTGAAAGGTTAAAAGAGTTAAACAGTTGAGAAGTTACAAACCTACAGAGTTCCCTGCGAGAAAAACATCCTTTTAACGTTTTAACCTTTTAACGATTCAACTCATGCACGAATATCTGCTGTCAGTCTTCCTGGGAATTGTCGAAGGGCTGACTGAATTTCTTCCGGTAAGCTCAACTGCGCATTTGCGCATCTGCGAAGCGTTGCTGCATATCGATCTTCACGACGGCTTTTGGAAAATGTACACGATCGTTATCCAGCTCGGCGCCATTCTGGCGTTGCCGGTTTATTTTAGGCACCGCATCCTGGAGTTTGTTCGCACGTTCCCAAAAGGCGAGCGCGGTGATCGCACCATTTTGACACACCCGCTAAGTCTTACCTTGATAGCGTTTGTTGTAACCGCAGTTCCAGCCTGGGCACTTACGAAACAAATCGGCAAAAACCTGGAAAATCTCTGGGTGATGGCCTTCGCGCTTCTCATCGGTGGAATCGTGATGTGGATCGTTGACGCCGTCTTCACACGGCCACGCACGATGCACATGGAAGAAATGACTCTGCCGCAGGCGATATGGATCGGTGCAGCGCAAATTCTTTCTGCTGTTTTCCCTGGCACTTCGCGTTCGATGTCGACCATCGCTGCCGGGCAAGTCGCAGGCCTGTCGCGCCCAGCGGCGCTGGAATTTTCGTTTTTCTTATCGATGCCGACGATGATAGTGGCTACGGGATATGATTTTTTGAAGACGGTGATGCCGCATCATCACGAAGCCGATATTGCCCCGCTAGCGATGAATCTTCATGAATGGATCGTGCTCGGAATCGGATTTATCATTTCGTTTTTCGTAGCACTGGTCGTGGTCGCATGGTTCATGAATTGGGTGCGTGCGCGTGGGTTTGTGCCGTTTGCTGTTTATCGGATTGTGCTCGGCATTGGATTATTGACGCTGCTAATTCGCGGGATCATGTAAATCAATTGCCGATGGGGACCGACGTTATTCTTCCGGATCTGCAAAGCGCTGTTCTTTGCGAGGACGTACGCTGCGAGATCAACGGAATGCAAACACTCGTTGGCGTGCTGAGTGTAATTCCCGCGCCCGCTCTGCCAATCAATTACATCCGCCTCTGCATCTGGACGCGTTGGTGCAGCGGTGCGGGCAAATTTCGGCAAAAATCTCGCATCGTTGGCGTAGATGAGCAGCAGGTCATCGCGCAAGCGGAGGTTGAGTTCAACCTAAAGGAGATGGAAGGCCACGCGACCAATGTCCATTATTTTGGCGGAGTGCAGTTTCAGCAATACGGATTGCATCACGTTGAGATTTTTCTGGAAAACGAGTTGCGGATGCGTTTTCCGTTGCCTGTAATCCAGGTCACGCGACCATCTGGTTAAGGTCGGAACGTCTTGTGAATGGGGGCTTGCGAATGGGTTGGAGTCGTTTATCGCCACGATTTATGCCGAGGGGATTTTTCACCGTGCTGCTTTGCAGCTTTATCCTCGTCGGCCAGACGCACGCGCAGGAAGTAATCGTCGCTCGCGAAACGAAGCCGGAAGCTCCGAAGCAAGCAGCTCCGCCTCCAGAGCAGACTCCCTCAGAATCAGCAACACCGGAGCGAACCAAGCCTAAATCGCGGGGCAAGAGATCTACATCCGCAGAGCCCACGCTTGAGCAAATGCGAATGGCCGGAGCCCTGGCCGCCGAGCGGCTGCACAATCCGAGTCCGTCACAAACAAGGAGATCTGGCCAATCAGAATCCGAGGCTGCTCCAACGCCAAGCCCAGCAGCCCCAGAAACTCCCAGGCCGGCGAAAAAAGAAACTCGCCCTGAACAAAGACGGGTATCGCGTCCACCAAGTTCGCGAGCTGCAAAACCGGAGGCGACCGGCGCGGTGCGGCCAACATTGATGGAAGCCGGAAGAGAGCAGCCAAGTGCCTCGCCTTCGCCCAAAGAGCAGACGCCGGTACCCTAACTGGCGGCCGCCGGTCGGTCCGCCAGTAGCAAGCCGCGGTATTATTTCTAACTGACGCTCTTCCTCCGGTCGCGTTTCTCCAGAGCATGAGCAGGAGCAAGATGGGTGCGCAGTGCAAATTCTCTTGCACGCAGATGCCGCCAACATATTATTCGTAGGCAGTCCCGACTGTGTCCTGCCGGATGCATCGGGAAAATTTTTTGCCCATTTCTGATTGCAATGGCCAATACGATTTTAATTGGAGCGCAGTGGGGCGACGAAGGTAAGGGCAAGATTATCGACGTGCTTACCGCGAAGGTTGACATTGTTGTTCGCAGCCAGGGCGGCAATAACGCCGGGCACACTGTCTTCCATCGTGGCGTTAAATACATTCTTCACCTAATCCCCTCGGGAATTCTGCGACGCGGCAAGGTTTGCGTGATTGGAAACGGCGTTGTTATCGACCCGATTGCATTGCTTGGCGAAATCGATGGCTTGCGCAAACTAGGGGTCACAATTGGCAGGAATTTGCTGATCAGCGACTGCGCTCACCTGGTTCTGCCTTACCACCGCCTGCTCGATGAGCAACGGGAACTGCGTCGAGGCCATACCAGAATTGGAACCACCAAACGCGGGATTGGCCCGGCCTATGGTGATAAAGCAGCGCGCACCGGCCTGCGCATGTCCGATTTGATGCAGCCGATTGTGTTCTCGAAAAAATTGCACGCCAAGATCATCGAATACAACCGAATTCTCCAGGCGCTGGGCGCGAAGGCTGTCAGCTTTCGTGAGGTCAATGAAAGCTATCTGGCGGCAGGCGAAAAACTGCGTCCATTCGTTGGCAACACCGTGGTGTATCTCCATCGCGCCATGGAGCGGGACAAAAACATTCTCTTTGAAGGAGCACAAGGAACATTCCTTGATATCGATCACGGGACGTATCCATATGTGACATCATCAAATACAACTGCGGGTGGCGCGTGCACCGGCAGCGGCGTGCCACCTCATCGGATCGATCGCGTAGTAGGCGTGATGAAGGCGTATACGACTCGCGTAGGTGAAGGGGCCTTGCCGACAGAAGATATGCAATTGGCGCAGATGCTTCACAACCTTGGGCGCGAGTTCGGCGCGACCACAGGTCGCAAACGCCGCTGCGGTTGGTTCGATGCTGTGGCAACCCGCTACGCCAGGATGATCAATGGAATTGACGAGCTTGCTATCACTAACCTGGATGGGCTTGATCATGTTGATCCGATAAGGGTTTGTGTAGCCTATCGGCTGAATGGGAAACGCCTCGATGTTCCGCCCTGCGATGCGAGCCAACTGGCTAATTGCGAACCAATTTATGAAAAGGTGCGTGGCTGGAACACGTCTACTCAGTCTGCTCAAACCTTTTCGCAACTTCCTCCTGCAGCGAGAAAATATGTCAGATACATTTCCGAATTAACGGGAGCAAAATTGTCCATGATTAGCGTCGGGCCAGCGCGCGGTGAGACAATCGTTTTGTAGTCATGCCATCGAACGTGAAGAGCGTTCCTCGTCACATTGCAATCATCATGGATGGTAACGGCCGATGGGCAAAGGCCCGCGGTTTTCCACGCATCAAAGGACACGAAACAGGTGCCCAGGCTGTTCGGGAGTGCGTAGAAGGCTGTGGCGAATTAAAGGTGGAGTATCTCACCCTTTACGCTTTCTCCGCTGAGAATTGGCAACGTCCCAAAAGTGAAGTGCTGGCGCTAATGCGTCTGCTCGAAAAATTCTTGAAAGAGAAAACGCCGGAATTGATCGAGAAGAATGTGCGTCTTCAGGCCATTGGACGGTTGACTGATTTACCTGAAAGTTCGCAGGAACAGCTTCATAAAACCATCGAGCAAACCGCCGGCAACACCGGTTTGACTCTTATCCTTGCCCTTAGTTACGGCGGCCGGCTTGAAATCATTGATGGCATCAAAAGTTTGCTTCGCGCGGTCGAACTGGGCCACATCGACAAGGCAATGATCGACGTGGAGATGTTCAGTAAACATCTTTACACGCGGTACTATCCCGATCCGGATCTTCTTATTCGCACTTCGGGCGAAATGCGTCTGTCCAATTTCCTACTTTGGCAAACGTCATATACCGAGATGTACATCACGCCTAAACTGTGGCCCGACTTTACAAAGAAGGATCTCGTTGCCGCCGTAGAAGAATTTGGGCGCCGGCAACGCCGGTACGGAGTGGTGTAGCAATGTCGAAAGCTACCTTCTAAATCGAAAGCCTGTATGAGATTTGAGAATCAAGTTGCGGTTGTAACCGGGGCGGGGCGGGGAATCGGACAAGCCATCGCCTTGCGACTGGCTAACGAGGGAGCGCGGCTAGCCTGCGTGAGCCGCACAGACGCAAACGCGAAGAACGTTGCGGACCAGATCAATGCAATTCGCCCCAATGCAGCGAAAGCCTACGCGGTCGATGTTGCCGACCATGCCGCCGTTCAAAAAGTCGGTGCCGAGATTCTCAACGATTTTGGCAGGGTCGGCATTCTGGTTAACAATGCTGGCGTAACTCGTGACGGGCTCGCCATGCGAATGTCCCTCGAGGATTGGGATTCGGTCGTTAACACGAATCTGCGCGGCGCGTTCAGTTTTGTGCAGGCGATCATTCGCCCGATGATCAAACAGCGTGGCGGTCGCATCATCAACATCAGTTCCGTTATCGCCCTGATGGGCAATGCAGGCCAGACAAATTATGCGGCCAGTAAAGCAGGTTTGATCGGTTTTACCAAATCACTGGCCCGCGAGCTGGCGAGCCGCAATATCACCGTCAACGCCGTAGCGCCTGGGTTCATCACGACAGACATGACCGCGGGTCTTTCCGATGAGATTAAGAATTCCATCCACTCAAAAATTCCGCTTGGCAAAACGGGTACCGCCGAAGACATCGCTAATGCGGTGGCATTTCTCGCGTCGGCCGAAGCCGGCTACATCACCGGCCAGGTGTTATGCGTCGACGGCGGAATCGTGATGTGAAACGTGAGCGAAAGCCTGTCGCTGAGGAGAGCGGACGCTGCGACCTTTCGCCGGTGCTGCTCTAGAGTGCGCTGTCTTCGGCACATTGATTCTGCCTAAGTCAGGTAAAATTAGTTAAACGAGCTGATCACGGCCGCTGCACGATTGTGACTCGCCCATCGGCCAAGGGGACATTGTTGGCTGAAACGCGGCATTCATAAATCGTGTTGGCACCGTCGCCGAACAGTCGGTTGGCACTAATCTGCAACGGCGATCTGATGTCATCCAGGCGCACCACATACAAGCGCGCGTCGCGCAGTGCAGCCAGGTAGCCGGGCGGCGCAGTTGTGCCCACCGAGCGTGCGTGCAATCCGCCGTGGACTGCCGCCGCTTGCGCGCCGTATTCGAAAGCGTGGAGGGCAGATAAATGTCCGTCACGGCGCAATGGGTTAGCAGGATCACGGTGCGTGTCACTCACGCATGTAATCGATCGATCATCCCACTGAGTCACCTCGTCCAACAAACACATCAGGCCAGAGTGGGGGATCAATGTGCGAATTTCTCCTTTGTTAATCGGCAGATCGTTAGGCATGACAGACCAAAGTAATTTGTTGAGATGCTACAAGGTTACATCGGAGCGATGCATACCGCCTTTTTTGTAATCCTCGAATCTTGTAATTTTTTAACGGGGCGGAGCCTGGTTCCAAAACGGATAGAAATTAAACCAATTGTAAGGCGCAATGCGCGCGTAATGCTCCAGGCGCTCGGCGTAGCGCTGTACCCACCGCTGGATCTCCTCAGCCCGACGATCACGATCCAATGTGATCTCATCGGCAAAATGCTCGAAGTAAATTTCGTAACGGTTCCCGCCACGGTAGAGGCCGAAAAACAACACAACAGGACAATGCGTCATCGCGGCAAGCACGATTGGGCCGACCGGGAACGCGGCTGGCCGGCCAAGGAAGCGGCATTGGCTTGTCTTACCATCGCTCGACACGCGGTCGCCCAAAGTGCCGACGAAGAACCCCGCATCCAAACTTTCCTTAACTGTTAGCAAAGTATCCAACCGATCCGGCGCGATTACGGTGCTGGCGATCACGGGATTCAGGGCATCCAAAAAGCCGGTGATATTTTGGTTGTGCGTTGGGTCCATTAAGACCTTGAGTGGAAAGTTTCGCTGCATCACGCCCAGAGCTCGCAACACCTCGAAGCTACCCAAATGTGAACCCAAAAGGATGCAGCCCTTTCCGCTTTCCATTCGGCGGTGCAGGATTTCTTTGCCATGAAGCTCCAGATCAAAACGCTGGAACTCCCCGCGCAACAGGTAAAGGCGATCCAGGATTGTCGCGGCGAAGCAATGAAAGTGACGAAACACATGCCACCAGTGCGCTGGGTAGCCGCGGATTTGCTTAAGATATTCGTACGAGGTTCGACGGGCCGCACATGCAGTAGCTACAAAATAAGATGTGATCGGGTACAACAGGAGCCTTCCTGCCCAACGCCCGATGCGCGTCGCGATCCACGCGAGTAATCGCAGTGAAGTCAGTGTGCCGCGTTCCGGCAATGCCGACCAACGCACTGCCTCCGAGGTTTTCGTCTCGAGAACGTCCGAGCTCATTTGTCAGGCACAACGTTCTGTCCGCAAATTGCGCCAGTAAAAAAGTGTGGATAAATCTCGCGAATGCGATCGATATCAGGCGCAACTTCGACGCGCTGAAAGCCTGCGCGAGTAAACGCGCACCGCCACTGCTCTGCGGTCAAAAAGCCTGGATTCGGGCGAACCTCAGGATCTGTCTGGACGTTGGTAAAACTCTCAAGAATCTGAAACATCAGCTCGGGATAGATTGGTTGATTGAAGTAGGGGCGCAGGCATTCGCCGATCACGAGCCAGCCATCGCCGGCCAGAGCCGAGCGCGCTTCGTTCAAACTAAACAAAAGATCCTTGGAGATATGCAAAACATTGACGGCATATACCAGATCGAAGTCATCCGGGTTGATGCCTTGAGTGTTCCAAGGCAAATCGAGATTGAGCGCGGCCCATTCGAGCGAAAGGTCAGGATACTGCCTTGCGAGTTTGCGTTGGGCACATCGCAGGAAGAACGCGTTCGGCTCTGTGACAAGATAACGTTTCACCCGTGGCAAAAGTCCGCGTTCATCAAACAAACGTAGCAAAATTTCGCTGGCGCTGCCGGGGCCGGCGCCGATCTCTAAAATCCGAAATGTGCGCTGACTGGAAACGCGGTCGGCGGCAAGTGCCGCGCCAACCCAGTTGTTCACGGCATAGGTTAAATTGTCGTTCTGAAAATAATTCAGCCACAGCGGCACGCCTTGCGGACCGAGCAAATTGCGATCACCGCTTTGCTCGCCATTGGCGACAGCTGGATAGAGGCTCGCCGCGCGATCCAGTAAATCCAAAGTTGCCGCGTTCGCAGGATCGATTTGCAGGGCTGCCGCACGCAGGTTTTCGAGATCAGGTTTCCGCAACGTGTGCCGCAGATGGAAAAAACGAGTGTTCCCGTCGGTCCGTGCCTCGACGCAATCAATTTCGACCAAACGTTCCAGGATCCAACGCAAGGCGAACTTGAAAGAAGGCTGAAACGAAAGGTGACTACACAAGTCATCGACCGATCGCCATTGGCTGAGGTGATTGATCAGATTCAAGTGGCGCGCCAGATCGATAGCCATTTCGACGCTGTAACGCTCCAACAGTTCGATGCTCTGATACAGTTGTTCACTGAATACTGGCTGTGGATATTTCTTTAGGTATTCAGCCAGACGCGGATCGCTTGGCTGCACCTTAAATGTTTGCGCGTCGGAGAGTGGCGCGTTCACGAAGTCACCTTTCTTCTGCAATAAACTTCAAGTTGGCCCTCAGCTATTACACGGCCTTCGATGCGGCAGCAAAAATTGACTTCACTCGAGTCATCATTGTTCGCGGAAAGACAGATCGTAAACTGCTGTTCGGGCTTTAGTGGCTGCAGAAACTTAACCGTCCGGATCGCAGTAAGCTCATACTCGTTCTGCCAATCATGCAACGCTGCGCGAACTTCATCGAGGATCACGACGCCCGGCACGAGAGGCGCGTCTGGGAAATGTCCAGGCAAGCTGGGATGTTCGGCCGTAATCGCGCGGCGCACTTCAAAAGTCATGTCAGCGAAGTTTTCCTCATGCCAGCAGCTCCAGCAACTCAAGCAGCGATTCTTACAAGAATGCGGCCTAATCGTAACCCAGTGTGCCTGGAAAATCGGACGCCGACCTGTTGCCCTTCCTCTCAACCAGCTTTTCCGTTCGAGTGCCAAATGTACGTTTCCTGCGCCACGGCTAGACCAAACCGATCGCAATAGGCTGCGAATCGAGCGGCGCTCTCTGCTTCCTGCACGTCAAACTGTGCAAGATCGTACCGATGAAGCTTATATCGTTCCTCCGGCTGGCTTTCCAGCGCTCGGCGCATGCGTTGCTCTACTTTCTGGGACAACGACCAACCGAAGTGCGCATAAATACGTCGCACCGCCAGGAGAGGGTCGCGACGGATCTCAGTATAATTTACGTCGCAAACGCGATGCTCTGCTAATCGACCTCGCTCTTGCAAGAATTTATCCAGTGTTTTCGACCAATAGTCGATAGCCTCGCGGCAAACCGTTTGTGGATCGACCGCATCGCTAAATACGCGCCGAAGAATCGTGATGAGACTGGATACCGAAGCCATGGCATCGAGCGGCGCTCGGTGGGTCTGGACGAAAAGCGCATCAGGATAAACAGCCAGCAGACTTGGCAAGGCAAACATGTGCGTCGGGGCCTTGAGCACCCAACGCTGCGCGTTCTGCCGAACCTGCAGATGTTGAAGGAAATGGCGATGATATTCGTACGCCGGCCGCAAATCCTGGTGAAAGAACCACGCCCGATACGAAGGCACATAATACATCGCGTCGAACTGGTCACTCATAAAGGTGGGCGCCATGAGACTGACACATTCTTGCGGAAGCTCTGCACCAACTGGGTGGACCTGGCGAAACGTGGGCGCCAGCCAGTTGAAGCAATTGCAACTGCTAATCGCGCGTTGAATTCGTCGTCTCTCATTATCGCGAGTAGGTGGGGATGGCGTCATGACTTCCCAGGTAAGGGGAACTCGGTGCTCGGGATCCAAGGCGAGCAAAGTGTGCAAGAGGGTCGTGCCGCTGCGCGGCAAACCAACGATGAAGAGCGGTTCGCGAATTTCTTGTCGCCCGATGCTTGGATACGCCTTCCGATCCCGTTGTATGAACAAGCGTAAACACAATGTTCGTACGAGATCGGCCCGAAGGACAATTCTTCCGATCAGGTTGAGTTGGGACTCGCGCTGGCAAGAATCGATCAATCGTGAGAGGCCCTCGAAAAATTCGCCTCCACCAAAATCATCGAGGCGGCAACGGCGCTTTGCCGTCTTGATCAAATCAACTGCTCGAATGGGAGTGCGTGGAATTCGGCTTTTGTCCAGCAAGGTACCACAGCCATTGAGAAGCCGCACGGGTAGGATCGGGCGAGTTTGATCAAGAGTCGTGGAATTCATTCCTGATAACGGTTGTTGTTGTTCTGCCAGATTCGGCAATCGTTGGCTACTAAGACTTTAGGGCAAATTTAGTGCTAAAGAGAAAGACAGGAGAGCATGTCGGACGGTTACACCGTTCTGATGCTTGCACCATTCTGATAATCGTTCCATTTTGCTTCTGATGAGAACGGAAAAGGCAACATTTGGCGCAGGATGTTTTTGGGGAGTTGAAGAAACTTTCCGCAATCTGAAAGGCGTCTTGTCGACGGCAGTCGGTTATGCTGGCGGAACGAAAGAGAATCCGACTTACGAAGATGTTTGCACTGACAAGACCGGCCACGCCGAAGTCGTGGAAGTGGAGTTCGATCCATCACAAATCGCGTACGATAAACTTTTGGATGTTTTCTGGTCGAACCACAATCCCACGACATTGAACCGGCAGGGTCCGGATCTTGGAACGCAATATCGCTCAGTGATTTTTTATCTTTCGCCCGAGCAAAAATCGGCGGCGGAAGCATCCAGGGAAAAGATCGATATGAGCGGGCGTTTTGGCCGGCCAGTGGTAACGCAAATTGAACCCGCGCCGAGGTTCTGGCGCGCAGAAGAATATCATCAGCGTTATCTGCAAAAGCGCGGGCAGTCACATTGCGCGATCTGATTTTAATCGCGAATGGGTAGCCACGTAATTCGAACCAAGAATTTCGCTGTCGACGCTGCCGACTTCATTTTTGCCCGGGCGCGTAACGCCCTTGGTGAACGCAACGAATTCCGGATTGCACTCTCCGGCGGGAAAACTCCCATTCCAATTTATACCCGGCTTGCCGCAATTGGACGTGATCTGCCATGGGACTTGGCCCGAATTACATTCGGCGACGAGCGCTGCGTGCCCGCGGATGATCGACAGAGCAACTTCAGAATGGCCTGGGAAACTCTTCTCGCGCCTGCCGCAGTTCCTAAGAAATCAATCCTGCGCATGCGCGGTGAAATCGATCCGCAAATCGCGGCGCAGGAATACCAGGATCAACTCGATCTTTTGGCCGCGCAGCGAGGCGAACCGATTTACCAGCATGATCTGATTCTTCTCGGCCTCGGGCACGATGGCCACACAGCCTCGCTTTTTCCTGGAACTGTTGCGTTAGATGAAACGATAAGGCGGGTGGTCGCAAACTTTGTTCCAAAGTTAGATGCCTGGCGATTGACATTCACGTTACCGCTCATCAATCACGCACGGCACGTCTGTTTCCTGGTCGCCGCGGCGAAAAATGCTGATTTGATCGAGCGCGTCCTCGAAGGTGACCCGCAATTTCCAGCTTCGAGAGTCAATCCGTCAGCTGGCGACGTGACATGGGTTATCGGCTAGGTGCTTACCCGATATCCTTCTCCAACACTCTCAGGTACTCTTCGCCCTCGTCTTCCCGCGGTGTCACGATGCGATCGTCCACCGCGTACGCATGAAGCATTACTGCGATGAGGTAAAAGAAAAAGAGACCGAGGCCCCAACCGGCAGATGCGAACGCCGCCAACAACACGAAGATCCCGACCGGGATCGCCCCGAGCATCCATAGAAAACCCGCAAGCTTGTGTCCCTTGTAAATATGCCCCAAGCCCGGAATGATACTAAAGATAACCGCGATCGCGTCGCTCGCTTTGCCTTCCGCTGTTTCACTTGCGCCGCGTTTCCAATCACATCGGTCGCAGTGTTGGGCATCTTTCGGCAGGGGATGCCCGCAGTATGGACAGGGCATTTGATCGCCCATGCTTGGTTCTGGCCGAGTGGCGGGTGCATCCGTGTACTCCACACTCATTTCAATTATTGAAGGCAAGCACGTGGAATTCGTCAAGCAAACTTGCAGTTGGCCGCCAGACAACGCTTCGGTAGACTCGCTTGCAAAGGATTGAAAGGCGCGCTTCTTCTTTTCCTCGGATTCTCCACGCAAGTTTTAGCCGCGGGGCTGAATTCTTATGCTGATCTGATCGCAAGCGATTCTGGGACAACGCCGCGCGACGGAGTGCGCGTGACTTACCTCGGCACCAATGGTTATCAATTTGAGTTCGACGGGCACGCTTTACTGGTCGATCCCTATTTTTCGCGCGTTGATCTCTTGAGTATCGGACTGGGTTCGCGTCTTCAGCCGGACCTGCCACGCGTTGCAGAGGGAATGCGACATCTCGCGCCCAAGCCGGGAGCGATTCTGGTCACTCATGGGCATTTCGATCACCTGCTCGACGTTCCGGCTATCATGTCGAGAACACACGCTCGTCTCATTGCTTCGGCCTCAGCTGTTCATCTCGCGAAGACGCATCGGCGCTTCATCCGGCGATGCGGTGACGCCCGGAGATGTGCGGCAGATTGGGCCTTGGAAAATACGCGTGCTGGCTGCCACACATGATCGCCTTTTTGGCAAGGTGCCTTTCGATAAACCTGAAACGCCCGGTTCCGGTCCGCCACTGCGTCCTGCCGACTGGATTTGTGGCGAGCCGCTGGCGTTTCTCATCGAAGTTGGCGGCCAGCGCATTTATATCGATTCTGGTGGAACGCCAACGCTGCTGCCGCCGCATGAGCGCGTCGATCTTGCAATTCTGGGTATGGCACTACCAGATTCACGGGCGCGATTGCCCGGTGCGCTCGAACGTTTGCAGCCACGCTATATTTTGCCGAGTCACCAGGACAATTTCTTTCGGCCGCTGGACGCTGGATTTCAATTCGGGCCACTTACGGATTTCTCGCGGGTGCGTCACGATTGCGAACAAGCGAATCGCGGCCGCTTAATTCTGCTCGATTATTTTCGACCATGGACACTGCCGAAAAAATGACTCGAACGCGCGAACGCTATGGTCTTCTCGTTACCGCGCTCGCGCCCGTGGTCCCACAAATTCTCGGGAGCGCGTTCAACATCTGGTACAACACAACTGTAATTCAGCCGCTACTCGCTTCTCCCGCCTTGAAGCAGCGTTTTTTCGAAACCGTCGTCGTTTACAACTTCGTAGTCTATCCAATCGGTGTTTTCTTGTGGCTCAGCCGAATTTTCTCGTTTCGTGATCTGTTCCACCGTCTTTGCGCAGGATCATCGGTCGATTCTGCGTCACTTGTGACTGCGCGCCGTCGACTGATTCATCTCCCATGGTTTGCTGCGGCAATTTGCGGTGTTGCCTGGTTTTTATGCATTCCCGTTTTTATTGGCGCGCTCTTGCACGTTCAAAATCCACTTGATCCGCGATTGGTCATGCATCTGCCGATTTCCTTCTGTGTTTCCGGGTTCATCGCAGTGACACATTCATTTTTTCTGGTCGAACTGGCGAGTTACTGGGGATTGTTTCCCGTGTTTTTTAGAGGTGAACGCGCCGATCTCACGCCGAATGTCTTTACACTTTCATTACGCGGCCGGGGAATGTTGTGGGCCGTCTCCGCGTCGATCTGCCCCATCGCTTCACTTTTACTGCTTATGTTTGCGCCGCGGTCGCCGACGATGAATGCAGAGTGGTTTGCGGTTTTTGTAGGTCTCGTCGGTATCGCATTCGGAATTTTCACCGCATTGATGATGAGCTGGCTGGTCGCGAAACCGATCGATCGATTGCGTGCCGCAGCGGATGCGGTCTCGCATGGTAGGTTCGATGTCGATCTCGGGGTAGCGCGGGCGGATGAATTTGGGCGGTTGCTGGGAGAATTCGACAACATGGTTCGCGAGCTAAGAGAGAAGGAGAAATTACGTCAGACATTCGGCTTGCACGTCGGTAGGCGCGCAGCCGAACAAATTCTGGCGCACGATCCCGGATTGAGCGGAGTGGAGGAAGAGATCACCGTCATGTTTGTGGACATGCGTTCCTGGACCGCACGAACGAGCGTATCTGCACCAAGCGACGTCGTCGAAGTAATGAACGATTTTTTTCGCGTAACCGTCCGCGTCGTCGAGGAAAAACATCGCGGTATGGTAAACAAATATTTAGGCGATGGATTCATGGCAATTTTCGGCGTGGGCGACTCCGACTCCGATCACGCCGGCGATGCAGTTGCCGCCGGTCGAGAAATTCTGTCCGCTGTAAGACAGCTGAATGACGATCTTACGGCAAAAGGTCGCGCACCGATCCAAATCGGAATTGGAATTCATTCGGGGCCGGCGATTGTAGGCAGCATCGGCTCGCCCCAAAGGCTCGAGTTCACCGCCATTGGGAACACCGTGAATATCGCTTCGCGCATGCAGGGGCTGACGAAGACGACCGGAAGGCCGCTGTTGGTGACGGCGGCGGTGCGAGATCGTTCCGGTGATTCGTTCAGCTTCGACGAACTACCGCCACAGGAAGTCCGCGGTATCGACGGCCGATTGTCGATCTTCGCGGTGCGATACGAAACCTAATCATGACGTCGCTCTCTGAGATTGTTAACTATACAAATGATTTTCTGCGCATTCGTGAAATAGACGACTGGGACAACGCGCTTAATGGTCTGCAGATCGAGAACTCCAGAGGCGTTAGTAAAATCGGAGCGAGCGTTGACGTCTCGACACGAGTCTTGGCGGCCGCATCAAAACAGAATGTCGATTTCGTGGTCGTTCATCACGGTTTGTTTTGGCCAGGTCTGCAACCGGTGACCGGAGTGTTGCGCCGGCAATTAGAACTTGCCTTTGAAAACAACATCGCGCTTTACAGTGCACATCTGCCGCTCGATCTCCATCCGCAACTCGGCAATAACGCGCAGCTCGCTGCAGCACTCGGACTTAAATCGAATCAGCCGTTCTTCGAAGAAAAAGGTCAATTGATTGGCGTGAAGGCGCGCGCTTCGTTGCCGTGCGATGAACTGGATCGCAAGTTGCAAAAGGCACTCAGTGGTCCCGTAAAAGCCTTCATGTTCGGTCCAAAGAAAACTCGAACAATCGGGGTCATTACCGGCGGCGCCGGCTCGGAAATCTACAAGGTCGCGCAGGAGGGGATCGACACCTTTATCACCGGCGAAGCGCCGCATTGGGCGGCAGTGGCGGCCGACGAACTTGGGATGAATCTCCTGCTCGGTGGACACTACGCCACCGAGGTTTTTGGCGTAAAAGCGCTGGCGGCGCATTTGTCCAAACGGTTCAAAGTTCCATGGGTCTTCATCGATTGCCCAACGGGAATGTGACGAATGATCCGAATGACGAAGCTCGAATGAGGAATGACGAAACAATGTCGAAGCGCGTTCGACGTTTTTGTATCGTCTTAGCTGTTCTCGTGATCATTTCGCCTTCGACCGTGGCTTCGGTCAAAGGCGGTCGGCCAACGCAGCTAAATGGGTATAAGGCTGTTCGAGTTCACTACCGCCCTTTAAACAAAATGATAATGTCGGTCCGCATCAACGGGCAGCTCGCAAATTTGCTTGTCGATACCGGCTCCAACCAAGTCATCCTGGACTCGGACGCGGCCGGTTCATTTGGGGTGCAACCGTCGCAAATCGGTCTGCGCTATATTCGCTTTGCCCGAATCAATGGCCAGTTACTTCCCGTTGGCTTCGCGCAAAGTCTCATGGCTGGCAGCATGAATTTTGGGAGCACTCTGGTAACGCTGCGTGATTCAAGCCATTCCGACACTGGGGGCACTCGCGTTGACGGCATTCTGGGTTTGGATCTTCTCACCCGCATAAAGCCGTAATTAATTGCCGGACAAAACTTATTTTCTTTAAAGTCGATCAAACCCGACAAGTGGATCTGAGTTCCGTCGCTTCGGCGGAAAAATTCACCAAAATCCCTTTGCGGCGGGAGAGAAACGGCGCGTTGACTGTGCCGTGTTCGATCCGTGGGCAACCCGCTCGTCTGCTCGTTGATACGGGCGCGTTTATCACAATTTTTCACGAAGCTTTCCTTAAATCGGTCGGCATTCCGGTGGAAACAACACGCGTCTCTGCGCATTTTGCCTCGTGGCGCGGCGCGGAAAGTTAATGCAGGGCAAATCAACGACCTCAAGATCGGCGACTTCAAAACGCAGCCAGCGAAATTTGGCGTTACCGCCTTGCCTAACTACACGTTGCGTGCAAAGCAGTGCCAGGATCAACGGGATCCTCGGGATGGATACATTGTACGATTGTCATGCCATCATCGACCTCGACAGCATGAATCTCTTTTTGAAATAGCCAATGCAGCGAGCCCCCCGCGTTGCGGCCTCCTTCTCTTAGTAAAGTTTTTGCTTTCCCAAATCGTCGGACGCTGTTCTTTGTTCGCCGATGACTGCGGCTGAAGATCGGCGAGGAAGCACGCGCGCGGCAGGAGTCGTTGGTATGGCGATTCTGTCGAGTCGCGTCCTCGGATTGATTCGCGAGATGGTGTTTGCCGGTCTCTTCGGCGCGGGAAGAAATCTCGACGCGTTTTTGATGGCGTTTCGGTTGCCGAATCTGCTGCGTGATTTGTTCGCTGAAGGCGCGCTATCGACGGCATTCATCACGACGTTTTCAAAGAAAATCGCGGTCGAAGGCGATGAATCAGCATGGCGTCTGGCGAACAAGGTTGCGACGCTCACGGCCGTTTTCATGAGCGTAGTTACGCTGCTCGGGATCGTATTCGCCCCGCAGCTGGTCGACCTTTTAACATGGGGAAGCTGGTCGCCGGACAAAACGGCGCTGACTATTTTACTCACGCGCATCATGTGGCCATTCATGTTTCTCGTGTCGCTTGCCGCGTTGGTGATGGGCATGCTCAATGCCAAGCACGTTTTTGGCCCGCCGGCCATGGCGTCGAGTTATTTTAATCTCGGTTCAATTATTGCCGGTGTCGCAATTGGCTGGTGGCTGGATCCGCATTTCGGTGCGCGTTCGCTGGTGGGATTGGCAATCGGGACGCTGGTCGGCGGAGCCTGGCAATTGGCTGGGCAATTCCCTTCTCTTTGGCGCGTTGGCTACAAATATCACGCCGATTTTCAGTGGCGCGATGAAGGCGTGCGGGCTGTGCTCACGCTGATGGGGCCTGCCGTGATCGCCGCAAGCGCCGTGCAGGTGAACGTGCTCATCAATAGCGGATTCGCGGCGAGCCTTGGCAACGGGCCGGTCAGTTGGTTAAACATTGCATTTCGCTTGATGCAGTTGCCGCTCGGAATCTTCGGCGTGGCGATTGGAACAGTTACTCTGCCGCTGGTATCGAAAAGCGCTGCCGTTGGAAACATGGACGAATTTCGCGCGATTCTCGCTCGTGGGATCAGGCTCGCATTTTTGCTTACCATTCCATCGGCGATTGGATTGGCGATGTTTGCGTCGCCCATCATCAGCGTGATCTACCAGCACGGACGGTTTAACGAGCAGATGACGCGCGAGACTGCAGGGGCACTGGAATTTTACGCAGTTGGTCTCGTTTCCTACGCAGTGTTGAAAGTGTTAACGCCCGCGTTTTACGCCATCGGCAAACGCAACACGCCAATGATCATCAGTTTCGTTGCGATCGGCGCGAACCTTTTTCTGAACTGGCTTTTTACCTTTCGGCTCGGATGGGGACATCGCGGTCTGGCGTTTTCGACGAGCCTCGTTGCGACAATCAATTTCCTATTGCTTTACGCGTTAATGCGAGGCCATGTGCGCAGGCTGGAAACACGTCAGCTGCTAATCGGCCTTGGCAAAATGTGTCTTGCCGGCGCGGTGCTGGCATTGGTTTGCTGGGCGGCAAATTACTGGTGGCTTGGTGCCTGGGCGCAGTTGCGCTTTGTTCCAAAGTTATGTGAGCTGCTGGCCGCGATCACGGTGGGTGCAGCGGCATTCTTTGGCAGCGCATACTTGTTGCGCGTAGGTGAAGTGCAGGACATTGCCGATGTTTTTCGGAGGCGATTTTGGTAATCGCGAATTATCGGAGCGCCTGATCGAGGTCCTCGATCAGATCGTCGGCATTTTCGAGACCGATCGATAATCGCAAGAGGCCTTCAGGGGAAGTTGTTCCTGCGCCTTCAATCGATGCCCGATGTTCAATCAAGCTTTCCACGCCGCCGAGGCTGGTCGCTCGGGTGAAGATTTTTGTTTTGGCGGCGACTGATATTGCCGCATCGCGTCCGTCCTTGACCTCCAGGGAAAGCATCCCGCCGAACCACTTGTCCTGAGCGCCAGTCGAATGGATCGACATCTGCTTTGCGGCAGTCTCATGGCCGGGATGGGACTTCAATCCGGGATAGTGGACGCGCGTAACTTTTGGGTGTCGGCAAAGGAAATCGGCGACTTTCATCGCATTCTCCGAATGCGCGCGCATTCGCCACGGCAGCGTGCGCATTCCGCGCAAAATCAGCCAGCAGTCGAAGGGCGAGGGGACAGCGCCGCCCTCGTATTGAATACTGCGGATACGTTGGAACAAATCATTCTCAATCTTGGCAACGACAATTCCACCAAGAACGTCACAATGACCGCCGAAATATTTCGTCGTCGAATGAAGGATTAAATCCGCACCTAATTCGAATGGGCACTGCAGCGTCGGCGCCCAGGTATTATCACAAACGCAGATAGCGCCAACTCCATGTGCAATCTGAGCAACAGCGGCAAGATCGACAATTTTCAACAGCGGATTTGATGGCGTTTCCATCCAGGCCAGCTTTGTCTTCGACCGCAGCGCCTTTTCGACAGCGCGCAGATCGCTCATATCGACGAAGCTGACGTCGAGTCCCCAGCGCAGAAACATTTCGCGCAATAATCGCGATGTTCCGTAGTACGCATCCACGTGTGCCAAGACGTGATCGCCTGGCGCCAGTGCCTGAAAGATGGACATGCTTGCTCCGGTCCCGGAGGCGAACGCTGCCGCCGCAGCGCCGCCTTCCAGTGCGCTGATTCCCTGCTCGAGTGCCTGGCGGTTTGGATTGTTGTTTCGCGTGTACATGAACCCGCGCGAATAGGTGCCCTCGGCGTCTCGCTCGAACGTCGTTGAAAGATGAATCGGCGACGAAACTGCGCCGGTCGCCGGATCAATGGTATGGCCCGCATGGACAGCTAGCGTTTCAATTTTCATTGTGATTGATTTTTTCGAACGGACGCTACGGGTTGCAAATGGGATTGTCGACCTTATGGTGTTGCGGCTTTCGGGGTTGACTCACGAACGCTTTCGGAGTTGACGGCGATATTCGCCCAGCGCAAATAGCAACCTGCATTTGGCGACCGACCGGTCTAGCGTGTTTATTTCATGGATATTTACGACGACGACGTGTTTCGAATGGCGTGCGACCAATTTCAGGTCATCGCTGATTATTTGAGCATCAATAAGAACGATCGCGAGCGCCTGATGTATCCAAAACGCGCCATCGCCGTGACGCTACCTGTGCATATGGATGATGGCAGCACAAGAACGTTCCAAGGCTATCGCGTCCAGCATCACTTGACCCTGGGTCCAACAAAAGGCGGGACGCGCTTCGCTCCATCTCTGTCCATGGGCGAAACGGCGGCGCTGGCCATGTGGATGAGCTGGAAATGTGCACTGTCCAATTTGCCGTACGGCGGAGCAAAAGGCGGAGTCACCGTGGACCCTGCCAAATTATCACGGACGGAGCTGGAGCGAGTTTCGCGTAGATACATGCAGGAGATGATTCCGTTTGTCGGGCCACACACCGACATTATGGGCCCTGACATGGGCACGAATGAACAGGTCATGGCGTGGTTCATGGATACCTATTCAGTGCATCAAGGTTATTCCGTCAGTGAAATCGTGACCGGCAAACCAGTCGCCATCGGCGGAACGGAGGGCCGGCGGGAAGCAACCGGGCGCGGCGTCGTTTACCTGGTCGAGCGAGCGATGAATATGTTGAAAATGGATCCGGAAAAATGCACGGCGATTGTGCAGGGATTCGGCAACGTTGGCTCAGTGGCAGCCCTTTCGCTCGGCTACAAGACTGGTGTCAAAGTAGTTGGCATTAGCGACGCACATGCGGCGATCTACAATCCGAAAGGAATAGATATCCAAGCCGCCGAACAGCACGTTTTTAAGAAAGGGACACTGCGAGCGTTCGCCCAGGACAATCATGTCGATCCGAACAAACTCCTCACGATGCCGTGCGATATCCTGGTGCCGGCAGCAGTCGATCGCGTAATTAACGGAAAGAACGCCGGGCAATTCAAATGCCGTATCCTCGCCGAAGCGGCCAATGGTCCGACTACGCCGGAGGCGGATCTGATTCTGGAAAAACGCTGGGACGAAGTCTTCGTGATCCCTGACATTTTGTGTAACGCCGGCGGCGTAATTGTTTCTTACTTTGAGTGGGTGCAGGGTCTGCAATCCTATCTCTGGACGGAAATGGAAGTGACCGACAAGCTATTCCGCATCCTGGAGCATTCGTTTGCGCAGGTTATTCGACGAGCGAAAGCGCATAAGATTTCTCATCGCACCGCGGCCATGGCCATTGGCGTCGAGCGCGTCCTCAAAGCCAAAAAGATGCGCGGTCTGTTTCCGTGAGTCTTTGTTGTAGCCACGCCCCTGTCGGGCGTTGCATTGTTTCAAAGCCAGAGACGCTCACACACGGCGCACAGCGCCGTGGCGACAGTGCTTGCACGCTACCATGAAGTTCTCGCACACTGAAGATCAGCGAGAAAATCAACATCTCGATATCCTGACCGATGAGGAGAACGGCCTGCGGATCGTCGTTTCCCGCTTGGGTGCGGAATTAGTCAGTCTCGCGCGAGTTAACGAGGCCGGCGAATGGACCGGTTTTCTTTACCGCGACAACGACATTTCAGCACCCTCTCAGGGATGGGCGAACCATGCGACGGTGATGGGTTACTATCTTCATCGGCTTAAAGACGGACGCAGTTTGTACCGCGGGCGTGAAATCAAAGGCGGGAATCACGGTTTCCTGCGCTCCAAGACGTGGCACTTCGCCGGAACTTCTCTTCAGGGAATCGGCGCCTCACTGGAATATCGGATAACGCCGAATGATTTCTCAGCAGATGAATATCCGCTGAAAGTCGGCGTGACCCTGACCTACAGGATCGACGCGAACAAGGTGGGAGCGCTTTTCGAGTTTCGAAACGAGGAGCCTGAGCTGGATGCGCACGTTTCTTTCGGATTGCATCCGGGATTCGCGGCGACCTCGTTCGAAAGTTTTCGTCTTCAAATGCCCAGAGGACTTTACCGCCGTCACTTTTCGCCGGGAAGTTATCTGTCCGGAGAAACGCGTGATATCGAGTTCGCAGGTGGAGAAATGCCGTTTTCCAAAACCGAATTACCCGGTTCTATTATTCTTGAGCTTCTCGACGTTCCAAAGCGTCAATTTTCCTATGTTGATCCGCCCAGCGGCCGCTGGGTCATCGTCGATTTAACCGGCGTGCCTTATCTGACTTTGTGGTCCGATGGCGGACCATTCCTTTGCATCGAACCATGCTGGGGCCTTACTGACCACCATCAACAGCGGGCCTTTGAAAATAAGGAAGGAATTCAAACAATCGCCCACGGCGGCGTACTGCGTGCGTCGCTCAGCGTGGTCCCGGAACTTGCCTCCTGCGATTAGCGAGATAATTGACCACTGACCACTATGCCAGCTGATTCACTTCGCGCCTTGCTCGCGCACTCAATCGATTATGCGGGAATGTTTCCGCCATGTAGTCTTGGGCTCGAATCAGCGTTGAAAAATCAGGCTGAATACGTCCGCACTCCGGACGCATGGATGCTCGGTGCGTTCGTTCTCTCCGCTGAACAATTCGATGCGACCAAACAACTCCTTTCGCAATTTGATGCTCAGCATCCACTGCGCGTTGCTGCGCTCGGACCAAAGACTGCGAGCACGGATGCTTTTCTTGAAGCGCTCGATGATGCCGAGGCGGCCATTCGCTCGTTATCGAGACACAACGTCGATCTAATATCAATCGGTCACCTTGAGATGTTTCTGCCACACGACGTCGATGCAGTGTCGCTGCAGGAGGCGAAATCGATTCTCGGCGATTTGCCGGTTTTCTGGGAGGCGCCTCCCGATAGAGCGGAGCAGGCTATCGCATTGCTTGCCGGATTTAACTCTGATGCCGACTCAGCGACCTTCGGTTACAAACTGCGCACCGGCGGAGTGACTGCGGATGCGTTTCCAACTTCGATGCAGATTGCCAAAGCGCTCGTGACCCCGGCTACGCATCAATTGCCGATCAAGTTTACAGCCGGTCTTCACCATCCGGTGCGACAATACCGAGAGGAAGTCAAAACAAAGATGCACGGTTTCCTGAATGTGTTGGGCGCGGCGGCGCTCGCTGCCGAGCATCGATGGGATACGAAACAAACCGCGATGATGCTCGAAGACGAAAATGTGGATTCGTTTTCGTTCACTGACGATTTTTTCGCGTGGCGCGAATGGCGGATCGATACCAAACGGCTGCAATATCGGCGGCGATTCGTTGTGTCGTTCGGCAGTTGCAGCTTCGATGAGCCACGCGAAGATTTGCGCGCCCTAAATTTGCTGTAGCGGCGTCTGTGTCAGACGCCACCGGTTGGCGTTTCACAGAAACGCCCTACAATTCCACGGATGTTACTCAAATCATTCATCGACGTTTCGCCTGATTCGCATTTTCCCATCCAAAATCTTCCCTTCGGCATCTTTCAGCCGAAAGGAGGCAAACCGCGCGCCGGAGTCGCCATCGGCGATTTGATTGTCGATCTTTCTGTTCTCGAAGAACTCGGCCATTTCCGTTCACCGGAATTTCAAGGCCGAAAACCCTTTTCAGAAGACTCGCTGAATGCGTTCCTCGCGCTTGGTCGTCCCGCATGGCGTAAGGCGCGTGCAGTTCTTCAACGTCTTCTATCGTCTAAAACGCCGATTCTCCGTGACAACGCCAGGCTGCGGGCGCGGGTCTTTCATGCGCAAAAGAGCGTAACCATGAAATTGCCAGTGCGCATTGCGAATTATACGGATTTTTATTCGTCCTACCACCATGCGCACAACGTGGGCACAATGCTGCGTGGGCCGGAAAACGCGCTGATGCCAAATTGGAAATGGTTGCCTGTGGCATATCACGGACGTGCCAGTTCGGTTGTAATCAGCGGCGCTGATGTGCGGAGGCCACAAGGCCAGGTCAAACCGCCCGACGCTTCGGTGCCGATCTTCGGTCCAACAAAGAGTCTCGATTACGAGCTTGAAATGGCGTTCCTGATTGGCCCGGGAAATTCGTTAGGCGAACCGGTGCCGATTGATCGCGCGGTCGATCATATTTTCGGCCTCGTTTTAATGAACGATTGGAGCGCGCGCGATATTCAGGCGTGGGAATACCAGCCGCTCGGGCCGTTCCTGGCGAAGAATTTTTGCACCAGCATCTCACCATGGGTGGTGACACTGGAGGCACTTGAGCCTTTCCGAAAATCGCTTCCTACGCAGGATCCCGTGCCGATGCCATACTTGCGCGCAAAGGATGATTTCACCTTCGACATTCAACTCGAAGCGAACTTGCAAACTTCATCGATGAATGCGGCGCACGTCATCACGCGCTCCAATTTTCAAAATCTGTACTGGAGCATCGCCCAACAGCTCGCCCATCACACAATTAGCGGCTGTAATCTGCAGCCCGGCGATCTGCTGGCGAGCGGAACAATCAGCGGACCGACAGAAGAATCGCGTGGCTGCATGTTGGAATTGACCTGGCGCGGTGCGAATCCCCTAAAGCTGCCCAACGGCGAAACGCGCAAATGGCTCGAAGACGGAGATACTCTTGCAATTAGTGGCTGGTGCCAGGGTGATGCTTACCGCGTCGGCTTTGGCGAAGTAAGCGGGCGCATTATTGGAAGTAACAAGTGACAAGTGAGTCGTGACAAAATCGACCTCAGGGCGACTGTTGTCTTTGCACGATGGGTTTCTTGGATTGGGCATCCGTTGGTTTTCATCAGTCTTTCAGTGGGCATTATCATTGCCTTGCGCCTCGCTAATCGCGCCGGTGTCGCACTTTTGCTGACTCTGTTAGCGACCGTGATTCTGCCGATGGCACTCCTACTTTTTCGCGGGGTCCAATCAGGCCGGTGGAGCGATCCAGATGTTTCCATTCGAGCTGAACGCATCCGATTTTATCCGCGTGCGATTTCAATTTCGGCGGTGGCCGTGATTGTACTTTTGCTATCCCGCGCGCCGGGCTTCGCATTGCGCGGGGCCACGATGACATTGTTTTTGCTGATCATGGCTGCGCTAATCAATTTTCGGATCAAACTGTCGTTGCACGCGCTTTTTGCTTTCTATAGCGCGGTCATTCTGTTTGTGGTCAACCCGGTCCTTGGCGCCGCGACCTTCGTGCTGGCTCTCCTCGTTTTCTGGTCGCGCCTTTATCTAAAGCGCCATGATCTTCTGGAAACGCTCGTTGGCGCTTTGCTCGGTTTGCTGGGTGGACTGGTCACGGCTTGGTAAGACCGCTGACGTGGCGGCGCCGCCTCTCAGGAAGCAGCTTAGTATCCTCGCGCAACGTAATGGCCGTGTATCCAGACTCTCTGGCCGTATCGATACCTCCAATGTCCTGGCCTCCAAACGTAATACACGCGGCCTGACCAGTAACCGGGGCCACGAGCATAATACGGCCGATCCCCAACTGCGACCACGACAGAGCCTCCTCCGTAGTACGGCCCCGGACCGTAACCATAGTTAGGTCCGTAATAACCCGGGTTAGCGGTGTAATAGCCTTCACAGCCCCCTGCCCAGAACAGGGCTGAAAGCAGAAGAACCAACAGAATCAATCGCCTCGACCTGGTTTCCGTTTCATTCGCAGTTGCCTTTCCGAGATAAACAGTGCTCATCTTCATATAATCATATTCGGTTTCGACAGAATTTCACGCGTCTGCGTTTAGGCGCTGCCCAGATTTAAAGCTCCCCTTCTAACATCGGCTGCCGCCAGTTGCCACGAAAAAATCTGCAAGACTGTTTCCAAGCGTCGCTCTCCGAAACCCGCAAGAGCTATACAACGCCTTGATCGAGCATCGCGTCTGCCACCTTCACGAATCCAGCAATGTTCGCGCCAACTACGAGATTGCCCGGGTATCCGTATTCGTCGGCGGTTTCCCATGCGTTCTTGTGGATCGTGAACATGATGTGACGCAAACGCGAATCAACCTCTTCTCGCGGCCATGGTAGACGCATTGAATTTTGGCTCATTTCCAGGCCGGATGTCGCCACCCCACCCGCATTTGCTGCTTTACCAGGGCCAAAGAGAATTTTTTTCTCGAGGAACAGATCGACGCCCGCCGGGACAGTCGGCATGTTGGCCGCCTCGGAGACTACATAGCAACCGTTCTCCACGAGTTTTTTCGCGTCTTCGCCGGTGATCTCGTTTTGCGTAGCGCAGGGAAACGCGCAATCACATTTGATCTTCCAAGGCCGCTGACCAGCCACATATTTAGCGCGGAATTTCCTGGCGTATTCCGCAATGCGTCCCCGCCGGACGTTCTTGATACTTTTGACCCAGGCCAGTTTTTCTTCCGTGATCCCGTTCTTATCGTAAATGTAACCGCCCGAATCAGACATGGTGATCGGCTTGGCGCCGCACTCGATCAATTTCTCCACGGTAAATTGGGCGGCGTTGCCGGCGCCGGAGACGATGCAAGTTTTTCCCTCGATTGTTTCATTGCGCGTCTTAAGCATTTCCTGCGCGAAATAAACTGCGCCGTATCCGGTGGCTTCTGGGCGCATCAGCGAGCCGCCCCAGTTAAGCCGTTTGCCGGTCAACACGCCGGTGAATTCATTTGCCAGCCGTTTGTATTGGCCAAACAGATATCCGATTTCGCGACCGCCTACGCCGATGTCGCCGGCCGGCACATCGGTGTGTGGACCAACATGGCGGAATAGTTCGGTCATGAACGATTGACAAAAACGCATGACTTCCCTGTCAGATTTGCCCTTGGGATCGAAATCCGCACCGCCTTTACCACCGCCCATCGGCAGACCCGTGAGCGAGTTTTTAAAAACTTGTTCGAACGCGAGGAATTTAACGATGCTGGCGCACACCGTCGGATGAAAACGGAGGCCTCCTTTGTAAGGACCAAGCGCGCTGTTCATCTGGATGCGGAACCCGCGGTTAACTTGAATCTGGCCTTTGTCATCGATCCAGGGAACGCGGAACTGAATCATGCGCTCGGGTTCGACAAGGCGATCAAGGACCTTTCCGTCTCGATACTTCTTGTGACGTTCGATCGCTGGCCGGATCGATTCCAGCACTTCAGTCACCGCCTGAAGAAACTCCGGCTCGTTGGGGTTACGTTTTTTGACAACTTCGAGAACTTGCTGCACCAGGCCCATAAGGGTGTTATTTCTGCAGGTTATTTCCCTCGTAAGCAAATAAAAACAATGGTGCGCGATAGAGGGTTCGAACCTGTGACTTGCCGCCGCGGCAACCGCTCTATCCTGATATGGCACTTCGGGTTCCCAGCGAAACGTAATAGAATGCGCGATGCAGGGTTCGAACCTGCGACTTCTTGCGTGTGAAGCAAGCGCTCTACCACTGAGCTAATCGCGCAAAGTCGTTGTTGATCAATCACTTGTATCAATTTTGAAGACCTACGTATTTTCCTATTGTCACTGTCTTATGATACTTTATGCTATCTGACATGAGCTTAAATACATGGACAAAGATTAAACGAGAACATGGTCTGTATCGTTACAATCCGAGCGGGCAATTCTTCGCACGAGTGCGCTTCCACGGCAAGCTGTACCGCAAGAAGCTCGACACCGACGATTTGGCGTTAGCCAAGCGCAAGCTGCGCGGCTTCAAAGATGATCTTGAGCGCACCGACGCGACCAAGGGCAACACGAGTTTCGCAAAGGTGCTGGATGATTACGCCGAGACGCTGCAAGGGGCTAAGACCACGCTGGAGAACAAACGCGCAATCGTCGCCAAGCTAAAACAGACACTGTTTGGCTGTGACAAGCTGCCGCTGCGGAGTTTGAAACCCTCACAACTGTCGGGGTGGCTGTCGAAACATTACGGCGACAAGTCCGCATCCTCTTTCAATCAGGCGTTGACCGTGATTCGCGATGCGTTGGACACGGCAGTCAATGACAAGGTCGTCACGGAAAATCCCGTCGCCGCTTTGAAGTATCGCAAGCCAGCGAAACCGATTCGCACCACGCCGACCTTGGAGCAATTCAAAGCAATCGTTGACGATATTCGCAACCAGCGTTTCAGCGCGGACGCCGGGCAGAGCGCAGACTTCGTGGAATTTATTGGTCTCGCTGGATTAGGACAAGCTGAGGCTAGTTCACTCACACGCGCTGATGTCGATCTGGATGCGGGTCGCATGATCGTATTTCGGCACAAAACAAGCCAGGGCTTCACTGTGCCTGTTTTTCCCCAACTCCGCTCGCTGATGGAAAAGCTTTGCAAGGGCAAGAAGCAGCACGAGCGTCTGTTTACGGTGTATGGGGCGCGTAAGGCAATCGCCAACGCGTGCAAGCGCCTCGGATTCGTTCGCGAACTTCCCGATGGGCGAATGATCTCGCAATTCACGCACCGATCACTTCGCAGGATGTTCATCACGAGCTGCCTTGAAAGAGGCATCGACGTGCAGACCGTCTCGCTCTGGCAGGGACACAGAGACGGCGGCAAATTGATCTTGAGCACGTACTCGCACGTTCGCCGTCCACACAGCGACCGCATGGCTCAGTTAATGACAACCGAGCAGCCTGAAAACGTGGTGCCGCTCATTTCCTCTCGCGTTGTAGCGCAATCGTGATTCAAAAAAACTGATTGCAATCTGAAATGGTCATGCAAAGAATAGCGACATCCAATGATATAGATCGAGGACATGTGGGCGAGGTGACTTAGGTCACCAGGCGAGCAGTGAAAAGCCCCAAACAGCAACCACGCGCCTAACAAGCGGTTGCAGGAAAAAAATGAAAGCTCACTGCTCATGCCAAAACAATCTAAGCGCCAGAAGAAAAACGGCGCTCTAAAAAATCCTCCTACTCCGAACGTCCTTGGGGCTGAAGTCCCTGGTGGGTTCAAAATAAAAGCCGCGGCGCGTTACATCGGCGGCGTGTCTGTGATAACGATGCACAGACTGATCAACAGGGGTCTGTTGCATCCCAATCGCGCACTGCGGCACCTCATTTTTCCAAAGACGGAATTAGACAGGTTTCTGGCCGATCACATGACCTAAACCGAATGAACACGCTCGGACCGCCGCGGAAACAGAAACGTCCTCCGGCAAAGAGGCGAAATACTGAACTGCTGACAGCGTGTTGCGTCTTCAGCTTTTTGCAATCCGCCAAAGCCCCGGCTCGGCGATGCGTTTCTTGCAATTCACGAATAACGAACCGAAATCTCGGCGGCAACGATGGGCGATCCGCGCTGACTGGGCTTGTTTGGTGCCTGCGGTGCGCCGATTATCCGCAACAACTTCTGCTCGCGCTTGGAGGTGAACGATGAGCAAGACGGCGCTACTGGTCTCAATGGTTGCGAACGCCACTGACGTTACGACTCGCAATTACAGCGCCCTGGTCGTTATCAACGCGATCAAAACAGGCGGGAAGAAAGTACGCCCTGACGTGGAGCTGGTCCGCGCCAAGTTTCGGGACGAACTAGGTCAACATGGTGATCGCAAGCGAGCAAAGCAAGCCGTTGATCCGCTCAAGAAGCAGTTAGCAGCCGTCTTATGGAGCGGAGTATTTTCGGAGAGAAACAGCAACTCACTTGTGCAGCACAGCGGGTTGTTATGCGCCGACCTGGACTCACTTAATGGCGAGTTGCCTGTTGTCCGCGAGAAGCTGCTAAAGAGTCCCCATGTTTGGGCGCTGTTTAAGTCGCCATCAGGTGACGGTTTGAAAGCGGTGTTTCGCGTCCCTGCCGATGCTGTGAAGCACGCGGGCAGCTTCCGCGCAGTCGAAAAGCATGTGCTTGAACTAACTGGCGTTCAGATAGACGAGAAGTGCAAGGACCTGGCACGGCTTTGTTTCCTGTCGTACGATCCCGAGCTATCCCATAACCCGAATGCGACTCAGATCGAATCGTTGCCAGAGCCGGAGAAACCGGAGCGCCGACTCTGTTATGGTACTACTGATCTTTGGCTGCGGCAGCGTATCGCTGTTGAAATACTTGGCACCATTGACTGGCAAAGCGAGACCACTGGCTTTTGTACGTGTCCCGGCAAACACCTGCACACCGCAGCGGATGGCCTCCGGGACTGCGAGATTCTCTTAGACGGTGCTCCCACGCTACGTTGTTTCCATAATTCGTGTATCGGCATCCTCGCCGGGGTGAACCATGAATTGCGGTCGCGCATCGGCAAGGCGGAGCGCGTGTCTCAACAATTCCCTAATTTACGAGGGGAAACGGCTAACTATGGAGATGCGTATGCGCTACAGGTTCCGCCAACACCGTATGTCTCGCCACCCCTGGCGTTGCTCCCGGCATCGCTGCAAAATTACATCGTCGCTGCTGCCGCGAGTCTGAATGTCGATCCTGCTTTCATCCTGTTGCCTGTGTTGGCAGCAATCGGCAGCGCAATCGGAAATGCCTGCTCCATTCTGGTTAAGCGGCGCTTCATCCAACCGCCAATCATCTGGTCTGCAATCATCGGGCGCTCTGGTTCCCGTAAGACGCCAGCGTTGGAAGCTGCTTGTGCTCCCGTGTTGGAACACGAACGGGAACTGATGTGCCAGAATAAAGAGGCGCGAGAGATTTACGACAATGAACTCGCCACATGGGAAGCCAATCGCAAAGGACGCGGCAAAAAGCCTGAGCAACCAGTGTTTCGGACGTGTTTAACGGACGACATGACCCTCGAAGTTCTTGCGGACGTGATTCAAAACAATCCGCGTGGCGTCTTGAACAAAAAAGATGAGCTGTCGCACTGGTTCGCCAGTCACGACCAATACAAAAGCGCGAAAGGCTCAGACGTGAGCCGCTGGTTGAGCCTTCATAATGGAGTGTTCTTCGCCGTGGATCGTCGAAGCGACAGGCGTCATTACAGGATTCACGATCCGCGAGTGTGTATCACAGGCGGCATCCAGCAAAAAGTTTTGAGGCGCGTACTGAGCGAAGACTTCTTTGACCGTGGACTCCCGGCTAGATTCCTTTTCGCGGCTCCACCGTTCCGGCAGGATCGTTGGACTGAGGACACCATTCCTGAGCGAGTGAGCGAAGCGGTGTTGAAACTTTTCGACGCGCTCTACCAGTTGCAACCGGAGTCCGTAAACGGGGAATCTCGTCCCCGATTACTCCAGCTCGATCCCGATGCCAAGCGAGCATTCGTTCGCTTCTACAACGAAACTGGCGCAACTGCGATTGCATCAGACGAACGCGACGAAGCGACATGGAGTAAACTCGGCGGCTATGCAGCGAGACTCGCTCTGGTCGGCCAACTGCCTCGTAATCCAGCATCCGAGATTGTGACCGCCGAAACGATGCAAGCAGCATGCGAACTGGCGCAATGGTTCGGGAACGAACAGGCGAGAATTTACGCCACCTTTGCAGAGACGCGGGAACAGCGCGACTCACGGCGCTTGATTGAATTTGTCGAATCACGCGACGGTCATGTCACCGTTCGCGATGTGATGCAGTCTTATCGTCCACTGAAAAACAATAAGGGTGAAGCCGAGCGTCAGTTGAACGCGCTCGTCAAAATCGGTCGTGGCAAATGGGTGGAGCAAACCCCCGGACGGACTGGCGGCAGGCCAACCCGCGAATTTCAAACACTTACGCTGTCTACGTCTACACAACCTAACAATTTACGAGGGCAAAACGGGGGTTGCGTAGACGTAGACACATCCAATAGCCAGGAAAACACGGTCAGCGGGGAGGTACTGGTTTTATGACGAAAACGACTATTTCCGTGTTTCAAGAAGCCGTTGAGCGTGGACTCAAACTACAGTCCGTTGGCGACAAGCTGCATGTGGATTTTGCCAAAAGGTGTCCACAGGATTTCGTGGATGTTTTGCGCCAGTATAAGCCGCGCCTGATCGCGTTGCTCGAACTCCCCTTCTGCATGGTGTTCAGTGAGGCGATAGGCGAAGGGTTTTTCTTTTGCGAGGACGAATACGCCAGGGGAAAACTGGTAGAAGCTGGCGCTGATCGCTTCGCCATTTACACCAGGGGGGAGTTGCGTGTGCTGGTTGCCCAGAATCGGATTGCGCCACTGACTGCCGCAGAGTTGCGGCACATTCACGATACCAAGCGCACGTTCAACGGGAGGATTGCTGAATGAAGCAAAGCCATTGCAGCGTTCGCACGCGCACCACCGTTCGCGGAAATGGTGGCGTGCTCATGGCGTCTCCGGCACCGCTCAGGGCGCACCTTGATTCATATCTCCATTGCCGAGTCACCAGGCAAGGCCGATCAGATCATTGAAGCCTTCAGCCTAGTGTACGCATGTTTCGCGAGAAGTTACTCGCTCGATTGGTGGAGGTATATGAAGGTCAAGGCAGTGGTAAGCGAGTTCGAGCTGAAGATGCGCGGATGGCAAGGGAAGGTCGTTAGATACAGAATAAAGCTGCGTGGCGACAGAATCGTCGCCAAAGAGCTTGAATGTTAAACACAATGAAATCTGACAATGAGCCGAACATGAAACAGCCGACCCTAAGCAGGTACGAGCGGCGTCTTTGGGTAGAGGTCGATCGCATCCTCTATCAAAACTATTTAACGCCCAGAACCGTCACGGACTTTTGGGCCGGCGACCGAGATGCGATCATCTGGCACCTTCGTCAGATGAAAGAGCGAATTGTCCGCTCTATCGTCGTGACCGAGTACGTCGAGATCGACGACGTCCTAAACCGAACAATCCTCAGAAAAGTCGCAGATCGTAAGCAAGCCAAACGACGATCCCGCGAGATTGTCGAAGCAATGCTCGACCGGATCTATCCCCTTCAGAAACTGAAAATGATCAAATCGTTCCAAGATGTCCCGAAAGCCATCACTAAACACGTAGCTGCCTTGAACACCGTTCGCAACGCTTTCGCGCATCGCTTTCCTGTGCACAATGTTCCTCGGTCGCAGCGGCTCTACAAAGGTCGTTATGACCTATTCACTCGGAGCGGCTTAGAGCGATTTCGGACAGATATGTGGGAAGTTCACGAGTTCTTCGATCCTGAAATCACAGCCCTGAGTCTCCAACTCGTTCGTACGCAACGACGTTCGATCCTAAAATCTCGCTAAGCTTTGCTGAGAGTGTCAGCGATGATTTCCCAGAGACTGGTCGTGTATCGGCGGTTCACGAAATCTTAACCTTTTCGAGAACTCTGTCTCATCGTTTGCGGATAAGTAGGTGATGCGAAAATTGGTGATTGCGGCGGCCATCGCAGGCATAAGCCTGAGCGGCTGCGGAACCATCACTAACGCGCACGTCCACCACATGACCAACCAGCAGTTGGCGCTTCGCCACTACCAACTGGCACGCAAGAACACGGGGCGCTTCGCCTGGGGCAACGCCTACGGCGACATGCAGGACGATCAACGGGAGCAGGAAGCAATTGAGCGGGAAATGATGAAAAGAGGCCTGCTCAACCCACTGGCCACACCGCAAAAGATCAGACAAACACCGGAAATCGAATACGGAAACCCGCGACCGCTCTACCAATGAAGCTGGTCGTGGAGACGAGATCTTAGTTGATCCGCATACAGGCAAGCCAATCATTGTGCCACCGCGATCATGAAATTGGCACGGCCTAGCCAGTCGATGAAGCCAACGACCCCTTGGCAAGACAACTTCAGCAACCTTGCCACGACACCCGCCCGTGGCTTATCTCTTTCTCGTTAGGTATTCAAATGAGCATGTACAATATCGCCGACGAATTGGACGCGGTAATTCGGAATCGTAGGAAGTATGCTGCGTTTTTTGATTGGCCTCAGATTCGATTGTCCCGCAACAAATCGACGTACGGCGTCGGCGGTCCATAAACTTCCTCGACGAGTGCTAGGTGTTCTGCTGAAGCGCCGCGTTCAATGCCGTCGAGATAATCGAGGAATTGGGTTTTCTCACTTTGGCGCAAAGAAAAGAACCGGGTCTTGCCGCCCAATTCTTTGCACAACTCGCCTTGTTTTGTGAGATGCGAGATCTCCTTATCGACGAACATCGCATCGCAGAAAGGTGAATACATTGCTACGGCATTGATATCGTTATACATGCTGGCCTTCGGGAAATGATCTGGCCTGCGGCCAGCATGAATTTCGCGGGCGATTGTTGCCCAGAAAAGAGAAGAGATTCGCGCTCCTGAAACAGCCCTAAACTTGTCGGATGCAAAAAAGTTACGAATCGCCGTGACCCGCTCGCCCATGTCCGGGATAGCTGAGCCGAGTTCCGTCAACATGCGTGATACGAGGCTCGCTGCTGGCGGTGGAAAGGAAACTTCATCATCGAGTGGTGCTTGGCCGTTCAACACTGCCGCGTAACGTGCGAGATAACGACTGCGCTGTTCTAAAATCGCTTTGCCAACGCCTGCAAGTTCATTATCGAACGTTTCTTTGAAGCTAAAATTTTCGTCATCTTGCCAGTCTTGACAGACTTCGTGAAGACGCTGGGTAACTATCCCGCGATTTGTTTTCAGCTCTTGAACCAAACCTGGCACGGTAAAGTTCATCTCAATTCTATATCGACTCTGCCAAACATCTGGCTTCTTGGTAAAAACGAACTTGCGAGTTACACCAGAGTCGCACGGTCGTCCATTTCGCCAGGCGTCGAATGCCCGCATAATTTGAGCGTGGAGAATCGTTGTCGGGTCGTGCAAGCTGACCCCGTGTGATAGCTGGCGGAAAACTGTGCGGATTTTCTCGTATCGCGTGTCGACAACAGACTCATGATCCTGGATTGGTGAATCCGGGCAAACAATGAGCTGTAGCTTGGACAACCGATCCAGTTTTTCAAAGAGCGTCCGGTAAAACCCATGAGCGATTTTCTTAGAAGGATCCAATTCCTTCATCATGTTGCTGAGAACGAACTGGTCCAAGTAGACGATGCTCTTTTTGACTGCAGGCAACGGCAGAGATTGGTCGAACCAACAATGAATACATCTTCGGTCGTAGTGGCGGTCGCATATCATGAGAACGCCGAATGTTCCCTCGGTGCCGCAATCCGGACACGTCCGAAACGGCTCATGGACGAACTCTTTAGTTTTTGGCGTTCTCGGGGGGCGCAGATTCACTGTCCTACGTCGCTGCGGCTTGTTGTGACGTCAAACGTGAGCGAACCGTTAGCGCTCATCGCTGCCGAAATACTTGAGTTGTACATGCGACGAGCATTAATATGATTACCCTAAAAGCGTATGCGCCGAAAGATCACTAACGAAACCTGGGAGCAGATCTTTACCGCGTACGCATCCGGGATTAACCTCCGCGAAATCGCACGCAAAATGAACATCCCGGAGGTGACTGTACTCCAGCACGCTCACCGCCACCGTTGGACTCAACAGATCAAGAATGCAACCGGGCAAGTACACACCGCGTCATCAAATGTAATCGCACCCTTGTCATCAGATGTAATTGCACCAGTGCAAAGCGTGCAATCAGTGCCTCAATCGGTCGCTGCCATATTAAACGAGCGCAAAGCGCGAACCAAGCTGGGTCTGAGCAAATATGCTGCGGAAGCTGCCGAACAAGCGGCAGAGCATCGAGACAAGCTCTTGATCGCCGGAAAAGTGAAAGACGTCGCAAGTGTGCATTCGACGTTGTGGCCGGAAGAGAACCAGCGTGAGCAGATTCTCAACCTGGCTGTGCTCACAGGAGAACTAAGGCCACGACGGACTAAACCTCAATTCGATGCGCAAACCGGCGAAATAATAAACGACGACGAGGAAGAAATAAGCAAAGAGCTTCCCTCTCCAGTCTTCGAAAAGAATGAGAAGATGCCCGGTGCAAGTAGCCCGGCAAGCGATTGTGACGCAACCAACGCAACCAAGCGGACAATCTCCCGCGCTCCCGAGAGCGCGAAGGATGCCGCACGTCTGGCATACCGGGAAAGGTGCAAGTACCTGGCGTCGCTACACATGACGCTCTGTGATTGAGAAGTAATTCTTTTTCACCCCTGCGCTACCGTGGCACCCCTCACCCCCCATACAGGCATTCTTTGCACATGGCCGCACCCCGGTGTGGTTCGCACAGATTTTTGCGTTAAAAAGCGAGGGGAGAGAGTGAAGCGGTACTCGCTTTGAGTTGTGACGCTTCGGGAGCCTCCAGGAACGCTTGGAGTCCTGGAGCCGCTGGTGTTCGACCCGCCTGGGCTGTAAGAGGCAATGCTGCGGTCAACGTCGTTACAAAGCGGCCATGTTGCGCGAAAGAGTTCACGATCACAGTAAAAAGCGATTGTCACTGCCTTATGATACTGCGCTTTAGTTTTGGGTATAATGTGAGATAACGTGGTTAACGCTCTCTGTCATTGGAGGAAACGACAAATACGCGATTTACTCTGAGAAGGGCGAAAACGCCATGGAATTGCGTGTGAAGCGGTTCATGGTTTCGTTTTCGCTCTGCGTCAAGTTGGGCAATTTTTGACTTCAAATTCCTGAGTTTCGCGGGGGGCTCCTGGATTACCGGAGGCATCGGATCCTGTGACGACGATCTTGTATTTGCACACTCTGTCGCCGGTTTTCCACCACACGATCTTGGCCTTGACCGTATCCATACTGAAACCCTGGGTTAACACATCCAAGGCATTCTGTGATATATCACCCAACACCACGTTTTCCTCTCCTTTTTTTGCGTCGCCTGCACACCCAATCTTCACGATGCGCGTGAGCACTTCCTCTTTTCCCTTGCGCAGCAAACTCCCTGCAATGGCGACGACCACAGCGGCTAAGACGATGCACACTCCGATGAGGACAAACACCTCGATAAGGGTGAAGGCGAGGATGGGCATAACAATGATAATTAATTCGCACAATTCCTATCAATCATCAAAATCGAGTGCACCGAGGACAGCTATTCAACTAAACCTCGCGGCTCCGCTGCGTTACTGATTGTTGTTGACCACCTGCGACATGGATTTGCTCGCTTCAAGCTGTGCGCTCACCTTTTGTAGGCCCGCAGTGAGCTTTTCAACCTGTTTCTCCAAATCCTGCACCTTCTGATGCTCTTTGAGGAACTCGTTGAGCAACATCGCGTTCACCTGATCGTAGCGAACGCTATAAGTCTTGCCCTCCTTATCGCGCACCACTAGGTCAGGATTGAGCGCTTCCACCTCTTCTGCCACGAGTCCAAACTGCCGAATCGCTTCTGGATCTATCTCCTTCTTGTAACGAAACGTGACTGGCTTGAGCGCAAAGAGCACTTCGCTGGTCTGATCCATTGGTTTGATGTCCTCTTTAAACCGACGAGAGGACGAAGGGGCGACAAGTTTACCGCTTGCATTAATATACACACCAGCCGCGTTGGCAGCACTTGCACCGAAGATCTGACCGATAAAGCAGCTGTTGCCTTGGTTATTACCACCGGCGCCAATACAAATAACGTTACTCGCCGTCGTGACACCAGTGCCTGCAGAACCGCCTAAGGCGATATTGTTGCTTCCGCTAATATTGTTAAAGAGCGCTCTGTCACCGATCGCCGAATTGAACGAGCCAGTGGTGTTTTGAATGAGCGCGAACGCTCCATTGGCCGTGTTGCCGTTGCCGCCGACGAAAAGGCGCGGTGCATTCTTTAGAAGCGCCCCTGCGCCAGTAGCGGTGTTTTCAGTTGCTGTGCTGTTGAACAACAACGCTGCTGCGCCGATGGCCGTGTTGAAGTTGCCTTCGGTGTTCATCTCCAGTGAAAGCCAACCAACAGCGCTATTGTAAACGCCGCTCGTGAGATCAAGAAGCGCTCTATCTCCTTCTGCGGTGTTGGATCCGGGATAGCCGCCATCCGGTGGTGGATCAACCGCTCGGACTGTGGGCGATAGCGCGAAGTAGGCGAAAGCGGCCAGCGCGATCGCCAGATAGTTAATATTCGGGAATGTTTTCATGTTTTTCCTTTCAGCATTTAACTTACAAGGCCAGCATACCGCTGGGCGACGAGGGTTGAATTTCATGTTTTTCCGTTGGTTGTTGAACGAACCTTTCGTTCACGGGTTAACCCGGCGGGAAGCGGGTCAGGTGGAGTTGTGATGGAGGCGCCTAACAAACCTAGCCCGGGTGTGATTCTGGCCGCCGGCGACAGAAAGTGTCAATACTATTTTTGCTAATCGCCGCTTCCAGTTCTAGAAACGCAGTTAGCTTTTCATCTGAGCGAGCGACAAAACGCTTTCCGTCGTCGCGATGCGCGTCAGCAATCCAGATGGTTCGCCCTTCACGATCCAGTGCCGAGATAAGGCCTCAGAGCGCCGAAAATTAAAGAGCCGCTCCATTCGGGCGTTTGCCCACAGGCGGAACAACGAGAGCAGTAAGTCGCGGCACGGTCACTTGGCAGGTCGGGAAGGAGGAGGTAGTACGCCGTAGAAATACTCGCCGTCGTCATCCTGCTGCGGCGAGTTCATAAACACTTTCTCAATATCGCCATCGGCAGGCCCATTGGCAGCCCTAAACAGATACAAGGTAATGCGAACATCATTAGCATACGCCGCGTGCAGGACTTTTAACGGGAATGCATAAGTGAAGGCCTCTCCGCTACGAACCTGCCGCTGGCTCTCCGGTTCATTAATCGATTCGAAAACGGTTCTAGAAGAGCCGGATGGATCCGTTTGCTCCCCGGTCACGTTGCCCGCAAACCTACCTGACTCGTGGACGACCACGCTCACACGAATCTCCATTGGATCACTTTCATCGGGAAAATACGACCACTGCTTCAGTTCAATCACGTTGATTAAACGTCTGCGACTTTCCATAAAGGCGCGGTATTGATTGGCGATGGCTGCACGATGCAGTTTGTCGTAACCGACAAGGCCCGTGACGAGCAGGACGACTGAAAGCACCATTGCGCCTGCATGAATACGAAACACGCCCGACCTGGGAAATGACAGGACGGCAATTGAACTGAGTGGAACGTCAATTGCGAGCAGAGTGATATAAGTCCAAAAGATAAGCCCCCGGAAATCCAATGTGATCCAATTGCCGCCTCCTCTTTTTTCCCCGAGGACTGCCAGATCTAGGTAGTATATGGGAATCGCTAGCAGCCCAAGAAACAGGCAAATGATCAAATGTTTGCGCCAGGTGAACTTCATAAGGCTTCCATCTACCAAATTTCTCCAGCAAATACACCTGCCGTTATAAGCTTGGCGGAATGGTCTGCCACTTGCATCCGCCGAAGCGAAGGCCGACAGGTCTTTCTGATTCATTACGAAGGCCTGACTCTCTAATCGCCGCTTCCAATTCCACAAATGCGGTCAGTATTTCATCGGCACGCACAACGAAACGCTTCCCGTCGCCGCGATGTGCGTCAGCAACCGAAATGTCTTGATATCTCTGACGCGGTTCGAGTAAAAGATGCTTGCTCCACCTGGGCGCAAGCAAAGTGAAAGCGCACATTGGCCCCGCGATTAAAGCGCATGTTGTTCGAGGCGCGCTTTACCTGCTCTTGCTTGTGGCGATCTGCGCGATGCCATTCGCGCTTGCGCACTCGCAGAATCCTGACCGTATTAGGCCTTTTGGCGTAGCTAAGTCTGCACCAGCAGCCGCGTGTAACTGGATTACTGAGGTAACCGTGCCTTACAACGCCAGTGGCATTTTTGCTGTCAGCGACGGCACCTATGTCTATTGCGGCGGTGGCTACGACGGGATCACGGCGCATGCAGATTTTTTGCTTTACGATCCAGTGCTCAACACCTGGACGGCTCTGCCTCCCTCGCCTGACCAACACTACCGGTCCCAGGCCGTGTACCTAATGGGAACATTTACAACATGGGTGGCTTTGGTGTTTCCGGCGTAACGAATACCACCCGGATTTACGATATCGCCTGGACCACAGGCGCGCCGATGCCGGTCGCCTTGAGCGATATGGCCACTGTGCTGTGGAATGGGATCATTTACGTCGCGGGCGGCTACAATGGCAGCGGAGCGGTAAACACGCTCTATGTCTATAACATCGCTACCAACAGCTGGAGCACGCTTGCGCCCATGCCGCAAGCGCTCTACGGGCCGGGGTTCGGCGCCATCAACGGTAAGTTGTACATTGCCAGCGGCAATAATGGCACCAGCGAACTCAACACGCTGTACATCTACGATATTGCGACTAACACCTGGGCGACTGGGGCGAATGTACCAACCGCAGTGACGGGGCCGGGCAGCACTGTCTATTGCGGGAAACTTTACCTCTATGGAGGCGGGATCGTACCCACGCGCAACATCACCCAAATCTATGACCCGACAACCGACACTTGGAGCAGCGGGCCGAATCTGACTTTTAACCGGCTATGGTTCTACGGATCAGCAGTGAATAATACCAGCATCGTGGCTCCCGGCGGGGAGGCACACCCCGGCATCCCAATCGACGCGAACGAACAGATGGTCGACTGTCCATGTGGCCCGACGCCAACTCCAACTACGACGCCGACACCAACTGCGACAGCAACGGCGACGGCTACACCTACTGCTACGCCAACACCTAGAGCAACACCTACACCAAGAATGGCCCCGACCCCGAGAAGTCGACCAACGCCCAGGCCGCGCCCGTAGTTCGTGCTCTGCATCTAACCAGTCGATGAAGCCAACGGCCCCATTTCGAAATAAGTTCAGCGTGTTTGCCACGACACCCTGCCGTGGCTTATCTCTTTCTCGTTAGACGACCAGGGAAGCAAAGTTGATAAAACCTCCGATTTCTATGCTGAAGAAGAACCGCTCGGCACCAAATACCGCCGTAATACCCGTGCTGTACTACCCCGACGTGCCCGAAGCAGTCGAGTGGCTCACAACGGCCCTGCCATTTACCGTACGTCTCCGCAATTCCGAAAATCGGTGTCAGCTCATGCACAGCAACGGGGCCATCGTTGTCGCCAAACCCGACGCACACGCTGACGCCGCTCCTTCGACACAGCAGAGCCCCGCGGCGCACTCCATCACACTTCGCGTCACGGCGATCGACGAACTCTTTGGACGCGCCAAGGCAGCCGGTGCTCATGTTCTCGCTGAACCCGCGGATCACGTGTACGGCGAGCGCCAATGCTCGTTCCTCGACCCATGGGGACATTCGTGGACACTTTCGGAGACGATCTTCGATTCCAACCCAGCCGACTGGGGCGGTAAACTCCTAGTCGAATAAGTGCGGTCGAAACCGGAACGCCGAGCCATGCTCGACTGGTCGCCTAACCAAGCGATGCAGCGAACCGCGCCCCGCTCCGATGCGTAGCTAACAACACGTTTACGAAATCCGGCCACGCAAAGATCACCGCGGCGTCGATCTAATTTCCGATGCGCTGCCATTCGGTCGCCTGTGGTATGGCGAGCCGAACGCAATCGAGAACGCAATTGGCTACGCAAAGCATCGCAGCCGCTCACATGATGCTGTGATTCGCGTTTACGATGACGCTGGCAACGTGATCCGAAACACACGAGGATAAGGGCAATTTCAAGGCGGGAGTGGTGAGTGTACGGGGGTGAAGCAAAGAGCCGCCACGCCAGTGAAGCGTGTCGACTGATTGTAAGGTCCGGGGGTTTTATTGGCCGTTATTGGCCACTTGGAGATGCGCTCGTTTGGAGGGCACCGTTGCAATATCATCATGGCAGGGCTGGCTGGATCACCAGGTACTCCGGGCCACCATTTTCTTGCGGAACGCCAATCTCTGAAGCAAAGACAGTCGGCACGCCGTCGCGTGTAAATTTTAAAATATCGCCGCCGGCAGAGGAAGGAATGTTGGCTACAAAGAGTTTGCCCGCGCTGTCGAAGATTAGGCCGCGAGGAAAGGGGAGACCCGAGGCAAACGTGCGTTTAACAGCTTGCGGAGTAAGTTTAAGAATTCGATCGTTGTTATAAGGGAACACCACAGTAGATACGAAAAGATTCCCGAAGTGATCAAAAGCCAGCCCGATAGGGCCAGTTTCGGCATTGCTGAAAGCTTCTGGACCAACGAATATGCTCCGTGTGCCATCCGGGGTGAACTTATAGATAGTTTGACCCGTCACGTCCGCTGCGAAGAGGTTGCCGGCGCTGTCAAAGGCGAGGCCGAAACCGTGACCCGGAACAAACCCAAACGATCTCCGCCCGCCCTCGGGGGTAAGTTTAAAGATTATGGAGACAGTATTAGACCATCCAATCGCCATGACAAACAGATTGTCTGAGCGGTCAATCGCCACGCCTTGAGCGAAAAAGGAATCTGGTATGGTAGCAAACGCATTCTGCGCGCCGTCCGGCCTGATTTTCAAAATCGTGGGATGACACCATGTGGCGTCGTCGCAGAAGTTTGTTACCACAAATAGGTTGCCCGCGCTGTCGAAAGCCAACCCGCGAGGGCGAGAAAGGCCAGAAGCAACCGTGCTTCGCACCCCGTTGGGAGCATATTTATAGATGAAACCGACACCGTTTCGGGGAGCGCCATCAATAGAGGCGAATAAGTCCCCCGGTTCGCCATTTGCTGTAAGCGTGCCAATTGCTAGAATCACAACTTGGAACGCTGTATAAGTCATTTTCGCTATTGGCCTCATTTGTTCGTCTCTCATCATTTTTCTACTAGCAGGGCCGTGTCGCGTCGCTCAGTCTGGAAGAACTGCCGTCCGCTCGTCAAGGACAATCGCGCCACCGACGCTAATTGCTGATTCCAGTTCCACAAACGCAGTCAGCTTTTCATCCGCACGCGCAACGAAACGCTTCCCATCGTCGCGATGGGCGTCATCCCCGTTTCGCCGCTAAGGAGTCGGGCGAGGATGCGGAGTGGCGTGAGGCCTTGGAGTGGGCGTAGGCCTTGGAGTGGGCGTGGCAGAAGGAATGGGTGTTGGAGATGGCGTAACTGAGGGCGTTGGTGTAACTGGCGGTGTAGGCGTTACTGTTGCTGTTGGCGTAGCCGTTGGTGTTGCAGTAGGCGTAAATGTAGCCGTAGCTGTTGCTGTTGCTGTCGGCGTTGCCGTTGGTCTTGCAGTAGGCGTTGCTGTTGGTCTTGCAGTGGGCGTAGATGTAGCCGTTGCTGTTGCCGTGGCCGTCGCTGTAGGCGTTACTGTTACTGTTGGCGTAGGTGTAGGGGTTGGCGTCGGCGTTGGCGTTCCTCCCGGCAGCTTAAAAGCATAGACTTTGTTATCAGTAGCGATGTAGATGCGCCCGCGGGCTGCTATGCCGGTGGTACTGTACGAGCGCGTGCCCGCCATCAATTCGTTGGCACCGCCACCGGCATAAACAACAGCACCAGTATCTCCGTCGTAACCATGTAATCGCTGATCGCCCTCGGTGCCTACAGCCCAGACGATCATGTTAGTAGTGCCATCCGTGGAGGTCACGAAAGGTGACCCGCATCCGTTCTGGTTCACATTCCATACGCTGGGGATGATGGAAGGTGGATTGGTTGCGCTAATGCGGAAAGCACTGAGTAGAGTGCTGCTAGCGCGAAAAGCAACATACGTGCCTTGGGCTGTACGGTAGGTGGCTGCTGCCTGGTTGAGATGACTGTCGGAGACCTGTAATGAATCTATCGCCGCGGTAATTCCGCCCAGGTTACTACGATCTAGCAAATACACATAGGCATTTTTTCCCATTGCAACCACAAGGCTGGACGGTGTCGCGCCTGGCACGTCTACAAGTAACGGGCCCGAGGAACCAAGATCGGCGTCGCCACCGTCGAGCTTAAGCCAGTATGTAGGCGCCCAGTAATCGCTGGGATTACCGCTAAAAATCGGGCCGGGTTGAAAACGAATCACTGCTTCGCCGCCGCTCCAGATCCCTCCAGTGTTGTAAGTGTTGCCAGTGGTAACGAATGGATAGGTCCCGTCACTGGCGATGCCGCCAACTCCCCATATCGCGCCACCGTAGGTGTTGCCACTAGTGGCCGCGGCCCATGCCGTAACAGTGGCTGGATTATTTATCGGCACGCCCACCAGCCAGCCATGATAGAGGTCGCAATCACCCATGCTCCCATATCCAACATAAAGAATGTTGCCCAGGATGGCGAGCGCAGGTCGTTGCTGTTGAACCGCTGCAGTGAAGCTCGTGCCGTTGTATTGGGCTGTCAGCTCCACGTCCACCGGCCAGCCGGAATTGATGGCGCCCGTGTCCACGTTAAGGGAAATGATGTAATGTTTTATGGTCGCGCCGCCATCGGGCGTAACCATTGCGTTCAAAAAGAGCGCCCGTGAAGCAAGATCGACAACAGGCGTGCTGATGATCCCCATGGAACCGACCTCAGTGCAATGGAGATCGGCTGTGGGCACCGGAGCGCCTACATTTCGCTGCCAGATAATGGTGCCATCGACAACGTCAAGCGCATAAACATTATTCGATTCGGTTACCGCAATGATCATTGGGCCACTCGGACCGCCCTCGATGTAAAGCGGCTGCGCGTAAACGTTGCCTACAATCGTACCGTCAAAGTTTAAGTCTCGCGTCAGGTTCGCGGCAGCCGATTGCGTGAAGGCCGAATCGACATAAAGGCCATCACGCGAGGCATGGTTGTGATATTGGGTAACGTTAACCTGTGCGTTTGTTGGAACAATCGCGCTCCACAAACCTGCACCGACCAGCGAAGAAATGGAAAATAAACTTTTCAAACGTCCGCAGTCGTTAATTCCCACGCTCCGTTGTATCACACATTTTGGTTTAAGAATACTGGCTGAACACCAGGACTCTCGTACACTTGCCAACCGTTTCGGAATGGTCTGATTTCAATAATGGTCATCACCAACCGGGTTTGCTTTCTCGACGAAGCAGGCTATCTGTTCATGTGAACATTGCCGAGCACAATTATGCCTAAGCCCCTTAACGTAGATTGGCCCGCTGTGCGGGTGCTGGCAGTCGCAGTCGGGGTCCGCGAAGCTGCGCGTCAAATGGGGATCAGCGAGGACGCGGTCCGACAACGCTCCAAACGCGAAGGCTGGATGGCTTCCCCTAAAACGGTAGCTCAGCGAGCACTGGCAAAGCCTGTCACCAGCGTGTCGCCAGTTGCCCTGTCACCAGCACATGCGCTGGCCAATGTCTTTGGCGAACGAAAGCACCGCACCAAGCTCGGTCTGAGCAAGTACGCAGCAGAAGCTGCCGAACAAGCGGCAGAGCATCGAGACAAGCTTAACATCGCCGCAAAGGTGAAAGACGTGGCTAGTGTTCATATAACACTCTGGCCGGAAGAAAATCAGCGTGAACAAATTCTCAATCTGGCCCTTCTCACGGGACAATGTAAGCCAGAACGGGTCAAACCCGTTTTCGATGCGCAAACCGGCGAGGAAGTAGTAAGCGACCGGGAGGACGATAAAAAGAAAGAGCTTCCTTCTCCAGTGATCGAAGGGAATGAGAAGGTGATCGCAAGCGGCCCGGCAAGCGATTGTGACGCAAACAATGCAACCAATCCAACAATCTCCCGCGCTCCCGCGCGTGCGAGCGCCGAGGATCCCGCACGTTCGGCATACCGGGAAAGGTGTATGTACTGGCGCCGCTATACTCACTAAGTGAGAGCATGCGTCATGGTGAGTCCCCTCGTTCGTGACTTCTCTGGCCCGGCCCTCTTGATGCTCAGGACGTGCTCTGTGGTGTCATGGTGAACGTCCTCTCTGCGCAGCGCAGCCCTGGCCTGCAAGCTTTGGCAAGCATTCTTTTTTCTCATGCTACCCGTTGGCACCCATCACCCCGTATGGGCGCTCCTGCACACACAGCGTCACCCCGCTGAGGTGTGCATGGATTTTTGCGTTAAAAAGCGAGGGGAGGGAGTGAAGCGGTGCTCGCTTTGAGTTGTGACGCTTCAGGAGCCTCCAGAAACGCCTGGAGTCCTGGAGCCGCTGTTGTTGAGCGGCGTGGGGTACGGACACGCAGAAAGAAAGGGCGCACAGGAGCGGAAAGGTCGTTTGTCGGAGTTCAGAGCGCTCACCTTTGAAAAGCCATGTGATACTGTTCTATGATACTGCGCTTCTGTTTTGAGTATAATGTGAGATAACGTGGTTAACGCTCTCTGTCATTGGAGGAAACGACAAATACGCGATTTACTTTGAGAAGGCGAAAAACGCCATGTAATTGCGTGTGAAGCAAGCGCTCTACCACTGAGCTAATCGCGCGTCTTTGCAGAAGCGGACAAAATAAAGCGCACGCGAAGGGGCGCAAGCATCCCCCTTCACCGAGGATACGGCGGAACAGCGGATCGCTTGCCCGGTAACACATCTCATTCTATCTAAAAGCATGTCCGAACATAAAATTACTCTCACTTGGAAACGCGGCGACATGCCGTTCGAGTATCAGAAATATTCGCGCGATCACACCTGGAAATTTGACGGCGGACACGAGATGCAAGCGTCCGCTGCTCCGGCGTATTTGGGCAACCCAAAGCTTGTCGATCCCGAAGAAGCGTTTATGGCATCGCTCTCGAGTTGCCACATGCTCACGTTTCTTGCCATAGCAGCGAAGAAAAAGTTCGTCCTCGACGAGTATACCGATGACGCGGTCGGCCACATGGAAAAAAATGCCGAAGGGCAGGCTCGCGATTACGCGCGCGACCCTAAACCAGAGATTGAAGTTCTCCGGCGATAAACAACCCACTGCGCAAGAGATCGAAGAGATGAATCATGCGGCACACGAGCAATGCTTCATTGCGAATTCGGTGAAGACCGAAATCACGGTCGAAACGCAGACGTAAAATCGCCGATTCGCGGATCAGCAAAGTCTCAATAATTATCCGCGACATCCGCGTAATCCATGGTTAACACTGTCTCCATGAGCGCGTCGAGCGACACGCAGCGCATGGAAAAAATCGTGAGCCTGTGTAAGCGGCGCGGTTTCATTTTCCAATCCAGCGAAATCTATGGCGGATTAAACGGCGCTTGGGATTACGGGCCACTCGGCGTTGAGTTAAAGCGAAATCTTAAGAATTACTGGTGGCAGGTGACCGTGCATGAGCGGGACGATGTCGTCGGTATGGACGGAACGATTCTGACTCACCCTGCTGTGCTAAGAGCGTCCGGACATGTCGAAGGATTTTCTGATCCGATGATCGATTGCCGGACTTGCAAGGCACACTTGCGCGCTGACCAGCTCGTCGAGAAGAAGGGTGTTAAGCAGTGTCCAAATTGCGGCGGAAAGGATTTAACTGCGCCGCGGCAATTCAATTTGATGTTCGAGACCCATGTCGGCGCCGCAGCTGACGAAAGTTCCATTGCTTATCTGCGTCCGGAGACAGCCCAATCGATCTTTGTTCAGTTCAAAAACATTCTAGAAGTTTCACGCAAGAAACTGCCATTCGGCATCGCGCAGGTTGGCAAAGCGTTTCGTAACGAAATTAATCCGCGCAATTTCACTTTCCGCTCACGCGAGTTCGAGCAAATGGAACTCGAATATTTTTGTCGGCCGGAGCAGGGAATGGAATTGCTGGAATATTGGAAGGAAGAACGCCTGAAGTTTTACGAGAACATCGGGATTCCGCGCAGCAAACTTCACGTGCTAACAGTGCCCGACCAAGAGCGCGCGTTCTATTCAAAAGGGACTTACGACATCGAATATGATTTTCCTTTTGGGCGACAAGAACTCGAAGGCGTCGCTTATCGCACGGATTACGATTTGTCGCAGCATCAGAAAGCTAGCGGCAAATCTCTCGAATATTTTGATGAGGAAACCAAGCAGCGATTTATTCCACATGTTGTGGAACCGAGTGCTGGTGTCGATCGCACAGTACTCGCATTGATCTGTGAGGCGTACTCAGAAGATCAGGCGCCAGATGAAAAAGGGAAAATGGAGACGCGCTTAGTGCTACGTTTTCATCCGCGGGTTGCGCCGATTAAATGCGGTGTGTTTCCGTTGCTCAAGAACAACCCGCAACTGGTCGCGAAAGCAAAAGAGATTGTCGATCTTTTGCGGCCGCATATGACTGTTTTCTATGATGAGGGCGGAGCCATCGGCCGTCGGTATCGGCGTCAGGATGAAATTGGTACGCCCTTTGGGATCACGGTCGATTTCGAGACGTTGGGGGAAAAAGATCCGGCGCTGCGCGATACAGTGACGTTGCGCGATCGCGATTCCATGAAACAAGAACGCGTTGCGATTCAAGATCTGCCGGCAATCTTACGCGAACGGCTCGCCTGATGGATCTCGCGCAGTTCCGCGAATACTGTCTGAGCAAACCTTGCGCGACCGAGGGCACGCCATTCGGGCCCGATGTTCTCGTGTTCAAAGTCAGCGGCAAAATGTTCGCGATTAGCAGCTCTGGACGAAGTGCCGACCACTGTGAACTTAAAGTGCGACCCTGATCTGGCGCTCGAGCTGCGCGATCGTTACGAGCAAGTCACGCCGGGTTATCACATGAATAAAAAACACTGGAACACTGTGGAATTGAGGGTGGCATTCCTGATCCCGAGCTGCGAAAAATGATCGATCACTCCTACGATCTCGTGGCCAAAGGGCTGCCAAAACCTAGGGCAAAGGTTGCAGCTCGATCTCGCCGAAACTCAACTGCAGCGCGTCGCGGGCGACGTTGAGGAAATTGTCCGCCGAGTCAGTGAGAGCGACATGTAGCTCACCGCGATTTGGCGGCGTCGTCCGAAGTGATTGTCGGTCCAACGTTTCTTCCACCGCGCGTGCACAATTTTGCGCGGAATCGACGAGCATGACTTGGCGTTTAAGCATTCGCGCGATCGCATCGGTGAGCAGCGGATAATGCGTACAACCAAGCACCAGTGTGTCGATCCCATCCGCAAGCAGGGGTTCGAGATAGCGCATAATCATTCGGTCCGTCACATCGTCATCGAGCAGTCCTTCTTCGATTAACGGAACGAGCAACGGACATGCGCGACTGCTCACGCGTACATTGTTGTCAGCAGCGCGCAGCGCCCTTTCGTATGCGCCGCTACGAATCGTCGCACGAGTTCCGATCACGCCGATGTGCCGGTTGCGTGTCGCCTGTAACGCAGCTCGCGCTCCCGGTTCAATTACGCCGATCACGGGCACGGAAAATTTCTTTATTAGCAACGGCAGCGCGACCGATGAAACCGTATTACACGCCACAACCAGCGCCTTCGCATTTTTTCGCGTCAAAATTCCCGCCAGTTCCACGGCGTAGCGCTGCACGGTTTCAGGGCTTTTTGGGCCATACGGAACACGGGCCGTGTCGCCAAGGTAGAAAATGTTTTCGCTTGGCAGCAAATCTCGGAGTGCCTTCACTACGGTAAGGCCGCCGATGCCAGAATCGAAGACACCGATTGGGCGCGAATCACTCATGCAGCGAGGAAACTCATCGCAGCGATGCCGCGCCGCAACTACGTGTCGCCTCTCCCTTTTGAAGGGAGAGGGCAGGGGTGAGGGTTGTTTGCTGACATCTGAGCGATCCCTCACCTTAGTCCTCTCCCTTCACCAAGGGAGAGGCGGAATATCCTGCGCAGGATGCGTTGGTCGATTTGCAAACGCGCCCCGGCTTTGGATGATTGATCGCAATGGCAGAGCTCCCGAAGAGATACGATCCAAAGTCAGTTGAACCGAAATGGTATCAGCGGTGGATGGAAGATCGCGATTTCGTTGCGAATCCGAATTCCTCGAAGCCGCCGTTCTCTATCGTGATGCCCCCACCAAACATTACCGGCGTGCTTACGCTCGGCCACGTGCTCAACAACTCCATCCAGGACATTCTTGCGCGACGCGCGCGAATGCAGGGCTTTGAGGTTCTTTGGCTGCCGGGCGTAGATCACGCGGGAATCGGTACGCAAGCGGCAGTCGAGAAACACCTGCGGCGAACAGAAAACAAAACGCGGCATGATCTCGGCCGCGAAGAGTTCTTGCGTCGCGTGCTCGAATGGCAGGATAAACATGGCGGCATCATCATCGAACAGCTTAAGCGGTTAGGCTGTTCCTGCGACTGGTCGCGCGAGCGCTATACGCTCGATGACGCTTACGTTGCGGCTGTCCAAAACGTTTTTGTCGATCTTTATCGGAAGGGGCTGATTTATCGCGGTCGCCGCATGATCAACTGGGACCCGGCTGCCCAGACTGCAGTGTCGGATGAAGAAGTAATTTCCAAGCCACAAAAGGGGAACCTCTACTTCGTCCGCTACGAGATTGTGGAGGAGCCGGGGCGTTTCCTGGAAGTCGCAACGACGCGGCCCGAAACCATCATGGCTGACACTGCGATGGCCTTTCATCCAGGTGATAAGCGATACGCCAATCTCCTGGGTAAGCATGCGTGGCGTCCCCTGGCACGTGAGAAAATTCCGATTATCGCCGATGAAGCAATCGATCCGGAATTCGGCACCGGTGTCTTGAAAGTCACGCCCGCGCACGACGCGCTGGATTTCGAGATTGGTCAACGCCATCACCTGCCGATTGTCGATGTGCTACATCCCGATGGTCGGATTAATTGTCCGGCGGTTCGAGAGTTGGACGGACTCGATCGATTCGAAGCTCGGGAAAAAGCAGCGGAGTTATTGCAGGCTAGGGGAGCGCTCGCGAAAACGGAGGCGTACGAAAATAATGTTGGATTCAGTGATCGCAGCGATGTGCCAATCGAGCCGCGCCTCAGCGAACAATGGTTCCTGCGCTATCCAAAAACAAAAGAGGCTCTCGGTGTAGTGCGTGATCACCTGATCCGATTTTTTCCCCCGCATTGGGAGAAAGTTTACGCGCAATGGCTGGAGAACATTCGCGACTGGTGCATCAGCCGCCAGGTGTGGTGGGGACACCGGATACCTGCATGGTACCGGAAATCCCAAACCCCAAATTTCAAATCCCGAAACGGCGAGGAGATTTACGTCGGCATCAATCCTCCGGCTGACGCTGAAAACTGGACGCAGGATTCGGACACACTCGATACGTGGTTTTCATCGTGGCTTTGGGCTTATGAAACGATGGATGAAGAAACACGAAAGAAATTCTATCCGACGAGCGCGCTCGTGACGGCGCCGGACATCATCTTCTTTTGGGTGGCGCGCATGATTATCGCAGGGTTGGAGTTCAAGCCTGGCAAATCAGACCGCGTTGAGGACAATATTGCGTTTCGCGACGTTTATTTTACGGGCCTCATTCGCGACAAGCTCGGTCGAAAGATGTCGAAGTCCCTGGGTAACTCGCCCGATCCGCTCGAATTGATCGACAAGTATGGCGCTGACGGCCTGCGCTTTGGCCTGATGCGCATTGCTCCCAGAGGACAGGATATTCGCTTCGACGAAAAACAAATCGAAGAGGGTCGAAACTTCGCGACGAAACTTTGGAATGTCGCGCGCTTCCGGCAGATGCATGGATCGAGCGATGTTGCTCCAAAAATCGACAACGAGACGGTATCGATCTACGCCTTGGAACTGCTCGCCCGCTTGAACGAAACGATCGACGCAATCGAAGCTGCTTACCGCGAATATCAGTTCAGCACGATCGCACAACGCCTTTACGACTTTATCTGGAGCGATTACTGCGATTGGTTCGTCGAAACAGCCAAGACTGAAATCTTCGGCAGTGACGAGGTGCAGAAGAAATCTGCCCTGGCGGTAATGGACTTTGTGCTTTCCGCGATATTGCGGTTGCTGCATCCCTTCATGCCCCACATTACTGAAGAACTTTGGTCACTCCTGGACTTCGGAGAAAGCTCGATTCAATTTGCCCTGCCGCCGGAAAAGATCCGCTTAGATGACGTTCAGGACCTTACCGGCAAACGCCAGCTTGTTTCATCGATTTACCAGACAATCCAAGCGGGAAGAAATTTAAGGTCGGAATCCAAGCTTCCGTCAAACAGAAAGATACGCTTTATTTTACGCACAAGTAATAAATCAATTTCTAGGCAGATTCCGACGCTGAAACGGTTATTGAATGCCGAACACGTGGAGCTCGATCCGAAATATCAAGCGCCAGCCGGAAACCCGGTCGCGGTTACGCCATTAGGCGAGATCTTTTTGAGGTTGCCGCGGCGGATAGAGCAGGGGAACAGCAGCGGCTCGATAAGGAAATTGCAAGAATCGAAGTCGAAATGCGCGCGGCCGAGGAAAAACTGGGAAATCAATCTTTCGTCGATCGCGCCCCCGCGGCCATTGTTGAAGAATATCGTCAGCGACTGAAGGGCTTCAGCGCGCAACTGGAGAAGTTGAAACACGCGCGCGAAGGCCTGAATTAAAGATCACTTTCTGCTCGCTGATGCTGGCGCCGCGCTTTTGAAAAAATTCCTTTAGCTCAGGCGTGTAGAATGACCCGTCATATTCCTGATTTAGTTCGAGCCAGACTCGACCGCGCGGGGTGAGATGCTTTGCCAGGTCGTCCAGAAAGAATTCCCATTCCGCCACCTTCCAGAGGTCCGGCATTTTGTGGTTGTTGAAGCAAATCATGAAAGCCGTGATGAGATGAAATTTTTGTCCAAAATCAGGCAACGGCCGAAAAGCTTCGATTTGCTGGACTACACGGCGGACCCCGAGCAGACGCGTAACTTCCCGGAACATGGATAAACGGTCCATATCAAGACCGAGTCCGGAATGCCCCAGCAGCTGGGCTATGTAGAGAAAGTATCCTGCGCCGCAGCCAAGATCGAGGATGCGCTTGGGACGCGCCAAATCGAGTTCGACCTGGCGAATTCGTCGAATGTTGATTCCGATCCAGCGGTCGAGATCGAGATATTTGGGCCAGTCCGCGCCGGGATTTGCGACCGCGTATCGCTTGCGAATCTGCTCGAAAGCAACCGGATCGATTGTTTCGATAACCCGTTTTTTATTCAGCGGGAACCGATTCGTTCGGAGAAGTCTGAGCGTATGTTTCCTCGCGCTGACCAGGCTCCGGCCATCTACAAGCTTGCGTATTTTATGTTGAAATCGCACCTGAAGAAAGATCACACCTTGTAGCGGAGCGCAACAATTTCAATTAGGCTGCCAAGAGAATGAGTTGGTGGAAAAAGCTGCTTTGGTTCGCCCTGGCCGCGTTGGGCACGTGGGCAGTCGCGATGCTGGCGTTATCTCGCGGCGAACATATCAGCGCACTTTGGATCGTTACCGCTGGATTTTGCGCGTTGTCGATCAGCTATCGTTTTTACAGCAAATGGCTGGCCGCAAAGGTGCTCGTGCTCAACGAGCAGCGTGCCACACCGGCCGTGCTGCAAGACGATGACAAGGATTATGTGCCAACAAATGGCTGGATGGTTTTCGGGCACCATTTTGCAGCCATTGCCGGCCCGGGACCGTTGGTTGGTCCCGTACTCGCGGCGCAATTCGGTTTTCTTCCCGGCACTCTCTGGATCTTGATCGGCGCGACGCTCGGTGGCGGCGTCCACGACATGATTGTTCTTTTTGCCTCAATCCGCCGAGGCGGCAAAACGCTTGGGCAAATGGTAAGAGAGGAAATCGGGCGCGGCGTTGGTCTGCTCGCTCTGGTCAGTGTCCTGGCGATCATGATTATTTTGCTGGCTGTTCTCGCGCTCGTCGTCGTGCAAGCTCTCGCGGAAAGTCCCTGGGGCGTCTTCACCATTGCGACGACGATTCCAATCGCGCTGGTGATGGGAATCGGATTGCGCACGGGGAAGGTGAGCGTGACGGCGGTCACGATCTTCGGTTTACTCGGTCTGGCGTTTGGCGTGTGGGGCGGGCAATTCCTCGCTCATTTTCCCGCAATTGAAAGCTGGTTCCGTCACGATCAGAAATGGCTCGCCTGGGCCATCATGATTTATGGGCTCGCGGCGTCGATCCTGCCCGTGTGGATGCTGCTGACGCCGCGCGATTACCTCAGCACGTTCTTAAAACTAGGCACTGTCGCCTTGCTTGCAGTTGCTGTGATGCTGATCAATCCGACATTACAAATGCCAGCGATTACCAAATTCATCGATGGCAGCGGCCTCGTCTTTGCGGGTCCGGTTTTTCCCTTTGTATGCATCACCATCGCCTGCGGCGCAGTCTCCGGGTTTCATTCTCTAATTGCTTCCGGCACGACGCCGAAAATGATCACAAGCGAATCGCGAATACGCAGCATCGGCTATGGCGCGATGGTGACAGAAATGATGGTTGCCCTGATGGCGATGATTGCAGCGTGCGTGCTTCAACCGGGAGAGTATTTCGCTATTAACACAAAAGGCGCGCCGACCGAAGTCGTTGCAAAGGTCTCCGCCGCTGGTTTTCCGGTAACCGAAGGGAGAAATGCAGAAGCTCGCGACGAACCTCGGAGAATCTACGATGTTTAATCGCGCAGGCGGAGCGCCTACTTTCGCAGTAGGCATGGCAAGCATGTTTGCGCGAGTCTCGGCCAAGCCGACTGCGCTGGCGTTGTGGTATCACTTCGCCATCATGTTCGAAGCTCTGTTCATTCTTACAACGATTGACGCCGGAACACGCGTTGGACGATTTCTACTTCAGGATTTTCTCGGCAATCTCTGGCGTCCGCTGGGAAATACACGCTCGTGGAGCGCGAATTTTTTCTCCAGCGTTTTGCTCGTCGCGGCGTGGGGCTGGTTTTTATACGAAGGTGTGATCGATCCTCTGGGCGGCATCAACTCGCTTTGGCCGCTATTCGGACTTGCCAATCAATTACTGTCGGTGGTCGCGCTCTGTCTCGGCACAACGCTTTTGATCAAAATGCGAAAGAGCAAATATCTCTTTGTAACCCTGGTCCCACTTTGCTTCATGTGCGCGGTCACGTTTTCTGCCGGTTATCTGAAAGTCTTCTCGCCTGACCCGAGGCTCGGTTTTTTGAGCGGCGCCCAATCGCTTTTAAGTCAGGCGGCAGCAGTTACCGATCCAGTCAAGCAGCTAATTTGACGCGGCAGGCTACTATCTGGCGATTCGACGCGTTTGTGGCCGTTTTCTTTCTCGTGCTCGTGCTCCTGATCGTTCTGGGCTCGGCGAGGCAATGGTGGCAATTATTGCGCGGAACCAAGCGCGTCGTTTTGCACGAAAGCGAATTTGTGCCGCTTACTCCTGCGCAGTTCGCACAGTTTTAGACTGCGCGGGAATTGTTGGTGAGTTGTCAGTTGGACGCTCGCCATGTGGAATGGGCTAAGCGCATGGGTCGCCTCTCCTTTCCCAAGGGAGAGGGGGAGGGTGAGGGTTTAATTCAGGCGGCAAGTAGCTCAACGGATTTCGAAACCCCTCACCTTCATCCTCTCCCCTTGGCGACGTGGAGAGGCGAGTAAGCCGCACGTTCGCCCGTGCGGTTTTGATTAAAAAACACACAATGGAGATAACTTCGGTTGTCTTGCATGTGAAACGGCTCGTCCACTCTTCGCGGTCTGCTTGAGTCTTTCATTTTGTCCTCCTTCCCCCCAGCAGCCGACAGTTACCCAACACTACCGCCTGAGCTCGCCAGAAATCATTGATCTTTAATGGTTCTGGCTTGCTTTTGGCGGGCTTTTGTTTGAATCGCAGAGTGCCTGCTGATGATGAGCTGACTTAACGCAAACAAAACGATTGGCCCGCATATCAGGCGAGGACCTACATGCAGCTTAGGTTATGCCTAACTAGACAAATTCGCACCGTTTTCATAAAACCCTCATTTTAAACGAGTCTAAATCAGGCGGAGGTTTATTTGAATGCCAGCGTGCCTGCTGATGATGAGGTGACTTCACTGGCCGCGATTGGTGGAAATGCTTATCACGGCGCGGCGGCGTTTACTACCACGCACTGGAGCGTGGTCCTAGAGGCACAAGGCGAATCGCCAGCGGCACAAGAGGCGCTTGAAAAGCTTTGCCTCACGTATTGGCGACCTATCTATGGCTTCGTGCGGCGACACGGGGCTGCGACCGAGGACGCGGAGGATCTCACCCAGGGTTTCTTCGCTTTAGTATTAGAGCGTAAAGATCTAAATACTGTTCGCAAGGAAAAGGGACGTCTTCGTTCTTACCTCCTTACGTCGGTCAAACATTTCTTGGCCGACGAGTCGCGCCATGCGATGGCAGTCAAGCGCGGTAAAGGACAGCGCTTAATCCCGTTGGATGACATTCGTGAGCGCGAGCGCATCGACGTTGAGCGGAGCGACAGATTGACGGCCGACCAAATTTACGAACGCCGATGGGCGTTTACAGTTCTGGAGCAAGTCATGACACGGCTGCGGGACGAGTATCGCAGTGCGGGCAATCTGCGTTTTTTTGATCAGATGAAGAAAATGCTCATGGACGAACCCGGCCGGCTTTCGCAAGCCCAGATCGCCAGCGAATTCGATATGACCGAGAACGCGGTCAAGCAAGCCTTTTACCGATTTCGCCAGCGCTACCAAACCTTGTTGCGGGAAGAAATCGGCCACACGGTTGCAATGCCCAGCGACATCGAAGATGAGTTGCGCCATTTAATTGCCTTGGTGCGGGCGTAACCTCCGGTAGAATTTTACGTAGTAAAAGAGAGGAGCGTGCAAGCGACTCTCCAATAATGACCCGCGTACTGAGAGTTTGCCAGAAGTGCGGCGCGGAAATAGCCGACGCCCCAGACGGAGGCTGCCAGGGTGCCTTCTTGAAAGTGGCCTTCGCTTACTCGACGAAGAAGCTGTAGCCTGGGTCGACTTGTCCGCGGAAGCCTCGGCGAAGGTGGATGACCCCGGCCAAGTAGATAAACCAGCACGTGCATCTGCTAGGAGCGAGCGCTTTGCCGCGATGGTGGGAGAGTTAGGCGATTACGAATTACTGGAGGAAGTTGGTCGCGGCGGTCAGGGCGTGGTATTTCGGGCTCGACAAAAAAGTCTCAACCGCACAGTCGCCTTAAAAGTCATTAGCCTGGTCAGTGGGCGAGCAAAGCGCACGTGAAACGTTTTCGTCTTGAAGCTGAAGCTGCGGCCAGCCTCGATCATCCCGGTATCGTCCCGATCTACGAGGTAGGCGAGCACGATGGCTCGTGTTACTTCAGCATGAAGTTCGTTGAAGGCGGCCAGCTTGATGAAGTAGTCAGCCGCACGTCAATGTCGATCCGCCACGCGGCGGAATTAATCTCGAAGGTGGCCCGCACTGTGCATTACGCGCATGAGCACGGCATACTGCATCGCGACATCAAGCCAGGGAACATCCTGCTCGATCAGCAAGGTGAACCGCATCTGACTGACTTTGGCCTGGCGAGATTGGTAGAGACAGAGAGCACGGTCACCCGCACACTGGAGGTGCTGGGCACACCCAGCTACATGGCACCGGAACAAGCGGCTGCTAACAATCCCGCGACTGCGGGACTAACAAGCGCAACAGATGTGTACGGACTTGGCGCAGTGCTTTACCAACTGCTCACCGGTCATCCGCCGTTTGCTGGAGGAACAACCTACGAGACGATCAAGCTACTCCTTGAGACTGAGCCGAAACAACCGCGACAGTTAAACGCGAAAATAGATCGCGAGCTTTCGACCATTTGCCTGAAGTGCCTCGAGAAAGATCCAAAGCGTCGTTACTCTTCCGCTCTCGCGCTGACCGAGGATCTCGAGCACTGGCTAAAGCACGAACCAATCCAAGCGCGGCACACTGGAATCTTGACCCGTAGCAAAAAGTGGGTGCGACGCAATCCAACCACCGCGCTACTTGCAGCGTCTCTGATTGCACTGGCGACAGCTGCCGGCTGGATTGTTTGGAAAAGTGAATTTATCCGGCAACCGCTAACAAAGGGAATTGCAGTGCTTCCGTTTGAAGAACTTAAGCGTTGACCCGGATAACGCCTATTTCGCGGACGGGGTGCAGGACGAAATTCTAACCGACTTGGCCCGGATCGCCGATCTAAAAGTGATCAGTCGCTCGTCGGTGATGCAGTACAAAAGTGGAGTCGCGCGCGATCTCCGCGAAGATCGGCCATCAACTCGGGGTAGCAAACGTGTTGGAAGGAAGTGTCCAGCGCGTTGGCAATCGCGTGCGCGTTAACGCGCAATTAGTCGATACGCGTAGCGATCGGCATCAGTGGGCGCAGACTTTTGATCGCGACTGTAACAGACGTATTCGTTGTCGAGGATGAAATCGCGGAGACGATTGCGGACCAGTTGAAGGCCAAGCTCTCGCCGGCTGAAAAGAGCGTTATTGAACGCGCTCCGACCACCGATCTCACCGCATTCGATCTGTATACTCGCGCCAAAAACCTTATTCTGACAGGGTTTTGGAACGCCCCGAGGGCAAAACTGCTTGAGGTGGCCGATCTGCTGAACCAGGCCCTTGCGCGTGATCCATCATTTTTCAAAGCGTATTGCCTGCTCGCATATGCTCACGACCTCCTTTATTTTCTCGGCTACGATCATACTCCCGCGCGCCTGGCATTAGCCGAAGCGGCCATCCAAGCAGGCATTCCGGCTCCATCCGGACGCGGGTGAGGCACACTTGGCCCGCGTCGGAGAATCTTTATCGAGGCTACCTCGATTATGATGGCGCTCTGGCCGAATTGGACGTCGCCGCCAAGACCTTGCCCAATGATGCCCGTGTTTTCGAGTTAAAAGGTTACATTCAGCGTCGCCGAGGCAAACAAGAAGAGGCGGATACGTAGCTTGGAGCGCGCCATTGACCTCGATCCGCGCAACAGCTTTACGCTGCAGCAGGTTGCGCTCAACTATCGTCATCTACGCCGGTTCGCCGATGAAAAATCGGTTTTGGACCGCGCGCTGACGGTAGAGCCGAATGATGTTGTTATCAGGCTTGAGCGCGCAACCGTCGAATTCAATTGGAAAGCTGATACCCGCCCGTTGCATCAAGTGCTCGATTCATTTCTGGCGACAAATCCCGCACCACTGGAGCCCTTGCCGACTATTGGGACTATTGGCTTTATTGCGCATTGGCCGAACGCGATGCTGCTGCCGCAAAAAATGCCGTGATCGCAGCAGGTGAAAACCCGGCTTTAACGGACGACGTCGTTACTTTCAATCGGCCGTTCATGGAAGGTGTCATCGCCCGGATGAGGAAAGATGATGCTCAAGCACGTGCCGCTTTCGCTGCGGCGCGCGCGGAGCAGCAGAAGATCATTCACGCTCACGAAAGCTACGGCCCGCCGCTCTGCGTGCTGGGTTTGATCGACGCTGGGCTGGGACGGAAAGAGGAAGCACTGCGCGAAGGCCGGCGTGCAGTTGAGCTTCTTCCCGCGGAAAAGGATCCAGTTTTTGGCATCGATATGGTCAAATACTTGGCGATGATCGCTGCATGGGCCGGTGATAAAGATCTCGCCTGCGAGCAGCTTGCGATCGCCATCCGTCCCCCGAGCCCAATTACCTATGGCGAATTGAAGCTGCTCCCGTTTTGGGACCCGCTACGCGGCGACCCGCGCTTTGAACAAATCGTCGCCTCCCTCGCCCCAAAATAAAATCTGACCGCGGATTGCACGGATATCACGAATACACACGGACAAAAGGACTCGGTAGGGCGCGCCCGCCGGACGCGCCGAATCTCTTTTCTCTTTAGAAGACAACAAAGCAAACAAAGGTTGTGTTTTACCAGGACGACAAGGTGTCCAAAATCTCAAGTGAGATATCTTTGCCTTCTTCTGTTTGACCTCGTTACCTTCTTTAAGCAAATCCAGGCACTTTCGGTAAGAGTCTTAGTTTTCTTCGTTACTTCTGTGAAGAACCTTTTCCCATCCGTCCGTCCGCGTAATGGGTGGTGTCTGTGAAGAAACCCAGACTCTCTCCGCAAGGATCTTCATTTCCTTCGTTTTCTTCTGTACAAAAATCCAAACCTTTCCGCGTAACCTTGCGCCGGATTTTACGCACTACCTCAGTGAAAGACGATACAAACAAAAAACTAAAAAAGAGGACCAACTATGAAAACAAAACTAACAGAACTTAAAAGGAAGGAAAGACGTCTTATGAAAACAAAAATTCTCAGAAATATATTTCTTAGCGTTGGCGTGCTCTTCGCGTCAACGCAGCTGCTGGCTGCGGGCATGAGCGATGGCGTTCTGGATCTCGGCAAGACGTCCTTAGCCCACCCGCAACCCTCCTTCATCACGTTCGATCCCCCGGGCGGCCTGCAGTGACATGTTGCCGAGCGGCATCAACCCGAGGGGAACCATCACAGGAACATATATTACGGGAAGCTTTCACGCCTTTCTGCGGGAGCCCGACGGCACCTTCGCGACGATCGATCCCCCGGGTTCCACAGGTGCCTATGTCGGCTTTTTTGAGGGGCCTGGTGGCCAACCCATCAACGAAGCCGGGGCCATCACAGGAACCTATCTTGACGCAAACGGCGTCAATCACGGCTTCCTGCGGTCTGCCAAAGGCATCGTCGCCAGCTTCGATCCGCCGGGCTCCACATTCACAGTGCCTCAGAGCATCAACGCGGCGGGGGCCATAACGGGCCTTTACTTTGATGCAAGCGGCGCGCTGCACGCCTTCCTCCGTGCGCGCGACGGCAGCTTCACCACCTTCGACGCTCCAGACGGCGTGGGCGCTACTGCCGGCCAAGGGATTAATTCGGCCGGAACCATCGTGGGATACTATTTTGACGCAACCTCCGTGCTTCACGGTTTCATGCGTGACTCCGACGGTACCATCACCGAATTCGATGTCCCTGACGGCGTCAACGGCACTCAGCCCTCCGGGATCAACGCGGCGGGGGCTATTACGGGATTGTACGACGACGCGAACTTCGTCGGTCATGGCTTCCTGCGGGAGCCCAACGGCGCCATCACGACGTTCGATCCTCCAGGGTCCGCGGGGCCATTCGGAACATTCGTCGGCGGCATCAACCCAGGTGGGGCCATCACGGGATCTTACTACGACGCGAACTTCTTCGGTCACAGCTTCGTGCGGGATCCCAACGGCACCATCACCGCCCGTTGGATGTGCCGGGCTCCCCAGGCACATTCGCCGCCGTCATCAACCCGGCTGGCGTCATCACGGGGCAATACTTCGATGCAAGCGGCGCGTCTCACGGCTTTCTGCGGATTCCGTGAAGAAAGGAAGCACTATGAAACCGACGATTCAGGTCAAAAAAGCAACTTCACCGTCCGGTTTCTCTAGTCCGCGTGCCTTTATGGCCCTCCTCCTTTGCACGGCTGCTGCCGGTTCGATGTTGACCGGGACAATGCTGGCTGTCTTCCGTCCCGAGAGCCCGGCGAAGGTTCCTAACAGAACACTGACTTTCGCGGACCGTGTAGCTTACCAACGCGCAATTGAGGAAGTATACTGGCGTCACCGCATCTGGCCGAAAGAGCGCCCCGATCCCAAGCCTTCGTTAGATGAAATATTTCCTCAGGCGCAATTGGAAAACAAAGTCGATGGATTATCTTCGCAACTCCCAGGCACTGGAGAATTACTGGCAACGGCCACTTACTGCTGAGCAGTTGCAGGCTGAAATGGATCGCATGGCAAAGGACACCAAGCAGCCCGAGATGTTACAAGAACTCTTTGAAGCGCTCGGGAACGATCCCTTTGTCATCGCTGAGTGCCTGGCTAAGCCGGTCTTGTCGGAGCGTTTGGTAACAAACTTTTATCCCTACGACCAGAGATTTCATGCCGAGCCAATGCAGCGCGCAGAAGCTCAACACCAAGTGCCCACTGCAATGGCAGCAGTGACCGCAAACTACACGCTTCCTGTGATAGCCAGTCCGTCGGGCACCTGCACCGACGACACATGGACTCCAACCAGCACCACCAGCGCGCCCACGGCCGAGGCTAGTCACACGGCGGTGTGGACCGGCAGTGAAATGATCGTCTGGGGTGGCATTGATAATTCTAACGCTATCTAAACACCGGCGGCAGATATAATCCCAGCACTGATAGTTGGACAGCCACTAGCACCACCAACGCGCCCGCTGGCCGGGCGGGTCACACAGCAGTGTGGACTGGCAATGAAATGATCGTCTGGGGCGGCAGTGTCAACGGCGGCAGTTTGAACACTGGCGGGAGATACAACCCCAGCACGGATAGTTGGACAGCGACCAGCACCACCAACGCGCCTGCTGCCCGATACTCTCACACGGCAGTGTGGACCGGTAGCGAAATGATCGTCTGGGGTGGAGACTGTCGGTATCTTTTTCGAATACCGGCGGCAGATACGACCCGATCACCGACAGTTGGACAGCTACCAGCACCACCAGCGCGCCCACGGCCCGACGCAGTCACACGGCGGTGTGGACCGGCAGTGAAATGATCGTCTGGGGTGGAGTCGATAACAATGACAATTTTCTTGAATACCGGCGGCAGATATGATCCCAGCGCTGACAGTTGGACAGCCACTAGCACCACCAACGCGCCCGCTGGCCGAGGCGGGTCACACAGCAGTGTGGACCGCCAGCGAAATGATTGTCTGGGGTGGGCTCGGCATCACCGGCGGATTTGAACACAGGCGGAAGGTATAGTTCCAGCACTGATAGTTGGACAGCCACCAGCACCACTAATGCACCCGATGCCCGAGACTCTCACACGGCAGTCTGGACTGACAACGAAATGATCGTCTGGGGCGGATTTCCCGGCCTCAACACCGGCGGGAGATATGATCCCAGCGCCAATAGTTGGACAGCTACAAGCACCACTAACGCACCTTCTGGACGATACACCCACTCGGCGGTGTGGGCCAATACCACCAGCCAAATGATCGTGTGGGGTGGCAACGCCCCAACGGTATTAGTTAACACCGGGGGGAGATACTGCGCGGCCGCACCGAGTCCGACACCCACGCCAACACCAACACCCACAGCAACGCCGACAGCTACGCTAACGCCAACTCCTACGCCGACAGCTACGGCGACGATAACTCCAAGCCCGAGCCCGACCGCGACGGCCACGTCTACACCAACGCCTTCTCCCACCCCAACAGTGACGCCCAGGCATACGCCTACACCTCGGCCGCGCCCAACCCCGCACCCGCGCCCCTAGCGGAAAAAGGGACTAGTATCTAATCTATGGTGGCTGGAAACTAGCGAGAAAACCTCGCGAGTTTATCAACCGAGGGGAAAGTATAGGTTGCCAGTCGGCCCAGGTTCGCACCCAGCAGGGAATCTTTCGCAGGCGAAACGGATTCGGCACCGCTCATTGCAACGATGTAGCCATGTAACGAATCACTGCTGACTACCCGGATTCTGTGCTCGTCTACTTGTATAAATCCTGTCGACGATGAGCCAGCGATTCCACGCGGCTCCGAACCGAGAGGACGAGGTCTGTGACAAATCGGCCCGAATAAGTTCTTCGCGGTCTGCTGACGCGGACGCAATCGTGACTCCGCGAGGATCAATAATTGTTGAACTGCCACAAAACCACAGGTCGTCATCTTTGCCGACACGGTTCGATGCGATCACATAACTCTGGTTCTCGATTGCTCGTGCCAATGCAAGCGTTCTGAAATGTTCAATGCGCGGGAACGGCCACGCGGAAGAAACGATAAGGGCGCCCACATTCTGCTCAACGACCAATTTTCTGTACATCTCGGGAAACCGGAGATCATAGCAGATACTGAAGCCGAACCGCAGGCCGCCCAGGGTAAAGCTTCCGAAAGTATCGCCCGAAACAAAACACTTCTGTTCTTCAACGGGTGCAACCGCGTACAGATGGGTCTTACGATATTTCGCAGCGATTTTGCCGTGTGGATCAACAAGAACCAGAGAATTGTAAATTGAAGTGCCATCCCGCTCTGATACGCCGCACACGATGGCAATGGAAAACTTCGCGGCGATTTCCTGAAGTCCAGGAACAAAACCATTGGTCCACGAACTCGCGTAAGCTTGGATTACAGACATCGAGTAGCCCGTATCGGTCATTTCCGGAAAAACAATCAGCTCCACGCCGGCATCCCCGGCTCGGTGAGAGAAGTCTCGAACCTTGAGCAGATTGGCTTTGGGATCGCCGAGCAAACAAGAAATCTGAGCGGCCGCAACCTTCATATGGTTCTGCGAGCATAAAATCGCCGCGGCGATTTCACTATTAAATTTCGGCGACAGTATTTCGTTGGTAACAACAAGCGAAAGAAATCACGGTGTCACGTACATCTTGCGTGCTGGTGATTGTGTTCGCAAGGTGTCTGTCCAGCGCGTCTTCCGCTTCTCCCTTCTCAAGGGAGAGGGTAGGGTGAGGGTTCCTCCTCGTCATTACACGCCGAACACGAAACCCCTCACCTCAATCCTCTCCCCTTTGCGAAAGGGGAGAGGCGAATCAACCAAGCACAGACTTCGCAATCACCGACGTTACAAACGCACCTGCTGCGCGTCTTTGGCTGGGATCCAACCGCGCAAGTTATTCGGTAAGGCCGCGTATATCCAATCTCCACGGATACTCAAGATTTTGACTTCACTGCCAGATGGCAACGCCAGGACGCTGTTCGCAGTATCCGCGGTCGCAAGACGCGCTTGGACGTTATTGCCCGTTACTATGGCCAGGGCACTTCCATTGCTCCCGCGTTCGAGTGTATACACAGCGTAGATCGAAACGGCGCTGACCAGCAGGCAAAAGATCAATGTGGCCTTCAACGTAGCCGATCTGCGACGCGCAAAGATCAGCATGACAATTGCAAACAGTGCGAGCCAAAAAGCGATAGCCGCTGCGACGCTGTACTGATTGCCGCTCGCAAATTGTAAATAACGCTCCTGCCAGCTTTGCTGCAGCTCAAGCGCGCGCGCCTCATCACGCGCGATTTGCAAATTGGCTGTGGCTTCCGGGTGATGTCGCTCCAAGGCGAGAGCGCGTTCGTAGTTAAAAACAGCGTGGCCAAAATCGCCGACACGAAAATAAGCGTTACCGAGATCGTAAAATAGATTTGCGCTCCATTGTCCTGAACGAACGAGTGCCTCGTAACCGGAGATCGCTTCAGTGAAATGGCCCTGCGCGTAGTCCTGATTTGCCTTTGCAAATTGTGTATCCGATTGCGCAAACGCGGATGAGGCGATTCCGAAAACGAGGCAAAGCAGAATCGCGAGCATTCGATTGCCAGTGATCCCGAGCGAAACGAGGCGAAGTCGAGGGACCCCGTGCAATCGTGCTTGTGTCTCGCTAGGAGTTTCTTCGACGGAGCCTGTCCTGAGCGAAGTCGAAGGGCTCGGAATGACGGTGACAAAGTTCATCTTAAATTGTCAATCAACTCCAGCACTTCGCGCCGGCTTTCAGGAGAAACTTTTCCGGGGCCGTTATGCGCTCCGCTGTATTGCCATTCGTCGCTTTGCTCGAACAACCGGCGGAGCCGGTCGCGTGAATCGCTATTAAGCTTAAAAGTCTCCGCCGCAGTCTCCACATCCACCATGTTTGGATCGATGCGGCGATTGCCCGACGCCAGAGCGGCTTTTAAGCGAACGACTCTGGATGCTTCGGAATAATATTCTCGCGCTGAAACATCGTTGCGATGCAACTTGTGCATCAGGTCAGTCGCTTCATGTCGCAGCGCAGCGATACGTTGCGCCTCACGATTATCAATTCTTGTCCGACGAATCTTCCAACCTGCAAATCCAATTAACGCAAGCAACGGAATCAACTGCGCAGCCCAGAAAACCCTTTGGGTGTAAATCGGCGCAAATGATTCCGGTTTCGTCGGTAGCTCCGTCAGTTGATACAAAATATCCTGTGGTTTAGCTGAAAGCTGAACCGGGGGTCGTGCTGTCGCCGTGGACGGAGTGGGCGCCGCCGACTGGGCCGCACCGGCGTTTTGTGCAACCACTGCGCCTCCCTGCACATTGATCGGAATTGGCTCGCTGTGCAGGGCCACATATTGTTCTTTCACCGGGTCGAAGTAAGAGAACGCGAGCAGCGGTAGCCCTTGTTTTTTCTCGTTGGGCGAAAGCACCATCTCGAAAGTTTTCGTGCCACTGAGGCCAACCTCGTCGTCCTGTTTGAACTTGGATGACGGCGGATATTTGTGCCAACCGCGCTCATCTTCAACGATTGGCGCATTGACGCGGTCAAAATTCCCGCGCCCAGAAATTGTAGTCGTGACGGTGATCGGATCACCTACCTGGACGGTCTTTGGGGTCGCATCGGTCGTCATGGTGAAATTTCCAATTGCGCCCGAAAAACTGGGGGGCGCATTTTTCGGCAAAGACTTTACCTCAAGTGCCACAGGTTCACTCTTGATCTCCACCTCGCGGCGTTCCCCAAGTTGACTGAATGGATTCGAGAAGAACGGATCGGAAAATGGGTCGTCCTCATCTAACAGATCGAAAGGCGAACGCGGGCGTGAGCGTGGCGCGCTCTGCCTGCGTGGAACGACAACTTGCGCCTTCGCTTTTACCGGCCCGATTTCGAATTTTCCCGCGCGCGCTGCAGCGATTGCAGTTTTGAATGTCACGACCTCATAAACTCTGCCGCTGATCGTTTCGGTATTTTCACCGGACTGCTGTAACTTCTGCGCGGTAAATCCTTGTCCCGTGATCTCCGGCGGCTCGATGAGTCGTGGCCGAACGCGCGGATCAAATCCCATTCGAATCTGCACCGGAACGATCTCGCCCACGTACGCAACCTTGCTCGGTACGATCAACTCTGCGAAAACCAGGTTGTTTGCGCTGGCTGCCCCTGCGTCACGGCCAGCCCGGCCGCCAGACGAACGACCGGGCGAATCCGCGACGTTTAATGTCAACGCCGGTGTGCGCAGCGAATTATTTCCAACGCGAATGGTTTGAGGCGGGATGGTGAATCTTCCCGCTCTCAACGGCATCACAGTATAATCGTATATCACACTGGACGTTAAGCTGAGATTGTTCATCTCAATGCGTTGTGACGTTCCTGTTCGCCGAATTTCGAGACCGTCCACCATGACAGTCTCCGGCGCGTCTGCGCCACGCGCGCCGATAACTCGAATTTCCAAATGCACCGTTTCGCCCAGCGTAGCTTCCGAGCTATTCAAAACCGCTGTCACGCTCGGCGAATCAGCATGCGCAAACTGCGCCGTTGCGATAATTCCGAAGACAGCGATAAAAATTCCTCTGGGTGTCGACATCGTAAAGTGCGTCTTACAAGCGTCGTTCCGAGCGGAGTCGAGCCATCCCGTGGCTTAACACAGGGTCAAATTCGCGGGATGTCTCGACTTGGCTCGGCATGACCAACCTGCCTTACCAGTCCTTATAGACACGGCGCGTTGCTCTGCGTTCATCAAGTTGAACCCGCGCCTCCTCGTCTTTCATCGATTCCAGAAGAGCTTCGGCCTGGCGCTCGCTCATTTGGCCCTCCTTTTCAGGTTCTGATTCGGCAACTTGTGCGTTCTTGTCAGCCGGCTTCTGTGATTTGTCTTCGCCGGCTCCCTTCACGTCACCTGCAAATTTCTTGGATTCTCCCGGAGTCGCGGAAGGTGTCGTATTTTCCTCCTCACCCTCTCCCGGCGATGGTGAGGGCGTTTCATTTTCTCCTTCGCCCAGGCTCGGCGATTCTCCAGGTCGCCGTTCTCCTGGCGATGGTGATGGCTGTTGACCTTGCTGCTTGTCGGCGCCGGGCGAGGGAGAAGGAGTCTCGCCAGGCTGCTGCTCTTTTTTTTGCGGCTCGTTCTTCGCCTGGGCTTGATCCTTTTTTTGCTGTTGCTGATCCTTCTGATTTCCAGGCTTGCCTTGTGATTGCTGATCTTGGGACTGCTGCTGGTCTTTCTGCTGCTGCTCGCCCTGACCTTGTTGCTGCTGCTGATTCTGCTGTTGTTGCTGATTCTGCTGATTCTGTTGTTGCTGTTTTTGTTGCTGGTCCTGCTTGTTCTGTTTGTTTTGTTTGTCCTGTTTGTTCTTCTGCTGTGGCGAGGGAGATGGGGAGGGCTGTTCTTGTTTTTTATTCTTCAGTTCGTCGATCTTCCGTTTTACGTAATCGTAATTTTCCTTCGCTTCCTTGTTTTGCGGCTCGAGCTTGAGCGTTTCCTCATAATGATCGAGCGCGTTTGTCCAATCGCTGAGCTTTTTATCATCGCTCTTTTGGGTTTCGCCACGCTGATAAAGTGTGTTCCCAAGGTTATATTGCCCTTTGCTTTGCAAAGCGGTATCCTGGGAAAGCAATGCCTGGCTAAATGATTCCAGCGCCTTGCTGTAATCTTTCAGTTTGTAAGCAGCCGCGCCTGAATCGAACTGCAGCTTGTCCTCTGCGCGCGATTCCGGATGCGATTTTAACGCCTCCTGGAACTGGCTGTAAGCGTCTTCGAATTTCCCGCTCCGATACGCATCCAGACCTGGCGCGGTGGCGAACGCATGTGTAGAGAGGAACACCATGAGAATCACTGCAGCAGCTGCGGCCCCGGCAGGCGCGCCGGCAACGTCGCGCGCAGCCTTGCGACCAGGCGCGGCGGCGTGATCTCTTTGTCGCGCCCGTTTTCGTTCGGGAATCAGGATCGACAGCGCGAGAGCGATTAACGCTGCGCCGAGCGGCCATTCGTAACGTTCAATCGGCCGACGCGACAAACGCACATCCATTTCGGCAGCCTGCATTTTTGCCAGGCCTTCATTTTGAATTTGCTGCATCGTGCGGGGTCCGTTTTCCAAGTGAAGGTAAAGACCGCCAGTACCCTGAGCGATTTCGCGCAACCGTTTATCATCGAGCTTCGATTTAACGACTTCGCCGGAGGAATCTTTGACGAAGCTGGTTTGACCATCGTCGCCGGTCACCGGAATGAGTGAGCCCTCCGGTGTTCCAACGCCCACCGTGAAAATTCGTACACCGACGTCAGCCGCTTCTTTGGCAGTTTTCACTGCGTCCCCACTTAACTCTTCGCCATCGGTGAAGATGACCAGAGCGCGATTTCCCATGGCGCTTTTACCGAAACTCTGCGTGGCGAGAGTAATCGCGCTCGAGATATTGGTGCCGCCCTCGGGAATCGTCTTTGTATCCAGATCGTTCACGGCCTCAACTACCGCGTCATAGTCAATAGTCAGAGGTGCCTGTAAAAACGCGCGGCCGGCAAAAGCAATCAGACCAACACGATCGCCCTGCAGCTGACTGATTAAATCCTGGATTGCGAGCTTGACGCGATCGAGTCGGCTCGGCTGAACGTCATTGGAAAGCATGCTGCGCGATGTATCAACGGCAATCAGCAAATCGAGACCCTTGCGTTTCACATCTTCAAATGTATAGCCCCAGCGCGGTTGGGCCAGACTGACAATGGCCAAAGCAAGACCGAGCAACTGCAACGCAAATCTTAATATCCGACGAGGACGATTCACCGTTCCGGCGAGCTGCGGCAGCAGTCGCGTCGAAACGAATTCCTGTAATCGTTTGAGCCCGCGCCGTTCTGAGCGAATGAACAGCGCAATCAGAAGCGGGATCAGAAACAATCCCCAAAGCCATTGTAGCGCGCCGAAAGTCATAGCACTGGTGTCATCCCGAGCGAAGCGAAGCGCAGTTGAGGGATCCCGCGGGAATACCGAAAAGCAGCATCGCGGGATTCCTCGATTTCGCTCGGAATGACGACGAAAGAATTCATGGCAGTTTCTTCCAGATGGTTTGCGACAACAAAATCTGGGCCAGCAAAAGCCCGCAGCCGCTCATCAGACACACTGGAAACAAGTCGCGATATTGTTGATATTTTTTCACGCTAACCGTCGATTTCTCCAGCTTATCTATGTCGTTATAAATTTGCTGCAGTGATTGTGTATCGGTCGCGCGGAAGAATTTGCCGTCCGCAATTTTGGCCACTTCGCTCAGGCCGGCCTCGTTAAATTCCACGGGCTGGTTTTCATAGAGAATGTTACCTAATGCATCTGTTAACGGTCCTTTGGGAGTGAATATCGGGGCCGGGGCGATTCCGTTGATTCCGGCGCCGATTGCATAGAGGTGGATCTTTAACGCTTTGACTGCCTCGGCCGCAGTGTTTGGTGAAATTTTACCAGCATTATTTTCTCCGTCCGTTAAGAGAACGAGCACGCGACTTTTCGAACGTTTATCATTTAACCGGTTAGCTGCTGCTGCCATGGCCGATCCAATGGCAGTGCCATCCTCGACCAGGCCAATCCGCACTCGATCCAGGTTTTGCAGCAGCCAATCGTGATCCAGTGTCATCGGGCTCACGACGTACGGACGACCTGCGAACGCGATCATCCCGATTCGGTCGTTTGGCCGGCCTTCAATAAATTTGCGTGTGACTTCGCGGATTGTATCGACACGCGTCGCCTCTTGTCCGCCGATTGTAAAATCTTTCGTCAGCATCGATCCGGAGACATCGAGCACGAGCATAATGTCGATCCCACTGGCCTCGATCTGGGTAAGAGTCTTGCCGAGCTGCGGACGCGCGAGCGCAATCACGAAGACAGCAATCGAAACCAGCAATAGTGATCGCAGAATTTTGCCTGCACGCGCAGCGCTTTGTTTTCCGATCGCCCGAAGGCTGGCGGTGGATGAAAAAGTCAGCGCAGCGGCCGGCCCGCGTTTTCCACGCAAATACGCGAGCAACGGAACTCCGAGGAGCAGCACGAGCAGCCACGGATGCACGAAGGTCAACGCGCTATTTCCTGTGAACCAATCAAACACAGTTGACCTCCTTTCACGAAGCGGATCGCTTCCTCAAGTAACAATTCACTGTCTGAAGTTGTTGCCTCGTACCTTGCAAACTTGATCAGGTCGCAGCGGTTCAAGAAATCTTCGAGCAGTGACTTTTCGTCTTTGGAGAACGGCGATGAACCTCTGAGCGCGTTCAGAAACTCGACAGAGGTTTGCCGCGTGACGGGCAACCCGAACTGTTCCGTCACGTAGCGCCTGAGAATGTCCGACACACGGATACTGAAGCGATATGGATCAATTGCCGTGATCTGCGCCCGTATTTGCTCGAGCAAGGCAAGTGCGCGCTCGCGCGGGGGTTGGGGCGGCGTTGGGCGCCGAAAAGATTTCGCAACAAACCACACAACCAGACCGATCACCGTGAGCAAGACGAACACTCCGAGAAAAATCAGCCATGGCGAAAGCAGCGAATAATCGATCGGCGGCGCAATATCGTGAAACTCCTCAGCCAACAGCAAAGGAGTAATGGAGCAGTGGTGTAGCGGAGTAGTGGCAGGCGAGTTCATTTCATTACTCCATCACTCCGTTGCTTCTGCGATCCCCTCATCGAACACGAATGCGGCGCTCGCGTTGTTTGAAAAAGAAGCGCAGCTGCGGCAGATAGTCTTTGCCGGTTTGCAGAGCGATCGCGTCGATGTTGTTCCGGCGCAGCACGCGCGCAAGCTCATGCTCGCGATCATCCACAATCCCGTTAAAACGCGCTCGCGTTGTGCGATCAGCTGTGTTGATCTCAATTTGATCGCCGGTCTCGGCGTCTTCCAAGGTGATGATGCCGATATTTGGCAATACCCTTTCTCGTTCATCGTGAATATGGATGGCCACGAAATCGTGCCGCCGTCCGCTCACTGCCAGCGCGCGCGAAAAATCGGGCGCCTGAAAATCCGAAATGAAGAAAACCACGGCGCGTCGTGTGACAATTTTATTCAGATAGTCGAGGGCTAGCCCCGGCTCTGTGCCGCGTCCCTTTGGTTCGAAAAACAAAATCTCCCGGATAAGCCGCAGCGTATGGGATCGGCCTTTCTTTGGAGGGATAAAAAGCTCAACGCGATCGGTGAAGAGGATCAGCCCGACCTTGTCATTGTTCCTAATCGCGCTGAAAGCGAGCAAGCACGCGACTTCGGCGGCCAGTTCCCGTTTTGACTGCGTCTGTACTCCCAAAGTTTCCCGATGCGCTGACATCCACAACCAGCATTACAGTTAGCTCGCGTTCTTCTGTAAATTTTTTCACAAACGCGTTGCCCATCCGCGCGGTAACGTTCCAGTCAATCGCGCGAATTTCATCGCCTGGCTGGTACTCCCGCACGTCTTCAAAATTCATTCCCCGGCCTTTGAAGACACTGTGGTAATCGCCGGCGAACGCGGTCTCGACGAGGCCGCGTGTCTTAATTTCGAGCGTCCGGATTTTTTTTAGAATCTCAGCTGGGTCCATTGGGTGTGAGAAGTGATTAGTGAGAAGTGACTATGTGAAAAACTCTTCGATGTTGGATGAATATTCCTCTGTCGTGTCCGTCTTTCTACGCGTGAGATCGTTCGGTAGTCTGTGGCAGGCAAATGTTTGCAGAAATCGTCGGCCCGGTCGATCATGCGCGAAAGCATTTGGCCAATCGAAATGCATTTTGAGTCGAGGACGTTGAATTCCTCGGGTGTGAGGTAATCCGCGTCGCGCGCATCATCTAACCATGATTGCGTTTCAGTAGCTTCACCGAGCGCTTCGTCCAGCTTGCTCACGAAGACTGCCTTGTAGCGACGTCGTCCCCACGCTTCCGCAATCATCGCGTTAACCGCACGCGAACTTCGCCGAATCTGGTCCGTTAAAGAATAACGTTCATCGGCAGGAAATTGGCGACTCAAGAGGAATATAGTTCTTGCTGTGTCTCGAGCTGCTTGATAAACCTTCAAGTCTCGGAATGACCTAGCAATCACGGTAACGACTTCTCACAAATCACTTCTCACGTTTCACTGTCGGTCAATCACGGCACCGGCAATCCAGCAAAGATCCTCTCAATAATCGTCTCGCTGGTGACTGCCTCTGCCTCGGCTTCGTAGCTAACGATGATGCGGTGTCGCAACACGTCGGGGCCAATGCTTTTGACATCCTGCGGCGTGACGTAGCCCCGGCCGTTGAGAAATGCATGGGCCCGAGCGCCGAGCGCAAGATAAATCGTTGCACGTGGTGAAGCTCCGTAACGAATGAGTCCTTCGAGTCGCAGATTGTAGGCTGCGGCCTCGCGCGTCGCCCAGACAACGTCCACAATGTAGTCCTTCACGCGGTCGTCGATGTAAATGCTGTTGACCACGTCGCGGGCAGCGATGATTTGTTTCGGATCAACGACCGGATCGACGTGTAAATCTGGCGCCGAAGTCGCCATTAAGTCGAGAATGTTTCGTTCCTCAGACTTTTGCGGATAACCAATGTTCAATTTGAACATGAAACGGTCGAGTTGCGCTTCCGGCAGTTGATAAGTTCCTTCCTGTTCAATCGGGTTTTGCGTCGCCAAAACAAGAAACGGATCGGAGAGCGGGTAGGTTTGCTCGCCGATGGTGACTTGCCGCTCTTGCATCGCCTCAAGCAGCGCGCTCTGTACCTTGGCCGGTGCGCGATTGATTTCGTCGGCCAGGATTAGATTGGAAAAGATCGGGCCGAGTTTGGTGGTAAACTCACCGGTCCGCGGATTGTAAATGAGAGTGCCGATTAGATCCGCAGGTAAAAGGTCTGGCGTGAATTGCAATCTTTGGAAACCAGTCTGGATGCAGGCGGCCATTGTTTTCACCGTGAGCGTCTTGGCCAGCCCGGGGACGCCCTCGAGGAGGAGGTGACCATTCGCGAGCAGCCCGAGGAGAAGACGATCCACCAAATATTTCTGGCCTATGACAACGTGACCGACCTGTTGGCGGAGCGGTGGAATCCATTGGGCCAGCTCCCGAACTTCCTGCGTAATTTCCTGCGGCGATTTCATACGGTCTCGTCAGACACGTAAGGCAAGGAGAATGTTCGATCAAACGTGCCGCAACCTGCTGACTTTCTGTTCATTTCGCTCGCGAATCCAATGATTCCTTCCGGTCTTCGCGCGCGAGCGCAGCGCCAGAATAATGCTAAACGTTTAGATCGCAATGTTCGTTCTCAAGCCATGGCATCGAGCGGTTGGGGTAGCTGCGTTTGCAGGTCTCGCGATATCGGTCCTTGTGTGGATCGCCTGGAGTGATCCGGCCATCAATTTTTTGAGCCGTGATAAACGGGCGGAGTGGATAGTCTTTCCTGCTGCAGTTGACGCGCACGCGCACTGGTTCGCCAGTCTCGACGCGACATTCCGGCGGGAGTTTGATTTGACGGATCGACCGCCGAGGGCGCTTTTGAGCGTTCGCGCAATGCGGCGCGCCGAAGTGAAAATCAATGGCACTCCGATTCACTTTCGGCCGAATAGCAATTGGAAAAAGATTGTGACCGCCGGTGTCGCCGACCAATTGCACGCGGGCACCAACGTGATCGAAGCGCGTGTGTTCAACTACAATGGACCGCCGGCGCTCTGGCTGACTTTGACTACTGACCAACTGAGCCTGCGCACTGATCAAAGTTGGGAAACATCTTTTGCGGGTTCTTCCTGGCGTCATGCCGCACTGGCCTCGTGGGCGAAAACTCCTGGGCCCGGCAGTTCCGTTGCCAGCGGCGAAGGCACGTTCGATGCGGTAAAAAAAATTTGGATCTTTTCGATCATTCTCATTGCAATCGCTTCTGTAGTAATATTTCTGTGGAACGTCAGCTTTAAGCAGTCCATAGCGCGATGGCGGGGACAGATCCTACTGCTCGTTCTTGCCGGCTTGTGGTTGTTGTTATTCTGGAACAATGGGCGGCTCTTACCGTTCCACGAAGGCTTCGATGCGAAAGAGCATCTCAACTACATCAGCTACATCCAGCAACACCGGTCGCTGCCATTGCCGACTGAAGGCTGGGAAATGTATCAGCCGCCGCTCTATTATTTGATCGCCGCTGCGAGCCTTTCGGCGAGCAAACTATCAATCAACGATCCGATGTCCGTTTTACGTTCTGCGTTGATTCGGGGCATTCTTCGGCATTGCTCAATTCGTTTTGGTCTTTTTGAGTTTGCGGTTCGTGCTTCCGAGGCGAGCTGCCTTCATCGGACTTTTGCTGGCGGCGTTTCTGCCGATGCATTTGTATCTCGCGCATTATGTGACGAACGAATTATTGTCCGCTACGCTGTCTACAGCGGCGCTTTATCTCTGTCTCCGTCTTTTGAAAAGCGAAACGCCGGGCACGTTGCAATTTATCTGGGTCGGATTGGCGCTTGGCGCGGCAATACTGGCAAAAGCGACCGCTATTTTGCTGCTGCCAATCGTAATTGCTGCAATCACAGGCAGGCTCGTTTACGCGCGAGCGCCAATCGCAATCTCGTTACGCAATCTTGGTCTGCTGCTCGCGATTTGTTTGGCCGTGTGCGGCTGGCATTACGGACGCATCTGGCTGAGGTTCGGCACCCCGCTCCTTGGCAATTGGGATGTGATCAGCGGGTTCACGTGGTGGCAGGACCCCGGTTATCACACGGCGGCTGATTACCTTCGTTTCGGCCGCTCGTTGATGCATCCATTCTTCAGCGGCTTCGCCGGGTTTGCTGATGGAATCTATTCCACGCTATGGGGAGACGGTTTGTGCGGTGGAACCTCGAGCTTGAGCATAGCCTGGAACCAGCAGCCCATGGTCGTCGGTTATTTGTGGGCCGCGATTCCGACGGCGCTGATTCTCGTAGGCGCGGCCGTCGCGCTCGTTCGCTTCATTCGAAACCCCTCGAGTGAATTGTTCCTGTTACTTGGTTTCTCTGCAGTGCTTGTGCTTAGCTTAATTTTTATGACCCTGAAAGTTCCTTCCTACGCGCAAGCGAAGGCGTTTTACGGGTTGTCGGCACTCGCGCCACTTTGTTTCTTTGGCGCACTGGGTTGGGAAACACTGACACGCAGGAATGAGTGTGTGCGATTTGTCCTTGGCATGCTGATCTTGGCTTGGGCGATGAATAGTTTCGCCACTTACTGGATTGTGCCTTCGGTATCGCAGCACCTGTATGCAGTTAAGGCCTTAGGTACCCAAGGCAATATCGACCGGGCCAACGCTGAAGCAGTCAAGGCGGTGGAAGCCGATCCCTCAAACGCCACCGCGCGAGGCTTTCACGCGTTGAGCTTAAGCGAGCTAGGCCAGGACGAGGAAGCTATTCAGGAAGGCGAGCGCGCAGTTGAATTAAATCCGGCCGGTTCTGCTGCCCACTTCGATCTGGCCATTTCTGTAAAGCGGAGTGACGAAGAGCGTGCAATTTCCGAAGCCCGCCACGCAATCCAACTCGGGCCCGAAAATTCTTCGGCCTACCCATTCCTCATGAATTGTCTTTTCGAATCACACCTCTACACCGAAGCGGCCGATCTTGGGCGCGAATGGCTGGCTATGAATCCTTATGATGCAGCTGCTCATTCCGAATTAGGTTCGGCTCTAGCCGAAAACGGCGATCTTGTTTCGGCGGCGCAACAGCTCGGTTACGTGATGCTATTGCGGCCAGACGTCGAAGAAGCTCACGCAAAACTACGGCAGATGCTGCTATTGTTGGCCAAGGAGCCGGATGGTTTGCAGCGGCTCCGCGACACCGCCGCAAATGCCTCAGACTCACCACGAATGCTGGACGAACTCGCGTGGCTTCTTGCGACGAACCCCGATTCACAGGTGCGCGATGGGGCCGAGGCAGTTCGCCTGGCTGAGCACGCTTGCGACCTGACTGAGCGCAAAATTCCGGCTCTTCTCGATACGCTGGCTGCGGCTTATGCCGAGGCGGGAGATTTTCCGCGCGCAATTTCCGCGGCCGAAGAAGCGCTCAATCGCGCCCGCTCCTCTGGCGACAATGACGCTGTCAAGTTGAGCGAAAATATTCTTGCTTCACTCCGTGAAAATGCTCCGTATCGCGAGGAACCGGAGTGACCGTGTCGTGAAAGTCTGACCATTCATTTCACTCGCAAGCGCGACGCTGCCCTCACGCTCTTCGCGCGGGGACGCAGCGTGAGAATGATCGGTAACCCTGGAAAAGGCTGCGCCTGGCGGATGCAAGATTCCAGGTAGCGCCCGTACGTTTGGCTTAACAAACGAGGATCATTTACGAAAAGGACGAACTCCGGAGGCTGCAGTTGTCGATCTTCTTTGCCTTTCGATTGGGCAGCGTAAAAGAGTTTGAGGCGCCGCGCTCTGATGGTCGGTGGCGGGTTTGCTTCAAATGCCTGTCGCAGTAATCGGTTTAGAACTCCAGTGCCGACATGCTGCCGCGCGGCGCGTTGGATTTTTTCGATTAACCCAAACAATTTGCTGACGTGTTCTCCAGTTAACGACGACGTAATTAGCACCGGCGCATAATCCAGAAAGAACATTCGCTGACGCGCCGCCTCGACCAGTTTAGTGATGGCCTGCTTTTGATCGCGCTTTGGTTTAACCAAGTCCCACTTGTTCAAAATAATGATCGCCGGCTTCCGTGCCGTTTGAATCAATCCAGCGATTCGTTTGTCCTGTGCGGTTACGCCCGCTGTGAGATCGATAATTAGTACGCAAAGGTCGGCGCGGCGGATGCTCCGTTCTGCGCGCATCACACTGAAGATCTCAACTGAAGTGGATTGCTTGCCGCGTCGGCGGATTCCCGCCGTATCGATCAAAACGAAGGCGCGCCCGTCGCGTTGATAAAGAATGTCAACCGCATCGCGCGTGGTTCCTGGCAATTCGCTCACAATAGCGCGTTCGCTACGCACGATGGAATTGACCAGTGAAGATTTTCCCACGTTTGGTCGACCGACGATTGCGACCGCGAGTGATTCGGGACTCGTGAATTGTGAATCAACGGTGGACGAAGGGAGAAGTCGATCAATTGCGTCTGACAAATCTGAGATGCCCCGATCATGTTCCGCGCTGATCAAAACATTCGATCTAAAACCTAACGAATCGAACTCCGCTGCGAGCGGCTCATGTTTTTCGTGATCGATCTTGTTGATCACCAGGACCACGGGCTTTTGAGATTTGCGCAGCACGCGCGCAAGCTCTTCGTCGATTGGCGACAAACCTTCTTTTGCATCGACGACAAAAAGCAAAAGATCGCTGTCGCGAAACGCTTCCTCGGCGGCGCGGCGAACCTGCGTAGTTAGTTCTGCTTCGCCGGCGCCAAAAATCCCGCCAGTGTCCCAAAGAACGAAAGGAGATGTGCCACCGGTGCAGGTCGCGAAGATTCTGTCGCGCGTAATTCCGGGCTGATCGTGAACGATGGCAACTTTTCGCCGGATCAGGCGATTAAATAGTGCCGATTTACCCACGTTTGGCCGGCCCACAATGGCAACGGCAGGAAGCTTGTTCGCAGCATCGTTCATTATGCGGAAACGTCGATCTCACTGCTTTGTTGCATGGGCGTGGCCTTCGGCTTGCAACTGGCGCACGCCGTCGGTGACGTAAACGATTCCTGAGATGAATGTGAAGACGCCGGCTGCGATAACTACATAGAACAGCGGAAGAAAGTGAAGCTGTAGCATCACCCATCCAATCGCGATCATCTGCAAGACGGTCGCTACTTTTCCGGTCCAATTTGGTTTCACCTGCACTTTGCCATTGAGCAAATAAAGGACGATTGCGCCGACGAGGATTACGGCGTCACGCGAGATGACGAGCACAGGAAACCACGCCGGGAACCTCCCATAATCAGGATCAATGTCGCTCCAGTTACTGATGCTCAGCGTAATGATGCCGCTCAAAAGCAGGCCCTTATCGGCTAGCGGATCGAGAATGACTCCCAGCGAACTCCTCTGGTTGTAGTGGCGTGCAACGTAGCCGTCCAGACCATCACTGACGGCAGCGAGTACGAAAATGGCAATTGCAGTATAACGCATCCACTCAAGCGGCGTGCCATGCTGGATGCTCTCGCCATAATAGATCGCCATCGTTACAAAAACCGGGATCATCAAAATCCGGACAACGGTGATTTTGTTGGCAGTGGTCATAACGTGGATGAGCGCAGACAATTGTAGGGCGATTGATTCGCTCGCGCCAGCGAGCTCACCTTTCGGGCTGCCTGTCTATGTAGCTCGGCGCCAGTCGGCTCCATTCCGCGAAACGCCAATTCCTCATCGGCGCCGGACAAAGCTGACTTACAATTAATCCGCCGTTACTTGCGCGCAGTCGATGAAATCTCGAACGAGACCATTTGCGCCGCAGCAGCTGCCGCGTGTCGGCCTTCGGCAAATTCTTCGATCATCTTTCTATTGAATGCCGGGATGTCGTCAGGTTTGCGACTGGAAACCAGTCCGTTGTCCACGACGACTTCCTCATCGACCCACTTCGCCCCTGCGTTGCGCATATCGGCCTGGATCGCTGGCCACGAAGTCATCTTTCTGCCGCGAACAAGATCCACGCTGATCAGGACCTGCGGTCCATGACAAATGACCGCCACCGGCTTGTGCTCCCGGAAGAGATGCTGCGCAAATTCAAGCGCGTTTCGGTCTGAACGGAGCCCGTCGGGATTGAACAAACCGCCCGGAATCATGAGCGCGTCAAACTCGTTCGGTCTCGCATCTTTAACTGCGAGGTCCACATCAAATTTGTCGCCTTTGTCCGCATGGTTCATCCCTTGGATTTTGCCGAACATAAGAGAAACGATCTTCGTTTGTGCACCTGCATCATCGAGCGCTTCACGCGGTTTTGTCATTTCCACTTGTTCAAAGCCATCCGCTACAAGAATGGCCACCTTCTTCCCATCGAGTTTTCGTGCCATAAGATATACCTCCCGTGTGTTGATTGATTCGGCCACGAGAAATTGGCCGTACTAATGCTACGAAGCGCACCCGCTGATTGGATGGGCTTGGGAACGTTCCCGCTTGGTGGGCAGCGGATTTCGCGGCTATTCTCGCAAACGCTGGTTAACCCGAAACTGCGTGTTTCTCTGCTATTGGAATTCTAAATCCTTCGATTTGCTTCTTAATTTCGTTCGCGAAGCTGGCCGCGCCGGCGCCGTTTACCACACGATGATCGAACGTAAGCGAAAGCGTGATGACTTCCGCGCTTTCGTTTTTCTTTCCGTTTGGAATCAATTCGCGATGAGCGGTGCCGATGAAAAGCGTGCCGATTGACGGCGGCACAACGATGGGCGCGCCGGCCTTTACTCCAAATGCGCCCAGACTGGTTATGACAACCGGGGCGTTCATTGCATCAACACGGCCGCCGCGAGTGGCATCGACTGTTTCGTTGTAAGTCTTTACGAATTCGGGCCAGGTCTTCTTACTCGCATCAACCATCACCGCTGTTGCCAGGCGATCGCCTTCCAGCGCTACCGCAATACCCAGATCGAAATTTTCGTTCTCGACGATACGCTCGTCTTCCAAAATGAGGCGACGGAAAGGTGGATGTTTTTCCATGGCTCGCATCACTGCCCACGCGATCATCACGGAAGGAGAAGGGGCATCTTTCCCATTTTTCCTTTTAGCTGCATCGCGCGCCCCGCGAATTGCGTCCCACCGCGCATCGATCTGCAGGTTGGCAGGAATCACGTGAAGGAGCTTGCGCGTAATCGTTGGTGAAAGCGCCGGTTCGATAATTTTACCCGGGGTCGGGGACCCCGGCTGCGTGATCTCCTGCCGAGATACTGAGAGGACGCGGTCAGCGCCCGCGGCTACAGATCCGGTGACCGATTCTCTTGCTGCTTCTTGAAACTGATCGGCAACCGATGGTTCGGCGGTTATTATCGTGCCGAGCTCCTGACCGATCTCGACCGTGTCGCCCACCTTTGTTTTCCATTCACCCATCGCGCCGGCAAAGGACGACTGGATGGGATAAACGGCTTTATCGGTCTCCACTTCACAAAGCTCATCATCGAGCCCGATGGTGTCGCCGGGATTTTTCAAAAGCGAAACGACTTTTGCATTGCGAATCCCTTCGCCCATGACTGGGACGGTGATCCTTTGTATCCGCTGCTTGCTGGTTTCCGCTCTAGCCGGCGGCGCCGACCCCGCCGGGATGTGCGCAAGGGATGGGACCAAGCGATCGGTTTCAACGCCCGCGGCTACAACTGCGCGTTCCTGTTTTGTCGCAACCGAGCGCTGAATTGCGGAGACGATCCTCTCGACGTCTGGTAACGCCGCGTACTCATAGATCGGGTTGTAACCGATCATGACGTTTGCCTTACTCACAAGAACTGGCGGGCTGATCATTTTGTTCCATAGCTCGGGTGCGCTCGCGATGTGAGAAATCAACATCTGACCGACACTACAATTTTCGGTGTCCTCCTGAACCACGACCAGTCGGCAAGTCTTGCGCACCGATTCCTCGATTGCTTGTTTGTCCCATGGAACGATGGAGCGCAGATCAATCAGCTCGATGCTGATCCCTTTGTCGATTTTATCTAAAGCCTCCAGCGATTTTTCGACGGTGTTGCCCCATGCAACCAGTGTAACATCGGAGCCGTCGCGTAACTTGCGCGCCTGACCCAAGGGAACGGCGCGAATTGGTTCCGCATATTGGTGTTCCGCCCAAAGGAGATGTTTCGGTATCAGAAAGATGACCGGATCCTCACCATGCATCGCTGTCCATAGCAATCCCGCGGCATCAGCTGGCGTACTTGGGATTACAATGTTCAGACCGGGATAATGAGCGAGCGCTGATTCGTTCGCCTGGCTGTGCCACAAACTTCCACCAGGCAGATAAGCTCCATATGGCGCATAAATCACCGCCGGGCATTTCCAATTGCCGAACGATCGCCAGCGCAAATTCGAGATGTTTGTGACCAGTTGATTGAACCCCGGATAAATGAAATCAATAAATTGCAGTTCGAAAACGGGTCGTTTGCCGTACGCCGCCAGACCGCAGGCGACACCGAGGATCGTCGATTCGGCAAGGGGTGAATTGAACACCTGTTTTGGAAACTCGGTTGAAAGCTTTTGTGTGAGACGAAATACACCACCCTTCGGATCTTCAATATCTTCACCAAACAGGATACGTCGCGAATCGTCCTCCAGACCCGCGCGCAATATTTTATTCACAGTATCGCCAATGCGATGTTTTCCGGGCGGCAGAATCTCCTTGTTAAGTTTTGGAAGTGATTTGCTAACGTTGGCAAGTAACTCGTTAGGCGATGGATCCTCGGCTTTTTCGGCCTCCGCGTACTCGCGGCGAATGCGCTCTTTAACCTCATTGTCGAGCTTGGCGAATTCCTCAGCAGTGATCATGCCTTCCTGGATCAGTTGATCTTTCCAGCACTTGAGGGGATCTGATTTTTCAAGCGCCTGCAATTCTTGGGCGCTGCGATAAAGTTTCTGATCATCGGAGCTGGTGTGACTGGAAAGGCGCTCCATCTTGATCCAGAAAAAGAACGGCCCGTTTCCCGCGCGAATCTTTTCGAACGCCTCTGCGGTTGCGTCATAAACCTGCTGCACGTCTTGTCCCTCGATTCGACGCCAGTTTTCAGGTTCGAGAACGTTGAGCGCGAGTGGATTATTTTTGCGCGTCGGCATGCTGATGCCGTAACCGTTGTCTTCCACAAGGAAGAGCATGGGAAGTTTCTTTTCCCTGGCGAAACAGAGCGCCTCAAAAAAATCTCCCTGGCGCGTCGCAGCATCGCCGACCGTCGTGACAACAAGATTTTTCTTGCCGTCTAGCTGAATGCCCCAGGCCATGCCACAGGCGGGAAGTAACTGCGAACCCGTCGGAGTCGGCACACTCCAGATATGTAAGTCCGCATTGCTGTAATGAGATGGCATCTGCCGACCGCCGCTTCCGGTGTTGCGTTTTGCAAAATATTCGAGTCCAAGCTGACGCGTTGTCATCCCGCGCCCAAGAACAAGACCGCGGTCGCGGTAATACGGCACGATGTAATCGTCTGGTTCGGTTTGGATCGAGACCGCCGCAAGCGCCTCGTGGCCCATTCCAGAAACATGAAAATGTCCTTTGCCCTGGCGATTCAGGTTCTGTTCCCGCAGATCTGCGTGACGACTCTCCAGGATTGTGGTTAAGAGTCGCAGCTTATCTTCCTTGCTGAGCACAGGCATACGGCATGATCTTACACGGCACTCACAGATCGACAATCACACGGATTCGCTTCGAATAGAAAATGCACACGGAAAGGACAACATCAAAATTCGGCCGCGGCGTGATCGAGCATTACCGCGACTATCTTCCCGTAGCTGAGTCGACACCGATTGTTTCCCTGGGCGAGGGGGATACGCCGCTGGTGTTTTGCCCACAATTGAGCGAACGCGTCCGTCGCGTGGTTTTCGTCAAGAACGAAGGCGTTAACCCAACGGGCTCGTTTAAGGATCGCGGCATGACCCTGGCCGTATCGAAGGTGATGGAGCGAGGGGCGACGGCGCTGATTTGTGCTTCCACGGGGAATACTTCGGCGTCAGCGGCGGCGTATGCGGCGCGCGCAGGAATTTCATGCGTCGTGATTTTGCCTGCGGGAAAAATTGCGACCGGAAAATTGCTGCAAGCTTTTGCTTACGGAGCGAAAATCGTCGCGATCAATGGCAATTTTGACGAAGCACTGCGCGTCGTGCGTGAGCTCGGCGAGGGCGGGGACTTTGCCATTGTCAATTCCATTAATCCGGATCGGATCGCTGGCCAGAAGACCGCCGCGTTCGAAATTGTCGACGTCCTCGGCGACGCGCCTGATTTTCATCTGTTGCCCGTGGGCAATGCCGGAAACATCACTGCGTACTGGGCCGGGTATCGAGAATATCACGCGCTTGGACGGTCGACGAAGTTGCCAGCGATGATTGGTTTTCAAGCCGCAGGCGCTGCTCCAATTTTTTACAATCGCATCGTCGAACAGCCCGAAACGGTGGCGTCGGCGATCCGCATTGGCAATCCAGCAAGTTGGAAACAGGCTCGCGCCGCCATCATCGAATCGCATGGCGCGATCGATGTTGTTAGCGACGAAGAGATTCTCTCGGCGCAGACGTGGCTGGCGCAGCACGAGGGAATTTTTGTCGAACCCGCAAGTGCGGCCTCCATTGCTGGGCTTTTTAAATGCTGCGATTCAAAAGAGGCAGCCTATTCATTTCAGAAGGTTTCACAGGAGAGTCGAATCGTTTGCACCGTCACGGGACACGGACTGAAAGATCCCGATGTAATCACAGCGCAGATGAAGGAATTAAAATCTGTTCCGGCGACTGTGAATGATGTGCGACGCGCGGTTGAGCTCTAGTTGCTGACGCGCATCCTAAGCATTGCGATGCAAACCGCGTCTTAGTTTGTTTTGGAACTTCTCGATGCCGTTCCGTAATCTATTCACGTCATGCGTCTGATCGTTCAAAAATATGGCGGCACCTCCGTCGCGACTCCGGAGCGAATTTGCAAGGTGGCCCGCCGAATTCTTGAGACGCAGCGCAAAGGCTGTCGGGTCGTGGCGGTCATCTCCGCGATGGCGGGCGTAACCGATCAGTTACTCAAGCTTGCAAAAGCTGTTTCGCCGAACCCGACAGAACGCGAGCTCGATATCTTACTTGCCACTGGCGAAGGTGCTGCCAGCGCCCTGACTGCAATGGCCGTGAACGCGTTGGGCGGAACAGCTATCTCGCTGACTGGCGCTCAGGCGGGAATCTTGACCGACCATCATCACACCAAGGCGCGCATCGCGAACGTCAGTCCGAAGCAGATTCACGAGATGCTGTCGGAGGATTACATCGTAATGGTGGCCGGTTTTCAGGGCCAGACACCGGAAGGAGATACTACCACGCTGGGTCGCGGCGGCTCGGACTTAACGGCCATAGCGCTGGCGGGGGCATTGAACGCCGATGCCTGCCAGATCTTTACCGATGTCGACGGTGTGTTCACGTGCGATCCGCGCGTTGTCCCCGACGCGAAAAAAATTAGCGAGATTGCCTACGACGAGATGCTCGAGATGGCGGGTAGCGGCGCCAAGGTGATGCAGTCGCGCGCGGTAGAGTTTGCTAAAAAATCCGGCGTCGAATTCGAAGTGCTGTCGAGCTTTACTAAGAGGGGGCGAGGGACAATAACCAAAGAAGAGACTCCCAGCATGGAAGACGTGGTGGTTCGGGGGATCAGTCTCGATCGCCACCAGGCAAAACTTAGCATCGCGGGCGTGCGTGACGAACCGGGAATGGCTGCCCGAATTTTTTCGAATATCGCCGCAGCGCACATCATCGTCGACATGATCGTGCAAAACGCTTCGACCGGCGGAACGACCGATGTTTCGTTTACGATTCATGAGGACGAACTGGAAAACGCCCGTACAATCCTGATGCCGGTAATTGGCCAGATTGGCGCGAAGCGATTGAACACGATAGCCGGCGTGGCCAAGTTGAGCGTAGTCGGAATCGGGATGCGATCTCACTCAGGAGTAGCAGCGCGAATGTTCGAGTGCATGGGGAAAAGCGGGATTAACATCCAGCTGGTTTCTACTTCGGAAATCAAGATTGCAGTCATCATCGATGAAAAAGACGCGGAACGCGCTGCGCAATTGATCCACGCCGAGTTCGGTCTGGCGCGATTGCTGTCCGCTGTTTCTGCGACACGGCCGCTCGCTTGATCAATTATGACCTGTCACGCGCGCATCCATGCCGCGCGACCAGAGTACCATCAGGAGAGCGAACTGATCGCGCCGCCACAACTGGAACCGGCACCCGCGGTACAACCAAAGCAGTGATCACCGGTCATGATCTCACGATGTTCGAGCGAGTCCGGATCGATATCCCAAAGAAAAAGCGGCTTGCTCTTACCGTCGGCGGACCATTGCATTCCGAGCTGCTGATTGAAATCGCAATCGTAAACTTCGCCACGCCAGCCGACACTGATCGTATTGCGGCACATCAATCCGCCAATCGTTGCTGGATTAAACGCGTGAATGAGTAATTGCATGTATGCCTGCAGTTGGCCGTTGTGTCGGAGATAGCTTGCAAAGCGGCCGATTGGAAGATTCGTAAGCGCATAAAGCTTGTTAAACACAATTCCGAAATGTTCTCTGAGTTCGCGCTCATAATCGACCTGAAGCTCGTCCTGCGCCGGCGGCAGAAATACGCCAATAGGATTGTAGACAAGATGCAGCGGTAATTCGGGATCGATTCCGTAGCCTAACGAGTTGAGTAACTGCAGAGCAGCGATGCTGCCGTCGAAAACGCCTTCACCGCGTTGCGCGTCTACGTTTTTCGGCGAATAACACGGCATTGAAGCAATGATCTCGACTTTGTTCGTCGCGAGAAACTCAGGCAGATCTTCGTAATCGGGCTCAAGCAAAATCGTCAGATTGCAACGGTCGATCGTGTGTCGCGATGGCTCCAGCGCTTTCACTCGCTCAATGAAATAGCGGAAATCTGGAATCATTTCCGGCGCGCCGCCGGTGAAGTCGACGATCGGAATATCCGTGTTGGACAGCCAATTAATGATCCGATCAATTGTCTCTCGTGTCATGATTTCTTTCCGCTTCGGCCCGGCGTTCACATGACAATGCACGCAAGTGAGATTGCAAAGCTTGCCTACGTTCACTTGGAGGATCTCAGGATGCGCGCGGCGGAGTGAATCCGCACCCAGTTTCTCAGCGAAGCGATTCATCAGTTATACTGCCCGGTCAAAACTCTCTGGCAAACCAGGCCGATCATTCTGACTGGAAACGTAGCAAATCACTAGCGTCCTGAAAAGACTGTGGATTTTGGGGAGCCGCGAATCGATGCGATTATTAATCCGGAGCTACTCAGCGAGTTTTTCTGCTGCTTGCGCCTCGCGTTCCGGGATGTCGCCGCTCGGCAATCGCCACGGACGCTGGCCACCGAATGGCATCGCTAGGAGTTTACCCAATGTGAGTTCGTGTTCGTCGCGATACGCTGCAACGCCAATCGTGACGTCGTCCTGCGGCACATCACGGCGCAGCGTGCGATGAAGTTTGTCCCACCAGCAAAAAATTGTGCCCCAATTTGAATTCGTCTCCCGCTGGACGATCGAATGATGAATCCCATGCATGCGAGGCGTGACGATGATGAGGTTCAAAATCCGTTCGACCTGAATCGGTAGCCGCCAGTTAGAATGATGGAAGAGGGTTGCTATTTCGAGCGTGATGAAAAAGATCACGAGCATTACGGGAGTAATGCCGAAGACCATCATTGTGAACGAAAGAAAGCCGACGGAAAAGATCATCTCGCCAAAATGAAACCGCGCGGCGGTGCTCACATCGAGATCGAGGTCGGTATGATGGACGTTATGAAAGCGCCAGAAAAGCGGCACCATATGATTGGCCCGGTGCCACCACCAGTAGGCATAGTCCATTAGCAGAAACGTCGCGATGGCAGTCGCCCATGTTGGAAGCGCGAGCCAGTTCAACAAACCGATACGTTGTTCTTGTGCCCATATCGCGACGGCGATCGGGATAGGCAACGTGGCGAGACGGACGATAACGAAGCCAGGAATCGAGAGCACAAAATTGCGCACCAGGCGATGTAGCACGCTGAAATGCTGGCGGCGCAGAGGGAATCGCCATTGCAGCAAGAGCAGTGCGAGAAATAGGCAGCCCAGCAGCGGCCTCCCTACATAATCCATCAGGGAAATTTTTGGCATTGAATCAGTGACGGAGTTTCGAAAAACCCATCCAGACGCGCACAATATAGTGTCAAAGCGAGCGTAAAAGCGATGCCAAGACGCATCGCACTCCAAAACACTTCGTGCGAAATTTACCAAGATCCGCCTGTTGTATTTCGCGAAGCTTTGGGAGTGCGCACGCGTCCTCGCGTCGCTTTTCGCCAGTCAGTAGGAGTCACGCGCCGATGCGCTGGAAGATAAACGTTGTCTCGGGCTTGATTACTTCGCCGTTCATCTCAAGCAATGGGTAGGCGAGAAAGTTTATGGGGCCGCTCGACGGCTCGGGGTCCACAACTAGATCGCGGCCCTTCGTCAGTTCGAAACGATTGGCCGGGTTGTGCCCGAAATAGTAATTCGCCAGCTTTGGATTCTTCCATGCTTCGCTGATGTCAACAGGAACCCAGCGACCATCTGCCAGGAATTCAGCCCAGCAGTGATAGCCGTCGATTGTCCCCTCGTTTTTGTCAGCAGGAATGGTAGCGCCTATGGCAAAGCGCGCCGGGATGCCGATGCTACGCGCCAATGCAATGAAATAGGCGTGAAAATCAGTACAGTTACCCGTTTGCGCGTCACATGCGTACATAGCATCACCGCGACCCCAGCCAGTGCCTGATTTGTCGTAGCGCATTCGGCCCATAACGTGATCGTAAAGCGCTTTCGCACGTTCAAGATCATCGGTTTTTCCAGCCGTCGCTTTCTTAGCGAGCGTTCTGAAGGTTTCATTGATGGGCACCAGCTTTTCCGGGCGAAGGTAATGCGCAGCTTCCGCTTCGGTTGCGGTATAGGAGACCTTCTCTTTGCGGACGACGCGGTAGCGGATCTCGACCATTTTGCCGCTATCCGCAGGCTGCGGATAGATCACGCAAATATCATTGCCGTAATCGCGGTCTTGCACCTTTTCCCATTTCATTGGGATGCTCAGTTTTTCTTCGGTCACAGTTTGAAAGGCATCGGTCTTTGCCAGCGGGACCCAAACGCGGGCCTCGCCTTTGATCTCTGGAAGTTTAACTTGATAGACGAATTCGAATTGGTCCGTGCCTTTGATGATGCCTGGATTGTCAGCGGCGCGGGTCGCAATCGCGGACGCCAGGAAAAATACCGGGATAGTCAGAAGCCGCATCGCAATCAGGATCCGTTTTGCAAGGTTAGCTCGCCGGCACTTTGTGCCACGTGCCGTTCTCTTCTTTCCAATTGTAAAGCGGCTTGCCGTCGATCTTGTGAACCGACGTCTCGGTGACTTTCATTTCGCCCGGTGGTCCGTTCAGAAAGAAATCAATGTCGTAAGTCTTACCGTCCGTCCCCTTCATGTCCACGCAGGCGAAGTATTTCCCGCTGCCGAGGTCCTGCAATCGATCATCGTGTACTTTTATTAGATCCAGAGCCAGATCTTGCCCTTGGTGGTCGACGTGAAATTTTCCGTCGGGACTCTTTTTGCCTTTTGCATCGATATTGTTCCTGATGCCGGCTGAAATATCAGCCGTGCTGACCTGTTTTTCCGCGCCTTCTTTGGAATGCTCTGCACTTTTCTTTGGATGCTCGGGATGTTCCTGGGCGAAAATCAGTTGCCGCCGGCGTGAAGAATAATGCAATGGCTACCGCAATAATCAGTCTTGAAAACATATGAATCCTCCGTTTTCGCTTCGTTTGTTGATAGTCACGTGGATGCTTCGCTAGCTTTCTGGGCACGCTGGCTAAACGAGCAAACACGTTCGTAATTCTACTTGTTGCGAGAGGCATCACAAAACAGTTCTATTCCTGGATCAATATCCCCCTGGCAGTCGATTTGGTGAAAAGCACGTGTATGAAGTTCTCAGTCATTGTTCCGGTCTTTAATGAGGCGTCACTCATACGCCCATTCCTTCAGCATTTGCGGGGCCGAGCGCCAGGAGCGGAGATTATTGTCGCCGACGGCGGAAGCACCGATGACACAGCTGATCTCAGTGCGGGCTTTTGCGATCAACTCGTCCGGAGCGAACCGAATCGGGCGGCGCAAATGAATATCGGTGCACGTGCTGCGCGTGGCGAATGCTTTGGTTCGTGCATGTCGATGCCGAAGTTCCGAACGGATGTTTGAATGAAATCGCGCGCATATTGAATGATGCCGATGTCGCTGGTGGTTATTTTCGAATTCGCCTGCCGCGAGGCGCGGTTTATCGATTGACCGACACTTTTGCGCATTACGCCGGGATCTTGCTGCGAATGCGGTGTGGTGACCATGGGCTGTTCTGCCGGCGCACGGTCTTCCTGGACATTGGTGGCTTTCCAGAAGTGCCACTAATGGAAGACGTGGAGTTTTTTCGCCTCCTGCGCCGGCGCGGTCGCGTGATATGCAGCCAAAAACGGATCCTGGCGAGCCCGCGGCGCTATGAAACTGTTGGAGGGTTGCGTTTAACTCTCGCTTACGGATTGATCGCAATGCTTTACATTTTCGGTGTTCCGTTGTCGAAACTTGCGTCAATTTACCGGCGCATATGCTGTAAAACAGTGTAGCCAGAGTTCACGGAATCACGCTTTCGCGTGGAGACCGCCCGATGCGCCCAGCGAGGGCACGTCATCCGTTTACTATGTACAGGGAAAACAAATGAAAAGGAGGCAGTCATGAAAATAATGAGCCTGATTGTTACTTTGGTCGCGTCGGCGGCGCTCATTGCTCTGGGGCAGGAAGGAACTGTGGAAGAGGTTAAGCACGGAGCGAAAAAAGCAGGAGAAACAGTCAAAAACGGGGTTGAAACTGCGGGCAAAAAAACCAAGGAAGCTGCTGAAACGGTCGGAGAAAAAACGAAGGAAACGGCCGAGACTGTTGGTAGAAAGACCAAGGAAACGGCCCAAACTATCAGCAAGAAAACGAAGGAAACTACCGGGACTACTCACCAAAAATCCAAAAAAACATCGAGGAAGACCAAGACAGAAACCAGCGAGCAACAATCGACAAATCAGACGCCTAATACGCCAAGCCCCAACGATCGTTAGAATCGAGCCTCACCTATTCGACCCGCGCACTTGGCGATTGAAGTTCCGCTCTCATCGGTTCTGTCATGTTGAGCCCTTCGGCTTCGCTCTGGACAGGCTGCGCGAAACATCTCTGGTCAGTGTTATTGGCCGTCGTTGCGGAAACAGTCTGAGATTCTTCTCCCGCGACTGCGGGATCAGAATGAGTAAGGCGCTTTACGATTTTGTTCGTTTCCGACTTGCTCAGGCTGATTGAGTGAGTCCTATTTGGCCGCGATTAATCGAATTTTCCGAATTAAATGAGCGGTCTGCGCCTGGGCCTCAACATCGATCACGTAGCAACGCTGCGGCAGGCGCGGTATGCGACGATGCCGGAATCCAAAAACGCGGAGCCTGATCCACTCGTCGCAGCGCGAATGTGCGAGCAAGCGGGGGCCGGCGGGATCGTGGCCCATTTGCGTGCCGATCGCCGCCACATTCAAGACCGGGATATCGAGCGGCTGCGCCAGAATATCATGACCAAACTAAATCTCGAGATGGGCAATACGGAGGAGATTATCGATATTGTGCTTCGGATCGTGCCGGATGAAGTCTGTCTTGTTCCGGAAAAGCGCGAGGAGATCACCACTGAAGGCGGACTCGATGTCATCGCACATCGAAAGACATTGGAACCCACCGTAAAACGGCTTCAAACATCTGGCATTAAGGTCAGCTTGTTTATCGATCCCACGTTGGAGCAAGTCGATGCGGCAGCCGAGCTAGGCGTGGAAATGGTTGAACTGCATACAGGCAACTTGGCCAACGCGTTTACGGAAAAGATCCAAAAAGAAGAACTGGAACAACTGCGGGCCGCCGCGCGCGCCGCGGCGGAATCGCATCTTCAGGTCAACGCCGGTCATGGAATCAATTACAAGAATATCGAGCTCGTCCATCAGGTTCCGTGTTTGACGGAGCTTAATATTGGTCACTCCATCGTATCGCGGGCAGTCTGGGTTGGACTTGAAACTGCGGTAAAAGAAATGCTCGCGGCGATGAAAAATTATCCCGGATGAGCGTGATCGGTACTGGCGTCGATCTTGTCGAGTGCGCGCGGATCCAGCGATCCATCGATCGATTTGGCGATCGCTTTCTCCAACGTGTTTTTACCGACGGCGAGATTGAATACTCGATGTCGATGAAATTCCCGGCGCGTCATCTGGCCGCGCGTTTCGCTGCAAAAGAGGCTGTTTCCAAGGCCTTCGGCACCGGCATCGGGAAAGCAATGGGTTGGCGCAACATCGACATTCAGAAAAAGCCGAGCGGCGAACCATTCCTGGTCTTGTCCGGGCCGGCCAAGGCACTCGGGACACAGCGCGGAGTCACTGCTGCACTCGTCACGCTCAGCCACACTGAGCATCACGCAGTCGCCTGTGTCGTCCTGGAAGGTACGCCTTCTTAGTCGGGACGGATGCTCTGAAGGATCAATAGCGTAAGAATGGTTTTGATGGGCCGCGATCAATGCAAGATGCCTTCATGAGACGACCTGCTATTCGCATCGCGCTTGTCATCATCGCTTTCGCCGCAGCGGCCGCGCTTGCGATCGGCGATGTCATGCACCGGGCCGCGGCGCGCAGGGTGCGCGAGGCGATTCTTGCGGAGCTTCAGCCGGTCGTGTTAAAGAATTGTACGTTGAAGCGCTTCGGCAGCGCCAACGATGGCGGATACCTGATGTGTGAGAATCTGATTGAGCCGCTCGATGCAGGTACTCCTATGGCGTTGGCAGCAACGACGACTGGGGATGCGAGCTATCGCGCCGGTATCACGTCCCGGTGCATCAGTACGACTGTTTTGATCCTGCCCGGCCAACCTGTAACGGCGGCGCGTTCGTGTTTCACAACGAATGTGTCGGCGATCGCAGCGGCTACAGGGGTTCGCATCTCTTCGACACACTGGAAAACCAGATCAGGAAGAACGGCGACACGGGGCGTCGCCTGATCATCAAGATGGACATTGAGGGCGGGGAATGGGATTCGCTACTCGCAGCTCCGGAGAAACTGCTGGCGTCAATTCCTCAGATCACGATGGAGATGCACGGCTTCGACGATCCGAAGATTGTCGAAGTGCTCCGGAAACTGAAGCGGAACTTCTATCTTGTGAATCTCCACTTCAATAACTGGTCGTGTACGCCGAAGGCCGCGCCGCTCCCAGCATGGGCGTATCAGACGCACTGGGTCAACAAGCGCATCGGCGTGCCCGATCCGGCGGCCGCCTTTCCCGCACCGATGAGTCTGCTCAACGCGCCCGATTCGCCGACGTGGCCCGATTGCCAGTTACGCAAATCGCGCTCGAAGCATTGAGCCTCACGGCCGTGGTTCGAAAAATGTTTTTTGAAGGATAGACGCGCGAAGGTGGAAGAGTCGCCGTGGCGACTCTTCAACGCGTTGCTCGCAAACAACGTTGAAAGTCGGCGGCTTTTCGGCATGAACGCTGACATGGAATATTTTCGACACATCATGGAAGTGGTCGGCACTAGCGTGGATGGCGTGGGTGTATTCATTGTGGCCGGTGGCATGATTGTTGCCACCTTACGACTCGTCCCGCGCCTGCGGGATCGCGCACACGACAACGGCAATTATTATTCGCTTTACCGGCAGGACGTCGGGCGCGCGATCTTGCTCGGTCTCGAGTTCCTCATTGCTGGCGACATCATTCGGACCGTCGTTGTCGCACCCACCCTCCAAAACGTGGTGGTCCTGGGATTGATCGTGCTCATTCGGACGTTCCTGAGTTTGTCACTTCAACTGGAAATCGAAGGAAAATTACCATGGCAGCGTCAAGTCATGCGCGGGGATCAGGGCTGATTAAGCTCATTTACGGTTAGAATTGAAATTGCCGAACCACAGCAATCGTCGACACGACATGATCACTGCCGATCTTCAGCGCTGCGCGAGGTTTTACCTGAGCAGCAGCCCGATTCCCGCACACAACGGCAACCCAGCACAGCAATACAGGCACCGATCACAGGAGCAAGCAGGTAAATCCACAGATATTCGAAGTGGCGCGACATCACAGCCGGTCCGAGCGATCGCGCCGGGTTCATCGACGCGCCACAAATCGGTCCTGCAAACATTGCTTCGAGCCCGATTACAGCACCAACGACAATCCCTGCGGTGATGCCTTTCTCAGCCGCTCCAGTCGAGACGCCGAGGATCACAAACATCAAAATCGCGGCCAGAATCAGCTCAAGGACAAATGACTGGAATGCCGGTCCGGCAGGAACTGTCGTGCCCAACATCTCGTTTTGCGGAAAGAGGGCGCGCAATACGCCACTGGCTGCCAGCGCTCCGCCGCATTGACTGGCGATATATGGGACGGCTTTGCGAAGTGGAAAGCGTCGCGCGGCGAAAAAGCCCAGACTTACCGCAGGATTTAGATGCGCGCCGGATATGTCGCCGACTGTGTAAATCATTGCGAGCACGATCAGACCGAACGTCAGCGCGACGCCAACATGCGTGACCGCGCCACCGGTCGTCTCGTCGATCACGATCGCGCCTGTCCCGGCGAAAACGAGAGCAAACGTCCCGATGAATTCCGCTGCAAGGCGCTTCACGCTTTCCTCGTAACGCAATGTTCTTCGCAGAACGAATCGATTTTGGCACGAATCTCATCGCGAACGCGACGTGTTCTCTCCAAGCGCTCCTCGTGCGTGCCGTTGAATTTAGAAGGATCGTCAAACGACCAGTGTAGACGCGTAGTCACGCCGGCGAAAATTGGGCATGCTTCCGCTTCCGACTCGCTGCACACCGTGATCACATACGTAAATATGTGACGCGCCGATTTCCAAACATCGAAGACCGATTGCGTGTTTGTTTCGGGAAATGTCGATTCCTAGTTCTTGTAAGCGCTTCTACAGCCAAAGGATTGAGCGCGCCCGGTTCCAGTCCAGCGCTATGGGCTTCGAAGTAATCTCCGCACATCTTATTAAGCAACGCGGCGGCCATCTGGCTGCGCGCACTGTTCTGCGCGCAAATGAAAAGGACTTTCTTTTTCATGATCTTGTTATTCGCCTTTCCCTGCGTTGCGGAAACTGCTGCCGGCTCGCAACAGCTTTCGCGTAGCCGAGTAAGTTTTCTTAAATCGCGCGCAAACATCGCGTCCGATTGTACGCAGTCTTGCAGACACTTAAGGTTTGTCTCCAATTCGTGCGAGCGCTTTTTAGGCAACGCGTAGATCATCCAATTTCGGTCGCGCGTTGCTGCAACCATTCCTCGGCTTCGAAGATAGCTGAGATGCTTCGAGATTTTCACCTGTGGCTCACCGAGAATGTCCTGGAAGTGGCAAACGCAGAGAGGCGATCTTGTAAGAAGATGAAGAATGCGCAATCGCGTGCGATCGCAAAAGCACTGATAGATCTGGATCAGATCCATGTCGCCTAACAACAAGTTGCGGACGTGGCGCAACAGCCGGTTGCTGTTTCGCTCTCGCGACGCTCGCGCGCCCGACACTGCGTTCGGCCGCGCTGCAAGATCAGATTCAGGTGCTCGCCATCCGGTGTCGCTTCGCCAATTGGATATTGCGCTACGACGCAGCAATCGTATTCGACATCGACATCCAGCTCTGCACTCGGAATGACGCGATTTCCGAGCCGCAGGATTTTCGCAAAGCGATCTGATCGAAGCCGATGATCGGTGTCATTGCCGACGTGCGTTTGCAGCACGACCTTTTCCTCTTTTCCGGTTAGTCCGCCGCAATCGATGAAATTCCGGACCACATATCCAACTTCAGTGACGTGGGCGTGTGCAGGGATGTAATCTCCATCCGGCAGAACGAATCGCGGAAACGTGTTCGGATATTTCTCAAGCGTTTCCTGCAAATCGCTTAATGTCACGGCAATCTATATACCTCATCAGGTATATCGGCAAGCGAGAAGCTTCTGGGAAAAGGGCGAGGGACAGCCAAGGCCGCCTCGTTTAACGAAATAAAGATAAAAGGAGGTTGTTAAATGAAGAAGCTACTTCGTTCAACATTTGGAACGCTTGTGGTGGCAGCTTTTTTTATAATCGCGCCGCCAACGTATGCCCGTGGGGGACATGGCGGAAATGGCGGTGGACATGCTTTCCGTGGCGGTGCCGCGCACGCGAAGGCCGCTCACTTCGCAGGCCGGGCACGTCCTGGAGGAGGTCGCGCGTTCCACGCGGGCCGCGCATATCGCGCAGGCCGCGGATACTATGCAGCCCGCGGGTACCATGGGGCTGCCCGGGTTTATGCAGCGCGCGGGTATTCTCGTGGGTTCGGCGGTTATAATGGTTGGGGAGGCGGCTATTACACGCTACGGTTGGCCAAGTTACAGCTATTACGGCTTGGGCTACGGCTATCCCTATTACGGGTATTACGGATACTACCCTTGGGGATATTATCCTTACCGCTACGGATACTGGCCGTCCGTGAACTTCAGCTTCGGGTTCTATGGCTACTGATCCACGTCACCACTGACGTAAGGCCAGCTGCAGAGTGCGGCCTGCTTCTATTTCCAAGCAGTGCGCAAGACGACTTTACTTTGGACGCGCTGGATTCGGTCAGAATATGTACAACGAAAACCCTCGCCGGATTTCTCCGACGAGGGTCTCGTTGATTCTAGCTTGAGCAGCTACCTTTTACAGCATTTGCCAGGGCAACATTTTGCGTTGCCTTTGCAGCAATCAGCCGCTGGCGACGTCGCTGTCGCCGTGCTGATGAATGCCGCCAAAGTAGCAATCAAAAAAAGATATTTCATAGATCCTCCTTGTTAAGCTTAGTTGAGGAACTCGGCCACGAATTTTACTCGCGCCGAGCCGACGGTCAGGAGAACACGCCACGCGGCGGTGGAACTGGCGGACGCTGACTGCGCGTCGTCACGTGCTCGTCACTAATATTGACCACTCCGAGTAGATGCATACTTGTGGAAAACGCCGTCGCCTTGGAAAAATAGAGCGCCAAACATGCGGATTGCGTGGCACAGCATGACGACGCAGAAGGAGAGGTCGCATCGCTCATCGTCCCTGGGCACCTGTGACACGCGCCTGTGTTCATGCTCATACAGCAATCTGAGGCCTCTGAATTCGGGAAAGACATTTGAGGTGGCATGATCGGTGAGAGCGCACCTATGCTTAACGTTAGCGCGGCCAACAACAATCGCGCTCGCAGTCTCATCGGCTTTAGTTTATCACCAGCCAGAACTTTCCATAGGAAATTCTCGATGCATTGTTGAGACGTTCGGCTTCGTCAAAAAGTCTTTGCAAAGATTCTGAAAAACTAAAAATATGATCAAGTTATCTGCCACAGCTAATTAGGAGAAAGCCATGAAAACTGAAAACTTAGAGTCTATAGCAAGAAAGCTGGTCGCCCCGGGGAAGGGGATCCTGGCAGCGGATGAAAGCACCGGGACGATCGAGAAGCGACTGAAGAGCATCAACGTTCCTTCGACGGAAGAAAATCGGCGGGCATATCGCGAGGTCTTGTTTACCACAAAAGGCGCCGGCGAATTTATTAGCGGCGTAATTCTCTTCGACGAAACGATTCGGCAAAAGACTCGTGACGGGCGCACTTTCGTCAAAGCGCTGGAAGAGCAGGGGATCATCCCTGGGATCAAAGTGGACAAGGGAGCTAAGGCGATGGCGAATTTTCCTGACGAAAAGATCACTGAGGGTCTCGACGGATTGCGCGAGCGGCTTGCAGAATACAGGCAGTTGGGAGCGCGTTTTGCTAAATGGCGTGCGGTCATCGCAATTGGCGATAAAATTCCTACGCGCACGTGCATCACCGCGAACGCGGAGGCACTGGCTCGCTATGCCGCGCTTTGTCAGGAAGGGGATTTGGTGCCCATCGTCGAACCGGAAGTGCTCATGGATGGCACGCACACGATTGAGCGTTATTTCGAAGTCACACAGGAAACGCTGGAAAGCGTCTTTCATGCTTTGTACGAGCATCGCGTTTCACTGGAAGGGATGCTATTGAAACCGAATATGGTTCTCTCAGGAAAAGATTGTCCGCAGCAAGCTTCGGTGCAGGAAGTGGCGGAAGCTACTGTGCGCTGCATGAAACGCGTCGTTCCCGCCGCTGTTCCCGGTCTTGTGTTCCTCTCAGGCGGGCAGACCGATCAGCAAGCCACCGAGCATCTCAACGCGATGAATCAGTTCGGTGACTTGCCCTGGCAATTGAGCTTTTCCTACGGACGCGCGTTACAAGCTCCAGTACTTAAAGCCTGGAAAGGTGAACAGGCGAATGTGGCCAAGGCACAGCAGGCGTTCCATCACCGCGCGTGGTGCAATAGCAAAGCGCGCTTCGGTAAATACACCGAAGACATGGAAACCGCGAAGGCCGCGTAGCGCTGTCCATCGGCGATCGAGATGATAAAAAGCGATGCGACGACGCATCGCACTCCAAAGCACTTCGTGCGAAATTCCCAAGAGCTCATTCCGTTTTGCGAAGCTTTGGGAGTGCGAACGCGTCCTCGCGTCGCTTTGATAGGCTCCTCATTTCGCGCATTAATCATGGACATAATCACCGCTCTTGGCCACGCGCTCTGGATGGCGTTTGCCATGTTTTGGGAGATTCTGTGGCCGCTCATTCTTGGCTTCGGCTTGTCTGCCGTTGTGCAAGCGGTTGTTTCCAAGCGCGAGATGACAAGATTGCTGCCGAATGATTCACCGAAATCACTTGCGATTGCGTGCGGACTCGGCGCGGCGTCGTCCTCCTGTTCCTACGCGGCGGTGGCTTTGGCGCGTTCGATCTTTCGCAAAGGCGCGGACTTTACAGCGGCGATGGCTTTTGAACTTGCCTCCACAAATTTGGTGGCTGAGCTGACCGTTATCATCATCGTGCTGATGGGATGGCAATTTGCCGCCGCCGAGTTCCTGGGCGGACCGGTAATGGTCGTGCTCATGGCATTGCTGTTCAGAAAATTCTTATCGCGCAGGCTGGTCAGCGAAGCGCGCGCACAAGCGGACAAAGGACTCAAAGGCAAGATGGAAGGTCACGCCGAAATGGACATGAGCGTGACCGAAGGCTCATTCTGGCAGCGCATCACTTCGAAAGAAGGGCTCACTGCCACCAGTCACTATTTCGTCATGGATTGGCTTGCGGTATGGAAAGATATTGCAGGCGGGTTGCTAATCGCAGGCGCGCTCGCTGCCTGGGTGCCAAAGGATTTTTGGAAGGAATTTTTTCTGGTGTCGCATCCAATCGCCGCCACGTTTTGGGGACCAATCGTCGGTCCGCTCGTCGCCGTCATTTCTTTTGTTTGCTCCGTGGGCAACATTCCACTCGCTGCGGTGCTTTGGAACGGCGGCATCAGTTTCGGCGGCGTGATTGCATTCATCTACGCGGACTTGCTTGTGCTGCCCATTATCAACATCTATCGCAAGTATTACGGCTGGAAAGTCGCCGGTCTCATCGTCGCGGTTTTTTATGTCGCCATGGCCCTCGCGGCGCTTTTGATCGAGTTCCTTTTCCAACTGCTCGGGCTGATTCCCGCTCAGCGTAGCGCCCAAATCGTCGAGACATCGATCAGTTTCAACTACACGACGGTCTTGAACATTATTTTCCTTGCCATCGCAGGGTTTCTGCTTGTGCGATTTTTCAAGACCGGCGGACCGAAGATGCTCGCACACATGGAGTAGAATCCGTCCTGCCAGGCACGCTTTCGCCTGCGATCGATCAAGATTGTGAAGGACGCCCTGGTTAGCCACTAACAGTCGCAACTCTTTCCACAATTGCATGCCTTGTTGTCGTTCATAGGGCAATTCTTGCCGGTCTTCGCACAACTCGGCTTGTCTGCGGCGAAACCCACGGTGCAAATCCAGCTGCAAGAAGCGAAAGCAGGACTTTCAGAGAATTCTTCATCAGCTAATGTCGCTCCCAACCCTTGCGAAAGCCAGTCGAAAAGATAAGAACGCGCGAGCGACCCGGCAAGCGAGGCGCTTGCCCTATAACGATTCGTCCGGCAGTTTCACTTCGTGCCGAAGACATTTTTCATCACCACAGCGATCTATTACACAAACTCGTCGCCGCATATCGGCCACGCTTACGAGAAGGTGCTGGCTGATGTGATCGCGCGCTATCATCGGCTCAAGAGGTGAACAGTGTCTTTTTCTTCACCGGCGTCGATCAGCACGGCCAGAAGGTGCAGCAATCCGCCGCGAAGGCGGGTGTTCCTCCAGCTGAATTCGTCAAGGAGATCACGCAGAAGTTTGTCGATCTTTGGGAAAAACTCGATGTGAAATACGATGAATGGGCGGAGACCACCAGCGACCGGCACAAGAAAGTCGTTCAAGGAATTTTGCAGCGCCTGTTCGATGAGGGCCAGATCTACAAGGACAAACAGGCCGGCTACTACTCAGTCCGTCAGGAACAATTTCTCACCGACAAGGAACGCGGTCCCGACGGTCAATTCGGTCCGGAGTGGGGAGAGATCGAATTTCGCGAGGAAGAAAATTATTATTTCAAGCTGAGCCAGCACAAAGAATGGCTGCTTCGGTATCTCGACAATCGAAAAGACGCAGTCATTCCCGATTTTCGTCAGACAGAATTGCGCAATGCCGTCGAGAAAATCAGCGGCGATCTTTGCATTTCGCGTCCGAAATCACGGCTCGATTGGGGAATCGAACTTCCGTTCGACAAAGATTTCGTCAATTACGTCTGGTTTGACGCGTTAACGAACTACATCAGCTTCGCCGGCTACGATCCAAGTCTCTCAACTTTCAACTCTCAACCCTCAACTTTCCGAGATAGGTGGCCTGCGCTGCAAATCATCGGCAAAGACATTCTCGTTCCCGCGCACGGCATTTACTGGTTGATCATGCTGCACGCGATCGGATTTCCGGACGATCAAATGCCGCAATTGTTAGTGCACGGTTGGTGGAATCTCGGCGGCGCAAAGATGAGTAAGAGCGTCGGGCAACATCGTCGATCCATTCGTGCTCGCGGATAAATACAGCGTCGAGGCGCTTCGTTATTATTTGATGAGCGATATCGCCACCGGAAGGGACGCGGATTTTTCCGAAGAACGTCTGATCGAGCGTTACAATGCCGATCTCGCAAATTCGTTAGGCAATTTGCTCAATCGAACGCTTAACATGATACACGCGGTATCGCGACGGACAGCTCAGCGCAGTCCTAAGAGCGTCTGATGTCACGCCATCGTTGATCGAATACGGACTCCAGTTGGTTTCTCCGCGTTAGATGTAATCGAATATGTCAATGCGATCGACCTGCAGCGCTCCACATCTTGACATCTGCAAGATGCTTGTCAACCTGGCTTTGCAATGCAATCAGATTGTTGATGCTGAAAGGCCTTGGGAGCTAGCAAAGGATTCGGCAGAACGCGAGCATCATTGATACGTGCTCTACATTCTTGCCGAATCTCTTCGCATCATCGCGATTTTGATTTCGCCGGTGTTGCCGAAAGCGGCGCACGGAATTTTCGATCAACTGAATTGGAAGATGGAGTTGAGCGGCAAAGAAGAACGGTTCTCACTCGCAGATGCAGAGTGGGGGAGACTGCCGGATGGACATGTCGTCGGCAAGCCAGTGCCATTGTTCCCGCGGATTGAGTCGACAAAGGCGTTTGACACAAACGCCCTACAACCTGGTCACGATTTTGTAGGGCGTCTGACTTGCTTGCTCGCTCGCGCTCGCTCGGCCGTCCGGCCTTCCCGTCCATGTCGCTCGGCGCCCGTCGGCTCCATTCTGCGAGACGCTGATCTATTGCGCGCATTCTTCGAATGCAGCGGGCTCACCGCGCAGATGCGCCAGGACTTCGCCGGCGAAGTGAAGTGAGCCGGTGATTAGAATTGGATTCGGTTTTGCGCGCGCGCGCGCTAGCGCCTCATCAACGGATTGAGTGATGGAGTAGGGGAGTGGTGGAGTAATGTTGGCCAGAAATCTTGCTAGCTCTTCTGGATCAGCTGCGCGCTCGCTGCGAATTTTTGGCAATAGGACGAACTCAGCTAATCGGCGCAAGCGCTTCACAGATACCGCGCAGATTTTTATCAGAAAGGACCGCAAGCACGAGCGTGGCACTCTGATTGCCAAAAATTTCGCGCCATGTTTCTGCGAGCGTACGCGCGGCGGCGGGGTTATGCGCGCCATCAACGATTGTGCGCTCGTCCCATCGTTGGAAACGCGCTGGCCAATCGATAGAGGCGAGTCCGCGCGCAATCGCTGAGTCGTCGATATCGATTTTCGCTGCACGAAGTGCGGCAATCGCAAGAGCCGCATTCTGCTCTTGATGCAATCCAGCGAGTGCGATTGGCGTCTTGTCATAAGGCTCAGTTACGAATTGTAGCGGCGCTCCGCATTCAGCTGCACGCGCGCGAATCACTTCTTCGGCTTCCGTTCGCTGCGGAGCAGAAACAACTGGAACCCTTGGCTTGATAATGCCAGCTTTTTCAGCTGCGATTTCGGAAAGTGTTTTGCCCAGCCATTTTTCGTGATCGAAATCGATTGGCGTGATCACCGAAACATCTGATTGAATGGCGTTCGTAGCATCGAGCCGGCCGCCTAGACCAGTTTCCAGAATAACGATCTCGACCTTCGTGTCCGAGAAGTGCTTGAGAGCGAGCGCAGTCACAACCTCGAAAAACGTCGGATGCGGATCCCAGTCTGCGACAAGATTGCGGATAGTCGTTAGGCCATGCGCGACCGCATCTTCAGAAATCATATCGCCGTTCACGCGAATGCGTTCGCGAAACGTGACGAGGTGAGGGGACGTGAACAGCCCGGTGCGATATCCTTGTGCGCGGCAAATCGAATCGATCATGGCGCAAACGGAGCCTTTCCCATTCGTTCCGGCGACGTGAATGACTTTCCAAGGAGCAGCTTGCAAGATGTCACTCTTCGAAAGTTCGTCGAGCAAACGCTCGATGTTTTCCAAGCCGAGCTTGATTCCGAAGCGCTGGAGGCTGTAGAGCCAACTGAGCGCTTCACGATAATTGATCGCCGCGTCTCCCGACGCGCCGACCCTCACGGGCTTGCCCGTCCGACTCGCTCGGCTCCCGCCGGCTCGATTCACGGCGCGACAGTGAAGTAATTGAGCAATCGGCTGATTTGCTCGCGCATTTTCTTGCGGTGCACGATCATGTCGATCAAGCCGTGCTCCTCGAGAAACTCGGCAGTCTGAAATCTCTCGGGCAAGTCCTGGTGCGTGGTTTCCCTGATGACGCGCGGACCGGCGAAGCCGATCATGCTTTTGGGTTCGGCTATAATGACATCGCCCAGTGACGCGAAGCTGGCCATGACGCCGGCAGTGGTCGGATTCGTCAGGACCGAGATGTAAGGAAGCTTCGCTTCTGCATGGCGCGTTAGTGCGCCGCTTGTTTTGGCCATTTGCATCAAGCTCAACATTCCTTCGTACAGGCGAGCTCCGCCGGAAGCGGCAACGATGATCACTGCGCAGCGCTCTGCGGTTCCATATTCAATTGTGCGCGTGATTCTCTCGCCAACCACCGAACCCATGGTCGCCGCCAGAAAGCCGAAATCCATCACCGCGATTGCGACCTTGTGTCCGTCAAGAATTCCGTGCCCACTGATTACAGCATCAAGAAGGCCGGTACTTTCCTGATAACTCTTCAGCCGATCTTTGTAGCTGGCCATTCCCTGGAAACGCAAGACGTCCACTGATTTCAAGCCGGCATCCATTTCCACAAAAGAGTCCGGGTCGAGCAGATTCTGAATTCGCTCCTTGGCCGGTTGCGCAAAATGATAGTCACAGCGTGGACAGACCCGCTGGTTCTGCGCCAGCTCGATCTCCGGCACGACCTCCGAACAGCCGGGGCATTTTTGAAAAAGGCCGCGCGGAATCTCCTTCTTTTTCCCGCCTTCTGCCTTAATTGCCGGTTTTTTGAAGATGGCCATTGCAATTTATGCGCGCGCCGCCGTTGCCGCGTAAACAGAGAGTGCGCCCGAGCGTTTCAAGATACGCGCGCACTCACTGAGGGTAGAACCCGTTGTAAGAACATCATCGATTAACAGCACGCGTGAGCCTCGCACGTCCGCGTTCTTTCGTAAACGAAACGCGTTATGCAAATTTTCCATTCGCTCGGCGCGATCAAGCGCGGTTTGTGTAGTGGTGTATCGAATACGCTTCAGCAAGGGCTTACACGGAATCGATATCCGCGCGCTTAACAATTCAGCAAGCAGGCTCGCTTGATTGAATCCGCGTTCCCGTCTGGCGAGTTGGGTGCAATGGCACGGGCACGATTATGTCAAATTGGCGTTCGCGAAGACGGTCATCGTCAAGCGCTGCGCAGAGCCAGCGTGCCACGAGATGTCGCAAGTGAACCTGACGGCCGTATTTAAAATCATGGATGATCTGGCGAACGATACCGCGACCTCGGTACGCGGCTACCGCTGCATCAAAGTAAATTGTGCGATGGGCGCAGTTGGCGCATGTGAACGCGTTGGCAATAGCCCCTTCGAATGGCTCGGAGCATTGCTGGCAAAACGGCGCAACGATACGCATGGCCTTTGCTTCGCATTGCTCGCAGAGATATTCGCCAGCCCGAGTCTTGCCGCCGCAAAGCGTGCAAACCGGCGGGTAAAGAAGCGACGCGGCCGCTTCGAGCAATTCAAACTTGTGAAGCGCGATCATATTTCAGCCAGATGCGCATTATTACCCAGGTGACGGCGGCTACACCAAGCGGGATAATTCCAACCAGCAGATTCTTTCCTACCCAGGGAAGGGCAGGTATTCGGTGACGAGCTAGTAAGCTAAAAGTGCCACTACCGAAAATCCATCCGGCATGCAGTCCAATCGATAGCCATAACGAATGAGTAAGCACGCGCGCGTCAGCGAGAATCCAGCCGATGAAGAATAATGTCGCCAGCGCTGAGGCCAGCATCATGGGATCCCTAATTCCGTCAAATGCATGGGCGATCGAACTGAAGCCCGACGTCCATGTTACTATCTCGGACGTTCGCTCCGGAGCCTTTAAAAAATGCACTGCTGCAAAAATCACTGAAACGGCAAAGATCGCCATGTACTTGCGGCCGGTTCTGAGTAAGACGCCCAAAACGATGCCGCGAAAAAAAGCTTCTTCAATGAATGGAACTGTGATTGATGCCACAAGCATCTTGCCAAATCGAGGCCAGGCAAAGCTTTGCCGAAACGCATAAACGTGAAATGCGATGAGTACAACCCCGCAGCAGAGCAGGGGAATCACCGAGAGAACAACGCCCGCGCACAGATCGCGGCCCCAACGTGAATTGGGTGCAAGTCCAAATCAGCCAGGCATCGCACATGGCTGATTCGTAGCAACGGCCAGAGCAAAAGTGCGGCGGCAACCAAAAGGGCGCGATGAAAGAATGTTTCGAAATCGTACTTTGCCAGAAAAGAAAATACGCCGTGCGCTGCAAGCGACTGAGCAGACCAAAAAAGAATTGGCGCAAGGATCCCTCCAACGACAACCGTCGCAATAAAATATGCCGCCAATTTAACTACGTCTTTCAAGGCCGCTAATGTAAGGTTTTACTGCGATGCGGAGTCAACACATATGGACGGACAGAAATCAAGATGGCAGAAAGCGCGAAGTGCGCGCGACGAAGTTCGGCGGCGCATGGCGGTTTCAGGCGAAAATGGCCGGCGATCTTGACTGGACCTACTACGATCGTCCGTTGCTGGAAGATTTGTTAACATTGAAAGAAATCCTTGTGCGAAAATATCAGCGGCGACGCGCTTCAGTCGAGGACGTTGCCTCAATCGAGAAGCTAATCCAGGAACAGCGCGCCTATCAGTGAAGGGAACACCGAGATGCTAAACCCATGCCTCAAGCCATTTTGACCGCTGCACGGATTTTGTCGGGTTAGCAAGCTCCAAAGCCCAAGTTCCAAACTCCAAATAAAGGATCAAGTCTCAAATCTCAAAATGCACGACGGCGGTAGACCACGCGATCTGGAGGAGAGAACTTGGGATTTGGAGCTTCTGGAATATTCATGAATTGAAATCTTGGTGTAGTCGCTTCTGAAGATTCCAGGCTGTTATGACTGAATGGAATACGAAAGCTCTGATCGAAGCCGACAAGCGATTCGTCTGGCATCCGTTTACTGACATGTGTGAGTGGTGCGCTCCGGAGCATGAGCCACTGATTTTGGTCGAAGGGCAGCGGCAGTGCTGCGTGACAGCAGAGGTCGAGAATACATCGATGGAAATTCGTCCATCTGGACGAATATTCATGGGCACAATCATCCGCACATTAATGCGGCAATCCGGCGTCAACTTGATCGGGTTGCGCACACTTCATTCCTCGGCTTCACGAATCCGGCCGCCATCGAACTCGCCCAAGCGATCGTTGAACTTTTCCCAGACAACCCATTGAGCAGAGTTTTTTTCTCTGACGACGGCTCAACAGGAATCGAGGTCGCTTTGAGAATTGCCGATCAGTATTGGCGGCTGCGGCATTCGAGAAAGCATCAGTTTATTGCTTTTCAGAACGGCTATCATGGCGACACAGCGGGAGCAGCGAGCCTGGGCGCAGCGGCAATGTTTCAAATCGGATCGACCCGCTGGAATTTTCCGGCCATGCAGGTTCCAAATTTCAAGGCACTGGAAGCCCTTGCGCCGGCCGAAATAGCGAAGATTGCTGCCGTTGTGATCGAGCCGCTTATTCAGGGAGCCGCGGGCATGCGGCTGTGGCCGCCTGGCACACTCCGAGCTGTTCGCGAATGGTGTAGTCGGACCGATACCCTGTTGATTGTTGACGAAGTCATGACCGGCTTTGGCAGAACCGGCCGAATGTTTGCGTCCGAACATGAGGCGGTGATTCCGGATATGATGGTGATGGCTAAAGGGTTGAGTGGAGGGTATCTTCCGCTAGCTATTACTTTGGTATCTGAAAAACTATTTTCGGCTTTGATGGGTCCGTAGCCGAGGGTAAAGCCTTGCATACGGGCACAGTTACACGGGAAATGCGCTTGCTTGCGCGGCTGCCAAGGCAAGTCTGGAGGTTTTCGAGAAAGAGCGCGTTTTGGAAACTCTGCAGCCGAAAATCCGGCATCTGAGCTCGGCACTCGCTGATCTGGAGAACTTCCAGGAGTAAAGGAAGTGCGGCAGTGTGGTTTTATTGCCGGAATTGAGATCGAAGAATCGCCGAACGGCCCGCAGCCTGACTTGGCCGCGGCCGTTTGTATCGAAGCGCGTCACCATGGCTTGCTCACCAGACCAATAGGGAATGTCATCGTTCTGATGCCGCCATTATGCATCACGATGGATCAGTTAAATAAAGCTGTTGAGGCCCTGCGCGCGTCGATCGCCGAGGTCTGGGATGCAGCATATTGCCGCGAAAAAGAATGCCGAAGAAGTTACGGCTTGATCAGCTTCTGGTTGGGAAGGGATTATTTCCAAGCCGCGAGCAGGCGCGCCGCGCAATAATGGCCGGCGAAGTAAAGGTCGGCACCCGAATTGCAGCGAAGCCATCAGAGCTGCTAGAAGAAGGGGCTCTATCTCAATGAAGCCGACGCGAAAATACGTCGGCCGAGGCGCTCTAAAGCTGGAAGGCGCTCTCGATTATTTCAAAATCGACGTGCACGGAAAAATGGCGCTGGATATTGGTGCTTCCACCGGAGGTTTTACGGATTGCATGTTACAACGCGGCGCCGAGAAAGTTTATGCGGTTGATGTCGGCCATGGCCAATTGAATTGGAAACTGCGCAACGATCCTCGCGTGATTGTTCTGGAAAAAGTCAATGCGCGATCTCTCTCTCGCGAGCACGTTCCGGAACTTGTCGATCTTTGCGTGATTGATGTTTCCTTTATCTCGCTGACCTTAGTCTTGCCAAACGCATTCGACTTGATAACTCCAACCGGCGTGATTCTTGCATTGATCAAACCACAGTTCGAACTGCAACGCTCGGATGTAGGCAGAGGCGGAATCGTTCGCGATCAGGAGCTGCACCGAAAGGCACAGGACAAGATAGTCGCGTTTGTTACACATTCAGGCCACGTGGTGACCGGAATCGTGCCATCTGCTATCAAAGGCGCCGACGGCAACCAGGAATTTTTCGCATGCATCCGAAAACAATCGGCATAATCGCGCACACAGGGAAACCAGGTGTCGGTGACCTGGTCAACGCAATCGCCCAGGAGTTCAGTGATCTTTCTATCACAGCTTTGCTGGAAAAAGAAACAGCGCGCGTTGCTGGAAAGAAATCCGGGTATTCCATCGTAGAACTGGGTGCCGCAACGGATCTTCTGGTCGTGGCCGGGGGTGACGGAACGATTCTGCGCGTAGTGGGGCAACTCGGCGAGACGATGAAGCCGATCTTCGGCATTAACGTGGGTTCCCTGGGTTTCCTGACCACCGCAAGTTCTGCGACCTATCGTGAGGCGGTGGAATGCCTGGCCAAAGACCGGATCAATTTTAGCGAGCGCGCGCTGCTCGAGGCTCGTGTGAGGCTCGGCGAGAAACAAACCGCCAAAATGCTCGCGCTAAACGACGCAGTATTGAGCCGCGGCGAACTTTCGCGCCTGGTTATGTTGCGCACGCGGGTGAATGACGAACCACTCACTGAATTCAATGCCGACGGCTTGATTGTTGCAACGCCGACGGGTTCGACAGCTTACTCGCTGTCCGCTGGTGGACCGATCCTGGATCCGGAGTCGGGCGTTTTCGTGATCACACCGATTTGCCCACATGTTCTTACGAATCGGTCGATCATTGTCGCCGAGGGATCGACGATTGAGATCGAAGCGAGCGATCCCGACTATCCAGTGTTCTTGACGTTGGATGGCCGCAAGCCGATACATGTCGAGCGTGGATCAGTGGTAACCATTCGCAAGGCGAAGAAGACGCTGCCGCTGGCGTCACTGCCTGATACCTCGTTTTTCAGCGTGGTCAGGCAGAAATTGAAGTGGAGCGGGAGCAATCTGTAAAAGCGGTTACGCCAAATGGGCCCGCCCATGATCCGCTTTTTTGCATTCTTCTCAGGTGAGCAAGTGGATTAGACGGAATTGCTGGATCGTCTCGGAGTTGCCGCTTCAAATCCTCCGATTCGAGAAGCTCTTCGCCCTTGACAGGCTCTGAATCTGTCGCTTTCTCGACTTGCTCTAATGCCTCTTTATTGGGGTCGCGCTATGAAGTCGGTCGCGACGTATTCTCATCCGTGATGCGTTTTTTCGAGTCGCCGACTTTGCGTTCTAGATCCTCAGATTCCAGAAGATCCTTGCTTTTGGCCGGCTCGGATTCGGTCGCTTTTTCCACCTGCTCCAAGGCTTCTTCGTTAGGGTCGCGCTCAGGCATAATTGCAATATGCACGAACTCGGATGGTCTGCATCGAATAATTTATGCAGATTGGTTGAAAAAATCGCCCCACATTTTTATACGACATATAGCAACTGAGATCTTATTGAGCACGATTCTTGCCGGAAAAAGACGTTGCTATGTCCCAGCGTTTTCCGTCCAACTGCCCTCTATGGAGTCAGAGATAGATTGCAGATTGCAGTCTAATTCTCGTTAGGTCACTGAACACCATCTCGGTTACTTAGACTAAGAGCGGCTGGAAAGCGCGGTACCTCTCAAACTGTAGGGTCCGAGTTCCAAGCATGATCAATTCGTAGTATCGGGCATCGCGCCCATACAGTTACCGGCTAGGAAGTCAACTTTATCGGAAACCATACGCCAGCGCCCAATGCGTGCGGGCTGCTGGCGATTCCTCCACGCTAACGATGATAAAGTAACTGCCTGTGGTTTTCGGAATGATGTGCGCAGCCGCAAAGTGGCCTTTCGCCCAACTGTCTGGTTGTTCCGCGAGTTCTCCGTGCGAATTATAAATATGAACGGACTCTTTTGCTCCATCGACTTCTGTTCCCAGCCAGAACCAATATTCATTCCCTTTAAACAATTGTTGCCGCACCGCTTTCCTTTCACCCGAAGCGAGGTCGCCTGCCCAGTAATCCTCGCGCACGTGAAATCCTTGTTTTACATAGGGTTCTGCCGCCAGAAGAGCAAATGCCCGCGCGTACACTGTGGTGGGGTCCACCGAGGCGAAAATCGCAGACGGTAGCACAACGATGGCCGCCAACAGGGAGGTCGTGCAGAGAAGGACCTTTGCGAAAGGGTTCACCCGAAATTTCTCAGTCTTTCTTGATGATGTCGTTGCCGAGCCGCGTAGTGATCTCGTTGACCTTCTTAACTGATTCGGCAGAAATGCGAGCATTGCCGATATTGATTAGAGGCTTTACCTCCACCAAGGCGTCCTGAATTTGATGAACGATCGGAAGGTTAAACTCGGACATCGCCTGCAGTCTTGTCTGAAAATAGGTCAGCAGATCCGGCTGATGCAGAAGCTCAGCGCCGTCGTTGGAGAAATGCTGGTTCACCACGGAGGTCAATACTTCCGTGCCCCTAAGCCACCCGCCCAGACTAACGAGCTGCGACAGCTTTTCATCGTGCACTTCGTTCATTGCCTGTTGAACGCTGTTTTGAGTGCGATCCAGTTCCTGCCGCACATTTGCCCAATTGCGCTTGTCTGCCGCATCGATGATCGCCTTGGCGTGTGGCGTGATTGAATTTCCTACGCCGATCCCCTTGGCCAGTGCCAGGACGCGCTGGCCAATATCTTTTACTGCAGGCGCATCCTCCGCTTGCACCGCGATAAAGCCATCGGCAATCACTGTCCCAAGCAAGAGAGCGATACGCGGTCGCTCGGTGAAATTGGGTTCTTCATCGCTGCGGACATGTTCCTTCCAGTTTACCGCACCCAGCTTGTTCAGTGCCCCGAAAAGTTCGTTCGGTAACGGCACCACGACATCTTCTACAGTCGTGGACAATTGGTTAATATTGACGTGCTGCGGAGCCTGCGCACCATGCGCGCACAGGGCAAGGCCAAAGACCGCAGCTACCATTGAGTTCAAACGTTTACTAAACAGCACCATTGGGAGCTTTGAATGTTGATTTCGAGTTCGTATTCAGGGATTTAGTAACCGAACCTAAGCAGAACCGCTGCCCTACACAAATCCCTTACCTCTTTCTTGTTTGCGTCGTCGCCGCTGCCTCCTGGGTGATTTGTTCAGATGACATATAGTTTTTTAGGGAAATTTTTGGGCACGGGTTTTGCCCCGAATCGCGGTTGACGTCCTGCAGTGTTTTCCGGCAAACTGCCCTCTATCGACGGCTGATGCAGTCCAATTCGAGTTAGGCGTTCTCCGGGTCGTATGATTTCCAAGCCTCAGAAACCGAAACGATGGTGGCGTATTCTTCGATGGCTTGGTATCGCGGCACTCATCATCTTTGTGGGTATCTTCGTCGGTATCCCCACAGTTATCACTACTCCGGTACCTCGCCCAACCCCGTGACGTTGTAAGCGAAATTGCATCGGAGTTGCCGTCACTGATCTCGTGTTTTTATGACATATAGTTTTTTACGGAAATTTTTCTGGCATCGGTTTGCCCCAGAATCGCGTTGACGTCGCGCCGTCTTTTTCGACAAACTGCCTGTATGGCGGCGGAAATAGACGACAATTTGCCGTCTAATTCTAGTTCGGCTAACTAGAGCGACCGGTAATGACATGCCAAGTGCAACAACTCTCGGAGTGCCTGCAGCACCTGGAAGCAGTTGGGAACTGGATCTTCCATCAGTGGTGGAGTCGGCGCTGCGACTCCGCCGAAGTTGTGTTAGCCTGGCTGCGCACCCACACGCAAAAGGACAAGGTTCCGTATACAGTAGTTGCACTTGTCGGAGGGATTCCTGTGGGTAGCTGCTCCGTCATCCAGAACGACTGTGTGCACCGACCGCAGTATTCACCATGGGTAGCCGCGGTGTTTGTTAAGTCGGAGATGCGCCACCGTGGCATCGCTTCGGCCATGCTCCAGGAGGCGGCAGCCATCGCCAGAAGGGCTGATGTGAAAGGCTTGTATATCGATTGCCTCGGTGCAACCGCGCCGGTTTACGAAAAGAACGGCTGGAAGGTCTACGAGCGGGAAGTTGGGGACAAGGACTCGGTCGTTATGCTTCGTCCGATAAAATGATGCTGAGGATGACCGCAGAGCCGAACGTTTACTGGACGATTTAGGCGGCTTCACTCATAGCCGCCTCCAATCGCCACCAACACATACGGATTTTCATGTGACATATAGCAACTGAGATTTTATCGGGCACGATTTTTGCCGGAAAAAGACGTTGCTATGCCCAGCGTTTTCCGTGAAACTGCCTCTATGGAGGCAGAAATAGGTTGCAAGTTGCAGTCTAATTCTCGTTAGACCTTGGCTGCATCGACGGGCATCATAGCGTTTTCGCCGAAAAGATCGGCCAGCGTGGTAATCGCTTGCGGTGGCTCCGTCGCTGCAAGATAGGCCTGAAACTGCGGCGAGAAAGCCTGGCGGCGGCTCGGCCACCAAACCTGCTGGACCCCCGGACTATGGTAGTAGGCGCGGATTAAATTCTCCCATCCGGCCCACTGCGCATCATCGAGCACGCGCGACCTGTATTGATACCACGCCTGCTCGTGCAGCTTGAAGAAGCAGAAGAGGAAATAATGCGCGATCACACGCTCGTCGTGGCTCGCCAGGGACCAATCCTTGAGAGCTGCGGCAAGGGCGGTCCCGAGCGCCGGAGATTGCATTGCCGGAACATTAATGGCCGCGATCGCCGCTGCGAGCGATTCGACCGCGACTACGCGCTGAGAATGGGTGTTCTGTCGGATTTGCAATCCGACAAAAATGAGAGATCCCAGCACGGCACCAGCGCCGACGATTTGGGCCAGAGCCGAGAGCTGCTCGAGTGTCATCGGTCTAACAATAGCCGCGTGCCGCACACCTTGCATAGCCGAAATCCAAGGGCCGACGCTTCGTTGAGCGAAGGTCTGACCACGCACTACAGCCAACCGTTGATCCGCGTACAGGTGGCCAAGAGGTGTAAACCAAACCGCTGGAGCGAACGGCCAGCCGAGTTGACTCCATATGACATATACAAGTACCGATGTCGTCGGGGATCTGAATTTCGGCCTTGGAGTGGTCGGGATGAAAATAGAAGTTCGGAATTTTGAAGCTTAGGCGTTAGGGCGAGCTTGCCATCTTGCAGCGTTTCAGGTCACAATAAGACCATGGAACCGGTAAGCGGACTCGCAATTATCGCTACCGGGATCGGGTCGAAAAAAATTATTGAAAAACTGCTCGGACCTACTGCGGATTATCTTGGAGAAGGACTGCGATCATGGACAGAGAAACGAGTTGAGAATACTCGCCGAATCTTCACCCACGCCGCGAAACTTTTGGGTGACGACCTTGAATCACCCGGTATTTTGTGATGACGAGCTTTCGGCTGAATATTTCGGCGGTGTCCTTGCGTCTTCGTGTCCTGGAGTCTCAAGAGATGACCGGGGTAGTTCGTTTACAGCATTGCTAGGCCGCTTTACGACTTATCAGATTCGCACTCACTTTATCTTCTATCGAGTTGTGCGCACACTTTTTGTCGGGACAGGCTTTAGTGTGGCCACACCGGAGGAGCGCAGGAAGCTCAGGACGTACTTACCGTTTTCCGTATATGGTGGTGCGATGGACTTTAGTGAGGCAGAGTTAAAAGAGGTTAGCAGCATCATGTGAGGTTTAAGCCGAATAGTTGCGTGCGAGACTGAGGACGGTTACCGGGCGGATGTTTCATGTTTCAGGAAACGGGATGATCTTAGAATCCGGGGCGGTCGCTGGGGTATTGTTTTCCGCGGCATGTCGCGCAATGGCCGGAATATAAAGGTCGGCTTCTCGGTTTGATCTTATCCATATTTCAGTCGCTTTCGGCGTCGGCTTTCTGAGAGTTCAGCGCGGATGGTTTCCCAAATGGCGCGATCTTCGGCAGTTTGTGAGTTGGGTAGCTTAGGGGGGCGTGTAATTCTCATGCAGGATGGCGGCGGCGTGCAGTGGCGGTTCGTGATGCGGCGGGCCGGTGCTGTTTAGGGATTTGATTCGCGGGCAAGCTGTTAACGTGCTTTTTCGCAAAACTGCGTTGAGCCTCGCAGTGTAGATGGAAGCAATAGCGGAGCCGTTCTTCCAGATCCCACAGGGCGTCAATTACGGTGTTGATGGGACCAAGAATATCATTTCGGACTGCTGGAATGTTGAGAGCGAGTCCGCGGACACGGCCAAGCTCAGAAAGCAGGCTTTCAGTGTCGAGAAGCCAAGGATCCGGCAGGCGGTCCGGCGTAAGTCGCTCTGGCGTGCTCATACCGAAAGAAGATGGAGTCAATGAGGGAGAAGGCGGAACATTAATCTCGTAATCCTTATTAATGTGATTCATGAGGGCGCAGTCTACGATTGGTGTTGGGTCAGATTGGACCCAACACCCTACGATTGGTGTTGCCTCCGATTGGGATTTGCTGGTAATGCTGGCGTGAAACGGCTTAGATAGCGCCGTGCCAGAGCCAGAACCCACTTGGGTAAAAACCGACTGGAAAGTTGAGCAACTCGACAATCAGCTAATCGAGTTCTGGTTGCCTCTGAAAGACGGTGGTATAGCTTGCGGAATCGGGCCACTTCAAGCCCGTGTGAGGTCAACCGATAATCTCCTTTCGATCCAGATTTCAACAGTTGAGCCAACGGGTATTGGTCCTGAGAAACGCCAGGTGGTGCTTTTACTGCCACAAAAAGCCGTGGATCGGATTGAACTGCATCCAAATCAAGAGATTGCCCGTTTCCGCCTTTCGATCGGCGTAATTAGGCGCACTTCGTAAGGGATTTGACAATCTCCCACGACATCTAAACCCCCTTTTGCTATTACCTTTATCTTGCTCATTTTCTTAGCCAATACGACTGAGTCATTTCCACGACTTTTTCTAAACTCCACGGCTTTTCTTCGAGGCCAGCCGCTACCGCTGGCGCAGTTCCGAGCGTGTGATGTCGGCGCACGAAATTGTAAACGCCAGAAACAGCGCGACCGCCAGCTTGTGCATTTCAAGGCTTTTGCTGTAGCCCAAACCCTTTCGCTCAAATCGCTTTAGTTCCTGCCGTACGGTCAGAAATGCGCGCTCTACATGGCTCGTGGTAAGGCTTTCTAAGTCCGGCGAGCCTATCACTGCCGCCCGCTCCGCTGTCTGCATCCTGCGGACGCCCTCATTGCGTCCGAGACGCGCCAGCGTGCCGTCTGACAGTATTGGCTCGCCGAATACCTTTGTTTCAGTCCCGTAGCTGTAGCCTTCATACCCGAAATGCTGCCGGATATGAAAAGCGTATGGCCTGTGATTGTCCGTCGCGATCTGGACTGGCAGCTTTTACGCGGCTGCGAACGTCCTCAACGAACGTGTTTCCAGTCCAGTAATCACGCTTCCCGACCTTATGCGACAAGACTAGCTTCGTGTCCGCATCGATGCAGCACCAGAGCCAGTAATCCCCGCGCTCTGTCTTGTCGTCCTTAGGAAGTCTGCCAGCGTGACAGCCGACATATTGCCACTGTTCGTCCATCTCGATACGAATGCATGGAAGATCACGAAAGTTTCTGTCCATATAATCGGTGAACGCTTCGCCGGTTTCGCGGATAACTCGCGTGATGGTATTCGTTCCGATCTTGAACATTCTTGCGACAGCTTCAATGGGTGCGCCCTCGCAGAGCGCCGCCAAAACTAAAGCCTGCTTTTCTTTGGAGAGTCTCTTGTTTGCCATAAAATACGATTGACTATTTGAAAGAATACGTATAGATTCAAAGCTAGTCAATAGAAAACATACATATTTTTTCAAATGAAAAGTAGAGGCGGAAAACGAAAAGGCGCAGGCCGGAAGCCAGAGGGCAAGGCCACATATACCGTCACCCTCACAGAGGAAAACGCTGGGAGAGCTAAGAAGCGGGAACAGAATTTCTCCGGCCTTCTCGACCGGCTGCTCGCCAAATGGCTTAAGGCTCGGACTTGAGCCGTTCTTTGGCCTCGCGTAACTGGCGTTTAAGCTCTTCGGATTCCAAAAGCTCTTCGCCTTTGACTGGCTCTGAGTCGGTCGCTGTCTCGACTTGATCCAAAGCCTCTTGGCTGGCGTCACGTTCTGCCATGATGGTCTCAATATTGACTCTCGATTGCCACAACGCAACCAATTAGGATCAAGCCATGGAATTACCGCTATTTGTTGCGGTTCAAAAAACACTAGCCGCAACAGAGCCGGAAAAACGGAAGGGCTTCTCCGTTCGACAGCTAGAGTTCTATCGTAATAATTTATCCAAAGGGGTGCCTCGTATTTTGGATGACGGGTTAGAAAAGCAGGCCATACGTCGCATCGAAGAATTGACGCAGGACATTGAAACGAATGGAGCAAAGGAACGTAACGAAAGTCAGCGTCAAGAAACTGAGAGCCAGCGTCAAGAATCACTCTTGGCTGAAAAACGACGCTGGATTTGGACAGTGGTAATCGCCGTGGCCGGAATTGTGGTTGCAATAGGGGTGGCAGTTGTTCCTCTAATCTATAATACCTGGTTCTCCAAAGTTCGGCGCGCCACATCTCCGCAATCACCCCCACCGTCATACCCGCAGACCCAATCGCCCACCAGCGAATCACCGGCACAGGAGGCAAGTTCCAACACTGCCACACCATCACCAGAACAAGCGTCAACAGCGCAACCGTCAGTAACTCCGCCAGAATCATTGTAACAGCGCGCGTATGGACAAAGCCGAAGCCGCATATACGAAGAAACTAGACGCTGCGCGCCGCCAATTAGTTACAGCAATCTGGCTTTGGTTTAACGAGGGTGATCTTGTTTCCGTAAGTACCTCTAGCCGGATCAGCACATATCGTTTTAGACGATCTACAACACCACAAAGACAGAGGTAGAGCGATGCCGTTTGAACGAATACCAGAGGGAATGAAAGTCGAAGAATGGACGAACATAATCAAAGAGGCACAAGACTTTGAAAAGCACGCCAGGCACGATCCAAAGGATTCTTATCTGTACACCGTTGATTCGACGGGAATTTATCTGTAAGCTTCGTAACGCTCATCTTACGTTCGTTTTACGGACTACACGGACACGGGTGGGTTGCCGGGACTTTTTGTTGCCTATTGGCGATTCACCATCCGTCCGGGTTTTTGCCTCACGTTCTTCCAGAGCTGAGTAAAACCTGGAATGTCGAGAGAGCGAAAAATCTTTTCCCGCATCGAATTTCTTCAAACAAGTCAGCACCGATACCGGGACGAATTACTCCTGATTCCTCGCTTTCATTCAGGAATCCCTCCTGAATTGATATTGGCAGATTGAAGGCGCGAGCGGCCTCGCCAATCGGACCCAACACCCTACGATTTTATATGACATATATTGTCTGATGTTGTTGGCACCAATGCAGGGCTCTTGAATCAGCTGCTTTTTCAGGGAACGGTTCGCCCTTTTATCACTCGGCTGCGATTGCCCACCCAAGGCGTTTGAATTGCGGGAGCAATCACCATCGCTGCCACCACGAGCCTTGACGTTCCTTCGCCGGCTGGTAGCGTCGCCCCAACCTCAATCCTGTAAAAAGTACCGATGAATACTTCCAGCAGCGTTCTTATTCGTTGTTCGATGCTTGGCCTTTGTCTGATTTTCGCCTGCGCGGCGCCCGTTCATGCGGCGCGTGAGGAAGCGTCGGGTGGCATTCAGCAAGCGATGACACCAGAAGAATTCAAAGCCGCAGGTTTGAACAAACTTTCATCGGAGGAACTACAAAAGCTGAACGCCTGGCTGCAGGGCTACAGGGAAGTCGCCGAAAAAACTGCCGAAAAGAAAGCTACGGCGCGCGCGGCGACGGTTGAACGCGCCAAGATGGATATGCTCGTAAGCCGTGTGGATGGGACCTTTAACGGGCTGACCGGCAGGACTGTGATTCGTTTGGAAGATGGGACTGTATGGAAACAGGCTAACGCCGACGACCGATATCGACCGAGGGTAACTGATCATCCCGGAGCCGTCGTCATTCACGGCATCTTCGGATACAAAATGCAAGTTGAAGGAACCCAGGAGTTCTACGTAGACCCAATCCGAAATCCCTAAGACGGCGGGTCCTGTGCCGTGCGGACGCCGCGTACGTCTAGCTACGAGCATTCTTCATAGTGAGATTCGGTCGCGCTAGACGCAAGAGTACTTATTCTAGCCTTTTAGCTATGGTTATTCCGGTAGTATTTATGAAATCTATTAGACCGCTCCAGCTCACCAAATGCCACGACGATCGTCCCCGTGCTTGAGAGTTTGGAACCAGGGTTGGATTCTTCGGCCGGGGCTGCGTGTTGCCCCAAGACCGCCTTGGAAGCCTGTCCTCCTACTCCAGTGGAAGTTCGATACGCTCTTCGGGCTCTCGCGGAACAAGACCGTTTCGGGCGATGATTCGCACGCACGTATTCCAGCGCAGGATCGCGTCATCATGGCCAGGCGGGCGAATGGATTCGGCTTTTTCGAACCAAGTCATCGCCTCGCGTAAAAGATCGTAAGCCTGAAACCGGCAATCTGGCGTGTTCTGACGCAGTTTCATCTTCGCGCGGCGTTCGGCCACGATTCCGGAATAATACGCGTGGTCGTATCCTGATTTCATTCGCGACAGCAATTCCTTGGTTTGCGTATCGCTGACGCCGTAACCTTTTTCGAAACGGTCGGTCAATGCGAGCAGGAGCATGATAATTGCCTGCTGATTTTCGGGGTCAACATGGAGAATGTCGAGGCAGATGCTCTCCGCTTCGCCGGGTTCGTTGAGCAAACGGTAACGTTCGGCTTTTTCTAGCGCCGCAGGGATTGCGTCTTTGTGGAGCGACTTCAGATCAGGCATGGGGCAACGTTTAAGCGTTCAAGCGTTAAAAGGTTGAAGCGGAGAAAGACTGGTTCTCGATCTAACAGCCGACGCTTCATCGCTTCAACTCTTCAACGGTTCAACGATCCGATTTTCTCTTCATCCATTTCCAGATCCAACCAAACGGATCGTAAAAATCGTCCACTACGCGTTCCTTCAGCGGAATAATTCCGTTATCGGTGATTTCAATGCTTTCTGGGCAAACCTTCGTACAACATTTTGTGATGTTGCAATAGCCGATCCCCTGCTTGTTTCGCAATTCCTCGATACGATCCTCGGTATCGAGCGGATGCATCTCAAGTGCAGCGACGTGAATCAGAAACCGCGGTCCAATGAATCTATCGTGCATTTGGTGGTCGCGCAGCACATGACAAACGTCCTGGCAAAGAAAGCATTCGATACATTTGCGGAATTCCTGTACACGATCGATGTCCTCCTGTTGCATTCGCCATGTCCCGTCAGCCGCATCCGGAGGTCGAGGCTTAAAGGGCTTGATTGTTTTCTTCACGCTAAAATTCCAGGAGACGTCCGTGACAAGGTCTTTCAGCGTCGAAAAAGCTTTCATCGGCTCGATCGTCACCGGTTTGTCCAGTGGAAGCTCGCTGAGTCGCGTCATACACATTAGTTTGGGGATTCCGTTAACTTCCGCTGAGCACGAGCCGCACTTTCCGGCTTTGCAATTCCAGCGGCACGCCAGGTCCGGCGCCTGTGTGCGCTGAATATCATGAACTGCATCGAGCACGACCATGCCTTCGGCGACTTCCGTCAGTGTAATCGTGAAATTGGCCGCTGTTCGACGTTGCCTCGCCAGATTTTGAAAGTGGCTGTCATTCGTAATTCGTTAAATCGATTCAATCCATCCCGGAACCGCCATACATCCCCGAAGGTTCGCGTACGGAGCCAGCCTTCTGATCGCGTAAGTAGCGAACATAACCATCGATCAACTGACGAACTCGCCACCCGCTCTGTTTCAACAAAGCGATCTCTCCAGCTGACAAATACTGTTCGTCTTCACAAACGTTCAAATCGTCGATCAGCTCTTGCAATGAGCCGCGCGATTGCAGCACGAACTTAATCTGATCAAGATAGTGAAATCGACCCTGCCCCTCGGCTATATTATTGGTGAGCGAGACTGCAGCACGCCGGATTTGGCTTGCCAAGGCGAATTTCTCGAAATCTGGCAGTCGCTTAGCGACTTTGTACATAGCTTTTCTAAACTCTCGCGCCACTTGATAAACCTCCAAGTCTTCGAATGTCGAATGTAACGTTTGCTTCATTGGTTTCATTAGGTACATCCATTCAATTCCAGACTCACGTGTCACGAATCACGAGTTACGAATCACGGTTCAACGATTCTCCTCAATAATTTGCTTCAAATGGTCCGGCATTTCCGGCAACGGTTCCAAGCGAACTTGCATTGAGCCGTCTGCCGCTTTCGCGATCATCGTGTTCACCGTGGCAAACTGCTCGTCCTTGTCGGGATAATCATCCCGGAACTGCGCGCCGCGACTTTCCTTTCGTTCCAGCGCAGCGCGCGTGATCGCTTCGGAAACTGTGAGCAGATTTTTTAAGTCGAGCGTAGTGTGCCAACCGGGATTGTATTCCCGATTGCCTATGACCGCGGCCCTTTCGGCACGCTTTTTCAAATCATCAATCTTCTCCAAAGCTTCGCGCATTTCGCTTTCTTTACGCACGATCCCAACCAAATCTTGCATGGTGTCCTGCAAATCCTTTTGCACCTGATAAGGATTTTCACCATCACCTCGCTCAAATGGCGCGAGCGCCTCACGCGCTACGCCTTCGATTCTGCCGCCGTCGATCGTGCCTAACGAATTCTCTTTCGCGAACTTCGCAGCGAATTCGCCGGCGCGTTTCCCGAAAACCAAAAGATCGGAGAGCGAGTTGCCCCCCAGCCGGTTCGCGCCGTTAATTCCGGCGGCGCATTCGCCTGCGGCAAACAAGCCGGCTACGCGCGACATCTGCGTGTCGGGATTCACGTGCACGCCGCCCATGATGTAATGCGTCGTTGGCCCGACTTCCATGGGTTGTTCAGTGATGTCGATGTCGGCCAGTTGTTTGAACTGGTGATACATGCTCGGCAGTTTGCGCTTAATGTGTTCGGCCGCGTTCGGTAGCTTTTGTTTGATCCAGGAAATATCGAGAAAAACGCCGCCGTGCGGGCTTCCCCTGCCCTCTTTGATCTCACGCACGATGCAACGTGAGACATGATCGCGCGTCAGGAGTTCTGGCGGCCGCCGCGCATCTTTGCCGCCCTGACAATAACGCCAGCCTTCTTCCTCGTTATCCGCGGTTTGAGCGCGATAATTTTCCGGGATCGCATCGAACATAAAACGGCGACCCTCCTTATTCGTCAGGATGCCGCCTTCACCGCGTACGCCCTCGGTCACCAAAATTCCCATCACACTGGGAGGCCAGACCATGCCAGTCGGGTGAAATTGCACGAACTCCATGTCGATCAGATCTGCACCTGCGTTATAAGCAAGCGCGTGACCGTCGCCAGTGTACTCCCAACTGTTGCTGGTAATTTTGTACGCCCGCCCAATTCCGCCAGTGGCCAGCACCACCGCTTTAGCGCGGAAAATCCTGAACCGTCCGCGTTCGCGTTCGTAACCAAATGCTCCGACGACGCGGTCGCCGTCTTTGAGAAGCGAAAGAACAGTGTGCTCCATATAGACGTCGATGCCTTGGTGCACGCCGTGATCCTGCAGAGTCCGGATCATCTCCAAGCCCGTGCGATCGCCCACGTGCGCTAATCGTGGATATTTATGCCCGCCGAAATGCCGTTGCAGAATGCGTCCGTCTTTTGTGCGATCAAACACGGCGCCCCATGCTTCGAGCTCTCGAACGCGATCAGGCGCTTCTTTCGCGTGCAACTCCGCCATTCGCCACTGATTCACGTATTGCCCGCCGCGCATGGTGTCGGCAAAATGCACTTTCCAGTTGTCCCGCTCATCGACATTGGCGAGTGCAGCTGCGATTCCGCCTTCCGCCATTACGGTGTGCGCTTTGCCTAACAACGATTTGCAGACGAGTCCGACACGCACTCCCGCGGCGGAAGCTTCAATTGCCGCGCGCAGACCCGCGCCGCCCGCGCCGATGACAAGAACATCATGTTCATGCGTTTCATATTCCATAGTCAGGATTCTGCGCGCGGGTGCTGTGCGAGAACCTCGGGATCCAGCGATTCACTGATCGCTTGTAGGCAAAATAATTTTCACCAAACCGCGCTTCTAGTCCCGGCTCTTCGACGAAGACGACATACAAATGAAACAAGACAAACATCGCGATTGTAAAAAGCAGAATTGCGAGCGAGCGCCGATAAAGACCGAATCCCGTCAGCAATATTAATCCGCCGATGTACATTGGGTTTCGCACGAACTTGTAAGGGCCCGTTGCGATAAATTCGCGAGGCGGATCGAAGATGGCAGGTGTTCCGTGTCCACTCGTGACAAACATTCCCGCGCACGCGAACGCAATTAACGCGCCGACCGCCCCGAAGAAAACTCCAAGAGTACCGATCCACGCTGGTAGCGGAATGTTCACGTTTTGATCCCACGACTGAGTTCGCGATGCGAGCCATCCGAAAAACAGGATGTACGCCGCCATGTAGCACAACGCCCGGAAGGCAACGAAAACGGTTGCCATCTCAGATGATTCTCCAGTCTCTCCAGATGCCCATCGCGCAAAGCCGCACATAAAGATCAGCAAAGCCGACCCAGAATAGGCTCAGCCACGCCCAGAGCATGTGGCGACGATTAAAACAGCTCACGCACGCGTACGTGCGATAGCATGTTGGTGATTTGGAGAACTGATCTAAAAAGCCGCCGGCGAGATGCCGCAGCGAGTGGCAACCAAAAGTATAACCGCCAAGCAACACGACATTGACCGCCAGAATGACGGTGCCAACACCGACTCCGAATGAACTTCTTCCAGCGGCCGGATCGACAAACCATAGGGCTTTCCAAACGTCATAGGCCAGGACCAGCAGGAAAAAGAGCGCCAGATAGAGAAAATAGCGGTGAACGTTCTGCATGATCAGCGGGAACGAACGCTCGCCCCAATAGGTTTTCCGCGGCTCGCCAACTGTGCATGCAGGCGGATCCGCCCAAAATGCCTTGTAGTAGGCGCCGCGATAATAATAACAGGTCAACCGAAATCCACCCGGCGCCCAAAGAACCAACAGCGCGGGAGAGAAGATTAGCAAATGCGGCCACCAGTTGGGTTTTGGTCCAAACCAACTGTGGGGTGAGGCGCCGAGAATTTCTGGCGAATAAAAGGGCGAGATGTAATTGCCAAAAAAATAATTTTGTCCCTGAAACGCCGCCCACGTGGAATAGACGATAAAAATCGATAATCCTGCAAAGACCAGCAAGGGCTGCGTCCACCAAACGTCAGCGCGCATCGTTTTTCCGAACGATCGGCGTGGCAGCGCGGTCGTTCCGTTCATTCGCTATCTGCTTCTTCCATGGGCAGCTTCGCCTTTTTCCATGCTTCCCAGCTACCCGGAACATTCCAAAGATCGGTGAATCCTTGCCGTTTCAGAATACTGGTAGCGATGCTCGCGCGATAGCCACTGCCGCAATAAACGGCCGTTGGTTTGTTGCGATCGAGTTCAGCCATTCGTTTGGCAAGTTCCGGCACAAAAATGTGCTGTGCTCCAGGAACACGTCCCTTTTTCCATTCGCCCGGTGAACGCACATCGACAATCTGCAACGAGGCCTTCCGCTCGTTCAGTTCGTGCACGCTCATCTGGCCGATTCTTTCCAGCGGGAATCCCGTCGCGTCCCATGCTTTCATTCCACCAATGAGATATCCGGCGAATTTTGTAAAGCCGGTGCGCACGAACAGCCGCACGATTCGTTCAAGGTCGCCATCGCTCTCCATGACGAGAAGAATCGGCTTTTCAGGATCGAGCATCCATCCCGCCCAGATCGAGAGAATTGGCGAGCCACCAATGTTGAGCGCGCCGGAAATATGGCCGCCTCCAAACGCAAGCATCGTGCGCACATCCACGAGGACGCCAGCCTTTTTGTCGATTGCTTCCTTGAAGGCCTTGGGCGGAAGACCGGGAACGCGTGGAAGGTTTCCAAGCACTTTTGGCCCCTCCGCGTTCACTTTTTTCATCACTGGATAATAATGCGGGACCGGCGGCGCACTGTTGATCGCGTAATCTGTGAAACTTTTCGGGTCGGTGAATCGCAGAAATTTATTAAATTTTCTCTCGTAACCGATCGTGCTGCTCAATCTGGCTCCAATGTCGGCGCCGCAGGGTGAACCTGCGCCGTGGTTGGGATAAATCATCACGTGATCGGGCAGATTTAAATAGAAGTCCCGCAAGGTATGAAACTGTTGCTCTGCGAGCTGCTTCGTATGTTTCTCGCCTAACAAGTCCGGCCGACCGGCCGATGAAACGAAAAGGGAATCTCCAGTGAGCACTGCCCAAGGCTCCTCCGGATGATCTGCTTCGGCCAGTAGATAGGACATGTGCTCCGGCGTATGCCCCGGTGTATGCCGAGCCGTAACGAGCACTTCGCCAAATATGAAACGATCGCCATCGTTTATCTTTTCAGGTCCAAAGCCGTATTCAGCGCCGCCTTCCCCACTGGAATAAATTTTTGCCGATTCAAGACGCGCAGAAAGCTCGCGAGAACCGCTAACCAAATCGGCATGAATATGCGTTTCGAAGATATGCGTGATGGCGAGCCCCGCTTCGCGCGCCATCTCAACATAAACCTCAACATCGGCTCTCGGATCGAAAATCGCTCCCACACCTTCGTCGTCGTCGCCAAGCAAGTACGAAAGTTCGGCGATGCCTTCGGTCTGAATCGTTTTAAAGACAAGCGACATCGAAGGCATTTAACCCGAACGCGTGGCGAAGTTCAACAAGATCGACGTCGCAATAGTGTAGCCGCCTCGCTGTGTCGAGGCGTTTCGGAAGCGCGGCGACGCAGCGCCGCCACTACAACTTCACCTCCACCACGATCGGCAACAGATGATTGATCATATAGGTGCCTCGATCAGGATCGCGATGTGCCGGTTGCGTTCGGCCAAGTGAATCAGTTGCGCGAGCGATTAGCGTTTGTTTTCCTGGCGTAGTTGGCGTTTTCCAATTGAATTCCCAGAATCGCCAGGCGTTTGGCTTCGAGTCCCCCAGCAGCGTCGCCTCTTTCCAAGTCGAGCCTCCATCGGTGCTCACCTCCACTCGAACGATTTCGCCACCGCCTGCCCAGGCGGCACCGTGAATGCGCACGCTGGAATTCACTGGGACCTTGTCACCTTGAGCCGGTTTGGCGATCTCTGCCTTGACCTGCAGTTGTGCGATAGGGCTGAGTTCGGCAATGTCCCCTCGCCTTTTCCAGTACGCATAATCCAGGGTCTGATAATAGCCGGCGAATGGCTGGTCCGTGACGATGATGCGCTGCAACCATTTGATCGACGCCATCGCATACCAGCCGGGCACGATCGCGCGAACAGGAAAACCGTGTTGTGATGGAAGTTCGCTTCCATTCATCTTGTAGGCGAGTAAAACGTCTGCCCGTGCTTTGCTCACCGGGATACTGCGCGCAAATGTCAACTCACCTGGCGGGCTTTTGGGGTCGTCGAGCAAACCGCAGTCCGCTCCTTCGAGAACAACCTCGCGTACATTTGACCTAACAACGGCCCGATCAAGCAAGGCCGATAAAGGCACGCCAGTCCACTCAGACGTGCCTACAGCACCCAGTCCCCATTGAACTCCTTTTACCTTCGGCTCGAGAAAATCCCTATTGTTCCCGGCACACTCCAATGTCACCGGGACCGTCAGCGATTCTATCTTGAGCAACTCTTCGTAATTAATCGCGAATGGTTTTTCCACATCGCCTTCGACGTGCAGCCACCACGCATCCCTGTCGATCTTCGGAATTGGGAAATGCGTTCTGACGTAAAATGATCTAGTCGGCGTGATGAAGCTCTGGACCGTCTCAAACGGCATCTCGAGATTAAGCGGCTCTTCGCTTCGAACGATCCTGCCGTCGCGCAATTTGATGTCGTTGTCTGGCATGAAGTCTTACACCACAACGCTAGTCACGCCGTTGAGGCTGCATCGGGATCTCGATGTCGTGTTCCGCAGCGAATTCGATCGCGCGCGAGTAGCCGGCGTCCGCGTGACGAAAAACACCCATGCCCGGGTCGCTGGTGAGAACGCGCTCCAGGCGGCGTTTGGAATTGTCCGTTCCATCGGCGACGACAACCATTCCAGCGTGCTGCGAGAAACCGATGCCAACGCCGCCGCCGTTGTGAATCGACACCCAGGATGCGCCTGCAGCAGTGTTAATCAGCGCATTGAGCAACGGCCAATCTGCGATGGCGTCGCTGCCGTCGAGCATTCCTTCGGTTTCGCGATTGGGTGATGCGACCGAGCCCGCATCGAGATGATCGCGGCCAATGACAATCGGCGCTTTGATTTCGCCGCGCTTCACCAGTTCGTTCATAGCCACGCCAAACTCGGCGCGTTCACCGTATCCGAGCCAGCAAATCCGCGCCGGTAATCCTTGAAATTGAATTCGTTCATGCGCGAGCTTCATCCAGCGAGCGAGCGTTTGGTTTTTCGGAAATAAATCCAGCGCGAGTTTGTCGGTGCGGGCAATATCGTTGGCATCGCCGCTCAATGCCACCCAACGAAACGGGCCGCGTCCTTCGCAAAATAGCGGGCGAATGTATTCGAGAACAAATCCGCGAATATCGAACGCGTTTTTGACTCCAGCTTTCTTTGCCTGTGCGCGAATATTATTTCCGTAGTCGAAGGTCACAGCGCCTTTCTTTTGCAAAGCGAGCATGGCCTCCACATGCACAGCCATCGACTGCATCGCGCGCTCGATGTATTCGTCGGGATTCTTTTTGCGCAACGCGAACGCCTCCTCGAGCGACATTCCATTGGGTACATAACCATTCAACGCATCATGCGCGCTGGTTTGATCGGTTACAACGTCTGGAACAATTTCGCGCCTGACTAATTCCGGTAAAACATCGGCGCAATTGCCCACAAGTCCCACCGAGAGTGACTGTCGATCCTTTCGTGCCTGATCGATCAACTTGAGCGCGTCATCAATCGAATGCGCGATCTCGTCACAGTATCCGCTTTTCAATCTTTTCTCGATGCGAACGGGATCCACTTCAACACCGAGAAAGACCGCGCCGTTCATGGTTGCGGCTAGCGGTTGCGCGCCACCCATCCCGCCGAGCCCGCCTGTTAAGACAAATTTTCCTTCGAGCGAACCACCGAAATGTTTGCGTCCAGCAGCGGCGAAAGTTTCGAATGTGCCCTGCACAATTCCCTGACTGCCTATGTAAATCCAGGAACCGGCGGTCATTTGTCCGTACATCGTCAGGCCAAGACGCTCGAGGCGATTGAACTCTGTGTAATTGTTCCATTGACCGACGAGATTGGAATTGGCAATGAAAACGCGCGGCGCTTCATCGTGCGTCTTGAATTTGCCCACCGGTTTCCCGGATTGTACGAGAAGCGATTCGTCGTTTTCGAGCTCGCGCAGTGATCGAACAATTGTATCGAAAGCTTCCCAGCTCCTGGCGGCGCGACCGGTGCCGCCATAAACCACGAGTCGATCAGGATCCTCCGCGACGTCGGGATCGAGATTGTTCATTAGCATTCGCATCGCTGCTTCCTGATGCCAACCCTTGCAACTCCGCTCCCTACCGCGCGGTGCCTGGATAATTCTCTTTGTGCTCATAACTTTTCGTCCTCGCTGTCAAAGTCACCGCGGCGAATCGCCTCGGCAACACGCGCGATATCCTTCGCAAGTGAACGATCCTGCGTTAGTGGCTGCGCGAATTTGCGAACAACGGCAAAAGCGCGTTCGACCCCCACGCCGCTTTTCAACGGCCGTCGATGTTCCAGGCCTTCCGCGGCAGCGAGCAGTTCGACGGCGAGCAGGTTTTCCGCAAGATCAATAATCGATCGTAGTTTCAATGCGCTCGTCATCCCCATGGAAACGTGATCTTCTTTTCCGCCCGAGGTTGTGATGTTGTCGATGCTTGCCGGATGCGCGAGCACGCGCGCTTCATTGACCAGGGAAGCCGCCGCGACATGCGCAGTCATGAAACCGGATTCGAGACCTGGTCGTTGGGCCAGGAATGCGGGCAGTCCTTCGCTCTTGTCCGGATTAACAAGGCGATCCGTTCTGCGCTCGCTCATGCTCATCAAATCGACAATTGCAATCGCAGCGTAATCGAACGCAAGGGCCAGCGGCGCACCGTGAAAATTGCCACCCGAGATAACATTTCCACTTTCAGCGAAGACCAGTGGATTATCAGTCGCCGACGCAGATTCAACCAACAGCACATCTTCGCAGTGCGACAATGCACCGCGCACAGCGCCGTGTACTTGCGGCATGCAACGCAGGCTGTAGGCGTCCTGGACACGTGGATCGTCCTTTAAATGCGACTGACGAATTTCGCTTCCATCCAGAAGCATCATCAAATGTTTTGCCGCTGCCCTTTGTCCAGGATGCGGCCGGGCGTCTTGCAAACGAGCATCAAACGCAGCGGGAGTACCCTTGAGCGCCTCCAGGCTCATAGCACCTGAAACATCCGCGAGACGCGAAAGTCGTTTTGCACGGAGAAGTGCGAGCCCACCGACCGCGTGCATGGCTTGCGTGCCATTTAATAGCGCAAGCCCCTCTTTGGCCTCCAGGTGCACTGGTCTTAATTCCGCGCGGCGCAACGCTTCACCGCTTTCCATTCGTTCGCCGTCGAGAAACGCTTCCCCTTCTCCGATCAACGTAAGTGCCAGATGCGCGAGCGGAGCGAGATCGCCACTGGCACCGACCGAGCCTTTTTCTGGAACGACCGGATGCACGCCTCTGTTAAGCATTTCACCAAGCATCTCGACAATCTCGAGACGAATACCGCTGAAGCCGAGCGCAAGCACGTTTGCGCGCAGCAACATCATTGCGCGAACTTCGGGCTCCGAAAGCGGTTGACCGATTCCACAGGCATGGCTACGAACAAGATTGAGCTGGAGCTCGCTCAGTGCCTCGCGCGGAATGCGAACGTCAGAGAGTTTACCAAAACCGGTCGTTACGCCGTAAACGACAGCATCACGGGCAATGATTTCTTCGACAACTGTGCGCGACGCCACAACACGCGGTCGCGAGAAAGAGGAAAGCTTGACCGCCTCCCTACAGAGCGCCACGGCGGCGATGTCGCTGAGTGTCAACGCCTGACCGTCTAATTCCACCCGCGCAGCTTAGCGGGAAAACGAGAAAATGAAAAGCGACAGAACCGTAAGTCGCATCTGTTCTCTGCGTTGCAGTGGGATACCTGCAATTCGGCAAAAGAAAAGGCCAGGTCGAAACACGACCTGGCCTCTTGGGCGAATCCGCCCGCAAGAAACAACCAGCCGCTGTAATTATTTTTTGGCTGTCGGAGGTGGCGGCGCTTCCCTCGTTTGCGCACAAGCCCCGAGTCCCAAAGCGCTGGCCATTACGACCGCGATCATGATCACTTTCAAAAATTTCAATCTATATCGCCTCCTTTCGCAGCAGGTTGCTCCGGTCTGTTTAGACAGGGAACTCCCGGGAGGCAATGCTTTTCTCAATTTATTTGAACGCGTCACAACCGGGCACCAGACTTTACTTTGAGTAGCCGGTCGTGCCCGCGCCCGTGGTCACTGTCTCTTTCTTTTGAGCGCAAGCACCAAAACTTAAAGCAGTGGCCAAAACAGCCACAATCATGATCACTTTAAAAAATTTCAATCTATCTCGCCTCCTTTCGCAGCAGGTTGCTCCGGTCTGTTTAGGCGGGGAACTACAGGGAAGCAACGTTTTTCTCATCCTTTTTGGATGTATAATAGGCGCAGACGTAGCGTCCTACCAGCCTACTGTTCAATGATTACTGGCGTGCCGTGATCGACGAGATCAAATAGCTCGACGACATCTGCGTTGCGCATCCGAATGCAGCCGCAGCTCGCGGGGCTGCCAATTTTAGCCTCATGTTTTGTGCCGTGGATGTAAATGAAGCGCTCTCGCGTGTTGGCATTATGCTCGTCCAATCCGTCGAGCCATAAAATACGCGACATCACAAGATCCTCGGTCGGAGGAAGCGGATCGTTGGGCTTGAGCGCCACGCGGCTTCGAAAAATTGTCCCAGCCGGCGTCTCGCCTCCGATCTTCTCCGCTACGCGAAAGCGACCGATCGGAGTTTTAAAACTCCCCTCTTCTGTTCCAATGCCGAATCGCGAAGTGGACACTGGATAAGTCCGGAGCGGCGTCTCACCATCCTTGAGGGTGAGCAGCTGGTCTCGAATGGACACGTGTATTTCTTTCATTTCAGTCGTGCCGCTTTGACAACTCGTTATCAAATATTGATATCGAATTGTCCTGCGTTAGCGGGCGGCGAATTCTCGGTTTCGCCACGCCGCTTGCTCGACAGCTCTTTCCTTGCCTCTTTGCATAACTTGAACGCAGCGATAAAATCCGCGTGTTGATGAAAGGCTACCACATCGCTGTCGTGGGCGCGACTGGCGCCGCGGGCACGGAATTGTTGCGCGTTCTGGAACGGCGAAATTTTCCTGTGGCAAACCTGCGTCCGATTGGCTCGATGCGCTCTGTTGGAAAATCAGTTCGTTTTCGCGAAGAACCGATCCCCGTGCAAGAACTTGGTGACCGATCATTCGAGAAAATCGACATCGCCTTTTTCAGTGCGGGCGGCGACGTTTCCCGAAATTATGTTCCGATGGCGTGCCAGTCGGACGCGATTGCGATCGATAAATCGTCAGCCTTTCGGATGGATCCGCATGTGCCCCTCGTGATTCCAGAGATCAACGCCGAAGACGTGAGGCAAAATCGCGGAGTGATCGCGAACCCCAACTGCACCACGACTGTCATGCTTATGGCGCTTTATCCGTTGCACCGCGTCTTTGGTGTGCACCGCGTGTTCGCGACTAGTTTTCAGGCTGTCTCCGGTAGTGGCGCACGCGGCATTGAAGAACTCAAGCGCCAGGTGGCAGCGAAGAATCTACAGCCATCACCGGAACTTTATCCGCACCCGATCGCGTTCAATCTTCTGCCGCATGTAGACTCCTTTCTTGAAAACGGTTACACGAAGGAAGAAGCCAAAATGCAGGATGAAGCGCGAAAAATTATGCATTTACCGGAACTTCGCATCTCGGCGACTTGCGTACGTGTACCGGTTTACCGAGCACATTCTGTAGCTGTGAGCGCCGAATTTGAGCGCGTGATCTCAGTCGAGGCAGCGCGCGAAGTTTTGGCCAAAGCGCCCGGCTTGGAACTCGTGGACGAACCGCAGAGCAATCGTTATCCGATGCCGCTCGGCGCGGCGGGAAAGGATAATTGTCAGGTGGGTCGAGTGCGACTTGATTGCGCATTTGAAAACGGACTTTCCTTTTGGGTGTCGGGCGATCAATTGCTCAAAGGCGCGGCTTTGAACGCGGTTCAGATTGCAGAGCTACTGTAGCCAGGAGACAACCAAGAATTGTAGGGCGTTTGTGCCAAACGCCACGATTTCTAATCGTGAATTTGACAGGTACCTGACACAGACGCCCCTACTAGCGGTACCGAAATGGCTCGACCGCCACGTATTCCGGTGATGCTGCCTTGGGAATGCAAGGTGATTTACTTTATCACGATTTGCGTCAAGCCTCGCTGTAATGCACTCGCAAACGACGCAGCTTGGAAAGCGGCGTGCAAAACGCTAGACCGCTTGGATAGGTGGAACACGTATTGCATAATCACCATGCCCGATCACATTCACTTGCTTACCGCCCCGCTCGATCGCGAGTTGAGCGTTGCTGCTTTTCTAAAGTGGTTCAAGCGCTGGTCCAATGAATCATATGCAACATGTGAAAAATGGCGATGGCAGCCGGGAGGTTTTGACCGCCTTCTTCGGACGTCGGAATCCATTCACGAAAAGTGGAACTACATTCGAGAGAATCCAGTTCGAGCGGGTTTGGTCGCGAACTGGAAAGAATGGCCATATCAAAAAGGCTTTGCCGATGACGAGTAGATCATAGGTTGGCGTCTGACACAGACGCCCTACAAAGATGTGTTCAAACAAAGCGGCCCCGGATTTTTGCTCCGGGGCCGCTAAAGATAATTAACAAGAAGTTATTGTGGTCCTCGCGGCGGTGGGGTCCCCTCGCCTTTTTTCTTTCCATGCTCCGGCTGCGCTTTCCCGCGCTCAGCAGGAGCAGACGCTCCGGGTCTTGGTTGGCCGGCAGGTTGACCATACGCACCTTGCCCTCTCTCTCTTCCGCTGCGTGCTTCGCCCGGACCTACACCGGCAGGCGGTGTCGTCGGAGGTCTATTGACTCCGGGTTGTCCGCGTTCTTTTTCGCCTTGTCCTTCACCGGGACCCGCACCCGTAGGCGGCGTGCCAGGCTGGCCGTAGCCTGGCTGTCCTCGCTCTGCGCCGCCTCGCCCCGCACGCGCACCGGGGCCGACTGGAGGCGGTGTTCCGCCGCGCTGGATCTCGGGCGCTTTACTACGGCCTTGCTCTCGCAGGCTCGGAGGCCCACCAGGCTGCCCTGCGCCTGGACTTGCGCCTAGCCGGCCTTTCGGCGGCTGGCTACGTTCCTGCGGCGGTGAAGGTCGGAAACTTGGCGAAGTTACTTCGCGCGATGCCCCGCCAGCCGGACTGGTTGTGGCCCCGGGTTGAGGCGGGCCGCCAGGTCTGCCCCGACCTCGCTCAAACGGTGATGGCGAGACGCCTCGCGGTGGCCCAGCCGGCGTCGGTTTCACTCCGGGCGATGGTCTGCCGCTGGGCTTGCCTCGTTCAAATGGTGAAGGTGAAGAAGCTGCTGGAGGTCTCACGGGTGCTCCCGTTGCAGCCGGTGACACCCGACCGGGTTTACCTCTTGGACCTGGCGAAACTGGCGGCGCGGCGCCGCCAGGCGCCACTGGACTCGCCCCGACTGCTGGTGATGGGCCGCCGGGCGCGCGTGCCGCAGCTGCCGTCGGCGGCGGAACGTTTTTCGGGTTTTCGGTCTTAATTTTCTGTTTTAGCTCCGCTTCGTTTTGAACTCCGGCCCAGCCGCGGTTGATCTTCGGCTGCGCAACTTTGGTCTTCACAGCTGGAGGCCTGGTACTGGGAGATGCCTTCGCGAACCTGGGCGGAGCGGCCACTACCAGTTTGTTCCCCTGCACTTTGGTGAGCCCACCGGATTTGGCGGCTACAGAAAGATTGGCCGCCGACTGCCGCTCGATGCTGAGCCTTTGAATCGGCCGGTTCGAGTGCGCGCTCAGCACCTCGTAATTCGGCCCATAATTGTAGACCACATTATTTTGAACGGTGATGTTCGTGACGTTCACCGTGTTATTAATGTAGGTAACATTCTGCACTCGCGGAGCGATGTAACTGCGCAGGACCGGTTCGCCGATGTAACGGACCTCGCAGAAATTGTAATATTCCGGGCCGATATCGTACTCGATGTCTACCTGAGGACCGATAGGCCGCGCCCTCATAAACGACACCCGGTCCGCGAGGAGGCAAAGGCGCCCAGCCGACGTAATCACCGCCAGTCCGCCACGAAACCCATGCGGGGCCCCAGTCCAGATCCTCTCCGGGAAACCAGACCCAGCCATAATCCGAAAGATTCGCCCAGCGGCCATAATGATAAGTGGCCCAGCCGAAATCCTCGTACGAAACCCATGTCCATCCGTCATCCGTGTAAGCCCAGTACCCGTCGGCGTACGGACGCCAGTTCGGATCGTTTACGGCTAAGTCGGGTTGCCAGCCATATCCGTAACCTTCAACGTCAATCCAGTTTCCGCCGGAAAGATTATTGTAAAAGAAATCAATCGATACATCGGCATCTCCCCTCGCCTGCTGAAGAGCAGACGCACCAAAAGCAAGCATAGCTAATGCAATTAGAATTTTTTTCATAAGAATCAGAAATCAAGGCGTTCGACTGAACTCCCTCGAGATTTATTCATCCTAGGATTCGAGAGCGCCGCTGTGATCACGCGTATTCCGCTTGGTATGGCGCGACCGCCTGGCTCGCCGCTTTTGTCCGCGAATCATGCCACTAGACGCGAATCTGGAACACAAATACTTGGCAGGCTGACGTGATTCGTTAAAGCGTTACCCGCCTCAGGCGGGGACGAATCACAAATCACGAATCTCGGATCACGAATTACGGATTACATCTCACTTCTCACAAACTACGTCTCACTATTTCCGAGAACTTTGCGTTCCAAATAACGGAGTAAGACTTAGGAGATGTGTCAGAAGCGCAAATAAGCATACGATTTGAAGGCAAAAATGACGTGTGGATTTCTGTGGTGGCTAACCAGAAGAAGTAAAAACGCCCTGCCGGATTTTATGCTGGCGTGACGAGCCCTAGTTAAAGGCAAATGCAAAAGAGGGAGGAGGGAATAGCTCTTCAGTGGCACGGCAAAATCTGGCGGCCGCGCAGTAGCGGTAACAGGACCCTGATTGAGCTTACGGGAAAAATGAGACGCATATTTTTGATTGGAGTGCTGTGCGGAGTGATTATGGCGGCTGCGGTTACATTTGGTTTCGCAATGCCCGGCAACAGCGATTACTGGCGAATGGAGATATGGAAACGCGGGGGCGCAGCTTGGTGCTTCGACAAAAATGGCCACCTCAGCTGGACATGGACGGTTGAACCGATTCCCGGAAACTCATCCTGAAAAAGGCGGTCATATGGACCGTCATCTAGGTAAACGCTCGTACCGAGCAACTGTAGATCAGCTGAAATATCACGTAAGGACGGCGGTCAATCGTGCGACGCAATTTCGGTGCTGGTTGTCAATGCCAAATGATAACTGTTTTCATGCGCTTCTCCTTCTAAAATAGTCAATAGTTTTGGAACTTCTCGGAGGCCACCCACGCCAGACATTAGTCTCTATTTGTGTCCTAAGTGCAAAAACAAAAACGCCCTGTATTACCGCTTAAATCGTAAGAGCGATAAGCGTGAGAAAGTCATAAGGTGCACGCGATCACACCGGCTTCTCCAGACAAAGCGCTCGATTATGGTCTCCGATACGAGCTACACAATCCCATTACGACGTTCCTCGACTCGCGTTTCGAGCCTGCCGCAACAACTAAACATTCGTGTTCATTTCGTGGTTTAATCGCGGCCAAATAAACAATCGGCATGACACCGAGCTTCGATTATAGAGTAAGGGAAATGAAGGGATATAAAATGATACGCACATTCCTCATTGGAATCTTGTGCGGAGTAATCATGGCGGCTGCCGTTACACTTGCTTTCACAATTCCGGCCAACAGCGATTACTGGCGAATGGAGATATGGAAACGCGGCGGCGGAGCTTGGCTCTTCGACAAGAATGGCCACCTCAGCTGGGCCTGGACGGTTGAGCCGATCCCGGATAAGCCCAGTAAAAAGCGAGTTATCGTACCGTCATCTGACTTAAACGTTCGTAGCGAGCAGTTGTAGATCAGCCGAACTATCACACGTATAGATGGGCGGTACATCGCGCGACGCCTTTGACTGCGGTTGTCAGCGCGAAATGATAACTGTTTTCATGCGCTGGGCCCTCTCAAAATAATCAATCGGTTGGAATTTCTCGGCAGGCGATCCACAGCCCAGCATTAGTGTCTGTTCGTGTCCATTCGTGGTTACCACAAACAAAAAACGCCCCGCCGGGATTTTCCGGCAGGGCGCTTTGAATGAATTGAATTAAGCTTAAGTGTTAGAAAACCATCACAGCAGCAGGGTCACCAACGGTGGGGGTTCCCGGAGTGTCTCCGGTCTTCAAGCCGACATTGTTCTGGAACGTCTGAGCATCGGGCCAACCGGTGGTATCGGCTTGGCCAGATTTAAAAACGGCTCCATCACCGCCTTTATGCATCACAATGAAGCCCTTTGTACCGTAAGGAGCTGGCGGGGGCGCTGCCACTATAGCGGTATCATAGACGTAATTTCTGCTCGTGCAAAAAACCGTATTTGAAGGATCTGTGTCTTTAAGCGGGTGAACCTTTAGAGCGGCTGACCCAGCGGCGCTGGTAAACGCTACGCTCTCGGGAGGACCAGGGGCCACGGTGCAGGTCAAGTTGCAGCTAGGCGCGCTAAAAAGTTTGGAAACATCCGCACCCTTTAGATAACCAGGTCCGACTACGTCGTTGACGTAGGCCTGAAGGGTTGCTGGCGGCCCGCCCGGTATGTCGCCAGGCCACGCCAAAGTAGCGGCGCCTGTGGCCGTTCCGTCGTTGGCCATTTGGAATTGAGCCAGATATAGCTGGCGCGCATTATTCATCGTGCCGGTCATTTGGGCCTTGGCGAGCGCCGAGGTTAACGCCGGCACTGCCAGTGCCGCCAGAATGGCGATAATGGCAATCACGACGAGCAATTCAATAAGGGTAAATGCTGAGGAGTGTTTTATTTATTTTCATAGGGGTTTGTTAAGAGTGGCGCGGGTTATCTCATTGTCCACAGAGAAAGTCAATACTTATTTTTTGACCTTTTTTTGAGCCGAGAAACCAAAAAATCCGCCGAAAAAGCGAGTTATCGTACCGTCATCTGACGTAAACGTTCGTAGCGAGCAGTTGTAGATCAGCCGAACTATCACACGTATAGATGGGCGGTACATCGCGCGACGCCTTTGACTGCGGTTGTCAGCGCGAAATGATAGCTGTTTTCATGCGCTGGGCCCTCTCAAAATAATCAATCGGTTGGAATTTCTCGGCAGGCGATCCACGGCCCAGCATTAGTGTCTGTTCGTGTCCATTCGTGGTTACCACAAACAAAAAACGCCCCGCCGGGATTTTCCGGCAGGGCGCTTTGAATGAATTGAATTAAGCTTAAGTGTTAGAAAACCATCACAGCAGCAGGGTCGCCAACGGTGGGGGTTCCCGGAGTGTCTCCGGTCTTCAAGCCGACATTGTTCTGGAACGTCTGAGCATCGGGCCAACCGGTGGTAACGGCTTGGCCAGATTTAAAAACGGCTCCATCACCGCCTTTATGCATCACAATGAAGCCCTTTGTACCGTAAGGAGCTGGCGGGGGCGCTGCCACTATAGCGGTATCATAGACGTAATTTCTGCTCGTGCAAAAAACCGTATTTGAAGGATCTGTGTCTTTAAGCGGGTGAACCTTTAGAGCGGCTGACCCAGCGGCGCTGGTAAACGCTACGCTCTCGGGAGGACCAGGGGCCACGGTGCAGGTCAAGTTGCAGCTAGGCGCGCTAAAAAGTTTGGAAACATCCGCACCCTTTAGATAACCAGGTCCGACTACGTCGTTGACGTAGGCCTGAAGGGTTGCTGGCGGCCCGCCCGGTATGTCGCCAGGCCACGCCAAAGTAGCGGCGCCTGTGGCCGTTCCGTCGTTGGCCATTTGGAATTGAGCCAGATATAGCTGGCGCGCATTATTCATCGTGCCGGTCATTTGGGCCTTGGCGAGCGCCGAGGTTAACGCCGGCACTGCCAGTGCCGCCAGAATGGCGATAATGGCAATCACGACCAGCAATTCAATAAGGGTAAATGCTGAGGAGGTTTTATTTGTTTTATTTATTTTCATAGGGGTTTGTTGAGAGTGGCGCGGGTTATCTCATTGTTCACAGAGAAAGTCAATACTTATTTTTTGATTTTTTTTGCAGCGAGAAACCACGGATTACGCGGATACCTCGGATGGGGAAAGGCTGGCAGCCCTGATTGGTATCGCCTGGGGGGGGTTCCATCTCTTAGCTACTTCTCCGGAAACAACGCAGTGAAGTTCTTGAAAAAAATAAGGCAATTGCAAGTCCCGCCTTATCCCTTAGCTGGCTCTCTCATGCGGCGGTTATGCACCAAACACCAATTGTAGCGGAGCAGACTGACCACGGATGGCACGGACATCTAGAAGGAGAGATCGATAGCCTTCGAACCGGCATCACCGATGCCGGCTACAACCTTATCCGTGCTATCCGTGTAATCCGTGGTTCACCCCTGATTCTTTCCGCTGATTCGTGTCAATTCGTGGTTGGCGTCACTTCTTATATGCTGGCACTTCCGGCAAAGCGGGCGGTAGCAGGCCTTCTTCTTCTTCTTCCTCAGTGTTGAAGGCAAGCCCGGATGGGGTGACCACATGAGCGGTTACGAAAATGACCAGGTTGGTTTTGTTGTGCTGCTCGACATTGGTGCGAAAAGCTCTGCCGATGAACGGAATGTCGCCGATGATCGGAGTCTTATCTTCCACCTTTTGCACGTTTTCGCTCATTAATCCGCCCATTACGACGGTTTGCCCGTCATAGACGCTGATGCTGGTGGTAACCTTTCGCGTGCTGAACACCGGCTGGTTAATCACGTTCTCGGTGAGGAGAACGCGGCACCAGATGTTGATATGGCGCCGCCGATCGTGTTGACCCCTACTGCATTAATCGGGCTCCCATAATTGATGAATCCCTCGAACTCCACAACCTGGGGGACCAGGTTCAAGTCGATCGTCGTCGCATCCCCTCCTACTACCGGTTCGACCTCTAAAGTGACCCCTGTGTTTCGCGTCTCCCAATCCGCAGGCGTTGTCGGTGTCAACCACACGGGAACGGTATTCGCCGCTCCAATGACGTGGTTCCATTGCTGCTGGATATCGGAACTTGCGGTGGCGAAAATGTCCATGGATATCGAAATTCCCTGTACGACTTCGATAATCGCGCGCTGCCCGCTTTTAGTGGTTACACTCGGCGCGGAAAGGAGATCAATACCCTTTTTCTGGTTCAGCGCGCGGATCACTACCTGAAATTGCGGATTGGTGAAGACCCCGGCTAGTCCAAATATCCCGGGTGCCACGGTATCGCCCCGCCCGTGGTGCCGGCAAGCAGCGCATCGAGGGCGTTTGCGGTGATGGCCACGTTCCCGCTGCGATTCCCAGCGGTAACAGGATTCTGACCGATGGGTTGGTTCGTGACAGGATTAACGAAAGGAAAATTCGCGGGATTCACAGCTGTCCCGTTTCCCGCGGTTCCACCGGAACCGAAGACCTTCCCGTTTATGCTAAACGGGCCCAGCAGCCAATCGAACCCGAGTTCTTTAAGATTGTTCTGGTTGATCTCGACAAACTTCGACTCGATCTCGACCTGCTTGGGCTGTGAAAGATTGGCTTGGTCAACCAAGGCGTCGACCATATCCAAATTGTCTTGCGTGTTGCGAACGATCAGCACACCGCTGTGCGGCCAGAACGTCGCGCTGGCGGCGTCGGCGCGGCCATCTGCCAGAGTAATAGTGGGGAACTGAACTCCCATACTTTGCAACATCGTTTTGGCGTCGGCTCGACCAACGAGTTGACGGTCGTTCAATAAGTGCTGCCTCGTAGTGCTGGTCCCTTGGACGAGATTTGACTGGCTCGTAGTCCCCACCGGTGCCCACTCCGGAGGCGGTCTGGTAACTCACCGCCTCCTTCTGTATGATGTTCTCAGCGACGGGCGCAGGCTGTGCCGACCACCCGCCCCCGTCTGGCTTGCTCCCAAGCTGCCTTCGATATAGTAGCCCACGTCAAGTGGGCCTCCGAAGAACTCCGGCGGGACGTGATACCTCTTCACGAGAAGATCACTGCTCTGTTCAGTTCGGGGGACGAGGGAAACGGCATAGGGTTCGGCTTTTACCTTCAACCCCGCTTGATTTGCGATGTAGCGCAGTGCTTCCCCGAGCGGAATGTGATTCAACTCAATCGTTATGCTCCCCTCTCCGCTGGAGGTGCCGGCGGTAGCGCACTTGCCTGATTGGCGCCAACGACAGGCGTGCCAGTCGGTGCTGTGCCAGGCGCAGCAGCAGCACCTGCAGGTGCTGGAGAAGCGCCAGCGAGCGGCGGCGGGCGTTGAACCAGGACCGAAGGAGGTAACACAATATTGATGCCTCTCTCTCCTTCAGTGGCGGGATCATTCTCCACTGCTTGTTCCCGGAGAAAATTGACTGCCTCGCGAAGAGTGGCGTCGCGAAATTCAACACGCGGAATAATTATTGTGTTTAGCTTATTGTTTATTCTGGCTGTGTCGGTCAAGTTTTTCTGAATGCCAAGCTTGCCCGGCTCGCCCGCGATACCATAGCGGCGGACTGGTTGTTCCCAGCTTTTCTCCACCTGCCACAACTGACGCGATCGTGTCTCGTTATACGCTTCTTCGCCGTATTTATACTTGGTGTTGTTGATTTTTTCCTGGCCTTTGCGCGCCGCCGTGTTGTACAGGATCCAGGACAAGCACCTGATCGTATCGTTTCATCGCCAGGTCGTACCGGCCAGACTGGTAAAAGCCGTCGGCTTCTGTAAGCAGTTGTTTCACTTGCTCGACCTTTTCGATGAAGGTCGGGCTCATCGTTTTGTTGAAGTAACCGGGCTGCCGCAGATGCGAGTAGAGCTCCTGCGCCGCACGACACTTGGGATCGTAGCGGTCACTTAAAACTTCGCTCAGGATTGCCTCGGCATCAGCATATCTTCCTTCAGCAATTCGCGCTTCTGCCAAAACAACGCCGCTTTTGCAAAACCCTTCGACAGCTTCGTCGTGCGTTTTTCCGGACACGACTGCATCGGGCAGATACGTGACTGCAGTCCTGAATTCTTCGTGCGCGGCGCCATAGTCTTTTGCTTTCATCGCAGCCTGTCCTCGCGCCAGGGCCGCTTCGCCTTGCGATATGCCAGCTTGACGCCTATGCACTTCGCGCTCGGCAACGTTATCCGGCGTTTGCGCAAAGCTCGATGCACAAACAAGCGAAAGGCCTAAAAGCGATGCGAGGACGCATCGCATTCCAAAGGACTTCGTGCGAAATGCGTGGAAGTCGCCCCTTCCGTTTCGCGAAAGCTTTCGGAGTGCGCACGCGTCCTCGCGTCGCTTTTGCGAACTGCGCGTGAGATTACACGCCACTATGGTTACCTGCCACGCTTCGGCGCGGCAAGCACGGCTGCCTCTACTGCGGACAGATTGCGGAGTAGTTTTCATAGGAGGAGTTATGGAGAGTGATTTTCATGGTAGTTAAGGCGGTGCAAAACCGATCTCGATCCGCGCATTTGGTTTTTGCGTGTTCACGATAACGGCCTTGGTTGGCTGCACATCCACGAGCTTGTATTTGATTTGCTCTATGGGCTGCAAGGAAATTTCTTACGATTTTTTCGGCTAACCACGAATGACACGAAGCTAGGCAACCCAAAAACGACCACGAATTACGCGGATGAGCAGAAATGACGAATGACGAATGCCGAATTTCAACCAGGACGGATTACACGGGTAATACGAATGGGGAGCAGAGAATTAGACAGAATTCACAGAATCAACAAAATGAGCCGCCAAAATTCTGTTTATCCTGTCCAACGTCCCCATCCCGCCTAATCCGTGGTTTTCCCTATGATCTAATGCAGGTCGTACACTTCCACGAGCGCAACTCCAGTGGTGTTGTTTACCCCACGCACGATGGCGGTGTGTTACCGGGTTGGAGGTTTGCGATGATCGCAGATTCACTCGCGTCCCCCGGAGCGTGGCCGCTGTTCTGAATGTCCTGCACCTGAGTTCGCAGCGCTGGCAAAGGAGCTTCAATCTGCGCCGGAGTTTCAGCTGGGTTGGGAAGCTCGCGTGCAGCTCTCCACTCGGTCCGCGTCTCGTGTCTATCCGTGCCTGATAATTCAGGTAATTCTGTGCTCGCACCCACAGTAGCGAGTCCCACCATGCTACCGGCAAGAGCAATCGAACTCGTCAGCTGAACCGCGCTCCACTTCATCGTTTCCAGCGGAAAGCCAGCTAATTTAAGGTTGGCAGGCAAAGCGGAAAATGCAGAGCCAAGGACCTGTTACTGCAGCGTGTTTAAGGTGCGACCAGATTCCACCCGACGGGGAGAGTGGGACCGAAGGCAGAGCCAATGCGAACATTGTTGTTCATATACCAAATCGCTGTTTGCTGCGTGCTCGAATTGTAAAGCAGATAGTCGGGTCTGCCGTTGCGGTCGAAATCGGCTAGTCCCACGACATCGTAACCCTGTGCGACAGTTGGCCCCGCATGGCTGCCGATATGAACGTTGTTGCGCATGTACCAAACTACCGTTCCACCCGTGTTCGCATTGTTCAGCAGATAATCCGGGTGATTATCGCCATTGAAATCGGCAACTCCAGCCACTCTCCACCCCGCCGGAACAGTCGGGCCAGGTGCGGAGCCGATATGAACGTTGTTGCGCATGTACCAAACTACCGTTCCACCCGTGTTCGCATTGTTCAGCAGATAATCCGGGTAGCCATCCAGGTTAAAATCCGCCACCGCCGCCACGCTCCAGCCGGCGGGAAGAACCGGACCAGACGTCGAGCCAATATGAACATTGTTGTTCATCTACCAAATTATTGTTGCCCGGCTCGTGAGTTGAATAGCAGGTAATCTGGATGACCGTCCCGATTGAAATCCGCCACCCCCACCACGGTCCAGCCCGCCGGAAGAGTCGGGCCATAGGAGCCTGTAACATGAATATTGTTGTTCATCTACCAAACGACCGTTTGGCGCGTGCTCGAACTGTAGAGGAGGTAATCTGGATGACCGTCGTTGTTAAAGTCATCCGGTACAGGCGTGGGTGGCGCGTTTGCTAAATCGTAACCAATGACATCGAGGTTGATCCCTCCGGGCGATGTCGCGGAGATATCGGAAAATTGATCGGGGCAAACGAATGCATTCTGCACAAACGGATGGCGTTGCGGGCACGCCTCGCTCAACCAATCACCAAAATCGCCGGCGGACTCTGATTGAAACCAACGATATCGGTGCTGCCGCTATCGATCGAGAAAGAACGTGAGCCGTCCAAAGTGAGATTCCTGACGCCAGGAGACGACCAACTAAACAAGTCTGCGGGCGGAGATTGGCGGGTGGTGGGATAGTGCAGTTCACCTCAATCCGGTCGAAATCCGGAGCCCAGCTACCAACGATCGGATTGGAGAAGTTAAGCGTGTTGTTGCTGCCGGGATTCAAAGCAGTGAGGGTCGTCTGTATTGACCCGACGGTCTGAAATGATCCAGTGGACGGGAAACTCAAAGGCGTTCCTGGACCGCCGTTCACGCTCAGAAGGGCGTAGCGCACCGCGTCTCCGTTAGTATCAAATCCTCACGTTCAAACGGCCCGATGCGTTAGCAGTAATGCCATTGAACTGGGAAACCAGAGTTGTTGCCGACGAAGCCAACGTCGAAGCCACCGGAGCAGTCGGGCAGCTTTAAATCACCGCGCCCCCCGCTATGGTGTTGGGGGGCACAGACTCCGCTTCATACGATGGACACCTCGGTACGTTGGAGGTGTTTAGATACGATCCAAGACCCATAACCTCATCAATTTCATGCTCAACCGAACGCTGCGCGTCGAAGCTGCCACTGATGAGAGGCCGACTGAACGAGAAAAGTACGCGGAATTAAGCGTGACGATTCCATCATACGGTCCGTTTCCTATGGTGCAGTTTCCTATGGTGCCGTCTGCGCACATGGCCGGCGGTGTGTTCAATCTCAGCGCTCGCCCGTTCGCACTGGATGGCACGATGTTTGTAGATAACGCACTCCCTGGCAGACTGGCATTCGCTCTATTGTCATTGCTGGTTGTTGCATCTGCTCTCAACGCGCTGATGAAATCGTTCCACGGTATGTCGTAAGGGACGAAAAAGCTCTGTGAGAGACGCCTGGCGAAAAAGGGGTGGCACTGGGGCAGGCGCTGGGACTGGGGCTGGCGCTTGGTGCCGGACCACCAGTGGAGTAGCGGAAAAGGATCTCGATGGTGATCGGATCGCTGAACAGCGACTCGTAAATCCCGATGGCCCGCACAATCATGGCCTGAATGGCCACGGAGTTCGGATCATTGCGGATCGAGCAGTCGAATGTTGGAATAATTGTTGCCTACCCCAGTGCCAGGCTGCGTCGCAGCCGTGGTGACATTCGAGTACACACCCGAACTGGCGGCACTGTAAGACACGCACCCGATAATCGTAGGTCGTCCCTGGATTCAATCCGATTACAGCTCGGCCATTGACATTGCCAACGTCCAAGTCGTGGTAGCCGTCCACGTAACTGCTGAACGAGTTGCTCGTGGAGACATCCAGCAGGTATCCGGTTGCGCCGGTTACGTTGTCCCAATTCGCCATAAAGCTGGTGCGCGTCGGCGGCGCCGACGAAACGGTTTCAATACGCGGGGTAACCTCATTCGCGTTCGGAAACTCGATCACTCCTTGCAACCGCGTCTCATGCGTCGCGGCAGTGGGTTGTAATGAAACGGGAGAACTGGTGCTTTGCTCCGGCAAATTGCTAGCCGAGGCTAGCGCGCCAAGCCCCAGTGCCACACCGCCAAAAACAATTACACCAATTAAGGGGAAGCCTAGCCGCTGCATGATTTTGTCACGAAAAGCCGCCAATCTTAGCTGCGACTTTTTGCTGCACAAGTCGAGAAACAAAGCGCCAACAGGTCGGATAATAAGCGCACTCCAGAGAAGGTGCGCCTTAATGGAGGGATTAATTTGTTTTTTCATTGTGGTGCCTCTCGTGATTTTTGGGAATTTGCGGAACCAATCCGTTGCGTGTACGGGTGCGCGTACATCGTAGGGTGGGTGCACGCTTTTACCAAGAAACGCGAGGGTTGCGTCAAGATTTTCTTGAAGAATGTCGTGGCGAAATTTTGCCATTTAGTCTGGTTGCGCTGCCAGCGCATCGCAACCGAGTACGGATGAGCGGAGATGCCGAATGCCATGGCCGCAATGCCGCGCATAACGCTGCAGGCGGGCGAATGCCGAAGCAATGATGAAGTCCGAATGTCGAATCGGTGCGATTTCTGGCTGGTTACATTCTGTAGATTCTGTCCGGTTCTCCGCGTTCTCTGCGGTTCAAAAAGCCAACGCGGCGCAGCAGCGCCGCACTCAAAAGCGCTTTGCGCAATCCGTGTAATCCGTGTTTCTCTACTCTCCGTGTCCTTCGTGATCTCTGTGTGAGGTTCAGGGGTTCGCGAAGCCGATCTCGATCCGCGCATTTGGTTTTTGCGTATTCACGATTACGGCCTTGTTTGGCTGCACATCTACGAGCTTGTATTTGATTTCTTCTACGGGTTTCAGGGAAAATTCTTGATCTTTTCGAACTTCGAATTCCCGGCGCCCGCCCCATGTATAGACGAAAGTGGCGACGGATTGCGGCGAGGTAGCGACCTTTTCCTTAACCAGCGTGACCTGAACGTGGGTGTTTTTGTGTTCGAGGAGCAACTCCGAAACGTCCACCTTGGTGCCGTATTGATCGCGTTCGTGTTTTTCGGTGAACTTAACGATCTTGAAATCAGTGCCGGCGATAACGTCGCCTATCTTTAAAAATTGCGTCGGTTCGCTTTGATCAATCGTGTTAAGCGCAAAGGTTCCCTCCACCCAGGATGAAAAAATGAAATGAAACGGTTCCTCGGTGGCGGACAACAAATGTAGTTTTGTAAGATAATCCGGATGCGAATCCTTGTTTGTTGGATCGGTGCCTCCCTGCCATTCGTCCAGATTTGTGAATCCGTCGCCGTCGGGATCTTGCTCGAGAACGTCGGCGTCCTGGATCGGTAAACCAAATTTTTCTATCCAATCATTTGGGACGGGCGGGTGGACCTGCGTGTTTTGCAGGGTCGCGGGAAATCCATTTGCGCCAATGAAATGTTTTTCCGGAACAAAAAGTCCGGAGCGAGTACTGGATTTCCATTGCGAAGGATGCTGAAGGCGCTCCGCAGCGCGATCGAGCTCCGTTGCTACAGGCGGCGGCGACGCGTTCTTCGGCGGCGGTCCGGTCTGCGCCACCAGACGATTCCCAAACTGAATGGCGTTCCACCAAATGGAGATGGCAGACAGGAAAAGGAATATCCAAGCGGCAATGAGCGCGACCCGGTCGTAATGCGCCTTAAGCCAGTCGGTCTTCACCATGCTTAATCACCACGGCGCGCATTTAACCACGAATGGACACGAATGAACACGAATTTATTAATTACGAAGCTCGAATGTCGAATGACGAAAGAATGACGAAGAGAGAAGCCCGCGAATCACACGAATAGACGCGAAAGAAAAATCACGGAAAAGAAAATCATTCGCGTTACTTCGCCTCATTCGGGCAAACCTGGTTTCTCTGCTTCATTCGTGTTGATTCGTGGTTAAGATCCAAATCTAAGTATTTCGATCGTGGCCGAGACTTCGATGTGCTCGTTGCCCACGATGAAATTTAGTGGCGCGGCTGCTCCCGGCTGAGGCGAAGCCGTCTGCGGTGCTTGAGGCGGAGTTGGCTCGGTTCTTTGGCGCGGAGGGCCTTTGTCCTTTTCGTTATGTACATACAGGGTGCGAATAATGAAGAATTGCCCGCTGGAATTTGCGATTTCGTTTAAGACTTTGCGTGCCGCAGCGGGCGTGGCCTTGAAAGTTAGATCGACAATGTTTCGCTGCAGTGATGTTGGCGGCGGCGTGCTTGTTTTGGTTGCTGTAGCCGTTCGTCTGGCGGCTGGAGATGGTGTTGGAGTCGACAAAGACTTGTGTTCTTCGGGCAACGGCGCCCGATGAAAGGAGGTCACGCTGTCCACCTTGGCGTCCAGTAGAATGTTTATGAGCATCTGGATTTGAGAAAGTTCCTGCCCAAGGAGTGGCGCCACAGCTGTGTCTGGCAACCCCGTGGCGAACTCATCAAAGCCGAGCTCAAATTTATCCGGAAGTTTTACATTGTTAGTCTGTGCTCTGTTAACCGTGGCAACTGTCGCCTGACGCAGACGCGATTGGAATTCGTTCGGCGCGAGCGGTGGCGCCGGGACGACGCCGTTTTTTAGTTCATCTTTGAATTTGTCCAGCGCAGTGCTGTATCGATCCAGGTAACCCTGCAGTTTCCGATAATTCACGTCGTTGGGAAAAGGATCGAGCTGCTCGAGACGACTTCTCTCTGCTGCCGCTTGATCGAACGTTTCCCTGGCATCGCGCCAGGTCGCCCATCTCCAATAAAGAAGGACTCCGGCAAATATCGCGCAGATTCCAAACACAATCAGAAGTGTCCCGAGTGCCCTATTTTGTTGAAACCACAATTTCATCGGATTAACCACCCGCCTCCGCCAAGGCTACGGCGTGGCAAACGAATTACGCGGCGCGGTGAAGCCACAGCCAAAAGTTTTAACCACGAATGAACACCAATGAACACGAATAATTGTAGGGCGTTTGTGTGAAACGCCACGGCGTCTGACTCAGCGCCCCTACAATCTGGTGTTGCGGTTTGTTTCCTCATGGTCATCCGTCATTGTGTAAACATCCGTGTCATCCGTGGTTCTCTCTCTTGCTCCCCCAATTCGTGTCTGTTCGTGTCCATTCGTGGTTAGCAATCCGTGGTTGATTTTCATGGCAATTTGACTGGCTTGCGCAGAATGAGCTGGAGCTCGTACGGGAATGCCCATTCCGTGTCGTCTGGCACGGAGTTCGACTTGATCACGCGCTCGGGAGTTTTTGGATCAACAACGAAAAACGGCGAGCTTGCCAGGTTGCGCAAATAATCCACGACGATCTCCTGTTGTTTCGGATTATAAAGGTAAAGACCGCGCACCAGGATGCCATCGATTGACTTCGTGCCGGCGGCCACAGCTTTCAGTGCTGCGCCAGAAGCTGGCTGAGCAGGCACAGGCGCAGTTTCTCCGGCGCGTTTTTCGCCTGTGCCCAGAAGTTTTCCACCCGAGGTCGCGCCGAGCTCGGTGATCCAGATGTCAGCCTCAGGCAGGCGGGCATTTAAATCGTCGAGGATTTGGGGCCAGAAGTCGCGATCATTCACCGCGCTAATAAGCGGAGTGGCGACGCTGTCGAGTGAGGTGATCTGCTTTTTGAGTTTATCAAGCTGCGCTTCTGCTCCTCGCATAGAGGCATTCTTTTGCTGGATCAGTTCGGCAGTCTCGCGCGTTACCTGCGCTGCTCGCGTGTAATAAAACGACCAGCCCAGCATGGCGAGAACCAGGCATGCGGCCGCCGCAATGAAGAATGGCCGTCGCCGTTCCAATTCCTGCCTTCGAACAACGCTTGCCGGAAGGAGGCTTAACTCCATTGGGCAGGCCGTTACGCTGCGCAGTGCCAGGCCAACCAATTCGCCGAGCAGATGCGCGGAGTTCGCAATACCCGCCGCCGAAGCTGATTCCGATACGGCTACGTTTCGGAGCGGATTAAAAAACTCAATCGGCAACTGGAATTTCTCGTGAAAAAATTCGCGCATGTAGGGCATACCCGCGGCTCCGCCGCAAAGAAAGATGCGGTCCGGCCGACTTCCCCCCTGTTGCGCTCGATAATGACTGATCGAGCGCATCAACTCCGCGTGCAGTCGGGTCATTGTGCTGCGCGCCAGCTTCGAGACGCGGGCAACATCGTGGTCTGGGGGGTCGGCGTAGGCGCCTCCCAGACTTACGAAGCCATCTCGCTTTTTGCGAGTTTCTGCCGCCTCGAAGGATTCGCCAAATTCCTTGGCAATTGCTCCGGTGATCGAACTGCCGCCAATGGGAAGACTTCGCGAGAAAATTCTTCGAGTCTCGATAAAGAGAACATTGGTTGTGCGCGCCCCGATATCCACGAGCAACGAGCAGTCGTTAACGTTCGGGTAGCTATAACGAAACGCATTGTAGAGTGCCATCGGCGCCACATCGATAGTGGAAGTAAGCAGTCCAGTTTCTTCCACGGCGCCGTTAACTCCATCAAGTAGATCGTGCTTAATCGCGACCAGGATTACCTGGATTTGCTCGTCCAACCCGCCTCCGACTACCTGATAATCCCAAACCACATCGTCGATCGGGAACGGAACGTTTTGTTGCGCCTCGAACGCGATGACTTTCTCCAGCTTTTCGTGTTCAAGCGATGGCAGCTTAACAAAACGCGCAAAAACCGATTGCGCGGGCAACGCGCAATTCACCGCGCCGTGTTTGATATGCAGCTCGCTCATCATTTCGCGCAACGCGGCGGCCGTTTCATGCAATGCAGTGTGGGCCTCACGACGTTGGCCAGTCGCAGGATCGAGCGGCGCTTCCCGCAAACGATAATCGAGCAAAACCAGGCCCCCATGAGACTGGACGCGGAACTCTGCCAGGCCAACGGTCTGGGACCCAAAATTGAGGCTGATCAGGCGCGGTGAGATAGCCATGGCTAAGAGCCTCTTGAAGAATTCAGCCGCGCCGCGCAAGAGCGGTTTGGGCTGGATGGCAAGTCGCGAGCGACGAGCATGTCCGCAGTGACCTGTGAGGAGCAAGCAACGCAGCCAGACAGCCCAAAGCGCACTCGCCCTCCGGGTTGTGCCGCTTTTTCGTCTCTCCGGCGTTGCTCGTCGGTTACAGATCGCTGCGGATATGCTCCCTCCTCCCGCCTTGGAGAGACGAAAAATCGGCAACAACGCGGCATGGCTGAATCTTTCAACAGGCTCTTGAGATTTCCAAATCCCAAACCCAAATCCCAGACAAATTTCAAGCTCGAAATATCAAACACGAAAAAAACTAGATGAACCTCGATAGCGCTTGCCGTGCGTTGCCGCGGTCGGGAAGGCCGTATCAAATAATGCGATAATCTTTCAGTTCTTTGAAGAAGGTCTCGACCACCGTTTTAACGACGACCACCGTTGGAATAGCGAATAACATACCCCATAAACCCATGATGAGAGAACCGCCGATGATCGCAATAACAACCACGAGTGGATGAACGTTCACCGCGCCACCGAGGACAAAGGGTTGAAAGACAACGTCGTCCAGCACGTGCGCGATTACGACCAGAATCACTACATACACCGCCAAGTCATTCGGATTCAGGCCGGGGATTAGCGGCCTCACGTCCTCCGCGATCAGCGCATAACCAACACCGATCACCAGAGCGATCGCGGCGCCTAAAAACGGAATGGCGTTGAGAAGTCCGGATACTACGCCGATGGCGACGGCGATCCCCAGAGGAATCCCAAGGAGGATCAATCCGAGTATAAGAGTCAGGCCCACCAGGAAACATTCTATTAATGTCCCGCGCAAATACCGGCCGATAGCATCATCAAGTCTGTCGAGAACCGTGAGCGACAACTCAAAATAGCGATTCGGGACGAGGCTAATAAAGAAACGGCGTATCTGTCCGTTATCGAAACCGAGAAAAAGAAAAATTAAAGGCGCCAAAATCCAGGCGGAAAATTTACTCTCCAGGCTCGTGCCCTCGTCTGCAGCGGAAGGTTGAGTCGGAGCAGGTGCACCCGGAGTCGCGGGCGAAGTCGCACCCGCAGGAGTCTCTTCGGGAATTACATATTTGCCGGTTGTTTGGTTCGCTCGAAAATAATCAACGAACTTACTTTGAATGGGAGGTTTGCCGTTGTATCCCGCGGCGTATTTCAGGAACAGATTGCGTTCCTCCGCGTTAAGTGCGAGCACCTGATTGACCTTGTCCATGAGCGGGCCAAGTTCTTTTTCAAGTAGCGCCGCCACCGCGTTTGGTTTTCCCTCCGGCGATTTCGCCACCAGCTGCCGATATCTTTCATTCAGTTTGTATTTCAGGCGGACCTTGAATTCGAGCTTCTGTTCTTCGTCGGGAATGTGTTTGCGCAGGGTATTGAAGGCGAAAAACAGGACCAGACCAATGGCTGCGAAGGAACACAGAACCTGAAGCTCGTGAGGCATCCATCGGACCCTGAAGCGATCTTTCACCGGACGGAACACGAAGGCCAATAAGGCGCCCACTATGATCGGCAGAATGAGACCGCTTAACTTCCAGATTAGGAACCCTCCCAAAATCAAGCCCAGCACCGCAGATATGAGGTAAAAGACTGTGCGCCGAACTTTGCGCTCGCGTTCTTTTTCTTCGAAGCCCTGACCGTTGCTCATCCTAATCCGGCTTTATCGGCTGGGTTTTCATCTGCACCAGTTCATTGGTCAAACGAAGCCGATCGCCAATCATCCCGGCAAGCGAGCGGTAAATTTGGCAGGCAGTTTTCGGATGCCGATGAACGAATTCGTTAAGGTCGTTCCGATAAAGCGCCAGCGTCCGAGTCCGCTCCAAGGCTCGCGCATTAGCGGAACGTGGTGTGTCATCGAGCAACGCCATCTCGCCGAAGAAGGCGCCAGTTTCCAAAACAGCCAGACGCGTCGTGCTAGTCTCGCGGCAAATTTCCACTGCCACTTTGCCGTCCAAAATCAGAAAGAGCGCCGCTCCCGGTTGCCCCTCCTCAAAAATTGTCTCATCGGTCTCATAGGCGCGTTCAAACATGATATCGGAGACGCGTTTGAGCTGCCGATTCGAAAGCTGGTCAAAGAACGGGACTGTCTTCAAAAATTGAATGCGATTTAGTTCAGGGCTTGAACGTTTCCAGCGTGCCAACGTTTCCCACAGCAATTTATCCGCGGCGAATTTTCGAGCCGACATTGGTTTTAGTCCGATTGAGGCGACTTTGGCCAGCGGGCTCAATTAGGAAATTCCCGTCCTGCTGGCGCGCCCATAGTAGGAAGGACCGGTCCGCAATTTCAATCGAAAAGATCAGTGCCCTCTTGAAATCGGTAGTGTTGGCCATTGTCATTTGCGAGGGCCAGTTAAAGGATGTCAGGCTGCAGCCTGTCGGCCGAGTCAGCCAAGTTCGCCACGGCGAATTCGTCCTGTGGCGGACCCGCTGACATCCAATTCCGCTCCCGCCAGGCGAACTGACAATCAACCAACACTACCGGGAAATCGTGCGGCGTTACGAAGATAGAGAACAAGATCGTACGCCGTGCCCGCTGGGGTAGGGTTTCCCGTTGATTTTGAATCCATAGTCGGACGCAAAACTCATAACGCGTTCATCTGCCCGGGTCGTCGCGAAAATGTTCTCGTTCTTCGCGAAAGGAAGTAACTCACCACAATGCGAGTCGAGAGTCGCCGCCCCTGGTGCGATTTAGCCACAACGACCCAACCCAACTCAACAGGGTATTCGTCTGCCGGGACGGTCACTCGCGCATCGGCGAACACCTTATTCCGATAGTCCGGCCTGGGGTGTTTCAACGCGCCTACTCCAACGAGTTGATCATCTGACGTCCGAAGAAACAACAGGCGAGAGGCGTTCCGGATCCGTTGCGCCAAGCCTTGTCGGATTAACTGCGCCGCCTTCGATGACAAGCCTCTCGAAATCGGCCAACGCCTGCGCTGTGCAATCCGAGGGCAAGAATATTGACGAAGTGAGCATCAACGTGCCGAGTTAGTTTGCTGTCCTGGGTGTAGACGGGTGCCCGTGCGCTTATCTTGGAGCGGCGAATGAGCGGAACCGCAGGCCACGGCCCTCTCCACTCCATTCATCGTATGACGCGCCGGCTGTAATCTGAAATTTGTCATTACCGACCGTCCCCTCGACATACGTTTCCCACATATCGCCGCCGCCTTTACCGCTCGATCGGCCATATAACACGCCCACTTCCCCGCCACAATAGACCGGGTTCGGCGATGAGTTCAGCGTCTCGGGCGAATCTTTTCCATCTGCTCCAAGATCCTTGCCATCGGAGCCTTGGACCCGGCCAGCACTCGGTCTTTGTGCCGACGGCGGGGCGGCGCTCAATAACGCAGCCGGAAAGAGGTCCGAGAATCCCATCTGAACCCATTGACTCACGGAGCTATAACCCGGGTCGATGCCCCCGTTACCTACCTGCGCTCCGTCCAACCAAAGCGGCACCGAGCCATTATGAAGCAGAAGCGAACTATCGGCCGCACCCAAGCTTTTCGGTCGATAAAGGCTGAGCGACAAAGGCGCATTTGCTATGCTGTTCGACCGCGATTGTTCGCGACTGATCGAACGATGCGGCTGTTGCGCAACAGCCGGCAATAACGCGCCGAACAAACCGAGGGCGACGCAAAGCGCGCGCTGAACCATGACACAATTCACATCTAAATAACCACGAGCGCCAGTAAAATTTTTGGGCCAAGCCCGCGCGCTTGTCTTTGTCATGTTGAGCGAAGCGAAACATCTCTGATTGCTACCTGGCGTACCAGAAGAACTGATCAGAGATTCTTCTCTTCGTTCAGAATGACAATGCATTTCCGCTACAACGGCCTAACGCTTCAACGATTCTTTAAAATATTCGATCGTCGTCTTGATCCCCTCCTCGAAATCCACACGCGGTTCCCACCCGAGGACTTCTTTTGCCCGGGCGATATTCGGTTGCCGCACTCTAGGGTCATCGACAGGCAACGGTTTATATTCAATTGCCGATTTTGCCCCGGTGATACGAATGATCTCGTCGGCGAACTGCTTGATCGTCATTTCGCGCGGATTACCCAGATTAACCGGCTCGTGGAAATCGCTCATGGCCAGTTTGAAAATTCCGTCGATCAAATCGGACACATAACAGAACGAGCGCGTTTGTGAGCCGTCGCCAAAAACAGTTACTGGGTGGCCATTCAACGCCTGCCCAATAAACGCCGGGACCACTCGCCCATCACGCAATCGCATTCGCGGCCCGTATGTGTTGAATATGCGCACGATCCTGGTGTCAACGCGATGATAACGATGATATGCCATTGTCATCGCCTCGGCGTAACGTTTCGCCTCATCGTACACGCCACGTGGCCCGATTGGGTTCACATTGCCCCAGTAATCCTCCTTTTGCGGATGTTCCAGAGGATCTCCGTACACCTCTGATGTCGATGCAAGAATGAATGCGGCCTTTTTATCCATGGCCAGGCCCAGCGCATTGTGCGTGCCCAGCGCGCCTACTTTCAATGTGGGAATCGGGAGTTCGAGATAATCGATCGGACTGGCCGGCGAAGCGAAGTGAAAAACGTAATCGATTTTCTCTTCCGGGAGAAAAATGAAATTCGAAACGTTATGTTTAATGAATAGGAAATTCTCGTGCCCGGCCAGGTGCCCAATGTTCGCTGGATTGCCGGTGATCAAATTGTCGACGGCAATGACACGATGACCTTCGGCCAGCAGTCGATCGCTCAAATGCGATCCCAGAAAACCAGCGGCGCCGGTGACGACGGAAACGGGTTGAGAAATCTTTGCGGCCATTGCGCGGTCTATCTAATGTCGGCGCCGCAAGTTTACCAGAAGGAAGTCACAGGGAAATGACGAGGCGCTTCGCTACGTTAAACCGTTGAAGCGTTGAAGCGAAGGGAGCCGTCTTTCAAGTTTCGTGATTCGACATTTGTCTTTCGTCATTTGGATTGATTAGCTTTCGACTGAAAATCTGAAATCTTATCAGGCTCATGCGAATTTTATCCGGAATTCAGCCCAGCGGTGTTCTGCACATCGGCAATTATTTTGGAATGATGAGGCCGGCTATCGCGCTGCAAGCCGAAGGCGAAGCGCTTTATTTCATTGCCGATTACCATGCGCTCACCAGCGTTCGCGACCCGGAGGCGCTGCGCGAGAATAGCCGGCGCGTCGCGCTCGATTTTCTTGCGTGCGGACTCGATCCCGAGCGCGCCACGCTTTTCCGGCACTCGGACGTTCCGCAAGTCACCGAATTGGCGTGGGTCCTGTCGACAGTGGCGCCAATGGGGTTGCTGGAGCGTGCCCATTCCTACAAAGACAAACTTGCTCGCGGGTTGTCCGCCACGGTTGGATTATTCAGCTATCCAATTCTCATGGCGGCAGACATTTTGATTTACGACAGCGACGTCGTGCCTGTGGGAAAAGACCAAAAACAGCATATCGAAATGACGCGCGATCTGGCTGTGAAAATGAATGAAACCTTCGGACAGTCCGGGGCGGACCGGCAGATATTCAAGTTGCCGGAGGCGCGCATCCAGCCTGCGACAGAGACGGTGCCTGGGATCGACGGCCAGAAAATGAGCAAGAGCTACGGCAACAATATCGACATCTTCGGCGACGAAAAAGAAACGCGGAAACGCGTCATGAGCATCGTGACTGATTCCAGGCAGGTGGAAGCACCGAAAGACCCGGCAACCTCCACCATTTTCAAGCTCTACTCACTGGTCGCGTCCAAGAATGAAATCGCGGCGATGCGCGAACAGTTCCTGAAAGGCGGTACCGGCTACGGCGATTTCAAGACACAGCTTTTCGAGAAAGTTTGGGAATATTTCGCGCCGATGCGCAAGCGCCGCGAAGAAATTCTGGCCGACAAATCATACATCGATAACGTGCTCCGGCGTGGAGCAACGCGCGCGAACGAAATCGCGAATCAGGTCATGAAACGCGTCCGTGAAGCGGTGGGTCTGCGCTAATGGCCGTGCTTCGGCAGAGTCGTTCTCTTTGCTCGCGCTTCGATCTGTCTGGTTTCAGCCTCGGCTGCCTTTACATCTTTGGCCTTCGTCACGTAGGTCAGGATTGAATTCCAGAATCCTGAACCGCCACTAGCCAACAGACCAAGCGCGAGCTTCCCGGTGAAATCATGCGGCAGAAAGGCCGGAACCGCCGGGCCAGCCAGCCAGGCAGTGGTTATCCCTGCAATTACCGCAATCACCTGAAGCGCAGCTTTCCTCCATCCTTCTTCGGCTGGTTTTCTTCGTTGTTGGTTGAGCCAGGGAACGAGTCCCTTGATAATATCGACGAGCCGTTCCGAGGCGATACTCAGAGCGACAAGCAATGATATGACAGTTGTTAGTTTGGTCGTGTCCATAAGGGTTGCCATTTCTGTGCCGGGATTCAGTCTCTCTTGTCAATTGCGAAATGACCGCGAGGGTACCGATTGAGCTGTGCCGACTATTCGGGTTCATGTCATTCCAAGCGCGAAGGTCGATCAGGTCGTGGGAGAACATGGCGACGCGATCAAGATCAAGCTGCGAGCGCCAGCGATTGAAGGAAAGGCAAACACCGACTTGCGCAGATTTTTGACTGAAAAATTAAGCATTCCTCAACGCGTCGTCGTACTGGAACACGGTGAGAGATCACGCGACAAACTGATTCGTATCGATGGTCTAAGCGACGAAGATATTCGCCGACGTTTGCTTGAGCCGAGCTAAAAGCATCGACGCCTATTCGGTGATTATCTTGTCCGCCCACTCTACAAGTGAGACGAAGATTTTTGGGTTGCCGAATTTTGCGCCGTACTCCGTTAAATCTGTCTCAGTGACTCCTCTCGCGCGAGAGCATGCGCCACACGCGTAGATCGGTATTTTCTTCGCAGCGATCTTACTGAGAGCTTCAGACAGCGGCGGCCACCCGACAGGGACAACTGAATTGGCCACTGATTTTCGCATTAGAGACACTGCTTCGCCGAGAAGAAAGATTTGAACCTCATGGCCGGCTTCAGAAAGCGCGTCGCCGTGAAGAAATGGAAACGCGGCTTTTGTCGGGTCGTCCGATCCCCAGGCACTCTTGATCATTATTTTTAGTTTTACCCCAGTTGCGCCAGGAGTACCAGGCCCAGCGGTCGCGACAAGGGGAAGCGCTGCAAGATGCTTCAGGAATGATCGCCGTATCATATACGATCCCATTTAACCAGAAACAGACTGCATCGCGCAATCCATTTCGGATATTCTCAGCGGCCTCGAGTTTGACGGGCTGGTTTGGTCTGCTCCTGGGGTTTCGTTTGAGTTGTTGCAGCGCTATCCCGGTAAAACAACACACCGTGCGCACGCAAATTGCTGATCAGTGCGTGCAGGTCGTTGGCCAACTCTTGATTGTTCAGAAGAGTCGCCACCAAGCCCTTGCCTTGTGTAGCGGTGCGAAGGATCTTGCGTGTGTCATCGATCGCGTTCTGCAAATCGTCGGCTGCCTTTTTTGCGGAAGTCATCGTGGAATCCGCCTGCCCGATGACTCCGTCCAATTTCTTCGAGGATTCCGCAAGCGCACTCGTCGCCTGGTTTAAATGCTCCATGCTCGCCTTCAGGTTTTGCATGTTCTCGGGGGAAAGAGTTTCCTGATTCAACTTTTGCACTGTCCCTCGAAGATCGCCCAGGAGAGCACCACCCTCTCGCGTGATGTCGTCAATACCGGTTTCTCGAGCGCCGCTGAGGTAGGTATTTGGCGCGAGAAAAGCCTTAGCCCGCCCGGGCGGCATCATCACGTTTACGAAGCGATCGCCCAATAAACCGGAACTTCCCACGGTGAATTTGCTCCCTTCAGGAATTTTAATGTAATCATAAATCTTCAGCGGTACATCCACACCCTGGCCTTCGCGGACCATTCGCGGGCCACCCGAGACTTTCCCGATTCTGGCACCCGCGAGCAAAACATCGGAACCTTTTAACAGGCCGCTTGCGTCACTGAAGCGAACGGTGAGACCATAGTAAGTCTTGAAGCCCTCTCCTAGCCGGCCGAATTGCACGACCAACGCGCCTAACATCGCCAACCCGACGAAAACAAATGCGCCAACTTTAAATTCCAGACCTCGTTCGTGCCGATTCATTGATTATTGATTCTCGATCTTGCCGTTGATTTTCGCAAGGTAGGACGGCAGTTAACCCGAACCGGCCCAACGCAGACGGCAATGTACGCCGCTGCGAGCGATGGAGGCCAACTCGCAAACGCTTTCGGAGTCAATCGCCTCTGCCGTCAGAGCGTCCGAGCAGAAAATCCTGCAAAAGCGGATCGCCTGCTTGCTGAAGCTGGATGGGCGTGCCGTAGAAATAGATGCGACCTTCGTGCAAGTAGGCAATGTGATTCGCGACGTCAAATGCGCTTTTCATGTCGTGCGTGACCACTACGCTCGTCACTCCCAGCCGTTGTTGTAATCTACGAATCAGGCGATTGATACTGTCCGCCACTACTGGATCGAGGCCCGATGTCGGCTCATCGTACAATACACACGAGGGCCGGCGAATGATGGAGCGCGCCAGACCGACACGCTTCTTCATTCCACCGCTCAAACTCTCCGGCATCTTACCTTCCTGGCCCTCCATTTCCATCACTTCAAGCATCTCCGCGACTTTTGCGTGCAAGACTTTCGAATCGTGTTCACCAGCTTCGCGTAGTGGAAACGCAATGTTGTCCTCCACCGTCATGGAATCAAAAAGCGCACCGCTTTGGAACAGAATGCCGACCTTCTTGCGGATCTCGCCAAGTTGCCGCTCGTTCATTCCAATAATGTTTTGCCCATGGATCCAAATTTCTCCCGCGTCTGGCGTCATCAATCCCACGAGATGTTTAAGCAAAACGCTCTTCCCGCCTCCACTCCGCCCAATGATGACAAGAGTTTCACCTGTCCTGACCTCAAGATCGACGCCGCGCAAAATTTCTTGTTGCCCGATTTTCTTCGCCAACGAGCGTACCGCGATCATCGGCGTCGGATTGCCTGCAGGCAGATGAGATTTCGTGGACAGCTCAGGGGATGGAGGCGCTTCGATCATCACAACGCACAACTCTCAACTCGCAACTCGCAACTCTCAACTGCCTGATATCACTGATATCCCGCCGGATAAATGATGTTGAGCAACATCGTGAGAAAGAAATTGCAAATCAGAACTGCGAGTGAGGAGTTCACTACCGCTTCAGTCGTGGCGCGGCCGACACCGACGGCGCCTTCGCGCGCGCTCAGTCCCTTTTGGCAGCTGATGAACACAATCAGAATCCCAAAACAAAATGCTTTCGAGAGGCCCATGATAATGTCGCGGTTGCGCGTCCAGCGCACCATGTTTGCCATGTAATATGTGCCGTTGATCTCGAGCAGAAAAATCGCGATGAAATAGCCAGCAGCGATGCCGACTGCGATACATTCGGCTACCAGCAGCGGCATGGAGATCATCATGGCGAGTGCCCGCGGCACGACCAGATAATCAGTCGGATAAACCGCGAGCGCGCGAAGGGCATCGATCTGTTCAGTCACTTTCATTGTGCCGATTTCGGCCGACATAGCCGCGCCGACACGACCCGCTACCATTAATGCTGTGAGCACCGGGCCAAGCTCGCGACAGATCGAGACCGATACCACCGCGCCCGTGGCAGATCCCATACCGATCTTGTTAAATTGAAAGAACGTTTGAGCCGCGAACACCGCCCCGGTAAACGCACCCGTGATCACGACGACAAGTTGTGAAAGCAATCCGATCTCGACAACCTGGTTAAGGAATAGCTTCCATCGAAGCTTGCGCGTGAAAATGGAACGAAACGTGTCGCCGGCGAGCAGCACCAGCTCACCCAAATATTGAAAAAACGCGAGCACCGGCGTGCCAAGCGCGTTGAAGAATCGAACCATTGTCCCTTGTAATTACTAAGCTGTGATTAGTGAATGGCGAAGGCTTGCAGCGAGCGTTTTCTTTCTATTTACCAGTCACCGATCGCTATTCACTTGTTATGCGCTAAGCGGCTCTGTTTTTGTTCTGGGTCGAAGCTCCGGCGGAATCGCTCCAATGAACAGAGGTTCAAGTCCAAGCTTTAGAAAAATTGCCCGAATCTCACGCACACTCAGTGTCGGTCGGTCGAACTCGAAATATACAAGATCGTGGTTTGTATCGATCTTGTAATGAAGGCCTGCAATTGGCTCAAGTTGAAGATCCAGCTCCAGGATTTTGTTTAGGTCACGCAAACCCCGCGCATACACTTCCAGTTCGATCATAATAGGCGGGAAGGTAGCGAGCCGGTCGTATGAGCGCAATTCTTTAACGCCTCGCTGGTTTGCGCCGAGCGTAAAGCTGCGATAAAAGATGTGCACCTGAAGGAATGAGACGCGTCCCTCGCTTTTTGCTCGCAGGCAATCTCTTGCTTGCCGCGGCGTTTTTCGGCGCATGCGAAACTGTTCCCCAGGGGATTCAGCAGGCCAGGCTCGAGATGGCGCAGAACATCGCAGCCGAACCGGCGGGGGATTATTTTATCGGCCGGCGTTATTACAAACCCGATTACAAGTTCTGGGGTTACGTCCGCCGCCCGGGCCAACCCTGGAGCACGGCAGAATTGGTGATGTTGAATGAAAAACAAAAGCTAGCCCCGGATCGCGAGCGTCTCGATTTCGGCAGCGATAACAACTACGAATACAAACTCTACGGTTACTTTAGCGGCGACAAGGTTTATGAACCTGCGAGCAACTCAATTTATCCTGAGTTCGTTTTGAAGGGCTACCAGCTGATATCCATGAACCCGCCGCCAATTTTCAAAAGTCAATTCCGTGGCCACGCCACCGCGGAAGATCTCCGTTACGTGGTAGAAAAGCCCGAATGAGTTCGCTTTGCTTTCGTCAAGTTAAAAGTTAGTTGACCAGCGTTAAAATGGACTCTGAAACATTGTCAGCTTTTGTAACGTTGTAACTCCTGAAACATGACAGAAGGCGCGCGCGCTTCCCCCAGAAAGGATCCTCTTACTGAAGAATTCCTGCGCTATCTCACAAACGAGCGCAATGCTTCGCCGCGCACGTTAAAGGCTTATCGCGAGGCATTGACTGCTTTTCGCACTGAAAACCAAACACCGTGGAAAAAATGCCAAGGGGATGATTTTCGCGATTACTTGTTTGCAATTGCGAAACGCGGGCAGGCGCGTTCGTACGTGCGATTGCAATTCTCCGCGTTACGCACGTTCTATCAATTTCTGTCAGCTCGAAAAGGTTTGCGCGGCAATCCTGTGCGCGAGGTGCAATTGCCCAAGATAGAGAAGAAGCTTCCATTGGTCCTCACGCGCCACCAGGTTGAAGAACTTCTTGCCGCCCCAACACGCGAGAGCAAAAGCAGATCTGCGCCGGCTTGGATGCCTCTCCGCGATGTCGCGATTATGGAACTATTCTACAGCAGCGGTTTGCGACTGAGCGAACTCGCCGCCCTCGATGTGGCCGACGTCGATCTTTACACAGAATCAGTCCGTGTATTCGGCAAAGGTCGCAAGGAGCGAGTATGTCCCGTAGGCTTGCCCGCGCTGGAGGCGATCTCGCGTTATCGCGCCGCGGCGAACGTGCATTCGGGATCGTTATTCATAAACAAATCACGCACGCGAATCTCGACGCGCTCCATCTGGCTCATTCTGAAACGTTATTTGCGATTCACATCGATTCCGATCTCGATCAGTCCGCATAAACTGCGGCACAGTTTCGCGACCCACATGCTCGACCGTGGTGCCGATCTGCGCAGTGTTCAGGCATTGCTCGGGCATGCCAGCCTTTCGACGACGCAAATCTATACGCACGTCACAGTCGAACGGTTAAAAAAAGCCTACACGGATGCGCATCCGCGGGCGTGATTTGGTACGGCTCAACCGCCAGGCGAGCGGATGAATCGCTAGCTCGCTGCGGGCGCCGCTGCGCTACCATGTGCCTGCGGCTCGGCGACGTGAAAGCTGAGCTTCCCGTCAGTAGCCATAACGTCGACGTGGTCGCCCGGCTTGACGTTGCCGCGGAGCAATTCCTCCGCCAGGGGGTCTTCGAGATAACGTTCCACAGCACGACGCATCGGCCGTGCTCCGTATTGAGGATCGTATCCTTTCTCGATGAGGAATTCCTTCGCGCTTTGCTGCAACTCAATATGGACATCCTTGGCTTTGATGCGGGTCAGTACCTTGTTTACTTCCAGTTCGACAATGCGCAATAGCTCCGGCTTGCCAAGTGAATGGAACACGATGATTTCATCCAACCGATTAAGAAACTCGGGCTTAAAGACGCGTTTGCTTTCGTCGAGAATCTTGTCCCGCATCGAATCATAATCATGCCCTTCCAGTGGCGCGCCGAAACCCATCACTGTCTGTTTCTTGAGCAACTCGGCGCCAACGTTGGAAGTCATGATAATGATCGTGTTCCGGAAATCGATCTTGCGCCCTAACGAGTCCGTAATTTTGCCGTCTTCGAGAATCTGCAAAAGCAAATGCATCACATCGGGGTGCGCTTTTTCAATCTCGTCGAAAAGCACCACCGAATATGGCCGGCGACGCACGGCCTCGGACAGCTGACCGCCCTCCTCGTAACCGACATAGCCCGGCGGCGAACCGATCAGACGCGAAGCGGTGAATTTTTCCATGTACTCCGACATGTCGATCTGAATCAGTGCGTCGGGATCGCCGAACATGAATTCGGCAAGCGTGCGGGCGAGATATGTCTTGCCAACGCCAGTAGGACCCAGAAAGACAAATGATCCGATCGGTCGCTTTGGATCTTTCAAATCGGCGCGGGATCGACGCAAAGCCTTGCTAATCGCGGTAACGGCTTCCTCCTGGCCAATAACGCGCTGCTTCATCTGCGACTCCATCATGAGGAGTTTTTGTGTTTCCTCCTGTTCCATACGCTGAAGAGGAACCCCTGTGACTTTCGAGATGATGTGCATCATGTCGTCCGCCGTCACCACCACCTCTTTCTCTTCTCGCTCCTCGCGCCATTTGTTTAGAATGCCATCGAGCTTTTCTTTCGTTTGCTTCTCCTTGTCGCGAAGCGCGGCGGCTTTCTCAAAATCCTGTGCTTTGATGGCCCCTTCCTTTTCAACCCGAATCTCTTCGATCTCTTTCTCGATATCCTTCACGTCGGGTGGCCGCGTCATGGAATTGATGCGGGCACGCGCGCCTGCTTCGTCCATCACATCGATCGCCTTGTCGGGAAGAAATCGTCCGGTGATATAACGATCGGAAAATCTAACAGCTGTCTCGAGCGCTTCGTCCGTGAGTCTCGCCTTGTGGTGCGCCTCGTACTTCGGACGCAGACCTTTTAGGATTAGAATGGCTTCATCGACCGTCGGCGCATCGACTTTTATCGTCTGGAAACGCCGTTCCAGCGCTGCATCTTTCTCGATATACTTGCGATATTCGTTCATCGTAGTGGCGCCCACGCATTGCAATTCGCCGCGGCTCAATGCGGGCTTGATGATGTTCGATGCGTCCATCGCGCCTTCAGCAGATCCAGCCCCAACGATCGTGTGCAGCTCGTCAATGAAAAGAATCACATTCTTGGAACGGCGGATCTCGTCCATTACCGCCTTGATGCGCTCTTCGAACTGGCCCCGGTATTTTGTGCCCGCGACCATTAACGCGAGGTCCAGCGTGATAACGCGTCTGTCTCGCAACAACTCAGGCACATTGCCGCTCGCAATCTCCTGGGCCAGACCCTCAGCAATCGCCGTCTTGCCGACGCCTGCTTCGCCAATCAGCACTGGATTGTTCTTTGTTCGTCGGCAAAGAACTTGAATGACCCGCTCGATTTCATTGCGCCGGCCAATTACCGGATCGAGTTCGCCTTTCTTTGCCAAATCGGTCAGATCACGGCCAAACGCGCGGAGTGCCGGTGTCTTGACGTCTTTCTTGGTTGGCTCGCCGCCTTCCTGGTCCGATTCAGAGGGCGTGAAATTTGGATCGAGCTCTTTGAGGATCTCGTTGCGCGTGCGTTCGATGTCGAGTTCAAGACTTTTCAAAACTCTCGCAGCGACTCCCTCGCCCTCTCGCAAAAGTCCAAGCAAAATATGTTCCGTACCGACGTAAGAATGGTTGAGCGCCTTGGCTTCCTTGCCCGCGAGCGCCAGTACTTTTTTGACGCGAGGAGTATAAGGAACGTTCCCGACCATCTTGGTTTCCGGTCCTGAGCCGACCTGTTTCTCCACCTCCATGCGCACGGTCTCAAGATCGAGACCCATCTTCTGCAGGACATTGACAGCTACTCCCTGCCCCAGCTTGATCAGCCCAAGGAGCAGATGCTCGGTGCCGACGTAGTTGTGGTTAAACCGATCGGCTTCCTTGCGAGCAAGCGCCAGAACCTGTTGAGCCCGGGGTGTGAAATTATTCATCGTTCGATGGCACCACAATCGAGTCACCGTCCGATTGTCTCGCCATCTTACTAATATCAGGTTTGGGAAAGAGTTTCAAACGCTCGCGAATAATTTGCGCGCGCAAGTGGTCGCGTTCTTCCGCATTCAGTTTTTGTTGAGAGCTTTTCTGCAAATGCGCCGGCTGGGTTTCTATGAACAATTCATCGATTTGCAGACGTTGATCTTCCGGAAACGCGCCCAGATCCATCCCGAGTTTGATGACCGAGAGCAGGTTGAGCGCTTCCTTAGAGGCCATGGCGTGCGCATAGGTCAAAACGCCGTACGCGCGACCGATCTGGTCCAAAAGCGTATTTGGTTTTTTCTGGAGCAACACCTGTCGCGCGTTGTGCTCCTTTTCGATAATTGTTTCAATTACTTTGCTCAGGCGACTGATGATTTCTTCTTCCTTCTCGCCAAGAGTGGTCTGATTTGAAATCTGGAAAAGGTTGCCCATTGCCTCCGTGCCCTCGCCGTACAGACCGCGGACTGCGAGTCCGATTTTGCTCACGGCTTGAATGACTTGATTAATCAACTCACTCAGGACAAGCCCCGGCAAATGCAACATCGCGGAGGCGCGCATTCCAGTACCGACGTTCGTAGGGCATGCGGTCAGATATCCAAGCCGGGGATCGAAGGCGAAGTCCAGTTTGCTTTCAAGCGCGCTATCGATTTTATCGACAAGTTTGAATGCCTGTTTCAATTGCAGACCGGAACGGATCGATTGCATCCGCAAATGATCTTCTTCATTGATCATGATGCTAAGAGTCTGCCGCCGATTCACGACGACCGCGCTCCCGGCGCCCTTGGCGGCGTGCTCGCGACTGATCAGATGGCGTTCCACCAGAACCTGCCTGTCTAGCGCCGACAAGTCTTGCAAGCTTTCCGCAAACGCCTCCTGCATTTCCGGAAGCGCTGCCACGCGCGACCTGATCAATTCCAAGATGGAACTGCGCTCCGCCTTTTTCGCCCAACCCGGAAAAGGACGGTTGCGCAAGTTGCGTGCGAGCCGTACACGACTGCTGATTACGATTTGGTGATGCGGTCCCTCACCGCGCAACCATTCTCCGGCAGTGGCCAGCATGTTGGAGATTTTCATGACGATTTCGAGAGCTCGTTTTCGAGTTGCCTGATCTCATCGCGCAGCGAGGCGGCCGTCTCGTAATTCTCGTCGGCCACAGCCTTCTGCAGGTGCTCATTCAAGGCACGCATCCGGTGGTTAAGTGCCACCGTCCGCTGCGCCCGCTCCGGAAATTTTCCGACGTGTTCGGTGCCCTTGTGCATCGCTTTTAAGAGCGAACTCAGGCCATCCCCGAAGGTGACGTAGCACTCGCTGCAGCCGAGGCGTCCGGTTTTCTTAAAATCAGCCTGACTAAACCCGCATACCGGGCACTTCTGGGTCGGAGCTCCTTTTTCAATTTCTTCCGCTGCTCCAATGCCAAGTAGCAAATCCGCGAGCGCGAAGCCGGTTGGATCTTGCACGCCCTTCTCTTTGGAGCATGCGTCGCAGAGATTCACCTTTTGCATTTTGCCTTCCAGAATTTGCGTCAGGAAGACCGTCGCGTCATTGCATTTGCAAACGTCACACAACATCTCGCTTAATTAGACCTTGTTGTTTTGGAAACATTCAACTCCAATATTTCCATGACGTTTCTAGGTCAGAAGCGGCTTTGCTCAATTTCTAGGCGGAAATTGGTGTACCGGTTTCGCGTGTCACCTGACGGAATCGCGCGATGATACGCGCGGTAATGGGCCCTGGCTTTCCGTTGCCGATCGATCGCCCATCCGCTTTTACGACCGGGACAATCTCTGCGGCAGTTCCCGTGAGAAAGCATTCGTCAGCAACAAAAATATCGTGGCGCGTGATGTCAGTTTCCCGAACCTTGACGCCAAGTTCGGCGGCGATTTCAAATACTACCGAGCGTGTAATCCCTCGGAGCGCCCCGGCCGAGACGGGTGGCGTGAAAATTTGGCCGCGTTTAACGATGAAAACATTGTCAGCGGTGCATTCGGCAACGTTTCCCGCATCGTTCAACATTAGGGCTTCATCCGCACCTGCTAAATTTGCCTCAATCCGCGCCATTACGTTGTTTAAATAATTCAACGATTTGACTGCCGGATTAAGTGCCGCCGGGCTGCTGCGACGTGTTGCGCAAGTCACAATGGTTAATCCTTTCCTGTAAAAGTCCTCATGATAGAGGGCGATCGTAGCCGCAATGATAATCACGCTCGGGGACTTACATTGCGTCGGGTTCAGACCCAAATTGCCAATCCCACGGGTAACCAGCAGCCGGATGTAACCATCACGTAAATGATTTTGCCGAATTGTCTCGAGCACTGCTTCGGTCATGTCCCGCATCGTCATCGGAATTTCGAGACAGATCGAACGCGCTGAATCCCACAATCTGTAAAGATGTTCTTCGAGTCGGAAGACTCGCCCGTTGTAAAAACGAATTCCTTCGAAGATTCCATCGCCATAAAGCAGACCATGATCGAACACAGAAATCTTCGCATTGGCTTCCGAGTAGAATTTTCCGTCGATGTAAATCTTCGCTTCCTTGACGCCGGTTGTCCGACGCGGCCGACTTTCGACCGCGGGTTCGGTCACTGCTTCGGCACCGGGTTCGTGAATTTTGGGTTCGTCTAACACCGTCGCATCAGTGGTTTTCATAATCGCAACAAAATCTCCAATGCTTAAGCGGGCAATTCAAGTTGCAAAATCAAAAGCGTTACATGGTTAAAAGTTGAAGCGGTGAAGCGCAAATCCGTTGTAACGCTGTAACTTTTTTGACTCTTCAACTTTCTTCACTGCAACACGCCGTCTTTGATGTGCAGTTGACGGTCACCGCGTGCTGCGAGGCGCGCATCGTGTGTCACCACAAGCAGCGTTTTTTTTCGCGAACGCGTCAGGTCCAACAACAGATCCATAATTGAGTCTCCGGTTTTTGAATCGAGATTTCCCGTTGGCTCGTCGGCGAAAATGATTTCGGGATTGTTCGTCAGCGCCCGCGCGATCGCCACCCGCTGTTGTTCTCCTCCTGAAAGTTCCGCCGGCAGATGCTGCATGCGGGCCGCCAAACCAACGGCCACCAAGCTTTCCTCGGCCCGTTCTCTTGTTGATTTTCCGCCGATCATCCCCGGCAGCGAGACGTTTTCCAGCGCCGTCAGCTCCGGCAGGAGAAAATATCCCTGGAATATGAAACCCATTTTCCGATTTCGAAATCGCGCCTGTGAGGCGGACGTACCGTTGTAAAGATTTCGTCCCTCGAATTCGACCGTCCCCGATTCAGGACGCTCCAGACCGGCGAGCGTGTAGAGAAGCGTTGTCTTACCCGCACCCGAAGCGCCGGAAAGAAAGACTGCTTCGTCGCGCCCGACCTTCATCGAGATACCACGCAAGACCTCGATCCGGCGAGCCCCCATTCGGAATGATTGGAAAAGATCGCGCGCCACTAGTTGCGGAGTTGCAGTTTCCATCTAGGAAGGTTTGTCCCTTATCTGCCGCAAACACGATGCTAACACAAGAGCGTCTCGCTCGTATGTACGCCAAAAAGCCGCCGTTGAGGTAATCGACGGCGGCTTCCCGATTAATCGAATAGTGTTATGTCATTCCCAAGGATTCCAGCGTCGGCTGATCAATGGCCGCGGTCGTATATAAGCCGTGATCGCGCTGGTAGCCTGCAATCGCCTCGCGTGTAAGCGGCCCGAGAAGGCCGTCCACTTCGCCTTGATAATAGCCTTGCGCTTGTAGTGCGGCCTGGACGTTGGCGACCACTTGATCGGGTGGCAAGCTGTTATAGCCATAGATCGGGCCATCGTAAGCGTAATACGAATTGGGAGCGTATCCCCATGCTGGGTACCACCAGCCCGAATTCCAGTAATACCATCCGCCATAGACAAAAACGACGCGGTTGTAATGATTGCGCCACCAACCCCTGTCGTGCCATGCGGGTCTGTAGTTCCGGAAAGCCCAGTAATTTTTACCCTGCCAGTACTGGCTTCCCTGAATTCGTCGGTTTTGCTGAAACTTCACAGTGGCGTATTTCGTCGGACGCGTGTTCGACGCCAGGTTGAAACGCTGTGCCTGGTATTTCTTACCGTTCGATTGGAATGCGGCGGCAGAAGCGGTATTACGTTTCCATTGTTTCGTCTTCTTGGAATAATTTGCAGACGTCGCGTGGCGTCCAGCCTGCGCATTCTGTGCGGCGATTTGCTGGGAACGGTTCTCGGTCTTTTTCACGTTTGAGCCTGACTGATAGACCTGCCTGTTAACCCCTTGTTGCGCTTGTTTTGTCTTCTTAGTCGAATAGGTCCGAGCTTGCGCATTCTGTGCGGCAATTTGCTGGGAACTCTTTTTCGCCGTTTTTACATTCGATCTCGACTGATAAACCTGGTTGTTGACGCCCTGCCGCCCTTTTGCCTTCTGATATGATGTTGCCGTTGTGGCTGGCTGGTAGCGTTTCGGCGCTGCCTTCTTAGGTGCGCCCGCAGTCGCCGTGCGTTGCGGTTGAGCCTGCCTGCTCTTTTGGGCTTGCTTCTTTGATTTATTGTCATCTTGCGCCGCGCCTGCGGAACACGCCAGCGCAACAGTGCAAATTAAGATAAGAAGTGTTCTCATAGATTTTTCCCTTTCGAGGTATTTGACTTTTGGCTCGACGATTTATTCAAACCGCTCACACCTGTCCAGCAGAGTTTTCCTGTTTACCGTGATAACACGAAAATAAAATGGTGGCATACTCGTAATACATTCGGCGCGCAGGAACCGCCCGCCGAAAATTCAGCAGCGACTCCACTGAACGCTCGCAGCGAGCGCGAGCGCAAACACTGCAGATTAGAACCGAGAGCGCCGTCATAGGGCTTTAGGTTAAGCATCATTGGACGTTCCCAAGGTTTCACTTATTCAACGGAGCAGCGGTATTCTCTGGATGTCTCTTCGCAACTTGGAACAAGAGTCCTTGATGTCTTTGTGCGCATGGGAAAAGAAAGGCCGCACAGCCAGTTTACCGTACGGCCTTTGGCAGCCGTTGTTTATGCCAGGCCCAGCGTTTGCAAGGTTGGTCCGTCAACCGCCGAAGTAACCGCGAGGTTGTTGTCAGCTTGGAATGCCGCGAGTGCCTCGCGTGTTTGCGGTCCGATGCTTCCATCGATCGGCCCCGTGTAATACCCATCCCGCTGCAACGCAACTTGCACGTTCACAATAATCCGATCAGGTGTCAGATTACCATAGCCATAGATGGGTCCATCATATGGATAGTACGAGGATTGATCATAACCCCATGCTGGATACCAGTAACCAGCGTTCCAGTACCACCACCCGCCCAGCACAAAGACTACGTGCGAATAGTGATTCCTCCACCAACCGCGGTCATGCCATTGCCGGTTATAGTTGTAAAACGCGGCGTACCTTGAGCCGCGGAAGCGGTCATTACGCCAGTTATTCACTACACGGGCGTTCTCGCGGTTGCGATTAATAGCCACGTTTCTCCCGAGAGTCATATTTCTCCCCCGGTTTGCCTCCAGATTACGGCGAGCATTGATTCTGGCATTAGCCTGGTCCGTTCTCTGACTGCGTAGTCTTGCTGCCTCGCGCTTGATTGGTTCTGGCAGTATTTGCCCGGGCGAGATTTCGCTCGCGATTGACAGGAGCACGGTTGCGAGCGTTCGCCGCTGTTCTGTTATGCACAATTCGCGTGCTCTGGGCCCTGGCCGCCTGCACGTGATTGCTCCGCGAGGTTCTAGTATGGGCGAATGAATTAGACCGAGCACGCGAACTCGCCGCAACTGCATGTTGATGCGATCGAGTGCCGGAAAAACTTCGCGCTGTCCTCATCGATGTGGCATGACCACCGCCTCGGGATACCACGTGCGTGCTGCGCGCGCCGCCGCCTCTCGCTGAACCGGGACCTCCTTTGTTACCCTTCGGGGCTCCTAACGCTGTCAGCGCAAGCGCAAGGCTCCCGATGCATGTCAAAAACACAATACGTTTCATGGTATTCCTTCTATTTTTCCTTTAATGATTAAACACCCGCCGCGCTGGGTGGGTTGCGATGTTTCTGGTCAGACCTGCTGTTGCCGGACGGCCTCAAACAACACAATTCCAACAGCAGTAGCGAGATTCAGGCTGCGGGTTCCATGCATTGGAATGCAAATGCAGCGATCGCTGTTGGCGGCAAGCAAACTCTCCGGCAGGCCTTTGGTCTCAGGACCAAATACGAGAAAATCATCGCGCTGAAATTTCGTTTCGTAGTAAGGGCGCTTGCTCTTTGTCGTTAGAAAAAAATAATTTGCATCCGGCGACTGCGACTCTCTCAGGGCCTCAAAGGAATCCCAAAGTCTCACGCTCACTTCGTTCCAATAATCGAGACCTGCTCTCTTCAATTGCCGATCATCAAGCGAAAAGCCAAGTGGACGAACCAAATGCAACGTCGATTGCGTCGCCAGGCAAAGCCGGCCGATGTTGCCTGTGTTTGGCGGAATCTCCGGCCGAACCAGAACAACATTAAACACGACTGTAGCCGCGTCGCTGCGCGACGCGTTAGGCGGCTCTCTTGGGTCGGAGCTACAGTTTGCTCGCTACAAATTTTTCGAGTTTCACAACATCGGCGGCGAATTTGCGAATACCTTCTGCTGTCTTTTCCGTCGCCATCGCATTCTCATTGAGTAGCCAGCGGAATTTTTTCTCGTCCAATTCTAACTTATCAGCTTTCGCTGCTTTCGCCTTTTCCGGGGTCAGTTTGCGCTCAACGGGATCCGTGGATTTTGAAAGCTGTTCCATCAGTTCGGGACTGATGGTCAGGCAATCGCATCCTGCCAGTTCCAGAATCTGGCCGATATTACGGAAGCTGGCGCCCATCACTTCGGTCGGAATATCGAATTTCTTGTAATACGTATAAATTTCATTAACCGATTGAACCCCTGGATCTTCTGCTCCGATATAATCGCGCTTCATTTCCTTTTTGTACCAATCATAAATCCGCCCGACAAAGGGCGAGATGAGTTGCGCTTTGGCTTCTGCTGCGCGGACCGCCTGCGGCAACGAAAACATTAGTGTCAAATTGCAGCGGATCCCCTCCTTTTGCAGTTGCTCCGCAGCGTTCAATCCTTCCCAGGTCGACGCGATCTTAATCAACACGCGCTCGCGTGGAATTTTGCGCTCTTCGTAAAGCTGGATCAGCCGCTTCGCCTTCTTGATCGAACCTTCGATATTGAACGACAGCCGCGCATCCGTCTCGGTTGAAACGCGCCCAGGCACGATCTGGAGGATGTCGCAACCAAATTGGACCAGGAGATGGTCACAGATGTCTTCGATCTGCTCCTGTCCACTCAGGCCCGATTTTTTTCGATCAGCGAGCACCTCCTCAACCAAATGCGCGTACTCTGGTTTTTGCGTGGCAGCGTAAACCAGACTCGGATTCGTCGTCGCATCCTGCGGCTTGAAATCCTTGATCGATTCAAAGTCGGCGGTGTCGGCTACGACTTTGGTAAATTTCTTCAGTTGCTCGAGCTGATTCGGTTTCGCTTGAGTTTTTTTCTGTTCAGCAACAGCTGTGCTCATAATTTTTCCCTCCCTTTTTTAAAACGTACGCCCGAACAAAGGATCGACAAATGATAAAGTCTCGGTCGCACGTCTCGTTTATGGTTTTGCCGGCGCAAGCGATAACGCATGCCGATGTTTTACGCGGAAACAGCGGGCCGCGCTTCGGCAGTGCGTCTTGAGCCAAGCGCGGCTTTGACAAAATTATTCCCAAGTTCCCACATCGGGCCCGGAAATTTACGGCATTCGGTAAGAACGTCGTCCAGCGCATTAACAAACATGTCGACCTCGCGCTCGCCAATGATGAGCGGCGGCAGAATTTTCATCACGTCCATCGCATGTCCTGCCACTTGAGTGAGAATGCGATGCTTGCTCAGCATCTGGGTCACGATCATTTGCGCGAAGAGCACCTTGTCGATCTTGTGCAACAGCTTCCACGCCATCTTCAGCTTGAACTCCTGAGGCTCATGAAACTCAATCCCGACCATGAGTCCTTTGCCACGCACTTCTTTGATAAAAGAGTGTTTGCCACGCAGCGCGTCCACTTTTTCCATCAGCAGCGCGCCCATTTTGGCGGAATTCTCAGTTAACCTCTCGTTGTCGATTACTTCCAGCGCCGCCAACGCACATGCCATCGCCAGGTTATTCCGGCCGAATGTGGTCGAGTGAACCACGCAACGGTCCATGCGGCTGAAAATGTCTTCTGGTAAATCTCGCGACGTGTCATGATCGCACCACAGGGCACGTAGCCGCCACTTAACGTTTTTGCCAGGGTGATGATGTCGGGTTCCAGATTCCAATGTTGAAATCCAAACATTTTTCCGGTGCGACCGAGTCCGGTCTGCACTTCGTCAGAAATGAGAAGCGTTCCGTATTTGCGGCAGAGTTCCTGTGCGCGAACAAAGAAATCAGTCTTGGGAGTTTGACAGCCTTTTCCTTGGACGGTCTCGATCACGAACGCTGCCACGTCGCGTGAACGCAGCTGTCGATCCAGTGCTTCGATATCATCGAGCGGCATACGAGCGTCAAATCCCTCCATCAAAGGTCCGAAGCCCTCAGTGAAACTTTCGCATCCCATCAACGATAACGAGCCGAAACTGAGGCCGTGAAATGCGCTCGCGAGTGAAACCACACGTTTTCTTCCTGTGGCAGCACGCGCAAACTTCAAAGCGCCTTCCATCGCTTCAGTTCCAGAATTACAGAAGAACACCGCGTTTAGATGCGACGGGCTTCGTTTCGTCAGCGCCTCAGCAAGTAACCCGCTCAAAAGCGAGCAATCCATCTGCACCATATTTGGCAGGTCGAGATCGAGGACATCACGAATCGCTTGTTTTACCAAAGGATGATTCCGCCCAATGTTGAAAACGCTGTAGCCGCTCAGAAAATCCAGATAGGCTTGATTATCCATGTCGTAGAGGTATGCGCCTTCTGCTCGCGCATAGACCTTGTCGAACCCGATGACTCGCTGCGCCTGCACCAGCGTCGGGTTTATGTAGCGCTCGTGGAGTTGGTAATTTTCACCCAGTCGCGCGGCGATAATTTCCTTCAGATCAAAAGCCATCCAATGATGTTCTGCGATTTGCGCTCGAAACGCAAATTACGGCTGCCAATCGCGGTAAACGGTTTGCGCGCCCATCTTCAAATTAGTCTTGGTCACGCTGTGGCGCTCGAGTTGTTCCACCAGCCACTGGAACCACTCCCAACTTTTTTGCGTACCCGCACGCATACGCTCCAACTCGACAAACGGGCGAAAATTTTGCCACGCAATCCGCGCGGTTCCACCGATTAAATCGGCCGCCACCGACAGCGGCACGATGCGTGCGTAAACCGAATAGCCGATCCCCTCCATGATGGTCGCAATCTTCAAACACGCTTCGAGCGTGCGCGGATCGTTCTCGAGTTGCGCGGCAGTGGTGCCTTTCGAAATCGAATGCGCGATCATCGACGAACTCATCCACTCCGGCGTCATCAACGCTCGCACCGCTGCGAAAGCAGCGCGCTCTTCACGATCGCGCCGCGCCCGGCGCATTTCGACGACACCAAACGCAACGCCGACGAGCACGGTCAGCGCAGTTGCAACATTCGCGATTGTTCCCAAATCCACGACGACAATCTGCGCCGGTGCAAGAAAATGAAAAGCCGCAGGATCATTGCGATCCTGCGGCTTCCAATTGCCAATTAACTTAGCTTAGTCTTCGACGACCACTCGTTCGACTACCCGGTCCCTTTCAGGTCCGGTGTAATAAACTCGCACCTTCTGCCCAGCTCGCAGCGGCGCAGTCACCACCTTGCCGGCGCCGTCGACAATTCGCGCGGCCGTGCCCAAAGCAAAGCTGACCGGTCCTTGCTCACCCCTGACTACAACAGTCTTGCCGGGCTCATACGTGGTCACGGTGCCGGCTGCGTAGGTCGTACTCGTTGTCTCTGTTGTCGTTGCTGGTTCTGTTGTCGTTTCAGTTGTTGTTGTGCTCGTCTGCGCGAACGCCAGTGGCGCAACTAATGCGCAGGCGAGAGCAATTATTGTTCTCTTCATATGTGTACCTCTCTTATTTGTTTCATTGGTTCCTCCCGGGCTTCATGCTCGGGAACTCGACAGGCGTCCCTGGATTATGCCTGTCCATTTCCCTTGGACGGTTGCGGGCCGTCCTCATTCGAAAGGCGCAGATTCTCGTCAGTCTAACACGACTACGTGATCAACCAGACGCCTGTCACCCATGTCCGCGTAAAACACAACCACCCGCGCGCCGGGTTTGATCGGTCCGCGTACGGCTCGGCCAAACTTATCATAGACAAGTCCGGGTCCGTATGAGTCAAAACGCTCCGGATTGGCATTGTCTGTTCGAACGACCAGTGTTCCCGTAGGCTGGTAAGTGGCCGCGGTGCCTTCCCGGGCCTCTATGATAGGTGCTGTTACTGTTACTCGCTCTGAAGTCGTCATTGCAGCCGGTGTACGGTAATACCTTCCGTCCGCGTATGTAGACTGGGCAAACGCCGGCGATGCAAAGAGCGCGCAAGCAAGAGCGATGATTGTTTTGTTAACCATTGGTGTCTCCCTGTTGTTTATACTGATACCCAAAGATCGTAGTTCGAAGACCTGCCGGACGTTCAAAGATATTGCGATCTAATGAAAATTCTTACTTGAGTTATTGAGTGGCGCTGGGGATTCGCTAACATGAATTCGTCGATGACCAGCCAGATGCCGACTGCCGAACCAGCAGTCACCCCAGAACTCATCAAACAACATGGCCTCACCTCGGAGGAATTCGAGCGAATCAAGAAAATCCTCGGGCGCGAACCAAATTTCACAGAGCTGGGAATTTTCTCCGTAATGTGGAGTGAACACTGCTCCTATAAAAACTCGAAGAAAGAACTGAAGAAATTTCCGACTACAGGGCCGGGCATCTTGGTAAAAGCCGGCGAAGAAAACGCAGGGGTCGTCGATATCGGCGACGGTTGGGCGATCGCGTTTAAGATGGAGAGCCACAATCATCCGAGCGCGATCGAACCGTTCCAAGGCGCAGCCACCGGTGTCGGCGGGATTATCCGCGACATCTTTACCATGGGTGCGCGCCCGGAATTTTGTCTGAATTCTCTGCGGTTCGGACCGATTACGCCGAATTTGAAATCTAAAACTTCAAAATCGCAACTGGCCGCCAATCGGCGGTTGTTCACTGGCGTCGTCTCCGGGATCGCGCACTACGGAAATTGCGTCGGGATCCCTACGATTGGCGGTGAAATCTATTTTGATGAGAGTTTCGAGGGCAATCCCCTCGTAAACGTTTTTTGTCTCGGTGTGTTGCGTCACGAGCAACTAGCCCGCGGCGCTGCAACCGGCGTTGGTAATCCAGTTTTTTATGTCGGCGCCGAGACGGGGCGCGATGGTCTGGCCGGTGCGGCGTTCGCTTCACGCGAGTTGACCGAGCAATCACGCGAAGATCGTCCGGCAGTGCAAGTCGGCGATCCGTTCAAAGAGAAACTTTTGCTCGAAGCCTGCCTCGAACTGCTTAGTCATGATGCCGTCGCCGGCATCCAGGATATGGGCGCAGCGGGGCTAACTTGCTCGACGTGTGAAACCGCCAGCCGCGCTGGAAGCGGTATCGAGATTGACCTTGCGAAAGTTCCAAAACGCGAGCCTGGCATGACGCCATACGAGATTTTGTTGAGCGAATCGCAGGAACGGATGCTGATCATCGCGAGGCGCGGCAAGGAAGACGTGGTCCGCGCAATATTCGGGAAATGGGATGTGCCCTGCGTCGAAATAGGCCGCGTGGCCGACGACGGCGTGATGCGTGTGCATTATAATGGCGTTATTGCCGCGGCGATTCCAGCCAAGGCGCTGGCTGACGAAGCGCCTCTTTATTCGCGGGAAGCGAGACCTGTTGCAGCCGCAATCGGTGATCGCGGTCTAACGAACCTCGCCAAGATCGATAATCTCAAAGCGCTGCGCCAACTATTGGGTGATCCAACCATTGCATCGAAAAACTGGGTGTATCGGCAGTACGATCACACCGTGCGAACCGGGACGATCGTGAAGCCGGGTTCGGACGCGGCCGTTTTCCTTGTCCGTTATGCAAATAAGATCCTGGCTGCGACTACTGATTGCAATTCGCTCTATTGCGCGCTGGATCCGCGCGAGGGCGGAAAGATTGCCGTAGCCGAAGCGGCGCGAAATCTTACCTGTTCAGGTGCGCATCCGCTTGCGGTCACTGATAACTTAAACTTCGGCAATCCCTACAAGCCGGAGAACTTTTGGCAATTGCGCGAAGCAGTCGAAGGCATCGCCGAAGCCTGTCGCGCGTTTGGCACGCCAGTCATCGGCGGAAATGTTTCCTTATATAATGAGAGCCCGACAGGTGTGGTAGATCCAACGCCGACCATCGGCATGGTCGGTTTGATCGACAAAGAAGAGTACATCACGACGCAATGGTTCAAGAACGACGGGGACGCAATTATTCTGGTGGGTGCATTTGCCAGTACCTGTAGCTGCGGACGCCGAGCGCGGCGTAGAAAAGACGGACCACGACAAACAAGCCGGAGTCAATGCCCTTGGCCACAGCCTCGGTGGTTCGCGCTATCTCAAGGTTTGTCACGGTTTGAAAGTTGGCCCGCCACCATGTGTCGATCTGGCGTACGAAATTAAAATCCAAAATCCGGTGCGCACCTTGATTCGCGAAGGCGTGGTAAAAAGTGCCCATGATTGCAGCGAAGGCGGTCTCGCCGTAGCGCTCGCTGAATGTTGTTTTAATCCGGAAAAGCTTTTCGGGGCGGAAATCGATCTTAAAGCAGGCGACACGCCTGCCACCGCAGTGTTATTTAACGAATCGCAATCACGGATCGTGATCTCGGTCGCACCCGAAAATCTCCGAGTGACGATGTCAATGTTGCAGGAGGGAGAAATTCCATTTCAACAGCTTGGCAGAGTTGGCGGCGATCAACTTCGCATTCACATTGGCGGCGAAGAATTTTCCTGGCCAACTGCCGATCTTCATCGACGATTGGTGGAACGCCATCCGTCTTGCTGTGGAAAGCGATTCGGCTGCCGAAGGCATCCCGAGTTTATGATGGGCGACATCAACCTCGTCTTTTCCGGCATTTCGAATCTCGCGACAGATCGAGAACGATTCGTTGAACCGTGCGCGATTTGGTGAATTATTGAGTGTGATCTCTCCAGACAAGGTCGACATCAGCAAAGCTGAGAGCAATCCGTTCCCGCAGCATGAATGCGGGCTGTTCGGCGTATTCGGTCATCCGAACGCAGCGGTCCTAAGTTATTACGGCTTGTTTGCCTTGCAACATCGCGGCCAGGAGAGCGCGGGAATTGTTACCAGCAACGGCCCAGGCACGACCTTTCTCCAGCACAAGGACATGGGCCTTGTGTCACAGGTGTTTGGGCCGGATGAACTGGCGCGATTGAAAGGGACACGCGCCATCGGCCACACGCGTTATTCGACCACCGGAACCAGCACGATCAAAAACGCGCAACCCTTCGTGGTCGACTGTGTGCGCGGCCAAATGGCAATTGCGCATAATGGTAATTTGATCAATGCCGATTTTCTGCGCGATGAGCTAGAGCGAAAAGGCTCCATTTTCCAAACCACCGCCGACAGCGAAATCATTTTACATCTCCTGGCGCAACCCTCGGAGAACGGCGGAAACGTTCTCGCGGCGTTGCGGCGGATTCAAGGGGCGTTCTCGGTCATCATCATGAGCGAACGGGAACTGATCGGGGTGCGCGATCCGTTTGGCTGGCGCCCGCTTGCCCTCGGCAAACTCGATGATGCCTATATCCTGGCATCTGAGACGTGCGCTTTTGATCTGATTCATGCGGAGTTCATCCGCGAAATCGAGCCCGGCGAAGTGTTGATCATTGATGAAAACGGATTGCGCTCCGAAAGACCTTTCCCAGATGAGCGGCCGGCATTTTGCATGTTCGAATACGTCTATTTCGCGCGGCCGGACAGTATGATCGGCGGGGTTAACGTCGGCAAGGTGCGCATGGAAATGGGACGCGAGCTGGCAAGAAAATTTCCCGTCGATGCGGACATCGTCGTGCCGGTGCCTGACTCCGGAAATTATGCGGCGCTCGGTTTTGCCCAGGAACTGAATATTCCCTATGCGCACGCTTTCGTCCGCAATCACTACATTGGCCGAACGTTTTTGCAGCCGAGCCAGCTCATCCGCGATTTCGATGTGCGGGTAAAGTTGAATTTGATCAAGGAAATGGTGGCCGGAAAACGGGTCGTGGTTGTGGACGACTCGATCGTGCGGGGGACGACCGCGCGAGCGCGCGTAGTGACCTTGCGCGAAGCTGGTGCCAAAGAAGTGCACATGCGCGTAAGCTGTCCGCCGCACCGGTTTGCTTGTCACTACGGCATCGATTTTCCGGATCCGGATAAGTTGATTGCGAACCAGATGTCGATGGAAGACATCTGCAAATACCTCGGTGTCGACAGCCTCGGTTACCTCGATGTGGAAGGCATGGTGCGGGCGACCGGAAGGCCGATGAATAGCTTTTGCCTGGCCTGTTTCAACGGGGACTATCCCCTGCCCGTCGATCCCGCGTTAGACAAGTTCATTATGGAGAAACGAGACCAGCGCGCCAAAGCGCTCGCTGATCAGGAAGCACATCCGACGTTGTTCGCGGATTTGAAGTAATTTCTTCATGCGTGTCATCCTGAGCGGAGCGAAGGACCCTACCTACGACGTTTGGATCGCGCATGTTTGGAAGCGTCATCAACAGAGCCGGTATAGGGTCCCTCGTCGTCTCCGCGACTCGGGATGACCGCGAAAAAAAAGGCATACGCTCGTGCCGGCGTTGATGTCGATCTAGGCAATCGACTCAAGGGGCAAATTCAATCACTCGTAAAGCAAACGCACGGGCCACAAGTGTTGAGTAAGATTGGCGGTTTCGGGGGTTTGTTTCGAGCGAACTTTCCTGGAATGCGCAAGCCGGTTTTGGTTGCAAGCATCGACGGCGTCGGGACGAAATTAAAAATCGCGTTTGCTCTGAACAAGCATGATACCGTCGGGGCCGATCTGGTTAACCATTCTGTAAACGACATCGCCGTCCTGGGGGCACGTCCTCTTTTCTTCCTGGATTACATTGGCTGCGGAAAACTCGAACCCCGCGTGTTCCAACAATTGCTGCGGGGTTTTTCGCGCGCCTGCCGATCGGCGGGATGCGCTCTTCTCGGCGGCGAGACGGCGCAGATGCCAGGAATGTATCGCAACGGGGAATATGATCTCGCCGGCTGCATTATTGGTGTCGTGGACCGCGGCCATATCATCGATGGCAAGAAAATCCGGCCGGGCGACGTAATTCTAGGGTTGGAATCAAACGGTTTGCATACAAACGGCTACTCGCTGGCTCGAAAGATTTTGTTTGGCAAAATGAACCTCAAGATCGGTTCGCATCTGCCCCGCTCAGCAATGACGGTTGGGAAGGAATTGCTGCGCGTACATAAGAATTATCAGCCGCTTCTGGCAAAAACTCCACCTGGCATGATTAAAGGTCTGGCTCATATCACAGGCGGGGGTCTCATTGATAATCTGCCGCGAATTTTGCCAGCAAATTGTGATGCGGTAATCGAAACGAAAAACTGGCGTACGCCCCGCATCTTTCAGATCTTGCAGCAAAACGGAAATATCGATCTTCACGAGATGTATCAGGTGTTCAATATGGGTATCGGAATGACGGTGGTTGTTTCCGAACACGATGCCCGACGCGCGATGCGAATGTTAGAAGCAAAACGAATCGGCCAAATCGTACGCGGAAGTGGCAGGGTGCGATTGAAGTTCTGACCTAAAGTCGAGCGCTATTCAGGAAGACTCGTCGAGACCTCGTCCACGGTATTCGCCGGCACCTCAACTTGCGGCGTCGACTCGCTTCCGGCGACTTTGCCTCGGCGCATCACTCGGTGCAGACCTGCGCGATGCGCTGCAAGATCAACAAGTTCGGCCACGCGTGACTTCAGCAAACGCGCTCTCGTCCATAGGAACACCAGAAAGAGCACATAGGGAACGACGACCCAAAGATCCACGTGCGAAATATTGAGCTGCCGATAGATCAACAAACTTAAGGCAATGAGATTGAAAATAATGGTCGTCGTAACGAACCGGTTGCGCAGCCGAACGCGGGTCAAACACTTACCACCGCCGTGATACTCGGTGACGGTCTGAAGCGCGATGCTCCACCAAAAATTCCCGTAGATTTGAATGTCCCACTCATTCCACCCACTATCAGTGGAATAACGCCAGCCTTCTTCATCCAGCAGTTCGAAGATGGCGCCAAGCAAATAGTGTCGGTCCCTCCCCTGTTCGCTCCAAAAAACCCGCCGACTTAGACTGCCTGTAAAACGGCTGCGGCCTGGCAGATGTTCGTGTGTCCGAATCACGCTTGCGGGTGTGCGCTTGAAATGGAGCCAGGTGAAATAACGGGAGAATCCGCGCACGAGCGGCTGGACAAAAGCTAGAAACATCACAAGCAGCCGCGCGCCCGCCGTATCGAATTTCGGCTCAATGGAAGCTCGGACCATGTAGGAAAGCGCTACGCATAGCGTGCCGCCAAGCATGAGGTACGGAACGATGCGCAATGCCGGGAGAAAAATGCCCAGACCAAACAGGAAAATTGTCAGGGCAAACCATTCAATACTGCTTAGGTAGCCGGCTACGTCTGACTGAGGGGCGGGATAAATCGATTGAAAAAAACCTTCACCGAACATTCCATGATAGATCACCGGCCGGTTAACGAACCAGCTGAACCGCGGCGTTCCGTAGATCTGGCCGCGCCATTTCGCGGTGCCTGTTGGTCCGAAGAAAATCAAATGTTTAAAACGCAGCAGTGATTCCGCCTCGCCATAGCCATCCTGCTGCCTGAAAAAAGCGCGAAGCGTAAAACGCCTATAGTGCCAGACGATCGCAGTTGGACTGAAAGAAATGACCCAACCAGCCTGCTGAATTCGCCAGCAAAAATCGACGTCATCACCTGCTTTGCGGTATTCGGTGTCAAAGCCGCCCACGCCCTCAAATGCCCACCGATAAAACGCCATGTTACAACCGGGAATGTGCTCGGCGACCACATCGGTAAGCAATACATGGCTCGGTCCGCCGGGTGCCGCTGCAACGCAAGCCTGAATCCAATTTTTGGCTGGCGGCGTGACGTTCGGTCCACCCACTCCAGCGTAATCACCGCTTACAAGAGTGCCGATTAGATAATACAGCCAATCGGGATCAACCATGCAGTCAGAATCGGTATAGGCGAAGACTTCACCCTTGGCTGTGGCCGCACCGGTATTTCGAGCGTGGCTCAATCCTTGATTGCTTTGATGAATGTAGCGCACCCATGGGAACTGCGCTGCGATATACGACGTATCATCGGTCGATCCGTCATCGACCAGAAGGACCTCATACTCGGGATAATTAAGTTTACCTAACGAATCAAGGCAGGACGCAAGCGTCGGCCCACCATTGTACGAGCAAACAATAACCGAAACGAACGGCGCCTTTGGCAAAGGGCGATGAGGCAAGGTGAAATCGTTTCGGCCCAGTTTCTCTTCCAGCACGTAGAACGCCTTCTTTGGTCGGCGTTCCCGCGTAACGATCCCAAACGCCCAGTCGGTGATTTCCTGCCCGCCGGTGAACCATTCGTCCGTCCAGGTAAAAAAAATGGTTCCAGCAAGACCACATTTGACGACGCTATCGATGTGCCAACCGAGCATCTCGGCTTGCTCATCCTGTGAATGCCTGATCGTATCCATGCCGAATTCCCCCAGGATAAGCGGATGCTCGCCCGTGAGATTTTGCAGTCGCAACAGGTAGCCTTCGAAATCGCGCTGATTGTGGAGGTAAACATTGAAACAGCAAAAATCGGCATTCTGCGGCAGCAGGTATTCCGTCGGCGGGTACGTGGCATAGGAAAAGAGGGCATCCGGATCGATGGCACGCCCGATTCGAATCAGTTGCTCTACAAATTCAATCACTCGACGCGCGCCAAGCCAGCGGGCCATTGTGCTGGAGATTTCGTTGCCGACGAGATAACCGAGAATTGCTGGATGCCCGGCGTACTTCCTCACTGTCGTCCGGACTGCTTCGGCAATTTGCTTGCGAATCGATCTTTCGCGCAGGAACTCGACATGTTTTTCCCAGGGAAGCGTCACCAGCACGCGCATTCCTACGTTAGTGCATCGATCAAGAAACCAACGCGGCGGCGAATGATAAATTCGCACAACATTCAGGCCGGCTTGTCGCATGAGAGCGAGATCGACATCCACCTGTTCGGGCCGACCGAGATAGTCCCCTTCGGCGTCCGGCTTGAAAGGACCGTAGGTGACGCCTTTGACGAAAAACTTTTTGTCACCTTCCAAAAAGAATTTCGCCGCCGGGCGAATTCGCGAGTCCTTAGTCGTTGTCATGTCGAGAGAAGTCGAGACATCTCTCGATCAATGTTTTCTTGTTTGAGACATTCCTCCCAGCCTTCGCATAAAGCTACGGCTGGGCAACCCCGAATACTTTCGGCGTCGGAACAGCCAAGAAGAAGGATCGCGGCTCGCAGAGACGTCGTTTCTTGAGTGGAATGAATCTATAGCTCTCTTAATGCCTCGCACACTACACGGCCTGTGTGTTCCAAATCTTCCGGCAAGTGCGCCGTGGATATAAACCCGGTTTCAAACTGCGATGGCGCGAAGTAGATGCCGCGCCTTAGGCAAGCGTGAAAGAATCTCGCGAATGTTTTTAAATCGCTCCGCCGCGCGCTCGCGAGATCGAGAATCGGTCCCGGGGCGAAGAACAAGCAGAACATCGAACCGATCCTATGAAATGTGACTTCGGTCTTCCTATCATTGATAGCACTCCGCGTGAGCCGTTCGAGTTGCGCACCAATCTCTTCCAGTAATTTCCATCCGTTGATACGTTCCAGCTCACGAAGCTGCGCGAGACCCGCAGCCATGGCCAAAGGATTGCCAGATAACGTGCCCGCCTGATAAACGGAGCCATCTGGCGAAAGCTGGTCCATGATTTCGGCCCGGCCGCCAAATGCGCCGACTGGGAGTCCGCCGCCAATCACTTTCCCCAGCGCCGTAAGATCGGGTTTGACTCCGTAAATTTCCTGGGCGCCGCCGCGCGCCAGACGGAAACCAGTAATTACTTCGTCGAAGATCAAAAGCGCATCATTCACTGTGCATTCCTTTCGCAGCATCGACAAAAAATCGTCGCTCGGAAGATAGAGACCCGCATTCGCCGGAACAGGTTCCACAATTACCGCCGCGATCTCGCGCTTGTTCTCAGCAAATGCCTTCCGCATCATGTCGGCATTGTTGAACGGCAGTGAGATAGTGAGACCGGCAAACGCGTGCGGCACACCCGCGCTGTCAGGCCGCCCGTGAGTGAGTGCGCCACTCCCTGCTTTCACCAGTAACCCATCGACATGCCCGTGATAACAACCATCGAACTTGATGATCCTATCGCGCCCGGTGAACGCACGGGCGAGGCGAATGCACGACATGGTTGCTTCCGTGCCGCTGTTCACCATCCGCACTTTTTCAATCGACGGCATCCAATCGCAGATCAATTCCGCCATCTCCACCTCCAACGGATTTGGAATTCCAAAACTTAAGCCACGCGTTGCGGCCTCCCGCACTGCATCCACAACGACTTTCGGCGCATGACCGAGGATCGCGGGTCCCCAGCTTTCCACGTAGTCGATGTATTCCTTCCCATCGACATCCCAAATCTTTGCGCCCTTCGCATGTGTCACAAAAAACGGCGCGCTATCCACGTTGCGAAACGCGCGCACGGGAGAGTTGACACCGCCGGGAATATGTTTCTGCGCTGCTGCAAACAGTCGTGAAGAGCGCGACGTCACGGGCCAAGATAATCGTTAATCGTCAAATCGCTAAGTCGTTAAATTGGCGAACAGTCTGCGAATCACGACTGTACACATTGACACTGACGCTGCCGGCCAGGATAGTTTGCCTCTTCTGAATATCGGCGGGGTAGCCAAGTGGTAAGGTCGCGGTCTGCAAAACCGCTATTCGCGGGTTCGATTCCCGCCCCCGCCTCTTTTCATAGGTAAAATACTTCAAGTGTGCCAGAAAGACGGCTCAGTCACAACAAAAGTCACAACAAATCCACTCACTTTCCGTGATGTTCGCCAACGCTCGCGTGAAGCGGGATTTTGCTTGTAGCGCGCGAGTGGGTTACGGTACCAGAACCCAATAGTATAACAGGAATTTCTTGACAAAATCGGACCGAAACGGCTACACCTCGCCCCCGTGCCGGATGCCATGAAACTGGATGTAACGCTTTATCCAATCCACATACACCGCTTCGGTGCAGGAGCTTCACACAGCGGCAGGTATATTCTAGGCTTCGTAGCAGCTGTTTGGACGTGTCGAAGTATCGGCGAGATCATATCGGCGCGAGTCGCAAAGAGGCATCACTCGCGCAAGAGGTCTAACCAATCGCTGCAGCCAACCGCTGGCCATTGTCCTGAAAAGCTGAAGGATCAGTATGAAGGATGAAGTGAAAGCCACGCTCGGCGCCGCCAGCGGTGGCTCAGCTCCGTCTCGTTAGGTCTCGCACCCGTGCACCTGTATGAAACACATTTGGCGGTCGCCGATACCGAGGCGGCGCAGGCGTTCTACGCTGGAGTCGTGGGTTTGCAGTTTGCACACCGCGACCTCACACGCGACATCGTTTTCCTATGGGCTGGCGATCGCAGGCGATCGATGCTCGGGCTATGGGGGCCGACCACCAGCTACGGTCGCGACGTTCGCAAGTCACATCTCGCTTTTGCCGTGTCTCTGGCGGAGCTGCTTGGGTCGGCGAGAGGCTGCGCCGCAGCGGTGTGACGTGCCAAGACTTCCGCGGTGAGCAGACCGACGAGCCGTCAGTCATCGGCTGGATGCCATCCGCTCAGCTGTATTTCCGCGACCCAGATGGGCATTCCATCGAGTTCATCGCTTTGTTGGACGACACACCAGAACCGAGCTTTATTGGATCACTGTCCGAGTGGCGCAAAAGACCTAACCAGGCGATGCAGCGAACGGCTGGCCGTTCCGATGCCTAGGGTATGGTAGCTACAACCTCTTACTCGCAGCCACGCGCGCTCTCGCCAGCGGTCGCTGATCTTGAGTCTCGTTAGGCGTTGGCTACGCGCCTCGTGTGAATGAAAGCCATTTCGCCATCGTGAGTTCGATCATCTATCGCCAGATTCACCCGTCGGAGACCGCAGCCGTGTCCTCTCTTGCGCGCGAGGTGTTCGACCAGTTTGTCGCACCGCATTACCAGACCGAGGGCGTCGCGGAGTTTCACCGCTACGCTTCTGTCGAGGCCCTTTCGCAGCGTCACAAGTCCGGTCACATCACCTTAGTTGCCGAGCACTCAGGCGAGTTGGTTGGCATGCTCCATTTGCGCGAGCCTCGCCACGTCTCCATGCTCTTCGTTCAGTCTTCCCAGCAGCGCGGCGGCATCGCTCGCGGACTGCTCGCCGCTGCGGGGGCTCTAGCTGGCGATACGGATTGCGAGTTCACTCTCAGTTCTTCACCAAATGCCGTTTCTGCCTACGAGCGTTTAGGTTTTCGTATCACTGGCTCGGAGCAGTGCGTTCACGGCATTCGCTTTGTGCCCATGCAACGTCTCTCGCTCAATGACCGCAACGCCTAACCATGCGCTGCAGCGAACCCGGCCATCGCGCTGTGGTTGCAATCCACGCCTCCCGCGGGTCGCTGAGCTTGGGTCGTTAGGCGAAGAAGTTTATCCCTTGAATAGTAAAATCACTCCAGCGCAGTTAAGTCCGGGCGTTCTTTACCCCGGGACGAAATCGAAGGCCTTGTTCCGCATCATTATCCTTGGTGCCTTGATCGCAGCATTCGTGAACGTGCGCGGAGCTCAGGCACGGTGAGATAATTCTCCGGATGGAAAACGCTGATTTTGCGGGGCGCGTCGCCGTCGTCACCGGTGCGTGGCGCGGCCTCGGACGGGCTGCCGCAGCGCGACTGCACGAGCGCGGCGCCTCGGTCGCGGTGAACGTCCGCAACCGCGAGCGCGCCGAGGCGCTGGCGAAGGAAATCGGCGAGCGCGCCTTCGCCGTGCCGGGCGACGTCGCGGCGGACGGCGTCCCCGACGAGATCGCGCGCCGCACGCTCGAACGCTTCGGACGGATCGACATCCTCGTCAATAACGCCGCGCTTCCGCTGTCGACACGCTTCCCCGATCTCACCGCCGAGGAATGGCGCAGAGCGATCGAGGTCAACCTCACCGCGCCGTTCTTGATGACGAAAGCCGTTCTTCCGGCAATGCGCGCCCAGCACTACGGCCGCATCATTAATATCTCGTCCTCGGGCGGCCGGATGGTGAGCACGCTCGGCGGTGCGCACTACACGGCATCGAAGGCCGGACTCCTCGGGCTGACGCGCGCGGCCGCGAAGGAGCTCGGCAAGTTCGGCATCACCGTGAACGCCATCTGCCCCGGTATGATCGATACCGAGCTGACGCGCGAACATGCTTCGGACGAGTTGCTCGAACGTCTCGCCGCGAGCTATCCCGTGCCGCGCCTCGGCACCGCGCTCGAAGTCGCCGATTTGATTTGCTTCGCCGCTTCCGAGGCTGCCGGCTACATCACCGGCGCGTCCCTCGACATCAACGGCGGCGACTTGATGATGTGATCCATATTGTTCGCCACCGCGGCTGGTTCCCGCCTGCGTATGTGTGACAGGCACCGTCACGTATCGCCGCAGTGAGTCGTTCTAATGCATCTTGAAGGCGTGCCGCCCGCATGGCTGTTCAATCGAACATATCGCATGTTAAGCGTCAAGCCGGGCTGGCTGTTGCTTATCACCTTTCTTCAGCTTCGCCCTTCAACACTTCGCAGGCGACAACAGCAAAGCTGGTGCCGCCTCCCCCGCAGCCGACAAGGCGCTGTCCACCTTCGGCAATGGCATATTCTGTGTCGTCGTCGCCTTCCGGCGAGTGCTTCCGAACGGTGGCGCGCACCGCGCGGTCCTTGTGCATGTTGTCAACGTATACCTCTGTAAAACCCGAGTTTCTCCCACAGCCACTCGACGCTACGCGAATCCGTGCACAATTGGCGAGGTCACCTGACTGCGCCTCCGCTTCTAGGCGTTGCTTCTCCGCAGCACTTTGGCAACCGGTAAGGGCAGCAAGCGCGGTAGCAGCTAACAAAATGGTTCTCACACTTCGCTGCTTTTGCGACCCGGCGGCAACCGCGTCAAGCCTTATCGCCGCTCTTTGAAATCGCCCTTGTGTTCGAGGGTTTCGATCATGTCCGGCACACAACGATTTTGCTGGACAGGGAAAACTGACGGCGTTTCTCGAACTTGAAAGAGTCACACGCGAATCACTCCAAAGAAATATAGCCGTTATCATTTAAGCGGCGCAAAATACTGCATGAAAACGCTTGCTGAACACATCGCGCAACAACTCAAAAAACGAGAATTCTTCGTTGTTTTTGAACATGATTTGGAACGCTGCTGACCAAGCAACAGAATGTCCTGGGCGGAACGAGAAAGAGAAATCCAAGGGTTCGCCGAATCCCAGGGATGGACTGCCGCAATTCTCGACGGTGCGTTCGGTGTAAGGGCAATACTTCGAAAGCTTGAACCTGGTATCGACGCGGCTTCCATTTAAGCCGGTTAGAGCTGGGGCTGCCAGTCTTAAGATTTCCAGGGTTTTTGGTGTGTGAATCCAGTTGCAGATGGTTTGCTGTGACACGTCTGCAAACAGTTTCGCAATGCTCACTTGGTGCAGCAAGATGGGCTGATCACCAGCGTCCGCCGAGTCTCCCTCAAAAGTGGCAGGTCCACTCCTCTCACCCGCAGCAGAGAAAAATCCCACGAGTGCGGACTGGCCGCGAGGGGATTGCGGCTGAAAAGTGAATCATGAAAATACTAAATCACGTTTCAGGTAAACTAATCATGCTTGCAATCGCGTGCAGCTTTACTGCAAGCACACCCATTCAGGCGAGAGTGGCCAGATCGAACTCTGCCTCGGCCCGTTCCGAGGATGACGCTCGTTTGGTTGTGACCAGGGCAGCCAATTTTGGTAATTTCCAGTACCTCATCTTGTTTGTCGACGGTGTCCGCGTTGCGGATTTGGGGCTCGGTCAGAGTTACGATGCGGTGTTGCCCCCCGGGCAGCATGTCTTGTCGGTAAACACGACTCCACAGATCTATCGGCGTACGCCACCGACTCAACGACGCGTAAACCTACAACCCGGCGAGACCTACGCATTTACCGCGTTTTGGAAGAACTCTTACAACAGGGCTTACCTCGAGAAGAACGGCAGCACCAAGAGAATCATTACACCGAGCAGCCCAGGCGGCTCCAATTGAAGTTACACTGTAATTGCTACACCGCGCGAGAAGGGTAAGCATCTGTCCGACCCTTGTAGTGCGATACATTAGGAGGGAAGTTCGAGCGACTGGCCGAGGGGCTTGGAACTAAACGGGGACTAGCTCGGCCCGGTGTTTTATGAATTAGCACGGCCACCAAGTAGCCGCCTCTCCGCACCGTTGAGCCCGGCGCAGTGGCTCCTCCCTAAGATTTCGTCTAAGAGCACGGATGCGGCCGTGGGGGCATCAAAAGTAGGCAAGGCGTTTATTGATCGACGTGCAACGCCATCACTGGGTGGATTTCCCGCACCGCATAACCTTCCGGCTTGCTTCGTCGGTTTGAATGATCCGCGGGCGCGTGGCCAATGTCATAAAGGCTTTTCCCGTGACCGTGATCACATGAGCTCGTGAATTTTGAGTGTGTGCGCGGTTTTAACGCCGAATGGAAATTTCTGCTTCGTCCAGCCGAACACTATTTGTCGAATCTCACACCACTTCGGGCCGACGGGAATCTCGGCGCTGATAGTTCCCATGCCGTCGCAACTGGCATCTTGAAGCGCAATGTGCAAATCGCCGTCGCCTCGACTTTCGCGCAAGACGCTAACAGTCGATTTTAAAAAGCGAAATTCACCCCCGTACGGACCATGCCAAAGTTGTTGTTCGGTCCATCTACAAAGTTCCAGCTGAAATCATTGACCAAGCCAATGTGCGGCGTGAAGCGGACTTCTATGCCGCCGCCGACCTGGCCGATTCCGCGCGTTTCGCCATCCGTATAACCAACGGTGCGGAGCTGGTCGAAGCCTTCGCCGTCTTCAAAAAATCGCCGATCCACCCGCTTCTGACCGCCACCAAAGATTCCGCCGCCGCCACCAAAAATGTAGGGCGAAAACCGGGTGCAGGGGATCGGATAACGCAGTGTGAGGGTGCCTAACACAGCACCGACCGCGTTGTTCTCCGGGTGATTGCTACTTCTAAAGGCGCCCTCGCTGAAGTCCGCAAAGATATCTTCGCGCGACTGCCTTGCGTCCACAGCCCAGCCTTCGATACCAACACCGAAGTAACGATGGAAGAAGTACTTTAGATCTCCACCGCCACCCCAAGCATGGTCGGCTTCAAGATAACGATCATTTTGCCACTCGTTCCCGGTGAATACATACGTTCCCCACAGACTCAGGTTAAACTCGTTATCTGCGTTCACTCCGGGCAGGGTGGGGGCGCCACCTGCTTCATCTCCTTCCCGGAATAAGTTTCAGTTCCGGCAAAAGCAGCTGACGCGATTGCGACAACCCCCAACAGGCCCGACACAACTTTAGTCATTTAATTTGTCCTTCGGTTAAGTCCTTCCCAACAACTTTGAAGTCCAAACACGGTTGGGGGCTCATGTCAATAACGAAAGCAACATAGCAATCCGTACAAAAAAGGGGTGGCGTCCCGTGTCCCGAACACCGATTCACGGCGATAGATCTCGAAGGGCGAACAATTTCTTGAACTTGAAAGAGTCACCCGCGAAACGATTCCGCTTCCTAAATGCCGAATGATTCGGCACAATTCGCGCCATGCAGCCTTTTAATCGCTTTCCCCTGGGAAGGGCAAGAAATAGATTGCAAGTTGCAGTCTAATTCTCGTTCGGCAGACTCGACAGACCCAATGATCGCAATCGGTGAGTGAGATCGATGAAGAAAGGCGTGACTAGCGGAAAGCGACTGAACCATGAGCCGCCGCCCGTGACATCGAAGCTCGGATGGCGGTACCACCACATCGGGATTCCACACACGCAGCCTCGTGCTCAGGAGCATCATGTCGCGCACCTCGGGGTTTACGTCGCCGGTTTTGAGACCAGTCCCTACGGGATCGAATGGATCCGGTTCGAACCGCATTGTCACGTCCCCGAGATCGTCAGAATCGTTCCGCACATCGCCTTTGCCGTCGACGATTTGGACGAAGCCCTAAAAGGTAGGGAGATCTTGATCGCACCGACCGAGCCATCGGTTGGAGTTCGTGTTGCGTTCATACTTGACGATGGAGCACCGGTTGAGCTGCTACAGTTTTACACGGCCAAGGCGGTCCGCCCAAAGACAAGGCGCCCTGCCGAACAACGCGCTGCACCTGACGACGGCGCGCCCGCAAAAGAAATGCGCCGTCGCAGGTGAGCGCGAACGTTAGACCGCATCGCGCACCGTCATGTCCACATCGCCTCAAGAGATCAGAGACGCGATGACCGAGTTCATCACGCTGATCGAGGATGATGCGATTCCCACGAAAGATCGCACGCAGCGTCTGCGCTGTTCTCTCGACCGGCTTGCGCTGATTCAGCACGATATCAGCTACACTTTCGACGAGCGCGATTATCCGGACACACCACGGAAGGATTACAACCTGCTCAGAAAAGTCGTGTCGGCACATTTCCACGACCTAGGCTATTACAATACGCCGAGTTCGATTACTCAACAGCTTGGGGAAGCAGAAATTGAAGTAGGCGACGCCATCGATGATCCCACCAACATTGCCATCGAGCTTTATGACGTCCTGTGGCGGTTTGATCACACGAGCGCTGATGACGCGCTTTGGTATTTCACCAACGGCTATTCCACGCACTGGAAGCAGCATTTACGTGAGTTGCAGTTGTGTTTGCAGGGAATCACCGCTGGCCATGAAGATGCGGTCTAACCAGTCGATGAAGCCAACGGCCCCATGGCGAGACAACTTCAGTGTGCTTGCCACGACGCCCTGCCGTGGCTTATCTCTGTCTCGTTAGATGCCGAAGGGCGACCGAAGAACATGAGCATTGAACTGACGCGCAGCTTTCTTCTGTGGTGCACGGTTATCAACTACGGAATACTTTTGGTTTGGTTTCTGCCCTTCACGCTCGCACATGACTGGATGCGGCGCCTCCACGGCAGATGGTTTCGACTGTCCGATGAGCAGTTCGATTCTCTTCACTATCTTGGGATGTCGATATATAAAATCGGAATTCTTCTGTTTAACCTAGTGCCCTTTGTTGTTCTATGGATCGTTGGCTGAAGATATTCTCCGACCGGAATGAGAGTTGGTCTGTGCTGTGACGGGAGCTATGCATCTACGTAGTCGCTAGGCGAAATTCTACAGCCGTTCACATGATGCTGTGATTCGCGTTTACGATGAAACGGGCAACGTGATCGAGACGCATGACCACGGCGGCGATTCCAAGTAATCTGGTGTCTAGCGAGTTAAGGGCACTGATAGTCAGCGACTGCGAGGCCAGGATTCACGGGGACTTACCCTGGCGCGGTTTTAACATGAAATCAGCACGGTGTCTACCTCACCGCCTCTCCGTACCGGTGAGTGCTCGCAGTCGCTGCGAAAGGACTTCAACCCAGAATCCTCGACGTTGTCCACGCAAAAAAGATTATCCAACGCCTGAATGACGTGCAGGATGCGGCCTCACACCGCTGTGATTCGCGTATATGATGACGCTGGCAAGGTGATCGAGACGCACGAGCACGCGGGCGATTTCAAAGAGTGGTAGCGCGTGCCTCTCACCCTTCCGACTGATTCCGCTTTCTAAATCCCGAATGATTCGGCACAATTCGCGCTGTGCAGCCTTTTAATCGCTTTCCCCTGGGAAGGGCAGGAAATAGATTGCAGGATGCAGTTCAATTATGGCTAGGCGTCATATAAAGGTGATGGCATGAACCTACAGATAGGGTTGCCACCGCTGAAATGGTCAGCGCTTTGGCAGTAACATTCACGCTGATAGCACTGATCATAAGTATCCGGCAGAACACGAGGTCCCAGAAAGCTCTCGTCGTAGACTCCTTAGCGGCAGCCATTGCCTCAATCAATGTTCCGGCAATGGAGTCGCCCGCTCTTGGATCTGCCATATCTAAAGCGACGACAAACTGGGGTTCAGCCAGTCGCGAAGAGCGGATCATGACGCACTACTTTCTCTTTTCCTTCTTCAAGTTGTCGGAGAACGCTTGGTACCAACAGAAGGCAGGAATTCTTGATAAGGCGCTGTGGGTTGGATGGGAGACATTGCTTCGAAAATACTACCACAGCGATGGCGTGCGTTGGGTATGGTGGCCGGGTCGCCAGCACGCGTATTCGCCAGAATTTCAAAGGTTCCTTTCAGGAACAAAACCGCCGGACGAACTCGGTAACTTAAACGACTTGTTTGATTATGGTCAACAAGACGCCTAACCATGCGATCAAGCCAACGTCCCCATTGCGAAGCAACCTCGGCGTGCTTGCAACGACACCCTTGGATCAGTCCGTGGGGAAACTGAATCCTGCTACCACTTGTCCAGCCGCTCATTGATCATCTGACTTCGCTTCCCGCCGGGACAATCCCAACGCTCACATCCTCCCGCGCGCGGCCATGCATAAGCGCACAAACTCGTTATCAAATCAGTTCCAAGAGATCATGGTTGATGCCGGGCTTGTCGAACCGCGCACGCATCAGGGAGGGACAAGGAACGCTCACATGCGCGCGAGCCTAGCAAGCTATCGTTTCATTCACTGAGGCACAGTGCAGTAACAATGTTGAAAGCTTCCGTCTCAGTTTATCGCGCCGAAATTATAGGGAATGGAAACAGCGACGCGCTGGAAAGTTGGCGAAGTTAGGCTGCGTTTCACCGTGAAACGTCGCGTCTATGCGAGGGCAAGTATATTTCGTGAGCAGCCGCGATGCAGCGAGAGCTCATCACAGCCTGAGCAAATCATCGGCAACTCTCGCTGCCCATCGCGATAAATGTTCCCGGCGAGCTTTGGTTGTTGTACTCGGTAGCGACCCAGTTGGCAGTGCGTTCGATTGTCGACAGCCGGACTTCGTCAAGCGTCCCAGCGGCATTGAGCGCGCTCGCTGCTCGGGACATGAAATAGAGCGAACTATTGGAAAAATTGCCCATGGCGGAAGCACTGTGTGCGCCTGTTGTTAGCGTTTGCAGGGAGCCATCTACATACACCTTATCGGTTGGCCCGGAGCGATTGAACACCAGGTGGACAAGGTGCCATGTCGCTGCTGACGGTCTGGTGAAAAGATCGGTCCAGTAGGTGCCATCTCCATTGCCCATCCCCATCTCGAATTTTCCGCCACCCAAGCTGCTGGAATTCCAGTCGGCAATAAAATCCTCCAGCATTCGTGTTATAGTTGGGGGTGTATTCGAAGGCCAGGTCATCGTCGTTCGCGTTGGTCGTCCACTTCATCCAGAACGATAGGGTGGCGATATTGGTGGCGCTTAGATTAATGGCCGCAAATGAACCGTCAGTGCTGCCGTTGTAACTCAGAGCGTTGCCGATCTGCCCTGCTGCTGTCTTAGTGCTTGTGTTGGCGTTGTTCTTGCCATTGGCGCCAGTGGCAGTGGACTCTCTAATGGTTGTGTTCGGCGCGTTATCATTCATGTGCCACACACCCTTGAAGTTTGAGTCCCAAGTATTGGGCGGATCGGACTGGTCTGTATTGATCGCGCTATTGCCATACATCAGGTAAAAGATGGTATCGCTTGAACTTGATACGGATGGGATCTTTACCCATGCGATCAGGTTGCCGGTTGTGCCATCGTATTTCTCAACTTCCCACTTGAGCTTCGTATTCCCCCCGGAGTCGGAGTAAAACCCGATGTCGTATCCGTTCGGATTCGCTACGTGACCACCATTGGCAACCGTCTTAAGCGCAGGATCGGTGACGCTTACTAGGACATTTTGTGGGGGGGGGGGGGGAAAAAAAAGATAAGCTCGATCGATCAATGGAATTCATTAGTGGTATCCTTTGAGGGTATTGGTGGACGTTATTTTTTTTTTTTTTTTTTTTTTTTTTTTTTTTTTTTTTTTTTTTTTTTTTTTTTTTTTTTTTTTTTTTTTTTTTTTTTTTTTTTTTTTTTTTTTTTTTTTTTTTTTTTTTTTTTTTTTTTTTTTTTTTTTTTTTTTTTTTTTTTTTTTTTTTTTTTTTTTTTTTTAAAATTAATGCTTCTGGCACTGATGGACTGCACTACCGACATCAATTAAATGATAACGATACTGGCAGGATGCTTACATCACGGATATCTCCGTCGTAACTATGTAAGCGTTGGTCGCCGCTGGCGCCTACAGCCCAGACAATCATGTTATTAGTGCCATCGGTGGAGGTCACGAAAGGTGACCCGCATCCGTTCTGGTTCACATTCCATACGTTTTGGATGAAGGAAGGTGGATTGGTTGCACTAATGCCCAGAGCACCGAGTATGGTTCCTCGATCGCGTCGATAAGCTACATACGTGCCTTGGTTAGTACGGTAGGTGGCCGCTCCGTTGAGGATGCCGCTGCCGGAGGCCACAAATGAATCTATCGGCGCGGTAAGCCCGCCGAGGTTACTGCGATTAAGCGAATACGCATAACCACCTTTGCTCATTGCGACGACGAGCTGGGAGGGCGTTGCGCCCGGTACGTCCACAAGTAACGGGCCCGAGGAACCCAAATCGACGTCGCCACTGTCGAGTTGAAGCCAGTCGGTAGGAGCCCAGTAATCGCTGGAATTGCCGCTAAAGATCGGGCCCGGTTGAAAACGAATTACTGCTTCGCCGCCGCACCAGATCCCTCCAGTGTTGTAAGTGTTGCCGGTGGCTGCGAACGGATAAGTGCCATCACTGGCGATGCCGCCAACTCCCCATATAGCGCCGCCCCATATACCGGGGCCGATGGTGCCGGCGGCCCATGCTGTTACGCTACCTGGATTATTTATCGGCACTCCCGCCAGCCAGCCATGATAGAGGCTGCAATCATCCATGCTCCCATATCCAACATAAAGAATGTTACCCACGATGGCGAGCGCAGGTCGCTGTGCTTGGGTTGCTGCAGTGAAGGTCGTGCCGTTGTATTGGGCTGTCGCCTCCACGTCCACCGGCCAGCCGGAATTGATGGCGCCCGTGTCCACATTAACCGAAATGATGTAATGTTTGATGGTCGCCCCGCCATCGGGTGTAACCATTGCGTCCAAAAAGAGCGCCCGTGAAGCAAGATCGACAACAGGTGTGCCGATGATGCCCATGGAACCGGTTATAGTGCAGTTGAGATTGTTTGCCGGCACCGGAGCGCCTACATTTCGCTGCCAAATCACCGTGCCGGTTGTGGCATTGAGCGCGTACACATTATTCGATTCGGTGACCGCAATGACCATGGGGCCGCTTGGACCGCCCTCGATGTAAAGCGGCTGCGCGTAAACGTTGCCTATGATCGTACCGTTGAAGTTCAGGTCTCGCGTTGGGTTCGCGGCAGCCGATTGCGTGAAGGCCGAGTCAATGTAAAGGCCGTCTCGCGAGGCATGATTGTGATACTGGGTAACATTGACCTGTGCGTTTATAGGAAGAACCGCACTCCACAAACCAGCAACAACAAGCGAGAAACTAGATAGCAAAAATCTCATTCGTCGATTGTCGATAATCCTACGCTAGCTCTCAGCTTAATGTGCTTACTAATCGGCAGTCCCTTCAGAAGCGGCTGCGTCAAAAGATATTTCCAACAAAAAAAGATACTGCTCACATCGGCGACCGTCGGAAATCCATACAATCGAGCTTAAGCTGGCATGGTAGTCACAACGGTAGCTAGCAGGTGCTAAAGCCAGGGGGAGATCCGACTTTACCTCAGGGAAGATCGTCCTCTTAACAGAAGACCTTCCTTGAAAGGAACTCGTGCGCAGTGGATTCAATCTCTTTCCGAACCATGTTGGCGAGCGCTTCATCAGAAGACTGTTAAGCTTTCCGACACTCCACGGTGTCGTAGACCTAAGTAGCGATTTCCGGCAAAGCAACGGCTAGTTCTGTGAGATGCGGCCCGCGATAACGTGTGGCAAGTCAAGCGGCAAGTGGTGGTCGAAATTCGCGCTGCCATTTCATCGGTGAGTTCAAAAAGTCCCCCGTGACTTCGCCACCGCCCTGGTGTCCGGGTGAATCGTCAGAATATCTTACAAGCGTCGGGATGCCGCGACGAGATCACGTAATCGAGCGCGGCCCAATTGGGTAGATTCAGGTTTAATTACATCGCCGGTAGCACGCTTTGGTTTTTGGGCACAGCGTTCGCTTCTTACCTTTCCACCAAGCACCTTACCAGCTTGGATTGTATCGATTGCGACTTTGCCGACGAACGAGCTTGGAAGGAGCGTGCCTACTTCCCGCACAGTGCTTCAGCGAGTTGTATATCAAAGTTCGCTGTCAACTGGAGATGGCCGCTGCGCGCAACAGTTTAGCGTAAAAGGCAAAGCCTGTGACGAGCAGAATCACGGAAAGCACCATTGAACAAAAGTGAATGCGTAATGCTCCTGACTTAAGAAATGACAGGGCGGCGATTGAACTTAAGGCGACATCGATGGCGAGCAACGTGATGTAAGTCCAAAAGACGAGCCCGCGGGAGCCGAGTGTGATCCAATTGCCACCTCCTTCTTCAGTGAACACCAGGTCCAAGGAAGTAGACGTGAATCGCCGGCAGCCCAAGAAACAGGCAAATGATCAGATGTTTGCGCCAAGTGGAGTTCACAAGGCCTCTCGTCTACTAAAATAGTAATTGGTGACACGGTCCCAACCTCCTTGGGTTTTGCCGAATTCGTCTGTAGTATTTACCGATTGTTTAGAACGATTTGCGGGGCAGTCCCGCTTACCTCAAACTGAGCGCTCATCTTTTGGATTTCCGCTGCCTGCTGTTCGACACGCGCGATGACAGTCTGCAATCCTTGCTGCTGCTGGGCCACTGTAGATTTCAGTTCAGTGATTATCGCCTGCTGTTCCTCTACTTTGCGATGCTCTTCAAGGAACTCGTTGAGTAACATCGCGCTAACCGCGTCGTAGCGCACAGTGTAAATTTCGCCATTCTTGTCACGCACGACCAGATCAGGATTCACCTGCGCTACTTCCTCGGCAATCAATCCAAACTGCGGCGTGGTGTCCTTGTGGACCTTGTAACGAAAGCTCACCGGTTTAAGTGCTAGGATGGACTCACTAGCTCTGTCCATAGGTTTAATATCCGTCTTGTACCGACGCGAAGAACTGGCTGTGCCCAACTGACCCGCACAGTCGATCAGCACTGGTATCGCGTCAGGAATCGCCGTTGTCACATCACGAATATTCCCGATAAAGCAAGTGTCGCTCACGTTTTCGCCAGCAACGTTCGCTCCGATACAAATAACGTTAGTGGCCGTGGTAACATTAAAGCCAGCGAAATTGCCCACGGCAGTGTTGCTGTTGCCGAGCGTGTTGTTCCGGAGCGCGTTAACACCGCAGGCCGTGTTGCCGTCACAGCTGCTATTGCTAAGGAGCGCGTTACTGCCGCAGGCTGTGTTTTGTTGGCCGTTCGTGTTGCTATAGGGCGTCTGAAGATCGATGGCCGTGTTGTAGTCGCCAGTAGTGTTGGTATAGAGGGCGTTATGGCCGTTGACCGTATTGTTGTTGCCGGTGGTGTTCGCAAAGAGTGCACGAAATCCCTCTGCGGTGTTACTGTGGCCGCTCGTGTTGTAATAGAGCGCTTGAAAACCAAAAGCGCTGTTATCGATCCCGGTGGTCAGCCGGAAAAGCGCGTTTGTTCCCTCAGCCGGTGTTGGAGCCTGCATAGCCGCCATCCGGCGGCGGATTTACCGCTTGCGTGTTTTAAACAAGCGCAAAGCAGAGGAGTACAACTGTGATTAGAGCTGATGGAGTGCTTGGTTTCATATCTGGCGAGCTTCGCAAAAATCTCGCCAGACTTGTCGAGGTAATTCGCCGCAGACGCGAATCGCGAGTTCGACCTCCGCCCCGCCTTTTTGATTGTGCACTTGCGTGACAGCCATTCTTACAGACGAGACAATCCCTGTTAGAAGGCGACGCGATCTTGCGCCAGCATCACTCTATTCATGCAATCGAATCGGCCGCGATCTGAGATCAAGTTTGCCCGACGACATGACTCGCTCGATGAAGCCGGTATCGTAATTTCCGGAGCGGAATTCGCCGTTGCGCATAATGGCGGCGTGAAACGGCACGGTGGTCTTGATGCCGGTGATGTAATACTCGTCGAGCGCGCGTCGCATCCGCTCGATGGCATTGATCCGCGTCGCGCCCACTGTGATGATTTTTGCAATCAATGAATCGTAATAAGGTGGGACAGTGTAACCGGTATAAACGTGCGAATCGATTCGAACGCCGCGGCCGCCTGGCGCATAATAGAAGTCGATTCGGCCCGGCGTTGGCTGAAAATCTCTCGCCGGATCTTCCGCGTTGATACGGCATTCAATTGCGTGGAGCCGGGGCGTTGCATGCGCGACGTGTTCCGAAAGCGGCTCGCCTGCGGCAATACGAATTTGTTCTTTCACCAGATCGCATCCGTAAACCTCTTCGGTGATTGTGTGTTCAACCTGGATGCGCGTGTTCATTTCCATGAAGTAAAAATGGCGGTCCTTGTCGACAAGAAACTCAATTGTGCCAGCGTTTTCGTAGCCGACAGATTTGGCCAGTTTCACCGCAGCGTGTCCCATCTTCTTGCGAAGTCCCGGCGTCATCAGCGGTGACGGACATTCCTCGATTACCTTCTGGTTGCGTCGCTGAATGGAACAATCACGTTCGCCCAGATGGACAATGTGACCGTGACTATCGGCTACAATCTGAAATTCGACATGATGCGGATTAACGATGAGCTTTTCGAGATAGACCTGATCGTCGCCGAAAGCCTTCTCGGCTTCGTGACGCGCGTTGTGAAAGGCTGATTGGAGGCTCGGTTCATTGTGCGCCATGCGCATTCCGCGACCGCCCCCACCAGCGGCCGCTTTGATCATTATAGGATAACCGATTTTCCTTGCGATTTTGATCGCGTCGCTCTCTGTCTCGACAATTCCATCGCTTCCCGGCGTCACGGGCACGCCAGCTTTTCGCGCGGCGCCGCGCGCTGCATTCTTATCGCCCATCGCCTGCATGGCCTGCGACGAAGGCCCGATGAACTTGATATTGCAGCTTTCACAGACTTCAGCGAAATGCGGATTCTCAGCTAGAAATCCGTAGCCGGGATGAATCGCATCAACGTCCCCAATCTCGGCTGCGCTCATGATTCGATCGATTTTGAGATAGCTCTCCGTACTAGGCGCCGCGCCGATGCAAATGGATTCGTCTGCAAGCTGAACGTGCAGCGAATCGACGTCGGCTTCAGAATAAACCGCGAGCGTTCGGATGCCGAGCTCCTTGCAGGCGCGAATCACGCGCAGCGCGATCTCACCGCGATTGGCAACTAAGACTTTTTCGAACATTGGGACGCCCGATCCGGCGCGCCCGACGGTCGCGCCCTACTTTGTCTAGCGAACTTTGAAGAGCACCTGGCCAAATTGAACTGGCTTACCGTTTTCAGCCACGACCTCGGCGATAACACCGCTCGTCTCTGCCTTGATTTCATTCATCACTTTCATCGCCTCGATAATGCAAACCACTGTTTCCTCCGTAACAGTTTTTCCAACATCAGCAAAGGCCGGGACGTCCGGCGATGCAGCGCGATAGAACGTTCCGACCATGGGCGAAACGATTTCTTTTAGCTGTACGCTTTCGATTGTTTTCGGAACAGCTGGTGCAGCTTCACCAGTTGTTGCAGCCGTTTTGGACTGATCTGCCACAGGCGGAGCAGTGACCGGCGCGGCCTGACCTGAAGGACCTCTTTGAAGTTTTAACCGGAACCCCTCCTTTTCGATTTCGAAGACCGAAAGATCGTTCCTCTTCATCAAATCGATGATGGTTTTGATTTCTTTGATGTCTTTGGGGTCCACCATGTACTCCTGTCAAAAGTTAAAGAGGCTAGGTAAAGCAGTTTTGGGAATGAGGTCAAGGCAATCGTGGCTATTGTTGCCATGAATGATTGAGTCGCCGCCGTTACTCGATTTCAAAATCATTGATGAAACTGACGATTATGCTGTCGTCGATAAACCGCCGTTTCTTCTGATTCATCCCACGAAACCGGATGGCACGCGAACGTTGTGGCAGGAATTGCGCAGACTCTTTGCGTTCGAAATTGCTGCCGGCGGCCAGGTATCCATTGTGAATCGGCTCGATCGCGAGACCAGCGGCCTGGTCCTGGTGGCGAAGAAAGCTGATGTCGCGCGCCGATTTGGGATTCTGATGCAACGGCGACACCTAAAGAAAGAATATCTGGCGATTGTCTGGGGTTGGCCCGAGTGGGAAAGCAAAGTCGTTGATGCCGCCTTGGACCGACAAGGCAAACACCGAAATTCTGCAATCTGGCTGAAGCAGATGGTTCACCCATCTGGCGCTCCGGCACAGACTGAATTTCGATTGGAGCAACGATTCATTCGATCAACCGCCAGAGCGCGATTACAGCCTGTTCTCCGTGGCGAGGACGCGCCGTTCGAGAATGCGCCCGAAACTGAAAAATTTAGTCTAGTCCGTGCGATTCCACACACGGGCCGCACGCACCAAATCCGAGTGCACCTCGCTTCCATTGGTCATCCCGATCGTGGGCGACAAAATCTACGGACCTGACGAACAGCTTTACCTCCGTTTCATCGAGACCGGATGGACTCCTGAGCTCGAATGTCAGCTCCTCCTTCCGAGACACGCCTTGCACTCGGCGCGACTGGCGATTGAAGCCGAGCATGAATGGACCAGTTCGTTGCCTGACGATCTCGCGGAATTCTGCAGCAGCGGTCTATGACCGCCAGTGGTCGCTCGAAGCCATGTCATTTGAAAATGGGCGCTCATAAAGCGGCGCTACATAGGGGCGCAGCCAATTGCAATTCGATCCAGCCCTCTTTATCGTAGGCGCGCCGAATGAAAACGCTGTATGCCTTCACTAGTTGTGCGCTTGTTCTCAGTTGTGCGCAGGCATTCGGCGGCGTTGAACGGGCAACTGTGGAAGCAGCAACAGACGAACTTAATCCGCAACGATTCGAATTGGCGGTGGAGTCCGGATATTTGTTTGGTGCGTTCAACCCGCCTGCCGATTACGAAGTTGGCGCGGAATTCATAACCGCGCGCGTTCGATGGGGAGTTGTGCAGCGCGACAGCTGGCTTCGCGGCTACAACCAATTCTATGTCAGCGCAATCGCGGAGCCGATCTTCCGCGGGATTGAGAACCATTATTTCGGGCTTAATTTGGGAATGCGTTATAACTTTGTTCGGCCGGGCAGCCGTTTCATTCCCTACTTTTCAGGCGGGCTTGGTTTGGGATGGATTGACAGTCAGCCAGAAGTTCTCGGTGGCCAGGGCCAGGATTTTACGTTTAATATTCTATCGGCAGCCGGGATTTCCTACCTGGTGGACGATCACTGGAAGATAAGCGTGGGCGCGCTTTATCAGCATCTCTCTAATGGCGGGCAAACCGATCCCAATCCCAGCCTGAATCTTTTCGGCCCGCAAGTGGGCGTGAGCTATTCGTTTTGATCCTTCCTGTCATGTCGAGCGAAGTCGAGACATCTCCGTAGCAAAACGGTCGACAATATCGTGGGATTCTTCTTCGTCTCCACTTCGTTCCGCTCAGAATGACAGGCTCATGAATCCGCCAAACGAGAATGTTCTAGTCGTTAGGCGAAAACTCTTTGACGAGCTCGGCAGTTTTCAGGGACTAAATTTTGGGGTCGAAAAATACTTGAAGGCGATTCTGTCGCGCGGAAGCAATTTTTTTATTCCGCGCCCCGAAGCCGAGACCAATCCCGCCTACAAGCAAATCATCCCTTATGCACTGATCGCCTTTGAGAAGACGGTGCTTCACTATGTGCGCGGCAAAAAAGCAGGCGAACAGCGGCTGGTGGCGAAAGGCTCGATTGGCATTGGCGGTCATATGAACGAGACGGATGAATCGCTCTTTGCCATGGATGAGGAGGCTTACCGCGCAGGCGTGGAGCGCGAAGTGAACGAGGAAATCAACATCGATACTTCGTTTGAAGATCGAATTGTTGCGCTGTTGAATGACGACTCGACCGAAGTGGGACTTGTTCACCTGGGGATCGTCCACATCTTCAAATTGAAAGAGCCGAAAGTACAGAAACGTGAGGCAATGATCACGAGCCTGGGTTTTCTGACAAGGGAAGAATTGATGGCCCGGCGCGGATCGTTGGAGACTTGGTCACAAATCTGTCTCGATTCGCTGGAGCGTCTATTGAGATAGAGAGCCCTCGTGCGCTTCGTAATGCTTCAAGCATTCAACGACGCGAAGCTATCGCGGCGTCTCGGCCACGAAATTTAACTCGTCAATTTGCCAACGACCGACCGGATGGGAAACGGCCACGTTGATGTCAGCTCCCCTGGCTGGATAATTAATGTGCGCGTGGAAGACGCCGTTTGGCTCGAAAAACTGTGACTGAAACACAATGTCGCCGTCCACGGCCGGGGGAGATACGGGCGTTCCAAGCTTGGACAGCTGAGTCATGAGATCCTGTTGCGCTGACGGCGGATACTGGAGACGCATTTCAGGGCTCAAATGATCCGCAAAAAATTTCACATTGTGTTGCATGACGAGCTCTTGGATCGCTTGCCTCCCAAATTGACGGCCCTCCTGCGCCATTTGCCGTTTGTTGGAATCGAGCCACCAATATCCAATGCCGAGCAATCCCAGCACGATGATCACGATGACCAGAATTTGTCCTGATGATTTCGATCGCGGATTTATTTTCATTTTTATTTAAAATTGATTGTTAATAACCGAAGCCCAAGCCTTTGATCACCTCGCCATTGTGAATCAATGCGCCATGGCTCTGCATTCCCGTATAGGCTCCAAAGCGATTGCGAGCGTTTACCTTGAAATTGACCAGATACCCGTAAAGAGGCTTGTCTTTCGTCCCCAAAGTTGCCGGTTTTGGATCGCCATTCCATTCGATGCGTGCACTCCCCGCGTCGATTAGCTGCGTGTCGAGCCATTTTATGACGATCTCCTTGTAGTTTGTGGGATAGGGTCCATAGCGCTCGGCGTTGGCGGGCTGCGTTTCCGCGCACAAATTGCCAAGGGCGCACACTCCCATAAAGGACACGCAGACCAATGACACAAGCTTTTTCATGTTTGCATTTTCTAATGTGCGAGGCAGGTAGTCCAGCTTATTGAAGGTCTCTGCCCATCTGGTCAGGTCGATTCGACGCATGCGAATGTTGTAGCGCGCGGTCGATGATCTCGACGCGACCAAGATCGCACCTGCGCTGCTTCTTTTTTTGATTCCGGTTTATTATGGGCGCATGATGCCTCAGCCTTCGATGTTGATCTTACTCGTTGTTGGGTCAGCAATAACTTTGATGCCGGCCTCAGCGCAAGGCGGCCCAGCACAAACTGCCTCGCCCGCGATCTCTGACAAAGCTAGTTCTTTAGAAGACGCTGCCCGAGTCAACAATGCCGGCTACAGCTCGACCGCAAGCGCGGGCGATGCAAAACCATTCGATCCGGCTGCGGCGACACAAGCATGGCTGGACAGCGTGCCGAGGAATCAACGAGAAAAGTCCGATGCCTATTTTGAAGGCGGTTACTGGCTGATCCTCTGGAACTTTCTTCTCACCGCCGCAATTTCGGTCTTTCTTCTGGCCTCACGGTTTTCCGCGCGACTGCGTGATTTTTCCGAACGTGTTACGAATATCAAGAATTTCCAAGTCGCCTGCTATGCGACCCCGTATCTGCTCTTCGTTTACGCACTAAGTTTTCCGCTCAACCTGTACGAAAACTTTTTTCGCGAACATCAATACGGCTTGGCGACCCAGAGTTTCGCCCTATGGTTTCGGGAACAGTTACTCGGCCTGGCGCTAACTTTAGTCGGCGGAACTTTGCTGGTGATCGTTCTCTACGCCGCCTTTCGGCGCGCACCGCGCAATTGGTGGATTTGGGGAACTATCGTCATGATTATTTTCTCGGGGACCCTCGTCCTTATCGCGCCGGTTTATATCGAACCGCTCTTTAACACTTATAAACCGCTAACCGATCCAAAAATTCGAGATCCAATTCTTGCGATGGCTCGAGCGAACGAAATTCCTGTGAAACAGGTTTTCGAAGTGGATGCGTCACGTCAGACAACACGTGTCAGCGCCAATGTCGCGGGGTTACTCGGCACGACTCGCGTGGCGCTCAATGACAATCTGCTTAAGCAATGCACGCTTCCGGAAATTCGTGCCGTGATGGCGCACGAGATGGGGCATTACGTGCTCAATCATGGTGCGAAACTGCTCACCTACCTTGCAATCCTTATTCTCGTTGGCTTCGCGCTTGCTCGGATTCTGTTCGATGCCGCAATAAAGCGTTGGGGCGAGAAATGGCGCGTGCGCGGTATTGCCGACCCTGCGGGTCTTCCACTGCTCGCGCTGATTTTTGGTACCTTACTTTTTTTTGCCACGCCGGTTCTTAATACGGTGGTACGCATCACAGAACGAGAGGCAGATGCTTTCGGAATCAACACTTCACGCGAGCCCGATGGCATGGCAAAAGCCGCGCTGAAACTCGGCGTCTATCGCAAACTCGATCCAACGCCGCTGGAAGAATTCATTTTTTTTGATCATCCCAGCGGTCGTGCACGCATCCGCATGGCGATGGATTGGAAAGCAGCAAATTTATCGGCTGGGGAATCGCACGCCTCCGACCACGAATCCGCGACTCATTAACGAGTTACCGCATTCGAAGCCGTCTCCCGCTATCCCGTTTCACGCGGGTGCTGCGAAGGCGCCGCGGCAGTGAAAGCAAACTTGCGCTTCCGAATCAGCATTAAATTTCGGATATAAATCATCGAGTTTGGCAGATACGCGAGAATGCCAATCGGATCGCGCCTGAAAATAAAGTAAATACACATGAGAATGCTTCCAGCGATGCTCCAGTACCAGAACGAGACTGGGATTATGCTCTCGCCCTGCCGCTCTGAGGCGAGCCATTGGACGAGAAAACGCATCGAGAAAAGAGCGTTTCCAATGAAACCAAGGACCATGAGATAACTCCAGTCCAAACCAAGAAACCGGTATTCTTTTCCGACCCAGGTAATAGCGATGAGTGCAAGTATGTTCATAGGCAATGTGGTTGGTTTAGCGTTTCGCCTCTCCCTTCACAAGAGAGCGTAAGGTGAGGGTTTAATGCTTCAATGGAATAATTGTGAACCCCGCACCTCAATCCTCTTCCCTACCAAAGGGGACAGGCGGATCAGACGCTCAACGGATCCGACGTCAGATATCTCGATAACTGGATTCAGTGATTTCCTATCGAAATTGTCGCGATTTCATCCAGCGCGCTACAAGCCGAGATTCAGGATGATGCTTTCATTCGCGCAATCATCGTATCGGCGATCGCAGCGGGAGTCTGGGCAATCGCAACGCCTGCTGCTTTAAGTGCTTCGATCTTGCCTGCTGCGGTCCCTTTGCCGCCCGAAACAATCGCTCCGGCGTGACCCATTCGTCGCCCTGGTGGGGCTGTCATCCCTGCGATGAAAGCCGCGACCGGTTTCTTGCAGTTCTTCTTGATCCACTCAGCGGCTTCTTCTTCCGCCGAACCGCCGATTTCACCGATCAAGATCATCGCGTCCGTGCCGGGATCTTCGTTGAATAGTTTCACGCAATCGAGATGCGACAACCCGCCGATGGGATCGCCACCGATCCCGATGCAAGTCGATTGGCCATAACCGCGCGAAGTGAGTTGCCAGACTGCTTCGTACGTGAGTGTGCCAGAGCGCGAGATCACGCCGATGTTGCCGGGCTTATGAATGTATCCCGGCATGATGCCGATCTTGCATGCGCCCGGAGTAATGATCCCCGGGCAATTCGGCCCGATCAGTCGCGATTGCTTTCCACGCATCAGGGCTTTTACCCGCATCATGTCCATCACTGGAATTCCCTCCGTGATGCAAACGACGAGTTCTACTCCTGCATCCACGGCTTCGAGAATTGAATCAGCAGCAGCCGGAGCAGGCACAAAAACCATCGAAGCGTTGCAGCTAGTCTCTCGTCGCGCTTCCCAGACTGTATCAAACACTGGCACCTTGCCGTCGAACATCTGTCCGCCTTTGCCTGGCGTAACACCGGCGACAACGTTCGTCCCGTAATCCATGCATTGCCGTGTATGAAATGCCCCAGCGCTTCCAGTGATGCCCTGCACGACGAGGCGCGTGCTCTTATCGACGAGAATTGACATGATGATTAGCAACCGGTGAATTCAAGCCGTCATTCCGAGCGGAGTCGAGGAATCCCGTAGCGAAACCCCACGGTAACTTTGCGGGATCCTTCGACTTCGCTACACTTCGCTCAGGATGACCAGAGGAAGGCGGTTCCACTTCCGTCATTTCTTGCGTTTGTGAATGACCAGCTTGTTTCCGTCTGGATCGCGAAATTGCGCCATCCAGCACACAGGCGTCTCAGTCTTTTCGATATCGAATCTGACGCTGCGTTCTTTGAGTGTGTTGATCGCGGCGTCGATATCCCCCACCTCGAAAGCGACTGTTGTTCCGTCACGTGATGGTTTCCAGGCCGGATGACAACCAACACCGATTGTGACCGGGCCAAGATCGTACTCGACCCATGCGCCGTCCATCTGAGTGGAACTGGGTGTGAGCTCCAGGATTTCCTGATAAAATTTTCGCGCGCGTTCTTTGTCGGAAACCGCTATGGCGACAAAAGCCACTTCGTTTGTGATCATTTGGAAATTCCTTTCTCTTTTTTGGGTTTAAGTTTGTGAATTATCAGCTTGTTGCCGTCCGGGTCTTGCACGACGGCCATCCGGCACACCGGACTCTCAATTCCTTCTGCGGCAAAATGAGCCTTCGCTTGTTTGAGGCTCTTGACCGCGGCGTCAAAGTCTTCGACTTCAATGGCGACGCTGGTGCCGTCTTCGGATGGCTTCCATTGATCGCCCACGCTGCCAATGGCCAGCGTGTCGGGACCAATCTCGTATTCGACCCAAACGCCTTCGCCAAATTCACCCGAAACCTTCAGTCCGAGCACTCCTTCGTAAAACGCTCGTGCGCGTTTTATGTCCGTTACCGGGATTCCAGTAAATGCAATCTTCTTCGCTTTCATTTTTTTCCTGTTGCCGCTTTCACGGCCTTCTGCGCGGCATCGGCCAAATCGTCGGCTGCAATGACGGCCAGACCCGAATCCGCGATCAATTTTTTTCCTGCTTCGACATTCGTTCCCTCGAGCCGAACGACCAGCGGCACCGATAACTTTAATGTCTTTGCTGCGTTGATGATTCCCTGGGCAATGATGTCGCATTTCATGATACCGCCAAAAATGTTGACCAGGATCGCTTTTACTTTTTTATCGGCGATCAGAATTTTGAAGGCTTCGGTTACCTGCTCTTCTGTCGCGCCACCGCCCACATCGAGAAAGTTGGCCGGTTCTCCGCCATAAAATTTGATGATGTCCATCGTGGCCATCGCCAGACCGGCTCCGTTCACCAGGCAGGCGATGTTTCCGTCAAGACCAATGTAATTAAGACCATGCTTCGAAGCTTCGACTTCGCGCGGATCTTCCTCAGCGATATCGCGCAGCGCCGCGATTTCTGGATGACGATAAAGCGCGTTATCATCGAAGTTAAACTTCGCATCGAGCGCCAGGACATCGCCTTTGGTTGTCACAACGAGCGGGTTCACTTCGACCATCGAACAATCGTAGGCAACAAACGTGCGGTAGAGGCCTTCGAATAATTTCGAAGCGTTTTTCAACTGTGACGACTCAAGGCCAAGTTGTTTCGCCAGTTTCCGAGTCTGAAATGGGTGGAGACCTGCCAATGGATCGATTGGTTCACGAATGATTTTTTTCGGCGATTTCGCCGCGACGGCTTCGATTTCAACCCCGCCTTCAGTGCTGGCGACAATTACAGGCGCGGCTGTGGCTCGATCGAGCAAGACGGCAACGTAAATCTCGCGCGCAATGTCGGCGGATTCCGCTACGAGCAGTTTGTTTACCTTGCGACCCGCTGGCCCCGTCTGGTGCGTCACCAGGATTTGACCGAGCATCTTTAAGGCGACGTCGCGTACTTCGCCTGGCGTCCTGCGAACATGTACACCCCCCTTGAATCCATTCTTGAATGTGCCCTTGCCGCGTCCGCCGGCGTGAATTTGCGCCTTAACAACAATATCGATATCGCCGAGTTCACGCGCGATTTGTTCCGCCTCTTCAAGGGTCGGCGCGACCCTGCCTCGCGTGGTCGCTACATCGAATTTTTGCAACAGCTCTTTGGCTTGGTATTCGTGGATGTTCATCCGTTGGGAGTGGCAGTCTCCATCCCGCCGCCTTTAGGTTTTAGAAGGCAAACTGCAATACCCTGCAGGAGACAAATGGCAAAGATTTTTCTGCCGCGAATTGGCTTGCCTCCCGAAAACCAAACCCACTACGGTTGCGCAATGAACACCTTGATCAAACTCCTTAGTCTGCTTTGCGCATTACTTGTCACGATCACGTTGTCGATTTTCGCAGGCACATCTCCGCAAGAGAAGGCGTTTACGGACAAATATAAGACCGCGTTCGAGGGGAAAGATGCAGCCACATTGGAATCATTCCTTTACACGCAAGGAGCCGACCCGGCGATTCTCGGTTTCTACAAGATGATGCAGTCGGGAGAAGCCGGAGAGAAAATATCCACAATCGAGCTTGTCGATCTTACGCCGGACGACGCGAAAAAAGCCGCGACGCCCATGGATTCGCCGACGGGCGGCAAAGTTTGCCTGACACTTAAACCGACCAAGAAGCTCATCATCAAGGTCGAGAAAAAAGATGCCAACGGCAGCGCAACCAGCACAAGCGAAAACTTCATCGCGGAGAAGGACGGCACGTTTGTTATTCCAGTGCCGGGACCGTGTAAATAACAGCTCGGGAGGGTGTGATAAACATGCGGATGCTGTAGCCATGGCGTGGCGCGCCGTGGGGCTTTAGACGACAGTTGATTACAACGTCGCCTTTATTTTCGTTCCTCACTAAAAAGAGTTCCCACTGTGCGTTGCTCAGCCGGGGGTTCGAGCGAGTTAACAAAATTTCGAAACCGCTCGGAGAAGACTTCAGGACGAAGATTCCAGTAATGAGCCATCCCGGGTGCGGCGATGTAATGCCGAAGGAGCCCGTGCCAACCTTCCCAGAGCTGCTTGTCCATCAATCCATAAACATAATGAAAGTGAATTGTCTCAAACGCTTTCAAGAATTGATAGGCAGCGTGAAAAAAACGGGCCCGCTCTTCGACGGAGAGCCCGCCGAGATCTTCCAAGCCTACCCGCCAGATGCGTTCCAGTTCGGCGTTCTCCATGAAAGGTGCGGTCACCGCGCGCAAAGCCGTGGCCGCCGCGTCTTGTGTAGCCAGCTTGGCCACACGCGTGCTCCATGCACTTGCAACGCGAGGTATAACACCGACAAGACGACAGCAATCGAACCCACTAATTGCGAGATTGCGCTAATCGCGTCCCAGTTCATCGCTCACCTTACATTACACGCACTTATTTTAGCACCGCTACGAAAAACAGCGGAGCGCCACCGCACTCCGAAATACAAAGTTCCTAACGTGCGCGTACTCTTCGGATCGCTCAGGCTTACTGCGCTTTAACAAAAGTGTGCAAGACAGCTAGCCACTTTCCGCCCCGTTTGTTCCACACTGTGGCTGCGTAATAGGTTCCTGACGTGTCACGCCTGGATGAGGTGGATTGGGTAGTGACTTTATAGGTAGCTACCGCCATTTTTGGACTTAGAAGCGCCACTTTCATATCGGCGAACGAGTAGTTGCTTAGATCGGTCTTCTCCATATCCGCAATTTCGGCGTCCGCATCTTTGATTCCTTCCGCGTCAACCGCGCTAAACTCCGGCGCCAAATAATCCCTAAACGCCTTCGCTTGCTTGTTCTTAAACGCGTCATTGACCGACTTTTCCAACTTCGTAATTGTGGCCTCTTTAGTTGCCGATCTGATCGTCTTGAACGGAGTTGGGCTTGAGCTCGGACTTGGACTCGGGCTTTCCTGACCAAAGCAAATGGAAGCAGCTACAACGAAGCTGAAACAACAAAGAATAAATTCTCTTTTCATAAGAGATTCTTAGGACAGTCGACTAATACGGTCGAATCTTTTTTGGACTTCTGATTTCAGGCTCTGCCTATCCTGTTTCACATGGTTGGATTCAGCCAGATGTTGTGGGGCGCGCCCTCAAACGGCGGCATGGAACTCATCCAGACATCGTAATCCGGACCGAACTGGCGAAGAAATACGAGCCCGAACGCGCGCAAGCATACGAACAATGGCAGCAATATAACTGTCCCGAGGTAGGGAAGCGCAGCCAGGCAACAGGTCGCGCATGTCATGATCGCGCCAATCAATAGCACAGCCAGAATCAAAACAAACTCAAACAAGCAAAGCAGAAAGAAAGAGCCCAGGTGATGCCGTATCAGACGCGTTACATCGCGAAACGCCGCTATTGCTCGACATCGCCTCCGATACATCACCGGCACTATGAAATAGGTGGCGATACTGACAAAAATGACAATCGAAACCCAAAACACACCAAGGAAAACGAGAAATCCAATCGAAGTAATCGATCCGGTTTCACCCGCGCCTTGTTTCAACCAGCCCAGTCCGATAACGCTTGCCAACATTAGCCCTGCCAATAGCAATACGGCGAACATGAGCCCGAGCAGGAAGAAAAAGTAACTGTTCCCTTCCTTCCGATATTCGCACCACGGTTCCACAATTGCGCCCCGATTTCGGACGACACAGTCTGTAAAGATGAAATTGCCGCGTGCTTTTAACCACGTCAGCGCGATTACCACAGCGAAAAAAAGCAGTGCAAGCACGACGACGCTCGCCACGAGCCACGGTTTCCATTGATCAAAGTGAAGTGAAATCCCTTCCGGCGCCGTCCGATGCGATTGAAAATTGCCAAACGGCGATGGGAAATTGAAGCCAATACCTGGCAAATGCCCGGACAGGAACGCCGCGAAGCCAATTACAAACCATTTTTTCAGGTCGAACGGTTGAAATAGAATCTTGTTCGTCAGCTCGAACGCTTCGCCAAAAGGTCTGAAGATTTCGATCCCGGGTCTGACTCCATTCATGAGGCGTATTGTGAAACGGTTCGACCAGCACGATCAAGCGCGTTGTGTTCCTTGGTTGCTTCGTACGCGAGCGTTCGCATCTTTGATGCCCCATGTTATACAGCACGCGAGAAATTCGCCAGGTGCAGCGTCGCTACCCGATTGGCGCAGAACTAATCGGGCCCGACCAAGCCCACTTCCGGGTCTGGGCGCCAAAGGCTGGGCGCGTTGATCTGGTCTTGGAAGACAACGGAGCGAAAAACCCAAGGCAAACATTTCGTTCTCTGGAAGCCGAAGAAGGCGGATTCTTTTCCGGAACTGCCAATGCTGGCGCGGGCGCTCGTTATCGGTTCTGCGTAAACAATAATCTTTATCCGGATCCTGCGTCACGTTTTCAACCTGACGGACCTCACGGTTCGTCCTGCATTGTCGATCCGATGCGGTTCAAGTGGAGCGATTCGCAGTGGCCCGGCGCCGCGGCCACGGGACTCAAAGGCCAGGTCATTTACGAAATGCACGTCGGCACGTTCACAAAGGAGGGAACGTGGCGCGCAGCTTCGCAACAATTAAAAGAGCTCGCGCGCATTGGAATCACCGTGATCGAAATGATGCCGGTCGCGGATTTCCCCGGGAAGTTTGGTTGGGGATACGATGGCGTTGATCTGTTCGCGCCCTCACATTTGTACGGAACGCCGGATGATTTGCGGACATTCATCGATCGCGCCCACTCGTTAGGCTTGGGCGTGATCCTCGACGTCGTCTATAACCACTTTGGACCAGATGGAAATTATCTCGGCGCTTTTTCCGACGATTATCTAACTCGCGGAAACGAAAATGAATGGGGCGACTCGATCAATTTCGACGACCGGAATTCGGGACCGGTCCGTGAATTCTTCATCACCAACGGATGTTACTGGATCGAGGAATTTCATTTCGATGGGTTCCGCTTCGACGCGTTACATGCCATCTGTGATCGATCCACTGAGTACATTATTAGCGAAGTCGGGCGCGCGGCGCGCAAGGCGGCTGGCTCTCGCTCGATTATTCTTATCGCCGAGAACGATCGACAGGAAGCCAGAATGGTGCGACCACGCGGCGAAGGTGGTGACGATCTGGACGGAATGTGGAACGACGATTTTCATCATAGCGCCGTGGTCGCGTTGACCGGTCGCAAGCAAGCGTACTTTTGCGACTACCGCGGTACGCCACAGGAATTTATTTCCACCGCCAAATACGGTTTCCTCTATCAAGGTCAGGCACTCTCATGGCGAAAAGCATTGCGTGGATCGTCTACTTTCGGCATTCCCCCGGAGGCTTTCGTCTGTTTTATCGAAAACCACGATCAAATCGCGAATACCGGACCGGGTGAACGGGTCTGTCTTCAAACTTCACCCGCGCGTTATCGCGCGATGACCGCGCTGCTCTTGCTTGGACCCTGGACACCGCTGCTGTTTCAAGGAGAGGAGTTCGGCGCGTCGAGCCCGTTCATGTTTTTTGCCGACATAGGCAATGCATCCGTGCGCGACGCCATTCGGAAAGGCCGCGCCGAGTGGCTGGCGCCGTTCCTGTCACTTACTAAGGAAGAAGCTTTAACAACTTTGCCGGCGCCCGATGATCCGGAAGTATTCACCCGCTGCAAACTCGATTTTTCCGAGCGCGAAAAAAATCGACAGGTTTACGATCTGCATATCGACCTTTTGAAATTGCGACGGGAAGATTCGCGCTTTGGTCAACAGATTCCTTACGGTATCGATGGCGCAGTCTTGGCTACGACGAGTTTCGTTCTCCGATATTTTTCGAAGGAGAACGACGATCGCCTGCTGTTGGTCAATTTCGGAGAGCGCCAGGTCTTGCACCCTGCCTCAGAGCCTCTCCTGGGGCCGCCACCGGGCTGCACGTGGGAAACGCTCTGGACAAGCGAGTCTTCCCGCTATGGCGGCGCAGGTTCGCCTGCGATTGCTACTGCTACTTCCGAGCAATGGGTACTGCCAGGCGAAGCTACAGTGGCGCTGCGACCTGCGTTGAAAAAATGACGAAGTCAAAATTTACGCGCAACTGATGTTCCCTCATTCGATGATTGGGGCTTCGTTCGTCATTGGTCATTCGGATTTCGTCATCAGTCAGAGCTCGCTACGTTGAAACAAGAATTAAACATGTAATCACATCTTGCGGCCGAATTTTTTTTCTAACTCCATCAGCGAAATCTGAATCATGGTAGGTCGTCCGTGAGGACAGCAATAAGGCAGGTCACACTCGAGCAGATCGCGAATCAGTTTCTCTATCTCGGGGTAACGCAACGGATCGTTGGCTTTGACGGCGTGCCGACAAACTGTCTTGGCGATCATTTCTTCACCTAACCGCATCGGTGAGGTGCTGTTGCCAGCGCTCTTTAAGTCGTCAATTACTTTGCGCATAAATTGGGCCGGATCTGAGACGCTCAAGAAACCAGGGAGACTGTCGATCTTGAATGTGCCTGGCCCGAATGTTTCGATCCCAATCCCCATCTTTTGCAGGATCGACAGGTTGCGTTCGATCCAGTCGGCATCGCGCGGCGGCACATCGAATGTCTGAGGCAGAAGTAGCTTTTGCGTTGGGACCCCCTGCTCCTCCATCCTTCGCCGCAACTCTTCAAAGAGAATTCGCTCATGAGCAGCATGCTGATCCACGAGAACAAGTCCATTGGCGTTTTCCATCAAGACGTAAAGCTTGTTTAACACACCGATGATCTGAAATTGCCGTTGGGCAGCGAGCTCTTGCCATCGTTGTATTGCAAGCGCGTCGTCCTTTGAATCGGCGCGCGGGGTTGGCAGGCGGTGCGTCTGCCCTGCAGTTTCCGGGACTTGTGCGTGGCCGCCGCTGACGACCCCGGCTACAGTTCGACCAAGGTGTGGTAACTCACGATGGAATTTCGTGTGGAGGTGCTACCTGGGGTCGTAACTCAAGACCAGGAACTGACTTTTCTGGAATCGGCGCCGGTGCAGTCACAGGCGGGCGAAATTTTTCCTGCCATCCCGCCCGGCCGCGTTCCAGGGTTTGCTGGATCGAGTGAACAATCGCTTCACGGACGGCAGTCGGATCGCGAAAACGCACTTCACGTTTTGCCGGGTGAACGTTTACATCGACAGACGCGGGATCGATCTCGAGAAAGAGGAACGTTACCGGATACTGGCCTTTCATCAGAGCGGTGTGGTAACCCTCGCGGAGTGCTGCAGTGAGAAGCCCGCTTTCAATAGCGCGGCCATTTACAAAGACCAGCTGTTGCGTCCTTGTCTGCCGACTCAGGCCTGCCTGCCCGATAAATCCAGCTGTGCGAATATTTCGCGAAGGTGCGCTGTTTACCTCAACAAGGCGCCCCAGTAACTCCATACCATATAAGTCTCGGATTCGATCGCCCAGTGTCGCCGCCGCTGGTAGCTGAAATAACATGCGGTCATCTCGTAACAAAGAAAAACCGATCTGAGGATGACCGATTGCCTGCAAATGAACCTGATGTTCGATGTTACGGCTTTCAGTATTTTCAGAGCGAAGAAATTTTCGGCGCGCGGGCAAGTTATAAAAAAGCGAGCGCACCTCGACTTGAGTTCCCGGCGCTTCGCCGCCGTCGCGCACGATATCGATCTTGCCGCCGTTGATGACGATTTCGGTTCCTGCAACTGCACCGGATTCTCGCGTGGTCAGACGAAATCGCGACACACTGGCGATACTCGGCAATGCTTCGCCGCGAAATCCCAATGTGGCCACCGCTTGCAGATCGGCAGCCGACCGGATCTTGCTCGTGGCATGTCGCTCCAGCGATAGCAACGCGTCATCGCGATCCATACCGCAGCCGTCGTCGACTACTCGGACCAGCGAGATTCCTCCACGACGAATGAGGATGTCGATCTTGCGGGCGCCGGCGTCGATGCTGTTTTCAATCAGCTCTTTCACCACTGACGCCGGGCGCTCCACGACTTCGCCCGCGGCCACCTGACTAGCCACGGTCTCTGGCAATAATCGGATCCGGCTCATTTTGTATTCAAATTGTAGATTCCAGATCGCCGATTGCGAAGAAAAACGGCTGGAGCCCTGGAAGGTTTGTTGTAGCCGCCTCGCTGTGTCGAGGCGCGCACCGTTAGAACCGCACGGCGACGCGGCGCCATCGCTACAGCGGTCCGCTGAGAGGACGAAACCGCCTGTTTTGACTTGGTTACGCTGCAGCCGTATTTTGTCGACACATGATTAACATCACGGACAACGCGGTTCGACAGCTCCAGAGTCTGCTTCCGGCGCAGGAAGAAAATTCGCAAAAAGGTCTGCGCGTCCAGGTTGCGAAGGGCGGTTGTTCAGGTCTGCATTATGAAATGACCCTAGAGGAAAAAAAGGAAGGCGACGCCGTGGTGGAGCGCGACGGAATGCACTTTTTTATCGACGGCGAAAGCGTTCCCTACCTCCGCGGCGCGACCTTGGATTTTAGCGGTGGTTTGACTGGCACTGGTTTTCAGGTCGTTAATCCAAATGCATCGCGGACGTGCGGATGCGGTTCGTCGTTCGAAACGACGCCATCGCCTTGAAACCGGGTAATCTTCTCGCGCTGGCCTGATGGACCATGGTTTTTATCCATATGACGAGCCGTACGCTCGTCCACGACGACGCACCAATTATTTTGCCTGGACGGTTGTCATTCTGCTTCTGATTGGCTTCGCGTTAGCCGCGTGGCTCGGCAGTTTTTACATCTTCAATCAACCGGAACGCCCTGACAGCTACCGGATCTTACAAAGGCTGCACAAGATCGAGCCGCCGAAGCGTTTTGAGCTTACCGCAGCGCCAGCAGGTGAATTTCTAAACCCGAAGGAACTCTACGAGCGTTATTCGGAGATGGGCAACGCCGAGCTCGCAAGAACGAACGGCGAGCTGGCGCGCAATTATATTCGGAATTATCAGATGGTGCGCGGCCTGGTTCCGTACGTGGTAGGCAGGTACAAAATCGTTGCGGCACGAGAACTCGGACCCGGTGATGTGTTTACCTCTGGCATGGTTGCGTTAACCAATGCTGTCGATAACGGCGAATTGCTCATGGAACATCTTTACCCGGCGAGTCCGGAGGCCCTGCCCCTGATGAAGCAGACGCTTAACGTTGGATTGGAAATCAAGTTGGAACGCTCACACGATATTTCTTCGGTGATTCACGCTGAGCGATTGGTCGATGGCCGCATCATGATTACCGCCGTGCCATTGCTTTATGGAAGCTATACGGTCACACGTGGTCTGGGAACATTTCGCCTTGAGCCACCGCTCAGTCTCAACCTGACCGCTGGTTGGCCATTGTTTAAGGCATCAGAACGCAATGGAATCGAACAGCGCTATGCAGATTACCAGAAAAAAGCGGCAGTAGCGCAAGGAGGCCCGATATCCATACCCGGCTTCAGCCCCAGTGCGACGCCTCCGCCCGCCGCGAATGAATTGGTGCGCGTCGAGCAAGCAATTCCCCTTGGAACACCGCCGACCGGTCGAGTCGTAGCAAAGAATGAAAAGCTGGCTAACCCCACGCCGCTGCCAAAGGGTAGAAGATGGGGCAAGAAACAAAAACTCGAATCCCCACCTCCGGCGATGACTCCGGCGCCAGTGATTGCTCAGAAACCAAGTGCGCCAAGTGCGACGCCGTTCACCGTTGCATCTGCGGCGACGCCGCCAAACATTGCTGTGGCTACACCAGCTCCAGCTGCGAACACCTCCCACGCTCAAGCCCCAGTGGTCGCCCAGGCGCCCTCTGTTCCAACAGCAACGCCAGTGCCAGTTCTGCCAGCTCAACCCGTTCCCGCGGACGCTTCCAACGTAGCTCTGGCCTCAAACGCGGGCGGCGGCAGTTGGAAAACGTTTCCGCCGGGCAAAATGCCGCTCGGCCGGCTCATAGGGACAGGCGATCTGCGTGACGTTGCTGAGCATGGGCTTGCAGGCGAACGCGTCTATTTGAAGGGACAGTTTGTCGTGAATTTTTCCGATGCTAACAAGGCAGTGCTACGTCCGCGCACGAAGTTGACGGACAAGGTGCTGCACTTCGGCGGGGGTTCTTCTACGCGTATCATTGTCGAGTTTCCAGCCGGCTACGTGCCGCCACGACAGGGAGCGGAAGTGAGCCGCGATGAACAGCGGCCCTACGAGATCACCGAAGTGCGCAAACAGGGAGACGGACAGCTTAACGTCTTTGTGCGCGAGATCATGCAGTAGGGACGGCGCTCTCGGCGGTCGCGCCCACCCAAATCCTCAAGTTACTCCGTCCGCGATCGTAGAATCAATTTGCCGTCGCGAATTTCAATCGTGCCTACTCCGGAGTCGTTCCGGTAATCGGCGAGATAATCTCGCAATCGCTTCGAACGATATTTCCAATTCAATAGACCGTGCGGAACAGGCTCGCCGTTTACGACGATCCGGTTCAACTGCGGGTTCTCCAGCGATTCCGCGCTCTTTAGTTCGACCGCGATGTCCCCGTTAAAATAATAACCCGACCTGCCCATGAGTTCTCCAATCGGCACGCTCGCCTGGCAACGCAGGTGGTCCCCGTCAATCGAGACAAAGATCTTGCCGCGTGTGTCCTGGTTAGTGGCGATCAACGTATTGATGTCATCCTGTGTCAGCTCAAGCTCGGCCGGTTGACCGGCACGGGCTTTTTGCTCGAAATCCTCACAGCGCTCGTGAACGGATTGAATTTGGGTGTCTGAAGCGGTGAACTCAGGTATCGGCACCGGCTTTTGAGCAAGGGCTTGCGCTTTCGTCAGCCAATAAATGCCGTGCAAAATTGCCGAGTGCCGCTGAAATCCCCAATACATGCCTGCTACACAAGCGATCACCAGGACGATCGCAAACACAACAAGAATAAGACAGCCTCGCCCGAAACAGCCCAATCCCCTTCGTGGTGGCGGCGCATCAACCCAACCGTTCATACTTTCTGACGCGACTCCGCGTCGATCGTCGTCTGCGCTTCCAACAACTTGTCATAAAGCGCGCGCAACCCTTCACCAAGCACGCGCGTTCCGGCGAGGATCGGCATGAAGTTCGTGTCACCACTCCACCGCGGAACGATGTGAATATGCAAATGATCCGGCACGCCTGCGCCGGCACATTCGCCAAGGTTCAAACCAATATTGAATCCCTGCGCCTTTGTCGTGGCGCGCAAAAGCGCCTGCGCATGCGCAACCAAATTCCATAACTCGACAATTTCATTCTCTCCGAGCGCGGAAAACTCCGCCGTTTTCCGATACGGCACCGCCATCAAATGACCGACTGCGTACGGATAACGGTTCATCATCAGGAACGCGTTCTTTCGGCGCGTGATCACCAAATGCGCGGCGTCATCGCTTGCCTGCGCCGCCGCGGAGAGAAAGTTGCGGTCGCGCGGTTCTTTCTCGAAATACTCCACCCGCCACGGCGCCCAAAGCGTCTCCAATTCTTTCTTCGGAAATTCTTCTTTTGCCATCTAAGGCTCGTCTTTTCTATGTTCCGCGGGAAAACTGTCAGCCTTCATACCGTTCGCAGTGGAACCTTCAGCTTCCTGATGGACGAGAGTAGATTTGTCCTCCGGAAAGTCGAGGCAACATTTGCCCCTCTTGTCATTCCGGGCGAAGTCGAGGAATCTCTCGATGACTTCTTCGATCCAGCTTTCGTTTGATTATTCCTGTCTGGATTTGAATCACAAATCGAATTACAAGATCGAAACATGCGAACTTTAATAAAGGTCATTTTGATGACCCTCGTCTTCCCCTTCGCCGCAACGAGCAAATTGAACGCCTCTCCAGAAGAAGATGCGAAGGCTGTCGCAGCGTTAGACACGAAATATCAAGCTGCAGTCAAAACTAACGATGCTACAGACATGGACCAGATTTTGGCGGACGACTTCGTCCTGGTAACCGGGCGTGGCAATGTTTATCAGCAAAGCCGACCTGATTGACTCTGCTCGAAAAAAGGAAGCCACCTACGAACGTCAGGAAGAAGAAGCGGGAACACAGAGGGTCAGGGTATGGGGTGACACAGCCGTGGTGACTGCGCTTCTATGGATCAAGTCGGTCCAAGCAGGTAAGCTAGCCGATTACAAGCTATGGTTCAGCGATACTTACGTTCGCACTCCAACAGGCTGGCGCTACGTCTTCGGTCAGGCTTCTCTGCCGTTACCCAAAGCAGAGTTCAAGTAAACCCCAACGAACTTTTCCTTCTAGTCCAGCGGACTCTTCACGCCGATTCCCGGCTTATTCAGCACGTGGGTATAAATCATGGTCGTGCTGACATCCTTATGACCCAACAATTCTTGCACAGTGCGAATGTCATAACCCTTTACCAGCAGGTGCGTCGCGAATGAATGCCGCAGGCTGTGGCAGTTCGCGCGCTTGACAATCCCAGCTGCTTCGACGGCCTTCTTCAATGCGCTCTGCAGGATACCTTCGGCCATGTGATGCCGTTGTTTTCTTCCGCTGCGCGGATCGACCGAAATCCGCGACGAAGGAAAAACATATTGCCAGGCCCATTCGCGTGCGGCGTTGGGCAACTTTCGACCTAACGCGAATGGCAGATGAACCCTGCCGAATCCATCTTCCAGATCCTGCTCGTGTTGCGCCTTCACCCGCACCAGATGCCGGCGCAGGGGTTCGGCTAGATTTAAGGGCAACATGGTAATGCGGTCTTTGCCGCCTTTGGCGTCGCGCACTGTTATTTGCGCGAGCTCGAAATCGACATCCTTGACCCGCAATCGCACACACTCCATTAAGCGCAGCCCACTGCCGTAAAGCAACCCGGCCATCAGTTTGGGCACGCCATGCAGGTACGCAAAAATACGTTTCACTTCCGTGCGCGAGAGGACCACCGGGAGTTTCGGCGGTTTTTTCGCCCGCTCCACTTTCTGCAGCCAGCCAATCTCATGCTTGAGCACTTCCCTGTAGAGAAACAGTAATGCGCTCAGCGCCTGGTTCTGAGTAGAGGGCGCGACGTCGCGATCACGCGCCAGATGAGTAAGGAACCGCGCGACTTCGTCTTCTGCCATTTCGGCCGGATGCCGTTTGTTATGGTAAATAATGAAGCGCTTGATCCAATCGAGGTACGCCTGCTCGGTGCGAATGCTGTAATGTTTTCGCCGGATGACGTCGCGTACTTGTTCGAGCAATTTTGGTTTGTTCGGGAACCGGCTGCTCGCTATTGTTGTGGGCATGACAATGATTTTCGTTTTTCCGGACTCAAACTCAAGCAGGATTAGGCCCAAAAATGGGATATTTCTCTTGAAAAGTCCAAAAATTGGGTCGAATTCTCGTTAGGCGGCCCCCAGCGCCTACATCAATCGTAATTTGTGTGATCAGTCGAACCCGAATGAAAGCGAAGGACAAAATGGTGAACCCTCTGTCGCTACAACGGCGCTGGAGGTCGCCTAACGGAACGGAGCTGCTACGCCAACGCCGCTTAGTCGGCGCTGGGCGCCGCCTAACCTGCGTTGGAGCCGAAATCCCGGCCCCGCCGGGACTGACGCCCCTCTCCCTCAGGCAGTCGGGCTTCGCCCGCCTGTCCATCACTCGGGGGTTTCGCTCAACTCCGTTCCGTTAGATGGTAGTCCTCACCGTTATCGCAGAAACCTTCGTGGCTCTCCTGCTCGTGTTGGCGGGATACTTCTATTACACAGGCGCCGAAGACTTTTGCCAGCGCGGTTTGGCGTATTCCGAGAAAGTCCGTCAGCCGTGGCGTTCGATTCTATATCCGCGCTGGTTTTATGGAACCAAGCGCTGCGTGTAGCAGATGCGGACGACAGGCGTCGGCGCTCTTCTGATGGGCGCATTGCTGTTCGTCATTGCGGTGATTACAGTTTTCTCTCTTCGATGATGCAGCCACGTAAACCATCTAACCAGGCGATGCAGCGAACCGCGAGCCAGCCTGCGATCTACCTTGTGAGTATTTGCCACTTACCTTTTCTCCTGCGTCGCCAGCACGGTGGGCTCGCGGTCGCTGATCTTGTGTCTCGTTAGATGCAATGATAGTTCAGGACACTCGAAGCGCGGTGTTTGTCCAGACGGGCGGCTATGTTGCTGGTCGTAACTGGTGGCTCAGCATGCACGGCACAACGCCGTTTGGTCAGCTGCGAATCTATGATGATCGGCTCGTGTTACGCGCTCTCTTCCACACATACGAGTTCCCACGCGATGCTATTCAGTCTTTGTCGCTCATTCATCGAGCGTTGTCCGTAGGACTGCGAATCGAGCACACCGGCAAACGCGTTCCGCGGTTAATTGTTTTCTGGAGTCCGGAGATCGACGAGCTGCGAGAACAGTTGGAAGCTGCAGATTATCGTGTTGTCGACACCGGCATCTAACCGATCGATGAAGCCAACGGCCCCATGTCCGGATGAGCTCAGCGTGTTTGCCACGACACCCTGCCGTGGCTTATCTCTTTCTCGTTAGGCGGCCCCCAGCGCCTACATCAATCGTAATTTGCGTGATCAGTCGAACCCGAATGAAAGCGAAGGACAAAATGGTGAACCCTCTGTCGCTACAACGGCGCTGGAGGTCGCCTAACGGAACGGAGCTGCTACGCCAACGCCGCTTAGTCGGCGCTGGGCGCCGCCTAACCTGCGTTGGAGCAAAATCCCGGCTGGCGCCGGGACTGACGCCCCGCTCCCTCAGGCAGTCGGGCTCCGCCCGCCTGTCCATCGCTCGGGGGTTTCGCTCAACTCCGTTCCGTTAGATCCTCTGCCGCTTTTGTTCTCGCCACGGCAACCACAAAAAATGATAATGGCGATGTAGTGAAGCGAGCCACGACATTAATCATTGCCGCGATTGCGCTTCTTAACGGCGTAGTCTCGCTAACCGCGACGGCTTGCACGGTGACCAGCCCATCGTGTGGTCTTACCGTCTTGACCCCGCCGACTGATTTTCAAATTATCCTGAGCGATCCAGTAGATCCCAGCAGTGTTCAAGCCAGCGATCTTACCGTAAACGGGATCCCAGCCGACGCGGCCCTCTTATCAAACAGCAACACCACGATTGACTTCATTTTTAACACCTCGCCGGCGGTGCCGGGTGTCAACACGATTCATATTTCCGCTGGTGCCTTTGACTGCGGCCCGCCTGTCGACTTCAACTGCACTTTCTTTTTGGAGCCTTGCCCGCAATTCACTGTAATTTCGAGCACTGGCACGATCGAGCCGGGCATCACCGACACAGGTAACCATACTGACGATGGCGACACGTTTATTACGCTGCCTTTCTCTGTCCAATTCTATGATCAAATCTTCAACGGCGTGAATGTCAGCTCGAATGGGCGCATTGACTTTGCTTGCGTTAACGAACCTCTTGGTAACCAGACGCAGTGTCTGCCAGCATCACCCAACCAGTGCCCGTATGACTACACCATGTTCCTTCTGTGGCAGAACCTGCGCACCGATTTCGGCCTGAGCGGCTGCGCGAGTTTCCCCAGTGGAACATGCGGTATCTTTACGTCTGTGTTGGGCAGTCCCCCGAACCGCATCTTCAACATTGAATGGCGCACTGTGCTTTTTGCCAACAACGCTTCAACGCAGAATTTTGAAGTGCGCTTCTATGAGAGCGATCCGGTGGGCTTCGACGTAATTTACGGTGCGATCAACTCTACTGGAGCTGATCAGAATTTTGTGGCAGGTATACAGGGACCCAACGGCTGCTTCACAGAGGATTTCTGCGCTAATCCTGCTCCTGTGCAAAACGTGGTGCACAATTATGTTGGGCAAACCGGAACGCCGACTCCGACACCAACAGCTACACCGTCACCAAGATCCAAACCGACACCACGGCCTCGACCTAGTCCGCGGCCCCGACCGTAGTTCAAGCGCTGGATCTAACCAGTAGATGAAGCCAACGGCCCCATTGCGAGATAAGGTCAGCGTGTTTGCCACGACACCCTGCCGTGGCTTATCTCTTTCTCGTTAGATCTTACACGCGCGTATGAAAAAATTCTTCATCGTTCTTGGATCGATCTTCCTCGCGTTTATTGTGCTTGGTGCTATTGGCATAGCGGTCGTCGCTGTGCGGGGCACCGCGCTGGACAAACAGGCTAAAGCTTACGCCGACGCAGCGATACCAGCCATTGTCACGACGTGGAGCGAGAAGGAGTTGCTGGATCGGGCGAGCCCCGAATTTAAGCAAGCTGGCACTGTCGATCAGCTCGACCGTATGTTTCGGTGGTTCAGTAGCCTCGGTCGCTTACAGAAGTGCGAGCCAGCGCAAGGTCAAGCTATTATGTCTGCCACACCGCAGACCGGCAGGATGACTACAGGTGAATACACAGCTAAAGCGACGTTTGAAAAAGGAGAGGCAACTATCAAGCTCGTTCTCATCAAACACGGAGACCAATGGCAGATTGGGGGCTTCCACGTCGATTCCTCAGCGCTGGTACCTCCTTAAAAGACCTAACCAATCGATGAAGCCAACGGCCCCATTTCGAAACAACTTCGTCGTGTTTGCCACAACACCCTGCCGTGGCTTATCTCTTTCTCGTTAGGCGGCTCCCAGCGCCTACATCAATCGTAATTTGCGTGATCAGTCGAACCCGAATGAAAGAGAAGGACAAAATGGTGAACCCTCTGTCGCTGCAACGGCGCTGGAGGTCGCCTAACGGAACGGAGCTGCTACGCCAACGCCGTTCCGTTAGGTCTATGCGCATTCTTGTCAGAATTTTGTCAATACGACGAAGAACCTTCGACACCAAAGGTCGTCAAGTTGCGGTCTTGGTTTTGGTTTTCAATGCTCTTGTGCGTTTGGACCTTGCATACTAACGTTGCGCCACAAGGAACACACGGAGAGGTAGTAATGCCGCACATCATCCTGGAATGCTCAAGAAATCTCGGCGACGACGACGCCCTCTCCCATCTCCTCGACAGGCTCCATGACGCGCTCGGTGATACGGAGAGCTTCGAGTCCGACCGGATCAAGAGCCGTGCGGTACGGTGTGACACGTATCACGTCAGTGCCGAACGCCGCGGTTTCGTGCACGCCACGGTCCTCTTCTCGCCCGGCCGACCGGAGGCTTTGAGGCGCCAAGTCGCCCGGCGCCTGCTTGATATCATGAGGAGCGATGCCGCGCTAGGGGGCGCCGACGTCGCCACCAGCGTCGAGATCCGGCAGTTTGAGCCGGGGATGTACATCACCGAGCGGGACTGCTGATATCCTCAGCAGCGACGCGGCGCGCGTGCTGCCGCCATTCGGAGGATCGCAGTAAATATTCGCCAAACGCATCAAGACAACATCACAGATGGCCCAACAGAAACCTAACAAAGCGCTGGAGCGAACCGCCACCGGCGCGTGTTCACATTTTAGATGATTAAAACAGTTTCAATCGCAGCCGCGCTCGCTCTCAGCGGCGGTCGCTCAGCTTGTTCTCGTTAGGCGGCCGCCAGCGCCTACATCAATCGTAATTTGCGTGATCAGTCGAACCCGAATGAAAGCGAAGGACAAAATGGTGAACCCTCTGTCGCTGCAACGGCGCTGGAGGTCGCCTAACGGATGCTAAACGCCATGTCTCGCGATATTCCAGAGCGTGATTGGAAAGTATTCCGAGAACTTCATTGCGTTGCACGCGAGCGCTTTTGCGAGCGAGTGCTCTCGGAAATCGCGAGCGCGAGTTCCGCTCCGGATCAGGATGCTCATGAGCGATACCTGAAAATTTTTGAGTTGCTCAGGGACGAAGACAAGGAGCTTGGCGCGCTTTTCGACAATCCGCGGCGATCGAGTGCGCTCGGGCAACTCTCCATGATTGCATCAGCGAGTCTGCTCACAGATGAGGAACTGTCCCGCTTTTCTCCGGAGACACGCAGGTCAATCAGTGTGTTTGCTACCCAACACATCTAACCAATCGCTGGAGCCAACCTCTGGCCGTCGCGATGCGCACATTTAATTTTATGAAACAGTTCTCGATGTTTGCCACGCTCGCCACAGCCAGCGGTGGCTCAGCTCCGTCTCGTTAGGTCTCGTCAGGCGCTATGAAATATCCCCCTAGAGCCGAAAATTTTATATTACGATGGCCTTCAGCTTACGGACGCGAAGGACCGTGAGCAGCCTCTTCCACCAACTGTTGCTGTCGCGGTTGGATTTAATGGTGAGGCCGATGCAGCGAAAAATCGTTCTCCGATTGCGAATATTAACCCAGATCGTGCGCTTATAAGTTTCAAAGAGATGCCGATTACCCTGGTGGAGGCCAACCACGATGCAGGAAAGGTCGCGTGTGGGAAAATTGGCGGTCTTGCCGTCGAGCGAGCCGCCCTCGTAAAGGACTCCGAGCGTCGTCAAAACCCTGTGCTTCCCGGCATCACCGAGTTTAAGAGATTTATCTGGGAACCGGGCCGCGATCGCTCTCATCGACATCTTTCTTTTTGAGGTTTGACAATGTTGCTGACAGTTTCGTTTATAAGACCTTTGTGCTCGGTTTTTAGGGCGACACCGAAGCGGTGCGCAACGCACGAGGGGCTGAGTGAGTTCAAAGAAGCACGAATTTTGCTCGCGTCAAGTCGCACGCCCGTTAAAAATCGATTCCCATGATTCCGCGTTTGTCGAGTCAAATTGACACAAGCAAGCGGATTAGATCCAAAAAATGCGTCTTTAAAGGCGCAATTATTGGGCCGAATCCTCGTTAGGCCTAATGAGCATTTGCAATCGCGCTCTTTTCGTTGTGGCCATGGCGTTGCTCAGTGGCTGCGTCGGCGAACGTGCTGCGAGCACAGCCATTGCTCACCCACGCGTCATCGGCAAAGTGAAGAGCATATCTTCTGATGACATGCGAACGATTCTCGAGTTGGAACGGGATGGAATCCTAAAGGAGTTTCATTCGCTTCCGACTTCAGTCACTGTTCAAGTGGTAAACCACAATTACGTTTCGATCTCCTTCACGGTTCGTGGCCAGCAATGCGGAGACGCCGTTTATCGCATCAGGGGAAAATGGACGCGACCTGACCTTCCTCGAGCCATCATTGAGGCCTAACCAGACGATGAAGCTAACCACCACCGCTCCGAAAGTTTACCTGCCTTTTCGCAGAGCTAGTTTCCCTTTCGTGCTGCCAGCCTCGGCTTACAGTGGTGGTAGCTTATCTTATTCTCGTTAGGCGACTGCGATGGTCACCTTTGTATTCATCGCCCGGCTATGGCGCGGCAAACACTAATTGAAACGAAGACCGGGGCCGCAGTACAGATCTTCTCAGATTAAATCTGGAGTCCAAGAGGCCAGGAATAGGTCCCTCTCGAACGTGTCCTCCGCACCCGTCAGATCTTTCTTCTGACCCGCTAGTTCTTCGGCAGGACCTGGGCTAAAAAATCACGAACACTATTTAAAGACTCTTGGGAGGTCCTATGTCCCATGGAAAGGGTCTTGAAGATTGGGTGATAGCCTTGGGCATTCAAACTTATCTCTCCAAAACGGGCGTCGGCTATGGGGATTGTTTCGTCCATTTGCCCATGTACCATCAAGATCGGAACCGATCTTGGCGCTTTAAGGTCTCTCAAATTTTCCGCCGGATTCGGGACATATCCGCTCATAGAAACGATGGCGAGGACCTTGTTCGGGCAATGAAGCCCCGTTACGATGGACATGACCCCGCCTTGAGAAAATCCAGCAAAGATCACCGGCCTTTTCGGGCCTAACCGCTGGACCAGTTTCAAGAGATAGTCGCGGCTTTGGACGATATCGCTTTGATTCTCCTTGTGATACCAGCCAAACCCCTTCCCCTCGAGGAAAAAAAGGCCGTCCGGGCATACGACCCGGCCGGGCGGTAGATGCAGTTCGGACCAAAGGTAAATAAGGCTCGTGGCTGAGCCGTGATATCCATGGAGCAAAACGACGAGAGGCGCATTCTGGGGCAAATGGTCCGGTTGCAAAACCAGGCAGCGGTGAGAATCGACAATGACTGTGTAAAGAGGAGGGAGATCGCTTTGGGCGGCATAAGCCCTCGCAACCAAGGCCAGGAAAAAGAGAAGAAACGTCTTTTTCATGTCCCTTTATTGCACACCGCCGTCAAACCCGCAGACGCCAGCACCGACACAGCGAACAGTGATTTCACAACGCAAACTTTCCACCTCCCCGGCCGTAAAACAAGACGGATGGGATTGCTCGAAGTCGCGAAAACAAAACCGCGAAGAAGGTTAATGGCAACGCGCCCTCGCATCTCCTCCGCGGTTTTGTGTTCTAGAGAGAACAGCCGCCTAACCAAACGCTGAAGCGAATCGCCACCCGGCTAGAAAATCAGCTTTCGTGACTAGACACCTCCATTCCAGATCAGCCTCGCTCTCAGTGGCGATTCGCTTATCTTATTCTCGTTAGACCGAACACTGAATTGGTATACGCGGAGTTCAGATTAGCTACCTGATTGAGCACCCAGAATACATCCCGCAACTGGCGCAGTGGCTGTTCGAACAGTGGGGCTCAACTCTTGGCGAAAAAAACCCTGAGACTCGAATCGAAAAACTAAAGGCGCACATGAATCGAGATAAGTTGCCTATTGCATGGGTTGCGCATGCGAATGGACAACTTCTGGGAACCGCCGCCCTTCGCGTGCATGATCTTGAGGGGCGCGAGGATCTGACTCCTTGGCTTGGCGGAGTATTTGTCGGCTCACATTTTCGTCGTCAGGGTATTGGTGCCGCACTATGCGCCACTGTGGAGGACGAGGCTCGGTCGCGAGGGACACACACTCTGTATTTGTTCACGCTCGACAAGCAGGCGTGGTATTCACGCCTAGGTTGGACATTACTCGGCCCGTGCGTTTGGCACCAGCGGCCCGGCGACATAATGTGCAAGCAGCTGCAGACGGTCTAACCAAACGATGAAGCCAACTCCGAAAGTTTTCGCGAGCAGCCGCGCTAGCCAGGAAGAAATACGGCGGAAACGAGCCGCCGATTAGACGAACCGGCGACTGATAATGGGTCGCGATACGTGGTCGTTTTGCGGTCGCATAAAATTGCCAAAAAATTTTCAGAAAAAAAGCTTGCACGTGCTCTGGTGTAGTAGTTAACTATATCACTATATGAGGCAGAGCGAGCAATCAACGGGGCCGCGCGCAGTCTTGGGCGTTTGGAGCACAGGATGAATCGTGAATGGAACGACAATCAGCCGATTTATCGCCAGCTTCGCGATCGTGTCGTCCATATGATACTCGACGGCGTACTCAAAGAAGGCGAACCCCTGCCCTCGGTACGCAATGTTGCGTCCGAATTTCGAGTCAATCCCCTCACCGTTCTAAAGGCTTATCAAGAATTAGTCGACGAGGAGCTAGTCGAAAAGCGGCGAGGTCTCGGCATGTTCGTCAAGGAGGGCGCGCACAAGTCACTACTCAAGGACGAGAGGCAGAAATTTCTTTCCGAACATTGGCCCAGGGTACACGCAACCATTCAACGGCTCGGACTGAATCCAAAGGAACTGCTCGATTCCGCAGCCCGCAGTTCAAATAGGAAGGACGGTCGCTGAAGCCATGGCAACGATAGAAGCACGCGGCCTCCATAAGGCTTTCGGCACAACCATCGCGCTCGACAGCATCGATTTGCGCGTTGAAGAAGGGCGCATCCTCGGAGTCGTAGGTCCAAACGGCGCAGGCAAGACGACCGCGCTCAATGCGATTCTCGGCCTCACTTCATACCAGGGAGAATTGAAGGTGCTGGGACGCGACCCATGGAACGAACGCAACCAACTCATGCAAGACGTTTCGTTCATTGCAGATGTCGCCGTGCTGCCGCGTTGGATCCGCGTAACGCAATTACTCGACTATGTCGCGGGCGTGCATCCGCGATTCGATCGCACGAAAGCGGAAGGTTTCCTGGCAAAGACCACGATCAAACGCACGAGCAAGGTAAGGGAGTTATCAAAAGGCATGGTAGCCCAATTACACCTCGCGCTGGTTATGGCCATCGACGCGAAATTGCTGGTGCTGGACGAGCCAACGCTTGGCCTGGACATCCTTTATCGCAAACAATTCTACGATTCACTGCTGAACGATTACTTCGATCACAGCCGTACTATCGTCGTAACAACGCACCAGGTGGAAGAGGTTCAGGACGTCCTAACCGATCTCATGTTTATCAATCGCGGGCGGATCGCGCTCGAATGCAGCATGGAAGAATTCGACTCGCGTTATGTGGAGGTGATGGTGAATCCTGAGCATGTCGCGGCAGCGCGCGCGTTGAAGCCGATTTACGAACGTCCCGTCTTTGGTCGCAGTGTTCTGCTGTTCGATCATGTAAATCGCGACCAACTCGCCGCGCTTGGTGAATTACGCAGGCCCAGTATCGCCGACTTGTTCGTAGCCGTGATGAGTAATAACACAGGCGAACTACGGCCGTCCCTTCGTCCGGCAGCCATTGGACAACGGCAGAAAGGAGCTAGCTTATGAGTACTCAATCGGCTGCGGTGCCGGAATCTCCAAAGAACGCCGGGGTCAGCGACCAGGGCTACAACAGCGCGACCATTCGCGCACTCTATTGGTCGGTGCGGCGTGAGTTGTGGGAGAACCGTTCCATTTATGTTGCGCCATTGATTGTCGCCGTGGTCGTGCTGTTCGGTTTCCTGGTCAGCACGATTGGTATGCCGCAGCGGAGGCAGGCTGTGCTGTTGCTCGACCCAGCGCACCAGCGAGCTTTAATCGGAGAGCCATACGATGCGGCTGCGATGATTTTGATCTTCACCGCGTTCATCGTCGGCGTATTCTACTGTCTCGATGCGTTGCAAAGCGAGCGGCGCGATCGCAGCATCCTGTTCTGGAAATCGCTTCCGGTCTCGGATCTCACAACCGTTCTTTCGAAGGCGAGCATTCCATTTGTAATTCTGCCACTGGTCATCTTTGGCATTATCGTCCTTGTTCAGTTCCTCATGCTGCTATGGAGCAGCGCAATCCTGCTGCCGAGCGGTCTCGCCGCGACGACGTGGACACGTTTTAATTTGGTTCAACAATCGGTGATACTGCTCTACAGCCTGATTGTGATCGTGCTCTGGCATGCCCCGATCTATGGCTGGGCACTGTTGATTTCCGGATGGGCGCGGCGCGCGACGTTTCTTTGGGCGGTGTTACCTCTCCTCGCGATCAGCGTTCTTGAGAAGATTGCGTTCAACACTTCGCATTTTGTATCGATGTTAAAAGATCGCCTGTTCGGCGCCGGCGATACAGCTTTCGCCTTCCAGCCGCATCGCGGTGTCGCAATTGATTCACTGGTCCAGCTCACCCCCGGAAGATACCTGGCCACGCCGGGTCTCTGGATTGGACTGGCATTCGCTGCTGCTTTCGTGGCGATAGCAGTCCGACAACGCCGCTATCGAGGACCTATCTGAAAGGAATGACTACAAATTTCGTCTCGTTCAGACCGACAGGCGATTGGGGTCAATCGCCCCTACTTAATTAGACTTATGCATCCGACCGATAAAGCCGCGCGTATCGCTGGTGCCGTGTATCTATCAATGGTACTGACCGGGCCGTTCAGCCTGATTTACGTTCCGGCCAAACTCATCGTCCGTGGCGATGCGACCGCAACCGCGAACAACTTTCTAAATCACGAATCCCTGTTTCGCCTCTGGGTCATTGGTGATCTGTGGACGCACATCATCTTCATTTGCCTGGGAGTTACTCTCTATCGCTTGCTCAGCAGCGTAAGTAAGCCATGGGCCGTGGCGATGATCGGGTTTGTCCTGGTTTCCGCGGCGGTTGGCTTTCTCAATACTTTGAACAACATCGCCGCTTTTATCCTTTTTCGCGGCGCCGATTTTCTAAATGTCTTCGAGCAGGCCCAGCGTAACGCCCTGGGAATGTTTTTCGTTCGTCTGCACTCCCAGGGAAATTTCATCAACGAGATCTTTTGGGGGTTATGGCTGTTTCCCTTTGGGTTACTTGTTTTCCGTTCCGGATTTTTGCCACGCATCATCGGTGCCTGGCTGATGATTAACTGTTTCGCGTGGCTGGTCCTGAGTCCGATGGCATTGTTTGCTCCATCGTCCTATTACGATGCGGCCTTTCGTTATGCGCAGCCATTTCTGTTCGGCGAATTGGCAATTATGCTCTGGCTTCTGATCAAAGGCGCGAAGGTGACATCGTCTCCCGGTGCTACAGCACAGTTGAAGACCGCATGAACAGGATCGACAATTCACAACGTACAGCCGCAAAAATTGCGGGGGTCACCGGCCTGTTGTCTGTGGTGATCGTCGTGCTTGGAAACTATGTGTTACTCGGCCCGCTAGTCGTCCCTGGAAATGCTGCGGAAACCGCTCGGAATATCGTCGGGCATGAGACTCAACTGCGACTAGCGGTCACTTGCTTTCTTACTTACAGCGTAATCGTTGTGGTCCTACTTTCGGCACTGTATGTGATTCTTAGGCCAGTAGATCGCTTGCTCGCCTTGATCGGAGCGCTCTTTCGACTTGTTTTCGCGTTGTTGTGGCTTCTCACGACACTAAATCTTCTTGGCTCGCTGCGGCTCCTAGGCAACGCACCTTACTTGCAAGTCTTAGGCGCCGAGCACTTGCAGGCACTGGCAAGACTAAACGTCGCAGCGAATTTCGACGATTATTATGTAGGTTTGCCATTTTTCGGATTGGCCGCGACCGTCTGCGCCTATCTTATGGCTTAGGTCGGGGTATATCCCAAAAGCGTTGGCTGCTTTCGGTGTGATTGCGTCTGCTTGGTGCGTTTGCTGCGCCTTTCTTTTCCTGATTTTCCCTGACTTCAACAAGGTCGTTAACGACTATTGGTTCGATTCGCCGATGGCGATTTTCGAACTCGTCATAAGCTTCTGGCTTCTGTTTAAAGGGATTGGAACATCAAGTCATAGCGAAGTGGACTACGTCAACGCAGGCTCAACCAAATCTGTTTCACTGCGGCTACCTATATTTCTCTAAAGCAGTGAAATTAAGACATATACTAAAGTGGACTGCGCGCGCGCTTTTGTTCGCCTTAATATTGGCCTTCCTGATCGGGTTCATCGCTTACTGGAGATCGACTAACGAATGCGATCGCAACACCGGCGCTCCGGCCAATCCGATGAAAGCTATCCTTCATTGCGAATATGGTGGACCTGAGGTTCTCACGTTGGCAGACGTTGAAAAACCAACTCCAACCGACAACCAGATTTTGGTCAGAGTTCGCGCGGCTTCCCTAAATCCACTCGACCTGACCATCCGCGGCCCTTGGCTGTTACGCCCAATGTTCGGAATGCGCAAACCAAAAGAGACTCGGCTGGGTGTCGACTATGCGGGGACTGTTGAAGCAGTTGGCAAAAACGTTACGCAATTCAAACCTGGCGACGAGGTATTCGGCGGAAGAGACGGCGCCATCGCCGAGTATGTCTGTGCTCTCGCCGATCGAGCAGTTGTGCCGAAACCTGCCAACATGACGTTTGAACAAGCCGCTGCCGTCCCGGTCGCCGCGATCACCGCGCTGCAGGGACTTCGCGACAAAGGCAAGATCCAGGCCGGGCAAAAGGTTTTGGTTAACGGTGCGTCCGGAGGCGTTGGCACATTCGCGGTGCAAATAGCGAAATCATTCGGCACCGAAGTGACGGGCGTCTGCAGCACGCGGAATGTCGATCTTGTCCGATCAATCGGCGCAGATCACGTCATTGATTACACCAAAGAAGATTTCACCAAAATGATGGCAGCGTTACGACCTGATTTTCGACCTCGATTGGCAACCATTCGTTCTCAGAGCGACGGCGCGTCCTAAATCCCAACGGCATCTGCGTCATGGCCGGGGTCGGCGGAGCAGGATGGCACGACGGCATGGGAATGCGTTTGGCTGGTGAGCTCAATGCGTATGTGCGGTCGCGCTTCGTCCGCGAAAAGTTCGTCGCCTACATTGCCGCGTTTAACAAAGCGGACATGACTATTCTGGCCGATCTCATGCAGTCCGGAAAGATGACACCAGTTATCGATAGGACTTACAAGTTGAGTGACGTCCCGGTAGCGCTGCAGTATCTTGAACAAGGCCACGCTCGAGGAAAAGTAGTAATAACTGTGGAGTAACAATAAACCTGTAATCCACAAAGAAGAAATAAGACAACAATTATGAATGATGAACCAAACCCAAAGCGCCCGCGCAAGCGATGGAACGCATATTGAAATGGACTGCAAGCATCATCGTGCTTGCTCTAATCCTTGGCGGATTTATTGCCTACTGGACTTCGACCAACGATTGCGAGCGACTACGCTGCAGTTCCTACGAATCCCATGAAAGCTATTGTGTATTGCGACTACGGTTTGCCTAATCTCAAGCTACAGGAAATTGAAAAACCTACTCCTGCAGACGATCAAATCCTGGTAAAAGTTCGCGCGGCTTCGGTTAACCCACTCGATTGGCACTTCATTGAAGGTACGCCATACATCATGCGCGCAATGGGAGTAGGTCTTCGCAAACCAAAGGACACACGACTGGGCGTTGACTTTGCTGGCACGGTGGAGGCAGTAGGGAAAAATGTCACGAAGTTCAAGCCAGGTGACGAAGTATTCGGCGGACGGACAGGGGCATTCGCCGAGTATGTGTGCGTCCGCGAGGCCCGAGCAGTGGCGTCTGAAACCGGCCAGCGTAACATTTGAGCAAGCGGCTTCAGTGCCTATTGCAGGAATCACTGCACTACAGGGCCTTCGCGACAAGGGAAAGGTTCAACCGGGACAGAAGGTCTTGATCAACGGCGCGTCGGGAGGTGTAGGGACGTTCGCCGTGCAGATCGCAAAGTCGTTCGGCGCAGATGTGACTGGCGTATGCAGTACCAGAAATCTGGACATGGTCCGATCGCTCGGCGCAGATCACGTGATTGATTACACCAAGGAGGATTTCACCAAGGGTGACCAACGTTACGACGTGATTCTGGACAACGTTGCGAACCATTCGTTATCGGAATGCAGGCGCGTCTTAAATCCCGATGGAAGATACGTGTTGATTGGAGGCGGAGGAGTTAATGAGAGCCGATGGCTCGGGCCGGGGCTCACTCATGCGTTCAAGGCGATGTTCTTGTCAAAATTCGTGAGCCAGAAAATGGGGATGATGCTGGCTGAGCTGAACCAAAAGGACCTGACTGCTCCTGGCCGATCTTATGCAGTCCGGCAAGGTCACGCCGGTCATCGACAGAACTTACAAGTTAAGCGAGCTTCCGAAGGCTATCCAATATTTGGAACAAGGCCACGCTCGAGGCAAAGTAGTGGTAAAGGTGGACTAGCTACGGAGAGTTGCCACGCTTCGAGGTTGTAGTCGCCTCGCTGTGTCGAGGCGCTTTGGTGTTGTTGCCCACTCAACACGGCGACACAGCGCCGTGGCTACAATGCCGTGTGTCACTCGTTGTCCGGGTTAGGCTCGCCTTCACTTGAAGGTTCGGATTGGTTTTGTGCGACGGCGTGGATGATTTGCCGCCCAATCCCAGTGGCATGCTGCTTACCGCGATTGACCAGAATAACAACGCCCAGCTTCTTCTGCGGAGCGAATCCGATGTAGGTAGAAGTGTTCTGTAGCCCGCCGTTCTTGTCGATGATGGTGAAATTGCCGGCGCTGACGATCTGCCAGGCGAGACCTATTTTTAAGCGCGGGCTAACGGTGAAAACACCCTGATGGGCGAAGGCCATGGCGTTCTCGATTGGTCCATGGCCGGGAAGCTCGCCGAGATTGGCAGCCAGGAAGGTGGCCATGTCACGCGACGATGAATAGATTTGGCCGGAGCCGGGCCACTGGAAAGTTCCCCCTTCCATACCCGGCCGGCCGATCGGTTTGCCCATCGGGCCATAACCTTGCACGGCGCGACCAAGCAAATCGCGCGGCAAAGGCAGTGCAGTCGACGTCATCCCCAGCGGGCCGGTAAGCCGCTGATGCATCAAGGCCGCGAACCGCGTGTTGAAGCGGCGTTCGAGGGCGACTCGCAACAGGACCATCGCCGCATTGGAATAGAGGTATTGTTGCCCAGGTTCATGGTTCGGAGCCGCCTTCCAGGAATTGAGGAAGCGAACAAAATCCGGCCACGTATACCTCCCTTTGTGCCACGTTTCGTATTGCTGCGGCACGCGCGGCAAGCCAGAACTATGACTAGCAAGCTGTCCTAGTGTTATCCGGCGAATATCACCACCGCGCTGTAACTCGGTGACATATTTGGCAACCGGATCATCGAGACTGAGCTCGCCCTGTTTAACGGCTTGCGCTAGTAATGTGGTCGCAAATACCTTGCCGACCGAGCCCAGGTTGAAAATCGAGTCGGCTGTGACCGGGCGATTCTGCGCATTGTCAGCCATGCCGTAGTTGAAGAACGAAGTCTTACCATTCATCCGGACGGCGACCGCAACCCCTCCTCCGCTGCCATTCTTCGGCAAAATCGGTTGAACCTTTTGCGCAACGATTTGTTCAATATTGACCTGGGCATGGATCGAGGCAGCGGTCAGCAGCGCCCAAATTATCGCAGTCGCGAGGAAGGCTGTTCGAATCATGGGCGGGATTGTTAACTGCTTTAAGCAGTTTGTGCAACATCAAGCAACGGCATGTTGTTCTCGAAGCTTTTCCGCTTGCTCCGTTCTGTCGATCCCGATAATACGGAGCTCATGCTTTCTTTTTGTCGGGAATGTTTGCTGGCGAAAAGCCGAAATAGGCGAAACAGACTTTCGTCGAATCATAGTTAGGCTCCATATCACGTCCTGTGTCTATAGCTATTCGGCTTTGGAATCGGCTCCCCGTCGTCTTGCGAGCAATCGTACTGGCTGAGCTCATAGCCGATATTGGCGGACTGCTGCCCGACCTTTTTATGGTCGCGAATCTGAAACTTTCTCCGTCCATTCCTTGGTTATTGCCGGCAACAGCGCTTTGGTTGTGGATTTTCTGGCGATATTTGAACGGCCAAGGATGGCCTCGGTCGACGGCCGAATCTCGTCGTCGAGACCTGCGTGCCCGCCCTCTCTCAGGTATGGTTTGGTTTTGGTCGCTGCTCGCGGGTGGCCTCGCAATGGTCAGTATAGTGAGTCTTTCATTCTTGACCGCGAGACTGGCTAATCTTCCGCGAGATGCTTTTAAGCTCCCGATCGATCTTTCCCATTACCCGATCTGGACCACAGCGTCTGTATTATTCGCGATAAGCGCAGTCGCTGGGGTCATCGAAGAAGCAGCGTTTCGAGGATATTTGGTATCTCAGGTTCAGCGCCGACATGGCTGGATTGTGGCAGTTTTGATCTCTGGAGTGATGTTCTTCGTGTCACACTTGGGACACGCCTACGTAACGTTTGCCTTTCTGCCGTTCTTTCTCGTCGTAAGCTCCCTTCATGGATTGCTCGTATATCTGACGCGGTCGATCCTCCCTTCCGTGGTTCTGCATACGGTCGCGGATATGATTGTAATACCGATACAATACGGCGTAATTGGACATCTATCCGTGTCGCCAGTCTGGAAGACTGGCATGGACTCGGCGTTTATCACCTCTGTCGTGCTCATTGTAACCTTCGGAATCCTAGGGGTGCCAGCTTTCCGTCGTTTGGCGACTATGACCGAAGCACTTAGGGCTGGGAATGGCCAAAACCGCACTGCGGCCTAACCAGACGATGAAGCCAACGGCCCCTTGGCGAGACAACTTCAGCGACATTGCCACCGACCCCGACCGTGGCTTATCTGTTTCTCGTTAGGAAAAAAATGAACAAACTGTCGCTTGTATTCGTCGCGATAAACTTCACATCGCTCGCCTCGAAGGCAGCCCAGCCAGAGATCAATCCCTCGCACATTTATGCCTACGTCACCCCTTATTACAATTCGAAAGGTCCGGAGGTCAACGTTGGCCCGTTTAGTTCGGGTCTGGCGGCGGCGAATGAAGATGACTTTCTTACTACCATCGCCCAGATGAAGAAAGATTGGGACCAACTCACTTTCCCGGAGCTCTATGTCGCTGCGATCCGGTTGTACGACCTTGGCTATCGAAAAGAAGCGGTTTACTGGTTCTATTCTGCGCAGTATCGGGGTCGGCAGTTTGGCGTTCTCCTGGACCAGGCCAAGATGGGAAGCATCGGTAGCCCTGGGTTTGAGCTATTGCACGCCCAGAACGCTTTTTATCAGCTTGCGGGCACTTATATCAATGGTTACGCCTTCGGAGATACCGATGGCCTTGTGAAGGTCGTGGAAAAAGTCCAAAAAGAAGGGCGCCGCATACCTGATTTGGAGGCTGCCTATCCGGGCGTCACATTCAGAAGCAAGAGCGAATGGCCGTCGGCTAATGCTGATCTCGCTAATGGGATGAACCAGCTGATATCGATGCTGAAAGAAAAGAAGGACGAAATAAAGCGCCAACGCGTCGAGCGCGGCGTCGAGGAGAAGTTCTCGAAACTGACAAGCAAGGAGCTACCCAGTCGCTAAAGCCAGCGCCGCCATCGGGGCGGAGCTGCGGGCTGTTATGAATTATGAACGCCGGCTGCTCGTTAGCGACCTACCCGCCTATGACGCGACTTATCCTTGTATTTTCTGCGATAGCAGTTCTTCCGTGTTTGGCGCTTGCCAAACGTGCGGCACCGCCAAAAGTCGAGCCGGTGATCCACGACGGTATTCGCTATGTAGCACCGAATGACGACGGTAGCCGCGCATACATCGAAGCGTGGGATGTTCAGACCAATAGGAAGCTCTGGCAATTGACGGTGTTTACGAACCGCATTGAGCCACGACTGGAGGAAGACGTTCAGTGGGTTTTCATTAATAAGCTGAACGGTTCTCGATGATACGCTTCTAGTTACATCTGAGCGCGGCAAGACATACCGGATCGATTTAAGCACCAAAGCGATAACGCAATCCGATCTCGAGCAGTCACCAGCGCCGGACGCCGCCGCTCAAGGCCATGACATTCCGGAGGCAGTTAAGAGAGCCATCGCGAATGGGTCGCTCGCGAGGGATTACGAGCTCTCCTTCCATATGAATCCTTTCTATCTTCGCGGAGACTTCAATGGCGATGGCAAAGCTGATATTGCTGTCCTGGTCAAGCAACGTTCGACCGAAAAGCTCGGCATTGCCATAATCAGTGGTGCGACCGACAAAGTAACGGTTGTCGGGGCAGGAAACGCAAATGGCAACGGCGGTGATAACTTCGAGTGGATGGATTCCTGGCAGGTTTATTCCAAAGGCCGCGCCGCCCAGGAAGCTGAAGGAGGTGTTCCAGATCTCCGCGGCGACGCGCTTTTCGTGGGTAAGAGCGAGGCAGCCAGCGCGCTCATCTACTGGAATGGCAACCGCTACGCTTGGTCTCAGCAGGGCGACTAGCGACGGCTGGTCATCTAGCGTGGCGTTCCTGGTAAACTTATGGCAAAATGGCCACTGATATGATTCGTTGCGTTCACTTGGTGACCGGGGCTGATGGCCGTTCACACGTCGAATACATCACGATTCCACTTGGCGCTGTTCAAGAAGCAACGGCGATCCACTTCCAGGAAAGCCCAGCTGGTTCAGCCCTCGATTGGCATACCGCACCACACGTGCAGTATGTGATCACCCTGTTGGTCCGCTCGAATTCACGACTCGCAACGGCGAGACGTTTGTGTTGCGTCCAGGTGAGGTATTGCTGGCACCCGATACAACGGGGACGGGTCATCGTTGGCGACTCATTGACGATCAGCCCTGGCGACGTCTTTACGTTGAGCTGCGCCTACCTACTTGAAGGAACCAGCGCGCCAACCTTCTTGAAGGGTAGGCGCTAAGTCTGGCTATAGCAGGAAGACTAGGACTTTTCGGCGTGCCCGGCGATCGCGCCCTATCAAAGTCTATCCCGTTCGGCACGCTCCTTCGCTTTCACTCAGGACAAGTTTAGGTCGCGCCCTACCAAACATTGGATTCCTATTTATGACATCGATAGCATCCGATAATGCGAACCCGGAGCTCAACGCGTAATCAAAACATAATCCGTCCCCCGCTCTTTCTTTCGCTCACTTGATTTCCTCTGAGAGACAGTAGCGCCTCGAAGCTGGGGCATAAGATCTTCAGCTTTCTCTGTTGAGGCTATAAGTGCATCGAGATTTCCAGCGTTCCATTCGGCGGCCGCGTCACCCTGCTCGATGTAGTGCGTTTTTTGCAAATAGAGGAGCAGCCCTTCGTCCTTCGCAGAAACGACTTCATAACGCCAGTGGTGCGCCTCTGCTTCGCGGCGAACGTCGCGCCCAAAAATAGCGAGCGCGTCGCGGTGATCGCGATAGCCGGTAACTACTTTCCAAGCTGTGTAGCTGCCAGTGAAGAAGATGGCGAATAACAGCCCGATAGCCAGGTAGGGACGCAGCGCTGCAACGCCAGTCCGCCTCGGGTCGTCCGGTTGGCGCAGCGCGTCGAGCCCACCAGAAACTTGTGCGGCTAAAAGCAAACAAAGCGGCGGGATAACCGGAAAGATTCTATCGACGCGCTTGGACGGAATCAGTGACATTACGAACAAGCCGCCGAGACTCCAGCAAAGCAGCCAGAAAGTCTGCGGCGACATTTCGTGAAATGCAGCGCCAATCTTCCATCGACGCGATGCCAGATCGAAAATTGCAATCCCAATCAGCAGAATGCTCCACGGACCAAATTTGTGAACCAGATGCGGCAAATAGAAATAAAGCGGCTGCGGACGATGAATTGTTTCGCCAAAACGTCCCAAAAATTCGCGTATAACGACTTCATCAAAGAAGCCAGGTTGAAACAAGATGCCGCCGGTGACCCAAAACAAAAAGACAGCTAGTGAAGCGATCCAGGGCCACCAGCTAGACCAGGTGCTGAGCGGCGCGCCTCCTTCGACTTCGCTCAGGACAAGCTCAGGTCGCGCCCTACCCGTACGCCATTGCAACAGGACAATGCCGGGAAGCAAGAAAGCATAGGCAATCGGACCCTTGATCAGCATTGCGATGGTAAGCAATGCGAAGAGGTAAACTCGATCACGCGCCTTCCATTCTTCCTGCCTTTCAATTTTTTGCCATACGAGCAGCCCAATTAGAAAGATTACAAATGCCAGCGGCATGTCTGTACGCACGAGTGTCGCCAGGCGCGGAGTCAACAGATTTAACCCAAACGCACTGAGCGCAACGAGACCAGCAATTGTCCCGTAAGCGGATGTAGCAGTGCGAAACAGCAAGACCGTCAGCGCAATGGCAGCCAGGAGCGATGGCAGCCGCCACGCTACCTCCCATGACCGGGTAATTGCAAAGAGACCAGCTGAAACCCATCCTACCAATGGCGGCTTGGTTGCCACGCGTTCGCGGGGCGTCTGCTGATAAAACCAGCGGCCCTCCTTGATCATCTCGAAGGAAGTGTACGCTTGCTTCGCCTGGTCGTAGTCATCGATCTGCCACGGCAAATTGCCGATGAGAAACAAAAGAAAGCTAAAGGCAGCAACGACCCAAACGGTGCGCTGGTCTTCGAGGAGGTTGCCTGTCATGTCGAGCGGAGGCGAGACATCAACTCGAATGTCAAAGCACGAATGCCGAATGACTTAACAATGTCGATTCCCAAAAGCTGACTCCACTGGCCGACATCCTCAGCGTACGGTGGCAAGCGTCGGCTTTCATCATTCCTTGCGCCTTCATCACTCAGTTCAGTCGCGCCAAAGAATTGCGCGCATTGGCGCGCCATCGCCACCGGCGATTTTTAGCGGCAGCGCCGCGAACTGATAGATCCCCGGAGCGATATTGCTCAGATCGAGGGATTCAACGATAGAGATGCCGGCGCGAGCCAACGCGTGATGGTTCTGCAACGATTTCGAATCGATTTCGTCTACGGACGGAAGATCCAATCCCAGCAGTTTGACGCCGTTTTTCTGCAGCCACGCCGGCACATCAGCGGCGATTACAGGAATTTGGTTTGGAAAAACTGTGGAATCACTCCATCGACCAGTTTTTACAAGGAGCCGGGAGGTAGCCGCTATTGCTTCGGCAGAGGGCCGGAGGTCCTCGATTGTGATCAGGTGTTTCTCTTTCGAGTCTAAGAAAGCTTGCCCAAGGTCGACCACTGTTGCGCGCCCCAGATAAGTTTCGAGCGGCGCTTTCTCAATTGATTCGCCATTCGAGTCAAAATGGAACCGGGCGTCGGCGTGCGTGCCGTTGTGCACGCTCATGCTAATTGCACCCAGATTAACGCTTTCGCCTTTCGTTTTCTCTCTCGTCAATTGAAAACGACAGGGCTCGTCACCGGGCCATTCTGCAAGATCATTCGAAAGCGTTCGCGAAATATCCCAGATTTTCATGGAGTGATTAGTTACGTCGCGCTTCCAATCTCTTCAATAATCGCCCGCGCTGCTCTCTCGCTCGCTCCGACGTCGCCCAGTTTAGTGATGATCACCTTGAACTGAGAAATCATCTGCTGGCGCGTGTTTGCATTCTCAATTAGCGGCTGCAGGGCTTTGACGAGGGCAGTTGGTTTTGCGCGGTGCTGAATGAACTCGGGTACTACTTCTTTGTCCGCCAGCAGGTTAGGCATACCAAGATATTTCACACTCACTACGAATCTCGCTGCCAGGTAAGTCGGCCACGCAACCTTATAAATCAGCACAAACGGCAACTGAAAATAAGCAGCTTCCAACGTGGCGCTTCCTGAAGCGACGATCCCGACCCATGCGCGCTGCATGATTACCGCGGTCTCGTCGAGTTTAATTTGAATTGCCTCCCGATCTTGTGATTGATCCAGTCCGACGACAGCAGGCTTCATCTCGCGAGCCAGTTGCTCGGATGCAGCTGCCACTTCAAAATGTAAATTCGCATTGTGCTGCCGAAGGTCACGCGCCGTTTCCACCATTACCGGAAAAATCTTTCGCACCTCGCGGGAGCGACTACCGGGAAAGAGCCCGATTAAATTCGGATCACGCTTCGTGTCGATTTTCCAGCCCTGCAATCGTTCGATCATGGGATGACCAACAAACAACGCGCGCAAGCCCGCCTGGTTGTAGGGATCGACTTCAAAGGGGAAAATGCAGAGTACCAGATCGATGAAGTGCGCCATTCTTTTGATGCGTCCGCGGTCCCAGGCCCATACCTGTGGACTGATGTAGTAAATTATCTTTTGTCGTGGCGCCTGGCGTCGCAATGCGCGGGCGAGACGCAGATTGAAACCCGGATAATCAATCAGGACTACTGCGTCAGGCTTACTGTCCCGAATTTCGCGGAGCGTTTCGTGAAATTTTTCGCGAAAATAACCATATTTCCTGAGCACTTCCCATAAACCGAGAACAGCTGCTTCGCCGATCCAATTTTTGATTTGCTCGCCGGCGACCTCTCGCATTTGCGGGCCCCCGCGCCCCACAAACTTAAGTTCGCCGTCCAGCTCGCGCAGGCAATGCATTAATGCAGCACCATGATTGTCTGCGCTCACTTCACCGGCGACAAAATAGATAGTCTTGGATTTCATGTAGCCGCCTCGCTGTGTCGACGCGCTCCACCCGCGTGGGTCCCTTCGGCACGGCGACGCAGCGCCGCGGCTACAACGTCTTGGGCTCGTACCCACGGACGCATGATCCGTCCTCGCTTTATGTTCCCGAAGAAACCCCCCACAAGGCAGTGGCTACAGCGTCCGGCATGAAAATACATCAGTGAGCTGCTACCCACCAGGCGCGATTCGCTTCGTTATTTCGACTGCTAGCTTCAATGCCGCGGTCGCTTGAGAACCCGAAACGCGCGGCTCGCGTCCTGTGCTCGCGCATTCGATAAACGAAGCCAGCTGAAGCTTGAGCGGTTCCTCCCGTTCAATATCAACTCTGTCGCGTGTAATGCGTCCCCCAGCCCGCCGATAGATTTCACCGCTTTGATTCTGATAATCGAGCGAGAGATAGGCGTCCTCTTGAAAGATGCGAATCTTGCGAAGACGCTCGGGACTGATGCGGCTGGAGGTAACATTTGCCACGCATCCATCTTCAAAATGCAGCCGCGCATTGGCGATGTCTTCGCTCTGGCTAAGGACCGGGACTCCCACCGCGTCGATGCTCCAGAGCGGCGCGCGCACAAAATGCAAAATGACTTCCAAGTCGTGGATCATTAAATCAAGGACGACACCGATATCCGTGCTGCGTTCGGAATAAGGCGAGAGCCGATGCGCTTCGATGAACCGAGGATGGGTCAGATGTGTTTCCAGCGCGCCTAAAACCGGATTGAACCGTTCCACGTGACCAACTTGCAAAATGAGACTGCTACGCGCGGCTAACTCCGCCAGCTCGGTAGCATGTGAGGTATTATCGGTGATTGGCTTTTCGACGAGCACATGTTTGCCTTTTGTTAGGAGAGAGCGTGCTATCGCGTAATGCGTATTAGTTGGCGTTGCTACGGAAGCGGCATCCACCATGTCAATAAATTCGTCGAGCGATTTGGCAGCTGTCGCACCGAATTTTCCACCGATGGTGCGGCTCCTGAAAGGATCCACATCATACACCGCCGTGAACTCGGCCGATGGAATCTCCGCATATAACCGCGCATGGTTGCTCCCGATATGACCAACCCCAACAACTCCGATGCGTAGGTTTTTCATCACGGCTCGCAGTCAACGCGGAAAGCTATCGGGGGTCAACCCGCGCGTGGATCCAATGGGTCATATATGTCATAAGAAGCTGCGGTTTGAAACAGATTACCTCGCATAGTTTGCGAGAAACCATTCATAGGTTAGGCCGATACCGTCCCGCAAAAGGATCGACGGCTTCCAACCAAGAGCGCGCAGCTTGGTCACGTCCAGGAGCTTTCGGGGCGTGCCATCTGGTTTCGTCGTGTCCCAGGCAATTTCGCCATTAAACCCAACTACGTCGCAGATTAACTCAGCCAGTTCGCGAATCGAGATGTCCTCGCCGCACCCGACATTGATGATTTCTGAGGAATCATATTTCTCCAGCAGCAAGAGACACGCTGAGGCCAGGTCGTCCACATGCAAAAATTCGCGACGCGGTTTTCCGGAGCCCCACACGATCAACCTCCGATCTTTCCGCGTTTTCGCCTCATGCGCTTTACGCAAGAGCGCAGCCAGCACGTGTGATGTTTCCAAATCGAAATTGTCATTGGGACCGTACAGGTTGGTGGGCATCGCCGAAATGAAATTAGCGCCGTACTCGCGAGCATACGCCTGACAAAGCTTGATCCCGGCAATCTTCGCAATTGCGTAAGCTTCATTGGTTGGTTCCAGCAGTCCGCCCAGCAACGCTGTTTCCGGAATTGGTTGCGGCGCAAACTTCGGGTAAATGCACGAACTACCTAGAAAGAGAAATTTGCGCGCGGCAGTCTCGTGTGCCGCCTGAATGACGTTGTTCTGTATCCGCAAATTCTCAAGAAGGAATTCGACTGGAAAGTCATTGTTTGCCTTAATGCCGCCGACCTTTGCTGCCGCGAGAATCACCACCGCTGGTTTTTCTTCGGCAAAAAATTTCGCGACTGCGGACTCATCTCTGAGATCCAGTTTCGAACTGTCACGAACAAGTAAATTTGAGAAACCCTCCAATTCGAGCCGGCGAATGAGTGCGCTGCCGACCATGCCTCGATGACCGGCGACGAAAATTTTGGCGGATTTGCTTCATCGGAACGATTCCGGTAAAACATGCAAACCCAAAAGCGTACCGGCAGCGCGCATTCGCGAATCCGTGCTGACCAACCGCGCTGTTCTTGCGATTAGCGCCGAGGCAAGGATCAACCCGTCGAGCGTTCGGAGCGGCACCGGCGGACTCGCTCGATAACAAATCGGAATAATTCGATCAAATTCTTCCTCCACAGCCCGTTCAAACGGCACTATGTCGAGAAGTGCAGTTTCGACGTCGGCGCGGAATTCGCGGTAGGCTTTCTGCGCAAAGTTTGCTGGAACAGCTCGTGCAAATACCTTCGCCCAAAGTGCGCGATGCATTTCCGCCAGAGTAAACTGTGAAATCGCTGTTTTCTCCGGCTGAGTTTGTATCAAGTGATGAAAACGATCGGAATCACGTTCTCGCACGTAAAGCTTAAGGAGCGCAGAGGTGTCCCAGAACGCCATTAGTTAAAACCGGTCAGCGCGATCTTCGTCTTGAATCTCCTGCGCACTCTTCCCGTAACGGCCGGTCCAGCTTTGTTCCCGCAATCGCTCGAGGCGTTTCAGCCATTTTTCCTTGTCGATTTTGTTCCTTTGCCGCGGCACGCTGACGAGCTTGGCTGTTTTCTTCCCGTGCACGGTGATCACGACTTCCTCCCCGCGGCTGGCGCGTTTTACCATCTCGGAAAGTTTGGCTTTGGCTTCCCGCAGAGTCGTTGTCATGTAGTCACTGTAGTCACAGCCAAATCATGGTGTCAAAGCCGTTATCCCAGAATCCTCATTGTTTTCGTCTTGTTCATTCCGGAAAGCCGACTTTGAATCGGAGAATGCTTCACCGTTTGCTTCTTCCTTTGGCAGCAATTCTAGCCTGCAGCGCAACCGCTCCGGTTGCATCGACGTGTTTGGCAGGCGAAGCGCCTGCCCTACAAAAATCGCAAGCCAACCCGCCGGTTGATCAATTGATAACGTGGTTGCTGGATGAAGATCGACAGTTGCGCGGAATTCCGTTTGCAGAGGTGATTTTCGACACGACCGGCAAGCGCGTTTTGCCGGTGAATCCGAAAGATCAAATCGATCAGCGCGTGATTAGGCAGATCAGTGCCCGGTGCGATGAGACGATCAAGCGATTCAATACGCCTGACAGCGTGATCCAAAACGTCGCCCGCATTAACGAAGTGAGTAGTCATTTCGAGGACAGCTTGCGCCAGCTGTTGAATGCAGCGCCGGGATTGAATTGCGACTTCCCGCGTACGGCGGAAGGTCGCGTGCAGTGTTCCGGCTATCCCGATCTGCGCGTTGTCGATCTGACGAGCAAGCGGGTGTTCTATCTCGATCCAAAGCTTTATGTTTTCGGGAGCCGTGATAGCGGTTTCCGCGCATTCTATTTCGAAACCAAAAATCGCCACGAATAAGGCGCGACGATGCTATGCATTTGGTCGTTCCGCTCGAATATGAGCCACGGGAGAAAAACCGCGCATGGAAATTCACGCGCTGGGACCTGGTCGATCTCGTCCAATTCAAGGTAGAACTGAAGGCCGAATTTCAGAGGAGTAACCATGACATGTACCTGCCGGAGGCGATTGTGGCGGGGAGCGCGAAGTGATTTCAGTGGCTCGCGGTTATCCTCATGCTCGTGCTCGAGAATTTTCGATTATGAGTATGACTAGGAGCGAGAGTAAGAGTTGCTCAGGGCGGCAGCGGACGTAATGGTATTATTCCGATGATCGCCAAGGCTGAGGAGACATTTCGGTTTGATGCTATTGACGATGTGGTAAGTGACATCGCCAAGGGCCGCATCGTCATAGTGACGGATGATGCCGATCGCGAGAACGAAGGCGATCTCGTGATGGCTGCCGAAAAAGTGACGCCGGAAGCGATTAACTTCATGGCTACGCATGGGCGCGGCTTGATTTGCGCTCCCATTTCAAATGAGCGCGCGGAACAACTCGGCTTGCAAAGGATGGTCGTGCAGAATCGCGAGAAACATAAGACCGATTTTACTGTCTCGGTAGACGCCGCGCGCGGCGTGACCACGGGCATCAGCGCTTACGATCGGGCTACCACTATCCTCGCAATCGCGAATCCTAAATCGTCCCCCGAAGATCTAAATCAGCCAGGGCACGTCTTTCCGTTGCGCGCGAAGGATGGCGGCGTGTTGCGACGCGCCGGTCACACCGAGGCGGCTGTCGATCTCGCAGGAATGGCAGGGCTACAACCGGCAGGTGTGCTCTGCGAAATTTTGCACGATGACGGCACCATGGCGCAGTTGCCGGAGTTGATGGAGTTTCGGAAGAAACATGGGCTGCGCATTTGCACGATCCAGAGTTTGATCGCACACCGGCGCGTTCGCGAAAAGCTCGTGGAGCTGGAGCAAATCGTGAAAATGCCGACTGACTACGGCGATTTCGATTTACATTTGTATCGCTCGAAGCTCGACGGTCAGCATCATCTCGCCCTGGTCAAAGGCAAGATCGATAAGAACAAGCCGACCCTCGTGCGTGTTCACAGCCAATGCCTCACCGGCGACGTGTTCAGTTCACGCCGGTGCGACTGCGGGAATCAATTGCACGCCGCTCTTCGGCAAATTCAGGAAGAAGGCAGCGGCGTCCTGGTCTATATGCGCCAGGAAGGACGCGGCATTGGACTCGCGGCAAAAATTCATGCTTACAAATTGCAAGAGGGAGGACTCGACACGGTCGAAGCAAACGCGAGGCTCGGGTATCCCAGCGATTTGCGAGATTACGGGCTAGGCGCGCAGATCCTTTTCGATCTCGGAGTGCGTCAGTTCCGTTTTCTGACTAACAACCCGAAGAAGGTCGTGGGACTGGAAGGCTACGGCCTGGAGATGGTGGAACAGGTGCCAATACGTAGCGAAGCCAATCCGCACAACGCGAAATATCTCGAGACCAAAAAGACAAAACTGGGACACTTGTTGTGAACGACGAAGCACAAATGTCGAATGACCAAGGAAGGGCCAAAATGCCAAAATCCAAAAGGATTTTGGTCCCATTTTCACTCTGGCTTCGTCATTAATTCGTCATTCGTCATTCGTCATTCGTCATTGCTAGATGTCGAAGTCTGTTCCCCCTCGTCCGCACCTCGTTCGGACAAAATGCAGGTTCGCAATCGTGGCCAGCCAGTTTAATCCGCAATACGTGCAGGGCCTGGTTGATCATGCTGCCAAAGAATTGCACGAACTCACGCCCGGCGCGGCAATTTCGATTCACCGCGTGCCGGGTTCGTTCGAAATCCCTGTCGTTGTGCGCGAATTAGCGCGAAAGAAAAAAAACAACGCGATTATAGCCTGCGGCGTGATTATGCGTGGGGAAACAAGCCACGCCAAAAATCTAAGCCGCTCCGTGACCGATGCGCTTCAGCGAATTGCGGTTGATTACGGCGTGCCCGTGATCAACGTCGTGCTCAGCTTTGACAACGAGGATCAGGCGCGCGAGCGCTGCCTCGAAAATAGAATCAACCGCGGCACCGAGGCCGCGCGGACGGCAGTGGAAATCTCCAATGTCATGTCGGAACTTCGCAGCGAGTAATTTATGGGTAAAAGACGGCGAGCACGCGAAGCAGCAATTCAATATCATTTCTGGCGCGACCTTCAGCGCGGTGAAGGACCGGAAAAGATTGACGATTTTTGGGAATTCTGTCCCGCAACACCAAGGGTTCGCGAGTTTGCGCAGCCGCTTATCGAGGGAATGGTCGAGCATCTGCCGGAAATCGACGAACGGATTTGCCGCTACTGCGAGAATTACGAATTTCGCCGGATCTCAGCGGTCGACCGCAACGTCCTCCGCCTGGCGATTTATGAGATGCTTTATCGAGACGACATACCGCCGGTCGTCTCGATTAACGAAGCGATTGAGTTAGCGAAAACTTTTGGTGGTGGTGAATCAGGCCGTTTCGTCAACGGTATTCTTGATCGCGTAAGAAAAGATTTGGACCGGCCCGCGCGCGAGGCGGTGAAGAAAGGCGCCTGATTCGCGGAAGCGTTAAAGCGCTAAGGGAAACTTTAGGGATCATTGTCATTTTGAGTCCTTCGGCTTCGCTCAGGACAGGCTTCGCGAAGAATCTCTAATTATTTTCTCTCGGAAGGAGCGGAAAACATGATCAGAGATGTTTTGTTTCGCTCAACATGACACAGTAAACGAATGGTCGCGTCAACGCTTCAACGTCTAACGCTTTAACGTTAAGATGAAATTCCTTCAATCCCTCGCCCAACACTTTGCCGGTAAGCCCATCGACTGGGACGAGCTCGAGGAATTGCTTATTCGCGCCGACCTCGGCGTACCGATGACCACTCGCATCATCAAGACACTGCAGGAACGGGAGGCCTGGTCGTTAATGGGAATAAATGACGTCGTGAAAATTGTGCGCCAGGAAATTTCGCGGGTTTTGCCCGCAAACAGTGCTGCCATCCGGCCTCTGGCCGGCAAACCAAATGTCATCCTGCTCCTGGGTGTCAACGGCACTGGCAAGACCACATCGACAGCGAAGCTGGCTCGTTATCTTCAGAAAGACGGGCACAGCGTCTTGCTGGCGGCAGCAGACACTTTTCGCGCAGCGGCGATCGAGCAACTCGGCGTTTGGGCAACAAGGCTGGGCGTCGAAATGATTAAGGGACAATACAACGCCGATCCGGCCGCGCTCTGTTATGAAGCGTATCAGGCAGCCGCAAAACGCCAGGCTGACTTTCTGCTTTGCGATACGGCAGGCCGACTGCACACGAAAAAGAATCTGATGGCCGAGCTTGAAAAGGTGAAACGCAGTCTCGCCAAGCACGACTCGGATGCGCCGCATGAAACGCTCCTTGTGGTCGATGCGACGACTGGCGGCAACGCGCTCAGCCAGGCGCGCGAATTTCAAAACGCCATTGGACTGACTGGTGTTATTGTTACCAAGCTCGACGGCAGCGGCAAAGGCGGCATTGTGGTCGCAATCCAAGACGAACTGGGAATCCCAACGCGTTTCGTCGGGACCGGCGAACAGCTGGATGATTTCGCGCCATTCGATCGTCAGACGTACATAGAGAATTTATTGTAATTTTCGAAGCGTTCAGGCGGGTCGCGATCACTCTGTCATATTCAGCGGAGCGAAACACCTCTGATTGTTATTCAGCGCAGCGTAAGAAATGATGAGATTCTTCGCGAAGCCTGTCCTGAGCGAAGCCGAAGGGCTTAGAATGACAATGCTGCCTACTGCTGTCATTTAACGCGTCAATGAATGCCACTCGCGAATTTGTCGCGAACATGCTGTAATCTCCGGGCAGGCTCATGGGAGAAGCAGTCAAAGAGACGTTCGTACCGGAAGACAACGTTCCTCCGGTAGTCGCGAGCGGACTTCGCGGTTTCATCGCGAAGTTTACGGTGCTCAAGGGAGCGCAACGCGAGCTGTGGCTCACGTTCCTGATCAAGTTCCTTATCTACACCGCTTACTCGGTTACGAACAAAACGATGGTTTTGTGGCTGTCGAAAGATCTTGGGTTTAGCGATCAAGCGGCAGGAGCGCTGGTCGGCTGGGTCTGGGCGCCGGCAATGACCGTCTTCACGTTGCTCGCTGGGTCGATCACGGATGCGATCGGCTTGCGCCGCACTTTCTTCCTCGGCGTCGCCATCTGCACGGTCGCTCGCAGCGTAATGGTTGTTACTACGATCCCGTGGCTAGCTCTTGCATGCGGGGTTCTTCCGCTGGCAGTCGGCGAAGCTCTTGGCACGCCGGTGCTGCTGGCTGCAACGCGGCGCTACTCCACGGTAGCTCAGCGGTCGATCTCATTCTCGCTTATCTATGCGGTGATGAACATCGCCTATGTCGCCGCCGGATACATATTCGATTACATTCGCCAGCTGAATTTGCATGTCAGTCTCTTCGGATTTGAGCCAACCTCATATCAGCAACTGTTCATGGTCAGCCTGATGTTCGAGATCGTGCTGTTTCCGGTAATCTATTTTATCCGCCGAGGAGCGGAAACAACCAACGGCGGCCCCGTGATTGATCAGTGGTCCCGCGATCGCGGGACCGCGCCCGCTTTTTGGACCGGCATCGAACAGACGGTGCGAAAAAGCGCGATCGCTACAGCGCAGCTTTTTCGGCGCCTGATTAGTCAATCTGCCTTCTACCGGTTGCTTGCTTTCTTCCTCTTCATCGGATTTCTCAAAGCCATTTTTCTCCAAATGGACTACGTGTTCCCGAAGTGGGGCATTCGTGAGCTCGGCTTTAACGCTCCTGTCGGTAAGCTTTCCGCAATCAACGCGATCGTCATCATTTTTCTCGTGCCGATCGTAGGCGCGCTCACGCAAAAGTTCGCGGCTTATCGGATGGTTATCGTCGGCGGAGTAATCTGTGCTGCTGGGGTGTTCATAATGGCGCTGCCGACGGAGTGGTTCCAGCCTGCCGCTGAGAGCGTCATCGGAGGATGGCTTGGGCATGGTTACCTCGGAGTACGCGGGAGTATTCACCCCTACTATATCATGGCTGCGCTGTATCTAATTGTCTTCTCGATCGGCGAAGCGTTCTATTCGCCGCGAGTCTACGAATACGCCGCCGCGATTGCCCCGAAAGGCCAAGAGGCGTCGTATGGCTCGCTCGCGTATCTTCCGTTCCTTGTAGGCAAGATCCTTGTTGGAGCGGGCGGGTGGTTGCTGGCTGCGTTTTGTCCCGAACACGGTCCGCGACATTCCGGAACAATGTGGCTTATCTTTGCTCTGGCGGCATCAGTTGCGCCGATCGGCTTGGTTGCGCTGCGTCGTTACATTCGCGTGCCCGGAAGCGGGTCGGCCCAATTAATCGGAAAAATGGCTTACGACAAATACGAAACCCCCAGCCATCTTTTATCTTGTTTGCGAATCAAATTAAAGAAGATCGATCTCGTGCCTGTGCGATTTGCCAGCGAATGGATTGGAATGTAGGTTATGGGGCACTCTCAAGGTAGTTACCCTCTCAAGGTAATTAGTACGGGTAAAAGGGAATCGATAGAATTCAGGGTATGAAGAGTACATATTTAATACGTCCGCATCATGGGTCGCATAAGTCGTTGTGGTTTGGTCTGCTTGGCACAATCGTTGTGATTGTCGGGTCGATTTTTCTTGCTTATGCTCAAACGCAGAAAAAGGAAGCTGAGAAAATGAATCCAACCAAATCAATGCCGGCCGACACCGAATTGCGAAAACAATTGTCCAAGGATCAGTATCACGTTACGCGTGAATGCGGAACGGAAACTCCGTTTCACAATGCTTACTGGGACAATCATAAGCCAGGAATCTACGTCGACATTATTACCGGCGAACCATTATTCAGTTCGCTTGATAAATTCGATAGTGGCACTGGGTGGCCGAGCTTCACCAAGCCCATATCGCCTGATAAGGTTGTCGAAAAGCGGGATACATCCCATGGAATGGAACGCACTGAGGTTCGAGGAAAAACGAGCGATTCGCACCTCGGTCATGTCTTCGATGATGGTCCCGCACCGACCGGCGAACGTTACTGCGTGAACTCCGCGTCGCTGCGTTTTATTCCTGTGGAGAAGCTGAAGGAAGAAGGCTACGGTCAATATCTCTCGCTCTTTCAACCACCGCAGGGCCAGCAACAGCAAGCGCAACGCGATTAGTAAACAATGGCGAATGGGCTTCGGCACGTTTAGTCGTTAAATCGTGCCTGATGCACCGAATCACGCCGGGAACGACGGTTTTTCTCTTATTTCTTTCGTCATTAGTCATTTGGATTTCGTCATTGGATTCGTCCGTGGGTAATCGAGTTCTGCTTTTGAAAGACGTCGTCTAGGACCTAATTTAGGTTTGTTTCATCATGACGAGCGACGATTTCGATTACGCCATTGAAAACACGCATGTGATTGTTGCTCCCGAGCAACAGATCGCGACCTTTGGCAGCACCAGCTTCAATTTTTATCTCATCTCGGAGCTGATGGATCGAGTCGATCAGGTCCGGATTCGCAATGGAAAAATTCACGCGGAGCGCCCGCAGATCCTTGCACCGGAACATTATTACCGGCTCTTGCTGGAAGGTTTCGGAGAAAAAGCCGAGCGATACGTCGATCAATTGCGCGAACATGCCCGGAACATCGCAGTGCTTCGTTACGGTTTTCAATTTCGCAAAACCGATCTAAGCGAGCAAACGCTGCGCGATTCAATCGAGACCGTAATCAATCGCACCAGGCGCCGCGTCGAGGGCGCAAACGAACCGCTCAGCGCCGTTATTCAGGGTGTCGATGATGCCTGGGAAGTGTGCCTGCTCAAGTTCACGATCGATCTCGTCGAACGTTCTTCTGGCGGTAATCTTGGCGATTTTCGCAAGCGCGGCTTGTTGTAGCCGCGTGGGTCTGACCGTCGCTGCCGCCTCACAGGTTCTCCCTGATAAACGCCCCGGCACTCGCAAGTGCGCGGCGACCGGGCTCAAGATGAGCATTCCATAGAGGCCACGCATGAATCATGTGCGGCCAGATTTCCAGAGTCACGCGGACATCGGCAGTGCCAGCAATAGCCGCAAAGCGAGTCGCATCATCAAGCAACGTCTCGGCTGAGCCGACTTGAATTAGTGTGGGAGGAAAACCTTTGAGATCGGCATACAGAGGAGAAACTCGCGGATCCTTTCTATCAATTCCGGCGGGCAGATATGCATCGGCCAATTCATTCAGATACTGCTTGTGAATGAGCGGATCGACAGCCTCCTTAGTGAAAACTGTTGAGCCGGACATCGTGAGATCCGTCCAAGGCGAAATCAGCCACGCGCAACCCGGAAGCTCTTCATGCGCATCGCGTAGCCGACTGATCAACGCCACTGTGAGGCCGGCACCGGCGCTGTCGCCACCAAGCGCGATGTGTGCGGCCGGAACATTTTGGTCCCGCAGAAAACGCCACGCAGTTAACGCATCGTCGTACGCTTCTGGGAACGGATGCTCTGGAGCCAATCGATAACCAATCGCCAGTGTTCGGACTCCAGCGGCACGCCCCGCCTCAGTGACCAGCCGGCGGTGACTGACGATTGAACCGGAACAATAACCACCACCGTGAAAGAACATCAGAACCCGGGAGGGATCGCTGCCTGGAGCGATTGACCATTCGCCTGGTACTCCGTTGACGTCGACGGCGGCGCGCTCCACGTCCTGAGCTACGGGCCAAACAGAACCGACATCATCGAGGCGCTTTCGTCGCTCGAGCCATCCAACAGGTCGCGGCTTGGAATCTAGTAGCGCGCGGATCCCCTCGATTTCACTTTGAGCCATCGCGTTTGGGTAAGTATTAGCCTACACGTGCAAGCGGAGTACAAAACTTTCTGCTTTTGTCCGTGCCTAGACCTTGTCATTCTGCGCGCTCGAACGGCAAGTGAAAAACTATCTCCAGCTTAATCTGAGTTTGCTCTACTGGATTCTGATCGCGCCGTTTACCGGGCAGTTTTTCAAAATCAGTCCCATCTTCAGGCAAATGGTCGCCATTGGTGTGCGCGCGACGCCAATGGTGGCCCTGACAGCGTTCAGCGTTGGTGTAACGCTCGCCATGCAGGCCGCCCACTCTTTGGAGAGCCTCGGCGCGGAAATGTACATTCCCGATCTGGTCATGCTTACGCTCTTGCGCGAAATGGGACCGGTCTTGATCGCGGTAATTGTAATCGGCCGCAGCGGCTCCGCCGTTGCAGCAGAACTGGGCACAATGAAAGTGTCAGAGGAAATCGAGGCGCTCGAAGTGATGGCAATCAACCCGGTCCAATATCTGGTGGTACCGCGTTTTCTCGCCATGATGGTGATGTTACCGGCGCTCACCATCTTTGGAAATTACATCGGTATCCTGGGTGGCTGGGCAGTCTGCCGTTTCGCGCTCGATTTCAATACCGCCGGCTACGTGCTGCGCGCGCTGGAAAGCGCCGACACCTGGGATTTGTATTCGGGAATGATCAAAAGCGTGGTTTTTGCGTGGATCGTCATCACAATCGCGTGCAACGCAGGCCTGACTGTTGAAGGCGGTGCGGAGGGTGTTGGTCAGGCAACAACGACTGCGGTCGTACAGGCACTGCTGGCAATGTTGGTGATGAACGCAGTGCTGACGGGGATTTTTTTCTTTAGCGCATGAGATGAATGACGAAGGTCGAATGACGAAAGAATGACGAAGTCCAAAAGAAGCATGACGATGAGAGATTCTGGGATGAAGCTACGCCGATCATTCGCGAGGAGTCGAAAGCGTGGTTACGATCTTGAGGAAGAACGGCGCGGTTTGGTGAAGCAGTATCGATCTTGCAAAGCGATTCCAGGAATGCAGTGCCGAATCGATCATCAGTCGACTCGTGGGAGCGAAACAGCGTTGGGGCGAATTAGTAGAAGAGACGACGCAGTTCCAAAAAGGATTTCTAAATGATCGGGACATGCAAGGAACACGTGATCGAGCATTTCGTGATGACAGTCCGGCAGTGCCGGAGCTAAGAACCGCAGCGCGTAAGTCTGGCTGAAGCGAGAACTGCATCTATTTTTCGAAGATTTGGAGAACCAAATGAATGATGTCAATTCATGCGGAATATCCGCAACATTGCGCGAATCTTCGTCATTCGAGCTTCGTCATTTGTTCGTCATTCGTCATTCGTCATTCGTCATTGCCATGCCCTCTGAGGCCACCATCATCGAAGTCAACAACCTCGTCCGAAAATTCGGAGAACGTACGGTTCTCGATGACATTTCTTTTAACGTTCACAGGGGCGAGACACTCGTTATTATGGGCGGCAGCGGCTGTGGAAAGAGTACTCTCCTTCGGCATATGATCGGTTCGATGAAACCGACCTCGGGTATCGTGAAGCTTTTTGGAGAGGAAATCACGACGATGAAGGAACGCGAGCTTGAACGTGTACGCCTGCGATTCGGTATGCTATTCCAATCTGGTGCGCTGCTGGCTTCGCAAACCGTAGGCGAGAATGTGGCGTTGCCGCTTTCGCAACACACTGACAAATCTCCAGATGAAATCGAAGAGATCGTAAAACAGAAACTTGAAATGGTTGGCCTGACTGGTTTTGAAGACCTTAAGCCAGACGAGATCAGCGGCGGGATGAAAAAGCGCGTGGGGCTTGCCCGCGCGCTTGCGCTCGACCCGGAATTGTTATTTAGCGATGAGCCGACCTCAGGGCTGGATCCAATCATGACCGCGGTAGTAGATGAACTTACCCTGAAACTGACGCATGGGACCCACATGACCGCGGTGGTAGTCTCCCACGATATGACCAGCTCATTCCGCATCGCGACGCGCATGATCATGCTCGGACACGGCTCGATTGTGGCGCAAGGCACACCGGATGAAATTCGGAACAGCCCGAACCCAGAGGTCCAACAATTTATCCACGGCGAGGCTGATGGTCCGATTCCTTTGAACCTGTCACAGGAAGAACACGAGGACCATCAGCACGTTAAACCACGCCCTTTCATCGCAGCACGTCATAGATTTCACCGAAAGACAGCCTGAGCTACACCGAATGAAAAAAGTTAAAAATATTACAAGATTAGAAAGGAGCGCCGATCACCCGAAAACGCTCGCAGCGCGCAAACGTTGTAACTTTTGTAACTCTTTTAACTTTTTGACCGTTCTGGTCGTTGGTAATTGGACATCGACTTTGGCAAAGCACTCATGAGCTTGATAAAACGCAGTTTATCCGACTATTTCGTGGCGCTGTCAGTGATCGCGTGCAGTGTCGTCTTGCTGGGAGCGCTGACTTTCGCGCTTTCCGGTTATCGCTTAAAAAAGCCAACGCGAACTTTGCGGATCAATTATGAAGACGTGACGGGCATCAAGGTTAATTCCGAAGTGCGTTATGCCGGCGCCCCGGCTGGCCGCGTCACCGCAATGCGTCATCTCACCGCGAAAGAGCGTGAAGTGTCGCCCAACAAAAAAGACGCCGTCTGCGTGACCGTTAGCCTCAATGAAGGAATTCCTGCGCTGCCCGCCGATGTTTCCGCGACGCTAAGCTCCGATACGATGCTCTCACCGAAATTCGTAGCTCTTTCTGCCGGCACGCCCGGTGGTAAGACACTAGCAAACAACGCGGCGATTGAGGGCCATCCGGCTTACGGTCTCGAACAAATTACCGCGGCAGCGGGCCCATTGTTCGATAATGCAAACAAGCTTCTCGATAATCTCAATGTGACCGTGACAGGTTTGAAAAAAGATCTTGGCGAATTCACGCCAAAGCTCGGCCCATTAGCCGATTCGCTAAAATTGGACGTGGACAACTTACAGAACTTGATCACAAACCTTGAGGGCGTAGGCAAGGACGCGGACAGGTTCCTGGGCAGCGCTGATAGTTTCATCAAGACGACTGACCAACAGGTTTCGGAAGACTTGAAACAACTGCACGTGACTCTCTTGAACCTAAAAGTAGTCAGCACCTACGCGAAGGAGCTCGCCGGAACGCTCGCCGCGAAGCCAAACCGCGTCATCTTCAGTGGCAAACCGGCAACGCTCACGCCAGAATCGGAAATCCTGAAAAGCTCAAAACCAATGCCGGCAAGAAAGCCGTGACTAAGCGTGCTTTTCGATAGCGCCACATCAATTTGAGAAAACGGAGTGCATCGCGCATGGGATGAATCTTGCTCACTTGGTCGGAGTACACAGTCGTGATTGGGATTGACTCGATCCGGTAACCTTTCCGGCTAGCGATAATGAGTACTTCAGTTTCGTACTCGAACCGGTTTCCGCCGCTGAGTAACTCTGGAACTAAGTGCCGACCTACCATGCGAAAACCGCACTGCGTATCGGGGATGTTTTGTCCACAGAGACGACTAATCTGACTGCTCATATAACGATTCACGACGCGCCGGATGAATGGCATTCCGGCGGGATTGTTCATACGGTTGCCGATTAAGAACGTCGGCTGCGTCGCGCACGCTGCCGCTGCCAGGAACCGATCAATCTCTTCGGGAAGATGTTGACCGTCGGAATCGAGAAGGCTCACCCACATGACTTCTCGATCCAATCACTCGCCGCACGGCGGGACGGATTCGCCGTGGCGAGCCAGTATCCCAGTCCTGTCTTGATCGCTTCGCCTTTGCCGCGGTTTTGATTGTGAACAATGACTTCTGCGCCGGCTTCGCGCGCGCGTTGCGCGGTCTGATCGCTCGAGCCATCATCAACGACAAGGACGTGAGTCGAGGCGTTCGCGGGTTCGGCGAACAATGTCCCCAATATGTTTTTCGTCCTGATACGCAGGAATGACCGCGGCGGTTTGCGACCGAATCTGAGCGAGCGGATCGCGCTCCGTCATCGGATTCGCAATCATTGTCGGGCTTTCATTCGGCGCGCCTCCATCGACTTCGCTCAGGGCAGGCTAGGTCGCGCCCTACCTCTGTCATCGCCGTACGACTGGATGAAAGTCGGCCGCGTGATAAGAGCTGCGGACCAGCGGGCCAGAGGCGACATGGAGAAACCCTTTTCTGCGCGCAATCTCGCCGTAGTAATTGAATTGCTCGGGCGTGATGTACTCGACCACGGGTAAATGTTTCGGAGTCGGTCGCAAATACTGACCCATGGTGAGCACTTCACAGCCGACCTCGCGCAAATCGTCCATGGTCTGAAAAAGTTCCGTCTCTCTTTCGCCAAGGCCAAGCATGACACCACTCTTAGTCACAACCCCGCCACTGCGGGAGGACAACTCCTTTGTGCGCCGTAAAACTTGCAGCGAGGTTCGATATTTTGCGCGCGAACGCACCAGCGGCGTGAGGCGTTCTACCGTTTCCATGTTGTGGTTGTAAATGTCAGGACCGGCATCGAGAACGATCTGGATGCACCAATCCTGCGCGTGAAAGTCCGGAACAAGCACTTCGACGATTACGGAGGGGTCCATCTCTCGAATCGCCGTAATTGTGCGGGCGAAGTGATCGGCGCCGCCGTCCTTGAGATCGTCGCGGGCGACTGCGGTGATGACGACATGTTTTAATTTCATCCGACGTACCGCCTCAGCTACGCGCTGCGGTTCGTCTGCTTCCAACGCGAAAGGCTTAGCCGTTGTCACGGCGCAAAATCCGCAGGCGCGCGTGCAGCGGTCGCCAGCGATCATGAAAGTCGCCGTGCCCTGGCTCCAGCATTCCCATCGGTTTGGGCACTGCGCGCTTTCGCAAACCGTGTGCAATCGCAGATCAGAAATGAGCGCCTTGGTTGAAAAGAAAACCGGATTGGATGGCAAACGCACTTTGATCCATGACGGTTTGTGCGCCTGGTGCAAGGCTGGATCCATCTTTGCGAAGGACATGGAACGAAGTTACAACGTTAGAAAAGTTAACAAAAGTTAAAACGTTTCGAGAAAACCCAGTTGAAGCGTTACGACGCCATGCCTGTCATGTTGAGCGAAGCGAAACATCTCTGATTTATCATTTTCACGAACGCTGAAGAAACAATCCGAGATTTTTCGCGTCGCTCAGAATGACAACGCTGCTCAACGCTTTAACTGTTCAACGCTTCAACGCTTTATTGATCACAGTTTTGTCCGGCCTGACAGCGCGGCAGAAAGCGTCAATTCATCCGCCGATTCCAAGCCGCCGCCGAGCTGGAATACCGCGGGCAATACGCGTAAGGTTCACCGGTTTGTTCTTCAAAAGATCGGCAATGAAATTTGTGGTGGATTCGCCTTCCACATCGGCAGGCAGCGCGAAAATGATTTCGGTGATCTTTTCCTGATCGATGCGTTCCAGTAATTCTTTAATGCGCAAATCGTCGGGACCAATATGATCCAGCGGAGAAATCTTTCCTCCAAGAGAATGGTATCGTCCTCGAAAGGCATTGGTTTTTTCCAGAGGAAGAATGTCGGTAGGTTGCTCTACGACACAGAGCAGCTCTGTCGAGCGTGAGGAATCCGCGCATATCTCGCATATTTCTCCCGCAGAAAAAAATCCGCACAGCTTGCAGGAGCGAATCGCCTGGCGGGTTTCCGCAATAGCACGTGAGATTTGTTCAGGGTGATCGTTCCGTGCTCGCACCATCCAGAGCGCAATCCGCTCCGCCGAGCGAGGACCTACTCCAGGCATTTGTCGTAGTTGCGCGATTAAATTCCGGATTGCGACCGGATATTCCGTCCTTCTCAAAGCGCGCTCAGCTTTCTTCCAACGGCGATTCCGTTAGCTCCAGGACAAGCGGCTCCAACCGTCGCAAATAAAATTGAAGTGCAGGATCGTCTTCCCCCTCGGGCCCGCGTGCCTTCTGAAATTCAGAATAAGCTTCCGCCCAACGCTTTTCTCGATAGAGAACCACGCCGCTCCAGAAAGAATCCCTACGCGCTACGTGCTCTGGTTTGGCTTCGGTGGCAACGCAGAGCGGCTCGTAGATTTCAATTCGATCATGCGAATTTGTTCCGCTCACAAAATCAATTGGACGCGCGACGATTGCCTCGCTCACGCTATCGAAAGTGGGCGTATCAATCAGGATCTTCGATCCATACCGGTGATTCAAAGCACAAAACCTGCGCGCAAATTCAATCGGTTCGCCACTCGCCAGGAGCGCGGGATATACGCTGTCCTTTAGCGCGCCGGCAATTATCGCACCCGAGCTGATGCCGGCGTGCATTTCCCAGTCGCCAAAATGTTCTCCGTTGTCCTGCCGCCGCTCGCGAAATTTCTTTGTTAAGTCAAGCACAGCACGCACTGCGTTCTCGGCACATTGACCACCGGCATTTGGAAATCCAAAAATGGCGACTACCCCCTCCCCGTCGGCAGCATGTAGATAACCTCCTCTATCGATCAGGTCATCGGCGGTCTCACGAATAAATTTTGCCATTGTTTCAGCGAACCCGGCGGGGTCAGATGCACTCGTGAATCCATGTCGATTGGCGATATCGCAGACCACGACGCTCGCTTCGTACGCTTGCGCCTCGACCATCGAACGCTCCGTTGCTGACCTGATGAAATTCTTTTTTCGAGAGGCGATTCGCAAAGAGCGTTCGTACTAAATGCGAGTGGTCTCTCCGCAAAAAAGCGGTCCAACCCTCCGCGGCAGCCACCGCAAGTGCGACCGCAAAAATGCAGGGAACGGGCTGGAAAAAAACTCGATAAAGCGAGCAGACCCACGAAAGCACAAGGAGTTCAACCAACAAAAAGCCGAACAACAGATAGTTTCGCGACCGTCCCGCAGCCGAGGGATTTCTCAGGCTGAGCCAGGCAACACCAGCAGCGAGCAGCAGCACAAAAAAGTACTGCCATTTTTCGCCCACAACCCTTGTCGCTCTGGCATAATCGGAAACAAGCTTCGCAACACCAACCTCAAAACCCGTTACCGCCTTGGTTGTGTGCAAGGCGCCCACAACGATGGCGACCACAACTCCAATTACGAGCGTTGTAATCAACAAGCGCTTCATGAACGATCAGGACTTTTGTGCAACTGCAGCCGGGTAATAGGATTGCACCACCAGTTCACTTAGGAACTTGTCCGGCCCATCGACGGCTTCGGCATTGATCACAAACCTTGTCTGACCAGTGTTTTTTTTGATCAGATTTAATCCGAACTGGTAATCCTTAAACAGGTGTGCGCAAAGATCACTCATGGTCATCCGCTCAACTTGCGCGCGCTCGACAAGGCGCCGCACTGCATCTTCATCAAAAACAATTTCCAACCCATGCTGACTGCTGAATTTCTCCGCAAACTGGCGCGCGCCAGCTTCGAGCATTTGCGCCTCCAGCTTGTGTCCCTCCGCCATCAGCCGGTCGAGCACACGCCGTGGCTCGCGCACGAGCGCAGCAGTCACGCGTAACTGGCTCAGGCCTGATCCCGCCAGGTAGTATTTGTAGTCGCGGAACAATTTTTCAAATACCGTCAGCAATCCGCGTGCACCGGTCTTTTCGGTGGCAGCCGCTTCGGCCAGCAAACGCAGCGCTTCGTCCTCGAAACTGATTTCAATGCCATAGGCGCGGAAGGCGCGCTCGTATTGCCGGAGCAAACTCCCCTCGGAATGCTTCATGATGTTGAAAAGGTCATCGGCATCCAGGTCTTCACACACCACGCGCACTGGCAGCCGGCCAATGAATTCCGGCTCGAATCCATATTCGATGAAATCCTGAGTCGTCACGTGTCCGAACAATTCGTTGTCCATCACCTGAATCGGTTCAGCGCTGAATCCGATCTGACCGTGCCGAACACGGCGCGCCACTTGTTCTTTTAACTTCTCAAATGCGCCGCTGACCACGAAGAGAATGTGCCGCGTGTTGATCGTTTCCCGTTTCGCCTTGCCGCGCCGTTGAAATTCGAATGCCGCCTGCAATTGCGCCTGCAAATCGTTCATGCTGCGAACCGGCACTTCTGTTTCCTCCATTAATTTCAGCAGCGTGGTCTGCACGCCCCGCCCGCTCACGTCCCGACCGATCAAATTTCCGGCCGCAGCAATCTTGTCGATCTCATCGATGTAAATGATCCCGAATTGCGCCAGGTTCACATCCCCATTGGCCTTGTGCACGAGCTCGCGCACCAAATCTTCCACATCGCCGCCGACGTAACCCGTCTCGCTAAACTTCGTAGCGTCCGCTTTCACAAACGGCACTTTGATCAGGTCGGCGATGTGTTTGATGAGATAAGTTTTGCCGACACCAGTCGGCCCCACCAAAATCACGTTTTGCTTGATGTATTCGATCTCCTGCGCACGCGTGGCATCCTCTTTCTCGAGACGGCGAAGATAATTGGCATGGTTGTAATGATCGCAAACCGCGATCGCCAGCACCTTCTTCGCTTCATCCTGCTTGATCACGAAGCGATCGAGATGCGCTTTAATATCCCGCGGCAGAAGGCTAAATTCGAATTCGTTGTTATCGATCTTCTCCGGCTTTTCTTCCTCTTCAGCTGCCGCGGGTTCCGGTTCGGCAAAAGTCGCTACTGAGACCCGGTCGCCGAAGTTCTGTTTCATGAACTCCGTGATCTTGGCCTTCAACTCTTCGGGCGAAGGAAACTGGGGTGGTGGGTTTTGCTCCATATCGCGATCAAGAAAACGTCGCGTCAAAAGTCGATTATGGCAATGATTCGTCTGAAATCTGACCCTCAGGGCCGGGATTCGTTCATCCTGTATCTTGCGCATTCTGTGAATTGATTCGCCATCGCTCCGTAGAAGCGGATTCCCTTGCGCTACACGCGAAGGCGGAACGCGTTGTCCCCAACGTGTTGCTTAATGCGCCTGGGCAATATCGGAAAAGAGCTGCGAAATCTGTTCTTTGTATTCAGGCTTGGCTCTCGCAGCGGCTTCAGCTAATTCCGTCGCCGCTTCGGTTTGTCCAGTTTCACTCGCAAACACAGCGCAACGCCATTGTCGATCTGCGGCGTCGCGCGCTACTGGATCGATGAACGATCTGGAAACCATCAGTAACGTCTGTGGCGAGAGTTTCTCCCAGGTGATCCATGCGATGCCATACGGAAGTTTCATCGTGAGGCCTTCTTCCGTGGCGCTCACTATGCCCGTATATTGCGCGCCGTTGTTATCTGTGAGTGTACCCGAGAAATGCGCACGACTTAGATCGTCAATCAGCGTGTTCTTCCAATCGTACATGAGTTCCGCTCTCTTCTCTGCGGCTTCTTTTGCAGGCTCAAAATATGCGCCGATCAGTTTCACATTCCGGATCCCCTCAGCCGCTTCAGCAAAGTGATAAACGGCGACTTCCTCTTTATAACTGGCAAGTGCTTTGTTCCATGGACCGCGATCCAACCAGCCTGTCGTAATCGCAGTTAGTTCCGTCCACGAAGGCAAAACGTTCCGCGCGATAACGAACAGAAATCCAACGGCCAATGCAGCCGGTAAGGCCACGCGAATGAAAAGTGGCAGGCGGAGATACGAGCGTAAAACCCCGCTTAGCGCTTCAAAGCTACGCCGAGTAAAGCGAGACAAGGCCGGGGGCCAGCGTCGCCCGCGCGTCTCACCGCCACTGGTGGCATCCTCCAAGGCCAGCGCGCGCCACACTCGCTCAAGCTCTGCCACCAGATCGTCATAGGAGGAAAAACGCTGCGCCGGGTCCGCTGCGATCATTCGCTGCAGTACCTCCGCAGTCGCTGCAGAAACGTCCGGCGCGGTCTCCTGCAAATCCAGTGGCTGTTGTTTTAATTCGAGCAATGCGGTCGAGGAATTTGTGCTGGCTTCGATCGGCGGTTTGCCCGCAATTGCGTGAAACAATGTTGCGCCCAAACTGTAGATGTCGCTGCGGAAGTCCTCCGGGTCGTTGTTCAGTCTTTCCGGCGCGACATATTCCGGGGTTCCCCAAACGACACCCCCGGTTCCCCAACGTTGGGTCCCGGTGCTGGCAAGACCGAAGTCGCCGATTTTCGCTGCATGTTCATCGACAAACAAAATATTAGCCGGCTTCACATCGCGGTGAATCAGGCCTCGCCGGTGCGCAGCACGCAGTCCCCTTGCAACCTGGATGCCAATCTCGAGCACCCGCTTTTCTGGCAACCGAGGTTGCAGCGCCATGAGATCGTCGAGGCTTCCATGATCGACCAACTCCATTACCACATAGAACTGGCCGTGATCTGTTCCCGAATCGAATACCTGCACCACATACGGATGATTCACCGCCGCGGCAATGCGCGCCTCTTCTTGCAATCGCGTTTTATGATCCTCTTCGCCGCCGAGATCTCTGCGCAAGAGCTTCAGCGCCACGAACCGATCCAGCTGCATATCGCGTGCCTTATACACGGTACCCATTCCGCCAACACCAAGGGTCTCGACCACGACGAAATGATCGAAAGTTCTCTCCACGCGTACTTTCTTGCCACACCCTGGACAGGCGATTCGCGCCAATGGCTCTGCCTCTGTCGTATCGACAGGCGTCCCGCAGCCGGGGCATGTTTGGGCGGTGGGCTCACTCGCCATTGAGCAGCAATTGTAACATTCAGTGCCCTGGGAGCAATGAAATGACACGCAAGCTCGTGACTCGTGTGGTTGTAGAGGCGTTTGTGCCCACCGCCTGGTACATGCGCTTCGGGTGCTTGAGACAAGCACCGCTACAACTGTTTCTCTCGACTGTTGTGACAAAGCACGGCCGAGCGTTCGACGCGAGGATCGCGCGGTCTAATGTTCGCCATGCGAGCCTGAAAGCTCGCGGAACGCGTTGATCTATCCATGAGCCAACCTTCAGCCGAAAATTCGACTTGGATCGAGCTTGTCGTATCATCGAACGAAGCAAAGGTTCGGCTCGACCAATTTCTGGCGAAGCGACTTCCAGAATTCTCCCGGTCACGACTTCAGCAGTTGATCCGCGACGGGTTCGTTCGACTCAATAACTCCGCCAGCCGGCCACGCCAAATTGTTCGAGGCGGCGATAAGATCGAGCTCACCGAGCCGCCGCTGGAAAAGATTGAGACGCTGCCAGAGGCGATCCCGCTTAAGATACTCTTCGAAGACGACGATCTCATCGTCATCAATAAGCCGCCAGGGCTTGTTGTTCATCCCGGTGCTGGTCATCGTGAACACACTCTGGTTAACGCGCTTCTCAACCACTGTGCAACGTTGTCGGGAATCGGAGGGAAAGAGCGTCCCGGCATCGTTCATCGTCTCGACAAAGAGACGAGTGGTTGTCTCATCGTCGCCAAGAATGACGTCACCCATCGGGATCTATCCAGGCAGTTCGCCGCGCGTACGGTGGAAAAGATTTATCTTGCGCTGGTTGCAGGAAAACTGCGTAAGCAGGCTGGCGTAATCGAAGAAAGAATCGGACGACATCCGGTCCACCGAAAACAAATGAGCGCGACGACGCTCCGTGGACGCGCGGCCAAAACCGAGTATCGCACCGTTCGATCGAGCGATGGGGCTACCTTGGTCGAATGCCGGCTACACAGCGGACGGACCCATCAGATTCGCGTGCATCTTCATCATCTCGGTCACCCAGTGATTGGCGATAAAGTCTATGCGCCGCGGCTCGCAAAGGATTTTCCGCGACAAATGCTGCATGCATGGAAGCTCGGATTTCGCCATCCGCGCACGGAGGAATGGAAAAGCTTTGAAGCGCCGTTGCCCGACGATTTCGCGGCCGCGATAAAACTAACGATCGAATCTCAAAAAGTATGAAACAGCGAAAACTTGGACGCGGTGGTCCGATTGTCTCGGCGATCGGTCTTGGTTGCATGGGAATGTCGGACTTTTATGGCGAACGCGATGACGAGGAGTCCGTCGCGACGATTCATCGTGCGCTGGATCTCGGGATCACGTTCTTCGACACAGCGGATGTGTACGGGCCGCACACAAACGAGCAACTACTCGGCCGCGCCTTACGCGGACAGCGTGAACGCGTCGTCATTGCGACAAAATTTGGGATCCTGCGTGATCCAGCCCGGCCGGACTACCGTGGGATTAGCGGAAAGCCGGATTATGTCCACAAAGCCTGCGAAGAAAGTTTGCGCAGATTGGGCGTTGAAGTGATCGATCTTTATTATCAGCATCGCGTCGATCCGGAGACGCCGATTGAAGATACCGTTGGCGCGATGGCAGAGCTCGTACGCAAAGGTAAGGTGCGCTTTCTAGGTCTGTCCGAAGCAGGCGCGGAGACAATCCGCCGCGCACATGCCGTTCATCCTATCACGGCATTACAATCGGAATATTCACTCTGGACACGCGATCCCGAAAAGGAGGCTCTTGGCGTCTGCCGCGAGCGCGGAATCGGTTTGGTACCATACAGTCCGCTGGGCCGCGGATTTTTGACAGGGCAAATCAAGCGCTTCGAAGATCTGCCGGAAAACGATTACCGGCGAACCTCACCCCGATTCCAGGTGAGAAAATTTCCACCGCAATCTTGCACTTGTGAAGCACGTCGAAGAAATCGCTCGCGAGAAAAAATGCACCCCAGCGCAATTAGCTCTTACCTGGGTACTCGCGCAGGGAGACGACATTGTGCCCATTCCAGGAACCAAACGTCGCAAATATTTGCAGGAAAATGTCGGCGCGCTTGATATCGCTCTTACCAACAAAGATCTGGCGCGTATCGATGAAACCGCTCCTCACGAAGCCGTCGCCGGTGCCCGTTATCCGGATTGGGCAATGAGAATGGTAAATCGGTAAAGAGACTACGAGACCACGGACGACTGACCACCCGACCAGCGCATCAGGCCAATTACTACCAGGCTGGTTACAGTCGCGATTATTTTGCCGAGTATTCCAGCTTCTTTCTCGACCGCTTGGATCAGTCCGCGTAAGCACGCAAATGTCACCTTCGTCTGTTGCCACAACGTGTCGGCCTCTTCTGACGACAGGTAATTGAGTCGCTTTGCAAGATGAATGAAATATTGGGCCTCCGACAGCGAACCACGCGCAATGTAAAGAAAGTGAAGGTAATCCTTCTTACTCTCCCGCGAGGCTCCCTCGACGATGTTAGCCGGAACCGAGTAAGAGGCCCGACGCAATTGGCTGGTCAGCCCGTAAACCTCTTCTTTGGGGAAAGCTTTCGTGCGTTCGTAAACCGCAACCGTCAAATCGTCCGCAAGTCTCCACGCTTCAATTTTGGTGTAGTCTCTCATGGTCTATTGTGTTGTTGTCTGTTGTCGGTAGTCTGGTTGTCTCGGGCGTTGTTCCTTCGCGGCACCATCGCGCTTGCCAGCATCGTCTGAACGATTTCACCGCCCTGGTTCGTGGTCACATTGCGCAACCGAATGATGCCGTAGCCCGGCTTGGAACGCGATGGCCTCAGATCGAGAATCTCCGTTTCAACAGTGAGCACATCACCAGGTCGCACCGCGTTAGGCCACCGCAATTCGTCAACACCAAGCCCGATGGCGCCCTCGGCGAAGTTTAACGTTTGCACAAACAGCCGCATCGTTATGGCAGCCGTGTGCCAGCCGCTCGCGATCAATCCTTTGAAGAGTGTTCGCTCTGCAGCTTTCGGGTTCAGATGAAACATCTGCGGATCGAACTTGTGGGCAAACTCGATGACCTGCTTCTCGGTGACGTTTAGCGGCTCGGATTTAAACCGGTCGCCCACTTTTATATCGTCGAAGTAATGGTCTTTCATTCTGCTCTCTTTTGTTCATTGTAAAATGGCGAGCCCAATTGATGCGCCATCCCGCGGGATTGAGCAATGCCTAATGTGCGCGGTGACTCCCGTGACCATGGAGTATTGACGATGGCGCGGTAGTCCGCGCTCTCGTTATTCCGTATCGCCACAACGACAACTCCGTGGCTTACAACGCTGCGCTGCGCAGTTATGGATTGCGAGCGAGGTAAAAGTGGACTGTGGCAAAGACACGAACTGGCTCTTGTTGGGTTCAGATCAGCGCCTGAGATTCGGCCAGTAGAACATGCATTAACAATCAACATCAAAGAGGAAGCATTATGAAAAGAACAATTGTTACGCTCGGCTGCTTGCTACTTGCTCCATTGGCATTCGCGCAGCCGAACTCGACGAATAAGAAACAAACAACCACAGAACCAGTAACTGTAACGGGGGCGGTCATCAAAATGACGACTGAGGAAGGAGCGGCTGCCAGTTATCAGCCTATCAGAACGCTCGTTATTCGAGAAGACAACTCGCAAAACGCGGCGCGTTATGTCGTCAACGGACCCGGTCGCGTTCTGAACAAAGCCGGCCAAGTCGTCCAAACTGCGATCAAACCCGGCGCACGCGTGCTTGTTTATTACGCAAACACCAGCGATCTGCGTACGATTGATCACGTGGTTCTATTAGACTGAGTCTGCGGGAAGGTTCACTAATAAAAGCCGCAGGGTTCCAAGCCCTGCGGCGCTTTTTTTGATAGGTGATTGCACCTGGCATCCAGACTTCGTTCCAATTTTCGTGAGTTAGACGATCGCTCTGTTCGCTTAACTGCAGCTCCCCGCCGATAGCCAGAGACGTCCGGATACCGAAATAAATTCGATCCATTAGTGTCTTAAATAGAAGGGCGGCGAACGATGAGAACCTTGTCGTCGCACCTCTTATTTGAATGATTGGAGGTCAAATAATGAATGGAAAGTTTCCGTTATTCGGTCGGGATGAGATTGAGAACAGCTTTATGCATCTTGTCGATCGCAGCATTCGCGAACAACGCCGAGAGGAGCGGCAACTGGCCGAGCAGCGCGCTACAAAGCATCGATCCAGGCAAGAAAGTCGTGCGTCGCCGACGCGCGTAGTTATCGCGTTGCTCGACGATTGCCAGTGCTAGTTGTCGCGCAATTCGACGGTGGAACAGTCAATTCACTTGAAACGGCGTGATAGGCGTTGACGCCTTAACAGACTGAACAAACAGGGTTAGACTTTCGCCCACGCGTACAGTGGCGCACACGGCGCGCTACTTCTTGTGTGCCTGGGTTCCGAGCGACATTACCGCGTCGTCGGCCGATTTTTGATTCGGCGTAAACTTGTAGATCGCCCCTTCTCCATCGACACCACCGTGGACAGTTGCACCGTAAAAGTTCCCGGAGCCATCAGCCACCATCCCATTGTAAGGGAACGCTGGGTCTGGAGGCCCCTGAAACTGATGAGGGACAGTCTCCTTCCACCGCGCGTTTGCCATGGGAGTTAGCTCGAAGATAACACCATAACCTAAACCGCCTTCACTTGTCGTGCCGTAGAGATTACCAGCGGCATCGAACACCAGGTTACTAATGGAATTTTGCCCGTCACTTCCACCCTGGAAGCTATATAGCACCCGTTCGTTCCACTCGCCAGCCGGCCGTGGAAAAAGCTCGTAAACAGAACCAAGATTATAGGCGCCATCATAGTATGTTGTCCCAAAAAGGTGGCCCGAAGTATCAAAAACCAGGCCGCCATAAGGAAAGCCTGCGTCCGGTTGCCCTCTGAAAGAATAAATGGTTCTAAAGATCCATTCCCCACTCTGAGTCGGCTTAAGCTCGAAAACCGTGCCTTTAGCGTAATTGCCGCCAGCCGTGGCTGCCCCGTAAAGAAGGCCACCACGCAGAAGCATTTGCCCAGCTGAACCCGTCGCGCCGTCTCCGCCGCCGGTGAAAGTGTGAATGACATTAAGCGTCCAGTTATTGCCATCCGGGTGGATCTGATAAATCGTGCCTAAGCCATTTGCTCCACCAGTAGGAGCCATGCCATAGAGATTGCCATGGCCATCAATCGTCAGCCGTGCACCAGGACCGGAGCCATCATTCCCTCCCGTGAAGGCATGTATCACAGTCTGAGTCCAAGGTCCGTGTGTCAGCTTGTAAGCTACGCCGCATCCACCCTCGCAGCTACCAGAGCCCACCTGTAACCGCCGTGCCATACAGATTGCCCTCGGCATCGAGAGTGACACCTTTATATGGTTCGCCCCCATCTGGGCCACCCGTAAAGCTATAGAGCACAGTATGAATCCAACTATTACCCGAAGGAGACAACTGGAATACGGTGCCACTGCCGAAATCACCTCCGAGCACCGTAGTTCCGTACAAATTGCCGGCTTTATCAATCGCCAAGTCTGTATCGGCATATTCGCCGTCTTCGTCGCTCGCAAAGCTATAGATCACGCTACTACCGCCGAAAGCTGTCGTGGGTAATCCGAGTCCGAGGCAGGTCAGTACCAGCGCGACGAAAAAATACTAGCGTTATCCGTTTTAGCCGAATCAGTAAGTTCATAGTTCTTCCTTTCCATCCCCGCTGGATTCGATTCCAAAATTGCGAGGGTCCGGAAAAGGCGAAGAACCCAGCGGAGAAAGATCCTCCGCCTGATTCAGATCCGCTTAGCGACGTCGAGTTTTGAAGAAATCTGGCCTGCCAGTCAAGCAAAATCACCGCCGAGTGACTGCTACCGAGATTTGCGGGCGACACGCCACTACGTTAGCCCAGTGGTAAAGCATCTCGTTTACACCGAGTTACAGCATTCTCAGCGAACGCAAAGTTTCGCAGTCGATCATATCTGGCCGTGATTCGCGTTTTTAATGACCTGGCAAGTGATGGGAAAAGCTGTTGCGGCTTGTTCGTTGCAGTTCTTCACCGCTGACCCGTACGACGTTCAAGGTGTTAGCCTCCGCCGCCCAGCTTCCACTGTCATTAAGTTCGATCCAGCGACCAGGCAGCCGACTTCCAGTAAACGCGGGTACCCAAACCCAATGGCGCCCTTTATTCGCGGTTACAGATGCCCGCGACGCTGGCGCTGCCCTCAGATCAAAATTCAACTTTGCCGGCTCACCCGGTTCGATTGTTGTATTATTGATGGAAGTTTTGACAGCGCCGTGCACAAGCAACGTAACTTGGTAATTGCCTGCCGGGAGACCATCGAAAATGTAGCGGCCATTTACATCCGTCTTAACGGTTGTGAGCAATCTCCCGCCATTTTTCGTTTCGATCCGAATATCCGCGCCTTCTATCGGATGCCCTTTAGCGTCCTTGACGATCCCTTCCAGCACCGAGCTCGCAGCCCGTGCGCCTGTGACAAGAAGAATCAACCCAATGAAACCAACAATTATTTTCTTCATCATAATGCCTCCCATGCTTTACTGAGGAAATTTCTGAAGCTGGTTTGGATTGAACAAGAGCCACTTGGTGTTTTTGGCATAGACCGGTTTTACCTTGCCCGCAGCGCGATGCGTCGCCTTCAAGTTCCATAACCGCAGTGACTTTCTGATCCGCACGTACAACGAAATGCTTTCCGTTGTCGCGGTGGGCGTCTGCGTCCAGACCGTCTGTCCATTGCAGTCCACGGCTGAGACGTGCCCCAAACTGCAACCGACCTTCCTCAGATGATCTTCGATAATCGATTTTCGCCGAGCATTGCCTTCAGGCGACGCATTGAAATGAAGTGCTTTTGCACCGGGGACATCGCCCGGCTGCTTCTAATGGAACGGGCCGAGTAAAATGTTTAGTATATTTGCAATCTTTGCATCTCCACTGCATCGAACGCTCCTCTTCAGACTGTTGAAGTTGTTTCAGCGCGAAATCCGCCTGTTCCCGGATTGTCTCCAGGATCGCCTTGAAAGATTTTAACGACGTTTCGTCCATAGATTGAGTTCGAGTTGTTGCGCATGCTTGCGTGGTTTTCGTCGTGGCAGACGTATCCGGGGGCGTCGCAGTTTCAGCAGAAGGCTTTGTGTCAGTCGTCCCATGTTCTAATGAACATATATCCGCGAAATTCGGTGGTCAAGACGTTCTCAAGTGAAGCTCGCGGTGGCTCGGCCCTTGGTTAACGTTCGATCTTGCCGGGGGTCGCCTTGACCCTTTTTCACTTGTCTTCGGGTCGCGGCGCCTGTCGGCGGCGAAGTGTAACCCCGATGATTGTGAAATGCTGCTTTTACGTTGCGGTGGGCGCAGCTCTACGGATTGTTGACCACTTGCGGCGCGGGTTTGCTCGCTTCAAGTCCGCCATCGGACGGACTCGCTGCGGCGAGCTGGGCGCTCACTTTCTGGATTTGTGCTGCCTGCTCTTTCAGCTCTGATTTGAGCGCGTCAATTTCCTGTTGTTGTTCTTTCATCGTGCGGTGCTCTTTGAGAAACTCATTGAGCAACATCGCGTTGATCTGCTCGTAACGAACTGTGTACGGCTTGCCGTCAGCATCCCGAGTAATCAGATCAGGATTCACTTTTTCGACTTCTTCGGCGACAAGTCCAAACTGGGATTTGCATGCTGGATCAATCTCCTTCTTGTAACGGAAAGTGACTGGTTTGAGTGCAAAGAGCGCTTCGCTGGCTTTGTCCATCGGTTCAATCTCCTCTTTAAACCTCCGGGAAGAGGGATTCGTGCCGAGCTTACCACTTGAATTAATGAAAACGGCACTTCCCCCGGAAGCGGTTTGGCCAAAGATGCTCCCGATAAAACAGCTGTTGCTTACATTCGCACCTTCGACCGCGGCCCCGATACAGATAACGTTATTGGCCGTAGTGATGGAATTGCCAGTCTCAAAGCCCAATACCGTATTGCCGCTGCCGGTCGTGTTGTGAATGAGCGAATGAGCGCCGCAGGTTGTGTTGAAATTGCCGGTTGTATTGCCAGTTAGCGCCTCATCACCATCTGCCGTGTTATGGTTGCCCGTTGTGTTGCTCGACAGCGCGATAAAACCGTTCGCAGTGTTGTGGAAGCCGGTTGTGTTTGCGAAAAGTGCTCGCCATCCAGTTGCCGCGTTTTGGAATCCGGTTGTGGTGGAAGCAAGCGCTTGAAAACCATCGGCCGTGTTGTCGTTGCCGGTGTTGTTTTTGAGGGCTTGAGCTCCAACGGCCGTATTCTGCTGACCAATGGTGAGACTAAAGAGCGCTTCAGAACCAACAGCTGTATTGTTGGTACCGGTGGTGAGACTAAAGAGGGTTCCACTTCCTCCCTCAGCCGTGTTAGCGCCCGCATAGGCTCCATCCGGCGCTGGAACAACTGCCTGGGCCATCGGTGAAATGGCAAAGCAAGCGAGCATCAACGCAACAAGAAGCAAAGCGCGTTCGTTGAATTTGTGATTCGTGTAACTGCTGTTCTTTAATCTGAATAATTTCATGACCATTTTCTCCTTCTCTCAGTGGTTGACCCAGGCTTTTGAAGGTTTAACTCTCTCTTTCATTTCATGTTCTCCTTTGTTTGGAATTTTCTTTATTCTTTGGCCCCACCATGTCGGCAATCATTAGAAGGTCAGCAACTGCCCGTACGTAGGATTTTATGTCACCTCTTAAGACATGATACTCGCTCCTTCTTTGGGGTTAGGAGCTTATCCTACATTCTGCGCCGCCTTTCTAGGAGATCTCTATCTGACTGCGGCGGTCATTTACTCACGGCCGGCCCTGCGTCGGTGATGCTGTGTCGCTGCGCGACCACCTAGGTTTACCGGCGCAATAAAAAAAGCGAACCTGCCACTCATCCAACAAGCAATCGGTGGCGCACGAACATCCAACGCCAAAAGACCTAACCAGTCGATGAAGCCTCTATCTTCTTTAAAGCCGCGCTGATTTGGCCCCTTGTCAGAGGCAGCGCCTGCGGTTGCGGTATCGCGCTTTGGCACCAAATATTCTTGAATCCAAATTCGCTGTTGCGGCATCTGGGATTGAGAGATGCCATTCACGAGCGCGCATTCTGCACCTTAAGAGCTGACAACGGTTTGGATGGGCGCGCTGCACCTCAAAAGTAACGCGGCTGTCACTTTTTGCGGACACACGAAAGTCAGTGACTGAATACCCGTCTAGGATATGGTCCCGCCCTCTGCGAATAATAGAACGTCCAACCCACTACCCTGGCCGAGGTGAAATTGCGAACGATGATCTCAACATTTCCATCGGAGACCCAGGGTTGATCCCGCCTGCGGTAGCTGATCTTATTCTCGTTAGGGAGCAGTAGATCACTTTCTGGGAATATAATTTTGCCAATTCGGTATGAATGGATCGAACGACGCACAACGTTGTTACAAACAAACATACAAACATACAAACAAACATATCGAATAAATAATATGAAAACAAAAATCATCAGCAAAATCCTTCTTACCCTGGGCTTGGTGTTCGTGCTTGGTAGCGCGATCACGCCCGTGCATGGTGGCAGTTTCAGCAGAAGGCTTTGTGTCAGTCGTTCTATGTTCCAATGAACATATATTGGCGAAATTCGGTAGTCAAGGCGTTCTTAAGTGAAGCCCGCTGCTCGGACTTCAATTAACGTTCGCTCTTGCCCGGGGTCGCCTTGACCCTTTTTCACTTGTCTTCGGGTCGCGGCGCCTGTCGGCGGCGAAGGGTAACCGCTGATTGTGAAATGCTGCTTCTACGTTGCGGTGGGCGCAGCTCTACGGACTGTTGACCACTTGCGGCGCGGCTTTGCTCGCTTCAAGCTGTGCGCTCACCTTTTGGATTTGCGCTGCCTGTTCGTCGAGTCGCGTAGTAAGTTGCGCCACAGTTGCTCGGAAATCCTTCTTTAGCTGCGCAATCGTCGCTTCTTGTTGCTCCACTTTGCGGTGCTCTTTGAGAAACTCATTGAGCAGCATCGCATTTATCGCATCGTAGCGGACGGTCTGGAGTTTGCCGTCGCGGTCGCGTTTCACCAGATCGGGACTTACCCTTTCTACCTCCTCAGCTACCAACCCAAACTGAGGGACGCCATTAGGATCGAACTCTTTTTTGTAGCGAAATGTGACCGGTTTCAGTGCGAGGATGGCTTCGCTTGCCTTACTCATCGGCTTAATTTCCTCCTTAAAACGCGCTGAGGAAGGGGGATTGATTGTGCCGAGTTTTCCATTGGTAGTGATGAAGACCGGATCGCCACCGGTGGCGTCTGCGCCGAAGATATTTCCGATAAAACAGCTATTGCTCACGTTCGCGCCTGCGACGTTAGCGCCGATACAGATGACGTTATTGGCCGTAGTTACGGAATCGCCGGCATTGAAACCCAACACTGTATTGCCGCTGCCACTCGTGTTATGAACGGAGGCGTGAGCGCCGTCGGTTGTATTGAAACTGCCAGTGGTATTGCCAATAAGCGCTTCGTCACCGGTTGCCGTGTTATGGTTGCCCGTTGTGGTGGTCAACAGTGCGGTGAACCCATCAGCTGTGTTATGGAAACCGGTGGTGTTCGCAGACAGCGCCCGCCAACCAGTGGCAGCATTACCGAAGCCGGTTGTATTGACAGCAAGGGTTTGAAAACCGTCGGCCGTATTCTGGCTGCCGGTGTTGTTCTTGAGCGCTTGAGCGCCAGTGGCCGTATTTTGGACGCCAGTGGTGAGGCTAAAGAGCGCTTGAGAACCAAGCGCCGTATTATTGCTACCAGTGGTCAGGCTGAAGAGAGCACCGCTTCCTCCCTCAGCCGTGTTAGCGCCCGCATAGGCTCCATCCGGCGGCGGACTGACCGCTTGCGCCCTTGGCAAAAGCGGAAAGCAGACGAGGAGCATCGAGACTAGAACCGATGGAATTGTTGTTTTGAATTGGATTAATGTTTTCATAGGATTTCTAAGTTTTCCTTTCTTTTACAAAAAATCGCGCCGAATTGTCAAAGCAAAAAGCCCGTGCGGTGAAACCTGACGGCTACTTATGAAATGCTGCTGCCTAGTTCCAGCGGCCCGCTGCTTTAGGGATTGTTGACCACTTGCCGTGCAGGTTTGCTCGCTTCAAGCTGGGCGGTCACTTTTTGCAAGCCCGCATGGGCGCCGCGCCGCCCCGAAACCTTCCCGGGGCAGCGCAGCCACTTGTTGAAAACTCATGGTCAAGGCTCAATCAGGATTTTAGCTGAGCTAGGCTGGCCCACCTTATATCCCGGGCCGGGTTCCAGAGCTACCTCAACGCTCTGCGCCTGGCGGAGGCCTGATGCTCGGATATCGGGCAACGTCTTGACTAGGATTACTCCGAACCCGAACGACGTAGTAAGATCGTTAGCAGTCGGCGATGGCCCGATGGAGGCGGGGGAAACGAGCGGAACGTAATCAACTCCTGGGATAGCTGTCCCGCTGACCTTGAAGTTTACGAAGGTTGTAGCGAGCGGGATTTGAGGCTTCTCGCTCAAGACGAATACGCCGATTTTCCCTCGGGTAACATCCTCAATGCTCCCACTGAATCCGGATGTATTCACGGTACGGATGGTAACAACCGGGAATACCTGATCCGGAGGGCCTATTGGCGAAGGGAGGCTTGCCTGTGTGCCACCATGCACGGGCGTGATCGCGCTACCAAGCACGAACACCAAGCCCAGGGTAAGAAGGATTTTGCTGATGATTTTTGTTTTCATATTATTTATTCGATATGTTTGTTTGTAACAACGTTGTGCGTCGTTCGATCCATTCATACCGAATTGGCAAAATTATATTCCCAGAAAGTGATCTACTGCTTAGCTAATCTCGCAGCGCTCTTCGACATCGGCCACGCTCCCAAAGATCAATCAAACCGGAGAATTCACCATCCGTGCTATGCAGCATCGGAGATTCACCCGGTGATGGCGTTGCGGGTCTTTTCGTAGCAACCTTTGATTCCTGCAACTTTCATCGTGATGTGTGTATGTGTAACGCTCCCTGAGAAATAAGATCAGCTACCGCTGGCGGGATCAACCCTGGGTCTCCGATGGAAATGTTGAGATCATCGTTCGCAATTTCACCTCGGCCAGGGTAGTGGGTTGGACGTTCTATCATTCGCAGAGATCGGGACCATATCCTAGACGGTATTCAGTCACTGACTTTCGTGTGTCCGCAAAAAGTGACAGCCGCGTTACTTTTAAGGTGCAGCGCGCCCATCCAGACCGTTGTCAATATTATCGACATGAAAATCGTGATCTCATTTTTTCATCAATCAACACGAACCTCAGTTGTGAGAGGAGTCTTGTAAATATGAAACGATTATTGCTATTAATATTTGCCGCTGGCCTCATCGGCTGCGCGGAACAACCTCCACCTCCGGCGGTAACAACCGGTTATCCCTACAGCCGTTATTCTACCTCCGCCGAAGTGTACGGTTACTACCACACGTCCTACGCCGAATGGACCACTGCCCAGCTTCAGAAACGCCGCCTCGATCTTTACGGAATGACTCCGCTAGCGCGCACTCGCAATGAGGTGCCAGCATACATTTATCACGGGCAAGCGCTTCCGCAGCAAGATGAGATCAAGCCCATCGAGGCTGAATTAAATCGGCGCTATAAAGCCGGCGATAAAAGCGCAGAGTTGCAGGAATTCTGGCCCTCATCGCGTAGGCACATATCCTGATTCAACGTGAACCCTTCCACGCGCGCGCGTGCACGCGAGGAATGAATTTCTCCGAGATCCCGATTGCGCGGCGGTAATCCGCCTTACTGATCGTTGCCGACCATTTGCGGCGAAGCGCGGCTCGTTTCGAGTTCTGCGCTCACTTTTTGCAGGCCCGCAGTCAGCGCCTCAATCTGCTTCTGCTGTTTGGCTATGATTGCTCCTTGTTCCTCCACTTTGCGGTGCTCTTTGAGAAACTCACTAAGCAACATCGCGTTCACTGCGTCGTAGCGGACTGTGAATGGTTTTCCCTCTTTGTCCCGCGCCACTAAATCGGGATTCACCTTCTCCACATCCTCCGCCACGAGGCCGAACTCAGGCGCACGCTTAGGATCAATCTCCGCTTTGTATCGGAAAGTCACTGGTTTCAGCGCAAGAATCGCTTCACTTGCCTTGTTCATAGGTTTGATTTCATCCTTGAAACGCTTTGAGGACGCTGCTACGCCGAGTTGGCCGTTCTCATCCACAACAACGGCCGTACCGCTCACTGCTGTTCCGGTAATGCCGGCGATAAACGTTTGTGTGTGAGTTCCGGCGGTGCCGATACGGACAGTACCCGACTCTGTATCAGCAACACCCGGGTTGCCTACGTAAATATTGTTATCGCCGAAGAAGTGCTCACCTCCCGCTCCAATCCCCAAGGCGATGTTAAAATTGCCGGCCACGCATTCCGCGAGCGCAGAAGCACCGATCGCCGTGTTGTCCCCGCCAGTCCTGTTGAAGCTGAGCGCGTTGTCACCGGCGGCGGTGTTGTGGCGGCCACTCGTGTTAAAGTGCATCACCTCATAACCGATCGCCGTATTCGATATACCTGTGGTATTCGAAACGAGCGCATAAGCCCCCACTCCTGTGTTGTTGTTGCCGTTGTTATTAAGAAGCGCAAAAAAGCCCGTCGCTACATTGAAGCCACCAGAGGTACCGCCTCCGAGCGCTTGATAACCATCGGCCGTGTTATATTCGCCACCTCTGTTCCGTCCAAGCGCTGAAAACCCGGTCGCCGTGTTTTGGCTGCCGTTGTTCTCATAGAGAGCGCGAAATCCTGTAGCTGTATTATAACTGCCGGAGATGTTGTTGAACAACGCTTGCGCGCCATTGGCAGTGTTCCAGTCACCCTCGGTGTTGCTAAGGAGCGCTTGAAAACCAGTGGCGGTGTTCCTGCCACCGCTGATGTCGTTAAACAGTGCCTGGGAACCAAGCGCGGTATTCCAGATACCGGTAGTTAGATGAAAGAGAGCGTTAGTGCCCTCAGCAGTGTTGCCGCCCGTATAGCCTCCGTCCGGTGCCGGGCTGACTGCCTGCGCGTTTGGCAAAAGCCCAATGCAAACAATCCCGATCAGAATGTGAATTATGTTTTGAAGTTTCATGGTTATTTTCCTCTTTTGGTTTTCGTCTGGCCCGGGTTTAATAAAATCTCGCCAGCTTGTCGAGGCAATTCGGCATAAGGAGTGCTCCGATGAACTTGCACGCGACACGCCTGCCACTACAGTCAAACGAGTTCGGGCGGTTAGCTCAGTGGTAGAGCATCTCGTTTACACCGAGAGGGTCGGGGGTTCGAAACCCTCACCGCCCAATTTGATTTTCCAACGAAGGGGGCTCGACGGCCACTGGTGCTGATTCAGGTCTTCTTTTGCGGCTGACACAGCCGCCACTACAGGTTTGGTTCCCAGAGTTCGACCCGGTTTCCTTCTGGATCCATGATCTAGTGTTTGCCCCTCGTGACATATTCGCTCCCTCGCACGGTTGCGAACAAGAGCGAACCGTTATGACCAAGAACGACCGTGGTACGGTCAACATGGCGTCAACGGTTGCGCTGTGTCCGACGAGCGCGTTATTCCAGATTCACGTTCTCCCAATGGATCTCAATCGCGTTCCAAGCCGTCCCACAAAAATCCAATTCGTCGTATTGATAGCTGAAAGCTACATTACCGACAGCATCAAGGCCAACAATTCCGGTATAGATATAGGGTCCACCAAGCGTGTAATCGATGAGGTAGTTATCTGGCGCATCCTCGTAAACGCTGCTGCAGAACGGGCTATAGACACTCGGGTCAGGATAATAATGCCAGATCTCAGTCGCCTCAAAAGCAGTGAGATCGATGTTATATTTGCGAGGGGCGCTGTAGGTGCGTGTTTCTCCCGGCGGTTGCTGGAAATTGCTGCCGGTTCCATCATCGAAGAGGAGCAATTGATCGCCCGACATGGACACAGCATGCTGGCCGATGGGCGGCAATGTGCCCGGGGCCAAGGTAAGGGAGAACGCACGCAGCGAATTGAACTCATACCAGTGCTTTGTCGGATCGCCCAGGATCCACTTAATGTTTCCGGAGTCGTAATCAAGCGCGATAACAAAGTTTTCGCGGCTGGAAACGATGAGTGAGTTATCCGAGCTGCGATAGGCGCAGGCGTTGTTGTGAAACCAATCGTTGGGCGCGGGAAAGACAAATAGGCTTGGATCATCCCCGCCGGCAATCATTGCGGCACTGATGATGTCCGCCAGCTTCCAGGTTCGGAGCACATTGCCGGCGGCGTTGACCTCCAGATTGACGCTCTCAGTTTGGTTCACGGTATCGACGTCGAGGATCATTCCCTCGCGGCCCGGGTCAATATTGTGATGGAAGTCGGTGACGCCAATCCCGCTATAGTCGGCCACGGGTGTCGTCACGCCGTCAAACTCAGTGCGAAGCAGCGAGGTGCCGGAGGTAACGTAAAATGCATTGTCGAAGAGAATGCAGTTCGAGGCCCCTACCCCTGCCGTGCCAACCCAGCGGATTTCGCCGTCACTATCGATAATGATGGGCGTGATAGGTTCGGCATAGCCCTTCAGAAGGATAAAGTCATAACTCAAGGTGGTGCCTGGTAAGCGAGGCTGAATGACGGTTGGATTGGAGTAGGTCCCTCCATCATACGCAGGCGTGGTGATGATGACGCCAAACCTTTTGAACCGGTGAACTCGGTCATTGAAACCCAGGTTGATTATGACGCGGTTTGGGCGGCCGGCGTAGAGACCGAAAACCGGGATGGTGAGTTCGCCAGTTTGGGGATCGAAGTAACCGCGCGCTTCCAAATAAGCTCGCGCGTAGCGAGCCTTGACCGGCCTCGTGGCAGACCCCGTTTTTGGCCAAATCTGGAACTGGGCGAACCTGAATCCGGCGACATCACTGACTTGGGTCTGGACGAAACGGATGAATGGTGTTGGACCTTCGAACACCTTTAGATTCCCGCCCGTTTGCCCGGCCTCGGCTGTAATGAACAGCAGGCATAGGAGCGCGGCTATGGGAGCAATCCATCGGGCGTTCATCCAGCCTTTTTGTCGGATGGCACGTGAAAAATCAAGCTTAATCAGCAATCGAATGTCAGCCATGTGTCCCGGCCGTCGATGCGAGCGGGAGGACAATCTGGATTGTTGATTGCACATCGCGGAGACGAAAAGCGGTTCGTTGTGCGTGCGGATGAAAAGTTGACTGCGTTTGTGGGACTCGAATCGGCGATTTTCGGTTGCGGCGAATCGTGTTGACAGACCGGCGAGATTTTTTCCAAACTCGGCATCGTTAAGCCGATCTGAATCAGGCGGAGGAGTTTTCCCCGCTAGGTTCTTCCGCCTCCTCCAGACCTGCAATCGCAGAAACAACACGGCGGAGGAACAGGAAAGAAGGAACCATGGTACCAATACCGCCTGCTGACGATAAGGTGACTTCCCTGACCGGCATTGGCGGAAATACGAAGAACGGCCCGGTCGCATTTACAACAACGCATTGGAGCGTGGTGCTGGCGGCGAAAGGCGAATCGACTGAGGCCGACGCGGCGTTGGAAAGACTTTGCCGCAGTTATTGGCGACCCATTTATGGCTTTGTGAGGCGACAAGGCTGCGGCCGAGAGGAAGCGGAGGACCTTACTCAAGGTTTTTTCGCACTGCTGCTGGAGCGTCGAGACTTTGGCGCTGTGCGCCGGGAGAAAGGACGGTTGCGTTCGTATCTACTTGTTTCGCTCAAACATTTTCTCGCGAATGAACGACACCGCGCAATGGCGGTGAAGCGGGGCGAAGGCCGAAGACTGATTCCCTTGGAAGAACTAGGTTCCGGCGAACGCGCCGATCTGGAGCCGGCAGACAATTTGAGCCCCGACCGGATTTATGAGCGCCGCTGGGCATTGACGGTGCTGGAGCAAGTTTTCACGCGACTGAAGAAGGAATATGGCGCGGCGGAGAACGCACGGCTGTTCGATTGCCTGAAAGAATTACTCGTCGGGGAATCCGGTCAGCCTTCGCAGGCAAAAATTGCCAGCGAGTTGGGTATGACCGAGAATGCGGTGAAGCAGGCGTTCCACAGGTTTCGCCAACGTTATCAATTATTGTTGCGAGAGGAGATTGCTCACACGGTGGCGGTGCCGGGCGACATTGAAGATGAGCTGCGGCATCTAATTGCTGTATTACGGGAGTAACCTGTGGCGGAATTTGCTTCAGTACCTGAAGAGAGCACGATCGCTGCTCCCGAAATGACAACTGTAACCAGAGCCTGCAGCAAATGCGGAGCCAAGATGTCCGAGGACGGATCTTGTCCTGCCTGCCTTTTGGAGACTGGCCTTGGTCTGCTCATCGAGGAAATTGACGGGGCACCGAATGCAGGTAGGGCGCAACCGCCGGGCACGCCGACTGCGCGCGCCGCGCGGATGATAACAAACTTCGGTGATTACGAATTGCAGGAAGAGATCGGCCGCGGCGGCCAAGGCGTGGTTTATCGGGCGCGACAAAAAAGTCTGAACCGGATCGTGGCGCTCAAAGTTATCGGCCTCGGTCACTGGGCGACGGAAGCACACGTAAAGCGCTTTCGCCTTGAAGCGGAAGCCGCAGCGCACCTGGACGATCCGTGCATTGTTCCGATTTACGAAGTCGGCGAGCGTGACGGCGCTTGCTACTTCAGCATGAAATTTATCGAAGGTGGCGAGCTCGACAAAATTGTTGGCAGCGAGTCGATGCCACTTCGTAAGGCGGCGGAACTCACAGCCAAGGTGGCACGCACGCTTGATTACGCCCATCAACACGGTGTTTTGCATCGCGACGTCAAGCCGAGCAATATTCTGCTCGATGAAAAAGGCGAACCGCACCTTACCGATTTTGGTCTTGCCCGATTAGTCGAAACTGAAAGCAGTGTTACGCACACGCTGGACGTTTTGGGCACGCCCAGTTACATGGCGCCGGAACAAGCAGTGGGGAACAACGCGGCTGTCAGCAGCGCCACAGATGTCTATGGGCTTGGTGCAGTATTGTACCAATTGCTGACGGGTCAGCCGCCGTTTGCCGGTGGAACAACCTACGAGACCATCAAACTGCTCTTGGACACCGAGCCGCGGCAACCGCGGGTATTGAATCCGAAAATAGATCGCGACCTTTCAACAATCTGTCTCAAATGTCTCGAGAAGGATCCAAAGCGTCGTTATTCGTCTGCTCTCGCGTTGGCGGAAGACCTCGAGCGCTGGCTAAAGCATGAGCCAATCCTAGCCCGACACATCGGAATCTTCACGCGTGGTAGAAAGTGGGTGCGACGCAATCCAACCAGCGCGCTACTTGCAGCGTCCCTGATCGCATTGGCGGCAGGCGCGGGATGGATCGTTTGGAAAAGTGAAATGATCCGTCATCCCGTAACAAGCGGAGTCGCAGTTTTGCCGTTCGAAAATCTGAGCCGCGATCCGGATAACGCCTATTTCGCGGACGGTATTCAGGAGGAAATTCTGACGCGCTTATCCAAGATCGCGGACTTAAAAGTAATTTCGCGCACTTCCACGCGGCAATATCAGAGCAAACCTCGCAATCTCCCCGAGATCGCGAAGCAGCTTGGCGTAGCGAACATTGTTGAGGGCAGCGTGCAAAAAGCGGCCGATCAGGTGCGGGTCAACGTGCAGTTGATTAACGCGCAAACCGATTCCCACCTCTGGGCAGACACCTACGATCGGAAGCTGACTGACATCTTCGGGGTCGAGAGCGAGATCGCCAAACGAATCGCGGAGTCATTGCAGGCGAAGCTCACCGGTTCCGAGCAGCAGGCCTTGGCGGTTAAACCAACAAACAACCCAGAGGCTTACGATGCGTATCTCCGCGGCCTGGCTTTTGAAGCGCGCAGCGGCTACCTCGAAGGATCTGAAGGCGAAAGCGATCGGTTTTTATGAACGGGCAGTGCAGCTCGACCCTAATTTTGCGCTCGCGTGGGCCCGGCTTTCTCGCGTGGATGCGCTTCTTTACTTTTTCCGTGTCGACCCTACTGATGCTGCTCGGGGGGATGCGGCCAAACGTGCTTTGGAGAATGCGCAGAAACTGGCAGCCAAACTCGCCCGAGACCCAGCTTGCCCTGGGTTATTATCAATACTATGTGCTGCGTGATTACCGGGCTCGCTGAAACGACGTTCGATGGCGTCATCAAAAGGTTACCAGGCAGCAGCGAGGCACGAAGGGCCCTCGGCATAATTGCCCGACGCGAGGGAAAATGGGGCGAAAGTATTGCCTACTTCGAGCAAGCCCTGGCCTTGGACCCACGTAATTTTGAGTTACACGCCTTCGCGGCAGACACTTACGCCGAGCTTCGACAATTCCCGGCCGCGCTAAAGCTCTATGATCGAGCACTGGACATTATGCCAGACGTTCCGGATACGATGGCGGCAAAGGTCAGCATTTATCTGGCCCAGGGTGACCTGCAAGAAGCCGCCAAGTTCCTATCAGCAATAAACGCGCAGACTCCTTCTGGATTTTTACGGTAAGATCACCAGTTGAGATTTGAACGAAATTACGGTGAGGCTATTCGATTGTTGCAAGCCCGACTGGCTCAATTCCATTATGATTCTCAGTTCGATGCGGCCTGTGATGAAGTGCACCTTGCTTTTATGCAGCGCCTTGCTGGCGATTCGGCTGGCGCAAAGGTTACCGCTGAACAGGCGCGCAATACATTGGAGCAGCTCTTCAGAGATCAACCAGACAACGAGTCCTTTGCAGCAGCACTATCGCAAGCTTATGCGATGATGGGGGAGAAGGACTCGGCCCTAAGGGTGGCGGAGCGTGCAGTCATGCTTCGGCCGACTGTTAAAGATCAACTGGAGGGGCCTGGCTTCGAAGAGAATCTGGCGTTGATTCAGACGATCTTCGGCGAGAACAGCCAGGCGATCTCAACTATCACCCGGTTGTTACACACACCATATCAGGGCTGGCTTTACGGAGTAGCGCCCATTACGCCGGCCCTTCTTAGGCTCGATCCGCTGTGGGACCCTTTGCGCTCCGATCCAGCTTTCCAAAAACTCTGCGAGGAAAAGCAGCCATGAACCTGCGCACTTTCTTCGCCGAATCAAATCTGTTACCACAAATCAACACGAATCGACACTAATCCGGTTTTCGAATTCGTATTCATTTGTGGTTTGAGCTCCCGGTTCTCATCCGTGAAATCCGGGTCCTGCCACGCCGTAGCCTTGGCGTAGGCGGATCCGCTGTTGTTTCCTGCATTTTCCGCGTAACCCTTCACCGAAATTGTTGCAGTACTTGAGTGAAATGAAACAAACAACCGCAGGGCACAACCTGCAAAAATGCAAAATGGAGGATAAATACATGAAGAGTTCACTCATTAAGATCACTAAGACCGTCGTTGCGCTAATCACCATCGTGGCAGCGGGAGGGCTGCTGGTTGGTGCGTTTCACAGCGAAACTGCCACCGCTCAGAATATGAACCCGTCCCCGAGCGGGCGCCAGTGCTCGAACGCAACCCTGGAGGGCGCCTACGCGTTCCGCGTTTCGGGAGAGATTTTTGTCCCGGGCACCAACACGATAGCGGTGTACCGCGATGGCGTCGCGATGACGACTTTCGATGGCATGGGCGGTCTCACCCAAGTAGATTGGCTTGTGGGAAACGGCGTGTCGGATCCCCCGCCCACGCCCGGCTTCCATGACAACGAAACGGGAACTTATACGGTGAACGCGGATTGCACCGGTATCGCGGAAATTGACTTTCCAAAACCCCCCGGCGGTACTTCCGGGGCTGTGATCACGCTGAAGTTTGTTCTCGGAGATCATGGCCGGGTGATTCATACCATCGTAACCAGTCTCAGGCCGCCGAACACGCCGCCGGGCACGAACGTCCCCGCGAATATCCACAGCGACGCGGAGAAGCTCTAACCAGCGGCTTTCCCCGGGGAAGGAAATTAAATTATGAGAAACCTTCGTTTCTGCTCCACGATGGCGACCGCTCTGGCCGTCGGAATCCTGCGTCTGTTCACGACCAACCAATCCAAACGCACCGGCAGTTCTATAATCACAAGCTCAAACTCCACGTTCACATTCACGCCGTCGCGATGGCGGCGTATTTTCTGTTCATTGTTCCTCGTGGCAGCTGCCATAGCTTCAGTGGGAGCCGTCGCTTCCTCGCGCGCTGTGAGCCAGCGTGACCTGCCTAACCAGCTTGTAGCTGCGACACCAACGCCTACCCCGTGCAGTGCCTGGGTCGAGCGCGCCCCTGTGCCTTACAACGCTGGGGGAGTGTTTGCTGCCAGCGATGGCGCTTACGTCTATGCTGGGGGCGGTCGTTCTGACACCACGACTTTCCACAACGATCTGCTGCGCTATGACCCAGGGAACGACTCCTGGGCACCGCTCATGTCCTCGCCTGACCAGCACTACGCGTCTCAGGCGGTGTACTTTAATGGCAAGATCTATAACATGGGCGGGTTTCTGGATCGGTTCAACGTAACTAACACAACCCGGATCTACGACATCGCTACGAACGCTTGGACTACGGGCGCGCCGATGCCGTCGCCGTTGGGTCTCCAGGCCACCATGCTATGGAATGGAGTCATTTACATCGTCGGAGGCTACAATGGCAGCGCTGAGACAAACACGCTCTACGCCTATGACATCGCCAGCGACACCTGGACCACGCTCGCGCCGATGCCACAGGCAGTGTATGCGCCCGGCTTCGGGGCGATCAACGGCAAGTTATACATTGCTGGCGGTTACGTCTTCGGAGTCGTGTTCAACACGTTGCAAATCTATGACATCGCCACAAACACGTGGGATCCCCCCGGAGCGAACGTGCCACAGGCTGTGGGATACTGCGGCAGCACCGTGTTCAACGGGCTGCTCTACCTGTATGGAGGCATTGTACAGGGGAGCCCTAGAGTGCTGACCAACATTACCCAGATCTACGATCCGGTCAGCAACACTTGGAGCAGCGGACCGAACATGAACGTGGCCCTGTGGGGTTCGTACGGGACAGCGGTAGGCAATGACAGCATCGTGGCTCCTGGCGGATTCGACGTCAACTTCGTTGGGCTCAACGATAACGAGCAGTTGATCAACATTCCGTGCAGCACGCCAACACCCACTCCAACGCCGACGGCAACACCGACACCCACGCCTACGCCAATGGCAACGGCAACGCCGACTCCGACGGCTACACCAAGGCCTTCACCCACACCGAGGCCTCGTCCGACGCCGCAGCCTCGCCCGACTCCGTAGCGCTAATTGGAATAGTGACTAGTAATTCGTGAATGGTGACTCGGGAACTCGCGAAACATACCGCCCGATGTGAGGTAGAGCGCGACTTCGAAATAGTTTACAAGCGTGCGCCGGTCGCGCCCAGATGATTTAGCGATGTAACGAATCGCGGTATCCGCCCGGCCGCGAATCGTGCCTCTGTGAAAATGTAAATCGTTCGTCTTGTCCGTAAGCGGTTCTTCGTCTCAGACTCTGCTATCTTTGTTCCCTTCGTTGTCTTCTGTGAGTTATCCGGAAAAAGATTTGAACAGAAGGTAGCTCGCCTTCGCCGATGCTCCGGCGCGGCAGGCAAAGAAAACGAAGCGTGTAGCGTAAGCATCTTGCTTGCGCTTCCAGGCGATATCGCTCGCCGCTGCGTGTTCACAGCGTAACGAATCAGCGCCGCGCGCAGATTTTCCGCGTAACCTCGCGCGGGATTTCCTGCAGTACCTCAGTGAATGGCCAGAAATGAGTTCTCAATAACGAGACATCAAAGAAGGCCAAAACAATGAAAGGAAACAAGCAGTATGAAAAAACGAAGTCCAGTAACTCAACTCACACTGCTATTCGCTGTGTTACTAACTCTTGGCACAGTCCGAGCCCAAGACCCGGTAATAGTAAGGGCTACGCAAATTAGGGGCGCTGTGGGAACAGGCAGTTGTGGAGGTGGATACGACCTGGGCGTTGGTCTCGTCGACCTCGATCACGGCCTTGCGGCTGGCGCCACGACTTACGACCATGGCGGCATCCTCTGGTGCGAGACGTTCGCACCCTACCTATGGTCGGAACAACAGGGAACATCGACGTTGTTCAAACTGCAAGGCGATTACAACTGGGATAAGGAGCACCTATATCCCGAGCGGGATGACGCCGGATGGGAGCACGGTCGTCGGCGGCGTAATCTTTTTTGACAGGGGCACCAACGCGCCGTGGATGTGGACAGCCAATGGAGGGCCAGTCGAGTTTCTCAACTTGCCCCAGGGCTACAGCGGAGGCAACGCGGTCGCCGTATCCCCCGATGGACGGCTGATCGCCGGTAACTTGCGCGCCGGCGGCCGTGTCGGCGTCAGCCAGGCAGCCGTGTGGCGCAATGGTAGCCCGCAGATTCTGCCGAGTACCTACCCCTGGTCGGCAGTAGGTAGTAACCCATTTGAAGCAAGCGTTGCATACACCGCGCGACGCACACACCCGATGACCGACGATGGTTCGGTCATCGTCGGTGCCGCTGGCCCAGTCTTCCTCGTCGGCTGCAAGGCTACCAAGTGGGTGAATGGTGTCGAGCAGCAACTGTCCACCGGCGGCGTTCAGGTACAGTCCGGCGTCGCTGTGTTCATTGCTGAGACTGGAGTGATTTTCGGCTACGCAGTGCTCGGCGATGGACGCGTCGGTCCTGGTGCGCTGGGACGCCAATGGGAACCCCGAGATCCTCCAACCACCAAACGGTCTTAGCGTCGTTAACCTTAGCTCCGTTGACTCCCAAGGCAACGCAGCCGGCGGTGCGCTCGCCCAGCAATTCAGTTGCATACAACAATGTAACGACCCTCTCTGCACCCGAAAACCTTTTGTGTGGACTCGCAGCGGCGGGTTCACAATCCTCCCTGAAAACGAGCGAAACCTACAACAACAGCGCTGTCCTAGACGTGTCCGACAACGGGCGCGTAGCCGTGGGACAGCTGTCAACATGCTTGGTACAACCGGATAGTCCACCCCAGCTCGCGTTCATATGGACCGCACCCTCGGGGCTTGTGTTCGTCAACGATCTCATGGCGGCGTACGGGCAACCCGACGCCCACTATTACCTAGGCACCGATGTGAGCCGCGACGGAAACCACGTTCTTGTGGTGGGCAACCCTCCTCTCCGCGACGCGCAGGACACCCCTGATCTGACTCTCGATCTGACATGGCTTACGCCAATTCCAACACTTAGACGAAGTCCGTCACCTTCACCGACTCCATCACCTGGTCCCAGTCGGCAACACGTTACAGGGTACGAGCTTAGAAAGAAGTCTCTTTCAACGATTTCCAAAACTTTCCGCGTAACCTCGGGCGGGATTTCGACAGTACACCTGTGAAAGAAAAAACAAACCAACAAGAAATAAAACAGAGGAGCAATCATGAAAACCAAAATGACAGAAACTAAATTCAAATCTACCCTTGGCGTTGCCAATCAGTTATTCAGAAGGATAGCATGTTTAGGAGCAGTTATTCTGATCTGCACTAGCGCGTCGGCACAAAACCTGTTTGTATCGGGGTACGGTGGCCAGGGCGACAGGAGTTTTGACGCCTGCGGCGGGAAGATTTTCGAATTCACGGGGGACGGAGCCCAAAGCATTTTTGCCGGCCCATGTAATCCCTCAGATGTGGCCTTTGACAGATCGGGTAATCTGTATGTGGTGAGTTGGGAGATCATCGGAAGAAACGTGCAGATCTCCATCTATAAATACAATCCAAACGGAGTTGGAACCATCTTTGCCTCCGGATTGAGTCTGCCTTCATACCTGACCGTTGACAGGTCGGGTAATGTGTTTGTGGCGGATTACAACAACGGTATCATCTACAAATACACGCCGACTGGGTCGCGATCGACTTTTGCCTCGGGGTTGTATCACCCTGTAGGTATGGCTTTTGACAGCGCGGGCAACCTGTTTGTGGTAGATAACACCAACGGCGGGATCCATCAAGGCAGCATTTATGAATATCATCCGGACGGATCGCGAGTTACATTTACAGTGTTGGATCCGTCCGATCGCCCAGCCGGTCTGGCGTTCGACAGCATGGGCAATCTGTATATGGCGGATTTGGGTGGCAACATCTACGAGTACCACCTAGGAATCCTGCGTCGATATCCTCGAACGACCTTTGGTTCGGTGCCGAACAGCGCACAAAGTCTGGCTTTTGACAGCTCGGGTAATCTGTTTGTGGTGGATACGGGCGGTGTGAACGGCACCAATATCTATAAATTCACTACGCAGGCAGTACGAAGCCCCTTTGCCTCCGGACACACCCTCGGTGAAACCTTTGCATATCTCACCTTTCAGCCACCGGCCTGTTGTCAATAAGGGCCAGGGCCCGTAAATCAGCCGCCATGCCTTTCAGCGCGTGGCGGCTTTTTGTTTCATGCCGCAACGCTTACGGCTCTTTGAAATCACCCGCATGCCCGTGCGTCTCGATCACATTGCCCGATTCATCGTAAACGTGAATCACAGCGCGATGTGAGCGACTGCGAGACTTTGCGTATCCGACTGCATTACTGATTGCATTCGGCTCGCTGTACCACAGCCCGCCGAATGGCAGCGCATCGGAAATCAGGATCGACTCCGCGTTTGCGTCGCGGCCGACGGTCGCGCCCTGCCATTTGGATTAGGAATCCAACTATTCGCTCGGGGTCTGGTACTATTAGTGTCTTACCAGCGCCGCTTGTGGCTTCGGATTGTAAAGGAGATAACAGCCTTTCCATCATTCAAGCTCCTCCGGATAAGGACCGAACATGCCTGGATGATTTTCCGGGGGCTCACTTGGTTTCCAGGTCGCAGCGGTCCTGATGGATTCTCGCCACTGAGAGAGGGGGTCTTGTTTAGGAGCAGGACTTTGGTCGTGCCCCACAATGCTATCCACCAAGCCCACGTTGGCGTCAGATTGCGTTTCTGGCGCCGGAAGGGCTGCTGGAGCGGCTGCCTTTGCTTTATGCCCGTTCACCTCGATCACTGTGCCTTTGGCTTCCTGCTCCAGCAGCCGTTGCCGCTGTTCGATCAGCTGCTTGCGCCTGTTCTCGTCGCACAGAATCACTGTCTTGTCGCTATACACACTCACCGAAGGGCCACGCGCTACCAGATCCCATCCAAAGAGTTTAGCCCCAGCTTGCACAAGGTCTCGGAGAGCAGTAACGCTCTGCACCGGTAACGGCTGATCTGCCGCTTGTTCTGCGCTCGCAGCGACAACGCGCGCGAGAGCTGTCTTGGTACGGCCTTCCAACTCCTTCTGTGTTTCAACGAGTGCATCCGCTATGGGATGCAAACTGGACGCCTCATAAGTTCGTTGCGGCCTGCCACCGGGACGCTTCGGTAGCTTCCAGCCGCCACGTTGCGCCCAGCTCTTGCCCGTTGGAATCGGAACACCGAGCTTACGACTAGCTGCGTTGAGTCCGATTTCCATGGCGAGCATTTTAAAAGCTTCCTTGTTCACGGGCTTACTTTGCTTCTTTTTGTTCATGTTGTTACTCCTTCTGTTATTGTCGCGTTTTGATACACAGCCTCAAAAACTCCCGCGACTAAAGGGGCAGTTGGGGCTTTTGCTCCATGCTTTGGAAGCAACCAGCGATAACGCGCAGACTCCCTGTGTACAACACAAGGTCGAGTCGGCGCGATAACGTTATCCTTGCACAGTTTCAAAATGACTTTGCCGGCGCCTGGCGGTGTCATGTTCAGCCTGTCCGCCAGACTCGCCCGGGAGATTTGAAAATCGTGTTCCCCCTTGTGCTCGGCATATCCGACGAAAGCATGGACGATCAAAAAGCTTTCGCGTTGATGCTTACTGCGAAGTCCCGTGCCGAGTGAGTTGAAAGCTTGCCGTTCCGCTGGTGAAAATGACTTCACGACTAGCTCGTGCATTCCGTCCCACGCAGCGGCAAATTCGCATAGATGTTCGTCCAGAGTGGACCCGATGTTTTCCCGATTCCGTCGATAATGTTCTTCTATGATGCGCTGCGCTGTTTCGCGTCCAAACTTGTTACTTAGATGCCCAACTAGTTGCAGAAGGACACTGTGACGCGTGCCCTTCCGCGCGATCAGATAGCGAGCCAAGATTTTCTCGACTTCTGGTTTGGTACTGAGACTCCATTGTGTAAGAAAGTAATTATCTGTACTCTTATGTAGGAAAACTTCTGTGTTGTTACGAGGGAGAGCCCTCCGCAGTTTCCCTACACCAAAACTGCACGTTGGCGACAATGTTTCCAACAGCGGCCCAACCGTCTGGATTTCAATCAGTGAAGGTTTGCCGGTCTTAGGGTTCAGCGTTCCGGGTGCGCGGATACCTTTGCCACATCGTTGGGACTCGGTGCGCTCACCGGGGAATATCTCACACGTGCCATCTGCAATCGGCGCGCCGATCCAGTCGCAGACGGTCTTCAAAAGCACAATCCATTTGCCGACGGGATAGAATTCGCGCGTGATGACGTGTAAGTGATAACCCTGCCCGGACGCGCTAAGGATAAGGTAAGGCTGCTGTGGTTGGCGCTGTAGAAATCTGAAGGCATCTACCGACCATTTCCGCGCTCTGTCGTACTCCCCGTTGTGAGCATCAAAATCGATTGCGCCCCAACGGGATTCTTTCTTGTCGTTTGTTGGATAGAAACCGATCGAAGTCTGGACTTTGGCCTTTTCGGTAATGGTATTCCAAGCCCAGCCCGCGCGCTTGTCCGCTCTGGATCGGGGAGGAGCCTTTGCCCATTGCGGTTTGCCGTCTTTGTCTATCCACACGGCCAAGAAGTGATTTGGCGGATTTTCGTTGAGCATGTGCTCGCACAAGGCAAGAAAGTCGCCCTCGCTCCAGATCACATCTGCACGATCGCCCTCGCCGACAATGAAAAAGTGGTTCGCAAGTGTCGGAAGTCGTCGCGCAGCATCGGACAGCTTTAGCATTGTGCCGCGACCTCCCGTAGTTTTGCGCCTTTCTTGTTGACCGCTGTCCTTACCCTCGGAGCGGTTTCCAACGCGCCCTGGCTTAATTCAGCCGCTGAAAACGTGTTACCGGTACGCATTAGGTAGCGAGTCACAATTCCTTTAACCTTCCGCCAATTGCCTGGCATCTCGTAGGTACGTCGGTAATGATTGACGCCAGTTACCGCGACCCGACGCGTATCCTGCCGCTGATCGAGCTTGCGTGAGTAACGAGGGTCTGTTGTCTGGAACCAGAAGGTGCCTGGCGCAACCTTCCAGACGCAAAGCTCGGGCGGCCCATAAGTGTAAAGGTCAGCGCTCAAGAGTCACCTCCGATCGTTGCGCCCGACTCAAGGAATTTCTCCAAGTCGGATCGCCTGATCCGTAACAGCTTGCCTGTAGGTTTAAGCGCCTTGAGACGGCCAGCGCGGATTTGGTTTTCGAGGTAACGCGGCGTGCAGCAGACGTAGTCCGCGGCTTGCCGCTTGGTTAAGATCGCCGAGATTTCCGCTCCGGCTGGCGGTATAGCTATAGCCATACAGGTACATTCCTCCTATGGAATGTTCCCGCTCGTATGGCTGGCGGCGCGAGAACGTTAGCCGCTTACTCTGCTATTTTACCCGCCTTATGCGAGTGAGGCTTTAAACATATACGGTGGGTCGTTTACGCGCGCTATGCAGCGCGCGACCGCTGTATCGTTACTGCCCTCATGGCCTCCAAAGTGTGAAGAGACTGCTTTTTCTGCTCGTCTAATTGCTTCTTCTATTTCTTCTTCTAAATCTCTGCCTTGTGCTTTGGCCTCTCTGACCGCGCGGCGCCAAGACGCTTTGTTAATTCGCTTTTTCTTTCTCGGATACCAAGTGCTGGGTTCAAGATCAGCCTCGATAAGGTCGATCTCCCATAAACAATCCTTTTTTTCTTTGAATAGCGCTCGGAGCTCTGTTTTAGTGTGCGGCTTCGCAAGCTCTACCTCCAACCTCGATAGTTCCGCAAGTTGTAGAGCCAATCTCTCCGTGTTGGTAAGCGCTACCAGCGCTGCCAATTCACATTCCTCCGTGTCGGTAAGCGCTAAACGAAGCGCCTCCTTATCCCTGAGGCAGGCTGGCCGCAAAGGCGTGCTCCACGCTGTTGACCAGAGTGCCGCAAGCACCTCGTGGCTGACTGGCCGCAAAGGATCTACTGAATGCGAATCCGGGGGTATCATGAACGCTCTCTGGTCAGATTCTTCGTAAATCATTGTAGCGCACCTACAGAAGCCGTGGCAAGCCTAAAATACGAGAATTTTCGCTTTAGTTGGAGCTTGTAGCGGAAAAGGCTACAACATTCGCGGCTTAACCTCTGGAACATGCAACAAGGCACTTAGCCATTTGGGCTGCTGGATCGGTTTCAAGGGACTCCCGATCGCTTCGTTGGCTACAAGCGTGGGGTGGTAGTCATGGCTACCGGGGGGCCTTTGAGCTAAAGGCAACCACATTCTCAGCCTTAACCGCCGGTACAATCCTCCAATACCTCTCTGCTTCCTCTGGCAGGACCACCTCGCGGTACGTCGAGTACAACATCTGCGGGTTTGTGTGCCCTAGCTCTCCCGCGACACGGGGCGCGTCATAACATGCAGCCAGGCGGTACGAAGCAAACGAATGGCGTAATCCATTATTCGGCCAGCGTGAAAGACCGGCAGCCTTGCAAACACGATCTAGTTTTACGAGCGCTCCCTCAGGGACGACGGAGCCTTTCATTGCGGCGTAGGGGCGAAGCCAGTCAGCAAGATTAGGCTGGATCTGAATAATGCGCCGTCGTGCGCTCTTGGCTTTCGCGCTTTTGATTTCGATGTGTCCTCTCGCAAGGTCAATCTCGTGCCAGTCGAGCCGCTTGATTTCGGCGGCTCTCACGCCAGCGAACGCGCCAATCGCGAGCATTGGAACCACTTCAGGGGCGATGTGATTTGCAGCTTCCAGAAGCGCCCGCAGTTCACCGACGGTGAAGATCTCTGGCGGATTATCGGGCAGCTTGGGCTTGGCAGTGTGCAAGATCGGATTACTGTCGAGCATCCGGCGCTTTGTTGCATAAGAGAACAACACACCAACGTTTGCCCTGTAATTCGCCCGGCTCTTTGGCGAGCCTTCCAAAGAACGAAGCCAATTGTCGAGCTCTTCGACTGTCACACCAGCAATTGGCCGATTACCGAAATCGCGACAGAAACGCGCGAGACGAATCTTTAAATCGCTCAGGTAAGCCTCGCTCATGCCGTCTCGCCGTTTAGCGTTCAGGACTTCATCCGCGAGTTGTGCCACAGTGACCTTACAACGCCGGATGCGCTCCATGTGATCGACAAAGAATGCCCCCGCATCATTAATGCTCTTGCCGTATTCAGCCAGCTTGTTCCGCACGGAAATGAAATCGCTCATCTCCCGCTGGGAAAGGCCGATGGCATCCCGGCTATGGCGTTCTAACAACGTCCGCTGACGCAATCGCTCGGCGTCAGCTTCGGCACGGGTCTTGAAGAACAATCTCCCTTTTCCATAGGCGCGGAGATCAAGTATAAACTTGTGCGTGTCGGAATGACGGTATGGCCGGACGACTAAAACAGGCTTTTTCATGCCCAAAATCATTCCATACCGTCAACATGGAGTCAATAACAATTTTCTCTACATTGTAAATGCCATACTAACAATTAGATGCCGACGTTATGCACTGGATCCATGATCCAGCCGAATTTGCCGTAGTCGTAACTTTCCACTTTGGGATCAACATCGACGCCTTCGCGTTTCAATTGCGCCAGAACTTCATCCAGATTCTCGACTTGCAGGTTGATCATGAAAGGCTTTGTGCTCGGCGCGAAGTAATCGGTGTTCTTTGGAAATGGAGCCCAGACTGTGCATCGCTCCGAGTTTGGATACCTCCGCTTTTCGCAATTTGAATATCGCACCGCCTTCCTTTTCACATTCGATGCCTAGGTGCACGCGATACCAATCGCGTAGCTTACCTGGATCGTTTGCCTTAAAGAAAATTCCGCCGATTCCGGTAACACGTCTCAAGTCGTGGTGCTCCTTATCTCAATGACCGAGCAGCTAGTGCGGCGGCGTTGGCCTGGGCAGCGGAGTTGGCTCCTCCCCGGGTTTGGACTCACCTTGAAGATGGTTCCCTGGCCGAGGCCACCTGCCGTCGTCATGCCATAGAGCCATCCGTTAACCAGAATCACGTTATCGATCGGTTTAGCACCGTCCCCGTTATTTGTCTGCCCACCGAAGCTATAAAGGCGTTGGTAATTATTACCATCGGCGTTGATAACAAAGACAGTGCCCATGTCATTGTCTCCGCCGTTGGCAGTCGTGCCGTAGAGTTTGTCGCCCACCAAGAGAAGCGACCCATATGGATTTTCGCCATCATGATCGGTTTCACCAAACTTATGAAACAACTGGAAATGTCCGCCATCAGTCTTGAGCGAGAAGATCACTCCGTCATTATGGTGCCCGCCGTTGGTTGTCATACCGTAGAGCTTGTCACCTGACTGCACAACGTAACCATGATCGCTCGTCGCACCGTCTGAATCTCCGCCAGCAAAGTCGTGCAGTTCAGTGTAATTGGTGCCGTTGGTGTCGATGCTGAACACGACGGCGAAGTCGTGGCCGCCGCCCTTGCGCGTCATCCCATACAAGGTGGTCCCATTGGGATCCAGTGTGAGCCGCCCATGTGGCTCCTTACCCAGTGATACACACATGAAAGAGTATAAGGTTTGGAAATTCGACATGAACGGATCAAACGAAAAGATGACACCCTCGCCGTTATCGCCGCCGGACGCCGTCATGCCATAGAGAATGTCGTTTGCGACTACGAAACAGCTATGCGATTCGTCGCCGCTGGCCTTTGCAAGGCTGAAAAGCTCCTGGTACCCAGTGCCATCCTGGCTGATCGAAAAAATGATCCCGGTGTCGTTTGTTCCACCATTCAACGTGGTCCCGTACAATAGACCATTAAACAGGGTCATCGCATCGTGACGGGGATTGTCACCGTCATCAGGGTGACCTGCGAACGTGTGATCGATTGAATAACTCGATGCTACATTGTTGGGATCGAAGTGGAAGATCACACCGTAGCCGCCGCTGGGCGTGGTCATGGTCGTGCGCCCGAAAAGCAAGCCGTTCATACCGTTCACATAAGTGAGCGACCCCTTTGGCACGGCGCCGTCCCCATCTGTCGTGCCGAACGAGTAGATTGTACTATTAGAAGCGGCCGCTGCGTCGCGAGGAATCGCAGCCACAAGCAACCCGAGCGCAAAGGCAAACGCAACCAGGTGCTTCATCTTTCGCGAAATCATGTACGGCAGCGTGTCTGAAGTTCCGGCGCTTTTGCAAGATTTAAATTGGTTTCAAATCTGCGTGTCGCAGTTCGTACCGATTAGTGGTTTCGGCAACTGGTTCTCGCTTGTTAGGATACGGCCGGCAAGATGATTTGAGACAACGAGCAGTCGGGCGATGTCTACAACTGGTGACGTTCACTTTTTCTCATCGTTTCCGGCGTGTTGTTGGTGCTGTTCTTTTGGTGCGAGCGAGGCGACGATTTTTTCAAAGCACGGATCTTTCCGCAGTGGATCCCAAAACGGCAGTAGTTTCAGCTGGCCATAGCTGATAGTGCTTGGGGGACGGACGGCGATTGCTAGCTGTTCGCAGGCGAGATCCTTGTCGCCAACCCATGCAGCGATCATCGCCAAATATGCGATCATAAGCGGGCCGTTGATTGCATCTTTTTCCACTGGAAGAAGCTCGACCGCGCGTCGGCCTTCGCGTAGCGCCTCTTGTTTACGACCGAGACCGGCGTCGATCAAACCAAGCACGCACAGCGGCGGCCCATAATTTGGTTGAGCTTGAACCGCTTTCTCCTGCTCCACGCGTGCAACGGTGAATGCCGCCCGTGCCTTTTCGTCATCATTCTTCATACGGGCAATAACGCCTTCCATTAGCGGGCGATTTGAGTGAACCGCATAGTCGGTCAGAGGTACTTCGCCGAATGCGTTTAAAGCATCTGTTGCCGCAGCAACGTCGCGCTCGGCCAGCGCACAACTCAGCCAATCATTGGCGATGTTCGGCAAGGCGGCGGGATTTGTCACCCGAATTGAATCGATGGTTTGATGCAGGGATCGAGTATCGGCTTTCCCGTGAAATTCCACGGACGCGCGGGCTACTTTCGTATCGACATCGTCCGGCGCGATGGATAACGCGCGATTTAACACGGATGTTTCTTCAGCGTAGCGCCGGAGAACTCCATAACTGATCGCAATCTGCTGGAGCGTGAAAAAGTCACGCGGGTCGAGATCAATCGCATGCTCGAAGTTCCGCATTGATTCTTCCCAACGCCCCTGACGCCTTTCGATGTAACCCTTCAGGGCGAATAGGCGAGAAGAATTGGGGAGGCTCTGGCTCGCCGCCGCGAGTTCACCCAAGGCTCCCTCGTAATCGAGGTATCCTCTATAAAGATTTTCTGCGCGTGCCAGGTGTGTTTCGCCAGCCTCTGGGCGGAGGCGAAACGCTGCCTGGATGGCCGCTTCCGCTAGCGCCAGGCGTCCAGGCGTATGGTCGAAGCCAAGGAAGTAAAGCTGGTCATGGGTGTAGGCAAGCTGGCAATAGGCTTGGAAAAAAGAGGGATCACGGGCGGCAGCCTGATTCAGCAGATCGGCGGCCTGGAGCAAGTCCGTCCTAGCCCTACTGCTAAATAAGTTCAAAAGAAGGTCTCTCGCCCGCAGGTAAAAATCGTAGGCCACAAAATCCGAGGTCGGTGGCTCTTCAATGGCGGCCTTCTCGACATCCGAGACTTTGGCTTGAAGCTGGCCTGCGACTTCTCTTGCAATCTCGCTTTGGGTTAGAAACACGTTAGCCAAATCCTGATCGTATTCTTCCGCCCAAACTTGATTGTCGGTGCGAGTATCTATTAGCTGCGCGCTTAAATGAATCCTGCCCGCCTCCCAGCGGACGCTTCCCTTTAGCACATGAGAGACGTTCAGTGCCCGCCCGATTTGCCGGGTGTTACGTGCGCCACGATATGCCATGACGCTGGCGCGGCTAATTACTCTGAGATCGGCCACCCGGCCTAGCTTGGTCAGGATGCCGTCTTGGATAGCCTCGGCAAAAAAAGCGCTCTCCTTAGTTTGGCTCAGATTTTCAAAGGGCAGTACCGCTATTGCAATGTCTGCCTGGCGACGAAATGATCTGCTTTCCCAAGTCATTATCCCGATGACTATTCCCAGGGCCAACAAGAGCACAGCCATTCCCGCAGCAATCGGATTGCGTCGCGACCAGCGGCAAATGCGCACCGGGGCCGAAACCGGTCGCGCGATGATGGGGCGGTCTGCCAGCCAGCGTTCAAGGTCTTCGGCCAGATCCCCGGCCGAGCAATAACGCGCGTTCGGTTCGCGCTCCAGACATTTTGCGCAAATGATTTCCAGATCGCGGTCGAGTGCTGGCGCGAGAGAGCGCAGTTTTGGCGCCGGCTTTTCAACAGCTTGTTGAATAACAGCGAGTACGTTGTCACCCAGGAATGGTGGCCGGCCCGTCAAGAGATCGAACAAGATTGCCCCAAGGCTGTAAACATCCGTGCTCGGCCTCAAACTCCCTGTTGAGCCCTCGGCCTGTTCGGGTGCAACATAACCCGGTGTGCCAAAAATCGTCAGTGTGCGGTTAAGATCGCCTGCCGTATCGAGCCATTTGGCCAATCCAAAATCGCTCACCAACGGTTCGCCACGCCCATCAAGCAAAATGTTTCCCGGTTTTAGATCACGATGAAGAATTCCTTGAGCGTGCGCATACTCGACAGCGCGTGCAACCTTCGCCATCAGCGCCACGCTGCGGAATGGTTCGCAACGTAGGGCGGGTGCGGCGTCGCGCAAGCTGCCACCTGCAGCGAATTTCATGCTGAAGAACGGAAGCCCGTCCTCGTCCTCGCCAACTTCGTAAATAGGGAGGATGTTCGGATGATCCAGACTCGCCGCGGCTAGTGCTTCGCGCCGAAAGCGAATCAGCGTTTCCCGCGAATCAGCCTCGTACGCTGGAATCCGTTTCAATGCGACGATACGCCGCGAATGCCGTTGGCGGGCACGATAGATAACTCCCATCCCACCATGTCCGATTTCGTCGAGAATTTGATAATTACCGAGCCGCCAGTCGGGATCGCGCACATCGATTTCAGCCAGTACGTCTTCGAGCGTTTCACTAGCAGAAGCATCCGCTCTCAGGCCCAGACGGAGCAGACAATTCAGACAGAGGCCGCGTCCTACGCGCGATCTTGATCCACATTCTGCGCACGGGATCGGCCCTTCTCGGAGCGGTGCCCAAGCAAGAGTGCCTGCGGCATTCATGGTGACGTCGAAAAAAGTTAAAACGGACGCGATGTATTTGGCATCGTTCCCTGCGCCTCCTCCATGTCCTTCTACGGAAGCTGTCGAGCGAAGTTCAGTACAAAGTTGAAAATCGTCTGGAAACGCTCGGCCACTGGCACCAGTTGGTCGTAGGTTCGAACTCACCGCCCAACGGGACCGATTTTTCCCAGGCAGTTACTGCGAACCAATTCGCGCTCGGGGCAGCCGGACGAAGATCAACACATGTGACGCGATCATAAGTGGCACCAGAAACGTCGGAAGAAGACTGAGCGGAAGTTCCCGCAGCGCGTGCATCGACTGCCAGTCTTGTAAGCCAAACCGGAGCGCACTCGCGACAACAAAAATGATGTCGATAAGGCCTAACGTGTTCCAGCTAAGCAAAAACGTCTTCCCAAATTGAGTGTGCACGGCGCTAGCCACAGCCACCGCCAAGACGCCAATAACGATGTCCCCCCAACCCGCTGGTCTTGCGAACGCGCAAGGCAATTGGCCGCGCTGACAAAGCACCAAAAAGTACGCGCCAGCAAATAACCGTGTCAGGTGAAGTAACACCAGCCAGCGAAGATCGATATTCAGCAAACACGCTCTGATTGCCCTGACTTTCCAACACACGAAAAGGACGAGTGCGGTCAATGTCCACACTGTCGCGGCCACCGCTAATGCGCTTGCATTCTGAAGCCAGCCAGCCAGGCCTACTGCAAAGCATACCCAGCCAAGAAGAACCAGGGTGACGACCCTGTTTGAATTATCCTTCATGACAGTACGCAGCTGAGGCGTCGCTTAGGATAAAATTTCAGTCACCGCTGCTTCACAGTGGATCTCTGTCGTATCGAGAAACGGAACTCCGTTGTGTTCTGAATCACGCAGAATCAGGGGCAATTCTGTTCCGGCGAGAATCACGCCATCGATGTTGCTGTTTGCTTTCATGCGATCAACGATCGCCAGCAAACCAGCACGCGTCTCAGGCAAAAACTTCCCCGCGACTAATTCCTTGAAGTATTTGTCGTGGATGTAGTCCTGATCCCTCGCGTCCGGCAAGAGAAGCTCAATTCCTTCTCGCGAGAAGACCTTCGGATAGAAAGTTGCCTGCATTGTGTAGCGCGTCCCAAACAAGGCGAGCCGTTTCAACTTCCGCGCTTTGGCCGCTGCACAAGTCGCTTCGACGATACTGATCAACGGAATTGGCGACTTGGAGGCAACTTCGTCGAAAACAATATGTGGCGTGTTCGCTGAAATCAGACCGAAGGTTGCATCAGCCTGTGCGAGTTTGGCGATTTCATTGAGCAAATATTCAGCCATACCTGCGAGATTGTTTGCATCCATGAAATCGAGTCCCTTTTTCAGGTTAATGCTGTTGATGATGAATTGCGGATAACTGCCATCAGCCGTTCGCTCCCGATAAAGCGCGATGATTCTGCCGTAATAATCGATTGTGCTTTCAGGGCCGAGGCCGCCGATGATTCCGAGAGTCTTCATTTGTTAACCACTAATGGACACGAATAAACACGAATTAATCAAATGACGAAATGCGAGTGGCGCGGATCGAAGGAGTAACTAGTAACGAATGCCTAGCGGGCATGTACCTTCGCGTTCCTCATTCTGGCTGCTTCATTCGAGGTTCTTGCTTCAATTGGTGTCAATTCGTGTTCATTAGTGGTTAATGAAAAACAGATCGGCGCTGCATTTTGTCCTCATCATCGGCATCGCAAATTTCTTCGCCGATTTTACCTACGAAGGCGCACGAAGCATTATCGGTCCGTTTCTCGGTTCGTTAGGCGCGAGCGCGGCAATTGTCGGGTTGGTCGCAGGGTTGGGCGAACTGATGGGCTATGGGTTGCGGTCAGTCTCAGGATATTTCGCGGACAAATCGCATCGACATTGGGCGTTTGCATTCCTGGGGTACACGATCAACATGCTCGCGGTCCCCGCGCTGGCGCTTACCAGACAATGGCCGCTCGCAGCTAGTCTCGTGGTTTCGGAACGCATCGGTCGAGGCATTCGCAAACCGACTGTCGAAGCGATGCTTTCGTACGCCGGCAGATCGATTGGCGCCGGCTGGGTATTTGGACTGAATGAGGCACTCGATCAGGCAGGCGCGACGATCGGGCCGTTACTCATGGCGCTGATTCTTTATCTTAATGGGGGATATCGAACCGGTTTTGCCACGCTGTTCATTCCAGCTTTGCTTTGTCTCGGGACTTTGGTCCTGGCACGTCTTCTTCACCCGCGGCCCCAAGAATTGGAAAAAGGCACCGGGCACGCCTTCACGACAACGAACCTAACGCAAGCTTACTGGATTTATCTCGCGGCGGGCGCGCTGCTTGCCGCTGGGTTCGCCGACTTCGCGTTGATCGGTTTTCACTTTCAAAAGGCGAACGTCGTGCGAGGAAACTTGATTCCCGTGTTTTATGCAGTTGCAATGGCAGCCAGCGCTCTTGCTTCCATTCCACTGGGCCGGCTATTTGACAGGTTTGGTCCGAATGTGTCGTTGTTCGCATTTTTGATTTCCGCCACTGGCTGCGCCATTCGTTTTTCTAGGCACACCGGTGTTCGCATTGATTGGAATGATTTTTTGGGGAGTTGGAATGAGCGCGCAGGGTGCGCTGTTTCAAGCGATGCTTACCGGCGTTATTCCGCCACAGAAACGCAGCACAGCTTTTGGCTTGTTTGATACCGGATACGGAATTGCATGGTTTTTAGGAAGCGCAGCGATGGGCCTGCTATACGACAAATCGATCCCAGCTGTTGTACTGTTCTCAGCGATTCTTCAACTTGCTGCTATTCCCGTTCTTTTTATCGCGAATAAGAAGCGCTAGCGCCTTCTCGTGGATCCCTACGCAAAACCGAAGGAACAAAACATCGGTGCGCTGCGACCGAAGATTACGCACTTGCCGAGTTCCGCGGAGCGCCGGACGCGAAAAGAACGCAAGGCAGAGAAAGAAGCCGTAGCGGCTGAGCGACGCGCGATCAAAAAGGCAGCGCGGCGACATCTGAAACAGCAATTGCTCGAAGAACTGGAAGAGAGCAAATAATGAAACCACAACTAGCGAATCTTCGCGTTGCGGTTTGCGATTCGGCGACAGGCATTACAGTTCGCCCCATGCGTCGGATCAATTTGTCGTCACTCGTTTGCGCACTGCTCGCAGTAGCTGCGGTTCTTGTCCTTGCGCAACCGCCATCCCAACGTAACCCGGATGTTTCAAACAAGGCACTGATCACGAAATCAACGCCCAGCATAAACGCCGACGCATTTACGAATCAAAGCGCGAACGCAACTAACGCGCTTCGCAAGATGGCGGACGATTATTACGCCTGGCGGAACGAGAATTATCCAGTCCGCAGTAGTGACGTCGGACTTCATACATGGGACGACCGGCTGACTGATTATTCGCCGGCGAAAATCGCAGAGCGCGCACAACACGTTCATTCGCTTCTGGAGAAGATGCGCGCAATGAAGACAGATAATTGGCCGAAGAACGATCGCATCGATTGGATCCTGTTCCGTGCCCAATTAGAGAACATCGATTTTGAAGATCGCATTCTGAAATTCGAGCGGACAAATCCGCAGGTCTACATCCGCGAATGCACGGACGCGATCTTTTCGCTATTGAAAAAGGAATACGATACGCCGAGAAAACGCGCGCTAGCTGCTATCGCCCGTCTCAAACAAATGCCTGCGCTGTTGAAGCAAGGCCTGGCCAATTTGCAAAGCCCGGTAAAACTTTATGCGCAACTGGCGATCCAATCGGCTCGTTCAATCGATCCGCTTTTAAATAAAAGTTTAATGGCGCTGGATGTCGGGCTCGCGCCTAACGAGCACGATGAGTTGGTCAAAGCACGCGATGCCGCCCTTATTGCTGTTCACAGCTATGCCGATGAACTGGAGAAGCGCCTGCCGAAAATGGTCGATTTCGCGCCGATGGGCGAAGCAAACTATAATTATTATCTCAAGCATGTTTTGCTTCTGCCGCTCGACGCCACACAGGTAGAAATGATTGGGCGAGCCGAGCTGGCACGTTATCGCGCCCTCGAGGCGCTTCTGCCTGATCCGAAATTAGCCGATCCAGATCCGAAACGGGCAGCTCACATTCCGCCCGATCAGGAATCTTTCCTGAAAGCGTACGAAGGCCGCGAAGCAGAGATGATCAGCTTCTTGAAGGAACACAATCTTGTATCCTTGCCGGATTATCTTGGGCAGTTTCAAATTCGACAATTGCCGGAAGCCTTTAAGCCAACCAGCCCCGGCGGTTTCATGAATCCTCCCGGCGTTTACGACAAGGACCCAACTGGGTTCTTTTTCATTCCTACCTACAATCCGGAATCGAAGAATTTTTATATTCGCGCAGCGATTGAAGATCCACGACCGATTCTTGGGCACGAAGGTATTCCTGGACATTTTCTTCAACTCTCAATCGCAAATCATTTAGGCGACGAGATTCGCCGCCAGCATGATGACACCGTGTTCATCGAAGGCTGGGCGCTTTACGGCGAAGAGATGTTGATGCGCACTGGTCTTTATCCGAACAACTCGCCTGCACAGGGACAAATCCTGCGTCTATCACGCTATCGTGCTGCTCGCATTGGAGTCGATGTGAATCTGCATACCGGCCGGTGGAGTTTCGAGCAAGCCGTCAAATACTTCATGGACGCAGGCGGACTGGATCGTGAGGCAGCCGAGGGCGAAGCGGCAGGCGCAGCGTCAAGCCCAACACAGAAGATCAGCTACATCACCGGCAAATGGCAGATCATGAATCTGCTCGGCCGTTACAAGGACCGACAAGGCGAAAACTTCCGGCTCGGTCAATTCCACGATGATCTGATCAAGAACGGGAGCCTGCCCGTCTCTGTAATCGAATGGATCCTGCTCGATGATCCGACCGCGCTGCAGCAAGCAACGAAATAAGAGCTGGTAGCTTCAGGTCTTGACATGCAAAAGCCGGTAGGCGCAAGATTGTAAACCTAACGACTTGCGTCTTATGAAGACGTTGCCGGCGGGTTCGAGTCCCGGCTGACCCAGTCCCTCTGAAATGGCGATTTACCTATGGAAACCGTTTATTAAGCCAATGCGCAAGGATCCGAACGAAAAGGCATCAAAACGCAGTCTTCGCGCATAAAGCGTTGGCGCTTCGCTCAGCGACGTCGATTCTAATGATCTTTAAGGCAACCTTACGCTGAAGTGACGTGTCAATGGCGCGATAGGTCACGCCCATCCCTCCACGCCCGAGCTCGTAGAGACTTCCATCCAGATGACGCTCGATCTCATAAGCGCCGAAGCGCTCGTCGGCGCGAAACGTTGAATCCTGTATTGCATCGGCTTCGGTGCCCATCACGGCCCGGAACAAACAAGCCGCGCAGCCGAGTCCCCCACCCGGCATTTTCTTAAGCGGCTCGCCGCAGTTCGGACAGGTCGAAATTTCTGGAGCAGCCGGCTGCATTTTCGTAGTCCTAGCCAAACCTTCCGCAAACCCCTGATTCCACTGATCACGAGTTGACTTTGATAGTTGCGGGTCCGGAGGAGGGCGAAGAACCTAGCGGGGGAACACGACCTCCGCCTGATTCAGATCCGTTTAATGGCGGCCGCCTTTTTACGAAAACCGTGCGACTCTGTCTAGTCAGGCGTCACCTAACTTCTGTGTAGGACCTAGCCTGAATTAACATCTTTCCGCGTTATATCGCGCTGAATCCTCTGCAGTAACTCAGTGAAAGGCCAAAGTGAGTTCTCAATAACGAGAAATCAAAGAAGGCCAAAACAACAAAAGGAAAATAAATAACATGAAAACAAAAATCATCAGCAAACTCCTTCTTAGCCTTGGCTTGGTGTTCGTGCTTGGGAGCACGATCACTCAGGTGCGCGGCGATAGCCCGGCAGTTCCTTCTCCTGGGCAACTCCCGGTTGTTTCTATCCATAGCACCGGGGATGTTACCCGGGGAGAAACCGGTTCATTCGTCCTCGACACGAGCCAGTCCGCGTCCAATAAGGCTTACATCCCGTACTACCCTTACGTAAACTTCAAGGTCAGCGGCACCGCTATCCCAGGAGTTGATTACGTAGCGCTTGTCTCCCCAGCCCACGTCGGACCCGACGGCTTCGGAGTAATCCTGGTCAAAACCTTGCCCGATCCCAGAGGAACATTCTCCGGCCAAGCGTACAGCGTGTGGTAACCTTCGAACCTGGATTGGGATCCACACTAGGCGGAGCTACGGGCGGAGCTACGTCAGCCGAAATCAACATTAAGCCGGTCTTAGTTCCGACGCCGTTGTAGCTACACCGTGCCGTGACTCATGAGTCGTCGGCAGGCGGCAGGAGTGGAGCGCCGCGCTGTCCCCAGAGAGCTTTCTGGGCGGCGCGGCGTCGCTACGTTGGTGCGTAGCTTTCCGGTTGCGGTGGCGTTCCCGTTTATCGTTGCAAGCCTTCGCCGAAGTTTGGAGGTATTTAACAACGACACTGGCGCGACCACCGTGTGCATGGGCGGTGCAGCCCCATAAGCAGAATCGAGCCAACAAGTTCACAATCAGCCGTCACGCTTCACCGCGTGGCGGCTTTTCGTTTCATGCGCGTGATGGTTACCACTCTTTGAAATCGGCCGTGTGCTCGTGCGTTTCAATCACAGTGCCAGTGGCATCATAAAACGCGTCCATCCTGAGCGCGGGCTGGGGTTAATCGTCAAGGGCAAGCGCATATCGTGTCCACCGCATCGTGATTGCGAGTATTCTTTTCCATTGATCCGCAGCCTGCGAGCATCGGCCCAACGATCAACATCAGTATTGTTTTCATTTGTCCTTCGCTTGTTGATCATGGCCGATTTGCCGTCCGGTAATCAAAAACGATTCTAGCGCGATCCTGAGAAGCGGAAAGCGTTTCGTTGGCCGTGCGGATGAAAAGCTGACTGCGTTTGTGGAACTCCAATCGGCGATCCAAGATGGTAGAACCGATGCAAATCAATCGTCCTCCGGCAGCACCGAGCGTGTCCGCGCGTTAGTCACCTCCGAATTCTCGCTTAATCGCTTCCAAGCACAGTTTCCGGAGATTTTCTACCTTGCCAATATCTGCCGCCAATTCTGCGGTATTAAAATGGTCCTTAAAGAAAACGTCACGGAGAACGGCCTGAAATTGTTGCTGCAAAATCTCGGGGAGAAGTGCTCCATTCGTGAGATTTTCACTTCGAATTCGATTCCAATCGTTTCCCGCTGCGCCGCCAAGACTCTGTCCCTGTGCGGCTGTCACAAAATCACATAACTGGATGACGCCTTGCAGGGCATTAAGGCGCTTCTCTGCGAATTTCTTTTTCTTTTCACTAGAGATGGCCCACTCGTGGCGTTTTTGCTCAATTGCGCAACTTCCAGAAAGCGACGCGAGAACGCGTGCGCACTCCGAAAGCTTCGCGAAATAGATGATACGTTCAGCGAGAATGCTTCATGATTTCACGCAACCGATCATGCGGAATCGCTTCGACGCGATGATTGTCGCGGCCCGTCATAGAGTCGTTATCAACTAATGCATTCACGACCGCTTCTTCAGTCGCCTGCACCACTCCGGTAAAAATCGGATCCATCAGATCATTAGGAATTGTTTGCACTTGGTGCGTAACTTGATCGGGATTCACGACGTTCGGGTTCGCTGTTGAAAACGCTATGAACAAATCACCGGAGCCATTCCCTGAAATTGTTCCTGTCCGGGCCAGACCGAGCGACACCCGGCGTGCAAGCCGCTTCAATTGATTTGGCAGCAGCGGCGCGTCAGTCGCAACCACAGCAATGCACGAGCCGCTTTCTTGTTTATAAACGTCGCCGGGAATTTCTTTGCCGACCGGGACGCCAGCTATCGTGAGTTGTGGGCGCCGACCGAAATTCGCCTGTAGAAACACGCCAACGATAAAGCTTTGCGGGGAACTGTTTTTGTTGCCACCTTCTGGCCGAATCTCGAGTTTGCGCGATGCGGTCCCGTTTCCGCCTTTGAACTCGTAACAGATCATTCCTGTTCCGCCGCCGACGCTCCCCTCCTCCAGCGCCCCGCCATGCGCGCTGTCGAGAGCATGCCAGACATCCTCCGGCTTAATATGAAAGCCATTGATGTCGTTAAGCCAGCCGTCCCACGTCTCGGCCACAACAGGCAGACTCCACCAGTAGCCGGTCTTATCGGCGGCGCCGTGATTAATCCGCCAGGCAATGACTGCGTCGCGCGCCACTCCAACGCTATGCGTGTTTGTCATGATGATCGGCCCTTCGAGAAATCCGCTCTCATCAACCCACGCTGTGCCGGTCATTTCGCCGTTGCCATTTAAGCTAAAGAACCCGGCGTAAACCGGATCGTTCAGCGAAGCGTGCCCGCGCGGAAGGATCGCAGTAACACCAGTGCGCACCGGACCTTTGCCAACCTCAAGTTTTCCTTCGCCGCTGATCAGCGTCGTATAACCAACTTCGATGCCGGGGACATCGGTAATCGCGTTGAATTTTCCAGGTGTGCCTTCAAACGGAATCCCCAGATCGCGAGCGCGAACGATCTTGCTTACTATTACTGGGCTCGGCGGCGGAGATTTCTGCGGCTCACGCGCTGAGGAATTGAGTGCGATAACCAATAGGAGTGCGACCCAACGGAGCTGCTTCGATGTCATTGCCCATCCATCAACCCCAAAAGCGTTCGGGGTCAACTATCAACTCCGAAAGCTTTCGCGAGTCAACTTTCCCGTTTAGATTGAGCACGTGAGTTACGAGGTTTTCGCCAGAAAATATCGGCCGCAAACGTTCGACGATTTGGTCGGCCAGGCGCATGTCTCGCGTACGTTGAAGAACGCGGTCGCGCAAAACCGCCTCGCCCATGCCTATCTCTTTGTTGGACCGCGGGGAACGGGCAAGACATCAACTGCGCGAATTTTGGCGAAGTCACTCAATTGCGTGAAAGGACCGACCGTCACGCCATGTGGCGAATGCGATAATTGCCGCGAGATTGCCGCGGGCAATAGCCTCGACGTAATCGAGATTGATGGCGCCAGCAACAACAGCGTGGAAGATGTGCGGCAACTGCGCGAGAACGTTCGATACGCGCCAGCCAAGGGCCATTACAAGATTTATCTGATCGATGAAGTACACATGCTTTCGCCAGCGGCGTTCAATGCGCTTCTGAAGACTCTCGAGGAGCCGCCCTCGCATGTGAAATTCATCTTCGCGACTACCGAGCCGCAGAAAGTTCTCCCAACCATTCTGAGCCGGTGCCAGCGCTTCGATCTCCACCGCATTCCGGCAAACCTGATCGCCAAACATCTGCAATTCATTGCGGGAAAGGAGAAAATCGCGCTTGAGCCCGCGGCTGCACACGCGATTGCACGCGGTGCAGAGGGTGGCTTGCGCGATGCGGAATCGATGCTCGATCAGCTGGTTGCATTTTGCGGCGAGAAAATCAGTGAGAACGATGTGCTCGATGTTTTCGGATTCACAAGCGAACAAGCGGTTGCCGATCTGACAGGACGGATTTTGCGGGGCGAAACTCCGGGCGCGATCGATCTGCTGCATCAGCAGAGTGAAGCCGGCAAGGATATGATGCGGCTCATGTCGGACTTGATCGCCTATCTGCGCGATCTTCTCGTATTCAAGGCAAAGCCGGATGCGCTTAAGGAAGATGTCGAGGCTGATGTCCAAACATCACTCGCGACGCATGCTGAGCTGGTCACGACGGGCCGCTTGCTTGAATTGCTTGACCAATTTGCCGCCGCCGAAGGCCGCATGAAGTGGGCTCCAAACAAAAAGCTGCATCTCGAAGTGGCGATCATCAAGGCTATCCAAAGCCTGGGACAGGCAACATTGGATGAAGTAATCGAAAAACTTGGCGAGCTTCGCAATAGTGGTGGCACGCGACCGCGGGTGCCATCCGCGCAACCTGTAGCCGCGGGCGCTGACCGCGGCAGTGAGGAATCGCGCACTGCCAAGGCCGGGGTCAGCGACCCGGGCCACAACGAGCCCCGCGTAGCCGAAACTTCACCCGATGCGAATGAACTGTGGCAGAAGGTTCTTGCAAGAGTTCCTGCGCAAAAAGCTTTCCTGCGAAATTCTGCTGCAGCCGCGCATGTCCTCGGAATCGACGGGCGCAATTTCCAGATCGGTTTTGCGCCTGGCGACAAAGCGATGATGGATATCCTGGGTACACAAGCTAATCGCAAATATCTTGAAACATTGCTGCGCGAGATCACTGCAAAAGACTGGAGCGTGAGGCTCATCCTAAAGGAGGATCTTCCCCCCAGGCAGGCATCGGCTTCGCAGCATTCTCAGCCCGAAAATTTCAAAGAGGATCCGCTTATTCAAGAAGCCATCGGGCTGTTCAATGCTCAAATAACCCAGGAAAGGTAGGGCGCGATCGCCGGGCGCGCCGGAATGCGAGGACCATGAACCTAAACAAATTAATGAAGCAGGCGCAGAAGATGCAGGAGCAGATGGCCAAAACTCAGGCCGAGCTGGAGAACAAGACGGTCGAAGTGAGCGCGGCTGGTGGCAAAGTGAAAGTGACAGCAAACGGTGCGGGTGACGTTCTCGCCATCAAGATCGACAAAGAAGTCGTCGACCCAAACGATGTGGAATTTCTCGAAGAAATGGTTCTTAGCGCGGTTCAGCAGGCCGTGGAACAAGGCAAGGCGCTCGCGCAATCAGAAATGACGAGAATCACGGGCGGGCTCGGCATACCTGGATTGCAGTAATGACGAATGACGAATTAATGGCGAAGCCCCAATGACAAAATAGAGATCGGCCGTCGTCTTCGGCCTTCGTCATTCCTTCGACATTCGTCATTCGTGCTTCGTTATTCCGATCATCTCCGCGCCAAAGTAGGGCTGTAATTTTTCGGGGATCTGGACTGAGCCATCCGGCTGCTGATAGCTCTCGATTAATGCGGCAAACAATCTGGGCAACGCCACGCCAGAGCCATTCAAGGTGTGGCAGAATCGATTTTTTCCGGCGCGGTCTTTGAATCGAAGATGCATCCGCCGCGCCTGGAAGTCTTCGCAGTTTGAGCAACTTGATACTTCCAAATAACCATCTTGTCCCGGCGACCAGACTTCGATGTCGTAGCTCTTGGTCGCCGCAAAACCCAAATCGCCGGTGCAAAGCTCGACCACTCGATAATGCAAGCCGAGCAGTTGCAGCACGCGTTCCGCATTTTCCGTAAGCGATTCCAGTTCGTCGTACGATTTTTCAGGCGTTGTGACTTTGACCAGCTCCACCTTGTCGAATTGATGCACGCGGAGAATCCCACGGGTCTCGCGGCCCGCTGCGCCTGCTTCGCGTCGGAAGCACGGCGTGTAAGCAACAAACTTCCTGGGAAGATCGTCAACGCTCAAAATTTCGTCGCGATGGAGATTTGTCAGTTGGACTTCCCCAGTCGGCGCAAGAAAGACCTGGTTCTCCTCCAAACCGTACATGTCCGCTTCAAACTTTGGGAGCTGCGATGTGCCCACCATGCAATCGCGCCGAACCAAGAAACGGCGGGCTGATTTCGATGTACCCATGCTCCCGTGTGTGCAAATCGATCATGAAATTGATCAGCGCGCGTTCCAGCCTCGCGCCTGCGCCGGTGAAACAAATAAAACCGCTGCCGCTCAATTTTGCGGCCCGTTCCAGTGTCTAAAAGGCGCAGTTCCGTGCCGAGCGCAACATGGTCGGCGGGTTTGCTCAATCGCGGTTTCTCGCCCCAAGTGCGCACGAGACGATTGGCGGCTGCGCTTTTCCCGATGGGAACACTTTCGTGTGGCAGGTTTGCGATCCGAAGAAGCAAATCATTTTGCTCTCCTTCAGCGGCTGTCGCCCGCGCGCTTAGATCGGCGATCTGTTCGCCGATTTGTCGCACGTGCTGTTCCAGTTCGTCCGTCGGTTCGCCACGAGATTTCTTGCCGCCGATTTCCTTGCTCAATCGTTTGCGATCGGCGTTCAATTGTTGAAGTGCAGTTTCAGTCTGCCGACGCTCGACGTCCACGCGCAACACGTCGTCAATTTTGGCTTCGTCTCCCCCACCCCGCGTCGCAAGTCGCTCGCGAACAAAATCGGGTTTCTCTCGAATCAGGCGAATGTCGAGCATGGCGCAGTATGAATGACGACCGTCGAATGTCTAAGCAAATGAGGAACGACGAACTGCGAAGAAACGGAATACCGCACCGACCTCCTTTTCGTCCTTCCTTCGTGATTCGTCATTTGGGATTTCGTCATTTGTTCCATCTCAAGCTTGCGCGTGACATTGATTTGTTCCTGCCGATATTTTTTACCGTGGAGAGACTAGATTTACTTGCGGTCGCGCTCGGTCTCGCGGCGCTTGCGGGCATCAACCTTTACCTGACGGTTTTCGCCACCGGCCTCGCTATCCATTTTCATTGGATTACCCTGGCGCCGCCGTACCAATCGCTTGAGGTTCTCGGCAACCCGTGGATCATCACCATCGCCGGCATCCTCTATTTCCTGGAATTCTTTGCCGATAAAATTCCCTGGATCGATTCGGCCTGGGATGCCGTTCATACTGTGATTCGGCCTATCGGCGGCGCGCTTCTTGCAATTCAGGTGCTTGGTCATCCAAGTCCCGTATTTACCGTAATCGTGGCCTTGCTCGCGGGTGGCACGAGCTTGGTGGCGCATACCGCGAAGGCGGCTACGCGTCTCGCTAGTAACTCGTCACCGGAACCGTTTTCAAATATTGGGTTGAGTCTCGGCGAAGATGCAGCGGTGCTTGGAGGACTTGCTCTCGTGCATTTTAATCCCCTCCTTGCGTTGGTCATCTTTTTAATCTGCATCGGTGCGTTCTTCTACTTTGCGCCAAGAATTTTGCGCGCGATGAAAGTGAGGATTTGGCTGGCTTGGAGGAAACTGAATGGCCCAGCCGATCGCGGCGTACCGCTAAGCCTACCATCGACGTTGCCAACCCGATTCGCGCCCGTTTTTGGGGGAGAAAACGTTCTCGGCGAGACTATCCTGTGGGCCGTGCCATGCGTAAGCGGACGCGGCCGGCGGATTCCCGCGAATTTGTTCGGCGCGCTCATCGCTACGAATGAAGAGCCGCGCAGAATCACTTTTGTCGCGCGAAAGGCAGGGCGGCCATTTACGCGTGCGATCGATCTGGAGGGGTCCGACGTCACTCGCGAGCCAAAATTTCTATCCGAAAACCTGGTAATTTCCCTGCTGGCTGGAAAGGACTCAAAGTACATGTTCGTTTTCGCGCGACCGCATGCGGCTTTGGTCGAACAAATTGTGAGAGATTTGGGCGAACGACTGAGCGAATCCGTACTGCAGGAGCACGGAGCCACGGAATCAGCGAACTCGGTTCGCTAGCACGGCTTGCCCGCATGTGTGCGGACGTGTCGCGTGCGCCACACTCGAAATCGGATCACGCCGCACGTGACATTTACGGCTGACGTTCTCATAATTTGCGCGTGACGACTCTCGCCGATCGTTATGCACAATTGCGTAATGGCGATCGTGTTCGTGAACGGGCGCTATTTGTCTCGCCGCGGATTCCATCGGAGCTCGAACTTCAAGCCCGCTGGTTTACTGGAGATTTCGGCAAACACTTCATTACCACCGCCGGTGACAAGATCGATATTGTTCAATTTGGTACGTGGAACCGAGAAGCCGGTCCTGATTTTCGCGATGCTGCAATTCGGATAAACGGCGGTGATCCAATTCGTGGTTGCATCGAGATCGATCTGCTGGATCGCAGTTGGGAAACACACGGTCATGCCACCAATCCAGCTTTCGAAGAGACTGTGTTGCACGTGTTTGTTGAAAGAAGCGACCGCGAATTTTTCACGCGAACAAAATCGAACCGCAACGTGCCGCAGGTTCATATCGATCCAGCAGATCTCCCGGACGCATTCAGCGCGAATATTCCGTTGGCGCGAGCCAGGTCGTTGTCAGGCGCCGCTCAAGGATTTGCCCGAAGAACGCGTTCGCAACGTGCTGGCATCGGCGGCGCAATTTCGTTTGCGACAAAAGGCTGCATGCATTCGCCATAAAATTGACAGTCGTGGACGAGACGAGGTGCTCTTTCAGGAGCTGGCAACTGCACTCGGTTACAAGGAAAACAAGCTGGCTTTCACGCTGATCACGCAACGGCTGCCGTTAAGATCGTTACGCGAAGCTACGTCGGACATCGAATCGATGTTATTTGGCATTGCTGGTTTCCTGCGCACGGCCGATCTCGATATTTATAAAAAATCGACACGCGAATATGTGCGCCGGCTGTGGGACGGGTGGTGGCCGCATCGTGACGAGTTGCAGCGGCTAATTTTGCCTGGCCAAATTTGGTGCCTCAGCAGTACACGGCCGTTGAATCATCCGCAGCGACGGCTGGCCGCGCTGGCGATCTTGGCGCGCGACTGGCCTCGTCTTCAGCGCGCCCTAGGTAAGAGCAGCGTCAGCGCAGCAAAGCATTTTTTTCAAACACTGGATCATCCGTTTTGGAATTTTCATTACACGCTCACTTCTAAAGCATCGCAAAAGAAAATGGCCCTGATCGGCGAAGCACGCGTTGCCGACATTCTGGCGAATGTGTTGTTTCCATTTTGGCTGGCGCACGATCTCGATCCTTCGGGATCGCTCGCGAAAAATATGTGGGCGGAATATGCGAAACTCCCGGCGCAATTATCGAACCGCCGACTCGAAACAGGGCGCGACGCGCCTTTTCGGAGACGATCCGCGCCGGAAACAATTCCTGAAAACTGTCGCGCACCAGCAGGGTTTGCTTCAGATTTATGAGGACTTCTGTATGCGCGATAATTCCGATTGCGCGCAATGTCCGTTTCCAGAGCAGATGAAGCGAATGGGAATGAGTTAGAAATGTTAAAACGGTTATCAGATAAAAAGAGAGCGTGTGAAAAACTTTAACGATATCGGGGCGTTGCGCGCGGCTGAGACAGCCGCCACTACAGTTTCAAGGAAATGATTGTGAAGACCGCTTCGGCGCATCATAATCCGGCCGCGATGCAGAAATCTCCGGGTCGATCCTCATCCTTCACACTCATCGAGCTGCTGGTCGTCATGGCAATCATTGCGATTTTGATCGGTCTGCTCTTTCCTGCTTTTCGCGCCGTGCAAAACCAGGCAAAACGGACGCAGGCGAAAAATGATCTCACCCAAATCGTCAATGCAGTGAACGCGTATTACACTGATTATGGAAAGTATCCTTTCGTCACTGCACGATACGATTCATATGGACCGGCGGTGCTGACTACAAACGATCGTGCTTTTCAACGAGTTGCGCGCAGCAGCAGGACGCGACTAAACAATCCGCGGCAGATCGTTTTCATTAACCCGCCTTACGTGAAGAATCCGGCCAACCCACGGTCTGGAATCGCCACGCAAGGCGACGATCCGGCGTGAGTCCGTAGCAGATAGTCAATATTACGATCCGTGGGGAAGACCTTACAATGTAAAAATTGATGGCAATTACGATAATCAACTTGCAAACCCTATACAGCGCCAATACTGGTGCTGGACCAACGCCACTGGCAATCGGAGTAATCGCGCTGGTCGGGCGGAAAAGATGGAAAAGCTCCTCCTGATAGTGGTGCAACTAACGACGTTTCACGAATTCCGACGACGTGATTTCCTGGCAGTAATTGTTTATAGAAAGCGGCGGAGCAGCCGCCGCACTCCAACTCCGAAATCTTTCGCGAGTAAAAAGCACTGCGTGCGAAATTACGCGTGAAGCGCATCAGTTTCGCGAAGCTTTGGGAGTGCGAAACGTCCTCGTGTCGCTTTCGCTCATGCCGCACGTGTATATTGACTAATCACTAATCACCAGTCACCATTCACTCGCGAAAGCTTTCGGAGTTCACTTCTTCCAAACGCGGGTGTAGTTCAATGGTAGAACGGCAGCTTCCCAAGCTGCACACGGGGGTTCGATTCCCCTCACCCGCTGATTGCCTCTTAATTGGATATTCGGCGTTGGACGTTTTCCCTTTTTCACAAGCGAATGGGAACGCCAAACGCAGAGGCTTAAATCGGCAACGCGACCCGTTAGGCGGCGCCCTGTTTGAGTTGCTCTGGCCGAATCGGCAGTCTCCTAATCCGCGTTCCAGTTGCTGCAAAGATCGCGTTCGCGATCGCCGGAACAATCGGCGGCACTGGTGGCTCGCCCATTCCGAAAGGCTGCGGCGCGTCGGAATCAATGATGTGTATTTCCATTGCCGGAGTATCGCGCATCCGTGCAACAGCAAAATCAGCGAAATTGCTTTGTTGTGCCGTGCCGCCGTCGAAGGTGATCTCACCTTTTAGAGCAGACGAAATACCCCAGATGATTCCGCCTTCCATTTGTTGCTCGACGCCGACCGGGTTAACAACGAGGCCGCAATCAACCGCAGCGACGACCCGCTCAACCTGGACGTTATTTTCGTGATCGATCGAGACATCCACAACATAGGCGATGTAAGTGCGCCCGGCGTACGCGTTGCACGCGACTCCGCGACCGTGCCCCTGGCTGAATGAAGCCCCATTCCAGCCAGATTTATCGCGAACAGTTTCAAGGACACGACGCAACCGCCGACGATCGACTGTGGTGGAGCCGGCCTTAATCAGGTCGGCGCCTTTCAACATTTCCAAACGAAACGCGAGCGGGTCCGCGCCCCGCACTTGTGCTACTTCATCGATGAAACATTCGCGGGCAAACACGCTTGATGGAGCGAAGACTGATCGCCACGGTCCATGTTTTACTGGAAGATCGACCGCGACATAGGCCGTTTGGATCGCTGGAAACGCATACGGAACATCATAGCATCCCCACGACCAGTCCTGATACCACGCGGCGTCGCGCATTTCTTTTGGATCGAGTGGTGAAATATTATGAAACGATCCGGCCTTGGTGTGTTTCCACGCAACAGGGGCTCCTTGCGCGTCAAATCCAGCCGAAAGGTTATGGACGGATGCCGCCTGAAAATGTCCCTGCTTCATGTCGTCAGCGCGCGACCAGAGAAGTTGGATCGGAGCTTTGGCGGCACGCGAAATGTCCGCGGCCTCAACTGCATAATCGACTCCGAGGCGTCGGCCGAATCCACCACCAATCAGCGTGATGTTCACGTCCACATCGGCCGGCGCGATCCCTAGCAGTTGAGCAACTTGCTTTTGCAATCTTTCCGGCGCCTGTGTCGGCGCCCAAATCGTGCAGCGATTCTCTCGAACGTCCGCCACGCAGTTCATGGTTTCGACCGGCGCGTGCGCATAGAACGGGTAATGATAGGTCGCGTCGATTGTTCTTGTAATCGCGCCTGTTCCAGGCGGAGGTTCTTCCTTGCGGGTAACAAATCCCTTTTCGCGCGACGCGGTTTCGAGCTTTTTCCAATGGGCGTCCGAATCGAAAGCGTCTTTTGGCGGCTCACTCCATTCCACCGCGAGCGCGGTGCGGCCTTTGATCGCCGCCCAGGTAGAATTCGCGAGGACAGCGATTCCACGCGGCAATTTGATCACTGACCTGACATCGCTAACAGCCCGAGCCTTATCTTCCTGAAGGTTCTTCACTTTCGCGCCTAAGAACGGCGGCCGCTCAAGCGACGCGTACAACATTCCTGGAGCCTTGATGTCAATTCCATAGCGCGCTTTGCCAGAGACAATGTCGGGTCCGTCGATCCGCGCGGTGCGGCGACCGATAATTTTGAAATCCCTCGCGTTCTTCAACGGCGGATTCTCCGGCAATTGCACCTTAGCTGCCTCCGCGACTAACGAACCGTACTCGAGGCGCCGTCCACTCGCGCTGTGCTCAATTGCACCGTGCAGCGCTTTGCAGCTGTCGCGATCGACTTTCCACTTTGTGGCCGCGGCGGTGATTAGCATTTCGCGCGCGGCAGCTCCTGCCCGCCGCAACGGCTTCCAACTGCTCGCCATGCTGTCGCTTCCGCCGGTTCCGAGATCGGAATCAGCTGACGGTTTTGCCTGGAGTAATTTGATCCGCGTCCACTCTGCTTCGAGTTCCTCCGCCAAAATCATGGCCAACGATGTGCGGACGCCCTGACCCATCTCGCATTTACCAATCGTCAGAATGACAGTGCCATCGGAATTGATGCAGACCCATCCGTTCGGTTTAAATGAGCCCACGGAACTCGCATTGGTCGCCTGAAGCAAACGCCGTCCGTCAAAACCGATGACTAGCGATGCGCCAGTAAGCGCAGCTGTTTTCAAAAATTTGCGACGTGAAGTAATCATGGATTTTTCGTGCGCATTTCATTCGCCGCACGTCGTATCGCTTTGCGCATTCGGGGATATGTGCCACAACGACAGACTGAGTCGGATATCGCGTCGTCGATCAGTTCATCGCTCGGATCGGGATGTTGCTGCAACAGCCCACACGCGGTCATAATCATTCCAGCCTGACAATATCCGCATTGTGCGACCTCCTCCTGAAGCCACGCGCGCTGACACGGATGACTCGCGTCCGGCGACAATCCTTCAATCGTGACAAAACTGCGAGACGAGGCCGCCGACGCAGGAACCTGACACGCGCGCACTGCTTTTCCATTCTCGAGCACGGCACATGCGCCGCAAACGCCGACTCCGCAGCCAAACTTTGTGCCGGTCAATCCGAGATTGTCACGGATGAGCCAAAGCAATGGAGTATCGTCGTCAGCTTCGACAACATGTCTGGTCCCATTAACCGTGAAATCGATCTTGCTCACGACAACGATGATGGCTCCGACTTCGATTCAAGACAGGAATGCAGACGAGCGTGTTCAAACTTCGGTGTGAATTTTACCGACAACTCGGTTCAGACGGAGTTCGCTGAATCGTTTCGATTGCGAAATCACGTCAGCGCACGAACTATTCTGCTGCACGGTGAAGGATATTTACGACATTTTGGGTGAGTGGCGAAGAACCCGGTGCCAACCAAACCGTGCGGCAGGCTCATACGTGCTCGCGACGTTGGTGCGTGTAGAAGGCTCGAGTTATCGGCGACCGGGCGCACGAATGTTAATTTGGCCTGACGGCAAAATGATCGGTTCGCTCAGTGCGGGATGTCTCGAAGAAGAAGTGACGCTGCGCGCGCGTGAAGTTTTCGAAACTGGTGAACCGGCACTGATCAGTTTCGATACACGACGTCGATTCGGCTGCGCCGGCAGGATCGACATCTTCATCGAACGCGCGGACGAGAAATTTTTCATCGATCTGGCACAGCACCTCGATGCGCGACGGAGCTGTGTGTCGGTGACGCTTTTCACAGGCGATTTCAACGCCTGTGGAAGCCAAGTTAAGGCAGGGCCGATTGACTCAATCGCCCGCCGACCCCCGTCCGGTTCGGATCGGTTGAGTGAACCGCCTCTCCCTGATCATTTCGAACACTCACTTGTCCAGGAAATCCATCCACCGATACGGCTTTGGATTTTTGGCGACGGTTCGGACAACGCTGCGTTTCATTCGTTAGCCCAACTGTTAGGTTGGGAAATGAATACATTTGTCGACGCAAACGCCCTTGCACTGTCCGCTGATCGGTGGACCGCTGCGATTGTAAAATCGCACAATTACGGACGCGACTTTGCCGCACTCCAAAAACTGCTGCCACTGAATTTGCGTTATGTCGGATTGATTGGCCCACGCAAGCGGCGAGACCAATTGATGAACGATCTTCTCGACCGCGAAATCGCCGTCAAGGCCGGCTTCTTCGCTCCGGCTGGTCTCGATCTTGGTTCCGAAACGCCGGAGGAAATTGCTCTCGCCATTGTTTCCGAAATTCAGCTTGTGTTTGCCGCTGCTTCTGGCGAATCGTTGTGCGAGCGCAAGATACCGATCCATGCAAACACTCCGCGCTCATTCCAAACCTTTCGACTTCGCGCAGGACAGGCTCCGTCGAGGAATCCCTCGGCCGCGTCTAACGCTGACACCGCGGGATCCTTCGACTCCACTTCGCTTCGCTCAGGATGACAGGCGCGGTTATCCTGGCTGCCGGCGGATCATCTCGAATCGGGCAGCCAAAACAACTGCTCCCATTTCGCGGTAAAACGCTCGTTCGGGCCGTCATCGATGCAGCATGCGAAGCTGCGTGTTCGCCGGTTGTGGTCGTAATCGGGAGCAACGGCGAAAAGATTCACCCCGAGTTAGCGCACGCGAATGTGATGGAAGTCCGAAACACAAACTGGCAACGCGGAATCGGCAGTTCTATTCGCAGCGGTGTGAAGGCTTTGACCGATCACGCGCCGGATGTTGAGGCACTTGTTCTGCTGGTCTGCGATCAGCCAGCGGTGAACGCGCGTGTCATAGAGGCTTTGATCGCGATGCACGAAACGACAAAGAAAGAGATCGTTGCCTCCAGCTATGCGGATACTGTCGGTGTTCCTGCTCTTTTTAATCGTTCTTTTTTTGAGCGATTACTTTCACTCGGCGACGAAGCCGGGGCAAAGTCAATTATTCTGCAAAACCCCGAGCGTGTTGCTCAATTCCCGTTTCCTGAAGGAGCGATCGATATCGATACCTGGGAAGATTGGGAAAAGCTCAATGCTGGGTCGAATTCTCCGAAAAAGACAGGAAAGGACTCATAAAGTCGCATGATGAGCCACCGCGATCCTAACGGCCTACCGTCCGCCGAAAAGTTTCCGAAATGATTTGAAGAACCGGCCGGGAAAAGTTGCCGCTTTTTGTGGCAAACCCTGGAACTGCTCAGCAAATGGCAACTGCCCGCCGCCATGCACCTGGCACGCAGCAGTCGGCACCTTGTCGACGGGCAGATCAATGTCGTATGCTGTCCCGGCCGACACGCATCCCGTGGTGGCGAGTTGGCTCGAGATTGAACAGACCGTCGCATGTTGAATCGGCATCTTTGGTTGCAACGGCTCGGCTGGATAATGTTGCGCCGCCTTGTTCATTACCTGCGTCCAGACCGGCAACGCCAGCGCCGCACCGTAACCATGCGCAATAATTGTCGTTGGCTGGTCGAAGCCAACCCAAACACCGCAGGTAAGAGGTACTGGTGTAACCCAGGAACCACGCATCCTTGTAGTCGTTGGTCGTACCGGTTTTGCCGGCTGCCGGCAATCTAAAGCCCAAGGAGGACCGAGCGCTCGCGGCAGTCCCGCGCGTCAAAACTTCTTCCATTAACTGGGAAGTCATCCAGGCCGCGCTCGGGTCGAGGGCCGGCGTGGAGATATGCGCCGCGAGATAGATAGGTTTGTGGTTCGCGTCATCAATTCGCTCGATGATGTAGGCCTGCTTGCGCACTCCGGCGTTAGGAAAGACGGAGTAAGCCGCGGTCAAATCTTTCAGGTCCGTCTCGAATGAGCCGATGTAGATCGCAGGACCGTGCGGAATATTTTGAGAAACTCCCAGCGTGTTCGCGACTTTTTGGACTGCGTCGAGCCCGGCGAATTGTCCAACGCGCACACTCATGGTGTTGCGCGAGTGGATCAGACCGTAGGAGCAAGGGAGAATACCGCCGTAAGTTCCGTCGGAATTTCCAGGTGACCAATTCCCTGCGCCGTCGATTTCACCAGGGTGAATCGGACCATCGCTGATTGCCGCCCCCGGCAAGAGCCCGTGGCTAAAAGCGATCGTGTAAACGAATGGCTTAAATGCGGAACCCACTTGTCTGTTCGCTGGAGCCAGCGCGCGATTGAATTTGCTTTGCGCATAATCGCGGCCGCCGACAAGCGCGCGAATTCCACCACTGGCATTGTCAACTACAACAACCGCGCCTTCCATATAAGGCATGGCCGAATCCCCTTCTCCGTTTTCCGGCGGATGATAGTTTGCTTTTACTGGATGATGAAAATTGGATTGATGCTCGATTTTGGTGAGCTGCGATTCGAGCGCGTCTTGTGCGGAGTTTTGCACAGCCGGATCGAGCGTGGTGTAGATCGAGAGACCACCGTTATCGATCTGATCCTGTGTCAGGATTAAGTTCAGATCGCGCTGAACAGCGTCCATCGCGTAATTCTCCTGAACAAAAGGCATACGCCTTGGATGAGCTGTGACTTTCGCCCGCTTGGCGGCTTCGGCATCAGCCGACGAAAGTTTTTTCAATGCCACCATACGATCCAGAACGGCATTACGTTGGGTCTTTGCGCCTTCCGGATTCTTTAACGGTGAAAATCGATTGGGGCTGCGGATCAATCCTGCGAGGAGCGCCGCCTCGGGCAGGTTCAGCTTGGAGGCGCTCTTGCCGAAGTAAGCTTGCGACGCGGTCTCAACTCCGTAGCAACCGTTGCCGAAATAGATCCGGTTTAAGTAGAGCTCAAGAATCTGCTGTTTTGTAAACTGGCGTTCGATCCGCAGCGCCACCATCGCTTCGAGCAATTTCCGGCTGAGAGTGCGACCGCCGAGTGGAAGACTGTTTCTGGCGAGTTGCTGCGTGATACTGCTTGCGCCTTCTTTGGGTGAACCGCTCAGAACGTCGCGGACCAGCGCACGCAGAATTCCGCGCCAATCAATCCCCTTGTGCTCATAAAAGCGACTGTCCTCACGCGCCAACACCGCGGCGATAAAGAAAGGCGAGACTTCGCTAAGAGAAACCTTTAGGCGATTTGCACCCGCCAGGCGGCTATAAATTTTTCCATCGACATCATAAACCGTATTTCGCTCCGGCATTTCGCCGACATTCTTCATGTCGAACGTTTGCGCCCAGGTGCCGTAAAAGAGGAAAACCGCGAAGCCGGCTCCCCCCAAAAGAATGAGCAGCGTGACTTTCCAGCCGTAACGGAGAAGACGGCTCCCGGCTTTCTTTTTTCCCGATCGGAGACGAGCAAAGAATTTCATCGGCTAGAGAGCAAGACAATCTAGCCACAGATTACGTTGTGGAAAAGGCACGCGGGCGCTGGATGAATCCCACCGATTAGACCAATGCGATATGCCGCCCGCGGATTGATTGCAGGGAAAGTTGTCAACTTCCTCTACAGATCCTACAAATTCAGCTTTACTACGCCTTCGTGTTGCTCGGTAGCACACGGTGCATTTGTAGGAACATCCGTTTCCGCGTCGCTGGGCCGGACGAGTTTGTTGTCGATCAAGTAGCTCTCGACCTCTTCGCCGCTCACATCCGCGAGCATATGCCCATTAATTTCCACGCAGGGCGAGAGCGGCTGCCCGCTCTTGGTCTCCATCTCCCACCGAAACGCCGGATTCTGGATAATATCCTTCTCCGTATAAGGAAGTTTGTATTTGGCCAATACGGCGCGTACACCGGCGCTCCAGCCGCAATATGTTTTCAAATAGGCGGTAATTTCAGGCGTTTGCATTCGAAGAATATATCACAACTTCGCAAGTTGTAATCCGTGTGGTTCAACGGGAACCTTTTTAGAGATTCTGGATCTCCTTCCGCAAATCTTCCTTGGATTTACCGAGTTTTTGTTGAAGTCGCCCCATCAATTCATCGTCTTTCCCTTCGGCAAACGTGAGGTCGTCATCGGTTAATTGCGCGTATTTCTGCTTCAGTTTGCCTTTCACTTCGTTCCAACCACCCTTGAATTGTAGTTTTGTCATAGTGATAGAGATTTCGCACGCGGAGCCAGGGTCAGTTGCCTCGCGCCATACAAATCGATGCATTCACGCGGCGATTCCGGCGCGAAATCTATTTAGGGAAACAAAGGAAGGAACGCCATGGACAAGAGAATTCGTTACGCCGTTGTCGGATTGGGACACATCGCGCAGACGGCCGTGCTGCCTGCGTTTAAACATGCGGAAAATTCTGAGTTGGCAGCGAGGAACCGCCGCTAATAGTTGAGGCGAGGGAACCAAACAACAGCGGTGCTCCGAATCCGATGGGATATTGCCTTCGCAGCCAATGGGTGACAACGGGACCATTACCTCAGTACCTGCATGAGACAGCTGAACAGTTCCACATTCTCGTGGACAGCGTCGAAGAATACGCCATCTACATGCTGGACCCGACCGGCACTATCGTGACGTGGAACACGGGAGCCCAAAAGATCAAAGGCTACACGCCGAAAGAAATTATAGGGAAGAACTTTGCCTGTTTCTATACCGCAGAAGACGTTGCTGCTGGCAAGCCCCAGCGCAATCTGAGCGAAGCAGCCCGTCGCGGGAGTATTCGTGATCAGGGGCTGCGCGTCCGCAAAGACGGATCAACTTTTGAAGCCGAAGTCATACTTACTGTGCTGCGCAACGACAAGGGAACACTTCGGGGCTATTCCAAGGTCACACGCGACATCACCGACCAAATCCGCAGTCGCGAGTTCGAAGCTGAGAAAATCGCAGCGCAAAAGGCGAGCAAGGCCAAGGACGATTTTCTCGCGGCCCTGAGCCATGAACTGCGCACGCCGCTTACGCCTGCGCTTGCGGCAGCAATCTACCTGGAAGACAACGCTGAAAAAATTCCGCAGGAGTTCGTGGAGGATGTGCAGCTGATTAAGCGCAATGTGAAATTGCAGGCACATTTGATTGACGACCTGCTCGATCTCACCCGCATCACTCGCGGCAAACTGCGCCTCGACTTAGAAAACTGCGACGCACACACGATCATTAGCAATGCAATCGACACCGCAGGCTCGGCAATCGCAGCCAAGAAATTAAAGCTCTCGACCAACCTGAACGCAAAACAACATCATATAATGGGTGATTGCATCCGGCTTCAGCAGGTGTTTTGGAACCTGATCAACAATGCCGTGAAATTCACGCATCCCTCTGGACGGATCACCATCGACACATTCAATGACGATGCAGCCCGGTTCCATTTCGAAATTACCGACAACGGCATTGGAATTGAATCTGAGCGGCTGGCCTCGTTGTTCACGCCATTCGAGCAGGCCGATGCGTCTGTAACTCGTCAGTTCGGCGGACTGGGTCTGGGACTTGCGATTTCCAGACATCTTGTCGATCTGCACCACGGCACAATTGAGGCAGACAGTCGTGGCCGGAGTTTCGGTTCTACATTCAGGGTCACTCTCGACACCGTCGCGGAGGGAGATGCGACAGCTGAGTTGGGTTCTCCCATTCGTGGCAAGCCGCCAAAATCGTTACGGGTGCTGCTGGTAGAAGATCACCGGGACACCCGACGCATGTTGTCGCGGCTGCTCACTCATTTCGGTCATCGAGTTTTGACTGCGGACAATGTACGCAGCGCGCTAGACATTGTCGGCTCGGGAGAAATCGACGTGCTCGTATGTGACATCGGGCTGCCAGACGGAAGCGGCTACGAGGTCGTATCACAAACGCGTCTAACGCGGCCAATCAAGGCGGTCGCACTCACCGGCTTTGGCACGGATGAAGATCTGCGGCGCTCTAAAGAAGCGGGATTCGACTTTCATCTCGTCAAACCAGTCGATCTTCACGAGCTACAAACCATTCTCGACAAGCTCGCGGCGTAATTGACTCGGTTGCTGCTGGCAGTTTTTACGGCGAATGAGCCTGCAAGCGCGTAGTGAAACCTGATTATTAGAGGCTTAAGTTTTCTAAGCTCACGAACGATCTCCTGAGTTCCTTGTCCTCGCTCATAAGCATCCGCGTAGAAAGATCACGGTAGAGAATGCGATGAAGATTACTAAGAGCCAAACCAAATTAACCGCGATACGGTCAGACCGCTTGAATCTCCATCTTCGGACCCATCCAATCTCCTTTACCCACGCGAGTTTACTAATTTACTCCCAGAGATGACACACGCCGAGGTGGGGACCGACGGAGCTACCGCGCAGCTCGTGTTCCCCGTCGTCAGCGCGCTCTTTACAAGCGCGCCGGAATGATAAGACCGCTTACGGAACCCTCCTGCCTGCCGATATGCCGATAAGAAAAAAGATCAGGCAAACCACCAGGAACAGGAAGAACAAAAATTTGGCAATCCCCGCGGCCGCAGCGGCGATACCCGTAAATCCAAAAAGCGCCGCCACCAGTGCGATTATAAGAAAAATTAATGCCCAACGCAGCATGCTTTCACCTCCTAGAAGCAAATCGCATTGGTGAATCGCTGCGCGTGTGTCCGACCGACGCCGAAGTACTTTTTGTACGGCCTAACAAATCCAGAGACGGTGCGAAATGCGTTGTCTCTGCATAATGAGCACAATCCTGTTAATCATTCTCATTCTCCTATTAATTGGAGCGTTACCTACATGGCCGTATAGCCGGGGCTGGGGCTATTATCCCACTGGCGGACTCGGTTTGGTTCTTTTGATTCTGATAATCCTGGCGTTGGTGGGTGCGATCTAACATTTGCGAGCTCTGGATAGTCCGACATCCAGGCGACGAAATCGGTGCTGAGACGCGATTCACTTAATATGAAAAGATATATTTGCCTGCTCGCGGGTATGGCCCTGCTCGCAGCTTGTGAGCAAAAGGAGACAACGGTTAATCCCCTGCGGAAAAGAAAGAAAGTAATACCACCGTGGTGAACCCGCCGGCGGAGAAGAAGGAGAGTCAGACTACGGTGATAAACCCGTCGTCGGCCACCGAGATTAAGAAGGAGAAACCGGAAATTAACGTCAAGACTTCACCGAGTCCGCACTAGCAAGAAATTGCGCGCGGCGCATGCACCAGATGCGAATCAAGTAAAAATATGCGTTTCCTGCTATTCATCATTCTGATTCTTGTATTAATCGCTGCCCTGCCAACCTGGCCGTATAGCACCGGCTGGGGGTATTATCCCAGCGGGGGTTTGGGTCTTATTTTGCTAATCGTGTTACTGGTCGTTTTGCTGCGTTAGAGGTGAAACGCGTTGACCTCAACGGGTAGACCAACAAGGAGCGGCGTCACAGTCTTTAATCCCCACGCTCTCGAATCCTGAATCTTGCGCCTTCGGCGATTCATGTCCCACCGGTCCGAGCCGGACTGGCATTTTCAGGGAAGCCGAGCCACCCTTGAGTGAGTCGAATCACACCTTGTGGCGCAGCGGTCCCAGCGTGTGGGTGAGTTTTTGCAGGCCAAGTTCCAGCCGTGTTTTCACCGTTCCCAGCGGAGCATGCGTCGCTGCGGCAATTTCCCTGTGGCTGAGTCCCTTGAAGAAAGCGAGCTCGATCGCCTCGCGCTGAAGCCGTGGCAACACTCGCATGCACCGCTTGAGAAAATGACGCAGATCGTTCAAGACGAAAATATCGTCTGCCTCGCGCGGCGAGTTCGGCGCCTGCTGGATCACGCGCTCTTGATAACGCTCGCGTACGCGAGAATAAGCCTGACGCCGGCGCAACCGGTCGATGGCACGGCGGCGCGCGATCGTAACCATCCACCCAAGCGGCCTACCGGCTTTAGGTGAATAACGGCCTGCTTCTTTCCAAATCTGGATAAAGATGTCCTGCAAAACATCATCAGCCTCGGCTTCTTCATGAACGACTCCGTCGATTGTCGCGCGTAATCTTTTGCCGTGCCGGTCATATAACTCGGCAAGCGCTTCATAACGCTGTCGTGAAACCGCTTTCATCAGCGCCTCGTCGGGCGCTGAGGACACCGCCGGTTGATCAAGGGTGGCCCCAATCATACTCGATCACTCCGTGCCTGCGGTGTCGCCGCCACGCGGCGCGCCGCTTGTTTGCCGGCACCCCACCAATCAGGCTGAGCTATCTTAGAAACGACCGCCGCTCGCGGATAAAGCCATTGGTGCGGTCCTGAAGTGCATCCAAGAGTGGGACAATAGAGTTTATATCTGCCGCCGGTGAAACGTCGGATATCAACCTGCCTGCCTTTGAATTTCCGCTCGCAAACACTGCAAACCCGCTGATCGTCGAGCGAATTCCATCTCCTGAAGTGATCTCCCGCTCGCAGTATCGACAGCCGATCGTCGAATGTGACATGAGCAATCATAACAGAAAAACACTCTGCTCATTGAGGCGAAACAGACAATCGGGACACTGGATGATTATGTGATCAGATAAAATCCTACTAAGTTTCTTTGGTTCTCTTGGACATGAAGGAACTCTGCTAGCCCGCCCAAGCTCGAACCCTCAGAATTCGGAAAGATCAGGCGTTAGGAAGCTCGCTTGAAATGCACGGCGAATTGCGCAACTGCGATGTTAGACCTTGTTCTGCGGGGTGTTCAGCCGCCCTCGGAGGAACAAGGCTGCGTTCTTCGGATGCCGCCATCTCTGCCACGGCCAGAATTTCATCCGTAACAAGCACCCAATCCATCGGGATCGAGTTACACCGCTCTGTTGGACAACTTAGCCGTGACTGTCCGTTCCCGTGTGTACCATTAGCAACCTCAATTTGCCGGCCGGTAATGATTTTGCCGCAAACGAGGCAGTAACGTTTGTCATCCAGAGAACGCCACTCGCGGAATTGATCGAGCCTCCGCAGCGCATCCAGTCTGGCCGTATCGGGTGGTGGAGTGGGAGGAGATAATGCCATGAAAAAGATATATGCCAAAGCCGAGCCGCACCACAATCAGGCACGCGGCGGATTTGCCTATCGGTGAAAATCTTATGGTGGCTGTGCGCAGTAACCGGGATCGATGATCTCGGCAGAGACGAATGTACGCCGACGTTCCACAAGCCAGGATCACCGTCTGTGTTACGAAAAAACCACATCCAATTCCCCATAGGCGTGCGTTCTAAACGCGAATGAAGAAAAACAGTGGTCACACTTCATGAACGCCACTCCATGGACTTTGCGCTAGCGGCAATGGAACAGATGGAGCTGTATTGCCAGGCTCACCCCGGGAGCCCGGCGGCGGTTCGCCATCCGCGATTGTTTGTTCGCGGCGAGCTTTGGATCGCGCTGCTCGGCCCAAGCGTCGAAGAAGGCATCGTCGGAATTGGGCGTACCGTTACAGAAGCCTTGCGTGCGTTCGACGCCCAATATCTCGCCGGATTACGTCCGCCCGCGGAGATGATCGACGACTGTCGAACAGCAAGAAGCGCGCCCCCTGCAATTATCTAATTCTATGCAGGTTGCAAAACAAATCTGTCACAACCACTGCCACATCGTAACGAAACAAGTGAACAGGAAAGGGGTTCAAAAAGGAGGGAGAGCATTGATGGAATCACGACGATTGAGGCGCTTAAACTTGAGAACGTCGAAGTCCAAACAGAAGGGGCTAAGACAGAGCAAAAATTACAAGGTATTGGCCCGTGAGATGACGGATGATGACCAGGTTAACCAGGTCGAACCAACACATAGTCTCCTTCTCTCGTCGCTCAGATTTTGGGAAGTCGAGCGCGATCTAATCGAAGAGCGTGAAGCCGCCATTAATCGGTGACCGTTCCTTTGCGCGGAAGCGATATCGCGACTCGAAGGACTCCCGAAATCTCGCGTAGAAGTTTAAGATGATTCGGGACTTCTGATGGCCTGGCACCATCCAAGAGCATCGGGGCATTCCAAAAATGCAAGCACGATGCTTCGCTGTTTTGTGAGGACCGTGTCAGCAGCACTCTTTGCCCTTTGAGGTAGACCGTCGTAGTATCTACCGTCCGTTCCGAGAGTTTTTGCATTTGTTGGGTCGCGTATGAGCAAAACGAAGGTCGCCCGTGGCAAAGCGCGCCATTTCAAGACACCACGGAGATCGCCGGCCGACGATGTTACTAGAGGGACGATGAGAGGCAATACAGACGGCATCAATCAGACGGCGATCGTCGACCTGACGAAACTCAAGCGGACCGAAGACAAGATTCGAGAATCGCGGAAGCGTTATCGTACCTTGTTCGATCTTGTGCCGGTCGCGGTTTATACGTGCAATGCAAACGGCGTCATCCGAGAATACAATCGTCGTGCCGTTGAATTGTGGGGACGCAAACCCGGCCAAAATGGAGAAAAGCCGAGATTCTGCGGCTCCTACAAAATCTATTATCCCGACGGCCGTTACATGCCGCACAAGGAATGCCCGATGGCACGGCTGTTACGCGGCGAAAAACTCGAAGCGGAAGATTTGGAAATTATCGTCGAACGTCCGGATGGCGAGCGGAGACACGTGATTCCGGCTCCGCGAATTCTTACAAACATTCACGGCAAAATCACCGGCGCAATCAATTCCCTTTTTGACATCACCGAGCACAAGCGCGCAGAGACAGCAGCCATGCGCCTGGCTGCGGTAGTTCAATCCTCCCACGACGCGGTCGCGGCAAAAACTTTGAATGGAATCATCACCGATTGGAATCAAAGCGCCGAACGCATCTTTGGATACAAACCAAAAGAGATCATCGGCAAATCGGTCCTGACTCTGATTCCCAAAGACCGGCAAGATGAAGAACAGGAGATTCTGAGAAGAATTCGCCATGGTGAATCATTGGATCACTACGAAACGGTTCGTCGTCGGAAGGATGGACAGTTGATCGATATTTCGTTGACGATTTCGCCGATCAAAAACCCGAAAGGCGAAATCGTCGGCGTTTCAAAAATTGCTCGCGATATCACCAACCAAAAACAAACGGAACGACGTTTGGCTGAACAGGCGCGGCTCCTCGATTTGAGCAACGACGCAATCATCGTCCGCGATCATGGAGACCGGATCGTTTATTGGAACCGCGGCGCGGAGGAAATGTACGGCTTCTCGACCAAAGAAGCGCTCGGAAAAATCACGCACGAGCTGCTACAGACGGCGCATCCGGAAAATTTAGAGAAGATTCGAAAAAAATTGGAGCGCGATAATCGTTGGTCGGGTGAATTGGTTCATAACCGAAAGGACGGCAAAACTATTACCGTCTTTTCGCGGTGGAGGCTGGACCGACATGTGCGCGGACGACCGGCGTCAATTCTCGAAACCAACACTGATGTCACCGCGCGCAAACGCGCAGAGCAACAACAGCGGGCACTCTATCAATTTGCTCAACTGCAACACATGGCCACCAACGTTGGCGAAATTCATGACGCGTCGCTGGACGCGATTCTTTCCGCTATGGACTGCCATCGCGCGTCGATTTTGCTTTTCGATAAAGCGAACGTGATGCGCTTTGTCGCCTGGCGCGGTTTGTCAAAGAGATATCGCAAGGCGGTAGAAGGTCATTCGCCATGGAAACCAGATGCAAAAAATCCCAAACCCGTCTGCATTAACGATGTCGATATTGCCGATATTCCGAAGCCGCTGAAATCAACCATTCGAAGCGAAGGCATTCGCGCGGCTGCATTCATTCCGTTGGTCAGTAGTCGAAAATTGATCGGCAAATTCATGACCTATTATGACGCGCCACATGTGTTCACCGACGACGAGCTGAAGCTGGCTACCACGATTGCCACCCAACTTGCGCAGGCGATTGAACACAAACGCGACGAAGAAGCATTGCGCGAATCGGAAGCGCGCTTGCGCGCAACCGTGGAGCAAGCGACGGCGGGCGTGGCACGCTGCGACACGAATGGTCGAATTGTTTTTGCCAATCGAACGCTCTGTAAGATGCTCGGTTATACAGAATCGGAGCTGATCGGCAAGAGCGTTGCAGACGTGACGTACTGCGATGACCTGAAAGAAACCATGCGTCTCTTTCAGCGCATGATCCAGCTCGGCAAACCGTTCGAGGTCGAAAAGCGTTATGTTCGCAAAGACGGCTCTGTTTTGTGGGCGGACGTCAGCGCCAGCGCAGTGCGCGAACCGAACGGCAAGGCCCAATCGACTGTAGCGGTGATCGTCGACATCACGGCACGCAAGAAAGCCGAAGCAGTCCTCAAACGATCGAACGAAGCGCTGGAAGAACAAGTCAATCAACGCACGAAAGCGTTAAGCCTCGCAAACGCCGAATTAAAATCCGAGATCGCGCGACGGAAGGGCCTGGAGGGCGAAATCCTCGAGATCAGCGATCGCGAACAGCAGCGACTCGCCCAGGAATTGCATGATGGACTTTGTCAGCATCTCACAGCAGTTGCGTTTATGGCCCGATCGGTCGGGCTGCGATTAAGGAATCATCGTGTCATCGAGGTGAAAGACATCGAAAAAATCGCGGAACTGGTGAATAACGCAGCAACCGACACGCGTAATCTTTCCCGGGCTTTGCATCGCGTTGATGTGGATGCGGCCGGCCTAGTGGAGGCGTTGGAAGATTTGGTTGACCGTGAGATGTGGAGAACGCCATGTCGTTTGGAAGTCAAACCATCATTTCATCTCGATGACGACACGAAGGCTGCACATCTGTATCGCATCGCGCGCGAAGCAGTGATCAATGCTAACAAGCATGCCCAAGCGCGGCAGATAGTGGTCAAACTAGAGCGATCCGGGAAAAGGCGAATGGTTTTGAGCGTAACGGATGATGGAGTCGGAGTTCAGAAAGCTCGAAACGGTGCGCGCGGGCTAGGTTTTCACATCATGAATTATCGCTCGCGCCTGATGGGAGGGCAGTTGAAAGTCGAATCTCCGGAAAAAGGCGGCACTCGTGTAGCCTGTTATTTGCCCGACGGAACAGTCGAATCAAATAAGAGAAAAAAACGTGCTCCAGAGCCTTGGTCGGCAAAACTAACGAAAGCGTTAAACACCCTAATCTAAATTTCCTGCATCGGACAACCTGCCGAGCAGCGTATCTTTATTGGGGGCATAAAATGACACGCCGCGCAGGAACCTCGACAAAACCGAAATCCGTTTTAAGCCATTCCGATTCGAATCACGAAAATGGTCGTGACTAAAATGAAACACGCCAGATCGACTAACAAGAATCCGAAATGCGACCTACCGGAGGCGAAACGGATTGTTGTTGTCGATGATCACCCGCTGTTTCGAAAGGGCCTTGAGCAATTGATTCAATCCGAGGACGGTTTTGCGGTTTGCGGCGAAGCCAACAATGCACCGGAAGCGATGGATGTGATCCGCAAACTGAATCCGGACCTGGCGATTGTGGACCTTAGTTTGCCCGGCGCCAACGGCATCGAGTTAATCAAAAACATCCGCGCAGAGTTCTCGAAGCTGCCAATTCTGGTGCTCTCGATGCACGACGAATCGCTCTACGCTTTGCGCGCGCTGCGCGCCGGAGCAGAAGGCTACGTCATGAAACATGAGGCGATGACCAATGTGATCCAGGCAATTCGGGAAGTTTTTAATGGACGTCCCTACCTCAGCCCTGCCATGGCGGCACAGGTGATCACAAAATTCGCGCATCGCCAGGCCGAAGGCGAGGCCGACGCCGTTGAGAGACTGAGCGATCGCGAGCTCGAAGTACTGGAGTTGATCGGCAAAGGCAACGATGTGCGGCAGATTGCGAAAGCGTTACATCTCAGCCCCAAGACAGTGGAGACTCACCGCTCGCACATCAAAGACAAACTTGATCTGAAAAATTCGCGCGAGGTAGCGCGCTTCGCCTTGCAATGGTTGAGCGCGCGTAATGCGTAGCACAGCCGTCGGGGCTGCAGGGCCGGCGAGCGTCCTGACTGCCAAACCGGAAGGTCTCCTCGCACTCGAAAAACATCGCCACGTCTCTACAAAGAGATTGCCGCAGTGCGCAAAATTTCGGATGATCGTTCCAAATGATGCAGCCCGCGCTCGAACTTGTCATCGCCGAGCTGGAAAGAATTCGAGAGACAAGTGACCGGGCGCCGCGCGTATCAAGAAACGCGCTGGAGCAGTTGCAATCTACATATTCTCTAGCCGCTTCCCTGCGGAAAGCGCACGTATCGCCCACACGACAACAGCTCCCGGAAACTTGGGCGAATAAAGCACAGCTGCTCGCGGCCGTTCGTGAACGCGTTTGTGGTTGCACAAAGTGCGCGCATCTTGCCCGCTCGCGAACTCAAACCGTTTTTGGGGTTGGCAATCCCGACGCGGAAATCATGTTCATCGGCGAAGCGCCTGGCGCGGATGAGGATCAGCAGGGCGAACCATTCGTCGGCCGCGCCGGACAGTTGTTAACGAAAATCATTAAAGCGATGGGCTTCGCCCGCGAGGATGTGTACATCGCGAATATCCTTAAATGCCGGCCAGACATGCCAGCAGGCTCGTTCGGGAACCGTGCGCCGACACCGGCAGAGATGCAGACATGCCGCCCTTACCTCATCGAACAGATCGATATTATTCAGCCCAGGGCCCTGGTTGCGCTGGGCGCAGTCGCCGTAGAAGGGCTTCTTGGAGCACGCGGAACGATGCGGGAATTGCGCGGGCGCTGGCATTCATACAACGGCATGCCGCTGATGATTACCTATCATCCCGCCTACCTGCTGCGGAACCAGTCGCCCTCCGAGAAACGGAAAGTCTGGGAAGACATGATGCAAGTGCTCGAGCGACTCGAGAAACCGATCAGCGAAAAACAGCGAAATTATTTTCTATAATTCTGTAATGGCGATCTATGAGCGTCTCGCGTGATTGAAGATCGTATCAATCTGCTTGTGCGATGCGAGATGAATGACTAACGACAAAATCATCCCACGCACCTCGCGGCGCGGAATTTTGATCGTGTGATGCAGCGCGCTGGCGCCAGCTTTACGCAGAACGGCCAGCGTACGTGCTCCGATTAATGCCGGTAAGACCGTTGCGGCACGCACCCGCCGGTTCCGGATCGCGTGCGAATATTGCATGCCGCACTCCAAACCGTCCTGCGCTTTTTCCATCCATCTTTGGTAGATCGGTTGGAAACGATCGGATTCGGACAAAATCTGCGCCGCACTCAAACCGACCCCATGAAGCTCGTCCTCGGGAAAGTAACATCGACCGGTTCGCAGATCGTTCCCGGCGTCACGCAAGACATTGATCAATTGAAGTCCCATGCCGTAATGCCGGCCGAGTGCAAGCATTTCGTCGGGGACTAAGCTGGCAAAATCGCGAAGATGCCGAAAGCAAAGTCGCGTCCAGAATTCGCCTACACAACCCGCAACCAGATATGTGTATTCGTCCAGATCGGCGGCGCTCTGAAGTGCTCGCAATTGCGCCGCGTTATCGAAGCGATGCAAATCAAGCATCTGTCCGCGCGTGATCTTCTCAAGCACAGCGCGAATTTGATCTCGATCTGCTCCGCCAGCTTGTTCGAGCCATTCCAGACAATCAGGCAACGAATCCAGGAGCGTTTGCTCAGCTGCATTCTCTTGTAACGGCACGAACGAGGCGACTTGATTGATAACCACTTCTCGCGAAGCGTTGCCTTGAATCCCGTCTGAGAGCATTTTCAAAGTCTCCATTCGCACGCTCCCCGGAATTCGAGTTGTATCGGCGACGGTGTCTGTCGTCCGCGCAAGCAGATATGCGAGAGCAATCGGTTCGCGCAATTGCTGCGGGAGGAATCGTATTGAAAGATAAAACGAACGAGAGACCGAACGCAGGATGGTCCTCCCTAATGCCTGAGTAGAACAAGGTGGTCGCGCACTCATGATCTGTAGCCGGCATCGGTGGTGCCGGCAGACAGCGTTCCTAACAGCGCGATCATTCTTGAACCGCCGGGATCATCGATCCCGACTACAGAGTAAAACTTCATCGGCCAATATTCTTGACCTCGATCCGATTCGGCGCGGAGTTACCCAGACCGATCTGACTGGCATAACTGACATAGGCAGCCAGTGGGCCGATCGCAGGGAGACTGCCGCGTGCGCGCCATTGCTCAAAATACTTCAAGGCGACGGCATCCAAAGCGACCGGGTCCTTGCTTGCATAGAGTGTTGCATAATGAATCGCGTAGTTCGGTTGGGGCTGCGGGCCACCGGCATATTGCGCGATGAGGCCATCCATTAAATTGAAAACCACCTTCTTTGCGATGATTGGGTTAGCATAGATCTCCGCGAGACTCTCTGCGCCAAAACGAGAGCCTTGAGCAAAGCGGCGCCAGTTATCGATGTTGGGGATCGTCATGTTGTAAATGCAACCGGCGATTCCATTCGTTTCACTAATACTCATCACTGGGACATTAATGATCTTGTCTACTTCGCTGGAAATGATCTTGGAGAAATGACTCACGTTACTGGTGTTCTCGGTATCGGACAGCATGGGCATTTTTCCTATATCACCGAAGTATTCCAAATCGCCCCAAACGAGTTTCCCAAGCAAAGGAGCCGAGAGGACTGTTTTCGGATCGTATCCGTCGTGAGGCGCGATTGCCTTTACCTGGTAACCATCAACTGCCAGTCGATAGCCGGCGTCTTTGATCCCGCCAAGGGAGCGGTCCCAAACAATAATACTGCCACGTGGATGTCCCGCCGCAGCCAGTCCATCGACGATCGCATTCACGATGTCGTGGTGGGTCGTGAAAAGTTCGCCGCCGGCTGCGCTGATTTTGATTCCCACCCTGTCATTGGGAGAGACGAGCGACCCCCATGCCCTCCCCACGTCAGACTGACCAGTCGCGGCGAGGACGAGGCGATTCACCATCTCATGCACGATCCGCGGGTTCGTCTTGTAATCTTTGATCGAGCCAGGATCGTGGACGGATACACGATCGACGGAGTCGGCGCAGGCTGCGGCGTTTGCGCCAGGCCGGAGGCAATGGCGCAAAACAGAATGAGGGCTACGTTCCTGAGTTCTGTCATGTCGAGCAAAGACCAAGCGATTCTATGAGCAACACTACGAATCACAACTCTGACGCTGTGGCGGCAGTCGTGACCGCTGCGAGACCGCGCGCAAATTCAGGCGACACGCCTGCCGCTACGGTAGCTCCCGTCTGTCACCTTTATGTTCATGTCCCCTTTTGCGCCCGAATCTGCCCGTATTGCGCGTTTTACAAAGATTTGCTTGATCGCTCGCAAACATCGCGATTTTGTGAAGCAATATTGCGCGATCTCGATGAGCAATGCGCGAGCTTTACGCTGAGGCCTGAAACCATCTACTTCGGTGGCGGCACGCCAACGGCTCTCACGACTTCGCAGTTGGAATTTCTGCTCGGAGGTTTCCATGAACGGCTCGATCTCTCATCGCTTGCAGAATGGACGATCGAGGCCAATCCAGGAAGCGTGTCTGCGCGCAAGGCTGCTCTTCTGCGCAAACTAGGAGTAACCCGAGTTAGTCTTGGCGTTCAATCCTGGGACAGCGAATTACTGAAAGTTCTAGGACGTGAGCACAACTCACAGCAAGCCGAGCAATCGTTCCATATTCTGCGCGGTGCCGGATTCTCGAACATCAATGTCGATCTCATGTTCGGATTGCCAGGTCAGACCATCGAGCAGTGGAAATTCACATTGGAGAAGACCGCCGCTCTTCAACCCGATCACATCTCCGCCTATTGCCTCACGTACGAGGAGGACACCGAATTCTTTCTCCGCCACGCGCGCGGTGAACTTCTGCAGGACACAGATGCAGATGCCGCGTTTTTCGAGATGGCTATGTCCATTTTGGAAGACGCTGGCTACGAACAATATGAAATCTCAAACTATGCGCGCTCTGGATTTTCATCAGTTCACAACCGCGCCTATTGGCTGGGAAAAGATTATGTTGGCATCGGTCCAAGCGCGTTTTCGACTGTCGGCATGAACCGTTGGCAGAATATCTGCGATTATCGCGCTTACATCGATCGCGTTCTTTCCGACCAGGCCCCGATCGGATTCGGCGAAAACCTGACGGACGAGATGAAACGCACCGAGAGAATTGCGTTGTCTTTGCGCACTCGCGAAGGAATTGCCGCCTCAGAATTGGAGTATTTTGTGCAACAAACGGACGAATTTATTTCGCTCGGGTTGCTTCAAGAATCGAACGACAATTTCGTCCTAACACGAAAAGGTAAAGAGCTGGCGGATTCCGTTGCCGATGCGTTTCTGTAGGTGGTCAACGGCGATATTCTCTCGATTGCGAACACGATCAGGAATAAGAATCTTTCCGAGCTCCTGCGTTTTTCGGCTAATAGATATCCGAATCGGATGTATAACCGGAATCTCCCCGAATGGAACGGAGGCGGGCGCGACTCCCCCACTCTGATTCCGGTCGATTGATCTGGCCCAGCGTCATTTTCACAAGCCACGGCGCCGCTGCCAACGCGCCAATCGCGACAAGCGCGATTGCTGCTGCCTGGCGAATCGAGGGTTTAATCTTGTCGGCCATCAATATCCCCACGCCAAGGCCAATAGCAGCCCGTGTGACGACGAGCAACGGGTCAACGGGAAGCTGCTCGGAAGTTTTTGAAATGGATATCGGGAGAGACATCGCCTACCATATACGTCGCGTTTGGGAAAAAGAAACGGCAATTTTCGGAACCCGAAAGATCCCGCACTTTTTCAGCAACATGCCCAATCCGATATACGCGCTTATCCTCGCCGGAGGCAGCGGGGAACGCTTTTGGCCTTTGAGCAGGCGTGCCCGCCCCAAACAATTGCTGCGCCTCGTTTCAGACAAGACCCTGCTCGAAGAAACCTTGGCGCGCCTTGAAGGCCTTGTCGCGCCGGACCGCACTCTGATCCTGACAAACACCGAACAGGAAAGCGCAGTGCGCAAATTGCTTGGTGGTTTTCCAAAAGAGAACATCATCGCTGAGCCTGCCAAACGCGACACCGCCGCCGCGGTTGCTCTTGGGACTGGTTGGGTCGTGGCCCGCGATCATGCAGCCACAATGCTCGTTCTCCCCGCCGATCACGTCATTGCCAACCAGAAAGCTTTTCAGGAAACACTGACTTTGGCTGCCAATGCAGCCGAAGAAACAGGCGAGCTTGTAACCATCGGGACCAAGCCGACCTGGGCCTGTCCCGGATACGGTTACATCGAGCAAGGCCAACCAGTCCGTTTGCGCAAATACCCCGACAACGATGCCATTCATCGAGTCCTGCGCTTTCGCGAGAAACCCAACCGCGATCTGGCCGAATCATTTTTACGAAAAGGAAACTTCCGGTGGAACGCAGGCATGTTTGTCTGGTCGTTGCCCACGGTGCTCCGTGAATTCAACCGTCACGCGCCGGAGCTGGCGGATTTTATTTCACAACTTCGCGCTCCGAAAAACTTCGAAAACGCTTTGCGTGACCGCTTCGGCAAACTGCCGCGGATCTCCTTCGATTATGCGATCATGGAAAAGGCGGACCGCGTTCTTGTAGTCGAGGCAAGTTTCGACTGGGACGACATAGGAAGCTGGAGAGCAATGGCGAATTATTTTGAGAAAGACAAGCAGGGAAACGCCGCGAATTGCGCCATCACTGCGCTCGATTCCAGCAACAACATCGTTTTCGAAGAGGATGGGACGACTATCGCACTACTTGGAGTTCATGATCTCATCGTTGTGCGAACGAAGGACGCGCTTTTGGTCTGTCACCGACACGAAGCAGAAAAGATCAAGAATCTGATCGGCAAGCTTCCACCAGAGCTGCAATGAGCCAGCGCGCGATCAACCCCATCCTGGCTCTGGATTTTGGCCGGGCGCGCATCGGAGTAGCAATATCTGATGAGTTACAGTTGCTGGCGCATCCGCTTGAGACTATTCCAGCAAACAAGCAGGCGCCCTCGCGCCTCGCGGAAATCGTCCGCGAAAGAAAAATCGATCATGTCGTAGCCGGTGTTCCACGCCGGATGAACGGACAAATCGGAACAGCCGCAACGGAAGTCCTTCAGTTTGTAGAAAAGTTGCGTGCCATTTTGCCATGCCCGGTTGTTACCTGGGACGAGCGCTTAACCACTGTCGCAGCCCAGAGAGCGTTGCGTGACGCGGGTAAGAAGACGCGAGATACCCGCGGCTACATCGACCAAGTAGCAGCTCAAATGATTCTTCAGAGCTATCTGGATCGGCGCGCCGCCGACACTGGACTCAAGAGTGATCTGTGACCAGCGGTTCTGCTACGGATCACCGTCACTGATCACGAGATCGCCATGCCCCGAAGACTAAAACTCGTTATTGCATACGATGGCGCGCCGTTCGCAGGTTGGCAGAGCCAATCTCATCGCAATACCGTCCAGGATCACTTGGAGCGCGCGTTTGAGCGGGTCATTGGCAAACAGGTGCGCGTTCATGGTGCTGGACGAACGGACGCCGGCGTGCACGCACTTGCGCAATGCGCCCACATCGATCTTCCGAGCGATCGTTTATCAGCTGCACGTTGGACCGAAGCGCTCAACGCAATGTTGCCTCCAACTATTCGCGTTCTTCGCTGCCAGTACATGTCGAATAATTTTCACGCGCGACTTTCGGCAAAAGGAAAAATTTATCGTTATAGAATCTGTTTAGCTCCTGTCTTGCCTCCATTCGAATATCGCCGTGCCTGGCATATCGCACGCCCAATCGATGTCAAAATTCTAAAGCAAGCAGCCAAACATTTCATGGGCACCCACGATTTTGCCGGGTTCGCTGCGAATCGCGGCAAACCAGAAAAGAGCACGACCCGCACAATTTATTCGGTGCGTGTCCGGCAAAAGGGTCCGTGTTTGACGATCGAGTTCGATGGCGACGGCTTTCTCTACAAAATGGTTCGGTTAATCGTCGGCTCCCTTGTGAAATGCGCTCTCGGTAAAATGCGCATCGAGAATCTCACTGCACGGCTGGGCTCCGGTCAGGTGGGTCCAGCTCGTTTCGCAGCTCCTGCCGAAGGATTATTTCTAGTTCGCGTGCGCTATTGATCTCGAAACAGACGAACAAGGTCAGAGACGAATTGTCTTCATCCCAGGGCCGTATGTTTGTGCCGAATTAAACAATTGGTTTCGCGAGCTTCCAGTGCGCCAAACGAAAGCGCAGCGCCGTTGCGAGGCAACCCAGGCCATAGCGCACGCTTCTGCGGAAATTTATCGATGAAGCTTCGGGCATATAGCGCGCAGGACAGGTTACTTCACCAATCGCGCTGCCGAGCGCGATGATTTGTGCAAGGACCTGGTTATCGAAAACGAAATCGTCAGAATTTCGGTCCAATGGGAGACGCTCCAGCAGTTCGCGCGAATAGGCGCGGTAACCAGTATGGTATTCCGAGAGCTTTGCGCCGATGAGAATATTTTCCACAAGTGTCAAGAAACGGTTCGAGACGTATTTCCACAAGGGCATACCACCGCGCAGCGCGCCTCCGCCAAGAACACGCGAAGCAAGTACGCAGGGATAAAGACCGCTCGCCACCAGCGCCGCCATCGCCGGGATTAACTGCGGCGTGTACTGATAGTCGGGATGAATCATGATGATAATGTCCGCGCCTCCGGCCAGCGCGAGGCGATAACAAGTCTTTTGGTTTGCGCCATAACCGCGATTCTCAGGATGAACTTCTACCTGGACTCGCTCGAGCGTACGCGCGATCTCGACCGTATCGTCGTGGCTTGCGTCATCCACGACGATCACAAGATCAACAATCCTCTGTGCCATCACTTCATCGTAGGTGCGTTGCAAGGTGCGCGCTGCGTTGTAAGCGGGCATCACCACCACAATTTTCTGGCCGTTCAGCATCGTCGTAGCCGAATATCCGCTGAAGTGCCACCTTGCAAACACCATGATTATTTTTCACGACGAAGCCTGCCTGGAATATTCGGCGCCCGGCCATCCTGAGCGGCCAGCTAGAATCGCGCTTAGCGTTCCATTACTAAAAGAGCGACATGCTGATTGGAAATGGCGCATTCCTAAGCCTGCTAGTGAAGTGGCACTGTTGCGGGCGCATTCACGCGATCACGTGGAAAGGATCAGAAGCGCAACGCGTGACTTCGATGCGGACACGCCTGTTTACCCAAAGATTTACGAACACGCTTTGCGGTCGGCCGGCGCGGCGATCGACACTGCACGCGCAGCGCTGAGCGGCGAGCGCGCATTCAGTCTCATGCGGCCGCCTGGACATCACGCGACCCGGGATCGCGCGATGGGATTTTGTTATTTCAACAATGTCGCCATCGCCGCCCTTGATGCACTGGACAACTCCGCTAAGCGCGCTGCGATTTGGGATTTCGATGCGCATCACGGCAATGGGACCGAGGCAATTGTCGCGAACAATTCGCAGGTCGCCTTTGCATCCATCCACCAATTCCCCGGTTACCCTGGAACGGGCACAAAATCCTTTGCGAATGTAACGAATTATCCACTCGGCCCGGGGACGCCGCGGAATCATCATGTCGAGGTGGCGAAGCGGGCGCTGGAAAAATTGGTGGAGTTCAAGCCCGATCTGCTCCTTGTCTCAGCAGGATTCGACGCCTACGCACGCGATCCGTTGGTGCAGATGACGCTGGAGCGCGAGGATTTCGCTATGTTCGGGGAATTTTTGCGCGACATCGATACTCCGACGGCTGTGATCCTCGAAGGCGGTTACTGCGAGGATTTGCCAGAGATGATCGATGCATTTCTAACAGCCTGGACGAAGAACGACTAGGAAGTCAGGCAGCCCTGCCTGACTCGGCCAGGCTGCTAGCCTGGTGAACCTGATCCCTACTCGGCAGGCAAGCTGCCTGCCGGCCGAGAGAGGCCCGGGAGCGTATCTTCCGCTGCACACCTCGCTGCCTGCTCTCAACGCTTTTGAGTGCTCTTCGCGTGCGCCTCGATCATCGCCCTGAGTTGTGCCGCCGCAGCTTCGATTTCGGAATACCTGTACTCGCGTGCTCGAGCTTGCACAGCAAGCACCCCACAGCGGTGAACGTTTTCGAAGTCGCCATACGGAAATTTGTATCTCCGTTTGGTGTTCTCCGGGTAGCGATCGTCAATTCCGAGATGCCATTTAGCATATTCGCTGAATCCGTGCACACGGATAAACTCATTCTCGAGTTGTATCGAAGGCCGGTCTTTGGCCCAGGCGCCTTTTCGGTCGATCACAACGCGTCCGGCGGTGATAAGTTGTTTAGCGTAAGCCAAAGCGATCGGATTTAGTCTTACGGAGGGAATGTTTTCCGGTTCGCCACGCACTGACGAAACGGCGCAAAGAAGTACAAATCCAACAGCACTAAACGCGGCCTGTATTCCTTTAGTTCTCATTTTTGACTATGCCGCGAGAGCCGCATTGAATTTGACGGACGCAGAGTTTGTACACATCGGGCCGGCGGGATTTGAACCCGCGACCTCTTGAACCCCATTCAAGCGCACTACCAAGCTGTGCTACGGCCCGATCGAATGCGAACTATTCACCAAATCCGATGATTTCGCCAGAAGCGGCGGGCGACCGCAATTTGCAGCGGTCACACACCGCCGCTACAGAGAAAATCATGCTCAGCGCCGGAATTGTTGGTCTGCCGAACGTCGGGAAGTCGACGCTTTTTAACGCCGTTACACGGACGCATAAGGCGCCGGCGGAAAATTATCCATTTTGCACTATCGATCCAAACGTCGGCGTTGTGACTGTACCTGATCCGCGTCTGGAAAAAATCGCGCAGATTTCCCATTCCAAAAAAATTGTACCAGCTGCGATCGAATTCGTCGATATTGCCGGCCTGGTCAAAGGCGCCAGCACAGGTGAAGGGCTCGGGAATCAGTTCCTCCACCACATTCGGGAAGTGGACGCGATTGTCCAGGTGGTGCGCTGCTTCGAAGACAGCAATATCCATCACGTCAGCGCGACCATCGACCCGGTTCGAGATATTGAAGTAATCAACACCGAGCTTGTGCTGGCGGACCTTGCCTCGCTTCAGAAAAGACACGATCGACTGCAAAAGGAAGTGCGCGCCGGCGATAAAACAGCAAGGAACGAGAACGCCATCATCGAGAAGCTATTGCCCCATCTCGATGCCGGAAAACCCGCCACCACCGCGGATCTAACGCAAGAGGAAAAAGCGACCGCACGGGGATTTTTTCTGCTCACGTCAAAGCCAACGATCTTCACCTGTAACGTCACGGAATCAGAATTGGTGTCGGTAGCCGCGGGCATTGAGCGTGGCGATGAGACAAATGATCGCCCGAAAGCCGGGGTCACCGATCCCGGCTACAGCGTCGCGAAGCATGTTTCGGCGGTTCAGCAATACGCGCGCCACCATTTCGCCACGGAAGCAATCGTCATCAGCGCGCAACTGGAAAGTGAGCTGGTTGATCTAAGCGAGCAGGAGGCGCTGGATTATCTTCGCGGCTTAGGTGTGGAAGACACCGGCGTGCACGCACTTATTCGGGCCGTTTATCATTTGCTTGGCCTGCGTACGTTTCTTACTACCGGCGAAAAGGAATCACGCGCGTGGACGATTCACGCCGGCGACAAGGCAGCAACTGCTGCCGGAACTATCCATTCCGATTTCGAGCGTGGTTTTATCGCCGCTGAAACGATTTCGTATGACGACCTGATCGCCGCCGGTTCGTGGGCAAAAGCTCGGGAGGCGGGCAAGATTCGCCTCGAAGGGAAAGATTATGTTGTGCGCGACGGCGACGTGATTTTGTTCCGGTTCAACGTGTAGCTAAGGTTCGTTAAAAGAGTTAAAAAGTTAAAACGGTCAAGACGCTGTCCCCTTCGTCATTCTAACTTTTTAACCATTAGATTTTTAACTTTTCAACTATATCGCTTCATACAGAATACGGCCGCAATTCTCGCAACTTACGATCTCTTTTCCAGCTCTGGCACTCGCCGCGGTCGCACTCGTCACTTTCATGTGGCATCCGGTGCAGACTCCATGCTCGATCGCGACTATTGCGGCATCGCCTTTGCTTTTAAAAAGACGCTCGAAACGCGCAAGCAAATCCTCATCGATTTTTCCGGCTAATTCTGCGCCTTCCCTGGTCAATTCTTCTAACCGCGACTGTAAAGCTTTCGATTTTTCATCGAGATCAGCTGTTTGCCGTGCGATTGATTCCTTGATGCTGGCTGCCTTCTTTTCTTCTTCGCCAAGATCCCCCTTGATCTTGTCGCCTTGAACCATCAGCTCGAGCTCTTCATCCTCGATTTTGCGAATTTCATTTTCGTATCGCTCGATTTCGTGGCCCAGCGCCTGAAATTCGTCGTTCTTGCGCGTCTGATACTGCTGGGTCTTGAGACGAGAGATGGACTCCGTGCGCGTCCCGACGTCGAGCTCAAGCCTCTTCCGGTCCACTTCAACCTGGCGCGCCTTTTGTTTCAGTGCATCAACTGCACTTGCGCTTGCTGCCAGCTGCGCTTCAAGACTCGTCCGCCGCAGCGGCACGGTCTCTATCTCGGCCTGGATTTGCCTGAGCTTCTGCTGTCGATCTTGAAGGACAAGAAGTTGTTCCAGTTCCGGATGCACGAGCGCACAACGTATTGAAGCGGCGAAGCGCCGTCAATCGCAGCGCTGAGCGACCCTGGTTTGCAACTATTCAGGGGTAGCTTGCTCCCCTTGCTCAAAGGCCCCCATTACCTGTTCCGGACGCGCACGTACGGCGATGTTTTCGGTGAGATTTACCCAGCGGATTGTCCCGGTTGAATCAATAAGAAACTCTGCCGGGCGCGCAATATCCGTCCCTTTAGGTCCCGCGCCCCGATGCAACAGATCGTAACGCCGAATCACTTCCGCCTTTGGATCCGACAGGAATGTATAGGTGTAGCCAAGCTTTTGTCGTAGGCGCCGACTGATGTCCGGCTGGTCAACGCTAATCGCGACGACATGAATCCCGCGGGATTCAAGTTCCGAAAGCCTTTGCTGGAAACTCCGCAACTCGGAGTTGCATAATGGTCACCAGAAACCGCGATAAAAAATCAGCGCGACGGCTTTCGATCTGCTGGCGAGATCACGAAGAGACACATCCTTCCCATCTTGATCCGACAACGTAAACTCGGGCGCTTTTTGTCCGACTCGCGGCGCACCGGTCGAAGGCGGGACCTGTCGCAGCTCGTAGAAGAGTACGTAGGAGAATAAACCGAACATTAATATCGCCAGCGTGACTAAAATTGGTCCAAAGATTTTTCCGCGATAAACCTGCGGTTTGCCAAATGCACGGAATAGCCCGACCACGAGACAAATTCCTCCAGCAGCAAACAACAAGAGATTCGCCCATGGGAAATCACGTGTAATTGGGAATTGCGCGAAGAACGTGTAACTGAGGAAACCAGTTAGCGCGAAAAAGAATCCGAGCCAGAGCCACCAGTTCCAGCTTCGTTTTCGGCTCGGATTCATTTCATCGACCAAAGTTGCGCGTCAGCGGGCTTCACGGGTCCTATTCGCCAACTGCCAGATCCAGCGATACAGCACCGTCACGATTGCGACGAAAGCAAGACCGCCAATGATTTTACCGGCAGTAGCAAAACCCGAACCGACCACCGCCAGCGGGGCGTCCTTGCCAGAGAAAGCCTTAAGCGCAGAAATCACGACGCCGATCAGGCCTTCGCCGACGATCAGGCCTGAGGCCAGCAGCACGCCAAGCTGCTTCGTCGCTTCCGGCTTGCGGCTGCGGTCGGCTTGCTTGTCGAAAAACCAGCCAACCACCGCGCCGACTACGATCATTAGTGTGCTCTGCGTGGGCAGGTAGATTCCCAGACCAACAGCCAATGGGGGAATGCGCATGTGCCGCGTCGTGCGTGCGAGGATCTCATCCAGCACGATGATGCAGACACCGATAAACCCACCTGTTCGAATCAGACTCCAATCGATTTCGCCACTGATCACGCCTTGCGCTAATGAGGAAATCAAGCCCGCCTGCGGTGCGGGTAGCGGATTCGGACGCAACTCCGAGCCTGGCGCGCCGACGAAACCGTAGGCATGATTCACCAGATCGAGCACCGGAGGAATGACGAGCGCACCTGCGATTACACCGATCACGAGTGCCACTTGCTGTTTCCAAGGCGTCGCGTCCACAAGTTGGCCCGTTTTGAGATCCTGCAGATTATTGTTAGCAATTGCGGCAACAGAGAAGATCACCGCCGTAGTGAACAGCGCGAAAGCCATTAGCGCCTTCCCTGCGTCCGGCGCCACGTGCGGTTTGATGCCGAATACGAGTAGCAACGCCGCGCCAATCACCACCAGAATCCCGATGCCGGACAGCGGACTGTTCGACGATCCGATCAGACCAGCCATATAGCCCGTCACAGCAGAGACGAGGAAACTCATTAACACGATATAGGTCACACCACCGATAATGAGCGTTGTCAGGTGTCCACCGAGACCGCTGATGTTGCCGAAATATCCGAGAAGCCCGGCTATCGGTAGCATGCAGAGTAACGTGACGAGCGCGACAATCCCGATCGGAATATCGCGCTCAGTGATCGGCAATGTATCGGCGTTGCCCGCTTTGCGCGCGCGGGAGGCAGCCATTGCACCGGCAAGACCGCTCGTGACAGGCTTGACCAATTTAAGCAAGGTCCAGATCGCCGACACACCAATCGCGCCAGCACCAAGAAACCGCACCTTGTGACTCCAAGTGCTGAATGCCAGGGCGTTCGCAGCGCTCGTGACATCGTATGCGAGCGCCGAGTAATACGGCACACCCCAGCCCCAACCAATGAGAGCGCCCAAGAGCATTGCGAGACCGACTGATAGACCGACCAAGTGTCCAATCCCTATGAACGCAAACGAAAGGTTGAAATCATAGCCGCTTACTGCACCTGTCCTGCCGATTCGGAAGGTCTGCGCCACATCGGATGCAAATATGTGTGTCTCCTCGACGACGATGAAGACTGCTGAAACGATGGAACCCCACAACACTGCGAGCAGACCTGCACGTCCATGTTCGACATCCGCCGCGTGTTCCTTGTCGCCGCTGCCGACTTTTAGTACCTCGGCACACGCGACACCTTCCGGATACGGCAGATCGGAGTTCGTCACTAACGCGCGGCGCAGCGGAATGGAGTACATGACGCCGAGAATGCCGCCGAGAGCGCAGATTGCGAACGAGATCCAGAAGGGAAATTCTGTCCACCAGCCGATCATGATCAGACCCGGTAGCACGAAGATAATCGACGAAAGCGTGCCCGCCGCAGACGCGACCGTTTGCACAATGTTGTTTTCCTGAATGGTTGCATCACGAAAACTCCGCAGGATCGCCATTGAAATCACCGCCGCTGGGATCGACGTCGAAAACGTGAGACCGGCCTTGAGACCGAAGTACACATTGGCCGCGGTGAACACCAACGTGATGACGACACCTATGATTATCCCGCGGACGGTAAGTTCGGCGCGCACAGAAAGCGGAGAATAGTCTGGAGTCGGCTAAGGGGTCAAGATGCATAGCCGCCTTCGCCCGCGGGAATGGCGCTCCGAGGATCAGAACATCTCTACAGGCGAGTGTTGAACGCTTTGAGACATCGTCTGCCCGGCACGTTCTTCACCCAACACCGCGACACGCAGGTCCCAAATCTCGTCATCGATCTTGCGGAAGGCAGCCTCGGAAAATTCGTCAGGCTGCGTAAGTCTTTCTTTAAATCGCGCCACATTTTGCAAGGCGCGATTGATTTGATCTTGCGGTAACGTAGCGAGGATTCGTTGGACGTTCTCAATCTCAGGAATGCGATGGCAAATCATCGCCACGTCGTTCCCTGCCGAGATGGCCAGTCGAATCGTGTCTTCGAGCTGATAGCCGGTAAGGATTGCGCCCATGTCGAGATCGTCAGTCATGATGAGGCCATTGAAACCGAATTCGCTGCGCAACAAATCGGTTACGATCCGACGCGATAAAGTGGCAGGCGTCTTATCCGGTTCAAAGCAGGGATACCAGCCGTGACAGATCATCATGCTGTCTACATCGTCGATGACTTCCCGAAATACAGCCAGTTCGTTCTGATCCAGTTGCTCACGGGTGCGATTGATCCGCGGCAATTCGTAGTGTGCGTCTGAACTCGCTGCGGAGTAACCCGGAAAATGTTTGCCGCAGCTTGCGATCCCCTGCCCTCTCAACGCGCTATTGAACGCACCAGCGTTGCGAACAACCTGTTCGACTGTTTTCCCGTAACAGCGGCCGCGCAGAGAATTGTCTGCGTTATCATCGAACGAAATGTCCAGGACCGGGCACAAGTCTAGATTGAAACCGAAGAGGCGGAGCAATCGCCCCGTGATGTCGCCATGACACCGGATGAGAGCTATGTCATTTTTATCGCGGAGTTGCTGCGCATTCGGCGGTTCATTGCCGATCAATCGGAGACGCGAAACACGGCCGCCTTCCTGATCAATGGTAATGATGGGCTCGATCTCACTTAAATCGCGCAAATCATCGATCAGTTTTCTCAATTGCGATGCGCTTTCGATGTTGCGGCCAAACAAAATAAAGGCGCCCGGTTTCACTTTCCGGAATAACCTCGCGGTTTTCCCATCCAATTCCTTGCCGGGCACACCGGTCATGATCAGCTGGCCGAGTGAATCCGCTTTCATGGGCGGCAAAGAGTAACGCCCAACGCTCAACATTCAACGTCCAACGGCCAATTATAAAAGATGCTTTCAGTTGAATGTTGAGCGTTGAACATTAAGCATTGAGCGTTGAAAAAGATCGCAATTTACGGCGGCACCTTTGATCCGATTCATCACGGCCATCTTATCGTTGCGCGCGAGGCTCTTGAAAGACTTCGGCGCTGAGGAAGTGATCTTTATTCCTGCTCGGGTGTCACCGCTCAGAAAGACCGCGCCTGTTGCCAGAGACGAAATACGGCTGTTGATGATACAAGCCGCTATTGAGAACGAACCCGGATTTGCAGTGGACGATTGCGAATTGCGGCGTCCATCGCCTTCCTACACCATCGATACGGTCGAGCAGATTCGACAGTGCAAAGGTGATGAAACGATCTACTGCCTGATCGGCGAAGATAACGTGGACCAGCTCACAAAATGGCGTCGCTTCGCTGATTTGGAAAAAATGGTTCGTTTTGTTGTTCTTGACCGCAGTGGCCAACAACCGCATCACGCCTACCCGGTTATCCGCCGGAAAATCGACATTTCAGCAACTGAAATCAGAAAGAGAGTTGCCACTGGCCGATCGATTCGATATTTCGTACCGCCAGCAGTGGAAGAAATCATTCGCCGCGAAAAACTTTACCTGGAGCAACGGAAATCACCCCGGAAAATTTAGCTAAAACCTGCGCCGAGCTCGCCTCAAACAAAAAGGCGGAAGAGATTGTCGTCCTCGACTTGCGCGCGATTTCGACGTTCACGGATTTTTTTGTGGTTTGCTCGGCTACGTCTGAGCCGCAGCTAAAAGCAATAGCAAACGAAATTGAAACGCGTTTGCGAGAAGACCATTCTATTCGACCCGTAGCAATTGACGGGTTTCCAGCGAGTCAGTGGGTCGTGCTCGACTATCTGCAAGTCGTTGTCCACGTCTTTCATCGCGACAAGCGATGTTTTTACAGCCTGGAAGATCTATGGGGCGATGCACCCCGACTAAAATGGGAAGCGGCCGCGGCGCCCTGATCCCACACTACAGCAGAACGTTGTACCACGCTGTCCAGCCTCGAAGGGCTGAGGCGATTCTGAGAAGCTCCGAGAGCCCTCCTCTATTTCTTTGGCGACGGTGAGGCCGCTGGGCTAGGAGCACCTTTCGGCGCAGCCGCAGCCGGAGCTCCAGGTGTCGGAGCGGGCTTCGCATCCAGCAGTTCCACTTCAAAAATCAGAGTCGAATTAGCGCTGAGGTCAGGACTGACGGCCCTTTCGCCGTAGGCAAGGCTCGACGGGATAAACAATTGATATTTGGATCCCACTTTCATCAGCTGAAGCGCCTCCGTCCATCCCTTGATGACGCCATTAACTGGAAAAGTCGCTGGTTGCCCGCGCTTGTATGAACTATCGAACTCAGTTCCGTTGATCAGAGTTCCGCGATAATTGACCGTGACGGTGTCGGTCGCCTTCGGTTGCGCTCCGTTTCCCTCTTTGAGAACCTTGTACTGCAACCCGCTGCCAGTCGTTTTCACACCCTCTTTCTTTTTGTTTTCCTCCAGAAATTTTGCGCCTTCTGTCTTATTTTTGTCCCCTGCTTCCTTCTGTTTTTGTTCCATATCTTTTTCAAACGCTGTCATGACCTCCTTGATTTGATCGGGATTCAGTTGTGGTTTACCAGCAAGGGCGTCCTTTATGCCGGCAGCCAGTATGTCGGGATTAATATCTACCTTTTGCCGGCTGAGGTTGAATCCAATCTGAAGGCCGACGCTATAGCTGACTTTGTCTTTCTGGTCCTTCAGTTGCGTCGATTTCTCTTGCCCAAACAAAGGCAATACAAGTAAGGATGCGCTGAAAATGACGATAAGTTGTTTCATAAAAGGTGTTCTTCGCGAGGATTCAGTTAAATTTATCGCCGCGGAAACTGGGACGCTAATAGATAAACGCCGCCCGTCAAGAACAGAGCGGCGCTGGCGATCCAAACACTGCTACTCTTCGGCCGCGTTGGTTTTTGCCACGCTCATTGCCCTTCTACCAAAGCCGCTCCACGCAACTAGTCTCTCGCATGTTGACGTCCTAAAAATCGGAAAAAAAATCTGGCAAAATGAATGTAACGGAACAATAGCCGGCCTGACTTCGTGGAACGCAGGCGAAGATTTCGCGTCACTCGGCATCGGCCATTTCATCTGGTACCCGAAGGGCCGCCGGGGACCGTTCGAGGAAAGTTTTCCCAAGCTCGTGAGCTTTATCTCAAAACGCGGTGCGAAGCTGCCAACGTTGCTGCTCGGAATCGGCGAAAAGCCATGCCCTTGGAATTCGCGTACGGAATTTCTTCGAGCTCAACATTCAACGGAAATGAATCAATTACGTAGCTTCCTCGTGGATACGGTCGATCTGCAGGCGGAATTTCTTATCGCCCGGTTAGAAAGCGCGCTGCCGAAAATGCTGGCCGAAGCAGCGCCTTCCGATCGAGCCAACGTACAGGAACAATTCGAACGTCTGACGAGAACCTCACAAGGATGTTACGCCCTTGTCGATTACGTAAATTTCAAAGGCGAAGGCGTCCTGCACACGGAGCGCTATCAAGGCCAGGGCTGGGGTCTGCTTCAAGTCCTGGAAGCCATGCGCGGCACTTCTAACGCCAGCGCGGTTGATGAATTCGCGCGCGCGGCGAAAGCAGTGCTGACTCAACGGGTGCAAAACTCTCCGGCCGACCGGCACGAATCGCGGTGGTTATCGGGTTGGATTCGGCGCGTAAACAGCTACAATGGCAGCTAATTTTATGCGATTTTCGACATCGATTCGGTTGGCTTTGCTAGTCGTGGTTGTGTCTTCTGCCAGCGGCCAATTGTTCCATTTCGGGCCCAAACCGAAGGCCACACCACCGCCGATGCGCAAAGCGTCCGATCTCATTCGGAGACAGGAACCATTGAAAGTAAATCAATCATTGCTGAAACAGGCGACGCAGGACAATACGCGCATCGTCGTCTCGATCCCAAAGCAGAGGGCTTATCTTATGATCGGGGACCAAGTCGTGGCCGATGGCCCAGTTTCGTCTGGCAGACGCGGACACGAAACGCCGCACGGCCATCTCAACGTCATGGAAAAGGACCCCAATCATCATTCCAGTCTTTACGGCGACTTCGTGGACGGTTCCGGTCGCACAGTACGTGCCGGGGTTAGTGCGCGCAGCGATTCCGCGCCGAGCGGAACGCACTTTGCAGGCGCGTCCATGAAATGGTTTCTTCGCCTAACCGGTGAAGGTGTGGGAATGCACATCGGAATCTTGCCTGGCTACCCCGCCTCGCATGGCTGCATCCGCGAATCCGTCGATGGGGCGAAATTGTTTTACGACTATGTCAAAGTTGGCACGTCCGTGGATGTTGGCGATTTCTGAAGCTCTAAAATTGAATGCTCAAGCCCTGGCGCTTTACGGAACGACGGCTTGGGCAGCCGTCGGTTCAAATGTGACGCCTGGGAAGCCGTTATTCCTTAATCAATTTTCTGCGTAGCAATTCCAACGCAGCCTGCGTAGCAATTTGCTTAAAAGTCTCGCGGTCAGTTGGGAAAAAGAATTTCTTCGCGACTGTTTCGCCCGATGCGGCCAGGGCAATGTGAACGGTTCCGACGGGTTTCTCCGGCGAGCCACCGCTCGGTCCGGCAACCCCGGTCGTAGCGAGTGCATAATCAGATGTTGCAGAGGCGCGCGCATGTTCAGCCAGCGCACGCGCGACTTGCTCGCTCACTGCACCGTGCTTCTCGATCAGCTTCGGATCGACGTCCAGCATGTCGATCTTGGCCTGGTTTGCGTAAGAAACATAACCGGCCAGAAAAACGGCCGATGCGCCCGGCACGTTTGTGATGCGATTGGCGAGCAATCCTCCCGTGCAGGATTCTGCAACCGCGACCGTTTGATTGCGCTGCGCCAAAAGTTTTACGATCACTTCCTCCAGCGTTTCGTCCGCGGCAGAAAAGACCGAGGATCCAAGCGTCGTTCTGATAATCGTGTCTGCCTGTTCGATCGCCTTTGCTTTCCCGACAATGCGCACGTCGACTTCGCCCGGACGGGCGCAGTATCCGAGCTCGATTCCCGGAACCGCTAGCACGCGGTCGCCGATCACCTCCTCGACCAGTGATTCGCCCTTATCGGCGATCTTGTAGAGGCGCCGCTCGATCAAAGCCGAAGCTGGGACGATTGGGCGCAGAATCGGCAACACAAAAGTCCGAAACATCGGCTGGAGTTCGCGCGGAGGCCCTGGCAACAGAAAAAGATGCGGAGACCGAATTCGGGGATTGATATTCGCCCGCAAATAAAGGCCGGGCGCGCTGCCATTCTGGTTCGGCAGGACCTCTGCGCCTGCGGGAACGTCCGCCTGCCGCGCGATACCACGAGTCCATTTGATTCCACGCACTTGAAGCCTTTGCTGGAGCGAAGCCAGCAAATCCGGAGACTTTTGCAGCTCCAACCCTAGTAGATCGGCAACCATCTCGCGTGTTATGTCGTCGCTTGTTGGGCCGAGGCCGCCTGTCACAAAGAGAATTTCACACCCTGGAAATACTTCGGCTAACGTGTGGCGAATCGCCTTAGTGTCGCCAACCGTACGTCGCTCCTCGAAGCGCAAACCCAAGGGAAGAATCTCGCGTGCAATGAACGCAAGATGCGCATCCTGCACGTCTCCCAGCAAAAGCTCCGTGCCGGTGTTGAGAAGGATGACGCGCATGACCAAAAGGTGAAACGTCAAAAAGTTACAATGTTACAACGGAAGAGCTTTTACCGTTTTTAACTTTGTGACCCTTTTAACTTTTAACCCCGGCCGAAAGGCGTCAGGCCGCCTTATCCTGTTTCTTGCGAATGAGCGGAAGCTTTTTGCCTTCCACTACCGCCCGATTGATGGTGACCTCGGCGATATCTTCGCGACTCGGCACCTCGTACATGATATCGAGCATGATCCGCTCGAGCATAGAACGCAACGCGCGGGCGCCCGTTCCCTTCGTGACGGCCTGGGCCGCCAACGCGCGCAACGCATCCTTGGTGACTGCTAAACGCACACCCTCCATTGAGAAAAGCTTCGTGTACTGTTTCACCATCGCGTTTTTTGTCTCGGTCAAAATCGCTACCATTTCGTCCTCGGTTAGCGCATCGAGCGAGCTGACAACTGGCAATCGCCCGATGAATTCGGGAATCATTCCGAATGCGAGCAGATCTTCCGGTTCCACATGGCGGACAGCTTGTTTTCGCAACGCCTCTTCAACTTCCAGTGTGGGACTGCCGAACCCCATCACTTTTTGGCCGATGCGTTTTTGAATAATTTTATCAAGACCGATGAATGCGCCGCCGCAAATGAACAGAATTTTCTCGGTATTAACCTGGATGTATTCCTGATGTGGATGTTTGCGTCCACCCTGTGGCGGGACATTGCACGTGCTGCCCTCCAGAATCTTCAACAGAGCCTGCTGCACTCCTTCGCCGGAGACATCGCGAGTAATGCTCACGTTGTCAGTTTTCCGGCCGATCTTGTCGATCTCGTCGATGTAAACGATCCCGATCTCCGCTCGTTTCACATCATAATCCGCATTCTGCAGGAGTCGTAAAATAATGTTTTCCACGTCTTCGCCAACGTAGCCTGCTTCGGTCAGCGTCGTCGCATCGGCGATGCAAAATGGTACATCGAGAATCCGCGCGAGAGTTTTGGCTAGTAACGTTTTGCCGGAGCCGGTGGGGCCGACTAATAAAATGTTGCTTTTCTCAATCTCAACATCAGCAAACGGATCCGGCTGAAACGCGGCGGAAGCATCGGCCGGTTGGGAAGCTTGCAATACCCGCTTGTAGTGGTTGTGGACAGCTACCGATAAAGTCTTCTTCGCGGTCTCCTGGCCGATGACATACTGATCCAGGGCCCGGCGGATTTCCGCCGGCTTGGGCACACGAATATTGGAGGACTGACGCCGGGCATCCTCGTTGAGTTCTTTATCGAGAATGCTTTTGCAAACGTTTATACAACTATCGCAGATATAGACGCCTGGTCCGGCGATCAATTTGCGGACCTCCGCATGGCTCTTGCCACAAAACGAGCACATGGTGAGGTTGGAAGCGCGGGCCATATTTTTTTAAGAAGCTCTCTTATCCTCCGACTTTCCGCGGCAAAGCGGTTTCAGCCACTTCTACCGACCGATCGCCGGAAGGAGGAGTCGCTCCATCGAGCAGCTTCGCCTCCTTGCGAGACTTGATCACTTCATCCACCAGACCGTACGCTTTCGCTTCCTGGGCGGACATGTAGTAATCGCGATCCGAATCGGCCCGCACCTGTTCCTCGGACTTACCCGTGTGCTGGGCGATGATTTTGATGAGGCGCTTTTTCAGCTTGAACATGTAATCGACCTGACGCTCCACGTCGCTCGCCGCGCCCTGCGCGCCGCCGGAAACCTGATGGATCATGATATCGGAATTTGGGAGCGCGAAACGCTTACCTTTCGTTCCCGCACAGAGTAGCACCGCAGCCATGCTCGCCGCCATCCCAAGGCAATAGGTAGTCACATCGCACGTGAGAAACTGCATCGTGTCATAAACCGCCAGGCCGGCAGTTACTGAGCCACCAGGCGAATTGATATAGATGTTGATGTCCTTCTTCGAATCCTCCATTTGCAAAAACAGCAACTGCGCAATGACAAGATTAGCAATGTGATCGTCCATCGGCGTTCCGATGAAAACGATACGATCCTTAAGTAGTCGCGAATAAATGTCGTAGCTGCGCTCGCCCCGGCCAGTCTGCTCCACGACCATCGGGATCAGCACCTGGGAAAGATTTTCGTTGGACACACTCATAATTTTTCTTCTTTAACAGCGGGTTCTTGCGCTGCCCCGACGCTAACATTCGCCTTAAGGAAATCAAGAGTCTTACCCAGCAGTATCTGCTCCGCGAACCCGTCCAGACCATCGTGTTCCTGCAGTTCCTTGCGCATTTTTTCCATGGGAACATTATATCGCGCCGCTTCCTCACGAAGGCGTGCGTTGATGTCGTCCCGCGAAACCTGAATGTTTTCGCGCTCTGCAATGCGATGCAGAATGAAGTTGGTCTTCAACCGGTGAGCAGCAAGTCCTGCGGCGGTTTCGATGAGCTCCTTCTCCTTGTCTTTTAACATCTCATCAGGAACACCGCGTTCCCGGTTTCGTTGCACCAGGTCTGCCAAAATTCGACGGGTTTCACTTTTTAGCAGCGGAGGCGGCAACTCGAACTGAATCCGTTCGTGCAGATATTTCACAACCTGCCCTTCTTTCGCGCGCTCGCGCTCATGCTCCTTTTCATGCCCAAGATCGTGTTCGAGGATTTGGCGCAGATCGGCAAGCGTCTTTCCAGGGATCAATTTAGCCGCAAACGCATCATCCAAAGCCGGCAATACTTTCTGCTTAATCTCTCGGACAGTGACATCGTAGTTTGCCTGTTTTCCTGCCAGCTCCTTCACCGGAAAATCCACGGCGAAATCGACCGTTACCGTGCGTGTCTCGCTCGGCTTTTGCCCTACCATTTGTTCGCAAAATTTCGGCAGGAAATTATCGGATGCGAGGTGCAACCAGAATTTCTTCCCGCCGTGAAGATTCTTGCTCGCCTGCGGCGCGATTTCACTAATTGGCTTGCCATCGGTGGATCCCTCAAAGTCGATGACCGCGAAGTCGCCCATTTCCAGTCCCCGCTCGGGAACATCGACGAAATCGGCCGATTGATCGCGTAGGCGCTCGATTGCAATATCGACCTCCGACTCGGAAACATTCGTCTCCGGCAATTGCACTGGAATGTTTTTATATTCGGGCAATTCAAATTCCGGCGCGGTAACAACCGTCGCGCGGAACCGCATCGACTTGTCCTCGCCAAGCTGGACGTCTTCGATATTGGCCAGCGAAGCAACCCGCAACTGTTCTTGCTCGATCGCTTCATGATAACTCTTGGAAACGAGCTTCTTGGTCAATTCGTCCTGAATTTCCTTGCGAAATCTCTTCTCAATGACCGCCCGCGGCGCCTTACCTGGCCGGTAACCCGGAATTTTGGCGAAACGCGCGAAGCTGTTGGCGATCGCGTCCCATTCTTTGGACACTTCCTCCGGGGGCAGTTCAATTTGCAGCGTGGAGACCGACCCCGGCTGCTTTTCCACTTCGACCTTCATAAACTCACTGTAACGGCGCTCAGCAGGCGCCGCAAAGTTTGACCAAACTTGGTTGGGCGCGACCGCCGGGCGCGCCGCTTCACGGTTTCGTAAATCGAGTGAGCTGCGTGAGGGCGCACCGCCATTGTCCATCGAGCCTCACGAAAAAATCCGTCGCACGCTCGTGCGTACTGAACTCTTGTCCCATAAATTTCCCTTTCGTCCGAGTCAGTGCGGTCACCACTGCGCTCTCCCCGTAGATACGCACCCGCATGTTATCGGACTCCATCATCTCGTGAGTCAGAGTGCCCGACTTGATCACTCCAAGGAAGCGCTTCTTATCGATGATTCCTCCATCCGCGTTGATGATGATCCAGTCATCGGTAACAAATCGCTCGATCGCTCCCGGATCATTTTTGATGATCGCCTCCGCAAATTGCTCTTCGAGCTTCAGCAGTTCTTCTTCCATCTTCTATATTCCTTTCGTGCCTTTAGTGGGCTTTCCTCCCTTTGACGTAAACCGAGTGCATTTGCGGAACTCCGAACCAATACGCAAGCTCCCGGTAATCCTCGCAATCGAATATTGAGAAGTTCGCTAACTTACCGGATTCGAGCGAACCGATCTGATCGCCCCGGCCTAACGAATATGCCGGATTGATCGTTGATGCCGAGATAGCTTCTGCCGGCGACATCTTCATTTGTGTGCACGCAAGCGACAAAATCATCGGCATGCTTGGGGTCGGCGACGAGCCGGGATTGAAATCAGTCGCGATTATGACCGCGAGACCGGCCTCGATCATTTCTCGCGCCGGCGGATAATGCGTCGACCCAAGGGCATAGACTGAGCCTGGCAACAGTACCGGTTGCACACCACCAGATTTTAATGCCGCGATACCATGCTCGTCGGTCTTTTCCAGGTGATCTGCCGTTGTTGCTTTCAATTCGCCCGCTAATTTTGCCGCGCCTGAATTACTGAGCTGATCAGCGTGAATTCGCAGTTTCAATCCAAGCTTTTTCGCCGCGCTGAGAATCCGACTTGATTGTTCGATATCGAAATATCCGCTCTCGCAAAATACGTCGCAAAATTCGGCAAGACCGTCCGAAGTCACTCGCGACAGCATCTCATTAACGACGAGATCGACGTATTCATCGGCGCGGATTTTGCGCGGTATTGCGTGTGCGCCAAGAAACGTTGGCACAATTTCCAGCGGCGTCTCCTGATTAAGACACCTCATAACGCGCAGGATCTTCAGTTCATCTTCGACGCTCAGACCGTAGCCCGATTTTGACTCCACAGTTGTCGTTCCGCAGCGCAGAAACCAGTCTGCATGCTTTTTCGCTTGCTTAAGAAGGTCGGCTTCACTCGCTGCTCGCGTTTTTTCAACGGTTGACCAAATTCCGCCGCCCGCCTTCGCGATTTGTTCATAAGTGTCTCCGCGCACGCGGCGCTCGAAATCGTCCAGCCGATTCCCGGCAAAGACCAAGTGCGTGTGCGCATCGACAAAGCCGGGGAGGACGACTTTCCCGCAAGAATCGATAACTTCCGCATCGCCCGCCTTTTTCTCTATCTCAGCACTAGGACCGACGACATCGATCCTGCCGTCGCGAATCAGGATTCCGCCATCGCGAATAATCGCCAACTCAGACAGTTCGCGTCCAATACGTGGCCGCTTCGGACCGGCCAGTGTAACTAATTGCGAAACGTGAAGAACAGCCAGTGACTTCACGATTTGCTTAACTTACTTTCGACAGCCTGGCTGATTTTCTTAAAATTTACCGCGGAATCTGCGCGGACGTTTTGAATTTTGTCGGCGAGGACAGCCTTGAATTTTTCGTCCTTCAATTGTTCGAGATTGATTCTCACGTTCAGTGCCGCTCCTTCGATGCATGCCCGGATGGCAAGCGCGCCGACACCGACATCGGAGACAGAGGCCGGACTCCCTCTTTCGACCATTGCAACGAGCAATTCATAGGATTTCGACGCTGTCTCCATGACCTTCAACGGAACTTCGGCCGCATATTTGGTTGCCTGTTCGATCGCAGCCGAGCGCGCGGCTTTCTCTTCAGCCGACTCTTTGGGCAACGCGAATGCATCCATCACTTTGTTGAACGCGGACGTGTCTTCGTCCACCAGCGCGAGCAATTCGTCTTTGAGTTGCTGCGCTTTCACTGCCCAATCGCTGAAATATTCGAGCTTGTCATCCCAGCCGCGTTTTCCTGCGGACAGGTTCGCGACCATTCCGCCTAACGAAGCGCCTAGCGCCCCCATTAACGCTGCAACCGAGCCGCCGCCCGGCGCCGGCGAATCGCTCAGCGTTTCATTGCAAAATTCGCGCAGATTCATCTTCGCCAGGGATCTCTTTGGCTCAGCAGATTCGATTTTGAATTCAATCACCTTTTCTTTTGGATCGAAAGGTTTCAATTCGCTCAAGCCCATTGAGCGAATGGCAACATCGATCAGTTCCTCCTCTGAAGTGCCTTCCGACCATCGTTGCTTGTGAAGAAAATACCGGCCGGCATCGACCAGACATTTCTTCGGCACCATGCCGACGATCTCCGAGCCGGTCACGCGCAGGCCGCGTCTGGCTGCCGATTCGCAACACGCATCGAATGCCGCGTGTAACGGCGTTTCTTCGATATTCGTGAGGTTCATCGAGACTTGCGCAATGCCGTATTCCGTCACGAACCAACCAATCGCCTTGACGTGCTTCAGCATTCCGGGAATCCGAACCGGCTCACCATTTGCATCCAGCACTGGTTTTCCCCATGGCGTAGCATCTTCGGTTTTTGGCCTCCCCTGCTCTCGCACATCAAACGCAACCGCGTTCGCACGACGTACTGATTTCGTGTTTAAATTCGCATTGTAAGCGACAAGAAAATCGCGAACACCGATTACAGTTGCCCCTGATTTTTCGCTGAAGATGCCCGGCCCAAAATCCGGTTTCCATTCAGGCTGTCTTATTTTTTCGAAGAACCCTTCGTATTCACCTGCGCGAATTATCGATAAATTCGAGCGCGATTTATTTTTCGCCGCTTTTTCATAGAGATAGACGGGTATTTTCAATTCGTCGCCGATACGTTTTCCGAGACGATTTGCACAGGCAATTGCCTCTTCCCAACTGACATTGCTTACGGGGATGAATGGGCAAACATCAGTCGCGCCCATGCGTGGATGCGCTCCCTTATGTTTGCGCATGTCGATTAACTCGGCCGCCTTCTTAATAGCGCGAAATGCCGCTTCCACCGCTGCATCAGGACTACCGACGAACGTCACCACGGTGCGGTTGGTGCTGGCGCCGGGATCGACATCTAACAATGAAACGCCGTCCACCGATTCAATCGCCTCGGTGATCTGCCGAATCACGTTTTGATCACGGCCTTCCGAGAAGTTCGGCACGCACTCGATCAACTTTTGCATGGCTCAGAGTCGGTTAGCAGCTCTTCCTGTAGCGGCGCTATGCAATCGTCGCAAATTTTTCGCACCTGGAACCCGCACGTTAAAAGCCATCTTGCAATTGTAGCCGCCTGGCTGTGTCGAGGCGCCCCGAGTTGTTGCTCACGGCAGCATGGCGACACAGCCGGCGTGACTACAACGAATGGCTTAGCCGGATGAAACGCTATTGATTCGGGGCTATGAAAACGTCCTTGCGCGGAAACTTCTCGAACAAGGATGCTGGCCTGCCGAAATTCGTTGCCAAAACATCAACCGGATTGCCGGCGATCCACGCAGAAAGGTCAATCGCCTGATAAACCCCAGTGTTAAATCCGATCAGCATCCGACTCTGGTTGCTCCCGACATTTTCTATCGAGTGCCCATAGCCTTGTGGAATGTAACCAACATCGCCCGCGTGCAGTTGCTCCGTTCGAAATCGACCATGCGAGCCGAACATCGTCACGCTGAGGTCGCCTTCGATTACATATTGCCATTCATCGGCGTTTGGATGCCAATGAAGTTCGCGCAACGCGCCTGGTTCGAGGTCGAGGATTACGCCAGTGACTGTTGTCGAAATTGGAAATCGGGTGGAATCGATGCGCCATTCGCGCCCGCCTTTGAAAATCGCGTGCGGCGCACCTGCAAGCATTCGAAATTTGTGCGTCTCGGGTGGCGAGATGCGAGGCCCCTGCAGATTTTCCGGAATCGGTTCTGGTGGGAGGGGGCCGCGGGCAAAATAAACTTCCTCCTTTGGAAAGCCATCAAACGCCGATTCAGGCAGGCCGAAATTTTTTGCCAGTAGCGGCTTGGGCGCATGTCCGATCCAATCGGTGATACTGAATGTGCCGAACTCAGAGAAATAACCGTTGTCAAAGATCAAAATGAAATGAGTCGGTTCGTCGCCGAGACACTCAAGCATGTGGGCGTGGCCGCGTGGAAAGTACCAGATGTCGCCTGGTTCGAAGTCATTCGTCTCGGTCTGACCAGCCGGATTAATGACTGTTGTACGAACATGGCCTTTTAGAACGAACGCCCATTCCGCTGCAGTCGCGTGCCAGTGAAGTTCGCGCATCACACCGGGTTCAAGTTGCATCGACACACCGGCGATTCCTTTGGAGATCGGCAACTGCTCGACGGTCGCTTCCTTTCCGAAACTGTTTCCCAGAATTTTCCCCTTGGATTTCTCCAATTCGAATTTGTAACTCGGCAATTCTTTCCCGGAGAGTAAAGGATCCGGCACATTGTTTTGAAAGCTCAGATCGCTCATAGGCGATTTCTTAAATCGCCACACCCAGATTGATCAAGCGAATCCTGATCAGTCGCGAGCAGTCAGCAGCGTCTGTGGCGGAGCTGCCTGCCGCGGCAGATGTCCCTGGTATTTTAGCGAACGCCTCGATCCAGCGAGTTGGCTACAACGTTTGCGAGAACCTTTTTCTATTACAATCCCAACGCCTCGACGGTCGGCTCGTCAATTGCTCCAGTAACAATCAGTCCCTGCTCACGCTGGAAATTAGCAAGAGCCGCTCGCGTTTCCACGCTTAGCGACCCGGTTACTGGCCCGAAGTAATAACCTGCGTCTTGCAACGCGCCTTGAACGTTCACGATCACTTGATCAGGTAGCAGATTACCATAGGTGTAGATTGGTCCATCGTAATCGTAATAGCTGTTAAGCGGATCATAACCGTAAGCTGGGTACCAATAGCTCGCGTCCAGGAAATAATATCCCCCGGTGACCAAAACGATGTTGTTACAATGCTGCCGCCACCAATCGCGATTATGCCATTCGTGCCAATTACGACCGAGTGCATCGGAATAGCTGAACCGATTCCTTCCATTTTGGTGATTCCATTTGATCTTGTGCTGCTTGAAATCACGATTCGCCGAATCAGGGACGATCGGTTGCACATCGCCATTTCGTGCGCTGCGTGGCGGCGTCGATTGCCTCCAGGCCTTCCGAAATCTCTCGCTTCATCAGTACTTGGTTGGTGGGCTTTAGATCGTCAGGTACTGACTGAGCGCTGATCGTCCGTCGATAACGGGGTTTGCGCAATTCCGCTTCGTGGCAGCAGGTTGCCGGTTGATTGCACATTGTCAGTTGGCGAGTGCTGCTGAATCTCCATTGCCGCCAGCCTGGGATTCAATTGCCGGGCGAGCAGTGAATAAGTCGGTCGAAGATTGGTGGGCTGAATTTGGATGCGAGACGGGAGCGCGCCGGACGGGCGCTGGGCAATGTTTGCCGGCCCACGGGGAACATACGGCTGATTTGAATTGTCGGGACGCACGTTACTCCCTCGAACGCCATTACTCGGCGCGATGCGAGGAGGATTCAGGGGCACGGGTGCGTTTGTTTGCGCTGTGCTAGTGCAAATTCCCACCGCGAGTACCACGACCGAACAAAGAGCCGCGAATCTCGATAGCTTCATTAAGTTCCTCTGCCAATTAAACATCATAAATGATCCCTTTGTTGCAAGCTTCGACTGAAACGCTTTCAAAGCTATTCAGGCATTCCACAAATTATTTGCTCGTCGGCAACGCGACGAATGAGTTCCATCTGTATTCAATTTTGAGCGCTAAAACACGGAACATTTATCTCGCGTTTCTAATTGGGGCGTTTGGTTTTGTAACCGCACAAAATGTTCTTTTTGCCGACGAGCAACCTGGCCCGGAAAAGAGGAACGCGAGTATTATCGCTGAGGGCATTAGTTCAAATCCCGGCGCCGTTGATATTCGCACGGGCACGGGGGAGTTGGCTCAGACCGTGGAAAGCTCTTTGGATTTGCCTCGAGATACGGGAGTTTTTCTGGGCGGGGTCTGGGTCGGTGACACAAATGGCCTTCTTTCCGGTGGTGCCGAGCCGGGCAAATGGAGCTTTAATAGTCTGCTTATTGTTGGAGCCGGCCTTGACGCAGAAAAACTCTTTGGCTGGAAAGGCGGTCGTCTAGGCGTCGAGTTTCTGCAGTTCAATGGTCAGCCAACCAATGAACAAGCGGGCAGCGTGCAAGGTTACAATTCTCTGCCCGGGCCCAAGCCTCTTAACCGTTCAGAGCTTTATCAGCTTTGGTGGAGACAGGAACTTTTCGATAGCAAGCTTATCCTGCGCATCGGCAAGCTCGTGCCGACAGACGATTTCAATAATGTTTTGCGGCCCGTGCCGGTGCAAGATCAGCATCTCGCGATTCCGGCGGTTTCAGGCTTGCTTTACACGCCGGTCTTCATCAATCCCACGCTGCTCGGCACAATGCCCGGTTACTATAATTCCGCCTACGGCATCACAACGACCTTCGCTCCGGCAAAGAATGTCTATCTTTGCTATGGCATCTACGATGGCAACATCGCCCGCGGCGTTCAGACAGGGTTAACGGGTCCACATTTTAATGGTTATTACTTCAATGTCTGGGAAGCGGGCGCTACATGGGAAGTGGCTGACCTGCCAGGATCATTCGGAGTAGGCGGATGGCGGCAGACCGGCTTGCTTAGCGGTCCACACGACATCACCGAGAATGGCGCATCCGGCTTCTATTTGTTCGGTTCGCAACGATTCTGGCGCGCACGTCCTGCTGCTGACAACAGCGGTATCAGCGGATTCGTACAATTTGGAGTCAATAACTCGGAGACGCTTCCTATAGATAAATATTTCGGTGTTGGCGTTACAGAATTCGGTCTGGTTCCAAATCGGACGAGGGATTCCGCTGGTATTGGGCTGGCATGGTCATCTTTAAATTCGAATATTTTTCCGCGCAGCAATGAATTGATGCTTCAGGCTTACTATCAGGCGCACATCACTCACGGGGCATATTTTGAACCAGCGATTTCATACATTCCGACTCCAGGCGCGATTCCTCGTCTCGATGCAGCTTGGGCATTGACTTTAAGAGTGATTTGTCTCTTCTAGTGCCGTTGCCTCGCCGAAATGGATAGTTCTTCGTCATCGCCAAACGCAGCAATCCTCCAAGCCAAATTCCACCTACGACGCGGCACTGAAAACGAATTCGCTGCCTGGCAGGCAAAAGCCCTCACACGCGCAGCCGAATTTAAAGGTTTTTTGAATTCCGAAATCACTCCCTCCGGAGACGCCTCCTCGTGGGCCGTGATGCTTCGGTTCACCAATACCGGGCATCTCGATACGTGGCGAGAATCGGAAACATGGCGCCACCTGCTCGAAGAAGTGCAATCGCTGCTCGCAGAAAAATCTTCTGTCGAAATTGAAGTAAGAGAAAGCGAACCCGATGGAGGTGTCGTTGAAGTAATCGTTACAAAAGTGAAGGCAGGCAAGGAGGCTGCCTACCGCGAGTGGGAGACAAAGATTCAGCAGGCGCAGTCGAAATTTCCCGGTTACTGCGGGTCCTATGTACAACCTCCGCTCGCCGGGGAGTTGGGATGGACGACATTGATGCGTTTCGACACGGCAGAGCATCTCGACACATGGCTGAAATCTCCTGAGCGGGCTGCGCTACTCGGTGAGGCGGAGCCCCTCATCGATTACGCGCATTTGCAGCGAATGGAAACTTCCTTCCCAGGATGGTTCCCAACGGATCCAAAGACAGGTCAGGGCCCGCCGAATTGGAAAGCCGCCATGCTGGTGCTGCTGGGGCTTTTTCCCATTGTGATGCTCGAAAGCCTATTTCTCAGTCCCCGCCTTGCGAGCCTGAATTTTTCACTGGCCTTGTTCATTGGCAATACCATCAGCGTCGCATTGACGACCTGGCTGACGATGCCGGTATTCATCAAGGCGCTGGACTGGTGGCTCTTCCCGAAGCCGGATGCGCCGAAAAGCGTACATTGGAAAGGCACACTCCTAATCTTTGCCCTTTACGCGTTATCGGTTGCAATCTTTTGGAAATTCGTGTGAGATGAACGAGCAGGCTGCGAATTCGTCTGTTCCCTTTCTTCTAGAAAACAACAAAACCACCCCCTTCCCCCCGCAGACAAACCCCACAAGTAACAACCAACTACGAGCACCCCAAATCCCGACCATAAAAAATTTCTGCGCCGAGCCATCGAGATGTCGCGGCGCGCATTACCGTGGTGAAAAGGATGAGTCATGAACCGAGAAAATTCATTTTCGCGCCGCGGCTTCGTAAAGGGCACCGCTGCGGCGGCCGGCGGCCTGTTGCTTGGCCGCAGCGGCCGCGCGGAGACTCCGAAAGGCGCGCCCATGGACATTGACGCGCTGAAGAAAGCCTGCAAAGGCGTCGTCGCCGCGCGGGGCGATGCGAACTTTACCGAATTGATCCACGGCAACCTGTGGAATCGGCTGATTCCCCGCCGTGCGCCGCAGATCGTGATCCGGGTCAAGGACGAGCAGGACGTCATCGCCGCGATTCATTTCGCGCGGGAAAACAAATGGAAGGTCGTGGTCCGCGGCGGCGGTCACAATTGGTGCCAGCCCACGCTGCGGAATGGCGGCTTGCTCATCGACCTGAGCGAACTGAACAAGGTCATCTCGATCGATGTGGGGGCCCGCAAGGCTGTCGTGCAGCCGGTCATCAGCAACCGGGACATTCAAAAGGTTCTCAACGCCAAAGGCCTCGCCTATCCCAGCGGCCACTGCCCGCAGGTCAAGCTGAGCGGCTATCTGCTCGGCGGCGGCATGGCATGGAACCAGGGCGTCTGGGGCTCGGGCACGGAAAGCATCGAGGCCATCGAGCTCGTGACGGCGGAGGGAAAACTCATCACGGCGAGCAAGAACGAGTATGCAGAATATTTCTGGGCGGCGCGCGGATCGGGTCCCGGATTCTTCGGCGTCGTCACGCGATACCATCTCAAGCTGCATCCGCTGCCCGTGGCGATCCACGGCAGCACCTATTATTATTCCATGGACGACGTCGCAGCGGTCGGGGGCTGGCTCGGGGAAAACGCCGCGAGAATTTCGCCCGCCGTCGAACTCAGCCTCTTCCTGCGCGAAGCTCCCGCGAATCTCAAGGAAAAGACCGCCGCGCAAGGCGGCAAGGTCGCAATGGTGACAGGGGCGGCTTTCGCGGATTCCCCGGAGGAGGCCAAGGCCATGCTGAAGCCGCTGGAAGACTGCCCGCTCCTGCCCGAATGCCTCTCGAGTTCGTTCGCCACGCCGCTCGTTTTCGAGCAAATGTTCGATGCGTCGGGAGCGCTCTGGCCCGAGGGGCTGCGCAATCGCGTGGAGGCCACTTTTTCAAACACCTCGCCGGGCGACCTCGCGAAGGCGGTGGGCGGTCACATGACGAAATGCCCGTCTCCGATCACCGTCATTTTCTTCGCCATTTTCACCGGCCCGAACGTTCCGGCCGTTCATCCGGACGCGGCTTATTCCATGAGCTCGCGGGTTTACGGCGGACCGTGGACGATGTGGAAGGACGACGACGACGACGCGGCGAACAGCCAGTGGCATGACGAATGCACCGCGCTGCTCAGGCCCTTCAACATCGGCTATTATGTCGGTGAATCGGACACAGTCCACAGGCCGTCGAACGCCGTCCAATCCCTCTCGCCGGAAAACTGGAAACGGCTGGCCGACCTGCGCGACAAATACGATCCGGACGGCGTGTTCTTCGGCTACTTCGACGGTCTCCTCGACCCAAAGCCGTCATGATTCAGCTATTTCCATTCCGCGTTCTTGCAGCAGCGTTGATCGCGGCGAGCGTCGCGCCGATGGCGCTGAAGTGGTGACTCCCGCCTCGGGGCCGGATGCGCCGAAAAGCGTGCATTGGAAAGGCACACTCCTTGTCTGCGCGCTTTACGCGTTATTGGTTGCAATCTTTTGGAAATTCGTGTGACATGAACGAGCACGCCACGAATTCGTCTGTTCCCTTTCTTCGAGAAAACAACAAAACCAACCCCATTCCCCTCTAGAACAAACCCGCAAACACCACGGAAAAATACAAAGACATGAGTACTACAGATATTGAAAGCGACGAGTATAAGAAAGAATTCCTCCACGAGGCGACCCGCCTGGCCATCGAGTCAGTCGAGAAAGGATGGGGCGGACCGTTCGGAGCCGTGATTGTTAGAGACGGCAAAATCATCGGCCGCGGCCAGAACCGCGTCCTTCTGACGGGCATTCCTGTTTTTCACGCCGAGGTGACCGCCATCATGGATGCCTGCGCCCGGATCAATTCCAAAGCCCTTCTCGGCTCGGATTATTATGAGGGAAATCTGAAGATGATTCCGCGTCCCGAAGGCTCGCCCGATCCAGTTCCCGAGCGCGCGCAGATGCTCAAAGGCTGCGACCTTTACGTGAATGGCGCGCCGTGTCCGATGTGCATGAGCGCCATCTATTGGGCGCGGATTGATCGGGTGTATTTCGGCACAAGACTGTCGGACACCAGTAAGATCGGCTTTGACGACGAGTTTCAATACACCGATTTCAAGCTCCCGTGGGAAGAGAGGAAAGCCATCAAGTGCTTTCCCGATTTCGAACGGGAATTCGCCTTGAAGGCCTGCGAGGCCTGGCAAAACAAGAAGGATCGGCACCCATACTAAGATTAACTAATTACGGCGATGCCAGAGATCACGATCGAGCTGAACGAAGGACGGTCCATTGAACAGAAGCGCGCACTCTGCAAGGGGATCACCCAGGTCGTGGTCGAGACCTGCAAAGTGCCGGCCGACCGGGTGGTCATTACCATTCACGAGTCGGAACTGGTGAACAAGTCCGTGGGGGGAGTGCTCTTCGCCGACCACGTCCCCACGGCGTAACCGTCACGAGCCACACCATCGCGCTACTGACCAAGCCGTCGGGTACAGGCAATCCGGCGCAAATATGACCCGCAGGAAATATTCTACGGTCACATTGGTCAGGCGGAATAGTTATTTAGCGAAGCTGCCAAGTCCGCTTCCAACGGGAGCTATTACAGCTCGAAAGTTTCTGCGACTCGAGCCTATGTATTCGAAGCGACCTAGTCTCGATGTCTAACGCTATTAACGAGTGGCCGGATTGCTGATGGCAAGACGTCAGCTGGTCTGTTGCGATCTGTAATCTAAAACTTGCAATCCAAAATTCCTTACCGGGGTCTTAGCTCAGTTGGTAGAGCGCCTCAATGGCATCAATAGTGGGCAAATTATCTCACGTTATCTTAAGTCGCCCTCACGTCTTCTACATCAGGCGAATCACCTTAATCGCCGCTTTCTCACGTTCCCCCCAAATACGCTAAGAAAAATCCATCGGTGGATAAAAGGGTGGATAAAGCCTTGCAAGACTAGAAGCGTGAGCCTTGAGAGGGCTTATGTCTTCCCCAGTGTACTTCTGACTGTTGCTACTTTGTTGCTACAATTTGGCCGCCTTCGCCCGCTCCACGGATCGCGCCGTACCCGCGCCCGCCCCCCCATTGATTCCACTGCTTCATTAGGGGGTGACTCATCTCCTCCTCCTGTGCCCCCGCGACATGCTGCTGCATGCAGAGCTGCTTATACCGTTGATGTTCCGGCTCTCCACCGACGTATGCCACCCCGGCTGTCTCGTCTTTAAACACGTAGTACGCTTTGCCTTTCACCGTAGTGCGCTCAAGTTTGTTACTCGGAAGCGAAGCGTAAATTTCTTGTTGTTTTTTAGTCTGCGGAGTGCGGGCGCGGAAGCCGGCGGAAACGAGCAACGATTTAGTGTTATTTGTTTCCATCCCCGCGCAACCGGCCAGGAAACTAACGGCAGCAGTGGCGGCGACGATGAAAAACAGTTTTGAGTCATCTATTATCATTTTCATAGCTTGGTTCTGTGTTTGCTAAATTGATTCGGTTAAAGCTGTTGTAGTGCAGCTTGTATTGGCGAAGAAATCAAGATGGATTACCAGCGTAACACAATTGTTACATTTCTATAAGAGCTCAACATCCTCTGCACATTTACGAGGTGCGCCCGCAAAGAGCATTATGGCGTCAATCCAATCTCCGATGCGCGGCCATTCGGTCGGCTGTGGTACGGCGCTAGAATCGTTTTGACGTAACCGCCAGCTATCCTGAGTCCTGCCGGTAAGAATTCGGAGTTTGGGCGCTTTGCAATGCGCTGCGCTCTGTGATTCAATGCTGGAGCAGGACTTCATAGCGCTACTGAAAGCCACCCTGCAAAGCGACGTAAATTCCCGCGAGATTGCACAGCGTTTTGGGCTAGTTGATTTCTGACTTTCCCCGCTAGGATCGCGCTAGAATCGTTTTTGATTGCCAGATGGCAAATGGCGGTGTCACAGGAAAGAAAAAACGGCGGGAGTTCCCACACCCCCGCCGCTCATTAGTCCAAGACACAACCCAAAAAACGCCGCGCCTTGTTCCTTATGAAGTGTGCGCCGGGAATCTGGTTTAACTGATAAAACCACACAATCGGGCTCTTGGATGATTGTCTAATCAGACAAAATCTTATCGTCACACGATTTTGATTGCCGGATGGCAAATGATCCGGCCATGATGCCATCGACGAATCCTGCACACGTTTATGACATAGGATCGCGCAAAGCACCACCGCTAGGGCGTGCGCTCCGCATCCTGATCGGTCTTGCGTTGACTGCTTACGTGACACCCGTTTTCTTTCGAGTACCGCTGCGATTTACGGTGGAAGTGTTTTTGCTAATGCTTGGGTTGATCGCCCTCTACAGCCTCCTTCACATTTTTGTATCGCAACTCATCGTCGCCTTCGGCTCGTCCCTTGGCGCTGTCGTAGCGGCGGGATTGCTCGTGGCCCTGTATGTTTTTGGCGTCCATGGCTCACTGATTTTTGGCCACGGCGAGGGCGCATTGACAGTAATCACGTTCCTCGGTATCTCATTGGTGATTGCCGGTGTGCGCGCCGCTCCCGGCTGCGAAGTGATGGCTATTCCTAGTCTCCTGTTTCGAAAGCACACCGAGCTTGCGTGCCTCATCTTTTCACCTCTCGACAATCTTGAGCGAAAGTTGCGGAACAAGCGCGACACTTAACCGCTGACAACACGTTTACAAAGTCCGGCCCGCTTCACCAGGCGGCGCCAGAATACTTTTTTGATTGCCGTATAGCAAATGATCCGGCCATGATGCCATCGACAATTCCTGTGCACGGCCCGTTCCCATGCGCGTCTATCACTTCGTAAATGAGCAATTCGGGATCGACGACTTGCGCAAGCGAAGGCTGAAGATTGCCACCATAAATGAGCTTAACGACCCGTTTTAGCTTTTCGCCTCTATTTAGGTAATTCCGCGATTCGCCGCGCCTTTCGAAAAATGAAGGAGGAACTTTCAAAGCGGAAAGGTTTACTCTGCTTTAGTCGCGACTGGTGCAATCCCGTCCAATGGAGCCATTACGCCAACGGGCATCGCGGCCTTTGCTTAGGCTTCGACGTGCCGGATGAAGCTGTTGGCACCGTCACTTACTCCGAGAATCGCATTGCTGCGAAGATCGACCAGCTCGCCGCGCCACGTCTCCTAAATGAAGCCGCGGCGGTTTCACTCTTGCTTACTAAATTCTCCCACTGGAGCTACGAGAAGGAAGTTCGAGCGTTCGTCACGCTGGAAGACCGCGATCCCGACACAAACCTCTATTTTGTGAAGTTCTCGGACAGACTAAAGCTAAGAAATGTGATCGTAGGCGCCGCGTCCGCGCTCACCAGAGCACAGGTTCGAGGCGCGTTGGGCGAGCTTGCGTCTTCTGTTTCGGCATGGAAGGCGCGTCTCGCGTTTCGTTCTTTTAGAGTTGTCCGCCAGAAGAATGAACGCTTATGGGCCTAACCAGACACAGCCCCAACTCCATCCGGCTTTGCTGAGATTGTCAGCGATGATTTCCCAGTAACTTCATTACGCTTCTCACTCGTTTGTAAGTATTAACGAAGATGTTCCCGTCGTGCTTGTAAGGTTGTTGTTCGATAAGTTTTGAGTGAGCTGTTGCTGACCCTCGACGAGTGATACTGGCTGAAGCCAGTAGTAACGCTCTGTGGAATCCCCTACACTGCGTTTTGCCTGTGCTGCGATGACGAATCTGCCTGTCTGCGGAACTTCAATCACGAACTTTCCCTCTGCGTCGGTTTCTGCACTGCGAATCGGGGATTGGAGAAAACCGAAATAGAAAACTCCTGAGTAATAAAAGTTTAATTTGCCAGTGATTTCCAAATATTGATTCTGCGCGGTTTCTACAGCTTTGCGGGCCACATCAGTTGCGTGTCTTGCCGCCATGTGATCACCGCGCGTCCTAATCGCTTGCTCCCAAGCGTGATGAGCAGCGCTTTCGTTCGCCGCCGCCTGATCAAGAGCGGCCTTTGCCTCAGCTAGCGGCCCCCTTAGCTGTTGAATCTTATAGTCTGCATATTTTTTTAGGCTCGGAAGCAGACTGTCTATGGCATCACGAGCGAACAATGCCACTTGAACTGCACCAAGCTTAAAGTTCTCGCCCCCTCGACTAGATACGAAGACCTGGCCGGATAGCGCCCCTTTTGCGGCGCTCCGATAGGCTTGTAATGCACGTTGTTCAGCCGCTTGGAGTTCCTCTGCCGACCGCTTCAAATCAGCCTCGGCGTTCTTTTCTTTCTCCGTGCGCTCTCGCTCGACAGCATTTTGTTCTTCGATTTGTTTCTCTTCGGCGGCTTTTACGGCCGCAGCATCGTAACCAAACCGTTCCTGAACCTCTTTAGGCAACTCGACGAAATAGACTTTCGCAATTCCCGATTTGCTCGTGAGCACAATGCCGTCTGGCTCGACTCGGCTCACCGTGACATTTTTATATTCTTTCCCGTTAATCGTTTTGAAGTCATCTGCCAGCGCGAGTGATGAGCACAGCGCCGCCAAAATTACTAGTGCGGTTTCCCGATGCTTCATTGGATCACTTCCATTTTCATAACTGGGTGCACTTCCCAAACGGCGTAATTTTTCGGTGTCCGTCGCCGGTTTGAATGATCCGCTGGCGCATGGCCAATATCGTAAAAAGCTTTGCCCGTCACAGTGATTACATCCGGCTCGTGAATTTTGAGCGTATGCGCGGTTTTGACACCGAATGGAAACTTCTGCATCGTCCATCCGAACACTGTTTGCCGAATCTCACACCAATTCGGGCCAACCGGAATTTCGGCGCTGACGGTTCCAAGGTTGTTGCCGTTGGCATCTTCAAGCGCGATGTGAATGTCGCCGTCCGCTTCGAATTTTGCGTCAACAACGCGGCCAGTGAGCGCGTACCATTTTTGCTCTGACGGCATTCTCGCTTCCGTGTAGTCCGTCAAATCCACATCTGGCCCTGGCCCTTCCCATGCGTAAATCTGAGAAGGCGTGACCGAATGAATCGCGGACTTATCCGAAGGGACCGCAGATGCAAAGAAAAACGATCGTGAACGTGGCCCGCGTCATTGCGCCCGTTCATATCACTTTGTCATTGCTGTGTGGAGTGCAAAAGGCGCGATTATGAAATTCATGTAAGCTTAAGACGCCCGACAAGATGTCCGCCGAGATCAAGAAGGAGATCCAGCTCGAAATCGCCCATGTCTTGTTCATCGACATCGTTGGCTACTCGAAGCTTTCGATTAGCGACCAGCACGCGGCGATTGAGGAACTGAACCGGGTCGTTCGCGCCTCCGAGCAATTTCAGCGAGCCGAAGCCGCGAGCCGTTTGCTTAAAATCCCGACCGGCGACGGGATGGCGCTGGTATTTTACACGAGCCTGGAAGCGCCTGCGCAATGCGCAGTGGAGATCAGCCGCGCGCTCAAGGAACACTCTCGTCTGCAACTTCGGATGGGAATCCACAGCGGACCCGTCAGCGGGGTTGTTGATGTAAACGAACGGGCCAATCTCGCGGGCGCTGGAATCAACATCGCCAAACGGGTGATGGGTTGCGGCGACGCCGGGCACATTCTTCTCTCCAAACACGTCGCCGAAGATCTGGAAGAATACGAGGAATGGCGACCGCTGCTGCACGATCTCGGCGCATGTGAAGTGAAGCACGGGATGCAGGTAGCCATCGTCAATCTGTGGTCCGACGACCTGGGGAACCGTCAGCTCCCACAAAAGTTTCAAGCTTTCAGGAAGCACCGCGCCCGAGTGCGCTGGGCCGAAGTGGCAGCTGCACTGCTTTTACTCGCGGGGATCGTAGCCGCTTTCGTTCTCGTTTCGAGCAAATCAGCAAGATCGACATCAATTGTTCCGGAAAAAAGCGTCGCCGTGCTGCCGTTCGAGAACCTCAGCCGCGATCCAGATAACGCGTATTTCGCTGACGGCATCCAGGAAGAAGTCCTGACGCGCCTGTCTAAGATCGCGGATTTGAAAGTGATTTCACGCGCTTCGACACAGCAGTCTCAGAGCAAACCGGGCAATCTTGCTGAGATCGCGAAGCAGCTTGGCGTAGCGAACATCCTTCAGGGTAGCGTCCAGAAAGCAGCCGATCAGGTGAGGGTCAATGTTCATTTGGTTAACGTGCAAACCGGTTCGCAGCTCTGGGCCGAGACGTATGATCGAAAGTTGAGTGATATCTTTGTCGTCGAGAGCGAGATCGCTAAAGGAATAGCGGAATCGTTGCAAGCGAAGCTGACCGGTCGTGAAGAGCAAGCGTTGGCTGCTAAGCCCACAAACAATCCGGAAGCTTACGATGCCTATTTACGCGGGCTGGCTTTTGAAGCACGTAGCAACTACTCGAGCGATGCCCTATTTAAAGCCATCGATTTTTATGGGCTGGCAGTGCAGCTTGACCCGAATTTTGCGCTCGCTTGGGCGCGACTTTCTGGTGCGCACGGGCTTCTTTACTTTATCCGCCGCGACACTACTGCCGCTCGTCGCGATGCGTCCAAGGAAGCTTTAGAAAATGCGCAGAGACTGCAGCCGAACTCGCCCGAAACCCTGCTCTTCACGGGTTATTATCAATATTGGGTGCTGCACGATTACGGGCTGGCCAAAGCCACCTTCGGGCGCGTCAGCAAAATGTTGCCAGGTAACAGCCAGGTCTTATACGCCCTTGGGGCAATTGCGCGGCGCGAGGGACATTGGGATGAAAGTGTTGCCTATTGGGAACGGGGCCTCGCCCTGGATCCGCGGAATACGGCGTTACTGACTGAAGTGGCATGGACCTACGCCACACTCCGGCAATTCCCGACAGCGCTAAAGCTCTACGATCGGGCACTGGATATCCTTCCTAATGAGTTATCTTTAATGGCGTTAAAAGCCAGCATCTACCAGGCCGAAGGTAACCTGCAAGAAGCCGCTAAATTACTGATCCAGGTAAACGCACAAACGAATTCGGACCTGGCAGTTCGGATCAAGTTTGCCCAATTCAGGCTTGAACGAAATCAAACCGAGTCCAGCCAGTTCCTGCAAGCCCGACAAGCTCGACTCGACTTTGTTTTTGGGATTGAGAAGGGCAACAAGCAGGCGGGGGTAGCGTTGGCCCTGCGCGTAGCTGGCGACACTGCTCATGCAAAAGCTGCCGCTGAACAGGCGCGCACCACGCTTGAGCCGCTCAGCAAGGATCAACCAGACAACGCCTTCATTGCGTCAGCGCTGGCCCTGGCTTACGCCATACTGGACGAGAAGGACTCCGCCCTCAATGAAGCGCAGCGTGCAATCACGCTCGTGCCGACTAGCAAAGATCGACTATCCGGCCCCGGGTACGAAGAGAACCTGGCGCTAATTGAGACGATCATTGGCGAGAATGGTCGTGCGATCTCAACTCTCACGCGGTTGTTACAAACGCCATATGGTGGCTGGCTTTATAGCCCAGCGCCCATCACGCCGGCTCTTTTAAAACTCGATCCAATCTGGGACCCGTTACGCGCAGATCCCGCTTTCCAAAAACTCTGCGAGGAAAAGCAGCCGTGAACCCGCGCGGTTTCGGTTAACCGTGCATTCCAACCGGCGAACGATCTGGATTGCTGACGCGCACGGCGACGACGGAAAGCGGCTCGTTGTGCATGGTGGATGCCGCCCCACCAGCGGGAAAAGTTGAAACAGCGTGTCAACGTCAACTTGTAGCTCCCACATGTCAGCGTCAGGTTTCCGGACGATTTCCGCCAGCGCGCGTCGCAGATCAGGTGAAACTTGCGGTCTCATGCAGTTTCTCGTTCCGACTCTGATTATCGGGAACGAAGGCGAAAAACAATAATAAAAACGGCGACTGATCAGCCAAAATCAGCGACTGCTGAATTTTGAATTCGGACGCCTCTGCCAACCGCCAATCTGGCCGTTGTCCGCGTCCGCCTGTAACAGTGTATCCGGCAGCTCTCAAATCTTCAGCCAAGTCGGAGGGACGGACGGAGGGGAGGTCTAAAAAAAGAGAGACCGGCATATGGTCGAGGAAAAAAGCGGGGTATCTTCTACTCGATTCCGCGCCTCATACTACCGATGAAGCCTGAAAATTTTATGTTGGCACCACCCCCTAATAGACAAAATCCTGCTCCCTGCCTCGTCCCGCTGGAAAAACCACGGGAAACCTTGATGCCACACGCCTGGGGAGGTATTTAGATGAACTTCAGAAATTTTTTTACTACTCGTGCGCGCATTCGCGCCCACCTGAACCCCCCTCTAAGATAGATTTGAGCATGAACATCCAGAAAGCTTTGCATTTCCACCCCATCGAATGCTGGACACAATCGACTACGCCAAGCATCGCAGCCGGTCGCATGATGCTGTGATTCGCGTTTACGATGATGCGGACAACGTGATCGAAACACACAAGCACGTTGGCGCCTTCGACGAACCGTAGAGCGCCAACAGCCCGCCCGCTGCGCAGGATCGCGTTAGAATACGAATTGATTGACGGGCGACTCGACAGTCGCCGGTACGTCATTGGCGAAATCTAGCGCGTTCATGCAAGCGAATCTCCGTCCCGTCCTGGAAAGATGTTTCAAGAATGTTTCAATAAAAAGATTGTCATTTCTTCGCGGATTTAGTAAAACGCCGGAGACAACAAAACTGCAAAAAAAGATGAAACCACACACTCTACTCCTCAGAAAACGAAATCCACTTCGCCAATTGTAGGAAGGCTTACCAGGAGGAATGTGCCTCTGCTCACCATAGCCGCCGTAGGGCTTTGCGTCTGGTCTGCCGTCACACCCGCCGCGGGCTGTACTCTTACGACGACTTGGAACTACATGGGGAGCGGTAGCTGGTTTGACAGAAACAAATGGAATAATGGTGTACCGAACTCGAGTGAGGACGCTTTCATCAACAACACGGGTACGGCTAACATTGACAGCACCGGCGCCGTGGCCTGCGATCTCATTCTTGGGTACAATATGGCGGACTCCGGGAACGTATCCATCGGTGGGGGGACCCTGACCCTGTCAGTCACCAACGAGGTTGAGGTCGGCGCTTATGGCAAAGGCACACTGAGCGTCACGAACGGAGCGAGTGTTAGTGCTGGCCTTCTGACAATCGCAGCGCTCCAAGGGAATTCAGGCCAGCTCTCCGTTGGCACAGTGACTGTTGATGGGGCAACTTTCACAATCGGCGGGCGGGCCGACGTAGGCGGGGACACTACGCCGGGCGGGATCGGTCTCTTGAGCATTACGAATGGCGGAACTGTGACCGCCGCGACTCTTCGCGTGTTCAGCTCAGGCACGCTGAAGGGTAATGGAATCGTTAGCATGACCACCAGCTCCGGCGTGACCGTTGATGGTACCCTTGAGCCGAGCGGGGGAACATTGTCTATCACGGGCAATGGCAACGGCATTCTCACCCTGCATAGTAGCGCCGCGACGGTCTGCAATGTTACCTCACAAGACGTGCCAACCACACCTAAAGTCAGTGTTTCGGGAATGGCGGCCCTTGACGGTCGTTTGTCAGTGACCATGACCGGTACGTTTACGTGCAGTACCACGCGATATACTCTCTTATACGCGGGCGGCGGTCGGGACCCCAATCACTTGTTCTTCGCGAGCGTTTCAATCACATACCCGACGAATCAAGGTTTCACTCCGCAGATCACTTACGATGGGGACTACGTCTATCTTGATCTTGTGTTCAATAATGGATGCCACTGAGTGAGAAAAGTCGCTTAGATGTGAAGGCGTGGAAGGGGCACCGAAAGAGGTTTCAACGTGAATCTCTCGGGAGGCGTGCGTTAACCCTTTTTCTCCTTTGCGGGGGTAGTGCGTGTCTGCTGGGGACGGGAATTCCGACAACGTCGGGACTGGTATTGTTAGGTGGGGACACGCCTTCGAGAGTCTCTCAAAGAACGCTAACGTTCGCGGAGCGGGTGGCTTACCAGTATGCAATCGAGGAGATTTATTGGCGTCATCGAATTTGGCCGGAAGGGAATTTGGGGCCGAAGCCTCCGTTAGATGCGATTGTCTCGCGGCGTCAGATCGAACAGAAGGTTGAAGATTACTTTGGCAAATCGCAGCTTGTCACCGGTCAACGAAGATGGCCGATCACCCCGAGCGAACTTCAGACGGAGATGGAGCGAATGGCCAGTCACAGCAAGCAGCCCGAGGTATTGCGCGAACTGTTCGACGCCCTCGACAACGATCCCTTTGTGATCGCCGAGTGTTTGGCGAGGCCAGCGCTAGCTGAGCGACTCAGTGCTGATCTTAGTCTGGTGCCAAGCGTGCCGGCTGCGCCGAGGAATTCGTTTGCAGCCGGCACGGCTGCCTCTACAGAGGAACGCATTCGTGTCACAACGAATCTCGATGACGCCGCCTACAAGCTTCCGGAAATCTCTCCTCCAGCGGACTGCATCGATGGCGCCTGGACTGCTACTACTCTTTTCAACGCTCCCGACGCACGTGAATCTCGCCCCTCAGTGTGGACTGGCGTCGAGATGATTATCTGGGGCGGAGTCAACTCGCACGGCAGTCTGAATACCGGCGGCAGATACAATCCGAGTACCGATACCTGGACAGCCACCAGCACCTCCAACGCGCCCATCGGGCGAGGCAGTCACACGGCGGTGTGGACCGGAATCGAGATGATCGTCTGGGGCGGGTACAATAACCCGGCGGGCGAGTTAAACACTGGCGGGCGATACAATCCCACCACTGACACTTGGACGGCTACCAGCACCGCCAATGCACCTGCCGCACGCGCCTCCCACACGGCAGTCTGGACCGGCATCGAGATGATCGTCTGGGGCGGCCGAAATGAAACGTTCTGGATGAACACTGGCGGGCGATACAATCCAGGCACGGACAGTTGGACAGCTACGAGCATCATGAACGCGCCCTCGGCACGATGGGACCATACAGCACTATGGACCAACAGTGGAATGATCATTTGGGGTGGAACTGATCAGACGAACTATTTGCACACTGGTGGCAAATATAATCCCAGCACGGACAGTTGGACGCCTACGGGCCTCGCGAACGTACCGCTTGGCCGAATCGCTCACACCGCAGTATGGAGCGGTAGCGAAATGATTGTCTGGGGCGGCGTCGATGAAATGTTCAACGACACAGACAGCGGCGGAAGATACGAGCCGATCGCTGATAGTTGGTCAGCTACGACCACGACTAACGCACCCACTGCCCGAGACTCTCACACGGCGGTTTGGACGGGGAGCCAAATGATTGTTTGGGGAGGGGTTTTCTGCTGTCCAGCGATCGATTTTGACACGGGAGGGAGGTATAATGCCGGCACGGACGATTGGACACTTACCAACACCGCAAACGCGCCTCTTGCGCGATATGATCACACCGCGCTGTGGACCGGCAGCGAGATGGTTGTTTGGGGTGGGTACAGACGACCCCAGCAACCTCTATTTGAACACCGGCGGGAGGTATTGCTCGCAATCCGGTGCTACACCAACGCCGACACCTACTGCTACCGCTACGGCAACTCCTACTGCGACTCCAACAACTACGCCGACCGCGACACCCACCCCTAGAGCAACACCTACACCAAGAATAGCGCCGACTCCGAGGGGTCGTCCGACGCCACGTCCGCGCCCGTAGTTCGAAGGCCTAACCAGTCGATGAGCCAACGGCCCCATTGCAAGATAACTTCGGCGAGCTTGCCACGGCGCCCTGCCGCGATGAAGCCTCTATCTTCTTTAAAGCCGCGCTGATTTGGGGCAAAAGGGCGGCAGGTGCGCGATCCTCGATGAAGCGGCTTCTGGTTAGACCAAGAGCGTCCGTTAGTTCGATCCGTGCCTGCCCTTGGGCGTGGGAAGTAAACTCGAACAGTTACTGGAGCGACCAAGCCGCCCTTCACCCCGAGGGCAGGACCGGCCTGGCCAGCTCGCATCTTAGAAGCAGGAGTTATTTATCACGTGAAAGAGCAACTTGTCTATTTAGGAATTGATATCGCCAAGTCGCATCTGGATGCGGCAGTTGGGAATGAGAAACGCCGTTTCTCTAATGACACCATTGGTCATCGAGAACTGATCAAGTGGGTTAAACAGCTCAAAGCACCAGTGCAGGTGATTTGTGAATCGAGCGGCGGTTATGAACGCAGATTGGTCCAGGCGCTTGCTCGTGCGCGGATCAAAGTCAGTTTGGTCCAAGCCAACCGGGTTCGGCAATTTGCGCGGGCGGCGGGAATCTTGGCTAAGACCGATCGCATTGACGCGGAAGTACCGTGCGAGTTTGGCAAGGTGATGCAGCCGCAGACAGTCACCGCTGCGACATTGGAGCAAGAACATCTGCGAGAGTTGGAGAGCCAACGCAGGCACTTAACTCATTTGCTGGTGATGGAACAGAATCGCGGTGCGCGGGTGAGCGATGCCTCGGTGGTGAGATTGAATCGCAGTTTGATCAACCAAATCAAAAAGCAGATTGAAAAACTCGATCTGCTGATCAAAGAGCACATTGAACAGTCGCCACGTCTATCTGCCAAGGCAGAGAAACTGACCTCAATCAAGGGAGTTGGGGAACGCACGGCGGCCTTACTGCTGGCGCAAATGCCCGAGTTGGGGCAACTCAATCGTCGTGAAGTTGCAGCTTTGGTCGGAGTAGCGCCGTTTAATCGCGATAGCGGAAAGATGCGCGGCAAACGCGCCATCTATGGTGGACGGCGTTTCGTTCGACATGGACTTTACATGGCCGCATTAGTCGCCGCGCGTCACAACCCAATCCTGCGCAATTTTTATCTGCGCTTGCGAGCGGCTGGCAAACCGGCCAAACTCGCCCTCACTGCGACGATGCGAAAACTGCTGATCGTGCTCAACAGTGCGCTCAAACGCGATCTACGTTATGCTTGAAACCAAGACAGTTACTAACGGCCCCATCTCGGAATGCGTTCAGCGTGTTTGCCACGACACCCTGCCGTGGCTTATCTCTTATCTCGTTAGACGAAAAGCATGCGTCCGCTCCCACATCCGCCTGAGGCCGAAGAACACCCCGATTCGATCGAGGTTCTGCGTGGCTGGATCGTCAAAGGCGAGTTGCGCGTAACGATTGCGCCCTGCTGGGAGTGGCGCGAGCAGCCCGCTGAGTGGGGTCGCTTGCTTGCTGAGGTTGCAGGTCAGATGGCAGACGCTATATCCAGCGAGACCGGTAAAGAGCGCGCCGAAATATATCGCACGATTTTAGAGAGCATTACTCAGCATTTGGAAAATCTACCCAAAGACGCGGGCGCTCAGAAACATGGGCTTATGAACGAATGAAATCCACGCAACGCGGCAGGAGGCCGCGCTTTGCCCTGACAATTTCCGTCAGTCTACTCCTGTCCAGAAAAGTCGGAGTTAAACGATTTTCTTCTCCCATTCTGATAGCCAGACTTGCACCCGCTGAGATGAGTTGTTGATGCGCGGGATGCAGCGCATATTGGCAAAGTTTATGAAGGATTCTGTCGTTAGAGGTTGCTTGCTGCAGCTTCTCTATGAACGTCGAGGCGAAGGTGCCATTCCGTTCGGCCACAGTGAGCAGGCAGTCCCGCCGCCAGCAGGTATAAATCGCCGTGACTGGCTGCACGCCGTGGCCCAGCTTTCAGAGTATCGCCTCATCGACTGGACACCTCTTGAAGATAAGAGCGGGATGGGCCTGCTGTCTGGGTTTGCTAAGATAAACGACTTCGGAGTAAAAGTGCTCGAAGCTGGCGTTGCGCCCCCAATCCGGATCGCTATCGATGAAAGACGACGAACCAGGGCTCCCCGGCAACAACAAGCGCTGATCGAAGCGAGCACTCCGCAGCAGCAGATGATTACAGAAGCACTCGAGAAGGTGATTACCGCGATCAATCAAGCCGATGTGTCGGAGCAGGAGAAAAATGAAGCGAAATCTTTGTTGCGAAAACTGGTGGGTAGCAAAGCAGCGGCCAATGTATTAGGCGCTGGCGCGCAATCCCTCGTCGCGAAGTACTTCACGCGGTAGAGCGGGCCAAACGCAATCAGGGATGCAATCGACCATGCAAGGTTTTACAGCCACTCACATGATGTTGTGATTCGCGTTTACGATGAAGCGGGCAACGTGATCGAGACGCACGAGCACGCTGGCGATTTCAAAAGAAACCGACAATCTACCGGAACTGGAGTACCGTCTGAGTGGTTCCAATATGAGGAATGAGCGTCTTTAAAGATTCACTTGGCAAGAAATTCTACATGGGACAAGCGAGTGGTCTGTCGCAGAGCGCACTCCAGAGGCATGCGATTTATTCGAGGTTCAAGTCGTTGAGCCACTGCGAGAGCTAAGGGATGAGGGACGCATTGGCATAGTCGAAAAGTCCGCCGCGGCGCCAGGTCAGTATCGGGTTGTTTACCTATTTGTTCGAGCGATTCTTAAGGGTTGACCGGCTCTAGGCGGCATCGCCAGACCGCGCTAGAATCGTTTTTGATTGCCGGACAGCGGATCACCGGAAAGGAAAAGCGGCGGGAAGCTCCAAGCAACCCGCCGCTCCATTAGTCCAAGGCACAACCCAATAAAGCGCCTTGGATTTCCTATGGGCGGGAATCTGGTTTGATTAATGAAAGGACACAATCGGGCTGGCGGATGACTGTCTAATCAGACAAAATCCTAGCGTTACACGTTTTTGATTGCCGGACAGTGAATGATCCGGCCAGCATGTCATCGACGCCAAGTTAATATCGAGCACGCCAATTTGTGACGTTAAAAATTTTGCGCCTTCGGCAGTTTGCCATCGTCTTCAGGAGAAGACGATCCACCTTCGTGCCCAGAAGCGCTCTAAGTGCGAAATGCTACTTTGGCGCAAGCGACGCGACAATCGCTTCAAAACGCGGGTCGCCTCGCAACGGGTCCCAAAGCGGATGAAGACGCAAATAACCGTAGGTAACATGGCTTCCTGGCAGCTTCGCGGCTTCCGCCAATCGCTCGATTGCGCGGTTCCTTGTCGCCGGTCCACGCATAAATCACTGCAAGATATTGAGTCAACATCGCACCCTCGATAGCGTTTTTTTCAGCCGGGATCAGCTCGACAGCACGCTCGCCTTCACGAATGGCATCCCCTTTATTTCCTAGAACAGCATCAATTACGCCGAGCGCGCACAAAGCCGCCGCATATTGGGGCTGATCGTGCACAACTTGCTCAAGCTCTTTTCGAGCTTTTGTAAATGCGCCCCGGGCAGCAATCTGGTCGCCGCGAAACCAAGCAGCAAGACCCTCGCACCAGCCGTTAGGAAATGGAATGTTTTCGTCGTAACACCCGTCTGTAGGCATGGCGGCCAGTGCGCGCTCGGCGGCAGCTGGATCTCGCTCGCCTAACGCAAGGTCGAGCCATTGGTTCACGAGAACAGGCGCCGCGTTCGGGTCCTGGGCCAGAATCGTCTCAATTGTGGCGTGTAGCGGTTTTGGATCTGCACGCCATTGAAAATCAACCCAGGCGCGCCTTACGCGGGTAGGAATGTCGTTCGGAGCTATCGCCAACACGCGATCCAAAGTTGCGGCTGTTTCTTTATAGCGTCGCAAAAGTTGGTAAGTGACCGAGATTTGCTGGAGTATGGAGAAATCGCGCGGGTCCAGCTCCAACGCCTGTTTCATTTCCTCGAGAGATTTCTCCATGTGACCCTGCCGCCGGTCGATATCGCCGGCCATAAGCGGAATTCTCGATTCGTTAGGCAACGTGCGCCGCGCAGTAGCCAACTCCTCCCTAGCTCGATCGAAATCCTGATACGCCCAGTAAAGATGCCGAGCGAGGGCCAGATGCGTCTCTCCCGATTCGGGACGCAAACGTCGAATCGATTGAAGGGCTGTTTCGGACAATTTAAGGCGCGCATCCGTGTGATCGAATCCAAGAAAATACATTCGGTCATGTGCGTCCGCGAGTTCGCCATAGGCTAAGAAGAACAAAGGATCACGCGCGACGGCCTGATCAAGCAGTTGCACCGCCTGCATCAGATCTTCCTTCGCCCGCGTGCTGAATGAAATCCCATTGATAAGGTCTTTGGCTCGCAGATAAGAGTCGTAAGCAACAAGATCTGTCGTTGGCGGCTCTTGGATGGCTGCTTTTTCGGTCGATGAGACCTCGGCTCCGAGTTGATCTGCGACTTTTTGCGCAATCTCGCTTTGGAGTGTGAACACGTCATTCAAGTCCCGATCATATTCTTGCGCCCACACTTGAGCGTCCGTACGCGTATCAATTAACTGGACGTTCAAATGGATTCTGCCTGCTTCCTTGCGCACGCTTCCTTCGAGCACGTATGCGACATTCAACGCACGACCAATCTCCTGTGTGTTCCGCGCGCCGCGATATTTTGCCACGCTGTTGTGGCTGATCACCTTTAGATTGGCTAGTTTTGCCAGTTTGACGGAAACACCGTCATAAACGCCGTCGGCGAAAAATGCATTTTCTTTATCTGAACTCAAACTTTCGAAAGGTAGGACCGCAATGCCACTTGCCGATGGCGGGCCCGCCATCTCGCCGTTCCAAATCAGTGCACCAACTGCCGATCCCAACACCACCAGCAGGAGCGCCGCCATTCCCGTAACAACTGGATTCCGCCGCATCCAGCGCCACGCCCGCGCAGGCGGCGAAACCGGACGCGCGTGTCGATTTGTCATTGCCGCGAATATTAGCCGGGACGTGTTTTCTACACAAGCACGATCGAGTATGCCTCAACGCGCTGTGAGCGTCATAGATTGCTCGGAGATTCCTAACCCTTCCCCGCGAGTCAGCGGCTTTATCAAATGCAATTCTAGCGCGATCCTGCGGTTGCGGGTTCGCTGCCTACCCGTACAAACTGCCGTCGAAGCGGGCGTGATGAATGCGCGAAGACTACGCTAGGGCGCGACCACGTTCCAGCCGCCAGTAAGAGTCGGACCAGCGGCTCCTGAGACATGTACGTTGTTGTTCATGTACCAAATCACCGTGTGCAGCGTACTCGTGTTGAACAGCAGAAAGTCCGGGTGACCATCTCGGTTGAAATCGGCCGCTCCTACCACGCTCCATCCAGCGGGAACTGTGGGACCAGCGGCCCCTAAGACATGAACGTTATTGTTCATGTACCATATCACTGTGTGCAGCGTGCTAGCGTTGAACAGCAGATAGTCAGGGTGACCATCCCCGTTAAAATCCGCAACCGCCACCACTTCCCAACCTGCAGGAAGAGTTGGGCCATTGGCTCCGGTGATATGAACGTTGTTATTCATGTACCATATCACTGTGTGCAGAGTGCTAGCGTTGAAAAGCAGATAGTCAGGGTGACCATCCCCATTAAAATCCGCAACCGCCACCACGCTCCATCCTGCAGGCAGAGTCGGGCCATAAGCGCCTGAAACATGAACATTGTTGTTCAGGTACCAAATCACCGTGTCACGCGTGTTCGAATTGTACAGCAGATAGTCAGGGTGTCCGTCCCCATTAAAATCCGCAACCGCCACCAGGCTCCATCCCACAGGCAAAGTCGGGCCATGGTTCGCTGAAACATGAACGTTGTTGTTCATGTACCAGATCACTGTAGCGCGCCTCATTGGGTTGAATAGGAGGTAATCTGGATGACTGTCGTTATTAAAGTCGAATTCAGCAGCACCGGTCGGAGTCGGCGAAGCCGCAACTGTGGCCTGTAGTCCATCCACCGCAACGCCCTCTCGGCCATCGCTCGCGACACGGGTAATTGTTTTGACCGGCGTGCCAAACCGGTAACCGTGCCACTCCAGCGTGCCATTGCCCTCGTACGTGAAGCTGTCAGTGCCAATAATGTTTCCGGCGACGTCCCGGAAAGTTAAAATGTTCGATGCATCGCCGAAGAAGCAACCAACGCCACTTCCCCAGTAAGCGCCAAACGCGGAGACCGGCTGCGAAAAACGTATCGTCAGCGGGCCAGTGGGGCGATCGGAATCCATTAATATGTTGCCGTCGCTGGGCCTACCAATAACGGTGCACATTACAAACGAAGTGGCAGTTTCCATGTGATCGCCCGAAATCGTAGCGATACCACCGAGGATGGAGGTTCCGCCGGGGATTGATCTCACCCCGAAGCGTTCCCATGTCTCGGAGTGAGTACCGATAAATGGTGGCACCCGTGTTACCTGCTGAGCGTATGCCGGGGGAGCTTTTAAAGAGAATAACAGGACGATTGCACCGGACAGGTAAAACGTAGCTGCGCGCAAACAACCTAGGAAGAAGCTCCGCTTCTCTCCAAGCTCAAGCCGCCCGTTCATTTTCGAGATGCACTATTTATTACTTCCTACAGGAAACAACAGGCGAAGTTCCAAAATAACTTGCTGAACGACAGGAAAAGAGCGGGAACTAACTGTCGCTGTAGCTGCGAATCACCAATTCCAGTTCCACAAACGCAGTTAACTTTTCATCCGCCAGCGCAACGAAACGCTTACCGTTGTCGCGATGCGCGTCAGCATCCCGTCAATTCTGTTCAAACAGTTTCTGCAACTCCTCGTATAATGAGGCGTTCGCCAGTTCGTCGAATGTTCCCTTTTCGATAAGCTCTTTTGCGGAGCGAATGAATCCGCCCCATGCTGCGCGCGCGAACGCGCCGCCAACACTGACACGTCGCGCGCCCAACACGCCCGCGTCTTCCATGCTGAGACCAATCGCGCCGCCAATGAGAATGTTCGATGGTTTCGGCACGACCGCCGACACGATCGCCCTGATGTCATCGCGTTGTTTGAAACCGGGCGCGTACAAACAATCCGCGCCAGCTTCCGAGTAAGCAATCAACCGCTTCATCACTTGATCGATGTTTTCGCGACCGACTAGAAATCCTTCCGCGCGCCCGACAAGCACGACTCCGCTGTTGCCGATCGCTTCTCGTGCCGCGCGGATACGCTCAACCGCAAGATCGAATTCGTAGATCAGTTTCTCTTTGCGGTCGATTGCGTCCTCAATTGAAAGACCAGCAACGCCAGTCGCGATGCAGAGTCTCACGCTTTCAGCGACATCGTCCGGATCATCGGCATAACCATTCTCGAAATCGGCATTCACTGGAATGTCAGTCACCGCGACCAATTCTTTGATGTGAGCCAGCATGTCATCGCGTTTAACCGTGCCATCGGGCACACCGCGCGAGAACGCGAAACCGGCAGACGTTGTCGCGATTGCTTTGAAACCCAGATGTTGCAGATAGCGCGCGCTGCCGATGTCCCACGGATTGGGAATGGCGAAACAACCGCTCTCATGCAACCGGCGAAATTCTCTACGCTTGTCTTCGACTGATGGCATCTCTCACTCTGGCGAAAAGCTGGCGCGCTGAAAAGTGAAAAACCAATGTTCTACAGCCGCTCATACCTTGCTGTGATTCGCGTTTACGATGCGCTGGCAACGTGATCGCGTCGCACGAGCACGCGGGCATTTCAAAGAGCCGTAAGCGTCACACGTGAAACAAAGAGCCGCCATGTGGTGAAGCGTAACGGCTTATTGTGAAGTGCTGTTGCTTTGTTCAGGCGAGCGCGGTTTTAGGGATTGTTGACCACTTGTGGCGCAGGTTTGCTCGCTTCAAGCTGGGTAGTCACTTTCTGTAGCCCTACGGTGAGTGCATCAATCTGCTTTTGCTCGCCCGCAAGCTTGAATTCAAAACTTTTCTGTTGGTCCGCCAATGTTGCTTGCAGTTCCTGCACTTTGCGGTGCTCTTTGAGAAATTCATTGAGTAACATCGCGTTCACCGCGTCATAGCGCACGGTGTAGGGGTTTCCTTCCTCGTCCTGAATCACAAGATCAGGATTAACCTCTTCAACATCCTCAGCCATCAAACCAAACTGCGGCGTACGCCATCTGGATCTTTGTAACGAAAGCTGACCGGTTTTAGCCCCAGAATGGCTTCACTAGCTTTGTCCATCGGTTTAATCTCGGTCTTGTAGCGACGGGAGGAACTGACCGTGCCGAGTTGGCCGGTCGAATCGATCACGACTGGTATGGCTGGCCCGCCCGTAGTTCTTCCATAAATGCCACCGATAAAGCATCTCGACTGTCCCTGGCCATTTTCGCTTCCAATACGGATGGTTCTGTCCTCGCCATGATCACCAGCGACGAGTTCGCCATATCGATATTATAATTGCCTGTAGTAACATTGAATCCGGCCTGATTTCCTATTGCGATATTTCCTGTACGGTGTGGTGCTAGCCGAAGCAACAGACCCGACAGCGTATACGTCACTGTCGGCCTGGACAGTGCAGCTGCACCGACAGCCGTGTTGTTGATGCCTCCGGTGCTTGAACGAAGAGCTGCGTCACCGACAGCTGTATTGATGAACCCTGTGTTATTCATGAGGGCCTGCGCGCCAACAGCCGTGTTACCACCAAAAGTATTGTTGCTGAATAAGGCTTGGAATCCAATGGCGGTATTCTGCTCGCCAGTGCTGTTGTTATAAAGTGCCTGAGACCCAATCGCCGTGTTTTGGATACCCGTCGTATTACCAATGAGCGCTCGCCAACCGGTAGCGGCATTGTCGCTGGCGGTGGTATTACTCGTAAGCGCAAGTGGCCGTGTTGCTATTGCCGTTATTGTTGTTAAGCGAAGCTCATTCCCAGTGGCAGTGTTGCCTGTGCCAGTGATGTTGACATAAAGTGCAAGGGTTTCATCCGCAGTATTAAACTGACCAGTTGTGTGTGCCAGAGCGCCCGCCAACCAGTGGCAGTGTTGTCAAAGCCGGTTTGTTTAAAAAAAGCGCTTGATAACCATCTGCAGTGTTGTTGAACGCCGTATTGTTTTTAAGCGCTTGAGCACCGTTGCCGTATTGGTTACCAGTGGTGACGGCAAAAAGTGCTTCAAATCCAAGGGCCGTGTTGCCTGTGCCGGTGGTCAGGCTCAAAAGCGCTCCACGGCCTCCCTCAGCGGTATTATCGCCGGGATAGTCGCCGTCCGGCGCTGGATTGACGGCTTGCGCTTTTGGCAAAAGCCCGATGCAGACAATCCCAATCAATGTGAATTATATTTTGAAGTTTCATGGTTATTTTCCTTTTTTGGTTTTC